>NZ_OZ183478.1:0-1499752 GCF_964264745.1 Spiroplasma endosymbiont of Virgichneumon dumeticola
TGAATAATATTGATAAAACAAAAGAAACTTATCAAAATATTTGAAATAAAGTTAGGAATTTTTTGCAATATGATGAAATGATTGATCCAAGTATTTTTAATACATACATCAAAAATACTTATATTTATGATATTTTTGAAGATAGATGTCTGATAATTGTTGAATCAACATTTGCTAAAGAAATTTTAACTAAAAATTTATCTACTAAAGTTAAAGAATTACTAGATAGAATTATTCAACAAAATTTAAAAATTGAATTTTTAGAATTAAACGAAGTAAAAAAGCAAAAAATATATGAAGAAAAAGATTTTATTGAATTTAATAAAACTCAACAAAATAAGAAACAATTTCAATTTAGCAATTTTATTAAAGGTGATTCTAATAATGAAGCATTTCAATCAGCTTTGTCTATTACTTTAAAACTTGGTAAATATTGAAATCCTTTATTTATTTATGGAAACTCTGGCTTAGGTAAAACTCACTTATTACATGCTATAGAAAATGAAGTAAATAATAAATACCATGGTGAAAAAAAAATACTTTACTTATCTTCTGAAGAATTTGGTCGAATGATTCCTGATATTATTAAACGAAATATTTCTAATATTGAAAAATTTAAGGATTCCTTCAATCAATATGATGTGCTTTTAGTAGATGATATTCAATTTTTAGCTAACCGCAGTAAAACTAACGAATTTTTTTTTCATATATTTAATAGTTTTGTTAATAAAGAAAAACAAATTGTAATCACTTCAGATAAACATCCTGATGATTTATATGGTTTTGAAGAGCGAAATGTTTCAAGATTTCAAAGTGGTTTAAGTGTAGGTATTGATTCTCCAGATTTTGAAACTGCTCTAATAATATTAAAAGAAAAAATTAAATCTTTAAATTATGATCCAACTATTTTTACAGAAGAATCTTTAAATTTTATTGCATTAAATTTTAATAGCGATGTCAGAAAATTAGAAGGTGCTCTAAATCGATTAATTTTTTACAGCATTTTATATATAAAACCAAATCATCTCATAGTTTTAGACGATGTAATGAAAGCTTTTAAAATTACTAGTAATTCATTAAAAGAAAAACTAACTATTAAAAAAATACAAAATATTGTTGTTGACTATTACAACATTCCTTTGAAATTATTAGTTAGTACTTCGCGTGTTAAAACAGTTACTACTGCTCGCCATGTTACCATGTACTTAATAAAAACTTTGTTAAATGAATCATATACTAAAATTGGTAACGAATTCGGCGGTAAAGATCATACAACAGTGATGAATGCTTATAACAAAGTTAAAAAAAATATAGAAAATAATTATGAATTTAAAAAAATGATTGAAAAATTATCTCATCAATGTTTGAAACATAATTAATCCACATTTTATTCACATTACTTTACACATATTATTCACATATAAAAAGTTAAAATTTCCCTTAAAAATAAAGGAAATAAAAGTTATTAACATTAATCCACATTATAATAATATTAATAATTAATTATAATAATATTAATAGTTAATTATAATAATATTAATTTACGGACTTCTCCCTACATGTACTTGTGGAGGAAACAATGAAATTGAATGAGTTCAATAATACTTTTCAAACTGAAAAACAATGTCTTGCATATATAGCAAGTTTGAAACAAAGCAAATGTATTAGGTGTTCTAGTTTTAATTTGAATACTTCTAATTTAAGAAAAATGAGATGTTTGAAATGTCATCAAACATTCAGTATTCTCACGGGCACTATATTTTCAAAGTCACAAACACCTTTAATATCTTGGTTTTATCTCATCTTTAGATGAATAAACACCAAACATGGAATTCCATCAACTGATGTTGCAAAAGAATTGGGAGTGACCTTGAAAACAGCTTGAAGAATGGGTCATAAATCCGAAGTGCCATTGCTAAACAAGAACCTCAATTCATTGTTGAGGGCATAGTGCAAATGGGTGAAATATATCTTTCACATATGGGTTTAAAAAACAAGGAAGATCCTTGTTGAACAAAACCTTGATGGTTGGTATTTATGAAAAAACAACCAACAATCTGATTGTGAAAGTATTGAAAAACGCAAACAGTAAAAATCTTTTGCAGTTTGCAATAAACCACATTTCTTCAAAGTGTGATGTACATACTGATTCTTGAAAAGGATATCGCGATTTGAAATCGGTTTTCACTAAGCATGAAACAGTTAACCATCAAGATGGCTATGTTTCAAAAACTGGTGTAAATACCAACCAAATTGAGTCAGTATGAAAACATATACGAAGAACATTTAAAACACATATCAAAGTTGCAAAACATCATATTCATTTATATGCAAAAGAAGCTGCATATAAATTCAATAACATACCTAGTTTTGAAACTGTAATGCTATGTTTAATTTAAAAATGTGGGGAGAAGTCCGTAGATAGGCTTTTCTCAGCATTTATATGATAAAATTTAAAAATAGTACATAAAGGGAGAAAAGCCATTATTAATATAGAAAATAGGAGAAAACAATGAAATTTGAGATAAAAAGTTCTAATCTATTAAAAATATTAAAAAAAATTATTAAAATCACTCTTTCTAATACTAATTATGAAGAATTATCATGTTTTTTATTAGAAATTGAAAATGACAAAATAGTACTTACTGCTTCTAATGGAAATTTATCAATGAAAACAGAATTAGAAAAAAACGACGAATATTTAAAAATTATTAAAACCGGTTCGGTTTTAATAAATGCTAAAATTATGCATGATATTTTTAATAAACTAGAGGATGAATGGTTTTTATTTGAACTTAAAATTAATAATTTAATCATTAGTAATTTTAAAAACAATAATAACAATGATTTTATTTTTAAACTTAGTACTATGACAATTGAAAAATTTCCAAAAATTACTTTTTACAAAGAAATAGAAAATAAAGTATCGTTTAAAAAAACATTATTACAAAATATTAATGATCAAATTGCATTTGCAATTAATACCAATAATAATAGTAAACCAGCGTTAACTGGAATTAATTTTAAATTTTCTAATAAGAAATTATATATTACTGCCACTGATGGATATTGTTTAGCAAAAAAAACAATTCCTTATTTAGAAGAAATAAAGGTTGATAATAAAGAATTTAACATTCCAGTTTATTTACTAAATGAAATTGACAAAATTACTAATGACTTAAATAAAAATGTTAATTTTTATTTTGAAAATAATTTAAATTTAATTATTGAAATTGACAATTATTTATTTCAAACGAGAATGATTGAAGGAATTTATCCAAACACTGATGATATTATTAAAAATATTTTAGAAAAAGAGAAAACAATTGTTGAAATTAATAATGTTAAAGATTTTTTAAATATTATTGAATTATCGATTATTCTTTCTAAAAAAGATACTTCGCCAATGATTCAATTTTTAATAAATACTAGAACTAATGATTTTAAAATTAATTGTTTATCAAATAATGATAATATCGGTGAAGTTATTGAACAATTTAAAAAATTCAATTTTATTAAAAATAAAAATATTGATGAGCAAATAAAAGTTGTTTTTAATTCAAAACTAATTATTCATGCAATAAAATCATTTTATAAATGCAAAACAATATCATTAAGTATTTCTTGACCAAAAAAATATACTATTATTCAAAGTGAAGAAGAAATTGGATTATTACAACTAGTATTACCAATTGGCGAAAAATAATTATGTCTTAATTTAAAATAAAGTTTTAAATTAAGACATAATATGTTAAAATTTAAACAAATTTAAGAAAACATAACAGGTGAAAAAAAGATGCACAAATTAGAACGAAAAAAACTGATTATTGAACTGTTAGAAAATAATGGTTTTATTAAAATCAGTGATTTATATAAAAATAAAAAATTAAAAAATATTTCACCAATGACAATTAATAGAGACTTAAATGCCATGAAAAAAGAAGGTATTTTAGAAACAGTTTGGGGTGGCATTCAAATTCCTGGATATAATTTTTGAACTACACAAGAAACAAGCAGAGAAGAAAAAACACAAATATCTATTATTGAAAAAAATAAAATTGCTAAAATAGCAGGTGAAAAAATTATAGAAAATGATGTTATTTTTATTGGAACAGGTACTACACTTGAAGAAATAGTAAACTTTTTAAATGGAAAAAATGTTACTGTAGTTACTAATTCTCATTTCATTGCATTAAATTGTTATAAGTATAGTAATATCACTTTAATTTTAATTGGTGGACGATTAAGAAAAAAATCTGGTGCATATGTTGGAGAGTTAGCAAATAAAAATATTAAAACACTTCATTTTAATCATTGTTTTATTGGTGCTAATGGTATTGATTATAATGGCATTTATAATTCAAATCTTGAAGAAGGGACCATTAATGAAATAGTTTTAAACAACTCTAAAAATCGTTATATTTTAGTTACTAATGATAAATTTAATAAAACAGATTTTGTTCAATTTTATAGTATTAAAAATATTCATTGTGTTATTACTGACAAAGAAATAGAAACAGAAAAATTTTTATCTCATAATTCAAATCTTAAATTCATAATTACTTAACAAAGAAAAGGAGATTTTTATGAAAATAGCAATTGGTGCATTAAATGTATCAAAAGAATATTATGAAGAATTAGTAAAATTTATTGAAAAAGAATTAAAGCTAACAGTTTCCTCGAAATTTGTTGATGAGAATATTGTAAAAGTTAACAAAAAAATAAATAGTTTATTAGAAAATAAATTTGTTGATTTAGCAGTTATGATAGAACCATTTGGAATTGCATCATTTATGATTGGAAGCAAAAATAAAAATGTAATTTGTGCACCAGCATGTGATAAAATTTAAAAATAGTACATAAAGGGAGAAAAGACTTAAAAATAAACTAATAAAACTATTAGAAACTATGAATCATGAAGTTATTGATTGTGGAACTAATGATAATGAACGTACACATTATCCAATTTTTGGTCATAAAGTTGGTGTTTTAGTTGTAACTAATAAAGTTGACAAAGGTATCGTTTTATGTGGAACAGGAGTTGGAATTGCTAACAGTGTTAATAAAATTAAAGGTGTGCGTTGCGCTTTAGTGAGAGAACCTTTAATTGCACAAAAAGCAGTAAGTGATTTTGATATTAATGTTATTGCTTTTGGTGGTTGAATTAATGGTATTGGTTTAATTGAAGAAATAGTTACTACGTTTGTTAATGCTAAGTATGAAAATAAAAATAAAGACATAATAAAAACAATTAATGATTTAATTGTCAATGAAAATTATCAAGATGATATTTAAAAAAGAAATTTTGCTTTGAGAAGAAGGAAAATATCACGATTAGTGCTAAATATAAATAAGTTCTAAATAGGACTTTAAAAATTATAAGAAAGGAAATTTTTTTACTATGTTAATCGAAAAAGACAAAAGTAAAAAGAAAATCGATACCTTTTTAAATAAATATATTATTCCGATTTTACAAAAATTAGCTGGTAACATGTATTTAAGAAGTCTAATGGAAGGTTTCTATGTAACATTGCCAATTATTGTTTTTTCTTCACTCGTTGGAATTATTATGTGAGTACCACCAGCATTTGCTGGTAATACTAATTTATTTCCATTAGAATTAAGAATGTTTTTAAATCGTTTATATATTTTTACGATGGGACTTGTATCAATTTGATTTGTATTTGGAATTGCCTATGCTATGGGTCAAAAGTTAAATCAAAAATTACCAGTTAATCGCCAAATCAATTTAATTATGGTTGGTTTCGCTGCATCATCTTCTTTATTCATGATGTCAGTAGGAGGAATTTTTGCACTTGATGGAAATGGTAATCCAACTGAAAATTTCGCTTCAATATTTATTGGAAATTTAGGTTCAACAGGTATGTTAACAGCTATTATTATCGGGTTAATTTTGCCTTGAATTTTTTATTTACCTGTAAGATTTAATTGAACTATTAGATTACCAAAAGTTGTACCACAAGGAGTATCACAATCTTTTGCTGATATTATTCCATATGGTTTATCAGTGATGGTATTTTGAGGTTTTGGTTATATTTTTATTCAATTTTTAGGAATGAGTTTTACTGATGCTTTATTTTCAGCGATTAAACCAGTTTTTAGTGGTTTAGATTCATATGGTTGGCTTTTCTCCCTTTATGTACTATTTTTAAATTTTATCACATAAATGCTGAGAAAAGCCTAAAAAAGATACCAAAATTAAAGTAATAAATGCCCAAAAACACGTTTTAATAATTTGTTATGGTTCTGTGGTACTTCAGCTATGTTTGCTGAATCTGCACGCATTGGAGCACAATTAAAAGGTATTACTAATATTACATTTGATTCTTCGGCTTATGGTAATCACAAAATATTAATGAAAAATATGGATTTAATTATTTTAGCGCCACAGTTATCAGTTTATATGGATGAAATTAAACTTGATGCTGCAGAATATGGTTCAAATATTGTTGAAATTAGAGGTCGTGAATATATTAAATATACTAATGATCCCTAATTAGCAATTGAATTTGTTTTAAAAAACTTAGAAAATAAAGTGTAAAAAGGAAAAGAAAATGAAATTAAAAAATCATCATCAGATTGCTTGAATTTATATTATTAGTTTTTTAACTATTATTATTTTGACAACATTAATATTATTATCCACAAAAATCTTAATTAATACTTCTTATTTGTTAACACTTATGTTTTTAATAATAATGATAATATTTAATGTTTCATTTTTCTACCTTCCATTTTGTTTTAAAAAGTTTAAATATCCTTTAATAAATTTAGAAATTACAGAAAAAAAGATTTTAAACTTTATTAAACCTAAATATTTATGAACAATAATTATTCCTAGTTTAATTAGTTTAATATCAGTTTTAATTATTATGTTTACAATTGTAATTTCACATAATAATTTATTAAATGTATACAAAATTTTGTTTTTAATTGGCTTTTGAATAGTAGTGTGTGTTATTAATTGTTCTTATTTGCTTGTATGTATTAAATTTATAGTGATTATCAACCAGAAAAGCAAATTGATTTTGCTTTTAAAAGAAAAAAATAAGGAGAAAAAGTATGACTAAAAATTAAATATCTGAAAAAGGATTTGAAATTGTTGCGCTTGCTGGCGATGCCCGTTAATTGTATTTAAAAGCCATTAAATTAATCAAAAAAAGAGAATATGAAAAAGCTAAAATGGAAATTAGTGAAGCAAATGATATTTTAAAAGAAGCCCATCAATGTCAAATGGACTTACTAACAGAAGAAGACAAAGGTAAATATTATGACGGACTTCTCCCCATATTTTTAAATTAAACATAGCATTACAGTTTCAAAACTAGGTATGTTATTGAATTTATATGCAGCTTCTTTTGCATATAAATGAATATGATGTTTTGCAACTTTGATATGTGTTTTAAATGTTCTTCGTATATGTTTTCATACTGACTCAATTTGGTTGGTATTTACACCAGTTTTTGAAACATAGCCATCTTGATGGTTAACTGTTTCATGCTTAGTGAAAACCGATTTCAAATCGCGATATCCTTTTCAAGAATCAGTATGTACATCACACTTTGAAGAAATGTGGTTTATTGCAAACTGCAAAAGATTTTTACTGTTTGCGTTTTTCAATACTTTCACAATCAGATTGTTGGTTGTTTGTTCATAAATACCAACAATCAAGGTTTTGTTCAACAAGGATCTTCCTTGTTTTTTAAAACCCATATGTGAAAGATACATTTCATCCATTTGCACTATGCCCTCAACAATGAATTGAGGTTCTTATTTAGCAATGGCACTTCGGATTTTATGACCCATTCTTCAAGCTGTTTTCAAGGTCACTCCCAATTCTTTTGCAACATCAGTTGATGGAATTCCATGTTTGGTGTTTATTCATCTAAAGATGAGATAAAACCAAGATATTAAAGGTGTTTGTGACTTTGAAAATATAGTGCCCGTGAGAATACTGAATGTTTGATGACATTTCAAACATCTCATTTTTCTTAAATTAGAAGTATTCAAATTAAAACTAGAACACCTAATACATTTGCTTTGTTTCAAACTTGCTATATATGCAAGACATTGTTTTTCAGTTTGAAAAGTATTATTGAACTCATTCAATTTCATTGTTTCCTCCACAAGTACATGTGGGGAGAAGTCCGTTATTAAATAATAAACTTTAAAAATACAGGTTGTTTTAAAGCAAAAAAAATGTATAATTTATAAATAGAGATATATACTAAAATATAATTTTTCGAGAAAAAAGGTAAATCTTTTTTAAATTATTTTTATAAAGTTTAAATGTTTTCATTATTAATTTAATGAAAACATTTAATAGTTAGAGAGAGTGAAAAAATAGTGAGTACCGTAACCCCCCTTAATACATATAATGCTAGTTCCATTCAGGTATTAGAAGGATTAGAAGCAGTTAGAAAAAGACCGGGTATGTATATTGGTTCAACTGCAGAAAGAGGACTGCATCATTTAGTATGAGAAATTGTTGATAATTCAATTGATGAAGCACTGGCTGGTTTTTGTACAAAAATTACTGTAATTATTACTAAGAATAATGAAATTATTGTTAAAGATAATGGTCGTGGTATTCCAACTGATGTCCATCCAAAAACTAATATTTCCACAGTAGAAACAGTTTTTACTACTCTTCACGCTGGTGGTAAATTTGACAATGGTTCATATAAAGTATCTGGTGGTCTACATGGTGTTGGTGCTTCAGTTGTTAATGCTTTAAGCAAGTATTTAGAAGTTACTATTTATCGTGATGGTAATATTTACTTTCAAAGGTATGTTAATGGTGGTAATTCTGAATTGCCACTAGCAATTATTGGCAAAAGTGATAAAACAGGAACAAGTGTATTATTTAAACCAGATGAAACTATTTTTACTGAAACAACTACTTTTAGTTTTATTATCATTAAAACAAGATTAAGACAATTAGCTTTTTTAAATAAAGGTCTTACTATTCAAGTTATTGATGAACGAGAAAATAAAGAAGAAACTTTTTATTATGAAGGTGGAATTAAAGAGTATGTTTCTTATTTAAATGAGAAATTTGAACCTTTAAAACATGAAATTATTTATGGCGAACTTGAAATTGGTAATATTAATACTGAAATAGCTTTTCAATATAACGAAAGTGAAGAAGCACAATTATTCTCATTTTGTAATAATATTAATACTCCCGAAGGTGGAACTCATGAAGATGGTTTCCGTTTAGCTTTATCAAGAGAATTAAATTCATATGCACGAAAAAATAATCTTTTAAAAAACAATGAAGAAGCGTTTACTGGTGATGATGTTAAAGAAGGATTATTAGCTATTATTTCAATCAAACACCCGAATCCTCAATATGAAGGGCAAACTAAAACTAAATTAGGCAACTCTGAAGTTAGGAAAATTGTTTCAGGTGCAACAGGAAAGTTTATTAATAAATTTTTATTAGAGAACCCTAGTGAAGCTAAAATTATCATTAATAAAGTTATTTTATCTGTAAGTGCGCGTTTAGCTTCAAAAAAAGCACGCGAAAATGTGATGACTGCACGAAAAAATCCTTTACAATTTTCTAATTTACCAGGTAAATTAGCAGATTGTTCATCAAAAGATCCAACTAAAACTGAAGTTTTTCTTGTGGAAGGAGAATCAGCTGGTGGTACTGCTAAATTAGGAAGAAGTAGAGAAATTCAAGCTATTTTACCTTTAAGAGGAAAAATTATAAATGTTGAAAAAGCGCGTTTGCTAAAAGTTTTTGCTGATGAAGAAATAAATAATCTTATTATTTCTTTTGGCTGTGGTGTTGGTAAAGAATTTAATATTACTAAAACTCGCTATCACAAAATTGTTATTATGACCGATGCTGATGTCGATGGTTCGCATATTAGAACATTATTATTAACATTCTTTTATCGTTATATGCGCCCTTTAATTGATGCTGGTTATATATATATTGCTCAACCACCATTATATAAATTTTATAGTGGTAAGTTTGTTAAATACGCTTATAGCGATCAAGAATTACAAGATATTAAAAATAATTTTACCGGAACTAATTACAATATCCAACGTTATAAAGGATTAGGAGAAATGAACGCCACCCAATTATGGGAAACAACTATGAATCCAGAAAATAGAATCTTATGGAAAGTAAGTATTGATGATGCATCAGAAGCAGATGAAACATTTTCAATCTTAATGGGAAAAGATGTGTTTCCTCGAAAAGAATTTATTCAAGAAAATGCTAAGTATGTTAAAAACATTGATGCTTAAAAATCAATAAAATATGATCCAGGAGTGAATTTATGAGTGAAGAAACCATAATAAATAAATATAATCGTAATATTTCTGAAGAAATGAGAAATAGTTTTTTAGAGTATTCAATGTCAGTTATTGTATCAAGAGCATTACCAGATGCACGTGACGGATTAAAACCTGTTCACCGTAGGATTTTGTATTCGCTAGCAATTTTAGGAATGACCTATGATAAACCATACAAGAAATCAGCACGTGTTGTTGGTGAATGTATTGGTAAATTTCATCCACACGGTGATACTGCTGTTTATGAAACAATGGTAAGAATGTCACAAGAATTTAACTATCGTTATCCATTGGCAGATGGCCAAGGTAACTTTGGATCAATTGATGGTGATAGCGCTGCTGCTATGCGTTATACTGAAGTAAGAATGAGTAAAATGGCAGGCGAGTTAGTAAAAGATTTAAATAAAGAAACTGTCTCATTTGTTGATAATTATGATGGTGCGGAAAAAGAACCTAGTGTGATGCCTGCTTATTTTCCCAATTTACTTGTCAATGGAACTACAGGTATTGCTGTCGGAATGGCTACAAGTATTCCTCCTCATAATTTAAATGAAATTATTGAAGCAATTATTTATGTTGCTAAAAATCCAGAATGTGACATTATGGAGATATTGGATATTATTAAAGGTCCTGATTTTCCAACAGGAGCTATGATTTTAGGTGTTAATTCAATTAAAAACGCTTACTTAAATGGTAGAGCATCTATTACTGTGCGCAGTAAAACTAAAATAGAAAAATTACCTAGTGGCAAAGCAGCTATTATTGTGGAGGAGATTCCTTATCAAACTAATAAAATTAATCTGATAAATAATATTGTTAAAGCAGTACAAGAAAAAAAAGTAAATTATATTACTGATTTACGCGATGAATCAAACCGTGAAGGTATTAGATTAGTGTTAGAAATTAAAAATATTGATCATGCTGAACTTATTTTAAATCAATTATATAAATTTACTTCACTACAAACATATTTTACAATTAATTTATTAGCATTACATAATAAACAACCAAAAGTAATGAACTTGAAAGAATTAATAGAAATCTATATTACCCACCAAATTGAAATTATTATTAAAAAAGCCAACTTTGAATTGAAAAAACATGAACATCAATTTCATATTATTTCAGGTCTTGTTAAAGCATTAAAAAATATTAATACTATAATTGAATTAATTAAAGCTTCTAAAAAAACAGACGAAGCTTTATTTGAATTACAAAATAAATTAGAGTTTTCTGAAAAACAAGCAAAAGCGATTTTAGAAATGAGATTGCAACGTTTAACTGGTTTAGAGCAAGAAAAACTAAGTAATGAATTAGTATTAATTGGAGAAGAAATCACTCGCTTAAGAATCTTAATTAACGAACCTGAAAAACAAGTTGAATTAATGATTTCGCAATTAACAAATATTAAAGAAAATTACGGAGATGAAAGAAGAACTGAAATTATTGAAAATTATGAAGGAGAAATTATTGATGAAGCTCTAATAAAAGAAGAGCAAGTAGTAATTACACTATCAAAAAGCGGATATATAAAACGTTTACCATTAGATACTTATCGTACACAAAATCGTGGTGGAGTTGGAGTAAAAGGTGCTGGTGGCGACAATGATATTAATAGTGATGATATTGACAAAGTATTAATTACTTCTACTCATTCTGACTTGTTAATTTTTAGTAATAAAGGTAAAGTCTATCGTATTCGTGCTCACGTAGTCCCTGTTTATTCACGAACAGCCAAAGGCACACCAATTATTAATTTAATTTCTACTGAAAAAAATGAAACAATTAAAACTATAATTTCGTTATCTGATAGTTATGATAAAAAAACTAATCTATTTTTTGTTACTAAAAAAGGTATTATTAAACGTTCAACTTTAGATCAATTTGAATCTATCCGTCAAAATGGAAAGATAGCCATTACTTTAAAACCTAATGACCAATTGGTTAGTGTCTTAAAAACAACAGGTGACAATGAAATTATTATTGCTGTTGCTACAGGTAGAGCAGTAAGAATCCATGAAAGCCAAGTACGAGTAATGTCAAGAACCGCAACTGGTGTTAAAGGAATTGACACAAAAGGGACTCATGTTATTGGTATGTGTGCTAACCAAGACACTAATTTGGTTTTATCAATTAGTGAAAAAGGATATGGTAAAATTAGTCCATTTGATGAGTATCGCCTATTAAATCGTGGTGGTAAAGGTGTTATTTCAATGAAATTAACACCAAAAACTGGAAAATTAATTGAAATAAATACAATAGATAACACTTATAGTACTAATGATTTATTAATAATTACTTTAAAAGGAACTGTTATTAGATTTTCACTTGAAGATATTAGAACAACAGGAAGAAATACGATTGGTGTAAAACTAATTAGATTTAAAACAGAGGATGATGCTATTTCCTCGATTGTAACAATTCCTATTACTAAAGAAAAAACTATTTTTGTTGAATAATCAGAGGTGAAAAATGATAGATATAGAAAAAATTCGTAATAATATTGAAGAAACTATTGCAAAATTAAAAACAAGAAATCAAGACTATAGTAAAGAACTAAATAATATATTGAAATTAGATTTAAAAATTCGCAGTTTAAAAACTAAAAATCAACAGTTTGAAGCAGAAAGTAACAAACAGTCTAAAAAAATTGGTGAATTAATTAGCCTTAAAAAAAATCAAGAAGTAAATCAAATTAAAGAAAAAATGAGTACTTTAAAAAAAGAAATTATGATTAATAATCAAGAAATAAAAAAAATTGAATTTGAAATAAACGATTTAATGGCTAAAATCCCTAATATTCCTCATATTTCTGTACCTGTTGGTAAAGATGAACATGATAATGTTGAAATTAGAAAATGAGGCAAAATTACTAAAGAAAAAAGCAATCCTCATTGGGATATTGCTGAAGCATTGGATATAATTGATTTTTCACGTGCGACTAAACTTAGTGGCACAAGATTTATTATGTATAAAAATAAAGGTGCACTTTTAGTAAGGGTATTAATGAATTTTATGATTGATTCGCATATAAAAAAAGGATATGTTGAATTTTTACCACCTTTAATTGTTAACAAGGAAAACTTATTTGGTACTGGACAGTTACCTAAATTTAGTGAAGATTTATTTCAATTAACTAATGAACAATATCTAATTCCAACAGCCGAAGTACCATTAACTAATATTTATCGCAATGAAATTATTGAGTTTTCTCAATTACCTATTAAAATGTGTGCTTATACGCCTTGTTTTCGTTCAGAAGCAGGTTCAGCAGGTAGAGATACGAGAGGTATTATTAGATTACATCAATTCAATAAAGTAGAACTAGTACAGATTGTTGAACCTGAAAAATCTTACCAAGCATTAGAAGAACTTACAAATAATGCCGAATCAATTTTAAAAAGTCTTAATATTCCATATCGAGTTATTAGTCTTTGTACAGGAGATATGGGTTTTAGTTCTGCTAAAACTTATGATTTGGAATTATGAATGCCATCACAAAATTGTTATCGTGAAGTTTCTTCATGTAGTAATTGTGAAGATTTTCAAAGTAGAAGAATGAAAACAAGAAGTAAAAACGATGATAATTGTAAAATTATCCCTCATACTTTAAATGGTTCTGGTTTAGCTATTGATCGTGTTGTAGCAGCAATCTTAGAAAATTTTTACAATGAAAAAACAAAAGTATTAAATATTCCTGAGGTATTACAACCTTATATGAATAATTTAAAAACTATCTAAGCTTAAAATTGTTTCACGTGAAACAATTTTAGAAGGATTGTAACAATGACTAAAAAAACACAAGGTATAACAAGAGGGAAAGAAGGATTGTATATTCATCATATTGATGAAGATAAAGCAATATTATTATCTACACCTGAATGAGCTAGGATTTCACCCTTTGATTATCAAAAAGCTGATAGATTAGTTTATTGTAACTTATTAGAACATTTAGTCTTGCATATCAAAATATTTGAATACCCTCATCCTAACAAAAATCCAATGATGGCTGTTGGAGTTGGGGGCATTTATGGATTTATAGTTCCTGAATTAAATGATATTTACAGTGGAATTCAATATAAACAACCATGAAAACAACAGGTTATTAAAAATATTATTTCTTTAAAAAATGAATATTTCAAATGTATTAAAAAATGGGGGCGTAACAAACTTCCGTAGTCATTATTCTATTATCAATAATTTATCTTTAAAAGACTCAATTCCTTTTTTATTAAAATACAATTAACACAAAAGACGAGAAATAAGTATCGTCTTTTTTTGTAATTGTAAGATTTACAAATTTTATAACCGTCTTTACCGCTATTATCAACACGTGCTAGGGACATAAAATAGTGAACCATAACATAGTTGTTCAAAATAGTGGCTAGCATGTGGACTTGCATGTAAAAATAAAAAGTGGAGTGATACCTAATAAAATATACTAACCATGAATAATGGTAATCCTTGGGGTGGGAGCGGATTGGCAACTAGTGTATATAGACCCGTTTTGGGGGACGTACTGTATTAGTTCTTAATTTCACCAACACCAATACCGCCACCCCCAGTGAGCGGTTGTTTGGTAGGTGTTGGTGGTAAATTTAAAAAAATTTTGCGGCCGAGAAAATAATTTTTAAACTTGTAAAAAAATTAAGCAGGGCTGGTTCAATATAAATATAACTTGCTAAATGCAAGTTATTAAAAATTGAATCAAATGCCTTAATGTTTTTTAAAATTTTCAAATTATTTACGAGGCCAATTTTCCTAGCAAAAATTAATAATATCAGTGTTATAGAATTGAATTTTAATGAAAGGATAATAAATAATGAAAAATTGATTATGCCCATATTGTCAAAATATTTTTCCAAGTGATATTAAAGAACTTAAAGAACATAATAAAAAATGTAAAATAATTGCTGAAAATGATGAATTAGATTAATAATGCAATATGACTTAATTATCGGAATTGACCCCGCAGGAATTGGTAATAATGGAATTGTTATATATTCAAGCGAAACTAATAATATTATTTTTAATGAAACATTTGAAGCAAAAACTGTTCTAGAAAGTAAAAATCTATTTAAAAAATACTTTTTAATAATTAAACAACATTTTAAAAATGAAAAAATATTAGTTATTGTAGAAAATTTCTTTTTAAATTCAAAACAATTATTAACTAATCCCCTAGCAACACCGAAAATTATTGGTGCTTTAATGGTATTAATTCAAGATGTAATGGATTGAGATTATCAAGAAAGTGAACCAAAAAATAAAAGTAATATTTCAAATTATCAAGGAAATATTATTTTAACAAAACATGAACAAGATGCTTATAAGCACATTCAATATTATTTAAGGAACTCAAAAACGAAAGATAAAGCGAATTACATTAAATTAACAGTAAAACTTAGTAACACTATAGAAGCAAAATATCATGAGAAAGTTAATAAAGAATTATATTATACTGTTCGTGCTCAATGAAATGGATTAAACTATGTTACCTTAATTTTTAATAATCCCAAATTTTATAAACGATTTATTTTAGGCTTTTCTCCCTTTATGTACTATTTTTAAATTTTATCACATAAATGCTGAGAAAAACCTATCTACGGACTTCTCCCCACATTTTTAAATTAAACATAGCATTACAGTTTCAAAACTAGGTATGTTATTGAATTTATATGCAGCTTCTTTTTCATATAAATGAATATGATGTTTTGCAACTTTGATATGTGTTTTAAATGTTCTTCGTATATGTTTTCATACTGACTCAATTTGGTTGGTATTTACACCAGTTTTTGAAACATAGCCATCTTGATGGTTAACTGTTTCATGCTTAGTGAAAACCGATTTCAAATCGCGATATCCTTTTCAAGAATCAGTATGTACATCACACTTTGAAGAAATGTGGTTTATTGCAAACTGCAAAAGATTTTTACTGTTTGCGTTTTTCAATACTTTCACAATCAGATTGTTGGTTGTTTTTTCATAAATACCAACAATCAAGGTTTTGTTCAACAAGGATCTTCCTTGTTTTTTAAAACCCATATGTGAAAGATACATTTCATCCATTTGCACTATGCCCTCAACAATGAATTGAGGTTCTTGTTTAGCAATGGCACTTCGGATTTTATGACCCATTCTTCAAGCTGTTTTCAAGGTCACTCCCAATGCTTTTGCAACATCAGTTGATGGAATTCCATGTTTGGTGTTTATTCATCTAAAGATGAGATAAAACCAAGATATTAAAGGTGTTTGTGACTTTGAAAATATAGTGCCCGTGAGAATACTGAATGTTTGATGACATTTCAAACATCTCATTTTTCTTAAATTAGAAGTATTCAAATTAAAACTAGAACACCTAATACATTTGCTTTGTTTCAAACTTGCTATATATGCAAGACATTGTTTTTCAGTTTGAAAAGTATTATTGAACTCATTCAATTTCATTGTTTCCTCCACAAGTACATGTGGGGAGAAGTCCGTTTAAAATTATTATATTCGTCCATATTAATATGAACACGATTTATCATTCATTTTTCATTAAATTCCATTAAAATTGAACCTATTATTCGATATACACTATCAACTCCATGAAATATGGTAACAACACCTTCTCTTCTTCGAATTTCACGGTTTAGGCGTTCAATGTGATTACTAGTTCTTAATTTTTTATGGTAATACAGTGGAAAGCTTAAAATTGCTAAAGCATCATCAAATCCATTTTCAAGAATTCGTAATGCCGAGTCTAAAAGATGGGAATAATTATCTTTCATTTCTTTAAGAATCATTCTAGCCATTTTAATACTACTAGCGTTGAAAATGGCATTAACAGCTCTTTCGACTTTTTCTCTATCCTTTTTAGGTGTTTTATCCAAGATATTACGCATAAAATGTGCTTGACATCTTTGTCATTGCACGCCTTGAAAATGTTTTTGAACTGCTTTAACTAACCCTTTATGGGCATCAGAAACAACTAAATCAAGACCAGTTAAGTTACGTTCTTTCAATGAAGAAAAGAATTCGCTTCATGTAGTTTCTGATTCTGAATCACCAACCATCATTCCTAAAATATCTCTATGACCTTGGTCATTTATACCTAGGGCTATAAAAACTGCTTTAGAGATTACTTGATTATTTTCTCGAACCTTAACATGTACTCCATCAATAATTATAAAAGGATAGGAATTTGCGCTTAAATCACGGTTTTTTCATGTGCCTATTACTTCAGTTAATTCTTTACAAATATTAGAGACAGTAGATTTAGAATAATTAATACCGCACAATTCTCTTGTTATGTTATCAACTTTCCTTGTTGATACACCGTCAATTACCATTTGCATCATGGTAGATAATAATGCTTGTTCTGAACGTTTAAACTTTTCGAAAATTTCAGTTTCAAAAGATTTATTACGATGTCTAGGGACATTTAAATTCAAAATTCCATTTACAGATTTTAAATCACGCTGATAAAACCGTTACGGCAATCTGTTCTTGCTTCATTTCGTTCATAATTATTAGCACCAATTTGATCATCTGATTGATTTTTAAAAGTTTATTAAAAATAATTCAATAAGCAATCTTATGCCTTCATTTTTAGTCTCTTTTGAAAGAAATTTTCTAATTATTTCAGAATCTATTGTAAAATTTAATGGAGTCATATATTTCTCATCCTATCTAGTTTTTATTTTCAAACTAATTATATTTGATAAGGAGGGGTATATGGCTCATTTTTTATTACTTTTTTAAATTTACACACAATCTTAGACTTAACCAAGTTACTAGTAAACAATATATTACTATGTCGGGAAAAAGAGAACGTGTTAATATTCCTAGTGGTGGTACTATACCTGAATTAAATATTACTGATAATACAGCAATGTATTTAGGTTTTCAAAATTTAGATAATAATCGTTTAAGTTTTAAAATGCAATTATTCCCAATTTATTTATATGTATGTTTAATTGCTTATAATTCTTCAAATAATGTACAAAAATATACTACAAGACTGACTATAAAAATTAAATTAACTATTTCTAAAATCGTATTAAACGCAAAATAATTTGCTATAATTATATACATTACATGTACGTTAAGAATAGGAGTGAATTTTAAAGTGAATTTGGAAATTATATCTAAAACAGTTAATATCACTTTTGCTATAGCAGTTATGATTAGCGCTATAGGTTGATTAGGTTTTAAAAAAGGAAAGAAAGCATATTTTACCTTATGGATAAGTATTATTCCACTAGTAATATGTAATACTTTTTTATTCTTTGATAAAAATGAATATTATAATATAATAGCTATTTCAATAATAACTATAGTTTCTTTATCTTATATAATTTTTTTAATTTGTTGTTATCCAAAGTTTTTAAAAATTAAAGAAGGAAGTAATAAACAACAACAAGAAATTAATGATACTATGCAATTAATCAACAAGTTACCCTAAAATAACTTTTGGCTTTTCTCCCTTTATGTACTATTTTTAAATTTTATCATATAAATGCTGAGAAAAGCCTTTTATATAATGCTAAAAACGGAATGTATATTGAAGAATTAAAAAAAGAAGAACAGAGAAAAAAGCAAAAGATTGAATTAGAAAATTCTGAAACATTTGATTCTTTTAATAAAGAAAAAGAACCACAAACGAACAAGTTACCTTAAAGTTATACATTTGGAACATTTTTAAAAAAACTTATTTATTTTCAGAAAAAGTTGTTATAATTAATAATGCCATTGCAACAATTACATTCGAACCTGGTCAGGACTGAAAGGTAGCAGCCATAAGGATTAGGATTGTGTGCGGTGGTTTTATTTTGTAAAATAAATAGTAGAGGTAAAGTTAAATGAAAAATCAAAAATATATGGAAATGGCTTTAAAACTTGCTAAAAAAGCATCTGTGAATGGTGATGTACCTGTTGGCGCTATCATTGTTGATGAAAGCGGCAAAATTATTGGTAGAGGTTTTAATAAAAAAGAAAAAGAACAAGACCCAACTCAACACGCTGAGATTATTTCTATAAAAAAAGCATGTAAAAAAATTGGTAACTGACGTTTAATAAATTGTACTATTTATACAACACTAGAACCATGTTTAATGTGTGTTGGTGCCCTTTTACAAACTAGAATCAAACATATTGTGTTTGCACTAAAAGATATTAAATTTGGTTGTGTAGATTCACTTTATAATTTAACTTTAGATAAAAGATTTAATCACCGCAGTGATTATACATACTCTTTAAACTTAGATAGTAAAGAAATGCTTCAATCATTTTTTGGTGAAATTCGCAGTTTACAATAATAAGTTTTAATAATATAATTAATTGAAAAACTTGTTAGGATAATAGTGAGGTGATTAAAATGAAATACAAATCTTTATATAGAAAATACCGACCAAATACTTTTTCTGAAATTGTTAGTCAAGAAAATATTATAAAAATATTAAGAAATTCAATTGCCAATAATACTTTTAATCATGCTTATTTATTTTCAGGAAGTAAAGGAACAGGTAAAACATCAACTGCTAAAATATTTGCTAAAGCAATTAATTGCCAAAGTAATATTAAAGGCGAAGTTTGTGATACTTGTGAATCATGCATCAACATTAATAACGAAAATTATGTTGATATTTTAGAAATTGATGGAGCTTCTAATAATGGTGTTGATGAAATCAGAAGTATTAGAGAAAATATTAATTTATTACCAATGAATGCTAAATATAAAGTATATATTATTGATGAAGTTCATATGTTAACAACATCTGCTTTTAATGCTTTGTTAAAAACACTAGAGGAACCACCACAACATATTATTTTTATTTTAGCAACAACAGAACCATATAAAGTTTTACCAACGATTATTTCACGCTGTCAATGATTTGAGTTTAAAAAAATAAATGTTGAAGCGACTATTAATCATTTTATTAAGATTTTAAATAATGAAAAAATTGAATTTGAAATAGAAGCTATTAATGAGTTAGCTATCCTAAGCGATGGTTCATTACGTGATGGTTTAAACTACTTAGAAAAAGTATTTAATTATAATAATATTATAACACTTATAAATGTTGAAAAAATATTTTCTTTGCTATCAATTAAAAATAAAATTAAATTTTTAACCAGTATTTTTAATTGTAATATGCAGGCAGTTATCGAACAATTAATAATATTTGATGAATATACTATTCAATATAAAAAGTTTATTATTGAATTCATATATGTTATTGAAGATATTATAATTTATCATTTAACAAAAACTAAATTACTACTTAAAATGCTAAATATTTCACAAGTAAATATCTTTTCTGAAGTTGTGAAGTCAGATTTATATGCAATCTTAAATGCTTTTAATGAAGTTTTAATACAAGATAATGTTGATGACTTAAAACCAATTTTAATTTTAAAAATTCTAAATTTAATTAATATTTTTGAAATTAAATATACTTTAAATTATGAAGAAAATAGTAATAAACCTGAGGTGATTACTAGCAAGGTAAGTGAGGTAGCAATAATTGAACCATTAAAAACATCCTTATCAGAAGTAAAAAAAATGCCAGAAATAGTTGAACCAAAAATTGAATTAGAAGTACACCAAGTACCAATTGATAAAAATAATAAAATTTCTCACGCACCAATAATGGAAAATGTCAAAAATAGTGAGATAATTTATAGTGCCATCAATTTAATTTTGCAAGCTGATAAGGACATTAGAAAAGAAGTTAATCACAAATGAAAGAAAATTAGTGACTTTGTTAGTGATAATAAATTTCGCAATATCTCTAAAATATACATTAATACTTTAGTTGCTGCTGCTGCAAAAAATGGCATTATTATTATTACTGAAAATATTATTCAAGCTGATTTAATAAACCAAAAATTTTTAAATAAAGAGCATAGAAAATTTTTAACATTTTTATTAGGCAAAGAATATATGTTTTTTGCTCTTGATAAAATTCAATGACAAAAAACTAGAAAAAAATATCAAGAATTATTAACAAAAAATATGCTTCCACAAGCAGAAAATATTACAATTTCACAAGTTATTAATGAAACTATTGATGATAGTGACAAAGACCCTACTTTACATTTTGTGCAAAGGATATTTTCAAAAGTAGAAGAAATATAAAAAATATGAGGTGAAGAACATGGATATGAGAAAACTTATGATGCAAGCACAAGCAATGCAAGGCAAATTAGAAAAATTTAAAAAAGAAGAATTTACTTTTTTAAGTACTGATAAATTAATTGAGATAGTTATGACAGGTGATCGTGAAATTATTTTGCTTAATGTTGAAAAATTATTGCAAGAACTTGAAGATGACCATGAAATGATAAACGATATGTTGAAAATAGCTTTAAACGATGCTCTTAAAACTATAGATAAAAAAGAAAAGGCTATTGCTGGTAATCTAAAGTAATTATTAAGTTCCTTAATGATATAAAGTTGAAAGAGGTAAGATAATGTTATTCATTACGTTTGAAGGTCCAGAAGGTGCAGGAAAAACTACTATTTTAAAAATGATTAAAGAACAATTAAAACAAGATGGTTTTGATGTTATTGTTACAAGAGAACCAGGTGGTAGTGAAATTTCTGAACAAATTAGACAAGTGATTCTCAATAAAGATAACACTCTAATGGACCCATGAACTGAGGTTTTACTTTATGTTGCTGCACGTAGACAACATTTGGTAGAAAAAATTTTACCAGAAAAAAATAATAATAAAATTATTATTTCTGATCGTTTTTCTGATTCTACTTTAGCATATCAAGGTTATGCCCGTAATCTTGATATTAATAAAATAAATGTTATTCAAAATATGATTTTTGAAAATTATCAGCCAGACTTAACTGTTATATTTGATATTAAACCAGAAGTTGGTTTGGAACGGATATTATTAAGAAAAGGTGAATATTTAAATCGTTTAGATGAAGAAAAAATAGAATTTCATCAAAAAGTTTATAATGGATATAAAAAAATTGCTGCTAAAAATCCCAAAAGAGTTCATATAATTGATGCTAGTTTAAAAGAAAATATTGTGTTTAATAGTGCATATGAATTAATTAAAGATTTAATTGAAGAAAAAGGTTTTAAACCAAAAAATATATAAATATAGGGGGAGAAATGGAAAACAAAAATCTTGTAGTTTCTAATAATTTATTTGATACTAATTTTTCTGTTGCTCAAATGAAAATTATTCCTCAAGTTAGTTTATGTTATTCTAAAGATAAAATGGCAAATATCTATACTAGAAATGAACTAATAAAAAAAATAACTTGTTTAAATAATGATAAGTTAGAATTATGTAGTGAAAAAGAAATTTGCAAAAATTGTTTTAAAATTAAAACAAATACTTATTTTGATTTGAAAATATATGACTTTAAAAAAACAGATATTATGAATAAAAATATAACTTTAAATCTTATTGCCGACTTTTCAAAAACTAGTTTTGAATCAAACAATAAAAAGATTTATTTAATTAATCAAATCCAATTTATTTCAATTGCTGCTGGTAATTCTTTACTTAAAATTTTAGAAAATTTACCTAATAATGCCCATATTATTTTCACAACTACTAGTATTAATGATATTATCCCTACTATTAAATCCCGTTGTCAATTAATAAATGCAGTTAATAGTAAAAATAACCACGATAATTTTACTGATGAGCAAAAATTATTAATTAAAATTTTTGCTAATCCTAATTTAATAAATGATAAGAATGTAATAATAAAATTAAAAAGTTTACTTACTATTGTTGAAGATTTTATTACCAATGAAAATAGCGATAAAATTAATAATCAATTATTAGTAAAAAAAATTGCAAATTTAAAAGAAGATATAATTTATTTTTTTAAAATTTTATATTTAATTTATTTTAATAAACTAAATATAGTTTTATTCAAAAAATATATTACTAGTAATAAAATTATTATTAATTTAGTGGAAATTTTAAAAATCAATAATCATCAACAAATAGCTTTTATTTTAAATGAAATTGCTGTGGTTATTCAAGTATTAAAATACAATTCTAATCCTAATTTGTTAATAAATGCATTTCTTGTTAAAGTGAGTGGATAATCATGGAAAATATGAAAAAAATTTTAACTTTAAATCAAGAAGGTAAGCAAATAAAAATTATGCAAAGAAAAGATATGTTTTGTATTTCTTTGGATACAATTTTATTAATTAATTTTATTAAAATTCGTCCTAGTACGAAAAAAATTGTTGATTTTGGTACTAATAATGCTGTTTTACCTATTTTATTAGCAAATAAGTTTGATGGAGATATTATTGGGATTGAAATTCAAAAACCAGCTGTTGACCTTGCTATTGAAAATGTAGAATTAAACAACTTGCATAATAGAATTACTATTGTCCATGATGATATTAAAAATTATTGTGCTAAAAATTTAGAAAAAGTTGATTTAATCATTTGTAATCCACCTTTTTTCCCTTTATTAGAAAAAAGTAAAACAAAATTACAACCATTAAAAGTAGTAGCTCGCCATGAAGTACACATTAATTTAGAACAAATAATTGCTAGTGCTGCCAAACTATTAAAAGCTAAAGGGAAATTAGTAATGGTTCACACTGTTGAGAGAATTAATGAATTATTATTACTACTACAAAAATATCAAATTACACCTAAAATTCTCCAAATAGTGTATCCTAAAGTTAATCAAGCAGCCAATGTTTTTTTAATTGAAGCAGGGTTTCTAGCAAATCCAGGAATGATTGTATTACCACCGTTAATTTGTCATAATGATAATAATACTTATATTGATGAAATAGCAAAATGATATAAATTATAATATAGAAATGTAGGGTATTTAATATGCATGTGAATTGATTGAATAAATTGAATAAAAAAATGACTTATTTACTAGCTGTTTCTGGCGGTCCCGACAGTATGTTTTTATTAGATAATTTAGTGCGAAATGATTTTAAAATTATCGTTTGTCATGTTAATTATCATAAACGTTGAAGTAGTAATGTTGATGAACAAATTGTTCGCGACTATTGTACAAGTAAAAAAATTCCTTTAGAAGTTAAAAACATTAAAGAAGAAGAGTATAATAAAAAAAGAAATTTTCAAGAACAAGCACGAGTTATTAGATACGATTTTTTTAACGAAATTGCTCAAAAATATCAAATTTATAATTTAGTAGTAGCGCATCATATTTACGATTTATTAGAAACATACATAATTCAAAAACAACGAAAAGCAATTGTGTCATATTATGGTTTACGTTTTAAAACAACTTACAAATCATTATCAATTTATCGACCGATGTTAGAATTAAAAAAAGAAGATATTATTGATTATTTAACCTTATATCACATTAAATATGGTTTTGACGAAACCAATGAATTAATTATTTATGAACGTAATCGTATTCGTCAACAACAAATTAATAAATTAACCGACTTTGATATTAATTTAATGTTAAGTGAAATCAAAGAATTAAACAGTGAACAAGAATTATTGAAAGATGAGCTTGATGTTATTTACAATGCTATTATTAATGATGATGTTTTAGCCATTAATGAATTTAAAAAATATGAATTTAAACTACAACAAATGATAATTTATGAGTTTCTAAGTCAATATGATGAAGAATTAGTTTTAATGTTAAAAAAAGCTAAAATTAAAGAAATAGTGAGAGTTTTAACAAAGTCAACTAAACCTAATATTACTATTAGTATTGGTGAAAATAAGTGAGTTATTAAAGAATATAATTTTGCATATATTAGTGAAAAAAATGAACCAAAACAATTTAGTTATAAAATTCCTAAAATTAATAATTATCATTTTAAAGAAATCACTATTACCAAAACGCAACCCAAGGAAGGTGAATTTCAAGCATTATACATTTATAAGTCTGATTTTCCATTAACAGTTCGTACTAACAATGGTGAAGAAGAAATTGAAACTACATATGGCACTAAAAAAATTAATCGTTTATTTATTGATAATAAAATCCCTTATCGTGAACGACTTATTTGACCAGTAATTGTAAATTCTAGTGGCAAAGTGGTAGCAATTCCAAAATTATCAGTAAATAAAAATAATATTAGTGAGAAACCTAATTTGTATGTGCTAAAATATTATGGTATTATTTAAAAAATAAATTAGAAATTAAAGCGTAGGTGAAAAAATATAATGCAAACGCGAATTAAAATTAACTGAATAGTTGTAGTTATCTTTATCGCTTTTTTACTATTTATCGGATCTTTGCTATGATATTTTTTGAAAGGTAATATTTTAAATTTAAGTCAAAGTGATTTAATAGAATTATTTACTAATAAAAAAATACCTGGTGATTCAACACATACTGTTGATAAATTTGATACAGTTTCCGTTCAATTTTTTAATAACACAGTCTATATTCGTGGACTGTTAGAAATTAATGGTAAAATAATTCAATATCAATCTATTGTCTCAGCTAATGCTTACAATGGTACAGGTGCTATTACAGATAGTATCCAAAAAATAATGATGGATAATAAAATTCCATTCTTAAATGCTAGTGAAATTATTCCTTTCTGAAAAACATTCTTAATTAGCATTTTACCAATTCTTTTATTAATTCTTGGCTCATTCTGATTATTTACAAGAATGAATAAGATGGGTGCTGGCGGTGGCATGAGTCCATTCTCAATGGGGAAAAATCGTGCTAAAATTAGAACTTCAGAAACCAGATTTACCGATGTAGCTGGAATTAAAGAAGAAAAGTTAGAATTAGAAGAAGTAGTTCACTTTTTAAAATTCCCACAAAAATACGCGCAAATGGGCGCAAGAGTTCCAAAAGGAGTATTACTTGTTGGTCCTCCAGGTACTGGGAAAACATTATTAGCTAAAGCTGTTGCTGGAGAAGCAGGAGTTCCCTTTTTCTCAATCTCTGGTGCTGAATTTGAAGAAGTATTTGTCGGAGTTGGTGCTTCAAGAGTACGTGAGATGTTTACTACTGCTAAAAAATCTGCTCCTTGTATTATTTTTATTGATGAAATTGATGCTGTGGGAAGAAAGCGTGCCGCTGCTTCAACTGCGACCAATGAGCAAACATTAAACCAATTACTAGTGGAAATGGATGGATTTGAAACTAATTTAGGTGTTATTATTATGGCTGCTACTAACCGTGCTGATGTGCTTGATGATGCATTACTACGTCCAGGGAGATTTGACCGTCAAATTTCTCTTAGCTGACCTGATATTAGAGAACGTGAAGCTATTCTTCGCCTTCATGCTCGTAATAAAAACATTTCACCAAAAGTTAATTTTCAACGAATAGCAGAACGAACACCAGGATTTAGTGGTGCCCAATTAGAAAATGTACTAAATGAAGCAACACTGCTAGCTGTTCGCCATAACAAAGCTGTTATTGGATTATTAGAAATTGATGAAGCTATTGATCGTGTTGTTGGTGGTCCTGCTAAAACATCACGTGTTATTACTGAAATGGATAAGAAAATTGTTTCTTATCATGAAGCTGGACACGCATTAATTGGTTTAAAATTAGAATATGCTTCTAAAGTACAAAAGGTTACTATTATTCCACGTGGTCAAGCTGGTGGATATACTATTATGACTCCTAAAGAAGATACAATATTCTATTCAAAAACACATTTAAAAGCAACTATTACTGGTTATTTAGGTGGTCGTGCCTCTGAAGAAATTATGTTTGGTGTTGCCAATGTTACTACAGGCGCCCATGATGACCTAGAAAAAGCAACTAACATTGCTCGTAAAATGATAACAGAATATGCCATGTCCGCTGATTTAGGATTAGCACAGTTTGAAAATCCACGTGATGAGTATTCACCATTTGCTTCTAATAAATTTTCTAGCGATATTGCTTCTAAAATTGATCAAGAAATTAAAAATATTTTAGATAAATGTTATATTGAAGCTATTGCTACAATTAAAAAACATAAAGACACATTAGAATTAATTGCTAAATCTCTAATGACTTTAGAAACAATTACAGCTGAACAAATAGAATATATTGATAAATTTAATAAATTACCAATTGAAGTAATTGAAATGCAAAAAGAGATAGCAAAAAATAGCAAAAAACCAGTTAAAGAAGATAATGAAGATAAACATAAAAATGATGAAAAACCAAAAGATAGTGATGATAATTCTGATAATGAAACAATATCAGTTGCACCTAATAAAAAATAATTAGAATTAATGCAAAACTTACTATTTTTAAATTTGTAAGTTTTGCATTAGTTTATTTTTTAATTTTTATTATAATTATAAAATTAACAAGGAGAAACCTAAGTGGAAAAACACGAATTAGTTGAAAGAATTTTATTTAACAATGAAATGATTAATAAAAAAACTAAAGAATTAGCTGACTTAGTTAGTGCATACTATAAAAATAATACCCAACCGGTAATTTTAGTGGGAATATTAAGAGGTTGTTTACCTTTTCTTGCACAATTCATGTTAAATCTTAACATTGAATGCATGCTTGATTTTATGTATGTAGAATCTTATTTTGGAAAAACACAAGCTACGACGAATAAACCAAAAATTCGCATGGATGTTGTAAATAATATTGAAAATCGTGATTTATTGATAGTAGAAGATATTATTGATTCAGGTAATTCTTTATTAAAGATTCGTACTCATTTATTAGAAAAAGGCGCTAAAAGCGTAAAAATTGTAACTTTGTTAGATAAAAAATGTAAAAGAGTAGCAAATATTGAAAGCGATTGAACTGGCTTTGAAGTAGAAAATTATTTCTTAGTGGGATATGGTCTTGATTATGATGAACAATTAAGAAATCTGCCTTATGTCGGTATTGCTGATATTAATAAAATTGCTATTTTAGAAAAAAAATAAAATTAAATAATAAAATTCATATAATGGTATTATATGAATTTTATTATATTGCAAACTATACGATATTTTTAATGTGATAAAATTATTATATTAAAAATATTTTTTTGTTTTTAAATAGGTTTGAGGTTACAATGAAAAATCTTTTTGTTAATGTATTTAGAGGAATAAAAAAAAGATTAATACAATATGTTGGTATTTTGCTACTGTTAGTGATTGTAGTTTCTTCACTTTCAGCTTTATACAGCAACTCAGAGCGAATAGAATCTGGTTTTTATACTGTTTTAAATAATAGCGGTAAATATGACTATAGTATAAACTTAAAGTCTTTAAATAGCTATAAAGACATAGATGCCTCTACACTTAAAATAAAAGGTATTATTAAAGAACAATTTGAAGGTGATCCAGAAAAACCAACAATTGATGAACAAATTAATAAAATAGAAGCTACTAACATTCGTAATAACACTTTTCCAGCATTTGATCTTGCATCTTTAAATCCAAAGTTAGAAACATATTTATTAAATTGAGGGCTTAATTATCAAGGTATTTTGTTAAATAATATTTTAGAAACAGACTTAAAAAATTATTTAATTGATAAATCTTTTTTTAAAAGTTTTGACTATAAAAACGCTGCTACTGTTAAAAGTCTTTATTTTTCATTTGAAGATGCATTCTATAGAGAATCAGATAACTTTGATTTTTCACCAACCCGTAATGATTTCAATAAAGTTTATATTTCCCAAGGATTAGCACCGACTAGTGCAAATGAAGTGGTAATTAACTCTGATTTTGCTAAAAAAAATAATATTAATTTAAACGATACATTTGAATTTATTCAAGGTGATAATCCTTTAAAAGTAGTTGGTTTTGGATATGCTTATTGGGGAATTACAGGTAGTCGTTCGGCCACTAAGCCTAATCCTACACCTGATAATGCTACCCCCGTATATACTTCACGTGAATGATTTAATAGTTCAATTAAAAATTCAAGTTACAGAACAAACTTAGAAAGTAATCTTTTGTTAAAAGTAAAAAATAATAATAATTATTTTATTGAAGCATTACAAAATTTACTAATTAAAACATTTAGTTTTAGTTTTGGCACTATTATTACAACCGATACCGAAGATGTACGTTCAGGACAAATTTTAGAAACATTTCAAATGCAAAAAATTGTATTTAGTGCTATTACAATTGTAGTCTTATTAGTTATTATCTTTATTATTATGTCTTATGTTCGTAAAGAAATTGATTTACAAAAACCACAAGTTGGTTTATTAAAGGCTTTGGGTTATAATAACTTTCAAATTGCTATTGCTTTTGTTTCTTTAATTTTATTCATTACTTTGGCCTCCAATATTGTTGGATTGGTTCTTGGTTTACCTTTACAAATATTATTTAATTCATTAAATAATATTGGATTTTATATGCCTTTACCAAATTTATTTTTTAGTTTAGTTACCCTTTTTACCGGATTAGTAATTATTCCTATTATTTTTGTTTTTGTTAGTTATTTACAATCAGAACTTAAATTATGTGCTAATCCCTTGTTATTGATTTATGATCGTCGAAGCAACACTAGTTCTAGAATAATTACAACTTTAAAATATCCATTTCGTTATTGACCTTTTAAACAACGTTTAGCCATAGCTTTTACTTTAAAATCAGTAGGGAAATTGTTTTTAGTATTTTTTACTTTTGTTTTTGTTAGTTTTTTATTATTATTTCAAACTACAGCTACTGATTTATTTGATAATAAAGTTAATAATTTATATGGTTATTACAATAAAGATGTAGAATGAAACACCAAAACAACATCCATGTATACATATAACAACAGTAGTGATTTTAAAATAAAAGATGATGTTTTTTATTGGGCTTCACAAAAAGATATTATTGCTGATCAAACAAAACTCATTGGTGCAACTAAATATTTTGAATGAAAAGCAGATGATTTTCATATTGATAGTACAAATAAATACAATAAAATTTTTAATGCTTTATTAAGAAATGATTTTAAAAATAATTTTATTAGCAGTGAAGAAATTAATATTTTATATCATGCAACCAAAGATAATACAAAATGTAAAAATTTTATTAATCCATCAGGACTATTAACACCAGATCAAACCGATAAAATTTGTGTTGGAATCCATAAACTATTTAGTTATCTTTCAGATAATACAGGAATTAATCCTGAATTAGCGTCACTTCCAGGTATTAGTATAGGTTTAAATATTTATAATACTAATTATTATCCTGATATCGAAACTAGTATTGTCTCACCAACTGCATGAGATGGGCATAGTCAAAGTAATATGCAAGCGCGAAGAATTAAGGTAACAGGCGTTTATAATAATCCCGATCAAAATTTAGCATGAAAAAATTGATTTAATTTTAAAGAAGAAAAACAACGTGATATTGATCCTGTTTTTAATAATAGCCATATTTTAAAAAAAGAAAATATTTCTTATACTAATAATCAGGGACAGAAAGTAGTCGGTGATGCTTTTACGGTACCTGCTACCATTTCTAAAAGTCTTGCTATTTTAAATGGTTATAAAATTGATAGTCAATTTTTAATGTTAGCAAATTGATATAACTATACAATGCCCATAATTTTTGAAGTAAAAGGTATTATTAGTAATAACCTTGATACATCAAATGTTTATACCAATCTTGATGATTTACGAACAGCTATTGGGTTAGTTGATATTGCTAATAATCCTATCCCTGATGCTTTTAATTTTTGAATTTCTAAAGATGCTAATATTTTTCCTTTAAATTATATTAATGTCGCTCAATCAGAGGGAAAGTACGATATGAGTGAAATTCAAAAACAAAATCTAATTCCAATTAATAAATTACCATTTGTTAATAGTTTAGTTAAAAAACTTTTAGTACAAATCTTTGATGGTATTATAACTATTATTAGTATTACTAAATTTTTAACTTTATTTGCTGTTGCTTTTGTTTTAATTATCATTATTAATATGATTCTCGATAATAATTTATTAATTATTGCTATGATGAAATCATTAGGATATCGTGTAAATGAAATTAATCGATTAATTATTGGTTCTTATGTAATTGCTTTAGTGGTAGCGTTTGTGATAGGTACTATATTTTCTTATGTAATATGGCATTTTATTACCTTGATTATTGCTTCACGAGCCGGAACTGTGTTTAATGTACCAATTAGTCCATTTACAATTCTTACTTCTTTTGGACTAGTTTTTTTAATTATGGTTATTGGTTATGCTGTTGGATTATATTTAATCAAATATAAATCAGTAACAGTTCTATTGCAAGGTAGTTAAAAAATATATGTTTTTAATCATTTATATGTAAAAAACTAAAGTTATTGATAAAATAATTATGTGTTCATAAAAAACGATTTGAAAAAGGAGAAATAAAAATGATAAAAAATAACAAAAAAGGTAATAATGAAATTGTAGATCCTATGTCTGAAGCTACTGATTCATCAGAAAATAATGTTAAAGATGCAACAATGGAAGAATCAAAAACTAAATTAAAAAGTAGTTTTATGAAAAAATCAGTAGGTAAGAAGGCAATAGATAATGAAACTATAGATGAACCACCAATTATCAAACATAAATCTCATGATAAACCAGAAACTAAAGAGGAAATAGCAGCTACGAAAGCTAAACTACAAACCTTTAAAGATAACCAAAAAACCATTAAAAAACAAACTAAAGAATATTCAAAAGCCGTTCTTAATGGTCAAATTGTTTCTATGACTAATAATACCCCTGATGTTGCAACTAATGTGATTGAACTATTTAACGTTAAAAAATCATATTTAACTGGTGATTTAGAATATGAAGTATTAAAAGGAGTTGACTTAAAAATTAAACAAGGTGATTTTGTTGTAATCCTTGGTCCCTCAGGTAGTGGAAAAACTACCTTACTAAACATTATTTCAGGCTTAGATAAACCCAATTCTGGTGATGTATTTGTAGCAGGTTATAATTTATCTTTATTAAAAGATAGCCACTTAACAAAATTTAGAAGAGATAATGTTGGATTTATTTTCCAACAATATAATTTATTAACTAATTTAACAGCTCGTGAAAATGCTGAAGTTGGTGAAAATTTAGCAAAAAGTAAAAACAAAAACATGGGAATTGATGAAATATTTAAAGTGATTGAAATGGATGAACATATGAATAAGTTTCCTAGTCAATTGTCAGGAGGGCAACAACAACGAGTTTCTATTGGTCGTGCGCTTGCAAAGAATCCAACCATTTTATTCTGTGATGAACCAACAGGAGCATTAGATGAAGAGATGGGACGTAAGGTATTAGAAATCTTATTAGATGTTAACCGTGAATATAAAACATCAATTATTATGGTTACCCATAACCCTAACTTCCAGTTTGTGGCTAATACTGTTATTAATGTTAAGAATGGGAATATTGTTAATGTTAAGACGAATACGAAACCAATGAAACCAAGTGAAATTAACTGAAGTTAATAGAAATAAGTGTTTACTTTTTTAATTTTCTAGAGAAATAGTGATGAAATAATTTTTGTCATCACACTACATATACAGATTGATTTCTAATTAATTTTTATTAGTCCTGAATTGTAAATTATGATTGAAAATTATTTTTTCCTGCATTTATGCTTTTAAGTATTGACTAGTTATTGAATATTTTGCTTCTGAACAGTTTATTTCAGATTCATAATATTTTTAATTATTTTATCATTGAACAAGGCATAAGTTAAAATTAAAAATGTGTTACGGAAGAGTTTCATGCACAGTTTTGTGAAAGATTGGTGGGGAAACTCCGCTGGTTTATTATTCGAGGCTTTTCTCCCTTTATGTACTATTTTTAAATTTTATCACATAAATGCTGAGAAAAGCCTATCTACGGACTTCTCCCCACATTTTTAAATTAAACATAGCATTACAGTTTCAAAACTAGGTATGTTATTGAATTTATATGCAGCTTCTTTTGCATATAAATGAATATGATGTTTTGCAACTTTGATATGTGTTTTAAATGTTATTCGTATATGTTTTCATACTGACTCAATTTGGTTGGTATTTACACCAGTTTTTGAAACATAGCCATCTTGATGGTTAACTGTTTCATGCTTAGTGAAAACCGATTTCAAATCGCGATATCCTTTTCAAGAATCAGTATGTACATCACACTTTGAAGAAATGTGGTTTATTGCAAACTGCAAAAGATTTTTACTGTTTGCGTTTTTCAATACTTTCACAATCAGATTGTTGGTTGTTTTTTCATAAATACCAACAATCAAGGTTTTGTTCAACAAGGAAGATCCTTGTTGAACAAAACCCATATGTGAAAGATACATTTCATCCATTTGCACTATGCCCTCAACAATGAATTGAGGTTCTTGTTTAGCAATGGCACTTCGGATTTATGACCCATTCTTCAAGCTGTTTTCAAGGTCACTCCCAATTCTTTTGCAACATCAGTTGATGGAATTCCATGTTTGGTGTTTATTCATCTAAAGATGAGATAAAACCAAGATATTAAAGGTGTTTGTGACTTTGAAAATATAGTGCCCGTGAGAATACTGAATGTTTGATGACATTTCAAACATCTCATTTTTCTTAAATTAGAAGTATTCAAATTAAAACTAGAACACCTAATACATTTGCTTTGTTTCAAACTTGCTATATATGCAAGACATTGTTTTTCAGTTTGAAAAGTATTATTGAACTCATTCAATTTCATTGTTTCCTCCACAAGTACATGTGGGGAGAAGTCCGTTATTCAATTCATTCGTTAATTTAGTTATTTATGTTTAATGATTGTAGTTTTTTTTGTTGAAAATTGTTATTATTACTTTTATAAAACAACTACAATTTTATTTATCATTAAAGAATCATTTTTTTAATTTATTTTTTAACTTTAAATAATTATAATATAAGCAATACTTTTAAATACAAAGGATGAAAAAAATGGCAGACAATAAAAATCATGTTAATGGACATATTCTAACAGAACAAGAAGAATTACGATACCAAAAATTACAAAAACTACAAAATGAAAATTATGATGCTTATGGTCGCATTTGAGAAAGAAATTTTAATTGTAAAAGCCTTGAAGTTAAATTTAAAGATAAAACTAAAGAAGAATTAGCAACTTTAGTTGAAAAATTATCTAATGATCAAATTCAAATTGCAGGTAGATTGATGACAAAAAGAGAAATGGGAAAAGGTTCAGTTTTTGCCCATTTACAAGACCAAACTGGCAAATTTCAAATATATTTAAAACCAGAATATATTAGTCAAGAAAAATTTAATTGATTTTTAGAATATGCTGATTTAGGCGATTTTTTTGGAATTAAAGGTAAAATTATGAAAACTAATAAAGGTGAACTAACAGTTCAAGTTTTCGACATTGTTATGTTGTCAAAATCTATACGAACGTTACCAGATAAATTTCATGGTCTTGTCGATATTGAAGAACGTTACCGTCGTCGATATGTTGATTTAATTGTTAGTCCAGATACAAAAAATACATTTTTACAACGTAGTAAGATTATTACTGAACTACGAAACTTTCTTAATAATAAAGGTTATTTAGAAGTGGAAACGCCTATTTTACAAGAAGTTTATGGTGGAGCTGCTGCTAAACCTTTTGTAACTCATCATAATACTTTAAAAACCGATTTATATTTGCGAATAGCTACTGAATTACACTTAAAACGTTTAATTATCGGTGGTTTTGAAGGTGTATATGAAATTGGTCGCTTATTCCGTAATGAAGGTATGAGTCCAAAACATAATCCTGAATTTACGACTATTGAAATTTATGTTGCCTATCAAGATATGAATTTTATGATGGAATTAACAGAAAATTGTATTAAGCATTTAATTAATATTGTTCAAAATAAGTTAATTTTAGAATATGGCAATCATATCTTAAATTTTGAAAAACCTTGAACAAAAATTAGTATGATTGAATCTATCAAACAAGTTAAAATTAAAGATGCTGAATTCATCTCTTCTTTTTCTGAAATTATTGAAATGAGTAAACAATATCATAATATTGCTGATGATAAAATTAGAAATGAAGCTAAAATTAAAGCATATGATTTAACTTTAAAACTTGCTAAAAAATTTAATCTTAAAATCCCACCACACTATAATAGCATTGGACATCTTATTAATTTATTTTTTGAAGAATTTGTAGAAGAAACCTTAATTCAACCAACATTTATTACTGATTATCCGATTGAAATTTCACCACTTGCTAAATTAAAAAAGGATAGTAAAGAATTTACTGATCGCTTCGAATTGTTTATTGGTGGTCGTGAATATGCCAATGCTTATTCAGAATTAAATGATCCTTTTCAACAATATGAACGTTTTGCTCAACAAATGAAAGAAAAAGATAGTGGCAATGATGAAGCAACAGAAATGGATTTAGATTTTGTAGAAGCATTAGAATATGGTATGCCACCAACAGGTGGTCTTGGAATTGGTATTGACCGTTTAGTAATGTTGATTACTGGCCAAGATAGTATTAAAGATGTGCTATTATTCCCACACATGAAACCAAGAAGTAATAAATAATGAGTAGTTTAGTAATTATTGGGGTTGTAGTAGCATTAATTGCTATTATTGCATTTATTTTTTTAATTAAAATTATTAAATGACTTGCCATTACAATTATCATTTTTGGTTTAATTGCTACAGGTTTATGTTTAGGTTTTGGAATACCACCAATAGTAACAGATGTTATTAATACTTAGGTTAAATCCTAAATTTTGTATAAATTACTTTTATGGAGCAAATACCCCTCATATCAAAGAATAAATTTTTATTTCGAACAAATAAATCCCGACAAAAGTGAATAATTGTTAACACTTTTTTAAAACTAAACTGATCCACATTGAAATATTTATTGGAGAAAATAAGCAACCTATTTTACTGGTAGACAAATAAAATAAACAAGCCTAATTAGGCTTGTTTTGAGTTAATTTAAAAATTCAAATAATTTTTATTTGGATTTTCTTTTTTTGATAAGTTGTAAAATTTAAACATTTTTTGCATTCTTATTAATAATATTTGTGCTTTTACCAACAAGTGAAGAAAATAAATTTGAAAATTAGTTTTATTGTAAATTACTACTAAAGAATAGTTGATTTAGTTACTGATATTGGATTCATTGGAATATTTTCATCATTATTTATTTCATTTGCATCAAAATCATGATTATCACTTTCATTTTGATAATCACATTTTAAATTTTCGGTCTTTTTTAAACATGAAGGAATAATTTGATTAGCAATATTAATCATACCCGAAAAAACTGTTGGTATTGCATAATAATTATCATAACCATTTGTGTGCTCCATAACAATACCAGTACTAGTTAATGCTACTGCAGTAATTAAATTAGCAATACTTTTTACTGAATCAAATCTTTTAGGCAGTAATTCTGTTATACCATTAATAATATTTGTGGCACCATAAACATTAATTGAAATGTAAGTATTTCAGTTTTCAGTGTCACTATTTCTTTTTCTTAGTTCAAACCTTTCCTCTTCGCTCCAACCTCCTCCTATAGGAAAACATCCTATTTTATAGCCATTAGCTTGTGTTTCTTTGTATCTTTTAAAAAATCTGAATATCTTGCCTCACTTATTTCTTTAGGTATTATTTTAATGCCGTTGCTATCTAAAAATTTACTATAATTTACTGAACTAATTATTGAAAGACCTAACAATATTTTACTAACAGCACTTATATTTTAGTGTTATTTTTATATGAAAAATATACAATGGAATTCAAGCCAAAAGCTATACCATTAATTCCTGATAAAATTGGATTATTTAATTTTTGTCAGTAATAAGTACTTAAACCTATTACCCCTGCTGTTACTACAGTTAAAAAGCTTAATGATTTATTCACTTTATTTAAATAAGAATTTATTTCCATTTTTTTATACTCCTTTTTAAAATAAAAACCTATTAACTTTAAAAATAAAGCAATAGGTTTAAAACTATATTTAGTTTATAGATTGATTATAATTTATAATTTTATTTAAGATAAAATTTTGCTAATTAACACTTTTTTATAACTTGAATTGTAAATATGAACAGAATATAAGAAACAGAAAGCCACGCAAAACTCTACATAGAAGAAAAAATATTTTTAAGATTTATTTGCTTTTTTCATTGGTTAATGTTATTATTTTTAAGTACTTTTTATTATATTAAAATAGTTTTTCAAAGCGAGGTGAAATTATGTCACAAACAAATATCCATCCAGAATATTTTCAAACTAAAGTTACTTGTATAACATGTAGTAATAATTTTATGAGTGGTTCAACTAAAGGTAAAGAAATTCGTGTTGATACATGTTCAAATTGTCACCCGTTCTATACTGGAAAACAATCTTTTGCTTCAGCAACAGGACGTGTTGAGCGTTTCAAGACTAAAGCAAGTCAACAAGTTGAAGTTAAACCTAAAATTGTTGAAACAAACAAAGCAAAATCTCAAAATTCTAAAACTATTGTTCTGGATTCTGCTAAAGATGTTTTAAAACTAGCTGATAAAGTTAAAAAATAATTTTGTTTAAAATAGAAACTAAATTGGTTTCTATTTTTTTCTATAATTAAAAAACGGACTTCTCCCCACATGTACTTGTGGAGGAAACAATGAAATTGAATGAGTTCAATAATACTTTTCAAACTGAAAAACAATGTCTTGCATATATAGCAAGTTTGAAACAAAGCAAATGTATTAGGTGTTCTAGTTTTAATTTGAATACTTCTAATTTAAGAAAAATGAGATGTTTGAAATGTCATCAAACATTCAGTATTCTCACGGGCACTATATTTTCAAAGTCACAAACACCTTTAATATCTTGGTTTTATCTCATCTTTAGATGAATAAACACCAAACATGGAATTCCATCAACTGATGTTGCAAAAGAATTGGGAGTGACTTTGAAAACAGCTTGAAGAATGGGTCATAAAATCCGAAGTGCCATTGCTAAACAAGAACCTCAATTCATTGTTGAGGGCATAGTGCAAATGGATGAAATGTATCTTTCACATATGGGTTTAAAAAACAAGGAAGATCCTTGTTGAACAAAACCTTGATTGTTGGTATTTATGAAAAAACAACCAACAATCTGATTGTGAAAGTATTGAAAAACGCAAACAGTAAAAATCTTTTGCAGTTTGCAATAAACCACATTTCTTCAAAGTGTGATGTACATACTGATTCTTGAAAAGGATATCGCGATTTGAAATCGGTTTTCACTAAGCATGAAACAGTTAACCATCAAGATGGCTATGTTTCAAAAACTGGTGTAAATACCAACCAAATTGAGTCAGTATGAAAACATATACGAAGAACATTTAAAACACATATCAAAGTGGCAAAACATCATATTCATTTATATGCAAAAGAAGCTGCATATAAATTCAATAACATACCTAGTTTTGAAACTGTAATGCTATGTTTAATTTAAAAATGTGGGGAGAAGTCCGTAGATAGGCTTTTCTCAGCATTTATGTGATAAAATTTTAAAATAGTACATAAAGGGAGAAAAGCCTTAAAAAATTATTTAGAGCCATTTTTTTCGTTATTTAAGTTAAAATATTGATATATACTAATTAACATAGAATTTAGGTCTTTTATTATGTAACTAATAGTATAATTAATATATGATTTTAAAGTTAGGACTGATTTTATGGAATCATCTGAATTTAATAGCTTAACTACTAGTAAAGGTATGAAGTTTAAATCAGAACAATCTTTTGAACTAAACTTTAGTATTATCAATTTAACTGTTGATAAAGCAGTAAAAAATTGAAGTTTTGAAAGTAGTTATCCTGATTGTTTAGCGCTTTTTAGTAATGATGAAATCAATAGTGAAAACTTAATTAAAGCATTAATGGGTAGTGTTCCTATTATGCAAGGTAAAATTTTAATTGATAAAAAAGAAGTTACTTATAATGCTATTGGTTTTGAACGAAAAATGGCCTATGTTGATTTACAGTTACAAAGTTGAAATAAACTTTTTAGTATTCAATATAATTTAGCACGAACAGCAATGCGTAATAAACCATTTTTACAAGATATAAGTAATCATAATCAAAAAATTAAAACTGACATTGAAAATTTAAAAGATACTGGTTTAAATTTAGATTGTGGTTATTTTAAAGAAAAATTAATTAATATTATTAAACGTTTCATTCGCGAAACACAAAGTACACGTACTAATTTCATTAAGGAATATGAATTCCAAATTATTCATTTTCACAAAAATTTTGTGCAAGAAAAATTTAATTTTTCTGGTTGTGAAACTTTATCAGATATTTTAATTAAAAAATTTACTGCCGAAGAAGAAAATATTATTGCTAATAATAATTTATTATTTTTACAATCTCTACAAGATCGAATTGCTAGTTTAGAAAATTTAACAGGTGAATGTTTTTGTGGTTGTAGTCCACCAAAAGAACGACGTTCTCAGTTTCAATTACGTGAAATTATTTTTGTTGTTAAAGAAATTAATAGTTATTTAAATAAAAAGGTTACTAATACTCGTAGTGAAATCAGAACAACTTTAAAAACTTGTAATAATCATAATCAAAATTTCAATAATGAATTAAATCGTTTACTTTCATATAAACAAATTAGTTTTACTCGTGCTCAAATTGATCAAATTTTAGAACAGTGAATTGATTTAGCTGAAGTACAAAGAATTAAATTCAATATGAAACAAGACTTTGTAGCTATGCAACTACTACCTGATGAAATGCATTTATTGTTAAAAAATATTAAAGATGAAATTAAAATTTATCACGATAAAATTTTAAAACATCCCGAATTAGAAGAAAAAGAAACATATCAAAATCACTTAAAATTATTATATAATAGTTTAATTGATGCTCGTGATTTAATCAGTAAAAATATTTTTATGTTATTTAAAGAGTTAGAATTAAATCATTTATTAACAATGCGTATTACGCAACTAACTGTTTTAGAACGTCAGATTATTAAAATTCTTCAACAATTAATTGTTCCTACTAAAATTTTAATTTTACATATTCCTTTTGAATTACTAAATTATGATGATAAAGAAAAATTAGCAATTTGAATTAAAAAAATCCAAAAATTTTTAAAAATTATTATTATTTTTACTACTAATACGCAATTTGATATTAATTTATTAGCAACTAGTGTTACTGTTATTGAAAATGAAATAATTATTCAACAAGGTAAGATTGGAGATGTTACTGATAAACCGCTTTCTTTAAATTTATTAAAGGAAATTAATAAACAACGCATTAATACTTCTAAGGGGATATGAAATACTCCTAATTTGTTTTTCTATAATGTTAATCTTGGAAAATTTACTACTGATAATACTCCAACAATTGCTTTTAAATCAAATGATGTTTTATTTAGTAGAAAAAAACCAAAATTCGCTTTCTTAAAATCTGCAATAGTAATTAAAGGTGTTATTAAAGGAATTACTAAGATTAATGAAAAAACATCGTATTTAATTTTTGAAACTTTTACTCGTGAAGAATTTGAAGTTTTAAGTAGTAGTGAGAATATTGCAATCGGTGTTACTGGTTGAATTAGCATTACTAAAAATTCTATTTTTGTATTTGATGGTAAAAACCAACAATTAATTGGTACATGATAGAAAGGGAATTCCTATGAGTGATTTTAAAAAAATAGCAACAGAAATTTATGAACTAATAAAGAATAGTAATCCTATTATTATTCATCGCCATATTAACCCTGATGGTGATGCCCTTGGTTCACAATGAGGATTAAAAATTATTATTGAAAATAATTTTCCTAATAAACGTGTTTTAGCACCTGGTGAAATGAATGATCATATGCTTCCACTCTTTCCAACGCCCACTTTTGTCAAAAAAGAAGATTATGAAAATGCTTTAGTAATCATTTGTGACACTGCTAATCGTGAACGAATTAGTGGTGAATTTTGACAACAATCTAAAAAAATTGTTAAGATTGATCATCATCCTATCGTTGACGAATATGCTAATATTTCTTTAATTGAAAACAAAGCTTCTGCTGCTTGCCAGGTTATAGCAAAATGAGCAGAAATGATGAAATTAAAAGTATCTGCGGAAGCTGCTCGAAATTTATTTTTAGGATTAGTTACTGATTCAGGAAGATTTCTATATCGCTCGGTTAATGAAGAAACATTTCAAGTTGCTAGTTTTTTGATGAAACAAAATTTTAATTTATTAGATTTATATCAAAACTTGTACACCCAAAATTTAAAAATAGCTCGTATTAAAGGTTATATTTTATCTAATTTTAAAATTACAGAACATGGCGTTGGTTATATGGTATTTAATGATACAATAATTAGTGAATTGCAAATGACAATCAATGAACAAAATAAAGTATTAAAAATAAAAGAAAAACTAACCCTTAGCAAAGAAGATTTAACTAGTCAAGTTAATGTTATGTCAAATATTATAGGTATTAAAATTTGATTAATAGTTGCACATGATCAATTAGATAGTGCAATTAAAGTTAGTGTTCGTAGTGCTAAGTGAATTATTAATGATGTTGTCTCTCAATTTGGCGGTGGTGGTCATCAAACAGCAGCGGGAGTTCGTTTGCAACATGTTGATGATATTGAAAAACTAATTAACAGTTTAGATAAAGTTGCGAAAAATCCACCACAATTAATAGTTACTTAAAAAAAGATATGGAGTAGAGTAAAAATGTATAGTCGTTATAATGAAGGATGAATTGAAGTAATTACAGGATGTATGTTTGCTGGAAAAACCGAAGAGTTTATGCGTCGCATCAATCGTTTACAATATGCGAAACGTAAAGTTTTAGTTTTTAAACCAAAAGTAGATATTCGTTATGATGCTAAAAAAGTTGTTTCTCATAAAGGAGTTGCAATTACTGCGATTGTTATAAATGATCCTTTGGAAATTTTAAAATACGTTAATGAAAATGTTGCTGCAATTGCCATTGATGAAGTTCAATTTTTTAATCCCATAATTATTGAAGTAATTAAACAATTAGCAGATAGTAATAAACAAGTTATTGTTGCTGGATTAGATCAAGATTTTCGTGGTGAACCATTTTCTGTTATGAAAGAATTATTAGCATTAGCAGAATTTGTTACTAAATTAGATGCTGTTTGTGTAGAATGTGGTCAAGCTGCAACTAGAACACAACGCATTATTAATGGCAAAGAAGCAAAATATGATGATGAAATTATTTTAATTGGTGCACAAGAACAATATGAAGCACGTTGCCGTATCCATCATCGAGTGATAAAAAGTAATCAAAATAAATAGACCAGGTGAATTATTATGAATCAAAAAACATTAGAGCAACTATCGTTACTTACTAACAAGTATCATGAAATTGAATTACAATTAGAAGATCCAAATGCCATAAGTAGAGATAAGTATACTGAGTTAACAAAAGAGCGAAGTAGATTAGAATCAATTGTTGAGAAGTATTTAAATTATGACAACATTGTTAAAGAAATTTTTGAAGCAAAAAAAGCACTAGCAACTGAGCAAGATATTGAATTACTTGATATGCTAAAAATAGATATTAAAGAAAATGAAAATCAATTAGCAATCGCTGAAAATGATTTAAAGTTAACTTTAATACCAAAAGATATTAATGATGATAAAAATGTTATAATTGAAATTAGAGGCGCGGTTGGTGGCGACGAAGCAAATATCTTTGCTGGTGATTTATATAGAATGTATATTAAATATGCTGAAACTCAACGCTGAAAAATTGAAACTATTGAAGCCAAAGAAGCATTGAATGGTGGTTTTAGTTATATTTCTTTTATGATTAAAGGTAAACGTGTATTTTCTAAAATGAAATTTGAAGCTGGTGGGCATCGTGTTCAAAGAGTTCCTAAAACTGAATCACAAGGGCGTGTTCATACTTCAATAGCTACAGTAGCAGTTTTACCAGAAGTTAATGAAGTAGAAATTAAAATCAATCCTGTTGATTTAAGAATTGACACTTATCGTTCTAGTGGTGCGGGTGGACAACATGTTAATACCACTGATTCTGCTATTAGAATTACCCATATTCCAACCGGTATTGTTGTAACATCGCAAGATGGTCGTAGTCAACATGATAACAAAGATAAAGCCATGCGTGTTTTAAGAGCTAAAATGTATGAACAACAAGTTGAAGAACAACATCAAAAACTTGGTAACTTACGAAAAAATGCGGTTGGTAGCGGTGAACGTTCTGAAAAAATTAGAACATATAACTATGCCCAAAATCGAGTAACTGACCATCGCATTGGTTTATCTTTATTAAAGTTAGATCGTATTATGGAAGGTAGTATTGATGAAATTATTATCGCTTTAATTAGTGGAGAACAAAAAGAAAAATTAGAAAGTATTGAAGAAAATATTAGCACACTAAAGTAAAGTTTTGGAGGTAGAGTGTTATGGATTTCAAGGTATTAGAATCAAAAACAAAAATATTATTTCTTTTAACTATTATTTTTTTATTTATAACATTAGCCACCTTAATAACTTGGACATTTAGTGTCGGTAATATCCATATTTTATTCTTGTTATTAACTGTCTGATTTGCTTCTACTTCTAGTTTAATTTTTCATTACTTACTATGAAAAAATTTAAATTTTTTGCAAAATGTTGATTGAAATAATATTAGTAACTTTGGATTTATTCTGGCCATTGGTAGTTATATAATTCTTTTTCCTATTATTTGTATTTTAACAATTGCTTTCTTATTTATTTTTAGTTCTATTGTTTTTGTATTAATTATTGTTAATGTCATTAAAAATAGAAAAAATAAAAATGTTGTTAAATATTAACCCAAAAATATTTAATTGTATTGTGGGGAGAAGGATATGACATATAAAGATTATTTATTAGCTGCTAAACATATTAATCATAATGATGAAAAAGTTAATAAAATTATCTTATTATATTTTATTGAAAAAGATTTATCATGATTGTATGCTAATATGGATGCAGAAATAGAAAATACTTTTTTAGAACAATATTTACTTTTAATTGAAAAATATATTACTGGGTATCCTTTGCAATATATTATTCGTTATGATTACTTTTACGGTAATAAATTCTTTGTTGATAATCGTGTTTTGATTCCACGCAGTGAAACTGAAGAATTAGTAAATTATGTTTTTGACTATGCTAAAAACATTTTTCATGACGATAAATTATCAATTTTAGATTTAGGAACTGGTAGTGGTGCAATCGCCATTAGTATTGCTTTAGCAAAACCACAATGAAAAGTAGTAGCTAGTGATATTAGCATTGCTGCCTTAGAAGTCGCAAAAATAAATTGTAAAAACTATAATTTAAATAATATTAGATTTATAGAAAGTGACTTATTTAGTAATTTAAAAAACCACAAATTTAATATTATTATTTCTAATCCGCCATATATTGATGAAACATCTGATACATATCTTATGTCTAATTTGCAATATGAACCAAAATCAGCATTATTTGCTGAAGAAAATGGTTTATTATTATATAAATTAATTTTTCAACGTTGTTCTGAATTTGTCACTAAACCATTTTTGTTGGCGTTTGAATTTGGTTTTGACCAAAAAAAAGCATTAGAAATATTAGTTAAAAAATACTTATATAATTACCATTATCAATTTGTTAAAGATATCAATGGTAAATGGAGAATGCTTTTTGTTTGGCAGTAATTATAACACATAAAAGTATTTTCATAACGCAAATTTTGTCACTTATTTAGTGACATTTTTTATATTTAGAAAAGGAAAAACTCATTTATTCTTGCAATAGGATATAATGGGGGCAGTTCTAGTGTGGCGTGTTATCGAAATACTTAAATTTTTTCAATATTCTTCATCAATTAGTATTGATTTTTAACTGAAAAGTTTAACGTTACTTCTAGAACTTTACAAAGAGACATTGTCTTTATTAATAGTTCATTAAAAAGAATAAGCAATTGTAAGATTTTTAGAAAGCAAAATGAGTTTTTATTTAATGATGTTAAAAACAAAAAGCAATTAAAACTTTGCTGGCACAATTTATCCAAACAGCTAATGAAAATACCTTTGTTAGAATTAGTGTTTTATTTTTAAGTTTAGTATGACAAAAAAACTATGTAACCAGTAGGGAATTGCTTGCTAATATAACTAGTACAAATATGTATATTTTAAAAAAAGACATTATTAGTTTAAATAATTTTCGGACTTCTCCCCACATGTACTTGTGGAGGAAACAATGAAATTGAATGAGTTCAATAATACTTTTCAAACTGAAAAACAATGTCTTGCATATATAGCAAGTTTGAAACAAAGCAAATGTATTAGGTGTTCTAGTTTTAATTTGAATACTTCTAATTTAAGAAAAATGAGATGTTTGAAATGTCATCAAACATTCAGTATTCTCACGGGCACTATATTTTCAAAGTCACAAACACCTTTAATATCTTGGTTTTATCTCATCTTTAGATGAATAAACACCAAACATGGAATTCCATCAACTGATGTTGCAAAAGAATTGGGAGTGACCTTGAAAACAGCTTGAAGAATGGGTCATAAAATCCGAAGTGCCATTGCTAAACAAGAACCTCAATTCATTGTTGAGGGCATAGTGCAAATGGATGAAATGTATCTTTCACATATGGGTTTAAAAAACAAGGAAGATCCTTGTTGAACAAAACCTTGATGGTTGGTATTTATGAAAAAACAACCAACAATCTGATTGTGAAAGTATTGAAAAACGCAAACAGTAAAAATCTTTTGCAGTTTGCAATAAACCACATTTCTTCAAAGTGTGATGTACATACTGATTCTTGAAAAGGATATCGCGATTTGAAATCGGTTTTCACTAAGCATGAAACAGTTAACCATCAAGATGGCTATGTTTCAAAAACTGGTGTAAATACCAACCAAATTGAGTCAGTATGAAAACATATACGAAGAACATTTAAAACACATATCAAAGTTGCAAAACATCATATTCATTTATATGCAAAAGAAGCTGCATATAAATTCAATAACATACCTAGTTTTGAAACTGTAATGCTATGTTTAATTTAAAAATGTGGGGAGAAGTCCGTAGATAGGCTTTTCTCAGCATTTATGTGATAAAATTTAAAAATAGTACATAAAGGGAGAAAAGCCATTAATATTTTGACCTTTAATTTTATTTACATTTTGGTATTTGCCATTAACAACTTTATCACTATAATAAATGTCTTCTTTTATATTGTCAATAGGGATAGATAATTCCTTTTTGCTTATTTTTTTAAAATTTAAACTATCATTATAACAGTTGTTAATATCTTTGGTAATTTTTGATAACTTTTCTTGCTTAATTTTTCTAATTATAATGATTAATAAAATTAAACTTACAATTAAAAACACACTAACAGTAATTGCAAATATAACTCATAAATTCATAAAATTATTCTCCTTAGTAGTCTTTTTTATCTAATAATTTTACCAGTAAAACTATCATAAATAGTTGATGGCTTATTATCTAGTATTTTGCCCATCACTTTATATTTTAATTTAGGTAGGTTTATCAATTTATAGTCAGTAATAGGTAATTCATTACTAATATTACAACTAGTAGCAACTAAAGGGCCTAAAATATTAGTTAATTTTTTAATAAATGATGAAGCACTAACTCTAATAGCAACTGAAGATTTTGTGCTTCAATATGAGGTTTTTAACATTGGTTGTTTAGCAACAATAACTGTGACTTTGCCTTCTTCAAAATTAGTAGTTAAAAATTTTTGTAAATCTTCACTGATTATTCCTACTAATTTAGCTTGTTCTCAACTACCAACTAAAATTGGTAAAGGTTTATTGTGTTCACGATTTTTAATTTTATAGATTTCTGCAATTGCTTTTTCATCATTATATTTACCAGCAAGACCATACACCGTATCTGTTGGTAAAGCTATGACTTGACTATCATTCAATTTTTGGCTTATTTCTGATATTTGATTTTGTTTAAAAGTTATCATGATTCACCACTTTTCCCAAAAGTATTAAGTAAATTATACACCTCTTAAAAAAATTATCATATTTTTTTATTTCTTAATTAAAAACACCTATACAAAGGTATAGGTTGTTATACAACTGATTTAATTACTTTACGGACTTCTCCCCACATTTTTAAATTAAACATAGCATTACAGTTTCAAAACTAGGTATGTTATTGAATTTATATGCAGCTTCTTTTGCATATAAATGAATATGATGTTTTGCAACTTTGATATGTGTTTTAAATGTTCTTCGTATATGTTTTCATACTGACTCAATTTGGTTGGTATTTACACCAGTTTTTGAAACATAGCCATCTTTATGGTTAACTGTTTCATGCTTAGTGAAAACCGATTTCAAATCGCGATATCCTTTTCAAGAATCAGTATGTACATCACACTTTGAAGAAATGTGGTTTATTGCAAACTGCCAAAGATTTTTACTGTTTGCGTTTTTCAATACTTTCACAATTAGATTGTTGGTTGTTTTTTCATAAATACCAACAATCAAGGTTTTGTTCAACAAGGATCTTCCTTGTTTTTTAACCCATATGTGAAAGATACATTTCATCCATTTGCACTATGCCCTCAACAATGAATTGAGGTTCTTGTTTAGCAATGGCACTTCGGATTTTATGACCCATTCTTCAAGCTGTTTTCAAGGTCACTCCCAATTCTTTTGCAACATCAGTTGATGGAATTCCATGTTTGGTGTTTATTCATCTAAAGATGAGATAAAACCAAGATATTAAAGGTGTTTGTGACTTTGAAAATATAGTGCCCGTGAGAATACTGAATGTTTGATGACATTTCAAACATCTCATTTTTCTTAAATTAGAAGTATTCAAATTAAAACTAGAACACCTAATACATTTGCTTTGTTTCAAACTTGCTATATATGCAAGACATTGTTTTTCAGTTTGAAAAGTATTATTGAACTCATTCAATTTCATTGTTTCCTCCACAAGTACATGTGGGGAGAAGTCCGATATTAATTTAAAAATTGAAGATAGTATAGTTAAAAAAAATAATCATTTATCTAGTAGGAAAAAATTTATTGGAGTTGAAATATTTTGCTATGATAAACGAATTTTTCTACTTTTTAATGAATATGAAAATGCCATAACATTTGTTACTAACATTATAATGTTGTCATAAATAGAATTTGCAAAAAATTAACTCATATTTTTTATGAAAATGATATAATTATACAAATAATTAATAAGGAGAATAGTATGACTAAACAAAATTTTAAATTTAATTGATGAAAAATCATTCAATTCAGTGGCATTTTTTTAATTCTATTAGGTGTTATTTTTGCTTTTTCCTCCCTAAAAGTTAATATACTTTTATATTTTGGTTTAGTAACAGTATTAATTGGCGCCATTAATGTTTTAATTTATTATATTTTTATTGGCTCAAGTAGCCATAAAAAATATTTACAAAAACAAAATATTAATGAATTAAAAATAACAACTAAAACAACTAGGTAATAAACAATGAAAGATAAAATAAACAAAAAACATACTATAAAAATTATTTTAGTTTTAGTAGTAGGAATAACTTTCTTGCTTACTGGTATTACTTTAATAGTTATAAATCAAAATAAACTAAATTTTTCCTTATCTGTCCAACATAACATAACTTTTATTCATGAAAAGTTAGCATTAGATTATATTCTAATTATCATTGGAACATTATCACTATCAATTCCCATTCTTTTCAAAACTTTAAATAGTGGTTACATTCAAACCAAAAAAGAAATTAAGTCAGAAACCATTTGAAAACGTAAAAAGCAAAAAGTTAGTGAAGAAGAACAAGCATAGGGGATTTAATTATGAAAAAAATTTTAAATATATTTAAAGCAATTATTTTAACTTCTAATCTTGCGATATTACCTATTGCTTGCACCAAACTTCAAAATCATCAAAACAATGTTGATATTAGTCATATTATTATTACTCCTTCAAATGTTAGTGTTATTCTTGACCATGATACTTATGATAAGGCATTAGATGACTTTAAAAAACAAGTTTCTAAAAAAATTACTAACCTTACTAGTCAAAAACCACAATATGGCCGTGATTATAAAATCATTATTGCTAATCATGATTTATATTCTAAGATTGAACAATACAGTTCAATTGATGTTGTAGTCCAATCTGCTATTACTACTCACATTTTAACGGGTCAATTTCCAACACAAATTAATTTAGTAAAACCAGTGCAAGATATTAGTAGTATTAATATTCCAAAACAAAATTATATTTTTACTGCCATTGGTACTACTACTTTTAAAGATACGATAGTAAAATTATTGCCAATTATTCAAGCGCAAATTAGTGCTTTTGATAATAGTGCCAAAAAAGATATTGACTACGTTGTTAATGTTGAAGGACATGAATTAACATCGCTTGTTGTAAAACTTGGTGATGTAAATATTAATGTTAATGCAATTCATGATGAGTATCATTCTTTACTAACTGGTGCTTTTACTTTTGTCTTAACTATCTTAACTATGATACCATCAAAATCACTGTTTTAAATAGTGATTTTTTTGTTAATTAATTCTATTTACAAATTATCTATTTTAAAAATTTAAGTGTTATAATCTAAGTTAGGAAGGGAATAAATATATGTTATTTTTCAAAAATAAAATACTAATTAGGAGAAAATAAATTCTATGAAAAAGATATTAATGACACTGGCAACACTAGCATTATCAACTAGTTCATCAATAACATTGATGACTAATAATACTAAAATAAATCAACTAACTACTAACAATGAAAAAGCCGCATCACCCATTACTACAAGTATTGGTTATATTAATTATCGTAATATGTAAGCAAATTGAAGTACAAATGAAAGTTATACTGATGACAAATCTTCATATTTAGCATTAGATTATTACGATTATATTGATACGTGAGATGGATTTATTACTAAATATCCAAGTGTCACAATTGAAACTGCAGGACAAGCGACTTCACCAGCAACATTTGGTATATTTCATTTTGATACTGTCACTTTCGTTGATACTGAATCAGTTAAGTATATAAAATTTGTTGATGCTAGCGACAGTAAATCTTCATCATACTCTATATCAGTTACTATTGGTTTAGGATTTCAAAGAATGGGAACAAAATTATATTTGCATCCAAAAATTAGTGGTAGTCTTACTAGCATTGGAGCTTATGTTAGAACATTAGATTTTGGTTTAAGTGTTTCTACTATTACTTTTAATCCAAAGCGAAGTATTTAAAGAGAAAAATAATTTAATACGCAAATTAAAGTTGCATATCAAACTTTATAATATTCATATTCAAGGAGTACTAATATGTTGAAAACAAAAACTTATGAGCATAAGTTTTATTTAATCACTATCAAAGCCCTTTTAAAAACAAAAATTACTTGATTTTTTTCAACATTTTTATTTATAGTTTTACTATTATTTACCATTTTTATTATTAACGCATACAGCAACCCAGAAAAAATATGTTTAAAATTATTATTTTTTATCAGCAATTATTATTAGTTTTGTATTTACCATTAATAGCATTTTACACTGCTTATATTACAATTAAAATTTATCGTCAACAAATTGATAATGGTATTTTATTAGTTTATACATCATTGCCTCTATCAAAGACTAGAATTTCATTTTATAAAATTTTAGGATTAATATCATTTTTAATAGTTATTAACTTATTTTTATTAGTAATATCTGGATTTTTTGCTGTTATAAATGGTAAGAATTATTTTAATGCTTTAATGTTAGATGTTATTAAAACTTGACCTTTAATTAGTATTTTTCTTTGTGCATTTGCATCTTTAGTTTTTTTAATTTCCGTTTGATATGGTTCTAAATTGACAATATTATTATCATCTATTTTTGTTTTTATTTGTACAGTTTCAATAGTTATTTTACCAATGTTACAAGCAGTAAAAGAGTCTCAGCATCCTTATTATAATTTTTCGCAAGATGAAAAATTTAAAAATGATCTGAATAAATCAAATCTTAGTTCTAATTTTATTGGCAAAGATTTATTTAACATTGAAGATATTAAATATTTATATCATAATGGTGTTTTAAATGATCAACCAAATCCAAATTTACTTGATGATAGTAATACTTTTACTTTTAGTTTATATGATAGATCAACAAAGAGCAACGTTGATTTAAATACTCAATTTAATAAAACATCTGATATTAGTGTTAATTCTCAAACTTTAATTGATATTTTAAAAACTCCAAGCAGTACAAAATCAACTATTTTTAAAAAGTAAATAATAATCGGACTTCTCCCCACATTTTTAAATTAAACATAGCATTACAGTTTCAAAACTAGGTATGTTATTGAATTTATATGCAGCTTCTTTTGCATATAAATGAATATGATGTTTTGCAACTTTGATATGTGTTTTAAATTTTCTTCGTATATGTTTTCATACTGACTCAATTTGGTTGGTATTTACACCAGTTTTTGAAACATAGCCATCTTGATGGTTAACTGTTTCATGCTTAGTGAAAACCGATTTCAAATCGCGATATCATTTTCAATAATCAGTATGTACATCACACTTTGAAGAAATGTGGTTTATTGCAAACTGCAAAAGATTTTTACTGTTTGCGTTTTTCAATACTTTCACAATCAGATTGTTGGTTGTTTTTTCATAAATACCAACAATCAAGGTTTTGTTCAACAAGGATCTTCCTTGTTTTTTAAAACCCATATGTGAAAGATACATTTCATCCATTTGCACTATGCCCTCAACAATGAATTGAGGTTCTTGTTTAGCAATGGCACTTCGGATTTATGACCCATTCTTCAAGCTGTTTTCAAGGTCACTCCCAATTCTTTTGCAACATCAGTTGATGTAATTCCATGTTTGGTGTTTATTCATCTAAAGATGAGATAAAACCAAGATATTAAAGGTGTTTGTGACTTTGAAAATATAGTGCCCGTGAGAATACTGAATGTTTGATGACATTTCAAACATCTCATTTTATTAAATTAGAAGTATTCAAATTAAAACTAGAACACCTAATACATTTGCTTTGTTTCAAACTTGCTATATATGCAAGACATTGTTTTTCAGTTTGAAAAGTATTATTGAACTCATTCAATTTCATTGTTTCCTCCACAAGTACATGTGGGGAGAAGTCCGATTTTTAATTCTAATGAATAAAAATAAATTAGGATTATTAAAATTAATAAACGATATGCCTTTTATTTATTTTTTATTATTCTTTTATAAAGATATCATAATATAACAACATCCATAATTTGTAAATATGATGTTTTATGAAAAAACATTGAAAAATATAGAAAATATGATATTCTTTACTTAATCAACATAATAGTTTTTAATCCATTGCCTTTATCTAAAAGTAAATGGTTTTTTATGTTGAAATGATGAGAGGAGAAAAGATAATGGAAGAAGAAATTTTGAAAAAAGAATATGAATGAGCTTGAAAATCATTAAAAGAAACAATTGCTTCTTTAGAAGAATATAAAAATGAAAACAGATGAGATGACTATATAAAAGTAGTTGAAGAAAAAGAAAAATTGTTGACAGATAATATTTCCCAACCTCTAAAACAAAAAATTGAACTATTAAAAATAGAAAAAAATCAAACCTGAAAAAATGTTTTATCTCGTATTTTTACTTTAGGTTTTTATAATAGAAAAAAACAAATAAGTAAAAAAATTGATAAATTAGAAGAAGCAATTTTTACAGTAAATGAAAAATGAAAAAACGAAGTAGATATTATAAATTCAATGAAAAACCGTTTAGAAAATGAATTTAAATCAGAAAATAATAGATTAAAATCGGATAATGAAAAAATGAAAAATGAATGTAAGAATATACAAACAGAAAATGAAAAAAACAAAGCCAAACTTAATGAGTTAGAAAAAATAAATAAGAAAAACGCAAAAGAAATTGAAGAACTAAAAAGCGAAAATCAAGAGTATATAAAAATACAAGAAAAAAACAACGAAGAAAAAATTAGTATGAAAATCACTTTTGATAATGTTAGTAGAGGTTTAAAAGAAGAAATTGAATTCTATAAAGGTAATTCAGTAAGTCTTGAACAACAGTTACCAGATTCTGGTATTGATTTATGTGCAGAAGAAGTTGTCGAAGTCAAAGTTGATATATTTAATGCCAATAAAATTAATTGTAATAATTTTGACAATAACAATAATAAGACAACCTCTAAAATTAATTTTATTAGTTTTTAGACAAATATGAAATTTAACAAAGAATGAACCCCTAAGAGTAAATTTGATTTTTATCAATGCATTCTTAGGGGTTTTAGTTTATACTTTTATTTATTATTTTATTGATTTATAAATTAAAAGGCGTAAAATTTCATATTAGTATATATTTTATTTTTTAAAATATAAACATTAAAAAATGAAGGAGTGTTTTTAGTGGAAAATAATAAAAACTTATTTATTGTAAACCATCCTTTAATACTAGATAAGCTAACAAGAATTAGAAATCAAAATACACAAAAAAAAGATTTCAAAGAAAACTTGAGCGAAATTGCTACTTTAATGGCTTATGAAGTATTTAAAGATTTGCCAGTAGATAATATTGAAATCCAAACTCCAATAACTAAGGTTACTGGTAAAACGCTAAGTAAAACTATTATTCTTTGTCCCATCTTACGAGCAGGTCTAGGAATGACTAATGGTTTTGAATATGTAGTACCTAATGCTATTATTAGTCATATCGGACTTTATCGCAATGAAGAAACATTAAAACCACATAATTATTTCTTTAAGTATCCAAAAAATATTACTAACATGGATGAGGCACTAGTATTCATTTTAGATCCAATGCTTGCCACAGGTGGCACTGCTAATGCTGCCATTAAAGAATTAAAAAAAGTTGGATTTAAACACATTACTTTAGTTGCCATTGTTGGTGCACCAGTTGCTATTGAAAGAATTGAACAAAAAAACCCAGATGTTAAAATATATATTGCAGCATTAGATAAAAATTTAAATGATAATGGTTACATTGTTCCTGGTTTAGGTGATGCTGGTGACAGAATTTTCGGAACTAAATAAAAAAACATTACCTTTTAAAGTTAGAAATAATTTTTTTCTAGCAATATTAGCGACAATGTTCAGTTATTGATTATTAATTAATACTGTATTAGTCATAACTGTTATAATTAATGTACAATATTGATTATTGTTTAGTGGCTTTAATGTTGGATTTTTAGGAAGTGTTATCGGTTTTGGATTTCTATGTTTAGCATCAAAATGATTAACCAGTGGTAAATCTTTTCGACAAACTTTAGCTTATTTTGGTTTCATATTAAGAATGATTGTTTATGGGACAATTATTGTTTTAATCATTTTTTTTCATTTTGCTAATTTAATTACAACCATTGTTGGAATGTCAATATTAATGGTAGCTACCATTACCGCACAGTTATGTGTATATCAAAAGAAAAATAAAAAGAAGGAATTTACATGCAGTTGTTAGCAGGGCTAGATAGTTGGAATTATCTCCAAATTATGCCCCAACTTGTAACAATTTTTATAACTACTATCTTTATAGTTATTGTTAGTTATATTTATTATTACAAAGTTAAACGTATGAAGGCTGACGAAGAACCGCGAGGGATTGTTTTAGTTGTTGAGTTAGTTATCAAATCAGTAGAAAAAATTGTTGTTGATGTTCTTGGTATCAAATATAAAAACTTAACAATTTATCTATTGTACGTAATGGGTTATATTTTGATCGGTAATTGATTATCAATTATTGGTTTTGAATCACAATCTTCAATGTACACAGTTACTTTGTCAATGGCCATGGTAACATTTGTTGGAATCTATTTTGTTGGAATTAAATTTCAAAAACTATTATTTTTTAAAAAGTTTGTTGTTAATCCCTTAGAATTGATTACTCAATTTGCACCTTTAATTTCATTATCATTCCGTTTATTTGGTAATATTTTAGGAGGAAGTATTATTCTAACTATGCTTTATGGCGTTACTGGTATGGTTTGAGGTGAGATACCAATTATTGGTCAAATGAACTTATTGATTGGCGTTATGGGTCCTTTCTTGCATATTTATTTTGATTTATTTGCCGGAAGTATTCAAGCTTTAATTTTTGGAACTTTAACGCTTGTTTATTGGAAATTACAAATGGACGAAGCGAGTCATAAAAGTGAACTCACTGTTAAGTTACCAAGGAAATTACGAAAAGAGCAAATGGATTCTGATGATGAAATGTATGTAAAACGCCTTGTTATGAAACATAAATAAAGAAAGAAAAAGAGGAAAATCATTATGGAAATATTAACACACTTAGTGCACTGATTTAATTTTTTAGCAGCAGGAGATGGATTAACAAATTTAAAATATGTTGGAGCAGGATTATCAACTATTTCTTGTGCTGGTAGTGGAATTGGTCAAGGTTTTGCTGCTGGTAAAGCTGTAGAAGCTGTAGCACGCAACCCTGAAGTTGAATCCAAGATTAGAACTCAATTTGTTATTGGTGCAGCTATTGCCGAATCTGGTGCTATTTATGGCCTAGTTGTTTCACTAATTTTAATTTTTGTAGCAAGTTAAAATATAACAAGTTAAAATATAACATAGTTACTAAAGAAGGTGAATTTTAATTTTAATGCTATTGTCTCTGGCGATGATATAGTAAACCAACTATTTCCTAACTTGCCTGTATTTATAGCTCATATTTTTGCATCAGTAATTTTATTACTAGTACTTTGAAGATGAGTATATGCTCCTTTTCGTAAAGCACTACACGGCCGTCATTTAGCAATTAAAGACAAACTTGATGATGCTTCTAGTAAACAATCATTAGCTAACCAAGAACGTGGCTAAGCTAGTCATAAAAGTGAACTCACTGTTAAGTTACCAAGGAAATTACGAAAAGAGCAAATGGATTCTGATGATGAAATGTATGTAAAACGCCTTGTTATGAAACATAAATAAAGAAAGAAAAAGAGGAAAATCATTATGGAAATATTAACACACTTAGTGCACTGATTTAATTTTTTAGCAGCAGGAGATGGATTAACAAATTTAAAATATGTTGGAGCAGGATTATCAACTATTTCTTGTGCTGGTAGTGGAATTGGTCAAGGTTTTGCTGCTGGTAAAGCTGTAGAAGCTGTAGCACGCAACCCTGAAGTTGAATCAAAGATTAGAACTCAATTTGTTATTGGTGCAGCTATTGCCGAATCTGGTGCTATTTATGGCCTAGTTGTTTCACTAATTTTAATTTTTGTAGCAAGTTAAAATATAACATAGTTACTAAAGAAGGTGAATTTTATGAATTTTAATTTTAATGCTATTGTCTCTGGCGATGATATAGTAAACCAACTATTTCCTAACTTGCCTGTATTTATAGCTCATATTTTTGCATCAGTAATTTTATTACTAGTACTTTGAAGATGAGTATATGCTCCTTTTCGTAAAGCACTACACGGCCGTCATTTAGCAATTAAAGACAAACTTGATGATGCTGCTAGTAAACAATCATTAGCTAACCAAGAACGTGGCGAAGCTAGTCAAATTTTAAAAGCCGCTAAAATTGAAGCACAAGAAATTGTTGTTAATGCTCAAAATGATGGCTACAACAAACGTAAAGAAATTATTGATAAAGCACAAGATGAAAGTATGCGTATTACTAATCAATCAAAACGTGATTTAATTCGTATTCATAAAGAAGCAGAAGCCCAAATTAATGAACAAATTAAACAAATAGCTTTAGAAGCTGCTAAAAAAATTATTAGTGCAGAAATTAATGCAAAAAAACATGAACAATTGATTGATGACTTTATTAAAGAATTAAAATAAGCAGTAGGTGAAAGATAATATGATGGATGAAGATGTAGTTAATCAATGAAGTAATGGTCTTTTTCAATTAACAAGAGAAATAAAAAAAGTTACTAAATTTGCTGAAGAAAGTAATCAATTAATTGATATCTTTGCTACTTATCCAGATTTTATTGACATTGCTAGCAGTAGTAACTTAACGACTGAATTAAGAAAATTAATTATTATTGATACGTTTCAAAATCGTATTGAGCCTTATTTATTAAATTTTTTCTTATTGTTAATTGACCAACATCAGTTTCGTTATGTGCGATTAATTCTTAAAGAATTTCGTAAGATTTGTAATGAATATCATGATATTCATTACGGAATTATTTATTCTGTTGTTAAACTTTCATCACAACAAATTAAACAAATTCAAGTTAAGATTGAAAAAATTATTAACTATAAAATTGAAGTAGTGAACAAAGTTGATGAATCACTAATTGGTGGTATCAAAGTTAAAGTTCAAAATCAAGTTTTTGATGGTTCAATTAAAGGTCAAATTGAACGATTAAAATCACAATTACTAAATCATGAATAGAGGTAAAATTAAGTGTCCCTAAATGTTAATCAAATTTCAGAAATTATTAAAACCCAAATTAAAAATTATGGTAAAAAAATTAGTGTCAATGAAGAAGGTACAGTTGTTACTGTGGGTGACGGAATTGCCTTAGTTCATGGTTTAGATAAGGCTATTAATGGTGAATTAGTGTTATTCCCTAAAAGTAATGTCTATGGTATGGTTCTTAGTTTAGAAGAAACTGCTGTTGGTGTGGTGTTAATGGGTAATGATACAGAAATTCGCGAAGGTGATAGTGTTAAAAGAACTGGTAATGTTGTAGAAACACCAGTTGGTAATGCTTTACTAGGTCGAGTTGTTAATGCCTTAGGTCAAAAAATTGATGGTAAAGGACCTATTAAAACAACAAAAACTCGTCCTGTGGAAAGAATTGCCCCAGGAGTTATGACAAGAAAATCAGTCTCACAACCATTAGCTACCGGACTATTATCAATTGATGCTATGATTCCTATTGGAAAAGGACAAAGAGAATTGATTATTGGTGACCGTCAAACTGGTAAAACAACAATTGCTATTGATACAATTATTAATCAAAAAGGTAAGAATGTTAAATGCGTGTATGTTGCCATTGGGCAAAAAGCATCAACAGTTGCCCAAATTGTTGATAAACTAACACAGTTAGGCGCTATGGAATATACAACTATTGTTTGTGCCACTGCTAGTGAAGTCGCACCACTTCAATACATTGCTCCATATACTGGAATTACGATTGCCGAAGAATGAATGGAACAAGGACAAGATGTACTAATTGTTTATGATGATTTAAGTAAGCATGCCGTTGCTTATCGTGCTATTTCATTACTATTAAGAAGACCACCAGGACGTGAAGCATATCCTGGAGATGTTTTTTACTTGCATTCACGTTTATTAGAACGCGCAGCTCGTTTAAATGAAAAACATCGTGGTGGAAGTATTACTGCCTTGCCTATTATTGAAACACAAGCAGGTGATATTTCTGCCTATATCCCTACTAACGTTATTTCAATTACTGATGGTCAAATCTTTTTAATGTCGGAATTGTTTAATGCTGGAATTCGCCCTGCCGTTGATGTTGGTTTATCAGTATCACGGGTAGGTTCATCAGCACAAATTAAAGCCATTAAACAAGTTGGTGGAACGTTAAAATTAGAACTAGCCCAATTTCGTGAATTACAAGACTTTTCGCGATTTGGTTCTGATTTAGATGAAAACACTAGAGCGATTATTGAACATGGAAAACGTTCAATTGAAATTTTAAAACAAAAACAAAATGAACCGTTAAATCAAATTGATCAAGCAATTATTTTATTAGCAGTTAAAAATAAAGCTACTAGATGATTACCAGTAGAAATGATGGATACGTTTAAAAAAGAAGTTATTCTTTTTTTCCAAAAACAACAACGTAAAAACTATTTAAAATTACAACAAGAGCAAGCATTTTCTCCTGATTTACAAATAGCTATTAGTGAAGGGATTATGAATGTTGTTTATAATTTAGTTAAGAAACTTAATAACTATAATCCTAAACTATATGGTAATCCAGAACAATGAGAAGAATTAACTAAGAACTTCAGATAATTAATCAGAAAGGTAAGGCGTAATTTATGGCACAAAGCATGGAACAAATTCGTCAACGAATTAAATCAGTTAATATTAGTTATAAAATAACTAAAGCCATGCAATTAGTTTCAACTGCTAAATTAAAAAAAGTTGGTAAAAGAATTGAAGTTATTAAACCTTACTATTATGAAGTTTATAATACTTTTAACCAACTAATCCCTAAACTAAATAATTCCATTTATTTAAAATCAAAAGACCAAGTAATTAATAAAACCATTTGATTAATCTTTAATTCTAATTTGGGACTATGTGGTGGTTTTAATAATAATTTAAATAAATTAGTAATGGAACAGTATCAACCCCAAGATGAAATAGTTATTATTGGTAGTAAGGGAGTTTCGTATTTCACAAATAATCATTGTAATATTATTCAAAGTTATATTGATTTTAATACTGAATCTTCATATAATGATTCCCAAGAAATATCATTACTATTGCTTTCTAAATTCAATAACAAAGAAACTGATTGCATTAAAGTCGCATATACTAAATATGTAAATACTGTTACCACAATTCCTACTATTATTGATTTACTACCAATTGTTCCTATTAAAACTAATCAAAAAACACTAATTCAAACTGATTTTGAACCAGACCCTGAAACGGTGATTGCTAGTGCTATTCCCTTATACGTTGGTTCAATTATTTATGGTGTTCTAGTAGAGTCACAAATATCAGAACAAGCATCCCGAAGATTAGCCATGGAAAATGCTTCTAATAATGCTAATGATATTAAAAATAATTTACTAGTGACATATAATCGTGCCCGTCAAGGAGCTATTACCCAAGAAATATCAGAAATTATTGGTGGCGCCAATGCCCAAGAATCATAATAGTAATTAAAGGAGAAGAGCAAAATGGCAAGTATAAAACCAAAAACAACAAAACAAACTAAAGAAAAATATGAAAATCCTACTTTACCAGAAAATAATAAAACCTTTGTTAAAGAAAAAAACTTTCAAACAATTTTTGATCATAAAAAAATGACTGTTGAAATCATTGACACAAGTAAACCTGAAACTTTAGTTAAAACAGTTGATAATGAACTTAAGATAACAAAATCAAAATTAGATTTGAAAACAAAGTCAAAAGATACTAGTAAGCAAAAAGTTGAAAAAAAACCAGTTGTTGAAGTTAAATCTAAAACTGAATCAAAAGATAGCGTCAAAGTTACACCCACAAAAAATATTGGAAAAATTACTAAAATTTCTGGACCCGTTATTGATATCCGTTTTGATGACAACAGTTTACCTAATTTAAATAATGCTATTAGCATTGACAACCAAGGTCAAGAATTAATTGTTGAAGTTTCACAACATATTGGTGATGATACCGTACGTTGTATCTCTATGGGACCTACTGAAGGATTACGTCGTGGCTTAGATGCTATTGACCTCGATGGTCCTATCTCTGTTCCTGTTGGTGAAGAAGTTCTAGGACGTCTTTTAAATGTTTTAGGTGATGTAATTGATGAAAAACCAGCAATCAAATCTAAATTACGTTATCCTATTCACCGCAATGCCCCTAGTTTTGATGAAATTCAATCAAAAGCTGAAATTTTAGTAACTGGAATTAAAGTTATTGATTTGCTAGCACCTTATGCTAAGGGTGGAAAAATTGGTTTATTTGGTGGTGCTGGAGTTGGTAAAACCGTATTAATCCAAGAACTAATTAATAATGTTGCTAAAGAACACGGTGGAATTTCTGTCTTTGCTGGAGTTGGAGAACGAACACGTGAAGGAAATGACTTGTACTATGAAATGCAAGAATCAGGTGTCATTGATAAAACAGCTTTAGTTTTTGGTCAAATGTCTGAGCCTCCAGGTGCTCGTATGCGAGTTGCTTTAACGGGTTTAACAGTTGCTGAATATTTCCGTGATGAAAAACAACAAGATGTTTTATTATTTATTGATAATATTTTCCGTTTCACACAAGCTGGTAGTGAAGTTTCAGCCTTGTTAGGAAGAATGCCTTCTGCTGTTGGATACCAACCAACCTTATCAACAGAAATGGGAGCTTTACAAGAACGTATTGTTTCAACTAAACGTGGTTCAATTACCTCAGTACAGGCCGTTTATGTGCCTGCTGATGACTTGACTGACCCAGCTCCTGCTACAACCTTTACGCACTTAGATGCTAAGATTGTGTTAGACCGTAATATTGCTGCTCTAGGACTTTATCCAGCTGTTCATCCGTTACAATCATCTTCAAGAATGCTAGACCCTGCTATTGTTGGTCAAGACCATTATGATACAGCACGAAGAGTAGTAGAAATGATTCAGCGTTTTTCTGAACTTGAACCAATTATTGCTATTCTAGGTATGGATGAACTAAGTGAAGAAGACAAAAAAGTAGTGGCACGTGCTCGAAGAATACGTAACTTTTTCTCACAACCATTCCATGTAGCTGAAAAGTTTTCTGGACTAAAAGGAATTTATATTTCTATTGAACAAACAATTGCTAGTTTTAAAGAAATTTTAGATGGTAAATGTGATGATATTCCAGAACAAGCATTCTTATATGTCGGAACAATTGACCAAGTGCTTGAAAAAGCTAAAAATTTAAAATAATGGTTGGTGAATAATATGGCATTAAATTTAAAAATTATTACTCCCAACGGTATTCTCTTTGATGGTGAAGTCCAATGAGTTAACGTTAAAACTACGGAAGGTTATATTGGTATTTTTGAATGACACATACCATTAATTGCTAATATTCAAATCTCTAAGATGTCATTTAAAACCAAACAAAAAGTACGTAATTTAACAATTTCAGGTGGTCTTTTAGTTACAGATTTACACTCTGTTCGTATTATTAGTGATAAAGTTGAATATACATCAATTTTAAAAGCAAAAGAAACGCAAGTATCAGATGAGCGTATTAAACGTGTTAGTGGGGCTTAGTTATGGTTAAAGATCCTGCTTTAGTTAAATGATTTATTGAAATATCAATTTATCTTTTTAGTTTTATTGCTAGCGCTTTTGCTATTAGATCAGTTTCTTTTAATAAATTTTTAAATCATAATCGATTTAAAGAAGCATGAGTATTATATATGTTAACAACATTGGTTTTTACATATTGTATCGGTACTTTAATTATTAATTTTATTGGTTTAGATATTTGGTTTAGTTAGATATTATTGTAGTTTTAACTTGAATTTTATAAATAATAATAAATATCCATTTTAAATGGATTTTTTATGTTTTTTTGAAAAAAATATATAATATTTCTTTATTGGTATTGCTAAACAAAAAAAGTGTAGGTATAATCTTTTTTATAATAGGTTAGAAAGGGGGTGAAAAAAATGAAAAAATTTTTTCACAAGAGAGACTCATCTGGAGATAGTAATCCTAGTTTTAGTTTTAAAGGTTCTTTTAATAAACTAGGTGGTTATATGTTTGGTCGTATGCAAAATTTAGCAAGAGCTATTGTCTTGCCAATTGCTACTTTACCAATTGCTGGTCTATTATTAGGTATTGGTGGAGGTGTTGCTACTGCTTTAGGGAAATTACATAACGCTGATCATTTAACAGCATTGATTAGAATTTTTGGGATTATGCAAGCAGCAGGTAATGTTGTTTTTGCAAACTTAGGTTTAATCTTTGCTATTTCTATTGCTTTTGGTTTTGCTAAAGCAAGTAAAGGTGTAGCAGCGTTATCTGGATTTATTACGTTTGCTGTTATGACATCAGTTATTAATGGTTTGTTCTTTTATGATTCTGACACAGGAATTTTAGGATTTGATCCTTGAAATTTAGGTGGTGGTGCAAGTATCAAAGATGATAAGTCAGGAGTATTTGGTAATGTTTTAGGACTATTTCCAACGATTGATACTTCAGTTTTAGGTGGTATTCTTGTTGGATGATTAATTTCTATTGTTCACAGTCGTTCTTATAACATCCGTATGCCAAGAGTATTAGCTTTCTTTGGTGGTGAAAGATTTGTACCAATTCTTGCTGTTTTTCTTGGGTTAGGGATGGGATTAGCGTTCTTCTTTATTTGACCAGCATTATTAGTTGCATTTAAAGCCATAGGTCAAGGATTATCAACAGGTATGAATACAGGGACAATGACTGATGGGTCATTAACTGGTGGAGCATTTCATCCAACAGTTTGTGGAGCGTTTATTGCGATGTTCTTTGGTATTACTGAACGTTTATTAATCCCAACAGGATTACATCACGTACAATACACACCATTTTGATATACATCAGTTGGGGGTACTTGAACTGATGAAACTGGTAAAACTTTTGTTGGTGCTTACAATATTTTCTTTGCTCAATTTGCTTCTGGAGCAACTGGTCATATGAACCAAACACCAGGGACAATGTTTATGAGTGGTCGTTTTGCTTTCATGCAGTATGGTTATCCATTTGCTGCCTTAGCAATGTGAAAATTAGCAAGACCAGAAAATAAAAAACTGGTTGGTGGAATCTTAGGTTCTGCTGCGCTAACTTCATTCTTAACAGGTATTACTGAACCAATGCTATTCTCATTCTTGTTTGTGGCACCGTTATGTTTTGCCTTCCATGCCTTTATGGCCGGAATTAGTTTCATGATGGCATACTTACTAAATGTTGTTGTCGGTCAAGGGTTTGCTGCTGGATTTATTGATTTCTCATTCTTCGGAATTTTACCAGCTGCGCTTGGTAAAGCAACAGGATTCTACTGAATCTTTGTTACAGGGTTAATAATGGCACCAGCTTACTACTTTGGTTTCTATTACATTATTAAGTGACGAAACTACAAAACTTTAGGACGTGAAGAAGGTGAACTTGCTACAAACATTGCTATGCAAGGTGTTGAAGCTTCACTGGACAAATCTTCTAAAAAAGGAAAAACAAAAGCAGGTAACTTATTACTTGGACTTGGTGGAGCATTAAATATTGTTGATATTGATGCTAAAGATAAAGTACTAACAGCTACTTTAAAAGATGTTAATATATCTTCAAAAGCATTATTAAGACTAAGTGGTACTAAATCAGTAAAAATAGCTGGTAATAAAATAGAAATTATTTATGCTGATGGTGCAGATTCTATGCATACACAGTTACAAGAAGAAATGACAAAAGCACCAGTTGAAACTTCAAAAGATAAAAATAACGTTATGTTAGAAAATATTTTTTTAGGTCTAGGTGGTCGTGATAATGTTAAACTTTTAGATAATTGTGCAACAAGACTACGAGTTACGGTTATTGATGAAACTAAAGTTGATGATAAAATCTTAAAATCAACAGGAGCAGCAGGTATCTTTAAAAAGGGTACAGCTGTGCAAGTAATCTATGGTCCACAAGTAGGTAACATAAAAAATGATTTATTAAAAACTTGAACACCAAAATAAATTATTAATTATTATTAAAAATCTTCAAATGTTGTTTATACATTTGAAGATTTTTTAAGTATTAATTTTAGAAAATGTTATTATTATAAGGCTTTTCTCCCTTTATGTACTATTTTTAAATTTTATCACATAAATGCTGAGAAAAGCCTATCTACGGACTTCTCCCCACATTTTTAAATTAAACATAGCATTACAGTTTCAAAACTAGGTATGTTATTGAATTTATATGCAGCTTCTTTTGCATATAAATGAATATGATGTTTTGCAACTTTGATATGTGTTTTAAATGTTCTTCGTATATGTTTTCATACTGACTCAATTTGGTTGGTATTTACACCAGTTTTTGAAACATAGCCATCTTGATGGTTAACTGTTTCATGCTTAGTGAAAACCGATTTCAAATCGCGATATCCTTTTCAAGAATCAGTATGTACATCACACTTTGAAGAAATGTGGTTTATTGCAAACTGCAAAAGATTTTTACTGTTTGCGTTTTTCAATACTTTCACAATCAGATTGTTGGTTGTTTTTTCATAAATACCAACAATCAAGGTTTTGTTCAACAAGGATCTTCCTTGTTTTTTAAACCCATATGTGAAAGATACATTTCATCCATTTGCACTATGCCCTCAACAATGAATTGAGGTTCTTGTTTAGCAATGGCACTTCGGATTTTATGACCCATTCTTCAAGCTGTTTTCAAGGTCACTCCCAATTCTTTTGCAACATCAGTTGATGGAATTCCATGTTTGGTGTTTATTCATCTAAAGATGAGATAAAACCAAGATATTAAAGGTGTTTGTGAATTTGAAAATATAGTGCCCGTGAGAATACTGAATGTTTGATGACATTTCAAACATCTCATTTTTCTTAAATTAGAAGTATTCAAATTAAAACTAGAACAACTAATACATTTGCTTTGTTTCAAACTTGCTATATATGCAAGACATTGTTTTTCAGTTTGAAAAGTATTATTGAACTCATTCAATTTCATTGTTTCCTCCACAAGTACATGTGGGGAGAAGTCCGTATTATAATTAGTATCTATAGTAGAAATTATTTGAAAGGAAACATAAAATGGATAAATTTACTAATACCATAAATGAATTAACAACTATTTTTAATAATAATGCTAATAGCACCACTAAAATCAAACAAGAAAATTTTTAGTAAATAATTTTCTTTTTTATGGTATTTTAACTAGTAAACGTAAATCATTAGTAAAACCCGTTATTACTAATTATAATAAAATTTTAACATTGCAAGAAAAGAAAAATTTATTTGAAGAAATGTATAAACAACCAAATCGTGAATGACAATATACAGCTATAGATTAAGTCCCGAATCTTGTGTAAATTTATTTTTACAGAGCAATATTTCTCATATCAAATAAATTTAGTTTAATTTATTGTACCATACTTAAAAGTTGCTAGGTTAATCTTATCTAAAATTAATTTTAAAATTATTATATTCGTCCATATTAATATGAACACGATTTATCATTCATTTTTCATTAAATTTCATTAAAATTGAACCTATTATTCGATATACACTATCAACTCCATGAAATATGGTAACAACACCTTCTCTTCTTCGAATTTCAAGGTTTAGGCGTTCAATGTGATTACTAGTTCTTAATTTTTTATGGTAATACAGTGGAAAGCTTAAAATTGCTAAAGCATCATCAAATCCATTTTTAAGAATTCGTAATGCCGAGTCTAAAAGATGGGAATAATTATCTTGCATTTCTTTAAGAATCATTCTAGCCATTTTAATACTACTAGCGTTGAAAATGGCATTAACATCTCTTTCAACTTTTTCTCTATCCTTTTTAGGTGTTTTATCCAAGTATTTATTTATACAAAGTTAATGAATATTTAGATTGAAAACTTAAAATATTAAATAAATCTACTTTAGTAAATTTATCCTTTCATAATTCTAAAAAAGGCATAAATCTATGATTTAAATCAACCTCAAAAAATGAAGAGCTATCATCTCATATTGAAGCAGTAATAACATTTCCTAAAACTTCTTGACTCTGCTCATTCTTCAACTCAACAAAAGTTTTATTAACTAATCCTTTAATTAATTTTTGATATCTTGGATATCGATTTTTACTTTTTAATTCTAATTTATTAAAAAAATCTAATTTCAATAATTTTATTGTTAATTCATTTTTTTCATAAGGTTTTATATGTGAAAAAATTATATAAGATAAAGAAACTATAGTTATTATTGGAATACCTTTAATCATTGACTTTATTATCTTTATTTTTATTAAAGATTTATCAATATATGTTAAATTTCCAATTTTGCTAGTTACATTAATTGTTGTTTCTTTATTACTAATGCCAATATTACCACGAAAGAAAGGATGACACTCATTCTTAATAATCTTTCAGTTTAAATTAGAATTAAAAACATATGAAAGGGATGTTCATAATATGTTAATCAAAAAAGAAACAAGTTCTAAAAATTTAATTCCTTATAAAGCAATTAGTCAACAATCAATCATCCTAGATGATGATACTAATCTTATTAGTATTGAATTAAATGGTTTCGATATTAGTTTACTTTCTAATGAGGAACGTGATAATAAAATAGGTTTATTATCAAAGGTTTTTCGTACAATCAAAGAGGGTGCCACATTAGTTAAAGTTGAAATGCCCATTGATTTACAAAAAAATCAAAATCACTTAAAAGATTTAAAATCCTATTTATCACAGCAATTTATTGATAAAAATATTAGTGATAAAGGTTATACTTCAAGAGTTAAACAATTAGATAATCAAATTTTAACTAATCATCAAATTAGTACATCTAGTACTTTATCTAAAAGTAAATTTTATTTATTTATCTATGCGAAAAATATTAAACAGTTGCTTAGTTTGTATTCCAACCTTGAATTTTTATTAAAACAAATTGGTTTAAATCCCAAATTAAATTCAGGTACTGAAATCGCTCAAACTTTATATACTTTATATAATCCAGGAGAAGTAGCTAATCCTAACTTATATTTAGACCGTTCATTAAAAGACTTTCTTTCACCAACTAAAATTGAATTTTTTAAGAACCATATTAATTTAGGATCTACAATTGCTCAAATTAAAAATGTATATGATTACCCTTTAACTACTTTAGATGGTTGACTTGCGCCACTAGCTCTTTTAAAAAATACAACGTTCATTTTAAATTTAAAAACTTTAGACATAGCAACTGCTAAAAAACAAATTGATACTGCCATGGGTCATTTAAAAACTCATAGTATATCAAAAGCTTCTGAAGATGTTAATTATAATCAACATCAAGATAGTTTTCAAAATCTTTTAAATAGTATTATTGCAGGAGAAGAACAATTAAAAATTACTAACTTAATGATAATGACCTATGCTAATAATCAAGAGGATTTAAATGAAATTAATAGTGAATTAAATAGTGTTATTCGCCAGCATGGTATGTTTAGCAGATAGATGTTCATATCAACAAAAAGAGGTATTTACATCATTTATTCCCATTCCTAATGACCCTTTATTGAATACTAATGGCCGTGAAATTCCAGCACAAACATTAGGTGCTTCTTTCCCATTTTTAAACCAAGAACTAAATGATGAAACTGGTTTTTTCTTAGGTTTAAATTCAGTTGGCAGTAGTACTTTATTTGATATTAATGTTCGTAATAATCAACGTAAAAATAGTAACATGTTTATTTTAGGAACTACAGATATATGTGAGGTATGACTATTTCATTTACAAAAGTAAGAAATAAATTAGATAATGCAACAGATAATATTCGTATTATTGGAAAAGCATTATATGCATTACCAAGTGCAATTAGACCAGATTTAATGTATATTATTCAAGAAAAAATGCCAACAATTGATGAAATTAAAACAGCAAGAGCAAAAAATTATAAAGTTGATGCAACTAATATTAATGCAACTTATCAATCAACAGATTATGATAATATGAATATTTTAGATTTACAAAATATAATTTATTATAAAAATTTAGGAAAAATTACTATGGCTGGTGCAATACCTACTAATAATGAATTAGAAACTATAATAGTAAATATTGGTAATAATGGTTATGAAAAAGGTAAAGCAGAATTTAGTAATATTACATCAACAAGTGCTACTATTTCTGGTAATAATAAAGAATATTATGGAACAGTAAAATTAGAATTTACTAAAAAATAATTATGGAATATATTTATAAATATTTTGATGAAAAAGCACATATTACTATTTATTCAGCCAAACCAGAAGATTTAACTACATCTAATGATATAAGAGCAATTTTATTAGATGAATATCCTAAATTAAGAAATGATTATTTTATAGTAAGTGATGTTCATGATAATTTTGCTATATGTGTTGGAGATAATATAAATTGTCAAGGAACAGTTAGAATTCAAGTTAAAAAACCAACTAATTTAAAGGATGTTAAAAATGCCACATGTTGAGAATATACAATCAAATAACTATACTTTAACTAAATTAATAAGAACTGGAATTAGTCCAATTTTAGCAATGATTGGAACTAGTGCTTATTATGGTCAATTAATAGGTAATCCAATATTAGGTTCAATTAATAGTTTATTATTTGGTAAAAAATTAGGTTTAGATATTTGAAATTTAAATCAAAGACCTTCTGCTAAAACTAAACTAATTAATAGTTCTAAAAAAATATTATTAGGTTTAGGAACAATTGGCTTAGTAAATTATGCAAAATTTACTAATACAAATATCAATCCAAATCCAACTGAAAATCCAATAACTACAACAACAGTAGACCCATTTCCAGATAATGTATTATTAGTTAATAATGATAATAATTTAATGGATTGAGATACTTATATTTCATTAAATGCTTATGGTATTTCAAATCTTATAGCAGGAATTACTGAATTAATACCTAATAGATTTGAAACTATTCGTAGAATAGCAAATATGGCAAATGGTGGATGTTTGATTTCAAGTGGTGTTGCTATTGGTATTAATAATGATTTTAATAATGCTTATGCAGTACCTACCATAGTTGCTGGTGCTTCTGAAATTATCCATAATTTACTACCTATTGAAACTACACATCATAACCAAGAAATGCAAGAAACACCATTTAATAATGAAACTGCAAGATTAATTAATGATAATAGATTTACTATTAATAGTGAAACATCTAGTCAATATGGTAGTGATAATATGAGTGAAGTACCATTAAATCATGATAATGCTTCATTAAATTGAGATTATAACCATATGAGTTTATAATGTTACCTTTAATTATTAGACTTATATACTCAGCATTAGCAAGTGATGATATTCGTGTATTAATTGTTAGTTTATTAAAAAATTATAGTAAAGATACAGGATTAAAAACAGTTTTAGATAGTGAAAATGTTAGTGAAGAAGAACTTGACCAACCATATTCAACTTTTAATCCAAATATTGCTAAAAAATTATTATCTATATTAAAATCTAATGAATTAACTATTTTAAAAAATGAATTAAATAAATTATTTGTTAATCCTGCTAAAAAAATTAATAATTTATTAAAAGATAATACTAAAGATTTAAATGATAAAGATATAGAAGAAGCTAATAATAAAGATGAAAAAGGTTGAGTAGTATTATCTAGTTCATGATTAAAAAAAGGTAATTTTTATAAATCTAATAAATCATTAAAATTAGGTTTATTACAAGTATTAATACAAAGTGATACAAGTAAAAATAAACGTTGATATGGACCATATACTTATCCTAATGTAAGTGAAGAAACCTGAAACTTAATGAAAGTTCAAAAAGGTAAAAATGGTAGTGGTGCTGGAACAATATTTTGAAGATATTTTTTAAGGGATTTTTTACCATCACAGATACGTAAATATGTTAAGAAACAACTTAAAGAACAGAAAGGTATTAGTAAAGGTAAACAACGTTATAATGTGCTTAAATCAACGAATATTAATGTATTAAAAACAACTGCATTTATTAATAGATTAGAACGTGGATTTTTTAAACTTAAAGAATTTAAAACTTTACCAAAAACTGAATTAGGTAGTAGAGCATGAAGAGTAGAAAGAAAAGAATATTTAACTTTTCATAAAACTAATAATTTAAATAAAAATATTGGCATTTCTATTTATAAAAATAAAAGTAAATATAAAACGTGAAAGTAGGTGGTAATTATTATTGAATTAGATAAACCAATTAAACCAATTGGTATATGAAATACTATTAATCCAATATCAAAAGATAATAAAGAATATAAAAGATTAAATAAAATTTGATTTAATAAAAATAGTACTCATATTGATAAAATAAAAATTTTAATATCAAATATTTTAAAAATAACTAGTCATATTATTGGTATATTAATAACATTATTTTTTACAATAACACCATGATTAATACCTAAAATACCAATAGAAATGGGAATAGGTAATTATACTACTCAATATAATTTTAGTTGACCAGATCATGTAGCATTAACTTTATTTCCAATGTTTAGTCATATAGGATTAAATGTTATTACTAAATTAGGTAATTATGGAAAATTAATTAAATATGGATTAATTACTATACCAATTATTATTACAAGTCCTTATTTAATTTATCAATATCAACAAATTAAAAAACATAAAAAAGAATGTAATTTATGTAAACAACATTCAAATAAAATTCAAATAGAAAAGGTGGAATAAATCATGAATTTAACAGTATATTTATTAAGTGGAATTATAGGAGGAGCAGTTACTAGTGGGGTTATTATTACTTTTTTATTATCTATTATTTCAAAAAAAATTAAAAAAAATAAACAAGATATAGTTGCAAAAGAACTTAAAATTAATAAATTAATTGAATATATTATTTTAAATACTAAACAATTAAATGATAAATTACAATTAACAGAAACTCCTATTGCACAAAAATTAGATGCTTTTGATGTTGATGAAAAAGATTTTGAAGATTTTATTATTGCTCAAAAAGCAAAACGTCAAGAATTAACAAATAAAGATAAGAAAAAAGTAACTAAAATTAAAATTTAAAGGGTTTAAATACCCTTTATTTTTACATTAAGGAGTAAATTATGGCTATTAAAGACCCAATTTTATTTATAACAGTTGAAGAATTTAAAAATTCTAAATATTTTAATGAATTATTATTTGATAAAGTTACTACTCCAGATAATGAAATTTGATTTGCAATATCTGTAGCTAGTAGTAATATTGATTATTTAAGTGGTTTTACTATTAGTAAAAAATGACCAGAAATAACACCAACAGATTTTACAGATAATATTCAAACAGCAACTACTAATTATGTTAGATTTTTATTAACTAAAGATGTAGATTATTTACGTGGTCAAGGTTCAATTAGTCAAGGTGGATTAACTTATAGTGAAACTAATCCAGATGACCCTTATTTTATCCCACCAGAAGTATTTAATTATTTAAGAAAAATTAAAGAATAACCAAATATTAAAGGTTTTGATTTAAAAGGAATAGAACCACAAAAAAATAATTATTTTAATAAATTTATTTCAAATTGTGGTGAAGATAGTCCTTTAAATGAATATATTCCTTATACTAATTTAGAATCATCAGATACTAGAACTAAAATCACTATTACTCATCCACAAAATAGATCAAGACCGGTTATTAATATTGATACTAGAGGTATTAATACATCTACTACAGTACCTGAATTTAAAAGTCCAAAAGAAACTATTGATATTAAATATGATAAAGAAACTCATATAGTTAATAGTGATGTTAGTGATAAAGTAATTTATTTTGATGACCTTGATGATAGAAAAAATGCTATTGAAATTTTAAAACATACTTTAGTACCTAATTTTATATATAAATGAGTTGCTTATAAAAATTTTGATCCTTTTACAGAAGATTACTCAAGTTATTTAAATGGAACTTTAATTCCTAAAAAATATGCAGATGATAAATTACAAAATAAGTTAATTGCTGGTACTAATATAACTATTGATAAAGATAATAAAATTAGTGCTACTGGTGGTAAAACTGATTTAACTGATTATTATAAAAAAGAAGAAACTAATGAACTATTAGATAAAAAACAAGATAAAACTGATAATGCATTAATAACAACAGATAAAACTATTACTGGTGCTATTAATGAAGTTAAAAATGTAATGATACACAAGATTTACATATTAGTCAAATTAAGACTGAAGTAACTAATGTACAAGGTGTTTTAGTTTTAAAACAAGATAAATTAACAGCTGGTACTAATATAACTATTAAAGATAATGTTATTAGTGCTACTGGTGGTAGTTCAGTTGATGAAAATAGAATATTTAATAATAAAAATGATAAAGATAATACAACAAGATTAGTTAATGATATTATTAAAACTAATGTTGGTGGTAAAACTTTAATTTATAGAAATAATCCAGTTATAACTGATGATTTAGATATTCCAAATAAAAAATATGTTGATGAAAGAATAAAATCTTTAAATGTTATTAAATGAAAAAATATTGGTACAAAAGAAAGTAACATTAAAATTAATTATGATTTTAAAGTAAATACTTTATATAGAGTTGGTTATTGTTGAAAAAATGTAGAAAAAAGTCCAATTATATATATGCAATTTTTATGACAAGGTGAAGGTGCTGTATTAGCTAGTTTTTTTAAAGGAATTAGTGGTAAAAGAATTACTGAATCTTATGTTGATTTAGTAGTTATTTCAAATGCTATTGCAATGGATAGATTTAATGATGATGAAGGTAAAATATATTCATTAGAAGAAGAATTAAAAGAAAATACTTATAAAATCACTAGTAATACATTAGATATTACTTCACCAAGTATAATTAATATAGATAAACCAATTAAAATTAATTCAAAAAGTTTAGAAACTAATGAAATAGAAGACAATTGTTGAGATATTGAATTAAAAGATAATCCAACACCAAATCCTCCTAACCCAAGTGTTCCACAATGAAAAGAAGTAGGAACAAGGATAACAAAAAACCAAATTAATTATAAATTTTTTTCCGGGAAAAAATATAGAGTTACTTATATATGGGATGGAGATACGCAACCTATTGCTTATTCTATAAGTAAAGAATTTAATAAATTATTATCAAATAAATATGATTGTGTATATATATTAGATAGTTGTGTAAGAAATTGAAATCTAAATTCAGGTTTAAAAATTGAATTATTAAGATTAGAAGTTATGGATAATATAATTAGAATAGTTACTGCAACTAGTGTATATAAAGGTAATATTTTAAAATTAGAAGAATTACAGGAATAATATTATGAATAAAGAATTTACTTATCTTAATGAAATTAGTTATTGATTATTAAATAAAAGTGATTTTACTCATAGTGAATATAATCTTAGTGGTTCACGATATAGTAGTAAAACATATAGTATTGCAGAAGAATTAGCAATATTAATAGCTATTTCAATTAAAGTTAATAAATCAATTGCTATATATTGTTTTAGAAAATTAAATAAAGATATTAATGATTTAGTAAAAGAAATATATAATGCTTTAATAACAATATGTTTAAATGATTATAAAGATTTTACTTTAAAATACCCTAATAAGCAAGCAGACTTTCGTTTTAAAGGCTCTAAATCATTTATAAGAGTAATGGGTGTATATAGTAATTCAAATGATAGAATACCTTTAAAAGGGCTTTCTCGTAGTGAAATAAAAGGTTTTGATTTAGCAATTGAATGATGTGAAGAAGCAAATGAATTTACTCAGCAAGAATTTCAAGCAATAACATTTGCATTAGGTAATGCTAAAAAAAGAATAAAAATAAAAAGTTGTAATCCAGATAATATTTATCAATATTATATTGAATATATGAATAAAATTGTACCTTTTAATTTAGAAATAATGAAAGAAAAAAATGAACAAATTAAATCAATATTTGATAATAATATTTTTAAATTATTTCATTATAGTAATTGAAAAGTAAATGCTCATAATCTTACATTAGATATGATTAATGATTTAGAAGAATTAAAAGTATTAGATCCAATTAAAGCACAATCTTGATATTATGGTGTACCAAGTATTCTTACTGGTGCTATATTTGCAAGATATCTTGATAAAGTTGGTACTAAATTAGATTTTCAAGTACAAAGATTAACTGGTGGTTTAGATATAGGTATGGCAACAAGTCCAAGTGGTCATCCTACAAGTGCTAGTTTATGATTTATTGGTGAAAATGATAATGGTAGAAGAGCACATAAAGAAAGTGAATTTTATCATAGTAATGTAACAATGCAATATAAAGATACTGATACATTAGCAAATGATATTATTAATTATTATATAAATGAAAGTAAACGTTATATAGCAATGTTATTTGGTTTTACTTGTTATGTTGATTATGGTAATGGTGGATTAGTATTTATTGATGTTTTAAAAAGTTGAGTTAAAAAACGTAATATAACATGATTAAAATTTATAGCAGTAGATAAATCAACTTTATATTTAAATGATAGAATTGATTTTACAACAATTTGTATGCTTAAAAATATTATTAGTTTTAATTGAGAAAGATGTCCAGAAACTAAAAGACAATATAATTTAATGCAATGATTATCTAAAGTAAAAATAGATAATGCTAATAATACTCCGCAAATGTTAGATTTACATGATGATACTTGAGATAGTGATATGTATGCTTTAATGCATGAAATGAAATGATTAATTAATGGTATTAATAATAAATTATTAATTAATAAAAATCGGACTTCTCCCCACATGTACTTGTGGAGGAAACAATGAAATTGAATGAGTTCAATAATACTTTTCAAACTGAAAAACAATGTCTTGCATATATAGCAAGTTTGAAACAAAGCAAATGTATTAGGTGTTCTAGTTTTAATTTGAATACTTCTAATTTAAGAAAAATGAGATGTTTGAAATGTCATCAAACATTCAGTATTCTCACGGGCACTATATTTTCAAAGTCACAAACACCTTTAATATCTTGGTTTTATCTCATCTTTAGATGAATAAACACCAAACATGGAATTCCATCAACTGATGTTGCAAAAGAATTGGGAGTGACCTTGAAAACAGCTTGAAGAATGGGTCATAAAATCCGAAGTGCCATTGCTAAACAAGAACCTCAATTCATTGTTGATGGCATAGTGCAAATGGATGAAATGTATCTTTCACATATGGGTTTTAAAAAACAAGGAAGATCCTTGTTGAACAAAACCTTGATTGTTGGTATTTATGAAAAAACAACCAACAATCTGATTGTGAAAGTATTGAAAAACGCAAACAGTAAAAATCTTTTGCAGTTTGCAATAAACCACATTTCTTCAAAGTGTGATGTACATACTGATTCTTGAAAAGGATATCGCGATTTGAAATCGGTTTTCACTAAGCATGAAACAGTTAACCATCAAGATGGCTATGTTTCAAAAACTGGTGTAAATACCAACCAAATTGAGTCAGTATGAAAACATATACGAAGAACATTTAAAACACATATCAAAGTTGCAAAACATCATATTCATTTATATGCAAAAGAAGCTGCATATAAATTCAATAACATACCTAGTTTTGAAACTGTAATGCTATGTTTAATTTAAAAATGTGGGGAGAAGTCCGTAGATAGGCTTTTCTCAGCATTTATGTGATAAAATTTAAAAATAGTACATAAAGGGAGAAAAGCCATAAAAATAATTTTGGTGGTGATTAATATGATAAATACAATGGAATATTTAAGTTGTGATAAATCAAAATGATATATTGATATACCAATGATTATTGCTCAAAAATCAACTAAATTATGATTAGGTAAAGGTTTTTTATTTAATTCAAGTAAAAAAGAAATATTAGATTATCTTAATGATATGAATTTAAAAGATAAATGATTAGAAAAATTTTATAAATTTGGTTTACAAAATTCACTAATGGGTAAAGTATTTATTATGATTATAATTAATGAAGATAATAGTAAATCACTTAAAATATTACCTAATAGTTTTTGTGGTAGAGTTGCTAAATATAATGAACAAGAACAATTAGCAGAATTTTATTTTATTAATGAACAAGCAGATAGTGCTACTTTAACTTGAGTAACAATACAAAATGGAAAAGTTAAATATGAAACATATAAAGATAATAATAAAGATATTATTTTAGGTTCTACAAGAACAAAATTAAAACCAAATATAACACCATTAAAAACTTATGAAATTAAAAATCCATTTAATTATATACCTATTTTTGAAATAACTAATTTACCAATTATTAATTTATATGGTAATGCAACTACTTTAAATGCATATCCAGATTGTACAGCAGTATGAGATTTAATATATGATTTAAATCGTGTTATTAGACAAAAAAGATTAGAAAGAGAATTAAATGTTACTACTTTATTTGCTTCATTACCTAATGAAACAGCAAAAGAAATGCAAGAAAATGGTAATATTATTGAAAATCCTAAAAAAGATATGATAGTTAATGTTGGTAGTGCAGGTTATGATAAAAATGGTAATGGTGGTATGCAAATTATTCAAGGTGACCCTAAATTTAGTGAATATTGATTAGATTATAATGGTACTGCTAAAGCAATATTTAATGGTGCTGGATATGATTATGATGAACATGGTAATGATGTTTATACAAATAAAACACAAAGTATGTTTAATAATAAATTTGATATGGAAACAACAGAAATTAAAATAGCATTTTATAGTTCTTATTTTTATCGTATATTTGATTTACTTCTTATTAGTGAAAATTTATGAAATGGTATTGGTGAAAGACCTTATTCATTTAAATTTATACCTATAGCAATGACTGACCAAATTATACAAGACCAAATTATTAATTCAAGATTAAATAATGGCACAATGACAGTAACTGAAGCCATTGGTGAATATGATAATATTGACCAACTTATGGCTGAAAATAAATTAGAAACTATTATTACAGAAAATAAAAAATTAAATAAAGAATTAGGAGATAATGAAAATGAGCAATCATCAACGAATTCAATTAATGAAACACGCACATCTACATCTAAAGAGACAACAAGCAATAATTAAACGTTTAAGTCATTGAAAAATATTTCCATTTATAATTAATAATGGAGCAATACCTTTAACTGAAACTGGTTATAAACCTATTAATAGTAAAATTAGTGATTTTGGTCAATATGAATTAATACTTTCTGGTAATACTCCAGTTGTATGTATTTGAAAAAAAAGTACTAATATATATCAAAAAATAAAGGTATAACTGACCCAGTAACACATAAAACAACAGGTCAAAATCAATATTATACTAAACAATATAAAATTGGTGATTATTGAAATGCTTATTTAATTGATGATACTAGTGGTGTAGATTTTGGTGGTTTACCTAATAATAGTTTATTTAAAACAATTTCTACTACAAGACAATATACATTAGTTATGTTTGAAAAAAAAGTACAGTAGATGATTATTTACAATTTTTTTGTGTATTTAATGATAAAAATGAAAATATTGGTGGTAATACAGGTAAAAATCAAGATAGACAATTATTATATATTTCAAATGTAACTAATTATTATAGTCCTTATAATGGTGAATTTAGTATGCAAGTATTAACTTTTAGTTCAGTTAATGATAGAGCAGTAGCAAGTGGTCAAAATACGCTTGATTATGTACAATATGCAAGTCCAGGTAGTGGTTATGCTTTCCCTACTATTCAAGAAGGAGAAGTAACTTTAAATCGTACTTTAATGCGTGATATTGGAGTTAGATATAGTCATAGACAATCTTATGGATTAGAATTATTATCTAGTTGTTATTATTATGGTAGACCTATAATACAAGGTCAAGCACCTAATCAAATTGATAATAAAGAAATATTTGAACAAAAAGTATTTGCTTCAAGAAGATTATTTATTGCTGGTAATAATGACCATTCAAGTACATCAGTTAAAAATATTGGTGGTTTATTAGCTGGTATAAATGATAAAATAACTACTAATAGTCATCCAGAAACAACATTTTATAATTTAATGGATGCTAAACCTACTGGATTTACTAATTTTAAAAATTTTACAGAATGATTAAAAACTTCATTAAATTTTCAAGATAATTTATTTGTAACAAAAGATTTTAAAGGTATGCTTTCTTTTGATAAAGATAAAGCAAGATTAAGTAATGGTACAGCAATTGGAGAAGCTAAATTCTTTTGAGATAGTGAATGAAATATTAATAATATCTCTGGTAATTATAATGTTGATATGAGTAGTAATTTTAAATATAAAGACTCAGATACTAATTTAATTATTGGTTCACCAACTGTAGATTATTCTAAAATATCTCAAAAATATATGTCTGCTATCTTAAATTTTAATAGTGTAGTATTTTCTCCATTAATACAAATGCCTTATGATAGTACTCAATGATTACCATTTGCTTTAAGTGATATACCTTTAATTGGTAAATTATTAACTGACTTCTCCCCACATGTACTTGTGGAGGAAACAATGAAATTGAATGAGTTCAATAATACTTTTCAAACTGAAAAACAATGTCTTGCATATATAGCAAGTTTGAAACAAAGCAAATGTATTAGGTGTTCTAGTTTTAATTTGAATACTTCTAATTTAAGAAAAATGAGATGTTTGAAATGTCATCAAACATTCAGTATTCTCACGGGCACTATATTTTCAAAGTCACAAACACCTTTAATATCTTGGTTTTATCTCATCTTTAGATGAATAAACACCAAACATGGAATTCCATCAACTGATGTTGCAAAAGAATTGGGAGTGACCTTGAAAACAGCTTGAAGAATGGGTCATAAAATCCGAAGTGCCATTGCTAAACAAGAACCTCAATTCATTGTTGAGGGCATAGTGCAAATGGATGAAATGTATCTTTCACATATGGGTTTTAAAAAACAAGGAAGATCCTTGTTGAACAAAACCTTGATTGTTGGTATTTATGAAAAAACAACCAACAATCTGATTGTGAAAGTATTGAAAAACGCAAACAGTAAAAATCTTTTGCAGTTTGCAATAAACCACATTTCTTCAAAGTGTGATGTACATACTGATTCTTGAAAAGGATATCGCGATTTGAAATCGGTTTTCACTAAGCATGAAACAGTTAACCATCAAGATGGCTATGTTTCAAAAACTGGTGTAAATACCAATCAAATTGAGTCAGTATGAAAACATATACGAAGAACATTTAAAACACATATCAAAGTTGCAAAACATCATATTCATTTATATGCCAAAGAAGCTGCATATAAATTCAATAACATACCTAGTTTTGAAACTGTAATGCTATGTTTAATTTAAAAATGTGGGGAGAAGTCCGTAGATAGGCTTTTCTCAGCATTTATGTGATAAAATTAAAAATAGTACATAAAGGGAGAAAAGCCATTATTAAATACTTTAACTTTAGGTATTTGAAGTAGTTGAGTTATTACTCAAAATGTTAAACAATATAAAAAAATGTTATATTTTAATGGTTTTATGTCTGCATTTTTTACAAATAATTTAGAAAATATTATTGGTAATGGTGGTTTAATTCCATTAAATGCTTTTGCTAATGAAAATGATTTTGCTATTGGTAAATTATTAGGTGCAAATGTTTCTACAACTGCTATGACTATGAAATTAAGTGATAGAATATCAGTATATCCATGAGACCCTACAACAGGTCATAAATTAACTACAAAAGAACAAATAAGTACAGTTGATTTATCACAAAAGAAAAATAATAAATTTTATATTTTAGCAGAAGATACAGAGTTTTTAGATATAGCAAGTCCATTTACTAATGAAGATACAGATTGTCAATGAAATCCAACTGCTAATGGTGTATCTGACGGTTCTAATTATGCTTATATTATTGATACAATTGTAACTCAATCATTACATCAAGGAGAAGAAAGACATACCTTTTATAGTGATAATCCATTTACTTATCAAGGTGATTATAATGAACTTTCAGTTGCACAATTTAGATATAAAAATAAAGGAGCATTAACTAGTAATGCTTTTAATTGAACTACTTTATATAAATTAAATCATGATGAATATAAAGAAACTGAAGAAACTACATTTAGTTATCCAGCAGAAATATTACCACCAAGTCCACAAAATATAGCAAAATCAATAATTATTAATCCAGATTTAAAAATAGATATGACAGCAAATAATATTCCTTTAACAGATACAAGTTCAATACCAGTAAAGGATAATACTAATAACTGAGGAAATGTTAATCCAAATAAATTAGTTAACTATGAAGTTAATTTAAAATCATTATTAGACCCAACGTTATTAATTAATACTTTTAATGATTTACAAAGATATTATAAAAGCATAACTATATATTTTGATTATGATATTGGGACAAAAGAAGAAATACATGATAACTCAATACCTACTATTTTAGATAGTTATTTTACTAAATTTTCTATTATAGAAAACTTTGCCAACCCAAAAAAACATGATGTATTTCAAGAAATAGATTTAAAAGATTTAATATTCCAAGATAATCCACCACGTAATGATTTATCTAGTAATGGTTGAGGTTATAATTTTCAAGGCGACCCAATACAATTAAAAAATGAAACCGGTATATCTTCTGCTTATGGAATTACAAATACTAATTATAATTTAAATAGTTATAAATTTTCTATAAATGATAATGGAAATGTTGGAGGATGAAATCAAAACTATGAAAATAATAAATTTTTAGGATTTTGTATTTATAATAATAATTTAAAATGAAACTTTTATTTGCAAGCAACATTAGGAAAAATTGAAGATATGTGATACATTCAAGAAAAAATAGGAGCTGATGATAAAGCATATGCTAAATTATACATTAATAATGTTAAAGTAAAAATATATAAAATAATACTAAATGTAAGATAATTATGATATTATATTATTAAGTTAATTAACAAAGGAGTAAATTATGAATACAGAAAAAAATAATGTTAAAATTCATGAAATAAAAAAAGATAAATTTATTGATAAAATTTATAATAATACATTTTTCTTAATTACTATTTCTATAGTTTCCGTAGTAGTTTTGTTGGTAGTTATTGCTCTTTTAGTTGCTTCATTTACTGTTTGAAACTAATATTCCCCCACAATCTTAAATATTAATGTATAATTTAAGTAATCTATTAGATTAGACAATAGATTAATTTAAGGTTAAAAGTTATCAGAAATGATAACTTTTTATTTTCCAAAATTTATTTTAAAATCTATAAAAGTAATATATAATAAAAACACTTACTTATGTAAGTGTTAAATTCATTGTCTCATTAGGTTGGCACCTAATTAAAAAGTTACCTTATTGGTAACTTTTTTTATGTTTACATTTGTGGTGAACGTGATTTATATTTGTTTAATGAATTTTTATTTTTATAATCATATTCTAACCTTGATAATTCACATTTTTTGATTATAATTTTTATTTTCAAATCATCAATATCAGATTTTATTTTCAGTTTTTCATATTGTTTATTAGTGTTCTCTATTTCTTTTGCTCGTATTTCATCTGGTCTATGAATATCATCTACTATTGATTTCTCTGAACTCATACTAATCGCATGAGTAGCATAATAGTAGAATTTACGTTCTCAATTTTCAATATTTTTTATTTCACATTCATATCTATTAATTTCTTGGTTTACACTATCTAATTAATTTATTAAATGCAGTAATTGACTTTCTAATCGTGATATTTCGGATTTTAAAATGCTCATTTTTTTTCCATGTTTTTCTCCTTATCTAAATTAAAAAAACTCATTTATTTTTTTATTAAAATAATGAGTTAAAAACTATTATTAAGTTTATATTACTTTTATATCATAAATATTTATTAAATATGTATAATTTAATTATTTATGTTCTTTTTTATTATGTTTTATGGAAATATTACAAATTAAATCTTCTTGAGTTTTAAACATCCTTAAAATAGTACTCATAATTTCATAATCAATTTTATTTATATAATTATTATTTTGTAAATTATTTATAATTTTAATTCCATCATTATATAAATTTTCAATATCATTTTTATATTTTGTAATATTATTAATATTTACAATTTTTTCTTTAGTTTTCATTTTTTACTCCTTAATTTTAATTTTATTATCATAATATTCTTTTATTTCTTTTACTTTATTATTAAAATCTAATTGATGTTTTTTACACATTTTAAAAAATTGAATAGAAGTATTTTCTAAATCTGTAGATTGTAATTTAATTAATACTTTTTTATTACAATCTTTAACAATACATTTTAATAATACTTTTTCTTGTTTTGGTTTTTGCATTATTTCACTTCCTAACTAATAACTACTTTTAATGTTTGTTCATTATCTTGTAAATCATATTCAATTTTATTAATATTTTTATTACCATTTTTATGTTCTTTACTATAAATTACAATTTGTCTTTCATATTTATTTATTAATTCAAATCTTGTTACTTTTTTTAAATCTTTCATTATTTATTCTCCTTAATTTTTAATAAACTCATGCTTCAAAATCATCTTTAAATAATTCTTTTTTATATTTTTTATAATATTCAATATAAGCAAAAAACATAAGTTTTTGTAATTTCATATTATTACAATTTTCAACATTATTATATAAATATCGTGCAACAGTCATATAATCTAATTCTGGTTTATCATCTTCAATAATATTATGTTTTTTACATAATTTACAATTAATACATTTCATTATTTATTCTCCTTATTTATATAATATCAACCAATTAATAAACTTTCTGCTTCATCATGATTTGATATTGTTATATTTCAACATTGTTCTTTAATTATTTGTTTTGCTAATTTAATTGATATTTCTTTAGTTCATTTAATTAAAAAATTATCGTCAATATTAAAATTGAATCTATATCAACTTTTTCATTCACTACTACTAATTAACATATCTTTAGTTAATAATTTATTAAATTGTCCAGCAATAAAACCTCTTAAATGGTCTAAAGTTTCTTTACCACGACCCATTTTTGGATTAAATATACCACGTTCAATAATTAAAGTTAATTTACTCAGTATATTATCAATATCACTTTGTTGTAAAAAAGTATTTTTTTTAACAGTTAACATTGAAAAAATAAAATCATTAATTAAATCATTAAAATTATTTGTAATAAAAGAATTAACTTCACTTTTCTTATTAAAACTATAACTTTCTATTAATATTGGTTTTCAATATTCATATGGTGTATTATCTTGATTTTTTTTCAATCTTTACTTATATTTTTTTCTCATAATGTAAACCCAGTATTTTTCATACTTGGGTCTACTGATAATAAGTATTTATTCATTACTAAATACCAACTTATCTAAATTATTTATATTATTTTGTATTTGTTCATAATTAATATTTATTTCTTCTTTTGTTTCTTCAATTTCTTTTAATTTAATTTCTTTATTATCATTATTTGGATTATCAATATATATTTTTTCAGTTTCAGTAATAATTGCTTGGTCACTTTCATATGCTATTTGCATTTCAGTACTCATAATTCCTCATTTTCTTAATAATTGAGTTAATACAGTTTTTAATGCCATACTATCAAAATCACTAACAATAAATTCTTTATTTTTAGCATAAGTTTTAGAATATTTTAAAAAATGTTTTTCTATTTGTTCTTTTGACATATATAAAGTTTTTTCAAAACCATTTATTAATTGAAAATATGCTACATAACCAATAATAGGTTGTTTTAATCTTTCTAAATCATTTTGTATTCAATTAAATTCAATTCCTTTAAGTCTATCTACTTTTTCAATTTCTGTTAATCTAACATCACTTACATTAATTTCTTTATATTGTTGACTACGTAATGATAATTGAATATAACCTTTATAACCCATTTGAAATTGAGCATTATTAATTTTTTCTTTATTATCTCAATAAGGTACAACATAACAATAACCAAAGTTTTTGTCTAATGGTAAATTTAATAATACTGCTTGATAACAACTATTAATAATAGTTTCTGGATGTGCTTTATCTAAACCATATTGATTTGAAATTGCTAATACATTACTTTTAAATTTTTGTATTTCTAAATTATTAATAATTCCTTTATTTTTAATATATTTTTCTACATTACCATTATTAATATTTTTAATTATTAATTCATTTGCCATATTTATCTTCCTTTCAAAGGGCAATTGCCATTTCTCATTCATGTAATAATTCATCTGTTATTTCTACTAATATTTTTTCTACTTTATCTTTTTGAATTCAATAAATATAATGTATATTTGATAAATTAAAACCATTATTTTTTAATATTCAATAATAAGCAATTAATTGTAATATTGATTTTTCTTTATTTTCTTTATACATATTTGATAATGTTTTAAAATCAATTATTGTATATAAATTATTTTCTTCATAAATTAAATCAGGTGTTCCAGCAACAATATCATAAGTAAATACTTGTTCACATATATATTTAGTATTTACTTTAAATTCTTATAAATTATTTAATAAATTTTCACAATATTGTAAATAATTTTCATTAAATAAATATTTAATATTATTTATTAATTTATCTTTAATATTATTAATATTTATATTTTTAAAATATAATTCTGCTACTTTATGAACAGTTTCTCCTCTTAATCTAGCATTTTCTAATCTATCAAAAGGTACATTTTCATAAGGATTTTTATTACTATATAAATAATATTGAATAATTTTAGATACTGATATTTTTTCTTGATTATTTAAAAAATATTGATGTGTATCTTTTTTAAAAATTAAATTATTATTTTGATTGTTTAATTGCATTTTTAATTAAATTCCTTACAAAATTAGTAATTGACATATTATTATTTTCTAAGCAAAGTTTTTTTAATTCATAATGTTCTTCTTTAGTTAATCTAACAAAAATTTGTTTATTAATTAAATCTTCTATTTTTTTCTTATGTGCTGGCATTAAAATCACCATCCTCTATATCTTTTAATAAATCTTTAATATTAATATATTCTTTCACTGTAAGTTGTAATTCTAAATAATTTCTTAATTTATCCATTATTATTCACTCCTTTAATATCTAATTCCATTACTAATATTTCATAATTTGTAATAAATGCTTTTGTAGTAACTATTCTTTCATAAGTATCATTTAATATAGGATGTTTATAATTTTTATGAAAATTAATAGCATTTTCAATTTTAGTAAATACTTTATATTTTATTTCATCAGTATAATTAACTTTATATTTTAATAAATAAGCATATTGCATTATCTTTTCTCCTTTCTTAATTATTTTAAAAATAACAATCAATCTTTAACTAATTGTGGCATTTCATTAATTATTTTTTTATAATCATTAATTGCTTCTTCTAATATGTTAATTTCAGTAAATTTAAAACAATTCTCAATATGTAAATCAAAATCTCTATCAATTTTGATATCATGTTTTCTATATTTTTCATTAAATTCATTTCTAGTCATTTTATTTCTCCTTAAAAATTTTCTAATTGTAATTCATTAACATAATAGTTATATAAACTATCAGAATTATCACTTGTTAAATGTATATCTTCTTCAATCATTTCATTAATATCTTTATTACAATAATAAGAATTATCTATTTCACTAATTCAAATATATTTTTCATTATGAATATTACATTTCATTATTTTCACCCATTAATTTATAAAAACATTTATTACAAGTTCTATTAGCAACTGAAGATTGTTTATGACAAATATCACAACTATGAGTAATAATATTATTTAAATAAGTTTTTTTATATTCAAGGTTTTCTTTTCATAAATACATATAGATATTCATTCCTTTCTAATATTTTAAATAAAATATTTTTTCATTATGAGTTAATATATCTTTCATTGGTGTTACTATATAATTTATGAATAAATCATTATGATTATATGGATTATTTATTTTAAAACTTTTTCTATCTTGTTCTCATGTAATGTTATATTTAAAACATTCTTCTTCTTTATCATTTTTAAAAATATAATAACCATTATATTGTTCATAAAATTCACAAGATATTAATTCATTTTCATTATCAGTAACATTTGGTATATTTTTTACATATTTTAAAATTTCACTACCTTTAATACTAGAAATATCATTTGTAATAGATTTTTTACCTAATTTATAATTTCAATCTTCAAATATTTTTATTAATATTTTTTTATTTTTATTATCAATAGTAGTATATTGTGTAGAAAATCATGTTTCATATTCACCAATTTCTAATAATATACCTTTCTCTGTTTCTCTAACTTTACTTTTTAATTCTAAATTAATAGTTGTCATATATATTTCCTTTCTATTACGTATAAGCCTTATCACTTACAGTGATAATAGGCTTATATACTAAATACTTATATCTTCTACTACTACGTAAGGCTTATGCTACTGTAAGTAGCAAAGCCAAGGGTAGGGGGTTGTAGGGGGAAGGGAACCAAAATTTCTTAAATTTTAAAAGAGCATGACAAAAATTACTATTAGTTATATCTGCACTATAGCCTTTAATAATTTTTTATTTAGTTATGTAATAATTAATTACTTTCATAAAGTACAGATTTATCAAAATAATTAATTATAATTGTTTAACAATTAAAAATGAGAGTATTATCTCTCATTTAAGTTCTTATTAATCTAACCATTAACTTGATACGCCCTATTTGATAGAGTTATGGAAGATGCTGAAATTAAGAAAGCTTATTTTTCTGAAAATATTTGATGAAAAAATAAACCAGAAGACTACCAAGAAATAATTGAACCAGCAGTATTCCCCATTCTCCAAACTAAAGTTTCCAAATTAAGAACGTTCATTTATAACTTAGTTTTTGATGAAAAGTTCTAATCATAACCATTAATTTTATACGGACTTCTCCCCACATGTACTTGTGGAGGAAACAATGAAATTGAATGAGTTCAATAATACTTTTCAAACTGAAAAACAATGTCTTGCATATATAGCAAGTTTGAAACAAAGCAAATGTATTAGGTGTTCTAGTTTTAATTTGAATACTTCTAATTTAAGAAAAATGAGATGTTTGAAATGTCATCAAACATTCAGTATTCTCACGGGCACTATATTTTCAAAGTCACAAACACCTTTAATATCTTGGTTTTATCTCATCTTTAGATGAATAAACACCAAACATGGAATTCCATCAACTGATGTTGCAAAAGAATTGGTAGTGACCTTGAAAACAGCTTGAAGAATGGGTCATAAAATCCGAAGTGCCATTGCTAAACAAGAACCTCAATTCATTGTTGAGGGCATAGTGCAAATGGATGAAATGTATCTTTCACATATGGGTTTAAAAAACAAGGAAGATCCTTGTTGAACAAAACCTTGATTGTTGGTATTTATGAAAAAACAACCAACAATCTGATTGTGAAAGTATTGAAAAACGCAAACAGTAAAAATCTTTTGCAGTTTGCAATAAACCACATTTCTTCAAAGTGTGATGTACATACTGATTCTTGAAAAGGATATCGCGATTTGAAATCGGTTTTCACTAAGCATGAAACAGTTAACCATCAAGATGGCTATGTTTCAAAAACTGGTGTAAATACCAACCAAATTGAGTCAGTATGAAAACATATACGAAGAACATTTAAAACACATATCAAAGTTGCAAAACATCATATTCATTTATATGCAAAAGAAGCTGCATATAAATTCAATAACATACCTAGTTTTGAAACTGTAATGCTATGTTTAATTTAAAAATGTGGGGAGAAGTCCGTAGATAGGCTTTTCTCAGCATTTATGTGATAAAATTTAAAAATAGTACATAAAGGGAGAAAAGCCATTTTATATTCCTACTAAAGATATTGAAATCAGATATCAATTTTTGTATTATTTTTATTCTTAAAATAATCTAAAATATTGTATCACTGCTTAAAGTGTGGTTTAATATAAGTAACTTAAATGGGATTAAGGAATATGTTAAGTTAATAAATTCTAAAATATAACTAATTTAAACTAGTTATATTTGCTAACAATTCTTAATGCACCAAAAACTTTATTCAATCTTTTCAAAATTACTTTTTGCTTTTTCATCAAAAATAAGTTACAATTGCTATTGAATATTTAATTATTATAAATAATTTCTTAATGTAAGGAGAATAAAAATAAATGCGTAAAATAATTAGTCTTTTTTCAGCGATTGGGCTACTTGCTACTTCAAGTAGTACTATATTTGCCTGTGGTGTTGGAGATGGTACTCAAATTAAGGTTAATCTTATTAATGAACCAAAAAAACAAGTTTCCAATGAAGATCCACTAACAAACTATGTTTATAATGATAGCTATATCTTTGAAAAACCAAATGGAATATATGTTGCCTTAGAAGCATACCAACAATTAGCAGTAGATAAACTTAGAATTGATGAAAAAATTTTAAAAACAACTAATCCTAATGATCCTGGTCAAAAGACTGTTAATGAATTCTATAATAGCAAAAACTATAAATCATGACATTTTGATAGTTTTGATTATAATAATTGAGGCACAGATAGTTTAACACACCCATTTACTTTTGCTGATAAAAACAGTGTACCAATTGCTGCTCAATTGGTTGATAATGATATAAAGAAACCACAATTTGTCTACTGATTCGTTACTTTTAATTCAGCTGCACAAGCAAATGTTGCACCAGCTGATCCAAATGCTGTTACTAGTATCGTAGCACCAACAATCGATGAATTTACAAGCAATAATCAAAAAATTATTCGTCAAGGATGAATCCACTTGGATTTAACAATGGGTAACTTTAGAATTGATTTTAATATTAGAATTGATTTTGGTTTTGTTTTATATTCAGATAAAAATAGTCAAGAAATAGTTCGCATGGACCCAGATACTATTCAATATTCATTAGGACATGTTGATTTTTATCATCCAGAAAGAACATTTGATGATTATAATGGTAAAGCAGGTCGCATTAGCGATATGGTTATTTCTAAAAGTTAAAATGTTAAGTATTAAAATTATTTGTGTTGGTGAGTTATCACAACAATATTGAAAATTAGCGACCAATGATTATTTAACAAGAGTTAAAAAACAAGCAAATATTATTATACAAAATATAAAAGAATCTAAATTAAATTTAATAACTGTTAATATTAATATTGAATCAAATAAAATTATTGAATATTTAGATAAAAATATTGATTATCAATGAATGCTATTAGATTTAACTGGAAATCTTGTAACAAGTGAACAACTTGCACAAATCATTGTTAAAAATCAAAATTATCAACAAGGTAAAATTGGTTTTATCATTGGTGGTAGTAATGGTGTTAACCAAGAATTAAAGGCTAATTCTAAATTAATTAAAATTGCATTTGGCAAAATCACTTTACCACATCAATTGTGTTATGTAGTATTGTTAGAACAAATATATCGTTCATTACAAATTATTAATAATCAACCCTATCATAAGTAAAAGCGCAGGTGAAAACTATGTATAATAAAACTTTATTTGTTGATACATCATGAATGAAATTTTTTCAAAATGAAAATAATCAATTATATTTTCCAAAATTACTAAAAGACATTAAAAATGAATATCAAACTTACACTTGTTTTCCCATGTGAGAAGAGATTTTTACTGCTTTTAAACTAACCCCTTTAGAAACAGTAAAGGTAGTTATTTTAGGACAAGATCCATATCATCAACCAGAACAAGCTCACGGCTTAGCCTTTAGTGTAAAAGATAAAATCCCTTTACCACCAAGTTTAAAAAATATTTTTCAAGAATTAAAAAATGATTTAAATATTGAAAAGGGTAATAATGGCAATTTAACAAGTTGGGCTAAACAAGGCGTACTTTTATTAAATACAACTTTAACAGTTAGACAAGGCCAACCAAATAGTCATTTACAATATGGATGAACAATCTTTACTGACCATGTTTTATCATTTTTAAATCTAAATTGTTCTAATTTGGTTTTTATTTTATGAGGTAAAAATGCTCGTAGTAAAAAAATATTTATTGATAATGCTAAACATTATATTATTGAAAGTGCTCACCCCTCACCTTTAAGCGCATATGGAGGATTCTTTAATTCTAAGCCTTTCAGTAAAACAAATGATTGATTAATATCAAAATCTATTTCATCTATATTATGATAAAAGTATATTTTTGCCAATATTATTTGTGTGTAAATGAATAAACAATGTTATGATATATTTGTTAAAATTAATCTAGTTTTAAATAATAATATGGGAATGGTGGTTATTTAAATGCCAAATAATTTAATAATAAATAACTTAGTTTCCAAAGTAGCAACAGAAACACTACCTTTATTTAGTAAAAGCACTGCTATTTATTTAATTATTGCCTTGGGTGCTACAATGTTATCCTATATTTTATTAAATAGTTTTTGAAAATTATTTAAAAAAGATAAGTATAAGGGTGTTCGCTTTACTACTAAAAATATTGCCTATATTACCATGCTGTCTTCAGTATCTGTAGTAGCCACTATTATTATTTCTATTACTATCCCGCTTACTGTGTTACCTCCGATTAGGATTGCCATTGAAGGATTAATGATTAAGATTACTGGTTATCTTTTTGGCCCTGTCATTGGGATTATTTGTGCTGCAGTAACCGATATTTTAGTAACTTTATTTGTCCCATCTTATATTAGTCCAGTCTACATGTTTTGTATTGTTTTCACTGGATTTTTAGCTGGTGTTGCTGGCATTTTAAATGTTAAACTAAAAAATTATCCATGAATTATATTTATTTTAATTAATATTTTTATTATATTTTTTGCTGCTGGTGGTGCTTATATTGTTTTATGTGGTGATCAATCTTCATATTCTGTTTCAGGTATTAATTTTAATAAATATGCGACTGCTGGTATTATTGCTGGTGGTGGCGCCTTTGCGTTACTAAGTATTTATAGTGTTTTATTTTATTACTTATGGCAAAGACAATCTGAAAGAATTAAAGAAATACTGCCAATTATACTGTTAGCAGTTGTAGCAGAATATGTAGTTACTGTACTAATTGCTTCATATGCCGATATGACCTTATTTAGTTCTAATGTCAAAGAATATGGTTTAACAGCAATGGCTCGAATTATTATGGCACCATTTAAAATTATTGTTAACTCAATTATTATTTACATTACATGAAGAACAGTAAGTCCATTAATTAATATTGACAATAATAATTATTAAATTAGATGTTGATTAACTATGAATGATGAATTTTTAGAAGATATATATAAATATCCAGGAATTGAAAGTTTAACTAAATTAAAATTACTTTCCTCTAAATATTTAAATAATAATATTAAATATATTCAAGTAACAGGAACTAATGGTAAAGGTTCTGTTTCAAGAATGATTCATGCTATATTATGAAAAACTAGTAATATTAAAGTTGGTCTTTTTACTTCACCACATATTACTGTGATAAACGAAAGAATTATTATTAATGATACTATGATTAGTAATCACGATTTAATTCGCATTAAGAATCTAATTAATCATGATATTGAACATTATCAATTAGGTTTTTTTGCCATTTTAACATTAATTGCTTTAATTTATTTTCAAGAACAAAAAGTAAAATGAGCAGTAATTGAAGTAGGTATTGGCGGTAGATACGACACTACTAGTGTCATTGATGCTACATATGCTGTTATTACTTCAATTGGTAAAGACCATCAAGAAATATTAGGTAATACATTAAAGCAGATTTTATATCAAAAAATTGGAATTGTTAAACCAAGCACCAAGATTCTATTTGTGTCAGGAAATTTAAATAGTAATTTAAAACATGAGATTCGCAAACAAGGGTATCAACCTTGTTATTCACCAAAATTAATTAATCAATCCTATTATGAAGAAAATAAATCATTAGCATTAACTGTTATTAAAAATGCTTTTCCTAACATTGCTCTTGTTAGTGCAAATAGGATTATTAAAAATCTGAAAATCAAATTTCGTTTTGAAAAATATAAGATTTATAATAAAATAGTTTATTTTGATGCAGCTCATAATCGTGAAGGTATTAATGCTTTAATCAAAACTTTAAAAATTAACAATATCGTTCCTGATGAGATTATATTTTCTTGTTTAAAAAATAAGTATCCTAATCAATTACTTACTCTTTTAAAAAAAATCTCTAATAATATCACTGTTTGTCAAAACAGTCATGTACAAAGTATCAATGCAATGCAATTTAATTATGAAAGTATGATAAAAAATAGTAAAAATAAAATTATTTTGATTACAGGTTCTTGTTATTTTTTAGCAGATGTTTATAATTATATGCAGAATAGATGTCTTGAATAAATATTAAAAAAGGTAGGTAAAATAACTAAATGGCATTAGCATTAATTAATGTAATAAGTGGAGTGTTGATTTTAGGTACATTTGCTTTAATTGCTATTTTAGATCATAAAAATAATAAAATTAAATTAAAACAAATTAAATTAATTTGTTTAAGTGGAATGTTAGTTTCATTAGCTGTTATTTTAAATGGCGTTGGTGGTGCTGTTTTAGGTACTATTTTACCATTTAAAATTTTTGAAATTAGAATTGGTGACTTTGTATTAGTGCTAATTGGTTTCTTCTGTGGTGGAATGTTAGGATTTATTAGTGGTATTGCTGCTGACTTTTTAGGTCTTTTATTTGCAGGTAATGCTGTACCTACTTTATTCTTTACTTTTACTAGTGTTTTATGGTGTGTACTACCATATTATATTGTTACTAATTTAAGTAAAATATACTATCGTAAATGAACAATTTATTGTTATTTACCATTTGCTTATGGTCTTACTTCTTTACTAATTACTAGTACCGATACTATTATTTTAGGTGAAATGTATGCAATGCCAATATTACCAATGTATTTTCTAAGAATTATAAAATACCCTATTGATTTAATTGTAAATACAACTTTAATTATTAGTTGTTATAAAGCATTAAATAAATCACTAAATTTACAAAACCAATTTCAAAACCGCCAATTTGCTACTAATCCGCAAACTTTAGAATATAATATAGTAGATAATAATTAATACTTTATCTATTGAGGAGCAAAAATATAATATGATTAAAGTTTATGATAGTTTTTCACAAACATTAAAACCACTAGTAACTAATGATAACCAAGTAAATATATATTTATGTGGTCCTACCGTTTATAATTATGTCCATATTGGTAACGTTCGTGGTGTGATTGTCATGGATGTTTTACATCGTCTATTAATTCATCAAAAATATCAAGTTAATTATGTTCATAACATTACTGATATTGATGATAAAATTATTAAGCAAGCAGAATTATTAAAAACTACAGAATCGCAATTATCTAGTAAGTATAGTGATGCTTATTTACATGACTTAAAGACATTAAATATTATTTTGCCTAATAGTTTGCCAAAAGTAAGTCAATATATAGACAGCATTATTAAGTTTATTGAACAATTAATAATTAACGATTATGCATATGTTACTAATAATGATGTTTATTTTAAAGTTAATAAAATTAAAAACTATGGTTCATTAGCGCATAAAAAAATTATTGATTTAATTCCTAATTTTCGTGTTAAAAATCAAAATCCTAAAGTTGATATTTTAGATTTTGTATTATGAAAGGCAACAACTGTTGGTATGAATTGAAAAAGTCCGTGAGGCAAAGGTCGCCCTGGTTGACATACAGAATGTACTACTTTTATTGAAACTATATTTAATGGAAAAACGATTGATTTACATAGTGGTGGTATTGATTTAAAATTTCCTCATCATGAAAATGAACGTGCGCAATTTATGGGATGTCATAATCAAGAATTAGCAAATATTTGATGACACAATGGTCATGTTAATATTGACAATGAAAAAATGTCAAAATCATTAAACAATTTCGTTTTAGTAAAAGATTTTTGTCAACAATATCATCCTCATATTTTACGTTACTTAATTTTAAATCGTGACCATCAACAACCCATAGATTTTAATGATGAAACCATTGTTAATGGTTTATCATCAATGAAAAAATACGAGCAAGTATTAAAACAATGAACCTATCAATTATTTATCAATAATATTAAAACAAATAAAAAACATCATAAACCTCATTATGTCCAAGTTATTAAGTTTTTATCAAATAGTATTGATACCACTAATACTATAACCTTACTAGAAACTATGGTTAAACAGATTAATGAAGCAATGGTTAAAAAAGACTTTAGTGAAATCAACCAAAATATTTTTTATACCTTTACTTTCACTCTAAAAATCTTAGGATTTGATTTTAAATTTGGTGACTATACACCAGAGATTAAAACCCAAATTAGATTATGAGAACAATTAAAATCACAAAAAGATTACCAAGCAGCCGATAAAATTCGAAAAAAACTACAAAATCTTAACATTATTTAAGGAGCAAAACATGGCATTAGAATACATTTACGGTTATCATCCCGTTGTTGCAGCAATTAACCCGCAATCATTAATTAAAGTTCGAAAGGTTTTTTTAGTTCAAGATAAATATCGTGAATTAAAACCAGAATTAAGCAAAAATAAAATTGAATATGAAATTATCGGTTTAGAAGCAATGAATAATTTGTTAAAAACAACAAAACATCAAAATATTGCTGCCTATGTTAAAAATTATGATTATTTTACTTTAGATCAATTATTAAGTTTACAACCAATCAATAAATTTGCTCGTTTTTTAATTTTAGACCGTATTTCTGATCCTCATAACTTTGGTTCAATGTTAAGGATTGGTGCTGGTAATGATTTTGATGGCGTAATTATTCTGAACCGTAATCAATCAGAAATTAATGGTGCAGTTGCTAAAGCCTCAGCAGGTGCTTTAAGTATCATTCCTATTTGTCAAGTTAAAAATCTAACAACAGCTATTAATAAATTGAAAAATGAACATAATTTTTGGATTTTAGCAGCAGCTAAAACTGATAAAGCTATTGATTACCTTGATGTGAAATGTGATAGTAATTTAGGATTGATTATTGGCAATGAAGGAGAAGGGATTAGTCCCAAATTATTAACTCATACTGATTTTGTTGTCCAAATTCCGATGTCTAATAACATTGAATCATTTAATGCTAGTGTCGCTTGTGGTATTATTGCCAATCATATTTACATTCAAACTGTAAAATTAAATACTAATATCTCATAAATTTTTTTGATTATTGTTTTCTTGTTTCATAATTAGTGTATCTTCGTAAAAAGGGAGGTAGCAAACATGGAAGATAATGAATTGATTTATTTATATTGTATTGAATATAAAGAAATGGCATTTAAATGTTTATATGAAAAATACAACTTAAAAAATGAATGGACGTTAGGCGCAAGTTTACGGCGTTTCTTTTCTATACCACTAGAAATAAGTGATTTAATTTCAATTTTGGTTAAGTCTAAGATTGTGTGTAAATTTAAAAAGTAATAAAAAATGAGCCATATACCCCTCGTTATCAAATATAATTAGTTTGAAAATAAAAACTAGATAGGATGAGAAATATATGACTCTATTAAATTTTACAATAGATTCTGAAATAATTAGAAAATTTCTTTCAAAAGAGACTAAAAATGAAGGCATAAGATTGCTTATTGAATTATTTTTAAATAAACTTTTAAAAAATCAATCAGATGATCAAATTGGTGCTAATAATTATGAACGAAATGAAGCAAGAACAGATTGCCGTAACGGTTATTATCAGCGTGATTTAAAATCTGTAAATGGAATTTTGAATTTAAATGTCCCTAGACATCGTAATAAATCTTTTGAAACTGAAATTTTCGAAAAGTTTAAACGTTCAGAACAATCATTATTATCTACCATGATGCAAATGGTAATTGACGGTGTATCAACAAGGAAAGTTGATAACATAACAAGAGAATTGTGCGGTATTAATTATTCTAAATCTACTGTCTCTAATATTTGTAAAGAATTAACTGAAGTAATAGGCACATGAAAAAACCGTGATTTAAGCGCAAATTCCTATCCTTTTATAATTATTGATGGAGTACATGTTAAGGTTCGAGAAAATAATCAAGTAATCTCTAAAGCAGTTTTTATAGCCCTAGGTATAAATGACCAAGGTCATAGAGATATTTTAGGAATGATGGTTGGTGATTCAGAATCAGAAACTACATGAAGTGAATTCTTTTCTTCATTGAAAGAACGTAACTTAACTGGTCTTGATTTAGTTGTTTCTGATGCACATAAAGGGTTAGTTAAAGCAGTTCAAAAACATTTTCAAGGCGTGCAATGACAAAGATGTCAAGCACATTTTATGAGTAATATCTTGGATAAAACACCTAAAAAGGATAGAGAAAAAGTCGAAAGAGATGTTAATGCCATTTTCAACGCTAGTAGTATTAAAATGGCTAGAATAATTCTTAAAGAAATGAAAGATAATTATTCCCATCTTTTAGACTCGGCATTACGAATTCTTGAAAATGGATTTGATGATGCTTTAGCAATTTTAAGCTTTCCACTGCATTTCTTTAAAATGACTTTTTGTTGTGATTATTTAGAAAAAAATAAGGCTTTTCTCCCTTTATGTACTATTTTTAAATTTTATCACATAAATGCTGAGAAAAGCCTATCTACGGACTTCTCCCCACATTTTTAAATTAAACATAGCATTACAGTTTCAAAACTAGGTATTTTATTGAATTTATATGCAGCTTCTTTTGCATATAAATGAATATGATGTTTTGCAACTTTGATATGTGTTTTAAATGTTCTTCGTATATGTTTTCATACTGACTCAATTTGGTTGGTATTTACACCAGTTTTTGAAACATAGCCATCTTGATGGTTAACTGTTTCATGCTTAGTGAAAACCGATTTCAAATCGCGATATCCTTTTCAAGAATCAGTATGTACATCACACTTTGAAGAAATGTGGTTTATTGCAAACTGCAAAAGATTTTTACTGTTTGCGTTTTTCAATACTTTCACAATCAAGGTTTTGTTCAACAAGGATCTTCCTTGTTTTTTAAACCCATATGTGAAAGATACATTTCATCCATTTGCACTATGCCCTCAACAATGAATTGAGGTTCTTGTTTAGCAATGGCACTTCGGATTTTATGACCCATTCTTCAAGCTGTTTTCAAGGTCACTCCCAATTCTTTTGCAACATCAGTTGATGGAATTCCATGTTTGGTGTTTATTCATCTAAAGATGAGATAAAACCAAGATATTAAAGGTGTTTGTGACTTTGAAAATATAGTGCCCGTGAGAATACTGAATGTTTGATGACATTTCAAACATCTCATTTTTCTTAAATTAGAAGTATTCAAATTAAAACTAGAACACCTAATACATTTGCTTTGTTTCAAACTTGCTATATATGCAAGACATTGTTTTTCAGTTTGAAAAGTATTATTGAACTCATTCAATTTCATTGTTTCCTCCACAAGTACATGTGGGTAGAAGTCCGTTTTCTAATATTAAAGATACTAAAAAAGTAAATTTAATTAAAAATTTAATGAGTACTGATAATTATAAATCTTTATCTAAACAAGAAGCATTTAATAAAATAAATGAAGATTATAAAGAATTTCTTATTGATAAAACATCAGAATCTATTAAACAAGAAAATAAACCTAATTCAAATGATTTTAATCCTAAAACTCTTTTAGATTTACATACAAATAGTATTAATCCAGAAGAATTAGAAAGAAAATTAAATGAAAAAGCTAAAACTACAGGTATTACTGACCCTAACGAATTAGAAAAACTTGTAAATTTAGCAAGAGGAACTGCACTTAAATCTATTAAATAGAAAGAGGATAAAATGGCAATTCCAAAAATTCCAGAAGCATTTATTATTGGTGGTAATACACTTACTGAAAATGCTGTTTTAAGTGTACTTGAAGCACAAGTTCGTGGTGAATTAACTGCTGAATTAAGTACTTTATTTATGAGAAATACTGTTAATGCTGACCAAATAGCAAATATTAGTGGTGTAGCAATGGCAATATATAGAGCAACAGTACGGGTATTATGAGGCTCAACATGAGATGAATTTACAGGTACTAAAAGACAAAAAGGAACAGTTAAAACAACAACATTAATTATTGATAAAGAATTAACAATTGATTTTAATATTCCAGAATTTGATATTGAAAGATTTATGACTTCACCAGCAAATGTAGCAACTCAAATTGTTTCAAATTTAACAAGTTCATTTATGAGAAATTTAAGAGAAAATTTTGAATTAATATTTTTACAAGGTACAAAAGATTATGCAATTGCTAAATCATTAGTATTACCTTTAAATTTAAATAATATGACTAAAGAACAAGCATTAAATGCTTATTATATAATTGGAGAAAGAAATAATAAATTAATTAAAAAAGTAGATGATATTACAGTTGGTATTAATAAAGCAGATTTAACGGGTGCTTGTGGTATTGATAGTAGTTTTAATTTAGCAAAAGCATTTACATTATTAAATTATGGTCAAATTGCAGCAAATACTTTAGCAACTGGTAAAAGATATACAAATCAAATTATGGGTATGGAATTTTATGAAAGTTTTTATTTAGAACAAGATTTTATTCATGATACTGTTTCTGGTATGCATTTAGAAAAAGATTATAAATTATTAGATTTATTTGGTGTAGTTTATAACCGCTATATGTGAGGTATGCCTATTTCATTTACTAAAGTAAGAAATAAATTAGATAATGCAACAGATAATATTCGTATTATTGGGAAAGCATTATATGCATTACCAAGTGCAATTAGACCAGATTTAATGTATATTATTCAAGAAAAAATGCCAACAGTTGATGAAATTAAAACAGCAAGAGCAAAAAATTATAAAGTTGATGCAACTAATGTTAATGCAACTTATCAATCAACAGATTATGATAATATGAATATTTTAGATTTACAAAATATAATTTATTATAAAAATTTAGGAAAAATTACTATGGCTGGTGCAATACCTACTAATGATGAATTAGAAACTATAATAGTAAATATTGGTAATAATGGTTATGAAAAAGGTAAAGCAACATTTAGTAATATTACAGCAACAAGTTCTACTATGGCTGGTAATAATAAAGAATATTATGGAACAGTAAAATTAGAATTTACTAAAAAATAATTATGGAATATATTTATAAATATTTTGATGAAAAAGCACATATTACTATTTATTCAGACAAACCAGAAGATTTAACTACAAGTAATGATATAAGAACAATTTTATTAGATGAATATCCTAAATTAAGAAATGATTATTTTATAGTAAGTGATGTTCATGATAATTTTGCTATATGTGTTGGAGATAATATAAATTGTCAAGGAACAGTTAGAATTCAAGTTAAAAAACAAACTAATTTAAAGGATGTTAAAAATGCCACATGTTGAGAATACACAATCAAATAACTATACACTAACTAAATTAATGAGAACTGGTATAAGTCCCATTTCAGCAATGATTGGAACTATTGCTTATTATGGTCAATTAATAGGTAATCCAATATTAGGTTCAATTAATAGTTTATTATTTGGTAAAAAATTAGGTTTAGATATATGAAATTTAAATCAAAGACCAAATGCTAAAACTAAATTAATTAATAGTAGTAAAAAAATATTATTAGGTTTAGGAACAATTGGCTTAGTAAATTATGCAAAATTTACTAATACAAATATCAATCCAAATCCAACTGAAAATCCAATAACTACAACAACAGTAGACCCATTTCCAGATGATTTATTATTTAGTAATAATACTGCTGATAATAATTTAATGGATTGAGATACTTATATTTCATTAAATGCTTATGGTATTTCAAATCTTATAGCAGGAATTACTGAATTAATACCTAATAGATTTGAAACTATTCGTAAAGTAGCAAATATGGCAAATGGTGGATGTTTAATATCAACTGGTGTTGCTATGGGTATTAATAATGATTTTATTAATTCTTATTTAGTACCTACTATTGTTGCTGGTGCATGTGAAATTATACATAATCTTTTACCAATAGAAACAGTACATCATAATGAAGAAATGCAAGAAACAGCATTTACTAATGAAACAGCAAGATTAATTAATGATAATAGATTTACAATTAATAGTGAAACAAGTAGTCAATACGGTAGTAATATGAGTGATGTAATTTTAGATAATCATTCATTAAATTGAGATTATAATCACATGAGTTTATAATGTTACATTTAATTATTAGACTTATATACTCAGCATTAGCAAGTGATGATATTCGTGTATTAATTGTTAGTTTATTAAAAAATTATAGTAAAGATACAGGATTAAAAGCAGTTTTAGATAGTGAAAATGTTAGTGAAGAAGAACTTGACCAACCATATTCAACTTTTAATCCAAATATTGCTAAAAAATTATTATCTATATTAAAACCTAATGAATTAACCACTTTAAAAACTGAATTAAATAAATTAAATATGGATTAATTACTATACCAATTATTATTACAAGTCCTTATTTAATTTATCAATATCAACAAATTAAAAAACATAAAAAAGAATGTAATTTATGTAAACAACATTCAAATAAAATTCAAATAGAAAAGGTGGAATAAATCATGAATTTAACAGTATATTTATTAAGTGGAATTATAGGAGGAGCAGTTACTAGTGGGGTTATTATTACTTTTATATTATCTATTATTTCAAAAAAAATTAAAAAAAATAAACAAGATATAGTTGCAAAAGAACTTAAATTTAATAAATTAATTGAATATATTATTTTAAATACTAAACAATTAAATGATAAATTACAATTAACAGAAACTACTATTGCACAAAAATTAGATGCTTTTGATGTTGATGAAAAAGATTTTGAAGATTTTATTATTGCTCAAAAAGCAAAACGTCAAGCATTAACAAATAAAGATAAGAAAAAAGTAACTAAAATTAAAATTTAAAGGGTTTAAATACCCTTTATTTTTACATTAAGGAGTAAATTATGGCTATTAAAGATCCAATTTTATTTATAACAGTTGAAGAATTTAAAAATTCTAAATATTTTAATGAATTATTATTTGATAAAGTTACTACTCCAGATAATGAAATTTGATTTGCAATATCTGTAGCTAGTAGTAATATTGATTATTTAAGTGGTTTTACTATTAGTAAAAAATGACCAGAAATAACACCAACAGATTTTACAGATAATATTCAAACAGCAACTACTAATTATGTTAGATTTTTATTAACTAAAGATGTAGATTATTTACGTGGTCAAGGTTCAATTAGTCAAGGTGGATTAACTTATAGTGAAACTAATCCAGATGACCCTTATTTTATCCCACCAGAAGTATTTAATTATTTAAGAAAAATTAAAGAATATCCAAATATTAAAGGTTTTGATTTAAAAGGAATAGAACCACAAAAAAATAATTATTTTAATAAATTTATTTCAAATTGTGGTGAAGATAGTCCTTTAAATGAATATATTCCTTATACTAATTTAGAATCATCAGATACTAGAACTAAAATCACTATTACTCATCCACAAAATAGATCAAGACCGGTTATTAATATTGATACTAGAGGTATTAATACATCTACTACAGTACCTGAATTTAAAATTCCAAAAGAAACTATTGATATTAAATATGATAAAGAAACTCATATAGTTAATAGTGATGTTAGTGATAAAGTAATTTATTTTGATGACCTTGATGATAGAAAAAATGCTATTGAAATTTTAAAACATACTTTAGTACCTAATTTTATATATAAATGAGAGTTGCTTATAAAAATTTTGATCCTTTTACAGAAGATTACTCAAGTTATTTAAATGGAACTTTAATTCCTAAAAAATATGCAGATGATAAATTACAAAATAAGTTAATTGCTGGTACTAATATAACTATTGATAAAGATAATAAAATTAGTGCTACTGGTGGTAGTTCAGTTGATGAAAATAGAATATTTAATAATAAAAATGATAAAGATAATACAACAAGATTAGTTAATGATGTTATAAATGTTGGAAATAGAACATTAATTTATAAAAATAAAAGTGGTCCTTCAGTAACAGATGATAATGATATTCCAAATAAAAAATATGTTGATGAAAAAATAAAATCTTTAAATGTTATTAAATGAAAAAATGTTGGTACAAAAGAAAGTAACATTAAAATTAACGGACTTCTCCCCACATTTTTAAATTAAACATAGCATTACAGTTTCAAAACTAGGTATGTTATTGAATTTATATGCAGCTTCTTTTGCATATAAATGAATATGATGTTTTACAACTTTGATATGTGTTTTAAATGTTCTTCGTATATGTTTTCATACTGACTCAATTTGGTTGGTATTTACACCAGTTTTTGAAACATAGCAATCTTGATGGTTAACTGTTTCATGCTTAGTGAAAACCGATTTTAAATCGCGATATCCTTTTCAAGAATCAGTATGTACATCACACTTTGAAGAAATGTGGTTTATTGCAAACTGCAAAAGATTTTTACTGTTTACGTTTTTCAATACTTTCACAATCAGATTGTTGGTTGTTTTTTCATAAATACCAACAATCAAGGTTTTGTTCAACAAGGATCTTCCTTGTTTTTTAAACCCATATGTGAAAGATACATTTCATCCATTTGCACTATGCCCTCAACAATGAATTGAGGTTCTTGTTTAGCAATGGCACTTCGGATTTATGACCCATTCTTCAAGCTGTTTTCAAGGTCACTCCCAATTCTTTTGCAACATCAGTTGATGGAATTCCATGTTTGGTGTTTATTCATCTAAAGATGAGATAAAACCAAGATATTAAAGGTGTTTGTGACTTTGAAAATATAGTGCCCGTGAGAATACTGAATGTTTGATGACATTTCAAACATCTCATTTTTCTTAAATTAGAAGTATTCAAATTAAAACTAGAACACCTAATACATTTGCTTTGTTTCAAACTTGCTATATATGCAAGACATTGTTTTTCAGTTTGAAAAGTATTATTGAACTCATTCAATTTCATTGTTTCCTCCACAAGTACATGTGGGGAGAAGTCCGTAAAATTAAATCAATCTCAACTTGAAAAATATTGTTTTTGAGTATTAAATAGTTTTAATAATTGTAAGACATTATTAACTATACCTTTAAGCATATATTTTCCATATTCACCATTACTTAAACTCATATCTTGTGGTAATAATGACGGTATATTATTACTTTCTAATTCATTCGTTAATGATAATCAATTATATTGATTATCATTTAATTTAAATCATTCATTTTGACTAATATTTTTATTTTTTATTTTAATATTATTTAAATCTGTAAAATCAAAATACTCAGATTTTAAAATAACATAAACATTTTCAAATCCTCAAATTTTATAGCTTGATGTTCTTGTAGGTTTTGATTTTAATTCAAAATAGTAAGGTAATAGAATTTTATAATCATCATCTAAACCTTTATTTATTGACAAATAAGAAAGTATATAATTAGATAACATCATTACTATTTGTTTAAATGTTTTAATTTTTGGATGATTAACAAAATCAGGATTATCTAATTTTCAATGTTCAAAAAGATTAGTAATAACATCATGTGGTTTTTGATTTTCAAATTTAGCATGTAATTTATCTAAATCTGTAATTTTTTGTGGGTCTGTCTGAAAAGATATTCCATCAAAATTTCTTTGGTAATTATATGTATAAGTTAACATATCCAATAATACTTTACCTAATGTTGTATTAGGTTTTACTTTGTCATAAGTTAAAACTACACTATCCACACTTGTTAATTTTCAAGTTCCACTTTTAACTTCACCAACATAACTATATTCTTGTTTTTCGCTTAAATCGTATTGTTGTATGTTATCATTTCAAAAACCTGATAAGTAACTACTATTATCATCTTTACTAATTAAAATATTATCAAAGTTTTTATTAATATCATATCCCGTTTCTTTAAAGTAACTATTAGCTACTGCTTTAACTTGTTTTAATTCAATCTTTTTAACATGTTTAAATTCTTGTGATGGTTGATTAGGTAAAATCTCACCAATATCTAAATAATCTAAAATTGAATTTTGATTCATGAAATTTTTAGCAATATCTCATGATAAAACTTGGTCACTAAATCATTGTTGTAAAATATTAACTTTTGGTTGTGTTTGGATTGGTAAAGCATATAACGGAAATAATTGGTTATCATCAGCAATTAATAAATTTGGTGATACTTTTAATCCATTAATTTCACCATTTACTTTTATATTACCAAATAACATTGTTTTAGGAAATTTTAAGGTTATACTCTTAACCTTAGTATCTTTATCTAATGGTTTTTGTAATTTAATAATAATATGATAACCATCTCTTGTTTTAAAATCTTTAATTTTTATGATAGTAATGCTTTTGGTACTTCTTGTTTTTGGATTTTGATAAGGTTGTGAATAACTATTAATGATATATAAGTTATCAATATTACTTTCAGTTAAAGTTTCATTTATACTAACAGCATATAACTTAAATTGATTTAATAAATCTATTTCTTGAAAGATTAAATTTTTAATATCAGTCATACTATATTCAATGGCATTATCATTAATATTAGTGCTTGCCCTTTGGTTTAGTTGCATATTAAAGTCTGATGTTTCAACAGCATTAGTAGTTAATACTTTCTCAATATCAACAAAACCAATCTTAATAGTATTAGGTGAGAATTTTAAAGTATTATTCTCATTATTTTTGAATAAACGTTCAATTTCATAAATATAAATTGTTCGTTTTTTAAATTTATCGTATATTCTATTAATATCAGGGTCACTAGTATTGCCCATAAGGTTTGAAAAATCATTTGGTATATTATCTATTAAATAATCATTTTCTGTTTGATTAATTTTCGTTTGTTTTTGTGGAAACTTAGTTTGTGGTTTGTTGTTGTCCATTGTCATTTTCTCCTACTAATTGGTTATTTACTGGATTAAATAAAGTTAATTTAACAGTTAAATTTTCAATTGCTTGTTCATCATTAATTTCAAATGTTTTACTATCTAATAAATCTTTATCAATTCGTATTAATAATTGAATAAATTTAAGAGTATCAATATTAAATTGTCATAGTTTTTGTTCAATATAATTAACTGTTGAAATATTTACAGCAGTACTTTCAGGAACTGATTGTTGTGCTGATTTCTTTTGACTTGGTATATGTAAACCACAACGCTTAGATATTTCATTAATTAATCAATCATAAACATCGCTTAATGTTTTACCTTTAAAATTACCTTGAATAATAGTTACTAAACCATTAGGAGCATCATTAGGACTTTTATCAGTAAATAAATATTTTTTAGCAATTAATTTTCTTATAGCATCATCAATTAATTGTTGATTATTACCATAAATATTATTAAAAACAAATTTAGGTGAGTTTAATATTACATCTAAAATGATTTGTTCAAAGAAAATATCTAATACTTTAATTTTATCCATTACTTTATTACAGTCAGGTTCTTCATTAGCACGATTACGCATAATTGCTATTGGTATATAATTAATGTTTAATACTTGTTCTTGTTCTAAATTAGGATTATTATTAAATGTTCTATAATCTAATACAAATTGTTTTTTATTATCACTAATACTATAAATTGCACGATTAATAGTTACTTGTTCATTATTTAAAGTATAAATTTCAAATAATCTTACTGTTTGAGCATTTTTTTGATAATTCTCATAAAAAATAGTACATTAAATTAATTTACCAGTAATATCATAATTTCTTTGTTGTATATCTACTAATTGAAAATATAGATTATCATTAGCAATATAAATCAAATATCCACTAATTCCTAATCGGACTTCTCCCCACATGTACTTGTGGAGGAAACAATGAAATTGAATGAGTTCAATAATACTTTTCAAACTGAAAAACAATGTCTTGCATATATAGCAAGTTTGAAACAAAGCAAATGTATTAGGTGTTCTAGTTTTAATTTGAATACTTCTAATTTAAGAAAAATGAGATGTTTGAAATGTCATCAAACATTCAGTATTCTCACGGGCACTATATTTTCAAAGTCACAAACACCTTTAATATCTTGGTTTTATCTCATCTTTAGATGAATAAACACCAAACATGGAATTCCATCAACTGATGTTGCAAAAGCATTGGGAGTGACCTTGAAAACAGCTTGAAGAATGGGTCATAAAATCCGAAGTGCCATTGCTAAACAAGAACCTCAATTCATTGTTGAGGGCATAGTGCAAATGGATGAAATGTATCTTTCACATATGGGTTTAAAAAACAAGGAAGATCCTTGTTGAACAAAACCTTGATTGTTGGTATTTATGAAAAAACAACCAACAATCTGATTGTGAAAGTATTGAAAAACGCAAACAGTAAAAATCTTTTGCAGTTTGCAATAAACCACATTTCTTCAAAGTGTGATGTACATACTGATTCTTGAAAAGGATATCGCGATTTAAAATCGGTTTTCACTAAGCATGAAACAGTTAACCATCAAGATGGCTATGTTTCAAAAACTGGTGTAAATACCAACCAAATTGAGTCAGTATGAAAACATATACGAAGAACATTTAAAACACATATCAAAGTTGCAAAACATCATATTCATTTATATGCAAAAGAAGCTGCATATAAATTCAATAACATACCTAGTTTTGAAACTGTAATGCTATGTTTAATTTAAAAATGTGGGGAGAAGTCCGAAAAATAATTCAATAAGCAATTTTATGCCTTCATTTTTAGTCTCTTTTGAAAGAAATTTTTTAATTATTTCAGAATCTATTGTAAAATTTAATGGAGTCATATATTTCTCATCCTATCTAGTTTTTATTTTCAAACTAATTATATTTGATAAGGAGGGGTATATGGCTCATTTTTTATTACTTTTTTAAATTTACACACAATCTTAGACTTAACCTAAAGCTATGGAATTTTTAAATTTATGATGAAAGAAAAATTTAACTTTTAATGATTTAAATTGATTATTAACAATTATTAAACATAATATTTGATGAGATGCAACTGATTATTTTGATGATATTTTTGGAGTCTTAATTTTTAGTAGTGATGATACTAAAAAATGTTAGAAATGAATATTTATGTAAATTAATTAATGATGAAAATGATTGAATTAAAAGAATTGCTATTCAGTCACAATTAATGTTTAAAACAAAAACTGATATTGATTTACTTTTTACATTAATTAAACCATTGTTATTAACAAATAATTTTTATTTAATTCGTAGTATTGGATGAGCATTACGAAATGCAGCACGTGTTAATCCAACAAAAATTTACCAGTTTGTTAAAGAAAATAATGTTAGTAAAAAAATAATTAACGTTATTAATGAACACTAATTAATAATTGTAGTATAGTAATTAAATGAAAACAAAATAATTTGTCTCAGCACTAAAAATTTCCTAATTTTTATGTTAAAATGATAAAGGTTTTATTACAAAAAGTAATAAATATTATTAGAAAGTAATACAGAAAATAAATGGTGATTTAATCTATGTGAGACCGTAAAATTTTACGAAAAATTAATAAACAAGTAAAAGCTATTGTTGTTCTTGATGAAACTATGTGTAAACTTAGTGATGAAGAATTATCTAATAAAACTGTTGTTTTTAAAACACGAATAGCAGAAGGAGAAACACTAGAGGATATTTTAGTAGAAGCTTTTGCTACAATTAGAGAAGTTGCACGAAGAGTTAGTGGTATGCATCCCTATCCGGTTCAGTTAATTGGTGGAATTGTTTTACACAACGGTGATGTTGCAGAAATGAGAACTGGTGAAGGTAAAACCTTAACTGCAGTTATGCCTATTTATTTAAATGCCTTAAGTGGTAAAGGTGTTCATGTTATTACCGTTAATGAATATCTAGCTGCCAGAGATGCAGAACTAAACCGACCAATTTTAGAATTTTTAGGCATTACTATTGGTGTTAGTTTGCGTGATAATAATCCTCAACAAAAACGTGATGCATATTTACAAGATGTAACTTATACAACTAACTCTGAGTTAGGATTTGATTATTTACGTGATAATATGGCTAGAAATTTTAATGATAAAGTACAACGTCAACTTAATTTTGCGATTATTGATGAAGCTGACTCGGTGTTAATCGATGAATCAAGAACTCCATTGATTATTTCTGGAGGCGCAAAAAATAGAACGCCTTTATATCAAGCAACAGATGTCTTTGCTAAAACATTAATTCCTGATGACTATAAAATTGATTGAGAATCACGTCAAATTGCCCTAACAACTAGTGGTGTTAATAAAGCGCAAAAATCTTTTAACTTAAAAAACCTATTTGACATTGATAGTTCTGAATTATTTCACCATATTCAAAATGCATTACGTGCTAATCACGTCTTTAAACTGGATGTTGAGTATGTTATTAAAGATGGCGAAATTGTTTTAGTTGATCAATTTACTGGTCGTTTAATGCCAGGACGTGTCTACAGTGATGGGCTACACCAAGCGTTACAGGCAAAAGAACATGTTACCATTCAACAAGAAACAACTACTGTTGCTACTATTACATATCAAAACTTCTTTCGTTTATATAATAAATTAAGTGGGATGACAGGAACTGCTAAAACTGAAGAAGAAGAATTTGTCAAAATCTATAACATGCGTGTAATTAGAATACCAACTAATAAACCAATTATTCGTGAAGATAAGCCTGACCATGTCTTTGCTACATTAAATGCTAAATTTAAAGCATTAATTGCTGAAGTGAAAGAACGTCATGAAAAAGGACAACCAATTTTAATTGGTACTGCTAATGTTGATGTTTCAGAACGAATTGCCAACATGTTAGAAGCACAAGGAATTAAACATGAAATCTTAAACGCCAAAAACCATGCCCGTGAAGCTGAGATTATTGGTCGTGCTGGTGAAAAAGGTTCTATTACCCTAGCTACTAATATGGCAGGACGTGGAACAGATATTAAACTTGGTGAGGGAGTAATTGAAGTTGGTGGACTTGCAGTTTTAGGAACAGAACGAAATGAAGCAAGAAGAATTGATAGTCAATTACGAGGACGTGCTGGAAGACAAGGTGACCCTGGATTTTCACGTTTCTATGTTTCAATCGAAGATGATTTAATGTTACGTTTTGGTGGTAAGAAATTAAAAAAAGTTTTTGCCAGTTTAGGTGAGGATTTTATTAAATCCAAAATGTTAACACGTTCTATCACGAGAGCACAACAAAAAATTGAAGGTTTAAACTTTGATGCTCGTAAAAACTTGTTAGATTATGATAATGTTATTGCCCAACATCGTGAAGCAACATATCATCAACGTGATAATATTTTACTTTCTGAGATTCTTTTAGATTTAATTAAAAGTATGCATAGAACAGTAGCCAGAGATTTGTTAAATATTTTTAATAAAAAAGTTGGTAAAGAACAGTTTGTTGATTACGAACAGTTAGTTAAAGGAATTGAAAAACGCATTATTAAACCTGATGATTTAAAAATTGATGAATTAAAACGCATGAGTTATGAAGACGTTATTGATTTAATAAGAGATAAATCTAATACCTTTTATCTTGAAAAACGAGAAAAATTAAATCCAGTAATTATTAGACAAATTGAACATAATGCTATCCTTCAAACTTTTGATCAATATTGAACTGATCATATTGATAGTTTAAGTAAACTACGTGCAGGAATTCACTTACGTGGTTATGCCCAATTAAACCCATTACAAGCTTATATTGAAGAAGCATCAAAATTATTTAATCGTATGAAAGTTAATGTTGCTCATCAAGTTATTATTATGTTACATAGTATTGACCCAGACCAACAACAAATTCGCGGTGGTCAAGATGTGCTTGATACAGTACTTGCTGCTAATGTTGAAACAAAAACAAAAATTGGATAATATAATTCTTACCTTCATAATTATGAAGGTTTTTTGTAGATAAAAAAACTTTTTTTTAAAACATATATACGTAATATAGAGGAGGTAGAAATTGTGAAAAGTATGAAAAATTTATTTAGAATATTGAGTGCAGTTACTTTAACGGGTTTATCTGTAACAACGGTTGTTGCTTGTGGTCCTGTTAAAACAGCTACGATTACAACTATGAATGGTGTAGTTTCTGATACTTTAGGATTAACAACTGATAATGGCACAAAAGGGATTAAATTACCTGCGGTTAATGGTGAAATGAAATGAGATGTTTTAACTGTAAGTGCTTCTCATCTTTTAAAAACTTTAGGTGCTGATCTTTCACAAGCACAAAATCAAGAGTCATTTGATTTTATTACTACTATTTTAAAAATTCAACCTGATTATGGTTCTACTTTTGCTGATGGTCTTTTTAATTCAGCGGGAAAAATAAGGGAGATTAGGGCCACTTCAACAAATACAGTTCTTGAACTAACACCAACAGCAAATGACTTTACTATTACTAGTGGAACTTTTGATTTACAATTTAATAATTATACTAATAAAGAAAACATAGGTCCTGTTTACACTGTTAGTATTAAAATAGGTGCTGGTGTTAAGGATGCTATTAATACCGCTCTGGCGAGTGATATTGCTTTTCAAAAAATGGATTTAAGACTAATATTCCAGGATTTGTTGAAGAAGCTGCTGGTGTCACAGCAGCTTCATTAGCTGGCAAACCAGTTGAAATAGGTAATAGTGATAAGGCTAAAAAGTTAAATTTACTTATGGGTTTAATTAATCAAACTCCTACTTTTACTACAATTGAAGCAGGTTCAACAGTTAATAGTACGAGAGTTGAGCTTACAGATTTTATGGTTGTTCAATTTAAAGCAGGAAATATAGTGTTAGATGCAGGTAGTGAAAGTAAGGTTGGACCAACTCCAAAAACACCGTAAAATAACTTTGAAAACTAATATTTTCATTCTTTTTATTCATGGGTAATAAATAACAATACATTTCCTTCATAGTTTATAACTATGAAGGATTTTTATATTCAAATCTTATTTTTCTTATAAAAACACTTATAAATTATTTAACGGACTTCTCCCCACATGTACTTGTGGAGGAAACAATGAAATTGAATGAGTTCAATAATACTTTTCAAACTGAAAAACAATGTCTTGCATATATAGCAAGTTTTAAACAAAGCAAATGTATTAGGTGTTCTAGTTTTAATTTGAATACTTCTAATTTAAGAAAAATGAGATGTTTGAAATGTCATCAAACATTCAGTATTCTCACGGGCACTATATTTTCAAAGTCACAAACACCTTTAATATCTTGGTTTTATCTCATCTTTAGATGAATAAACACCAAACATGGAATTACATCAACTGATGTTGCAAAAGAATTGGGAGTGACCTTGAAAACAGCTTGAAGAATGGGTCATAAAATCCGAAGTGCCATTGCTAAACAAGAACCTCAATTCATTGTTGAGGGCATAGTGCAAATGGATGAAATGTATCTTTCGCATATGGGTTTTAAAAAACAAGGAAGATCCTTGTTGAACAAAACCTTGATTGTTGGTATTTATGAAAAAACAACCAACAATCTGATTGTGAAAGTATTGAAAAACGCAAACAGTAAAAATCTTTGGCAGTTTGCAATAAACCACATTTCTTCAAAGTGTGATGTACATACTGATTCTTGAAAAGGATATCGCGATTTGAAATCGGTTTTCACTAAGCATGAAACAGTTAACCATCAAGATGGCTATGTTTCAAAAACTGGTGTAAATACCAACCAAATTGAGTCAGTATGAAAACATATACGAAGAACATTTAAAACACATATCAAAGTTGCAAAACATCATATTCATTTATATGCAAAAGAAGCTGCATATAAATTCAATAACATACCTAGTTTTGAAACTGTAATGCTATGTTTAATTTAAAAATGTGGGGAGAAGTCCGATAAATTATTAGATTTATTTGGTGTAGTTTATAACAGATATATGTGAGGTATGCCTATTTCATTTACTAAAGTAAGAAATAAATTAGATAATGCAACAGATAATATTCGTATTATTGGGAAAGCATTATATGCATTACCAAGTGCAATTAGACCAGATTTAATGTATATTATTCAAGAAAAAATGCCAACAATTGATGAAATTAAAACAGCAAGAGCAAAAAATTATAAAATAGAACCAACTAATGTTAATGCTACTTATCAATCAACAGATTATGATAATATGAATATTTTAGATTTACAAAATATAATTTATTATAAAAATTTAGGAAAAATTACTATGGCTGGTGCAATACCTACTAATGATGAATTAGAAACTATAATAGTAAATATTGGTAATAATGGCTATGAAAAAGGTAAAGCAGAATTTAGTAATATTACATCAACAAGTGCTACTATGACTGGTAATAATAAAGAATATTATGGAACAGTAAAATTAGAATTTACTAAAAAATAATTATGGAATATATTTATAAATATTTTGATGAAAAAGCACATATTACTATTTATTCAGCCAAACCAGAAGATTTAACTACAAGTAATGATATAAGAACAATTTTATTAGATGAATATCCTAAATTAAGAAATGATTATTTTATAGTAAGTGATGTTCATGATAATTTTGCTATATGTGTTGGAGATAATATAAATTGTCAAGGAACAGTTAGAATTCAAGTTAAAAAACAAACTAATTTAAAGGATGTTAAAAATGCCACATGTTGAGAATACACAATCAAATAACTATACACTAACTAAATTAATGAGAACTGGTATAAGTCCAATTTCAGCAATGATTGGAACTAGTGCTTATTATGGTCAATTAATAGGTAATCCAATATTAGGTTCAATTAATAGTTTATTATTTGGTAAAAAATTAGGTTTAGATATTTGAAATTTAAATCAAAGACCTTCTGCTAAAACTAAACTAATTAATAGTTCTAAAAAAATATTATTAGGTTTAGGAATAATTGGGTTAGTAAATTATAGTAAATTTACTAACTCTTCTATTAATCCAAATCCAACTGAAAATCCAATAACTACAACAACAGTAGACCCATTTCCAGATAATGTATTATTAGTTAATAATGATAATCATTTAATGGATTGAGATACTTATATTTCATTAAATGTTTATGGTATTTCAAATCTTATGGCAGGAATTACTGAATTAATACCTAATAGATTTGAAACTATTCGTAAAGTAGCAAATATGGCAAATGGTGGATGTTTGATTTCAAGTGGTGTTGCAATGGGTATTAATAATGATTTTAATAATGCTTATGCAGTACCTACCATAGTTGCTGGTGCTTCTGAAATTATCCATAATTTACTACCTATTGAAATTACACATCATAACCAAGAAATGCAAGAAACACCATTTAATAATGAAACTGCAAGATTAATTAATGATAATAGATTTACTATTAATAGTGAAACATCTAGTCAATATGGTAGTGATAATATGAGTGAAGTACCATTAAATCATGATAATGCTTCATTAAATTGAGATTATAACCATATGAGTTTATAATGTTACCTTTAATTATTAGACTTATATACTCAGCATTAGCAAGTGATGATATTCGTGTATTAATTGTTAGTTTATTAAAAAATTATAGTAAAGATACAGGATTAAAAGCAGTTTTAGATAGTGAAAATGTTAGTGAAGAAGAACTTGACCAACCATATTCCACTTTTAATCCAAATATTGCTAAAAAATTATTATCTATATTAAAATCTAATGAATTAACTATTTTAAAAAATGAATTAAATAAATTATTTGTTAATCCTGCTAAAAAAATTAATAATTTATTAAAAGATAATACTAAAGATTTAAATGATAAAGATATAGAAGAAACTAATAATAAAGATGAAAAAGGTTGAGTAGTATTATCTAGTTCATGATTAAAAAAAGGTAATTTTTATAAATCTAATAAATCATTAAAATTAGGTTTATTACAAGTATTAATACAAAGTGATACAAGTAAAAATAAACGTTGATATGGACCATATACTTATCCTAATGTAAGTGAAGAAACTTGAAACTTAATGAAAGTTCAAAAAGGTAAAAATGGTAGTGGTGCTGGAACAATATTTTGAAGATATTTTTTAAGGGGTTTTTTACCATCACAGATACGTAAATATGTTAAGAAACAACTTAAAGAACAGAAAGGTATTAGTAAAGGTAAACAACGTTATAATGTGCTTAAATCAACGAATATTAATGTATTAAAAACAACTGCATTTATTAATAGATTAGAACGTGGATTTTTTAAACTTAAAGAATTTAAAACATTACCAAAAACTGAATTAGGTAGTAGAGCATGAAGAGTAGAAAGAAAAGAATATTTAACTTTTCATAAAACTAATAATTTAAATAAAAATATTGGCATTTCTATTTATAAAAATAAAAGTAAATATAAAACATGAAAGTAGGTGGTAATTATTATTGAATTAGATAAACCAATTAAACCAATTGGTATATGAAATACTATTAATCCATTAAGTAAAGATAATAAAGAATATAAAAGATTAAATAAGATTTGATTTAATAAAAATAGTACTCATATTGATAAAATTAAAATGGCTTTTCTCAGCATTTATGTGATAAAATTTAAAAATAGTACATAAAGGGAGAAAAGCCTTATTCATTTCTTTATTAGTTCAAGTTTTACTTTTATTACTAGCTAAAATTTGATTAAATTTTTCACTATCCATTAAACTACTAGTACCAACAGAAGTATCTTCAGTAATGAAATTATTATTGGTGTAAGTAGTATTATTAACTTGTTTTCAACTAATAGGATTAGGTAAATTTATAGTTTTGGCACTATCTGTAAGTGTTAGTAGTGAAATAGCATCTTTAATATTATTAACATCAGGCAAGTAAATATACATTTCTGATTTACTATCTAAATCAATTCAATCATGTTGATTAAAACTATCATCATCATTAGTTTTATTAGTTAAGAAATAATGGTCATACCCAATTGTGGATGTTGTTGATTGTTCTTGAATCATTTTTCTACCCAAGATTCAGCAATCATTGGTTTTATGTTTTTGGTATCATTGTCACAAGCTAAAACATTTAAAACTGGTAAGCTAGTTGTTAAAAATATTGCTATAATTTTGTAAAATTTTTTCATTTTTTTGCTTTCCTTTCTTATATAATACAAGCATCGCATTCATAATTTTCACTGTTTTGTAAAACTTCTTGTCGGACACGAACATAGTAAATAGATGAACACCCTTGTTTAAAAGCTTTAATATAGGCTTTATTCAAATCACGAGTTGTAACTGAACCATCCACAAATAAGGTTAATGATATTGCTTGATCAATATGTTGTTGTGCTGTTGCTACGATATCAATGATGGCATCTGGTCCCACTTCATACGCTCCTAACATATAATATTTTTTATTTTCAAAATTAATTTTATAAGCAGGTACATAAACTCTCCCTAATTTACCTTCTTTTCTGACTTCAACTGGTGCAACAACAGGTTGTAAACTAGCAGAACAAGAAGATAAGTAACTAATTGAACCAGTTGGAGCAATAGCCATCAAATGTGAATTAGCAATTCCTATTTTTTTAATATCTGCAACTAGCGATTGTCAATCTGCTTGTGAAGGGATTTTAATATTATACTTGGTGAATAGTTCTTTAATTATTTTTGTTTCTGGTGTTCATTTTTCCTTCTCGCATTTAGTATATTTATCAAAATATGAACCATCAGCAAATTTTGAATTTTTAAATCCATGAAAAGCACCAACATTAATTGCTAGTTTATTTGATGCTTTAAAAGCATGAAATGCCATTGCATAGAAAAAAATATTTGTAAAATCAACTGCTGCTTTGGAATTATAAAAAATATGATTTGTTGCTAAGAAACCATGTAAATTCATAGCACCTAATCCAACAGCATGATTTTTACTATTACCCTGTTGAATAGAAGGAACACTAGCAAAATCACTATTTCGTGAAACATGGTCTAATGAATAGATGGCATCATATATTGTTTGTGAAAATTCTTCACCACTTTCCATCATTTTAGCAATATTGACACTTCCCAAATTACAACAAATATCATCACCAATTTTTTTAAAACTTAAATCAGCATTAAATTCACTAGCAGAACTTACTTGGACAATTTCGCTGCATAAATTGCTCATCACAATTCTTCCGGGATGGGCATTACGATTATTTACTGTATCATCAAATAATAAATAAGGATAACCACTTTCAAAATGCAATTCAGCAATTGTTTGAAATAATTTTCGAGCACTAATAAAAGTTTTTTTAATTTGCGGATTGTTTAACATATTGTAATATTCTTTAGTAATAGCGATATCAGTCATTGGTTTGCCATAAACTTTTTGAATATCATAGGGACTAAAAAGCGCCATTTTTTCATTATTTTTAGCTAATTCAAAAGTAATATCAGTAATGACAATTCCTAGTGATAGTGATTTAATTCTAATTTTTTCATCTGCATTTTCACGTTTTGTATCTAAAAATAGCATAATATCTGGGTGATGAACATTTAGATAAACAGCACCTGCACCTTGTCTTTGTCCTAATTGATTGGCATAGGAAAATGAATCTTCTAAAATTTTCATAACTGGAATAACTCCTGTTGCTTGATTTTCAATATTTTTAATGGGGGCTCCAAATTCTCTTAAATTTGTTAAACATAAAGCAACACCGCCACCACGTTTTGAGAGTTGCAAAGAACTTGTAATAGCACGACCGATTGATTCCATATTGTCTTCAACTCGCAATAAATAACAAGATACATATTCACCACGTTGTTTTTTGCCAGCATTTAAAAATGTTGGTGTGGCAGGTTGAAATCTACCTAACATCATTTGCTTTTGAATTGCTTGAGCTTTTTTAATATTTCCATCACCAAAAAATAATGCATTCATAACAACACGTTCTTCGTAATGTTCTAAATATTGTTTACCATCAAAGCTTTTTAAACCATAAGCATTATAAAATTTCAAAGCACCCATAAAACTAGGAAATTCATGTTTAAATTCATAAGCATACTTAGTTAATTGTTCAATTTCTTCCATCGTATATTTATTAATTAGTTGTTCGTCGTAGTATTGATTTGTAACTAAGTATTCAATTCTTTCTTTAGTATTTTTAAATTTTTTTGAGTTAGGAATAACATGATGTTCCATATATGATTTTGCAGCAACAATATCAAGTTGAAAATTGTCTTGGCCTTTAGTAAAAAGTTTTGCTTGAGCATTAAGAGTAATGTATGCTTCAGAATCTAGGGTATTTGTTATTTCTTTTTTTTCTTTATTATTAGTATTTTTTCCTCAAAAATTAATTAAAATATCTTTAATGTTATTAACGTTATGTTGGGTTCCTAATAATTCAAATTGATAAAGCAAAGGAACATTTAACTTTTTAGAAATGATTGGTCCAGCAATCGCAAATGTTTCACCAAAATTAGTATTACCAGAAGCAATGACACCACGACAAAAATTACGATTTTGTTTATTATTTAAAAATTTAATTACTTGTTTGGGAACAGCACCATCTTTTATATCGCCGCCACCACTATATGTTGGTGTTATTAAAACATAGTCTTTATTAACTTCAATTTCTTCCTCTAAATCACAAGGAATTCGTGAATTTAGTATTTCTAATTTTTGAATAAATCTGTGAGTATTGTTTGAAAGTGATGAAAAATAAACTAGATGAATTTCACCAATTGGTTTTACTATGTTTTCATTTGAAACTTTTATAACATCATCATGCATTTTTTGTTCTCCTTTTTAATTAAAATTCTCAATCTTCATCGGTTGTTTCTTCTGTTACCCCCATCACATAAGATGAACCATTTCCCGAAAAAAAATCATGATTTTCATCTGCCCTGGCTGATAATTGGGTAAATATTTCTGGTTTAATTCTTGTTTCTTCTTCTGTAAATGGTGAATCATAACCTAAGTTTTGTAAAAATTTACCAGCATTATATAGACTGAATTTAATAGCATCATCAGCTAAACCAAATCCTTCATAAAGTTCTAGTAAATAAGTTTTTTCTAATTCTATTAATTCAAATAACAAATCAAATACGAATTTTTTCATTGCTACTTGTTTTTCAAATGGTAATTTTTCAATTTTTCTTTGATATTTGTAACCACTATAATAATTATGGATAACTTTATCTCTTAAAATTAATCTAATAATATCTGAGGTATTTGATAATTTTCCACGTGCTGATAAATAAAAGGGTAAGTAAAATCCACCATATAGTAAAAAACCAGGCATAAGTGATGCAGCTACTTTTGATTTTAAAGCATCATCACCAACATAGTAAGGAATTAAAACACGAGCACGAGCTTGTAAACTTTTTGTATTAATAACTCATTCATGTGCTTCTTCAATTTGTTCACTTGAACATAGCGTTGAAAATATTGTTCCATATGATCGTGCATGAACACCAACCATAAAAGCAAAATTAGCATAAATAACTTGTTCATGGTCAGTTAATGAGTTAGGAATTTGGGCTGTATCACCAACTGTTGCTTGAATAGTATCTAATAATGTTAAACCAGTAAAAGTTCGTGTTATGAGTTGTTGCCATTCTGGACTTAATGTTCTTCAAGATGTTAAATCATTTGATACAGGAATTTTTTCTGGTAATCAAAAGTTTTGTGTAATTCTAGTTCATACTTCTAAATCTTTATCATCATTAATAACATTTCAATTTATAGAACGCATTTTTCCTTGAAAATTATTCATAGCATATGCTAAAGGTGATAATGATTTTTGATAATATTTATTGCCTTTTGTCATATATTTTTCCTTTCATTTATAAATAAATTAATACAGTTTGATATTTAATAACCCCTATATAAGAGAAAAAAGAACTAAAAAACACCTAAGTTTCCTGTCGGTGTTTGCACAAATTTATCATTAATTATTAAAAATAAAGATACATTTTTTTTACTATTAAAGTATGAAAATATCGTTACTATAACAATCGTTGATTCATCCCCAGGAATAACTACTATTTAAAAATTTAGACCGGTCTACTGGCTTAGCTTCATTTTACTAGTTACCCTTCTCAAAGAGATTTATCTTCAATGGTTATATAACGTTCATCAGCATTACAGTTGCTGGGACAGCAAGGGATTCTCACCCTTTTCCCGAACATCTAAAGTTTTAGGTTTATTTAGTTGTAAGAATATCATACTACAAAAAATGGAAATGTAAATTAAAAACATTTTGTTTTTTCATAAAATAGGATAATGATATGATAAGATTTAATAGATTACATGTGGGTTTTTGAATGAAATTATAAAATAAAAAAAGAACCTTGCGGTTCTAATTATCTGTTTTGCACTAGGTTTGGTTACCCAGCAAGACATCACACATAACTGCTTTGCCATATCAAGTACAGGAGAACATGAATAATGAAACTGTACATAATTATTGTAACATAACTAATATTTTATATTGATAAAATATTAAGATATTTATAAGTAATTGCACATGTAAACTTGAAAGGATTTAAAATGTCAAAAATTATTTATAAAAGTATGCACGTTTATACTTTACATCGTTCCAATAATTTAGATCATAAAAAAGGTAGACCTTCTATTTTGTTAAAATTTAAAAATAAAAATGCTTTGGTTTGATATGGAACCACTCAAATAGATTTAAAAAAAATGAAAATCCCTTCATTTTAAAAATAAATAATGTTACTGGATATTTTTACTCAAGTGGAATTGAAAAAGTTGAAACTATATTTTTAAAATCTAAATGGGTTGATTATTCAACAAATGATGTTTATCAATTAAATAGTAAAGAACAGCAAGGATTAATATCTAAATTTGTTAGTTTTACTTTTGAACAAAATCCTTATTTTAAAATTAAGAATTTAGAAAAAGATATTTATCAATTAGAAGAACAAATTAATATTTTAAAAATCTAAAATAATCAACTTAGATTTAAATTAGGTTTAATTGAAAAAGACATTATTTTAAATAGTATTAATCAAGAAGAAGTAGAAGAGGAGTAGTTAAATGAGCAATTTAAAAATCAAAACCCCAACAGCTAGGGTTGGGAACTCGAGAGCTTATTCTCTCTTACATATATAAGTATATATTATGTAAATTAAAAGTCAACTATTAGGAGAAAATAATGACAAAAAACAATGAAGAAAATTACAAAAAGGAACAGGAATTAGAGTTTGTATTCAAGGCGATATTGGTACAGATTCTAATACACAAAAATACCGTCCAGCAATTGTTATTAAATCTTATCCCAGTCATGTAAAAGTACAATTAATGACAACTGAATCAAGTCATCATGATTACTTTAAAATAAAAATTGATAATCAAATTCAACATATAAGACCAATTTATTGTAGGACAATTAAATTTAATGAAATTACTGATATTTGAAAAGATTTTGCAAATCAACCCATAGTTTTAAATAAAAACAGTACATTCTTTACCAAAGTTCAAGAAATGGAAATTAAAGAAAATCTTGGCTTAGACATAAATATACAAAGGTATAAGCAACAAGAAAATATAATAGCTAATTTGGAAAAAGAAATGGAAGAATTAAAGAAGCAATTTAAATTTAAATTAGGATTAATCACAAAAAACGCTAATTTAAATAGTATTAATCAAGAAGAAGTAGAAAAGGAGTAACTAAGATGGCAAATAAATTTTATGCAGTAAAAAAAGGTCGTAGAATTGGAATCTATAAAACATGAGAAGAATGTTTAGAACAAGTAAGTGGCTTCTCTGGAGCACAATACAAACGATTTGATAATGCAACTGATGCTCAAGGGTACATAGATGATACCAAACCATCTCCAATTTCCCACAATCAACCAAGTTATAATCATCATTATGAAGTAGTTGCTTATACTGATGGGAGTTTTAATGAAGAACTAAACCAATTTTCATATGGATTAGTTTTTATTAACAAAGGTAAAAAAACTACTTATTGTGAAAAATTTAATGATGAGAATTGAGTAAAATTAAGAAATGTTGCTGGTGAAATTATGGGTGCGCAAAAAGCTATGCAGTTAGCTTTAAAAAATAATGTGAAATCATTGCTTATTTGTCATGATTATGATGGTATTAAAAAATGATGTACTGGTGAGTGAAAAACCACAAAACCAGAAACTAAAGCTTATAAAGCATTTTATGATAAAGCTGCTAAAGATGTAAACATTTATTTTAAATGAGTTAAAGGGCATTCCGGTAATGTTTTAAACGATGAAGCAGATAGTTTAGCATGAAAAGCTTTTAATTTACCTCATGTTTCAGAAATTATTAAATAGATGTTTATTTGCAATTTAATTAATAATATTTTTTATAGTTTTTAATGTTTTTTATCTAAAGAAATTTTTTAATTATTTCAGAATCTATTGTAAAATTTAATGGAGTCATATATTTCTCATCCTATCTAGTTTTTATTTTCAAACTAATTATATTTGATAAGGAGAGTATATGACTCCATTAAATTTTTATAGTATATTCAAAAACTATCAAAAAGATTTTTTCAGGAATGTTGTTATCTTTTGATTATGTCTTAACCTAAGGTTAAAATAACAGTTTATTAGTTTTTTCACGCAAAAAGAAAAACCATACTTATATATAAAAAATAATAATTATGCTATACTTTTGGTATAAAATAAAATAGAAAGATTAAAATATTATGTTAATGAAGGACAAAATCTGCATGTTTTCTGACTTTTTGTTTTATTTAAAAGTTATTTTTCAATACCAGGTACTGAATTTAAGTGGAATACCTCGTTGTAGTAGGCTATTGACCAAGAGAAAAACAGGTAAGACTATATAATCCTAACACTAAAAGAGTCACTAATGCTGTAGTTTTATCAAAAAGAGAAGTTGTTAAAATTTTAACTTCAAAATCATTTAATTATTATCAAGTTTAATATTATATTCTTTTTAAATGTTTTATTATTGATAAGTCAGAATTAAATCACTTTGATGCACAAACAAGTAGTACTTGATGAAATTGAAAAGAAAAAACAAGAAAAGTTCTATCAAGATAAAATTAAAGAAAATGAAATGATTAAAATAATAATTACTAATAAATTAATAGTTGATGAACTTTGTAATTTTGCTTTAGTTTTATCTGATCAGTTAATGAAAAAAGTTGTTTTTCAAAGTAAATTAATGGAAAATGGCTTTAATTATTTATCGGACTTCTCCCCACATGTACTTGTGGAGGAAACAATGAAATTGAATGAGTTCAATAATACTTTTCAAACTGAAAAACAATGTCTTGCATATATAGCAAGTTTGAAACAAAGCAAATGTATTAGGTGTTCTAGTTTTAATTTGAATACTTCTAATTTAAGAAAAATGAGATGTTTGAAATGTCATCAAACATTCAGTATTCTCACGGGCACTATATTTTCAAAGTCACAAACACCTTTAATATCTTGGTTTTATCTCATCTTTAGATGAATAAACACCAAACATGGAATTCCATCAACTGATGTTGCAAAAGAATTGGGAGTGACCTTGAAAACAGCTTGAAGAATGGGTCATAAAATCCGAAGTGCCATTGCTAAACAAGAACCTCAATTCATTGTTGAGGGCATAGTGCAAATGGATGAAATGTATCTTTCACATATGGGTTTAAAAAACAAGGAAGATCCTTGTTGAACAAAACCTTGATTGTTGGTTGTTTTTTCATAAATACCAACAATCTGATTGTGAAAGTATTGAAAAACGCAAACAGTAAAAATCTTTTGCAGTTTGCAATAAACCACATTTCTTCAAAGTGTGATGTACATACTGATTCTTGAAAAGGATATCGCGATTTGAAATCGGTTTTCACTAAGCATGAAACAGTTAACCATCAAGATGGCTATGTTTCAAAAACTGGTGTAAATACCAACCAAATTGAGTCAGTATGAAAACATATACGAAGAACATTTAAAACACATATCAAAGTTGCAAAACATCATATTCATTTATATGCAAAAGAAGCTGCATATAAATTCAATAACATACCTAGTTTTGAAACTGTAATGCTATGTTTAATTTAAAAATGTGGGGAGAAGTCCGTTAATAATTTGTCGTGGTTTGTTGTCATTTAATTGAGTTGGAAAAAAACGACTTTCGGCTTGTTCGTTTTCTGTCGGATTTAGTTCGCGGTCAAGGAAAATCATAACGTCACCTTTATCTAATGTAACCCCTACATTAGCTGTTTTAATGTTGCATAATATTATTTTAACTGCACCATTTTGAAAATCATTGATAGCTTTTACTCTTTGATCTTGAGTATTTTTACCAGTCATAACTTGATGTTTTAGTTTGTGTTTAGTTAAAATTTCACTTAATATATGAATACCTTTATCACTAAAAGTGCTATAAATGATAACAGAATCAGTTTCATTATCTGTTGAATAATCTAATACTCAATCAAATTTAGCACCTAATTCTTTCATACCTTCGTTAATAGGAGTTGAACAAATTGTTCGTAGTTTTGTAAAAATTTGTAAGAAAGTGATTTTTGTTTTTTTATTATAAAATAAATCTTCTTTCATGCCTTCAAATGTTTCATGATAAAGATTCATTTGCTCTTTGGGCATAGTTAGAATTAAATCATTTTTCATAATAGTTGGCATTTCATCACGAACATCAACTTGCTTACGCATGATTGATACTTTTTTAACTAAATAATCAAATTCATCAGCAAGTTGTGATTTAATATTTGGTTTAGGTAGATTAATAGTAACAAAATTAGTAATTCGTTTTCTAATAATACCAAAATAACGTTATACAAAATCTCAATAATCTATATCTTTATACAATTTATTATCAATGACTTTTAAAATTCCAAAAACATCGCTGGGATGATTATTGGCAGGTGTTCCTGTTAAACAGTAAACTGATGAAACATGATTAGCAATATCTAAAATTGATTCGCTTTGAGCAGTTTTATAATTTCGTAAAAAATGAGCTTCATCAATAACTAATGTAAAATCAAAGTTAGTTAATAATTGATTCTTAACGTCATTTTAAAAGTATTTTTACTAACTACTAAGGCACAATTAGTACTATTAGCAAAATCTAAATATTTTTTTGTTCTAATTTTAATAGTGTCATCTTTAATAGCAATGCATTCAAAGTTAGTTCAATTTTTAAGCTCAGGAATTCAAGTTAGCAAAATTGTTGATTTGGGGACAACAAGCAAAACTTTATTAACTTTCATTTCTGATAGAGCAGTTAAAATATTAGGCGTTTTCCCTGTTCGCATTTCATTAAATAAACCAAATCTTTTGTTATTTTTTAAAATCGCTACATCAACTCGTTGGTAATGTCTTAGTTTAGGATTACCACTAGTATCACTTAAACTTTTTGCTTTTTGTAAATTTGTTCATGTGGTTAGTAGTTCATCATGTTTAAGTTTTAATTTATTGTTATTGCAATAATTAAGTAGGGTTTTAATAGCAAACAAATTAGTATAGATGTTGAATTCATTGCTACCATCAGGTTTGATACCTAAACTATCTAAAATAGTTCTTTTGTTACTTAAAATCTTAATAAATATAGTGTTATTATTAATATTTAAGATTTCCACCATGATTTAGTTCCTACTTTACATTAATTTCACTCTAAAACTATTATACTGAAGAATTTAGAAAAATAACCTAAATTTAATACTAATAAGTAAAATAAACTAATAATATGATTAAGTAGTAGTTTTTGGCTACAATCAATTCTACTAGTAGTAACTAGTATAGTTCCAAAATTAATTGATAAATAATTGTTCGCATTATTAGTAAAATTACCAGTTAAAGGAGTTCCTGCGATAGATGCATTATATCAATTTAAAATAACTGGTTGTTTTAAAATGCAATACGGCCAAAGAAATTTATAAGGCAAAAGATTTTCTAAAAACAAACAATAGAGTTTTCTCATCTGAAAATTTTGAGTTTTCAATGTTAAAATTTGATTAATTTAATACCCATTACTTACTCTGTTCTTTTTGATTTTTAATATCTTTAATTTGACTTTTTAATTGTGTTTTCAAAAACTTAATATCATTCTCACTGTTTTTAGTTTTTTTCAAGACTTCAATTTTAATCTTAGTATCTCGTTTTAAAGTTTGAATTTGATTTATTTTATCATTTCTAAATATCAACTTAGCACCTACTTTTTTAGTAAACATGTGGAAAGGTTTAAACGGATATCTTTTTAATAATAGTTTTTCATCATCAATTAAATCTTGATTGCGCGAGGCAATGACGGTTGCTTGTAATCCACCAGAAATATTAACGGCCGTTCTTCCCATATCAAACAATCCATCTAATGCACCAATTACCCCATAGACAGGTAAATAAAAGCCACCAAATCCTAAACCACCTAATACTCCAGCTGTCATCACAGCAGCAGTTCCAGGAACTCCAGCAATCCCTAAAGATGCTACTAAAGTTACAAAGATACCATTAATAAAAAGGATAGCAATAGTTCAGTTACTAAAATTACCAGGAATAATAACACTGAATCATAAGAATGATAAAATAATTCCTGCTTGCACACCAGCACAACCACTTAAACCAATAGTTGTTGAAAGTGGCATAACTGTATCTGCGCCTTCGTCTTTAATTTTTAAATCTTCTTTCAAAGTAGTCATAGCAATTGGTAGTGCAGCATTAGAAGATTGTGATGTAAATCCAGCAATGATTGGTCTTTGTGCTTTTGCTAATCAGCGATATGGATTAATTCCAAATAAGTATAGTGATAATAAATGTCATAAGAATGTTAATAGTAATGCTAAGTAAGCCACACCAATAATAATTCCGATATTAGCTAAGGCACCAATTGGTTGGTTTATAATAGCTGCTGCTAACATACTCATAACGGCAAACGGCATAATTTTAATAAACATCATTAAAATGGAAATAACTATTTTTCACATAGTTTCTAAACTATGACGAACTTTATCCATCCGTTCTTCATTATGTTTAGTTAGTTTTTTTATAGCAAACCCAATTAATGCTCCCAACACAATTAAAGGCATAATTAATGCTTGGGTAAAGACACCAATTAAACTGCTAGGAATATAACTAACAATAATTTCTGGAATCGTTTTAGCAGCAGTTTTATCATAAGTACCACTACCAGATAAATCAAATCCTTGACCAATTTTGAAAAAAATGCCTAAACCAAAGGCAATACAAAAGGCAATGGCTACATTTACTAATAAAATAGTAATTCCAATTCCCGATACTTTGGCAATGGTTTTAGAATTACTATTTTTCTTACTAGTAATGCGTGCAATCGCTAAAAATACTAATGGAATTGTTAACATCGTAATACCGGTAATAAAGATATTTCGTAATAACTCAATTCAACAAGCAATTTGTCCTACTCATTCAATATAGTAGGGATTAGGATTAGTAGCATCTCCATGGTTACTAATCTTATTACTTTTAAAACCAGTAATGGCTTGAATAACAATGGCGAAAGTTAAACCTAATGTCATTCCAATAAAAATGCGAATCGGGAACTTAGGTTTAACTTTTCTAATAAAAATACTAAGACAAATAATGGCACCAAAAAAGATAATAATGGCAACAAGACTTTGTCAATGTGAGATTCCAATGAAATCTCGTAAGAGGTTAATATTATTAGAAGCTAAAGTGTTCATTGTTAATTCCTCATTTAATTTCTTATGATTTTACTTTTCTACTTGCTAAGTGAATAATATCAGTAGTACGTGAGAATGGTGGTGAGTATACTAAATCTAAGTTTTGTAAGTCACGAACATCCATTTTATTTCAAATGGCAGTTGCCAAAGCATTGATTCTCAATGTAGCATGATTGTACCCTGCCATATGGGCAGTTAGTAGTTGGAAAGTAGTTTTATGATAAAACAGTTTTAAATATAAATTACGAGATTGTGGTAAATATTTTGGTAAGTCATAGTCTTCAATATAAACACTACCAATATCATTTTTATTAATTGTGCCAAAACTACCAGTCTTAGCAATTTCTAAATTACCAATACGGACGATACTTGAACCTAGTGTTCCTGAATATTTATGGATTGGATTTTGAATGTTTTCAGCAATGATACGGGCCATCTTATTGGCATTAGTTGCTAAAGGAATATATTGTGGTGTTTTATCAAACTGGCTAAATACTTGTGCACAGTCACCACCACTGTAAATATTGGAAATCTTTTTTGTAATATTTTGTTGAGAAGGAACTTGACAATACTCATTAATAACAATGGATTTATTTTTATTTAATAGAATATTGCTATCATGCAAGAACTGGGTATTAGGAGCAAAACCAACCGCCAAAATTACAATATCACAAGGAACAGTCGTACCCTTTTGTTCATCTTCTAGATTTCGTAAACGTAAATCTTTAATATTATTGTGTGTCATCATTAACTCTTCAATTTGACTGTTTAGTATCACACGAGCATGATTTATTGTTTTCTTAGGGTTAACAATTTTACTTTTACCAGTAAGTTCATCAAGGATTAGTTGACTAAATTCTTTATCAACAACATCGGCCATTAAACAGTCTTTCATTTCAATAATTGTAACATCTTTATTTTGTTTTAAACAAGTTTCAGCCATTTCTAAACCAATAAATCCACCCCCAACAATCGTTACTTTCTTAGCAGTTTTTAAAGCAGCTTTTAAATTAATTGCATCTTGTTTTGTAAAAACATTATAAACATTGTGCGGTAAAGCACCATGACTAAATGGTGGTGGTATTTTAGGTAGTGCTCCAGTAGCAATTACTAATGCTTGATAATGTACAACTTTAGGTTTCACTTTATTATTTAAATTTTTAACGTTACTAACATGAACTTCTTGCTTTAATGAATCTACTTTTACAACTCTCTGGGTTAGATGAATCTTAATCTTGTTTTTACCGTTAGTTTTATATAAATAATCATTTTTAACTCGCGCATTTAATAACTTAGCATCTTTAAATTCATTGGCAATAAAATAAGGGATGCTGCATGATCCTAAAGAAATATAATTTTGGTCTTGATAAACATGAATATCAAATTCTTTATTACTATTTTTTCCACTGCGGAGTAATTTACTAGCAACCCCCATTCCGGTCGCACCAGCGCCAATAATAACAACTTTTATCATCATTCTAAATCATCGCCCCATTCTTGTTAACTATCAGTTATATTAATTCTAAATCATTATTTTCTAAAAAACAAATTAATAACTTGTTTTTATGAATTAATTCATTTATGAATGAATTCTAGTACTAAATTAGTTATTGTTTGTGTTAATAATAATTTATGTTCATTAACAACTGAATCTTCTTGGTCACCAATTAAAAAGGTTTGACCGTGATTAGCATTACGAATTGTATAAATAACACTTTTAATGGTTATTTCATAACGGATTTTTTCTTGATATAACTCACTGGTATTAGTGTAATTAATGAAATGGTCAGTTTCTCCATGTAAAAATAACATTGGTACATTAGGAATAAATTTTAAATATTTAATCGGTTGTAACTCTTGAAGTTTTTCTACCCCAATTTGTTTTTGAACTTTTTTAAGAGCTCAATTATTCATAAATTTAGTAGGCAAAAATGCATAGTTATTTAGTTTTTCGCTGTAAATGCGGTCTAAACGGCTAAAAGTACAGTCTGAAATAATTAGTTTAACTTTATTATTAACCTCATATTTTAAATAAAGTTCAGCTCACATAATAACAGTGGCACCCCCTAAAGAAAAGCCATATAATCCAATTGTATCGGTAGCAGTTTCATAATTAGTAGTAACATAGTTAATGATATCTTGTAAATCTTGCGATTCCTTTAAACCAAAAGTAGTTGGTGAAGCATCACTTGTGCCATGATTACGAGCATCATATCAAACGACATTGTAGCCATCCTGTAAAAAAATAAAGGTTTGTTTAAAAATTCAAAATCTAGTATTAGTAATTCCATGCAATAGAATCATAGTTTTATTTTTATTATCATTGTTTAAAGGGCTTTTAATAAAGTCTCCACGCAATGTTAGGTTGTCAGTTGAGGTTTTTATAGTAAAAGTAATAACATTTTGATGGTTTTCTAAATATTGTCAATATTCTAAGTACATAGGTCATTTTGCTAATTCAAGTTTAACTTTAGGTTGAAATTGTGAGTTATATTCTAAACAAGCTTTAAACATGTAAATAGAATTAATGTCAACTTTAGTTTTTAGTTTTCAGTGATTGATAGTACTTTGTTTCATCATTTACTTCCTCATATCTGTAAATAAAATCATTATTTTTAATCGGTTGGTGGTTTAGTACGAATACGTTTTTTAAATTTTTTATGAGGTACAAATCTAACATATTTATAGTTACTAACAGTATGTTGTGTATTTGTTGCTTTACATGTTCTAACGAATGATTTAACACGACTGATTTTAAAAGTTCCAAAGCCTTTTATTGTAATATTTTTTTGAAATTGATTAGTGTTCATAATTTCTTCAATTAGTGTTGCAAAAACTAATTCTATATCTTCAAGATTAAAGTTTGTTTTGTCAGATATTTTTTCAATTAGTTCTTTGGCATTCATTGGTTAATCCCACCTATTCTAATTTATTATTAACCATTTGGTATAATTTTATCTTATTTTAGTTATTAATTGTGAACTATTCATTTTTAGTTTTAGAATTTTTTACTAAAAACAACTTTTCAATTAACTATTTTATTGTTATACATATTAGTGTCTAATGTATTTTCTCTCCAAGTGCGAAAATAACTGCCTTATAATTAAAATTTTTTCAATGTAATGGGTCATAATATCTTGTTTTTTGCTTTTAAAGGTTTATTATTAAGGCTTTTCTCCCTTTATGTACTATTTTTAAATTTTATCACATAAATGCTGAGAAAAGCCTTTATGAAAATTAAAAAGTATACATAAATAATAAAAAGTGGTAATATTTACGTAGAATAGAATAATTGTTAAATTAATAACCTGCTTTAGAACGTTGATTTTAAAATAGGTTATTTTTTGTTTAACTTGAATGAAACGGAGGTATAAAAGATATGGCAAATTTACAACATTTAAGTATTTATAAGGTGACTAAGGACAGTGTTACTTATGATGCTTTATTTATGCAATGTACAGTTGATAAAAATAAGAAATGGCTTATTTTACCAGTTGAGATAAAAAAAGCAGAGAATAAAAATGAACTTGATGAATACAATATTAGGTATTGTAATAATTCAGATTACTCTAGTGAAACATGTTTTGTTGTTGAAGATGATAATATTAGTGAAATTAATAAAAAATATCAAATTACAATATCAGATGAGAGTAAAGGAAAGATTAGCATTAACAATAGTTATGATGTGAAGGATAGACTTAAAAAAATAAAATTTTTTGATTTAAAAAGAAGTAATAATGACACTAGAGTTTCATATGAAAATATTAATGTTGCAGATTTAACTAACCACTTAGTAAGAACAACAAAAGTAGAAATTATTTTTAAAGAAATTAAAACTAACACCAAAGAAAAAGAAAGAAATTTAGAGATCACTAATAATGAAGTTAGTGTCACATACGAAAAAAATACTAGTGAAGTTTCTTCCATGGAAAAAACACAAGTTAGTGAAGAAAATAAAGATAATATTACTACTAGTTTAAATGCTGAAAGTTTTCAACGTACTTTAGCAACAAACCCTAATGGTCAACTCATTGATAAAAATCAAAAATTACAAGAAGAAAATGAAAACTTAAAAGAGCAAATTATTTCAAAAACAGCAGAATGTAATAATCTTTCAACTTCACTAGAAACAGAAAAACAGAGAAGTCAAAAATTAGAAGAAGAAAATAAAGAATTAACTTCACAACTTCAAACTGTTCAAAATACTATAAAATCTCTAAATGAAACTAACGCCAAAAATGAAGAAAAAATAGTAGAATTAGAAGCAAAAATTACTGATTTAAATATTTTAGTACAAAAAAAAGAGAAAATAGAAAAATTAAATGAAAAGATAATATTAAATCTTAAGACAAAAACAGATCTTAAAAAACAAATTAGTGGATTAAGACAAAAACATATTGAGTACATTGAAGAAAATGACAAAAATCAAAAAATAATAAAAAAGAAATTTTCATATAAAATAATTAAAATTTTAACTTTTGGTATTTGAAAAAGCAAAAAAATCAAGAGTTTAAAAGAAGAAAAATTAAGTAGAACTAAACAATTAGAAGATGATATTAATGAAAAAGAAAAAAGTATTTTTGAGTTTGAATCTTTGATCAAACAAGATGAATTCAATATTACTAGTTTAAAAAAAGATAATAAACGTACACAAAATTTACAAGACTTGTCCAATCTTAACGATTCTTGAAAAGAAGCTTCTAACTCATCTCGAGAAAGATCAATTTTTTTCTAAATTAACTCCTTAATATCAAACATTATTTACCAAATATGATACAAATTATATGTCATATTTGGTATTATATGTTTATAGTAATTTTTATAAACCAAGGAGTAACAATGAAAGAAAATAATAATGTATTTCTATACAACTTAAAAATTGCAATTAAAGATTTCACTAACTTTATTACTGTTAAATCCACTAAAGAATATGAAGTAACAGATACTATCTCTGGTGACATGATTGGTTTTATAATAGTTATACTTATTTAAACTATGCTTTCAATGTTATTTACAGCAAAGAATTTTATCAAGGCCGTTTTGATATGAAAAAATTGATATTAAAGTATGACTTTGTTTGAAGTAAAGACCAAGAAAAACTTAATACTATATATTTCTTACTTTCTAATTTAATTAAAATTATTGAAGGCAGTGTTTTTACAGTAAATTTGCTACTAAAATTCTACAAGAACGTGTTAAATTTGAAATTTATAATGGCTTTTCTCCCTTTATGTACTATTTTTAAATTTTATCACATAAATGCTGAGAAAAGCCTTAATTAATTCTAATCGATGATTATATGAAATACTGTTGTTGATAGTATCAATATTTTTAGTAACTCAGTAATCTACTATTGGTCGTAATGGTTCAATAAAATCACAAGCTAAATTATAGGGGTTACTTTTACCAATATGGAAAATGCCCAAATAATTATTTAGACCGTATTTACTAATTGTTCTAGAAATAGCACTCATTAAAATTTTGTATCCATAATTTAGTGCACTGTTAATACCATCATCATTAAATCTAATGAAACCGCTACCATATAATTCACGGAAAAAAATCTTGGCAGTTAATCCCTCACGATTATTAGCATCACCAAATGCAATATCATTATAGAAATTTTCTATCATCATAATGCTTTTTTCCGAACACTTTAAATATTTCATAATGATTAGAGTATTTTTTATTTTTTGCATAAGTTTTTGAATATTTTAAAATTCTTTTTCATGTTTATTTGTTTTTCGAATACTGTTAGTGGTTGTCAATGTTGGTTTAATGACATAGTAATACCTACTGGATCATATTTATCATCGCAAACAATAACAAAGATATCATTTGTCACTAGTTTAGCTAAAATCTGTGTTGTAATGTAAGTATAATTATTCTCTAAAACTATACAATTGATATCATTTAAGTTAAATAATGATTCTTTTTTGTCAGTAGTAATACAAAGTTGATTTTGTTTTAATGATATTTTTTCTGATTTTTTTATAATCACTGCTTTTCATGAAATATTAATCTCCGTCCCTTTCTTCTCTTAGGATAATTAATCTCATATACAACACTAATTCATTTATACATTTTTTTAATTTTTTGTCATGATTTTATATAAAATTGAAAATTAGGCAATATTTTTTTAATAAAAATAAAAAAATATTTTTATTCCACAAAATTTTTCCCTTAAATTAAGTCAATAAGTGTATTTAATAGTAAAACTTATTTGCAAATTATAAAAATAGTAATATAATTAATATGTATAGGGATTTAAATGAAAAAATTTTTAGAATACAAGAGGATAAAATTATGGAAAAAGATGTGAATTACCGTGTTGCTATTAAACTAGAATTTACTGAAAACCTTGATAAAAAAAATAAAAGTATTTACTCAATTAAAACTCATCTTGATTTAATTAATAAATTATTTGAAAGTTAAGACTTTAGTTTAATTATATAAAACAAAAATATTTTACTATGTAAAATAGCATAGTTTTTCTTATGTTAAAAATTATACTTTATCCCATCTTATTTTTTCTAAAAGACACCGATAATTTTAACAAATTCTTAAATACCCATCTATTATATTTTTAAATTTTATGATAGCATTACTATTGAAATTTATTATTAACAGTAGTTAATTTTAATGTTATCAGTTTTTAAAATACTAACTCATCTAATTGGAGGTGAAATCTATGAAATACAATTATGAAATCATTGTGGTTGGTGCTGGTCATGCTGGTGTTGAAGCTGCTTTAGCTGCTGCTCGAACTGGACATAAAACAGCAATAATTACCCTTGATAAAACTAAAATTGCTTTAATGCCTTGTAATCCTTCTATTGGTGGCCCTGCCAAAGGAATTGTTGTTAGGGAGATTGATGCCCTAGGTGGTGAAATGGCTAAAGCAGCAGACGCTACTGCTTTGCAAATGAAACTATTAAATAATTCTCGTGGTCCTGCTGTGTGAGCTATTCGTGTGCAATCTGATAAAATCGCTTATTCACAATATATGCAAGACATTATTAGTAACCAAAAAAACTTAACTGTTTTAGAAGTAATGGTTCAATCATTAATTATTAATGAGGGTATTGTACAAGGCGTTAATTTAGAAAATGGAAAACAAATTACAAGTAAAATTGTTATTTTAACAACTGGCACTTATATGACTGCTTTAACATGACAAGGCCATAATAAGAAAACTGAAGGCCCAGATGGTCAAAGAACTAGTAATGGTATTTCAAATCAATTAAAAACCTTAGGGTTTAATATGATTCGCTTAAAAACTGGTACTCCTCCACGTGTTAAAAAAGATAGTATTGATTTTAGTAAATCTAGTATTGAACTAGGTAGTGATTTACCATTAGCTTTTTCTCATGAAACTGTTGACTTCTTACCATTAAGTAAACAATTACCTTGTTACTTGATGTATACAAATGATAAAACTCATACCCTTATTAATAATAGTTTAGATAAATCACCAATGTACAATGGCGAAGTTCAAGGGACAGGTCCTCGTTACTGTCCAAGTATTGAGGATAAGGTTGTTCGCTTTTCTGATAAACCACGCCATCAAATTTTTTTAGAACCTGAATCAGTACATTTAGATTCTATTTATGTTCAAGGTTTCTCAACTTCAATGCCGATTGATATTCAAGATAAAATGTTAAGAACACTACCAGGTTTAGAAAACTGTGAAGTATTAAAATGAGCATATGCGATTGAATATGATGCTTTTGAACCAACACAACTATGACCAACTTTAGAAACTAAAATTATTAAAAACTTATTTAGTGCTGGTCAGATTAATGGGACTAGTGGTTATGAAGAAGCTGCCTGTCAAGGTTTAATGGCTGCTATTAATGCCCATTTAAAATTAACAAAACAAGAACCATTAATTTTAAAACGTGATGAAGGTTATATTGGTGTTTTAATCGATGATTTAGTAACAAAAGGTACTATTGAGCCATATCGTTTATTAACATCATTAGCAGAACATCGTTTATTATTACGTAACGATAATGCCCAAACACGTTTGATTAAACATGGGTATTGTGTTGGTTTAATTAGTGAACAACGTTATGCTAAATTCCAATCACAACAACAATTAATGAATAGTATTACTGAAGATTTAAAAAATACTAAAATTAGTCCTGATTCACAATTAGCACAATTCTTAGTAAGTAATGGTTTAGGACCAATTCCTCATAATCATATTGTGGCTTATGAATTAGTAAAACGTCCTGGCGTTAGTCTAAAAATGTTAAGTGATGTTTTACCACAATTAAATAATTTACTATATCATGAACTTATGGAATTAGAAATTACTATTAAGTTTTCAGGGTATATTAATCAACAATTAAAAATGGCACAACAAGCTAATAGTTTAGAAAAGAAACAGATTCCTACTGATATAGATTATGATTTAATAGAAAGTATTACTGGTGAAGCACGTGAAAAATTAAAGCGTGTACGGCCATTAACCATTGCCCATGCCACTAGAATTTCTGGCGTTAGTCCTGCTGATATTCAAGTTTTATTATTTTTCTTAAAACGTAAATATCCTCATTTAAATAGTTAATAATAAAAGTTGTAATCATAAGATTACAACTTTTTGTTTTTGGTGCAATTAATATTTTTTCTAAATCAAGTTTATTATATGTACTTAGTAAGTAGATACATAAAAATTATTATTGTATTATTATAATCATGTTTTAAATACTTTAATATAACCCATTTTTATAATTTGACTTAATAAACAATAACTGGCAACTATTCCTAAGACAATAGGAATATAAATTGGTGGTGGTCCTACCATATTCATTTGATTACCAAGGTAAGTATAGGGTAGAACTAAACCAGTCATACAAATGAAAATGGCCATGACATTAACAGGTCAAGTTGCTCGACTTTGAATAAATGGAATTTTTTCAGTTCTAAACATTTGTACAACTAATGTTTGTGTTAATAAGCCTTCAATGAATCATCCTGAATTGAACATATTAACATTATGTTCAGTAGGATTAGCGAATACTCCAAATCCAATTCCTAAAATGGCAAAGGTAGTAAGATCAAAAATACTACTTATTGGTCCATTAACAAAGGCAAATGGTAACATATCTTTCGCATTTCAGCGTTGTGGTTTTAATAAAAATGCATCATCAACCCGATCAAAAGCAATAGCAAATTGTGAAATATCGTACAATAGATTTTGAAATAATATTTGAATTGGAGACATGGGGCTGAAACTAAATCATGCTAATGATACTAGTATACTAAATACATTTCCAAAATTAGAAGCGATCGTAATTTTAATGTATTTTAAATATACGACGACCTTCAACAATGCCATTTTCTAATACTAATCCTGATTTTTCCAATAAAATAATATCAGATGCTTCTTTAGCAATATCAGTAGCATTATCAACAGAAATACCAACATCAGCTTGACGTAGCACTAAAGCGTCATTAATACCATCACCCATAAAGCCAACAACATGGTCATTACTTTTTAATACTTCAATAATTTTAGCTTTTTGTAATGGGTTCAGTTTAACGAAAATATTATTATTTTCAACAATTTGTTTTAATTCGTATTCTGCTAGCCCTATTAATTGTTCACCGGAAATTAAACCTTTAATTTCTAAATTAACACGATTACAAATAGCACGTGTTACTAATTCATTATCACCAGTTAAAATTTTTAAATCTACACCATGTGCTTTTAGGAGTTTGATCATTTTAACTGCTGATGGTTTAGGTATATCTAAGAAACTTACAAATCCATAGAAAATTAAATCTTTTTCGTTTTCTTCATTATATTTGCTAGCAGTAAGATTTTGATCTTCATAAGCTACTCCTAATAATCGTAGTCCTTTTTGATTTAAGTTAGTAATCGTTGCATTAGCCATTATTAATAAATCTGATGTTAAGGGTACAATTTTACCTTGGTAAAAAATACGATTACAACTTTTAATAACTTCTTCAACAGCTCCTTTACAAATTAATTTTCGGACTTCTCCCCACATTTTTAAATTAAACATAGCATTACAGTTTCAAAACTAGGTATGTTCTTGAATTTATATGCAGCTTCTTTTGCATATAAATGAATATGATGTTTTGCAACTTTGATATGTGTTTTAAATGTTCTTCGTATATGTTTTCATACTGACTCAATTTGGTTGGTATTTACACCAGTTTTTGAAACATAGCCATCTTGATGGTTAACTGTTTCATGCTTAGTGAAAACCGATTTCAAATCGCGATATTCTTTTCAAGAATCAGTATGTACATCACACTTTGAAGAAATGTGGTTTATTGCAAACTGCAAAAGATTTTTACTGTTTGCGTTTTTCAATACTTTCACAATCAGATTGTTGGTTGTTTTTTCATAAATACCAACAATCAAGGTTTTGTTCAACAAGGATCTTCCTTGTTTTTTAAAACCCATATGTGAAAGATACATTTCATCCATTTGCACTATGCCCTCAACAATGAATTGAGGTTCTTGTTTAGCAATGGCACTTCGGATTTTATGACCCATTCTTCAAGCTGTTTTCAAGGTCACTCCCAATTCTTTTGCAACATCAGTTGATGGAATTCCATGTTTGGTGTTTATTCATCTAAAGATGAGATAAAACCAAGATATTAAAGGTTTTTGTGACTTTGAAAATATAGTGCCCGTGAGAATACTGAATGTTTGATGACATTTCAAACATCTCATTTTTCTTAAATTAGAAGTATTCAAATTAAAACTAGAACACCTAATACATTTGCTTTGTTTCAAACTTGCTATATATGCAAGACATTGTTTTTCAGTTTGAAAAGTATTATTGAACTCATTAAATTTCATTGTTTCCTCCACAAGTACATGTGGGGAGAAGTCCGATTAAGAAAATTGAGATTAGTAGTATTGATAATTTTTATCAAAAAGTAGTTTTATATAAAAGTATTATCAGAGTTAGTTTGGGAATTGTTTCATTTTTAGGCGCAATTGCATTAACTGTTATTCCAGAATTAATGGTTTCAGGTTTAGGCGAGGGTATGGTTTTATGTGCTATTTTTTGTTATATTATTGCCTTTGGATTACTAGGAAAATATTTAATTGGCGCGATAGTTTTTATGTTTCAATTTGTAGGCTGTTATTATTTAATTAGAGTTGCTAGTAAATCAATATTAGATAATATTGAAAAAATCTTCTTTCCTATTGCGTTATTAGTATCTTTAAGTTTATTTGTGAATTATACTATTACTATTCCTAATTTATTTAAGATTGACAACAGTGCAAATATACGAATTATTTCCTTATTAGCAATTATTATTAGTGTATTTAATTCAATTACTGCCCTTAATGGTATTTGTCAATATTTTTTAGAAAAAAAACAAGAATTTAAAACATTACGAATTTTAGGTTATTGTAAAAAAAACTGTTGTTAGTGCTTGTTTGATTGAAGGAACAATAATTAGTAGTATTGCTTTTTTGTTTAGTGTTGTACCTACCATTTATTTTAACTTACAGTTTAGTAGCCACAATGGACTAAATAATGTTTATAGTTCTAATCTTGTTGAGTTTTGAATAATTAATGGTGCTATTTTTGTTGGCAGTATTTTAGTTACTTTACTACCAGTTTGCTTTTTACTTAAAAAATAGATTTGTAATTTATCCATCTTTAAATTAAACTTAATATCATTAAAGTCAATAACTAAACTTAAACCTAAACTAAATCATTGAATTTACATTTCACACAATTAGTGCTTCATTTCTTTTAAAACGAGTTTTCTAGTATAATGTTAATAAGTAATATTTGGTGGTGTTAGCATGTTTCGTCGGTTTTTAATAGTAGCAATAACTTTACCAACATTAACTACCACTGCTAGTAGTCTTTTTGCTTGTAGTTGGAATTTAGAACCCACAGTGTTAATGCTATCAAGTTATGAAAACTCCCAATATCAAAATGATAGCGATCAGATTATTTTTAAAAAACTACAAACAATTTATGGAAATAATCATGTTGTAACTTTATTTACTTCCCAAGATGATAATCAATATGCAACTATGTTAAGAAATTTTTTAACAACTTACAATATTAAAAAGGTTTTTGTTTTAAATCCTAGTTTTCAAAAATATCTTCCTCATAGTAATGATACAAATGTTTATTACACTAGCAATATCGTTCGTGTTATGCAACAATTTCAAGATGTAAGATTTTATTTTTTCAAAAATATCATTGCTGATTTAGTAAAAGTAAACAATAATGTTTATGACATTAGATTTAATAGTGCTAACGCTACTAGTCCTATCAATCCAGACTTTGGAAAACAATTAGCACAACATTTTGTTGCTAATATTCAAGCAGGAATTGCTAATAGTGAATATAGTTTTGATAGTGATTTAAACGGACATTCCATTGTAAAAATTGGAGTTATTAATAATATTGGCATTGCTTATGATCAGAAAATTTTAGAACAATTTAAAACCGAAATTGAGATTATTAATACTACTAGTAGGTCTGTTATTTATAAAATCATTGAAGTTAATACTCATAATAATTTTGTTACTAGCAATGTTCATAGTTCCGATGGTATCCGTGCTGTGGGTGAAATTGCCCAAGAATTATATGAACATCATGGTGTTAATTTTATTGTTAATACTAATTCTTGATATAATAATATCATTTCTCATTCTGCTAGTTTAATCGCCACAAGATCAACATTTAGTAAAACTATTAAATTCATCGGTTATGATGTTATTAATAAAAATGATTATGTTTATGATAATAACAATTATTTAGCATTTAGTTTTAGTGCAGGATTAGAAATTATTGATGAAACAGTAAAATCTGAAATTGATGTTAAGTACAAAATTACTCCCAACTTGGGATTACCAGAAAGCAAAACTCAGACCTATGGTGTTAATCTTATTAATTTTTATTAAGTAAGACAAGGATGTAATTATGGGAAAAGCGATATTGAAATTAACTAATCTTACTAAGTACTATAATAACCGTGCTATTTTTAAAGATGTTAATTTAGAAATTGGTCAAGAAGTTCATGCCATTGTCGGGAGCAATGCTGCTGGCAAAACATCATTGCTTAAAATGTTTGCTGGATTTGATAGTCCTTCCAAAGGGAAAATTATAATTTCAAGTGCTAAAAAAGGAACGTCATATCCCCGCGATCTTAGTGAAATGTCAAAGTTTAAAATGGCATATGCTGGTCAAGATGATTTTTTCTTAAATGATTTCAATGTTAAACAAAACATTGTTTTAGGTAATGAACCATTAGTTGCTAAAATCTTTCCTAATTGAAAAGAAGCAGAATTTAGAATTAATAGTTTAATGACTAAATATAAAATTAAACTTAATTTAGATAAAAAAGTATCAACACTTGCCATTGAAGAATTAAAAAAATTATCATTACTACGAGCCTTATTTAAAGAACCAAAAATTTTATTACTAGATGAACCAACTGTTGGTTTATCAGATAGTCAAAAATTAGAATTTTGAATGATTTTTAAAACATTACGCAGTGAAGAAATAACGGTAATATTTACAACTAGAGATGAAGAATTTGCCAAAGCTGTTTCTGATCGTGTTTCTTGGATTAAAGATTATCAAATTACTAATACCAAAATTATGAAATTGAGTGAAAACACTAAAATGTTTGCCACTGATTATTGAAGCAATGTTATTAACTATCATAAACCACAAGCAGTTACTGGTGTTCCATTATTGTATGTTGATAATTTAGCAGAAAATAACCCTAATCTTTCTGATTTTCATGACATTGAATTTGTAATTGCTCCTGGTGAAATTTATGGAATTTATGATTTTGAAAACCTTTATAGTGAAGTGTTAATTGATAGTTTAGTGCGAATTAATAAAACTAAAACGGGACGTATCTTTTTTAAAGAATCAGAAATAACCAAATTGAAACCACAAGATATTAGTAATTTAGGTATTGATTGAGTATCAGGCCAATATATCCATAAAGGGGTTATTCCTGATTCAACGTTATTTGAAAATTTTACATTTTGAAATTATAATAACCCCAAATATGTAACTAAATCAGGCGTTGTAAAGACTACTATTGTTAATAAAAAAGTAAGAGAAATTATTAAAGATTATAAAATCTTTGATGACAATGATATGTATATAAAAATTCAAAAGTTATCAAAAGGTGAATTACAAAAATTTGTATTAGCTCGTAGTATTGAAGAAAATCCTCAATTATTAATTTTATCCAATCCATTTTGTGACTTAGATGAAAAATCAGCAAGATTAATTCTTGAAAAATTAATAGCATTACGAGAAGCAGGCTCTAGTATTTTAATTATTGATACAGATCCTTATTTATTACAATTGTTATGTCAGCGTGTGGCTGTTATGTATCATAAACAATTTGTTTGTAAGTTAGCAAATAATAGTGTTAAAGTGGAAATTATGAATAATCCAGCACGATGACAAGAATTTCCTATCACTAATGAAATAGTTATTAAGACTGATAAAATGTATCGCTTACCACAAACAAAATGGTCAGTAAAAAAGGAAAAATTAAAAAAGTTTATTAATTATATTAGTAAGCCAATGGTTAAATTGCATAATTGAATTAATAAGAAATTGGCAAATATTAAGTCAAGGTTAGGTTAGAACTATGTTAGAGAATTTTAAAAAATGGAATTTTTGATTGGTAGGTGGAGTATTATTTATTACTACGATTTTTGTAGTTAGTTTAATTTTATTGATATCTAAAGTTAACCCTTTATCATTTTGAAATACCATTTTTATTCAGCCGTTAAGTAATTTAGTAACTTTTAGTAATTTAGTGGAAACATTTTGTGTGCTCTTATTGACAGGATTAGCTGTTGCTATTACTTTTAAATATCGAATTTATAATTTAGGTGTATCGGGGCAGATGATGTTCAGTGCTATGGTTGCGTATGTCTTAGCTGTTACGATTGCTAAAAGTGGTGGTCATACCCAATGAATTACTCCTTTCTTGATATTAGTTGCGATTGTAATTGGTGGTTTATCAGGTTTAATGATTGCTGTTTTAAAAGCTTATTTTAAAGTTCATGAAGTAATTAGTACCATTTTATTTAATTTCATTGCTTGAGAAGGATACAAAGGAATTATTAGTAGTAAGATATATGAAGATTTAAAAATTCCTACTGCTATTACTAATTTACGGTTTTCATTAGTTAGTGGACCGTTTAGTGTCACTAATTTATTTTCGTCTGCCATTATTATTGCCCTATTAATTTTCATTATGGCGTTTATTATGTTTAATAATCGTACTTTAGGTTTTAAACTTAATGCGATTGCTAAAAATCCGATGGCAGCAAAACAAGCAAGATTAAATCCGCAATTTCAAGGATTAATTATTCTACCAATTTCTGGAGCAATTTCTGGTGTTGCTGGTTACTTATATTTTTTAGGAATTAATAATCATTTGCCAGTGTTATCAGTTACTATTCAAGAAGGATTTTACAGTATTGTTGTGGCGACCATGGCAGGTTATGCACCATTGCTTGTTTTACCTTCTACTATCTTTGTTAGTTTATTTGTTAGTCCTATTGAACATAATGCTTTTATTTATTTAAAAAATCCTGAAGTGGCGTTAATTATTTTAGGAATAACAATATATTTAATGGGTATTTATCCATTTATTTGACATTATTTACGGCATTCAGTTTTCATTAAAGAACGGTGAGAGCAATTTAAGAAAAAAGCATCACGACATAAAATTCCCCCAAAAAAAATATCAGTAATTCACTTGCAAACTGCAAATAAAAAACTTTCTAAAAATAAATTATCATCATTAAAAGATAAGATTATACGTAAGAAAGAAAAGGAAAAATAATTATGGTTTTCTCATATTCCACTGTTTTAATTAATACTATTCTATTTGCTTGTCCATTATTATTGTTATGTACAGGTGGTATTTTAAATACGCGTGCTGGAATTGTTAATTTAGGATTTGATGGCATCATGTGTGTTGGTGCAACATTCTATTGTATTATTGTTTCTCAATTAAAGAGCAGTATGGGTAGTTCTGTTGCGATTCTAGCTTTTTTTGTTGCTATTATTGTCGGTATGGTTTTTAGTTTATTACATAGTTTGGCCACATTAATCTTTCGTGCTAATCAGTTTCTAGTTTCTATGGTGATTAATTATTTAGGATATGGCTTAGCAGTTGTTTTACCATTATCTTTTACAGGCACAATTAATTATTCATTATCAAGCATTTATATTCCTTTATTTCCATGACCTTCATTTTTAGTAACATTGATAGTTATTTATTTATTTTCTGCTTTGTTATTTTTAACAAAACTGGGATTATATATTAGAGGTATTGGTGAAAATCCTACAGCAGTTGCTTTGAACTATATTCATGTTAGAAGATCACGAATGTATATTTCTTTAATTTCTAGTTCATTAGCGTGTTTTGCAGGAGCATTCTTTGTTTATATACTACCTAGTAGTTTTATTGATACTAATAACTTTAATGGCATTGGGTTTTTAGTAATCCCGCTATGAATGATGGCACGTAGTAGATTTGTGTTAACAACTATTATTTGTTTAATTTTCTCTTTTATTTATCAAGTTGGTAATGCAACACAAAGTTTTAGTTTGATTAGTAAAAATATTCCATCTTGACTATGAGGTATGCTGCCGTACTTAATTGCTTTAGGGGCACTGATGATATTTCGACCTGATACGATGTTACCACCATCTTGAGGTGTACCATATGTTAAAACTGGACGAAGATGACAATAGCATGTTGTTATTGAATTTAAAGAATAAATTGTTTCTCTCAATTATTCAATAAAATTAGATATTAAAAAAGATTATTTACTATATAATAATAGTAATGGTTTTATATTTTTAACAAAAGCGTTTTTTCACGGTGAAAGCATTAAAACCTTATTCTTTTCGCCTAACCAAAGAATAGAAAATGTTCAAGTATTAAATAATCAGCATGCTAGTTATATATTGTTAGAATTTATTTATAATCACTCTCTGTTAAGGTTGATTGAACCACATGCTCCTGATAGTATAACTGTTGTCGCTAGTTTTCTAGAAGAAATTAAAGATGGCATTATACTACTAATCATTATTAGCCCTGTTTTTGTTGGTATTTTCCATTTACAATTATTGTCTTTGAACTAGATACTCAATACAGTAAAAAATACAAGTTAGGATAAAACTGTCAAAACTAGTAGGTTTGTTAAGGGGTGATTAATTATAATTTGTCTTAAAGAATTATAAATAAAGCTTTGTAATTAATAATTTATTATATTAAAAATCATATGTTAAGATAATTTAAGAAAGTTGGTGCTTTATGAAAATTAGACCTTTTTTAAAATGAGTTAGAGGAAAAACACAGTTAATAAAAGAAATTGAAAAAAGAATGCCAAAAAACTTTAACAATTATTTAGAACCATTCATAGGTGGTGGGGCATTGTTTTTTAATATGCATAATAGTAATAATAATTTTACGGACTTCTCCCCACATGTACTTGTGGAGGAAACAATGAAATTGAATGAGTTCAATAATACTTTTCAAACTGAAAAACAATGTCTTGCATATATAGCAAGTTTGAAACAAAGCAAATGTATTAGGTGTTCTAGTTTTAATTTGAATACTTCTAATTTAAGAAAAATGAGATGTTTGAAATGTCATCAAACATTCAGTATTCTCACGGGCACTATATTTTCAAAGTCACAAACACCTTTAATATCTTGGTTTTATCTCATCTTTAGATGAATAAACACCAAACATGGAATTCCATCAACTGATGTTGCAAAAGAATTGGGAGTGACCTTGAAAACAGCTTGAAGAATGGGTCATAAAATCCGAAGTGCCATTGCTAAACAAGAATCTCAATTCATTGTTGAAGGCATAGTGCAAATGGATGAAATGTATCTTTCACATATGGGTTTTAAAAAACAAGGAAGATCCTTGTTGAACAAAACCTTGATTGTTGGTATTTATGAAAAAACAACCAACAATCTGATTGTGAAAGTATTGAAAAACGCAAACAGTAAAAATCTTTTGCAGTTTGCAATAAACCACATTTCTTCAAAGTGTGATGTACATACTGATTCTTGAAAAGGATATCGCGATTTGAAATCGGTTTTCACTAAGCATGAAACAGTTAACCATCAAGATGGCTATGTTTCAAAAACTGGTGTAAATACCAACCAAATTGAGTCAGTATGAAAACATATACGAAGAACATTTAAAACACATATCAAAGTTGCAAAACATCATATTCATTTATATGCCAAAGAAGCTGCATATAAATTCAAGAACATACCTAGTTTTGAAACTGTAATGCTATGTTTAATTTAAAAATGTGGGGAGAAGTCCGTAGATAGGCTTTTCTCAGCATTTATGTGATAAAATTTAAAATAGTACATAAAGGGAGAAAAGCCTTTTATAATCAATGATATTTCTTCTGAATTAATTAATGCATATAAAGCAATAAAAGAAAATCCACAAAAATGAATGAAATTATTAGATGAACATGAACTAAATCATGGTTTAAACTCTAAAGAATATTATTTTCTTATTAGAGAGCAAGATCGGGATATAAATTGAAATAAAAAAAATATTTTTATTAAAACTGCTAGATTAATTTATTTAAATAAAACGTGCTTTAATGGTTTGTATCGCGTTAATAAATCTGGATATTTTAATGTTCCTTGAAATAAAAAGGAAAAAATTAAGTTATATGAAAAAAACAATATTTTAAATTTAAGTAGAATTTTAAATAGTAATGTTGAGATTTTAAATAGTGATTTTGAAAATGTCTGTAATTATGCACAAAAAGGAGATTTTATTTTTTTCGATCCGCCATATGATTTAATAAAGAAAGATACTTTTGATAATTATACAAAAGATAAATTTGGTATTGAAGGTCAAAAAAGACTATCTAATTTGGCTCATAAGTTAAAAGAAAAAGGCTGTTATGTTATGATAACAAACCACAATACACCATTAATAAATGAGTTATATAAAGATTTACTATTGATGTAGTTCCTGTAAAAAGAATGATTAACTCTAATGGAGAAGGCAGAGTGGGAATAGAGACTATTATATACAACTATTAATGAAGGGATAATAGATATGAAAAGAGCATTTACAAGTATTATTGATAATCTTAAAACCACAATAGTTGACTATGAATATTATGTTAACTTTGAAAAAATTTACTATCAAGTTTGAAATTACCTTGTTGAATTAAATATTTTGAATTTACTAATTGGCTCAAAAAATATTGAGGAAGATTTTATAAAAATTACAGACTTCTCCCCACATGTACTTGTGGAGGAAACAATGAAATTGAATGAGTTCAATAATACTTTTCAAACTGAAAAACAATGTCTTGCATATATAGCAAGTTTGAAACAAAGCAAATGTATTAGGTGTTCTAGTTTTAATTTGAATACTTCTAATTTAAGAAAAATGAGATGTTTGAAATGTCATCAAACATTCAGTATTCTCACAGGCACTATATTTTCAAAGTCACAAACACCTTTAATATCTTGGTTTTATCTCATCTTTAGATGAATAAAAACCAAACATGGAATTCCATCAACTGATGTTGCAAAAGAATTGGGAGTGACCTTGAAAACAGCTTGAAGAATGGGTCATAAAATCCGAAGTGCCATTGCTAAACAAGAACCTCAATTCATTGTTGAGGGCATAGTGCAAATGGATGAAATGTATCTTTCACATATGGGTTTAAAAAACAAGGAAGATCCTTGTTGAACAAAACCTTGATTGTTGGTATTTATGAAAAAACAACCAACAATCTGATTGTGAAAGTATTGAAAAACGCAAACAGTAAAAATCTTTTGCATTTTGCAATAAACCACATTTCTTCAAAGTGTGATGTACATACTGATTCTTGAAAAGGATATCGCGATTTGAAATCGGTTTTCACTAAGCATGAAACAGTTAACCATCAAGATGGCTATGTTTCAAAAACTGGTGTAAATACCAACCAAATTGAGTCAGTATGAAAACATATACGAAGAACATTTAAAACACATATCAAAGTTGCAAAACATCATATTCATTTATATGCCAAAGAAGCTGCATATAAATTCAATAACATACCTAGTTTTGAAACTGTAATGCTATGTTTAATTTAAAAATGTGGGGAGAAGTCCGTAGATAGGCTTTTCTCAGCATTTATGTGATAAAATTTAAAAATAGTACATAAAGGGAGAAAAGCCAAAAATTATTAACGATTATCCGAAAGTAATTTCAGTTCTTCCATTATTATTAGCAGTTACAAAATTTGATATACCAGTTATTGATCATTATTTAATAACATATAATTTTAAAACAAAAAGTATGTCAAATAATGAATATGTTAATTTCATGAAAAAAACTAAGTTATTTGATTTATTTGAAAACAACAAAATCAAAAATTTAGTAGATTATGTTACAGGCATTGTTGTTGGTTTAGATTCTCATGCAAGAAAAAATAGAACTGGTTTTATTATGGAAAAGATAGTAGAAAATTTTATTAAAAAAACAAATTATGTTTATTTTTTTAAACAAATTAAAAAAATAGATATTGCTAATAAATATGGAATAGATATAAATAAGTTGCTAGTAGATAAAAATAATAAAGAAGCAGAAAAAAAATTGATTTTGTTGTTAAAACAAAAGAGCGTTTATTTTTAATAGAAGTTAACTTTTATAATGCTGGTGGCTCAAAATTAAATAGCGAAGCTTCAAGATTTAAAACGCTATCTAAAACTATTAGTAAATTGGATAATGTAACCTTTGTGTGAATAACTGATGGTATAGGTTGAAAAACAGCTAAACCTAATTTAAAAGAAGCATATGATGAAATAGAAAATTTTTATACTTTACTTGATTTAGAAAATGGAGTTTTAGAAAAATTATTTAAATAATTAATTTTGCATAAGTTCCAAATTACATAGTTTTTTCATTTTGTTAATAAAATTTTAAAAGAAAAAAGAATTATAAAAAATAGAACCCATAACAGGTTCTGATATCCAAAAAATATTCATGAAAATCTAGGAGTAAACCAATGAACAACTGATCAAAAGATCTAACTAGCCTAAATCTAACTCCAATCATGGAGCAACAATTAAAACAATATTATGAAATCTTAATTTTCGAAAATAAAAAATATAATTTAACTACCATTACTAAAGAAATTGATGTTTATTATAAACATTTTTATGATGCTCTTTTAATTACTAATGACATAATTTTAACTGACCAAAACCTTTGTGATGTTGGTAGTGGTGCTGGGATTCCTGGTATTGTTTTAAAGATTTGTTTTCCAAGTTTACAATTAACAATTGTTGAATCTAATGGTAAAAAATGCCAATTCTTACAACAAGTAGTAACACTATTAAAATTAGAAAACGTTTATATTATTAATCAAAGAGCAGAAGTATTCGCCCACCAATATCGTGAAACATTTGATATTGTTACAGCAAGAGCTTTAGCATCATTAAATGTTTTAAGCGAGCTATGTTTAGCATTAGTAAAAATTGACGGTTTATTTATTGCCTATAAAGGTTTAAAAGTTGATGAAGAATTAACTCTTGCCCAAAATAGCATTAAAACTATGGGTGCCAAAGTAGTTAATCAATTTACTTATCAATTACCAAATGATTATGGTCAAAGAACATTTGTCCACTGTCAAAAATATAAACTATGCGCCTTAAAATACCCAAGAACCTACCAACAAATTAAAAGTAAACCTTTGTAAAGAATATTAGTTTAATTTAGTGTTAAACTTAAATAGTACTACTAAATAAAATATTAAATAATTAGGTTTAGAAAGGTAAAATTTATGGGAAAAATTATTGCAATTGCTAACCAAAAAGGTGGAGTCGGAAAAACTACCACTGCTACTAATTTAGCTGCTGGAATTGGCAGAGAAAATAAAAAAGTATTGTTAATTGATTTAGATCCACAAGGTAGTGCTACCATTTCAATTGGTTTTGCTGGTGATACGATTGAAGAAGATATCTATGATGTTTTAGTTCATGATGTTGAAGTTGAAAAAGTAATTAAGACTGATGTCTGTCAGGGTGTTGACTTACTACCTTCGACAATTTCTCTAGCTGGTGCTGAAATTTTCCTATTAGAACAATCACGTAATAAACGTAACATTTTATTAGAAAAATTAGCACCTATTAAAGATAAGTATGATTATATTATTATTGATTGTCCTCCCAGTTTGGGATTAGTTAATCGTAATGCATTAGCTGCTGCTAATTCAGTTATTATTCCCTTACAAGCTGAATTCTATGCTTTAGGAGGATTAGTACAATTATTATCAACGATTAGATTAGTGCAACAATTATTTAATCCAAATTTGGAAATTGAAGGAATTTTATTAACCATGGTTAATATTAGGACAACATCCTCAGTAGAAGTTATAAAAGAGATTGAAAAGAACTTTCGTGAAAAAGTTTATAAATCTTACATTCCACGTAATGTAACATTAAGCGAAGCTCCTAGTCATGGTAAAAATATTTTCACTTATCGCCCGAAATGTGTTGGAGCAATAGCATATAAAAATTTAGTTAATGAGGTGTTAAACAATGGGTAATGATAAAAAAAATCGTATTTCAACTAAAGGTTTATCTTCTATTTTTGGTGAAGGTTTAACAGAATTAATAACTAACATTGAAAGTTCACCAGAAATGGCCAACTCTTATGCGCAAACTATTTTATTAAGTAAAATTATTCCTAATTCTTATCAACCACGAATGGTATTTAACAATCAAGAAATCCTAGAACTAAGTCAATCAATTAAAGAGCATGGTTTAATTCAACCTATTATTGTTAAAAAAACTTTAACAGATGGCATTTATCAATTAGTTGCTGGTGAAAGACGAACTAAGGCTGCGAAATTAGCAGGATTAGAAGTAATTCCTGCTATTATGATTGAAGCAAATGACCAACAACTAATGGAATTCGCTTTAATTGAAAATATTCAAAGAGTTGATTTAAATGCCTTTGAAGAAGCACAAGCTTATCAAACATTAATTAGCAAAATGAAATGAACACAAGAACAATTAGCACAAAAAGTTAATAAATCACGTAGTCATATTGCTAACACATTACGAACTTTACAATTACCAGTTGAAATTTTACAAATGTTACAACGTAATGAATTAACAATGGGACATGTAAAACCATTATTAAGTTTAGGTGCTAATGTTCAATTAATGTTAAGCATTGCCAAACAAGCATTAGCTGAACAATGAAGTGTTCGTAAAGTTGAAGATTTTGTTAAAATGCAACAAGTAAGGATGAACAAAGACAAGAATAAATTTAAAACTGATGATATACATTTATTAAATTTAGAAAATACTTTAACTAGAACTTTAAATACACGTGTTATTATTAAAAATAATCAATTGGTAATTAGTTATCTTAATAATAATGATTTAAATCGTATTTTAGAATTCTTAAAACTAATATAAATATTAACTACTGGTGTTAACTTGTAAAAGTTAACACCAGTAGTTTTATTATTAAAATGGTATTATGTTGAAGGATTGAGGCAAGATAGTATCTGCAGTAGTATGTATAACCAGTAACATATTGCAAGCCCTAAAATGAGGTTTATTTTGTTAATGAGTAAATAATATTACCAAGCATTTCTTTTAAAATATGTCAAATATTAGTCTCAGTAAAACAACCTTTATTTCATTTAGCACCTTGATTAACAATCCCTTTTTTATTATTTTTAAAATATCTTTTCTTTAATTTTTTATGATTATCTAATTTGTTATATAAATAGTCAATTAATTCATCATATTGACCATTAGCAATTAATTTTTTACAATTAATATATTCTTGTAAATATTTGTCTTTATTTCCAGCCATTATTCCAATATATAGTGTTCTAATTAAATGAAATTTATCTAAAACAAACTCAGCACCAAGAAAATCTGCAACATCTTTAATTCATCCTGCACTATCACCACAAATAATGATTTTTGCTTGTTCAAAATTTTCAAAAAAATTTTTACCATGTTCTTTAATAAATTCAGCAGTTTTTTTAACTCCGATTTTTGTTTTATTTGGTCTGATAATAGTTTTCACTCTTTTATTAACTAATTTGTGATTAATATTATCTGTATATCATGTTACTAGTCTCATAGAATATTTACCAGCTTTACGTTTAAACGTTCAAAACTTTCGATGTCCATCAGGGCGTATCAAGTTAATGGTTATAATTTAATAAGAACTTAAATGAGAGATAATACTCTCATTTTTAATTGTTAAACAATTATAATTAATTATGGCTTTTCTCCCTTTATGTACTATTTTTAAATTTTATCACATAAATGCTGAGAAAAGCCTATCTACGGACTTCTCCCCACATTTTTAAATTAAACATAGTATTACAGTTTCAAAACTAGGTATGTTATTGAATTTATATGCAGCTTCTTTGGCATATAAATGAATATGATGTTTTGCAACTTTGATATGTGTTTTAAATGTTCTTCGTATATGTTTTCATACTGACTCAATTTGGTTGGTATTTACACCAGTTTTTGAAACATAGCCATCTTGATGGTTAACTGTTTCATGCTTAGTGAAAACCGATTTCAAATCGCGATATCCTTTTAAGAATCAGTATGTACATCACACTTTGAAGAAATGTGGTTTATTGCAAACTGCAAAATATTTTTACTGTTTGTGTTTTTCAATACTTTCACAATCAGATTGTTGGTTGTTTTTTCATAAATACCAACAATCAAGGTTTTGTTCAACAAGGATCTTCCTTGTTTTTTAAAACCCATATGTGAAAGATACATTTCATCCATTTGCACTATGCCCTCAACAATGAATTGAGGTTCTTGTTTAGCAATGGCACTTCGGATTTTATGACCCATTCTTCAAGCTGTTTTCAAGGTCACTCCCAATTCTTTTGCAACATCAGTTGATGGAATTCCATGTTTGGTGTTTATTCATCTAAAGATGAGATAAAACCAAGATATTAAAGGTGTTTGTGACTTTGAAAATATAGTGCCCGTGAGAATACTGAATGTTTGATGACATTTCAAACATCTCATTTTTCTTAAATTAGAAGTATTCAAATTAAAACTAGAACACCTAATACATTTGCTTTGTTTCAAACTTGCTATATATGCAAGACATTGTTTTTCAGTTTGAAAAGTATTATTGAACTCATTCAATTTCATTGTTTCCTCCACAAGTACATGTGGGGAGAAGTCCGATAAAAAATTATTAAAGGCTATAGTGCAGATATAACTAATAGTAATTTTTAGTGTGTTCTTTTTAAGAAAAGAGAAAGAAAAAGTTTTTTCTCCCCCACACCCCCTCTTTTTTCAAAAAGAAAGAGAAAAGAAGTTTTCTCTTTTAAGACTTCTTTTAAATAAGACTTAAATTAAAGAAAGGATTATATTTTATGTTTAAAGAAAATATTAAAAAAGATTTATCACAAGAAGAAATTACTAATTTACTTTTAGATTTTGATAAAGATAATATTATTACTCAAAATGAAAAATATAAGATAGATTTATCAAATCCAGAAATAAATGAATTATTAGAAAAAACAAGAACTAATTTTACTTCTATTTTTTTATCAAAGATAGCAATTATTAATGAAACTACTTCAGCAAGTTTTATTAAATTATTAAATGAAAATAATTCTAATATTATTGGAGTTTGAATTAATAAAAAATTTATTCATAAAAGTAAAGATAAAAATGAAATTAGAATAAGTATTAAAAGAAATTATGAATTTACTATTTATGAATATGATTTAAAAAATAAAACAAATAAAAAATTAGAAAATATTAAAGGTTATAAATTACTTTTAAAATTAAAAAAATTAAAAACAAGTTTACCAATTGAAAATAATTTTTGAGAAAAATTACAAGAAAAAAATAATTTTATTAAGAAAGGAATTAATTCTAATGTTTAATTGAAAAGAAAACCTTGAATATAAAAAAACTTATTTAAATAATATTATTACTAATAGTTGTGATATTTGTCATAAACAATCTTCAGTTGCTAATAGAACTTGTAATAAATGTTTTTATAAATTAATGGGTGAAAATAATGAAATGTAATATTCATAATGAAAAATATATTTGAATTAGTGAAATAGATAATTCTTATTATTGTAATAAAGATATTAATGAAATGATTGAAGAAGATATACATTTAACAAGTGATAATTCTGATAGTTTATATAACTATTATATTAATGAATTACAATTAGAAAATTTTTAAGGAGAAATAAAATGACTAGAAATGAATTTAATGAAAAATATAGAAAACATGATATCAAAATTGATAGAGATTTTGATTTACATATTGAGAATTGTTTTAAATTTACTGAAATTAACATATTAGAAGAAGCAATTAATGATTATAAAAAAATAAGGCTTTTCTCAGCATTTATGTGATAAAATTTAAAAATAGTACATAAAGGGAGAAAAGCCTAATATTTTTATTATTAATTCATCAATTATAATCATTACTTTTGTATTCACGAACATCTGTTGTATCTGTTAGTGGTGTATTATTTGCTGTCATTTCTATTTTTAATCTGGATTAATAATTATTGATTTTGCTATGTTTTGTGGACTTGGTGGTAATATTTCTGCTGGATAACTAAATGTAGTTGCTTCACTTTCTTCATATTCATCATGATTTAATTTATATAAAGTAGTTCAATTAAAAGCATTACCAGTTAAAGCACATTTATTTTTATATCTAAATTGTGCAACTGAAAGTTCATTATAATCACCTTGATAAGTAAATGGATTATCACTATAAAATGTATGTCTTTCTTCACCTTGATGTAATGATTGAGTTACAATTGTATCAATAATATAAGCATAATTTGAACCATCACTAACTCCATTAGGGGTAGGATTTCATTGACAATCTTTATCTTCATTAGTAAATGGACTTGCTATATCTAAAAACTCTGTATCTTCTGCTAAAATATAAACTTTATTATTTTTCTTTTGTGATAAATCAACAGTTGATATTTGCTCTTTTACACTTAATTTCTTCCCAGTAGTAGGGTCTCATGGATAAACACTAACTCTATCACTTAATTTCATAGTCATAGCAGTTGTACTAACATTTGCACCTAATAATTTACCAATAGCAAAATCATTTTCATTTGTAAATACATTTAATGGAATTAAACCACCATTACCGATAATATTTTCTAAATTACTTGTAAAAAATGCAGACATAAAACCATTAAAATATAACATTTTTTTATATTGTTGAACATTTTGAGTAATAACTCAACTACTTCAAATACCTAATGTTAAAGCATTTAATAATTTACCAATTAATGGTATATCACTTAATGCAAATGGTAATCATTGATTTGAATCATAAGGCATTTGAATTAACCTACTAAATACTACTGAATTAAAATTTAATATAGCACTCATATATTTTTGACTTATTTTTGAATAATCTACAGTTGGTGAACCAATAATTAAATTAGTATCTGGGTCTTTATATTTAAAATTACTAGACATATCAACATTATAGCTACCAGTTAAATTATTAATATTTCATTCACTATCTCAAAAGAATTTAGCTTCTCCAATTGCTGTACCATTACTATTAGTTGCTTTTGTTTTATCAAATGCTAACATACCTTTAAAATCTTTTGTAACAAATAAATTATCTTGAAAATTTAATGAAGTTTTTAATCATTCTGTAAAATTTTTAAAATTAAGATAACCAGTAGGTTTTGCATCCATTAAATTATAAAATGTAGTTTCTGGATGACTATTAGTAGTTATTTTATCATTAATACCTGCTAATAAACCACCAATATTTTTAACTGATGTACTTGAATGGTCATTATTACCAGCAATAAATAATCTTCTTGAAGCAAATACTTTTTGTTCAAATATTTCTTCATTTTCTTGTTGTATTGGTGCTTGACCTTGTATTATTGGTCTACCATAATAACAACAACTTGATAATAATTCTAAACCATAACTTTGTCTATGACTATATCTTACTCCAATATCACGCATTAAAGTACGATTAAACGTTACTTCTCCTTCTTGAATAGTAGGCATAACCACTACCAGGACTTGCATATTGTACATAATCAAGTGTATTTTGACCACTTGCTACTGCTCTATCATTAACTGAACTAAAAGTTCATACTTGCATACTAAATTCACAATTATAAGGACTATAATAATTAGTTACATTTGAAATATATAATAATTGTCTATCTTTATTTTTACCTGTATTACCACCAATATTTTCATTTTTATCATTAAATACACAAAAAAATTGTAAATAATCATCTACTGTAATTTGTTCTTCAAACATAACTAATGTATATTGTCTTGTAGTAGAAATTGTTTTAAATAAACTATTATTAGTTAAACCACCAAAATCTACACCACTTGTATTATCAATTAAATAAGCATTTCAATAATCACCAATTTTATATTGTTTAGTATAATATTGATTTTGACCTGTTGTTTTATGAGTAGTTAGGTCTGTAATACCTTTATTTTTTTGATATATATTAGTACTTTTTTTTCAAATACATACAACTGGAGTATTACCAGAAAGTATTAATTCATATTGACCAAAATCACTAATTTTACTATTAATAGGTTTATAACCAGTTTCAGTTAAAGGTATTGCTCCATTATTAATTATAAATGGAAATATTTTTCAATGACTTAAACGTTTAATTATTGCTTGTTGTCTCTTTAGATGTAGATGTGCGTGTTTCATTAATTGAATTCTTTGATGATTGCTCATTTTCATTATCTCCTAATTCTTTATTTAATTTTTTATTTTCTGTAATAATAGTTTCTAATTTATTTTCAGCCATAAGTTGGTCAATATTATCATATTCACCAATGGCTTCATTTACTGTCATTGTGCCATTATTTAATCTTGAATTAATAATTTGGTCTTGTATAATTTGGTCAGTCATTGCTATAGGTATAAATTTAAATGAATAAGGTCTTTCACCAATACCATTTCATAAATTTTCACTAATAAGAAGTAAATCAAATATACGATAAAAATAAGCACTATAAAATGCTATTTTAATTTCTGTTGTTTCCATATCAAATTTATTATTAAACATACTTTGTGTTTTATTTGTATAAACATCATTACCATGTTCATCATAATCATAACCTGCACCATTAAATATGGCTTTAGCAGTACCATTATAATCTAATCAATATTCACTAAATTTAGGGTCACCTTGAATAATTTGCATACCACCATTACCATTTTTATCATACCATGCACTACCAACATTAACAAACATATCTTTTTTAGGATTTTCTGCAATATTACCATTTTCTTGCATTTCTTTAATTACATCATTAGGTAATGAAGCAAATAAAGTAGTAACATTTAATTCTCTTTCTAATATTTTTTGTCTAATAACACGATTTAAATCATATATTAAATCTCATACTGCTGTACAATCTGGATATGCATTTAAAGTAGTTGTATTACCATATAAATTTATAATTGGTAAATTAGTTATTTCAAAAATAGGAATATAATTAAATGGATTTTTAATTTCATAAGTTTTTAATGGTGTTATATTTGGTTTTAATTTTGTTCTTGTAGAACCTAAAATAATATCTTTATTATTATCTTTATATGTTTCATATTTAACTTTTCCATTTTGTATTGTTACTCATGTTAAAGTAGCACTATCTGCTTGTTCATTAATAAAATAAAATTCTGCTGATTGTTCTTGTTCATTATATTTAGCAACTCTACCACAAAAACTATTAGGTAATATTTTAAGTGATTTACTATTATCTTCATTAATTATAATCATAATAAATACTTTACCCATTAGTGAATTTTGTAAACCAAATTTATAAAATTTTTCTAATCATTTATCTTTTAAATTCATATCATTAAGATAATCTAATATTTCTTCGGACTTCTCCCCACATGTACTTGTGGAGGAAACCATGAAATTGAATGAGTTCAATAATACTTTTCAAACTGAAAAACAATGTCTTGCATATATAGCAAGTTTGAAACAAAGCAAATGTATTAGGTGTTCTAGTTTTAATTTGAATACTTCTAATTTAAGAAAAATGAGATGTTTGAAATGTCATCAAACATTCAGTATTCTCACGGGCACTATATTTTCAAAGTCACAAACACCTTTAATATCTTGGTTTTATCTCATCTTTAGATGAATAAACACCAAACATGGAATTCCATCAACTGATGTTGCAAAAGAATTGGGAGTGACCTTGAAAACAGCTTGAAGAATGGGTCATAAAATCCGAAGTGCCATTGCTAAACAAGAACCTCAATTCATTGTTGAGGGCATAGTGCAAATGGATGAAATGTATCTTTCACATATGGGTTTTAAAAAACAAGGAAGATCCTTGTTGAACAAAACCTTGATTGTTGGTATTTATGAAAAAACAACCAACAATCTGATTGTGAAAGTATTGAAAAACGCAAACAGTAAAAATCTTTTGCAGTTTGCAATAAACCACATTTCTTCAAAGTGTGATGTACATACTGATTCTTGAAAAGGATATCGCGATTTGAAATCGGTTTTCACTAAGCATGAAACAGTTAACCATCAAGATGGCTATGTTTCAAAAACTGGTGTAAATACCAACCAAATTGAGTCAGTATGAAAACATATACGAAGAACATTTAAAACACATATCAAAGTTGCAAAACATCATATTCATTTATATGCAAAAGAAGCTGCATATAAATTCAATAACATACCTAGTTTTGAAACTGTAATGCTATGTTTAATTTAAAAATGTGGGGAGAAGTCCGAAAAATAATTTATAAACTTTGTAAAATTATTAACTATAAGAATTTTAAAATTAATTTTAGATAAGATTAACCTACCAACTTTTAAGTATGGTACAATAAATTAAACTAAATTTATTTGATATGAGAAATCTTGCTCTGTAAAAATAAATTTACACAAGATTCAGGACTTAACCATGATTTTTTATTTTTTTTCCTTTTGCACCATACATGTTTAAAATAATCAAAAGATAACTATTAGGATATTATCATAAAATAACGACACACTCAAAATAATTTTTAATCTGTTAAGTAAAAAAACTTGACATAGTTAATATTTATTGCTATCATTATGAAGGTTTACTTACCACAAACTTTGTAGAAGGAGGTAATTTAATGGTTAAATTACGATTAATACCAACAGGGAAATCAGCACAACCAAGTTACAGAATCGTTGCTATTGATGCAAGATCTAAACTTAATGGTCGTTATATTGATATCTTAGGTACTTACAATCCAAGTAAGACAGATGCAAAAGCAACAATCAACGAAGAAAAAGCAATCTACTTCTTATCAACTGGTGCTCAACCAACTGATACTGTTCGTAGTCTTTTATCAACACTAGGTATCATGACTAAATTTCATGAATTAAAACAAGCTAAAAAGGTCACTACAATTAAAAAAACAACACCTAAAACAGTAGTAACAAAAAATAAAAAATTAAAAACAGTAAAAGAAGCACCTGCTAATTAATAAAACTAAGAACTTGAAATGATTAAAATATGTATATAACACTTTTAACACAATTAATAGAACCAATATTGTTTGAAAAAATTGATGAAATTGAAATTCGTGAATTACCAGAAAAACAACATTATGAATTAATTATTATGGCACCAAAATCATTATTACCAATTTTAATTGGCAAAAAAAGTACTACCAAAAATGCACTTACAACAATTATTGAAAGTAAGGCTCGTCTAGAAAATAATACTATTAGTTTAGTAATTAGTGAGTTATAATTATGAAATATTTAAAATTAGGAACTATAGTTAATACCCATGGTTTAAAAGGTGAAGTAAGAGTTTTATGTAATTATTATGGTAATAACTTTCCATGACAGCCAAAATCAATAATTTACTTACATTCCAACAATGAATATCAACCCTTAACCATTACTAATGTTCGACATCATAAACAATTTTTATTGTTAACATTTGCCAAGCATGACAAAATTGAATTAGTAGAAACAATGAAAACCAAAGACATAGTAATTGATACTGATGAAATTAATCTTGATTCTTTACCTTGAACTTATAATGATGTTATGAATTACCAAGCATTTGATGCTAGTAATAATATATCATTAGGACAAGTTATTGACTTTGTTGATAATAATCATCAAGGATTATGAGAAATTGAAATGATTGATGGTAATACCTTTTTTATTCCTAACAATAAAGCCTTTATTAGTAAAGTTGATAAAACAGCAAAAAAAGCTTATTTTAATATGATTGAAGGTTTAATCCAACATGACTAAAAATCAATTTACCATTGTAACTTTATTTTCCAATGCTTTTAATGATTTTATGCAAACATCAATTGTCAAACGTGCTATTAGTAAAAAGCAAATCAATATTGACATTGTTGACATTAGAACTTTTGCTGATAATAAACAGCAACAAATTGATGATGCTCCCTATGGTGGTGGATCTGGTATGGTATTACAAGCCTTACCAGTTATTAAAGCTATTAATAGTATTAAAGCTATTCATCCCACAGCCCAAGTCATCTTACTAAGTCCCCAAGGTCAACAATGAAATCATCAACTAGCCTACTCATATAGTCAAAAAGATATTAATTATATCTTAGTTTGTGGTCATTATGAAGGTATTGATGAGCGTATTATGCCCTATATTAATGTTGAAATCTCAATTGGCGACTATGTCCTAACGGGTGGTGAATTACCAGCAATGGTATTAATAGATTGCATAACACGACTTATTCCTGATGTTATTGTTACAGATTCTCATCTTAATGATTCGTTTAACAATTCGTTATTGGATTATCCCACATATACACGTCCTGAAGTAGTACTTGGTATGAAAGTACCAGCAGTTCTAACTAGTGGTCATCATGAAAAGATAACACAATACCGTCACCAACAAGCTTTACTTAACACTTACAAAAAACGTAAAGATTTATTAAAAAAGTACCCATTATCTGTTAAAGATAAACAAATTATTGAACAATACAAATTATCAATTAAAAAATCACGACGAAAGGAGCAATAACCCATGCAAAATGCAATTATCGAATTAGTTAGCAAACACCAACTAAATCATGATCTTCCCAATTTTAAAGCAGGAGACACAATCCAAGTTTACTGCAAAATTAAAGAAGACAAAAAAGAACGTATCCAAATGTTTGAAGGAGTAGTAATTGTCCGTAAAGGTTCAGGAATTACGGAAAACGTTATCGTTCGTAAAATTGTTAATGGTAAAGGTGTAGAAAAAACTTTTGCTTTACATTCACCATTAATTACTAAAATTGCGATTGTCCGTAAAGGTAAAGTGAGAAGAGCTCGTATTTTCTATTTACGTAAATTAAGCGGTAAAGCAGCTAGAATTAAAGAAATTAAAACAGCAAGACCTGTTAAACAACAAGTAGCAGTTTAAATAATATTACAACCACCATTATTAACCTGATGGTGGTTTTTATAGTAAAGGAATAATTTCAATAATGTCGCGAATTAGTACACCATGATGAGTAATTACCATCATAATTATTTTATTACCACTTAGTTTACCAGTTATTATCATTAGTAATATTGTTATTGGTATTCATTTTTCCATTTGAACACAAAGCAAAACTAAACATTATCGTTATCAATGCCATGATGAAACGCACAATCAACAATTACAAAAATATCACGAAGATAATGTTAAATCATTTCACCATTTAAATATTACTAATCAACAGTTTCATGATGCTCTCATCAAAACCTTTACCATTAATAATGAAAAAATTAAACTCCACGGTTTATTGTTAAGAGCAACAACTCCATCAACAAAATGAATGATTATTGCCCATGGATGAACTGAAAATTGCTATCAAGTTTTAAACATTGCTTGATATTGACGCGAGAATGGTTATAATGTTTGTACATATGATGCCCGAGGTCATGGTAATAGTACTATTAGCATTACCACAATTGGTATTAATGAAAAATATGACTTACATGCGATTGTCAATTATATTACTAATAACTATCAGCCAACAACTTTTGGTTTAATGGGGCATAGTATGGGGGCAGCTACAATTATTGAATATGCTAAGCATTATCAACCTACTAATATTAATTTTATGATTGTTGATGGTACATTTACTACTTTAACCCATCAATACCAATTAATGGTCAAACGAAAATATCATTGTTTTCCGGTTATGGGAATTTATGGCATGCTAATATTTGCTAAATTATGCTATGGTTTTGCTCCTAGTAAGTGTCAACCAATTGCTAATTTAGACACTATTAGTCATTTACCATTATTAGTAATCCATAGTACAAATGATGATTTTATTATTCATGAAATGGGAAAACATATTTATGAAACTAAAATTAAATATGAAACCCAACCTCTTAGTCAATTGTTATTATTAGACCAAGCGCAACATACTAAAACTAGCCATCTTCACTATCAAACATTAATTGAAACAACATTAATGTTTGCTCATATTCATACTAACACTAAGGAGACACGATAAAATGTCAAGCGATAATACCCATAATCAAATCCATTGATTCCCTGGTCACATGATGAAAGCGATTAAAGCCATTGAAACTAAATTACCAATCATCGATGTCGCCATTGAAATCTTAGATGCCCGTGCCCCTTTAGCAACGCGAAGTACTTTATTAGACCGATTATTAGAAAAAAAAGTTCGAATTGTTGTTCTGAATAAAGTTGATTTAGCTGATAGTAATATTACCAAAGATTGAGTTACTTATTTTGAAAACCGTGGTTGTGCTGTACTGTTAGCACGTAGTTTAACGAGCAAAATGAAACCGCAACTACTAGCACTTATTACTAGTTTGATGGAAGAACAAGTAGCAAAACAACGTATCAAAGGAATTGTTAACCCGAAGATTAAAGTTTTAATTATGGGATTACCAAATACTGGTAAATCAACATTCATTAATAATTTATTACAACGAAAAGTTACGCAAACTGCTAATACCCCTGGTGTTACTCGTGGTCAACAATGAGTAAAATTAAATCCTATGATTGATTTATTAGATAGTCCAGGCATTTTACCACCAAAAATGGACGATAATCGTGTGACAATGATTTTAGCCTTAATTAAAGCAATTCCTGTTAAACATTTATTTTTAGAACAAATGGCTAATTTTGCTTTAGTATTTTTACTAACCAACTATTATGAAAGATTAATGAAATATTATGAAATTAGTTTTGAAGTTAATGATATTAATGAAACAACCTTATTACAATATTTTACTTTATTAGCGCAAAAGTATCATTTAAAAGTTGCCAATGCTGGTGATAATACGCATCGTGCCATGAATTTATTTATTAGTGATTTACAATCAGGAAAATTAGGATTAATTTCATTTGAAATTGCTCCTAAGTAGGTAATTGTTTATGAGTAATATTTTACAATATGAATTAGAAAACTATCCAAATTACCAATTAATTGCTGGATTTCATGAAGTAGGACTTGGGGCAATTGCTGGACCGGTAGTAGTTGCCTGTGTGATTTTACAATCAGGATTTAGTCACCAATTAATTAAAGATTCTAAACAATTAAGTGATAAGCAACGTATTATGATGTGTGAAATCATTCGTGAAAATGCGATTGCTGTTAATGTTAGTATTAAATCTCATTAGTTTGTTGATATCCATAATCCCAAACAAAGTAGTGTTTTAGGAATGATAGAAGCATTTACTAAATTATCAATTATTCCAGAAGTTTGTTTAGTTGATTTTGAAAAACCACAGTTTTCTAATTTTTCTGGAATTGTGGAAGGGATTGTTAAAGGTGACCAAAAATCACTTAATATTGCTGCAGCTTCGATTATTGCAAAAGTAGTACGAGACCAAATGATGATTGAGTATGAACAACAATATCCCCTTTATGGGTTTAAAAACCATAAAGGTTATTATACGAAAAACCATGCTTTAGCTTTAGAAAAATATGGTGCATGTCAATACCATCGCAAAAGTTGTGCGCCTGTTCAAAAATATCCGCAAACAAATTTTAGTGTGAAATTTTAAAATTTGTCTGTCAATTTTATATTTCATACAAACTAGTTGTGTAAAAATCACTAAATTTATATGCAACTAATTTATATACGATAAAGTGTTATTTATTTACACTAATTACACTTAAAGATTTTATAAAAAAAATCTAATTTAAATTGTTCAAATAAAATTCCTGTTTCTTGTTCTGTTATAATAAAGATAATTAGTTTAATTTTGAAGAATTAATTAGTTCACTATAGTAGATAAGGGGCAATTATTATGGCAAAAGAATTTGGTTATAATTTACTAACATTTGTATATTTACCAGTGCAACATAGAGGCGCAGCGAAGTTAGTTATAACAAAGAATACTTGCAAAAAGATTATTAAAATTTATAGAAAGCATCGCAAGTATGAAAAAAGTGATCAAGTACGCGCTATTTCTAATTTTTTAAATAGTAATACTGTTGCTAAAATCTCAGTAGCAGGAGAAGTTACAACTATTCCTATTAATTTAACAGAAGAAATTGCTTTTGTTTTTATTGAACAATGAAATCTATTTTTGAAATGAGTTAAAACCATTAAGTATGGTTTAATTATCACAGCAACAAAAAATTTAAATATCGAAATTGATTGAGTAGGTAATAATAATAGTTTTAGTGCTTTAAAAGCTGAGTATAGTATTAATAATCGTGAAATGGGAATGAATACTATTATTTTTAATAATGGTTTATCTTACGAACAATATGGTATTAATTATAATGATAAAGGTGTTAGCAAAATTATTTTAACAGCAAAGTTATGAAAAGAAATGAGTAAATTAAATAATGTTCTATGGATTAGTGAATATTTACGTAATGAACAAGTATTTTGTTTTTTGGCTTTAGAACCTAATTCTGAACGAATTTTATATTATGCTTTTGATCAATTTGCTTCATTAATTTTAAATAATAAAAAGTTTATTGATGAATCATTTATTAAATTCAAAGTTGGTGTGGTATTAGAATTTGAAGCTGCTGTTCATGAGCAGTTTCAATTATTAAAAATAACTGCTATGCAGCTTAATAATGTTAATGCTTATAAAGACGAAGTATAGTATTAAAAAAATATTTTTCTTATTGTAGATATGGTATTATTATATTCATACTATTATTAGTGTTACTAGTTATAACATAAAAAATGGAAACCAACTTATTTATAAACAAATAAGTTTGTTTTATTTATAGAAGGGAGCAATTTATAAAAGAAAATTACGGACTTCTCCCCACATGTACTTGTGTAGGAAACAATGAAATTGAATGAGTTCAATAATACTTTTCAAACTGAAAAACAATGTCTTGCATATATAGCAAGTTTGAAACAAAGCAAATGTATTAGGTGTTCTAGTTTTAATTTGAATACTTCTAATTTAAGAAAAATGAGATGTTTGAAATGTCATCAAACATTCAGTATTCTCACGGGCACTATATTTTCAAAGTCACAAACACCTTTAATATCTTGGTTTTATCTCATCTTTAGATGAATAAACACCAAACATGGAATTCCATCAACTGATGTTGCAAAAGAATTGGGAGTGACCTTGAAAACAGCTTGAAGAATGGGTCATAAAATCCGAAGTGCCATTGCTAAACAAGAACCTCAATTCATTGTTGAGGGCATAGTGCAAATGGATGAAATGTATCTTTCACATATGGGTTTAAAAAACAAGGAAGATCCTTGTTGAACAAAACCTTGATTGTTGGTATTTATGAAAAAACAACCAACAATCTGATTGTGAAAGTATTGAAAAACGCAAACAGTAAAAATCTTTTGCAGTTTGCAATAAACCACATTTCTTCAAAGTGTGATGTACATACTGATTCTTGAAAAGGATATCGCGATTTGAAATCGGTTTTCACTAAGCATGAAACAGTTAACCATCAAGATGGCTATGTTTCAAAAACTGGTGTAAATACCAACCAAATTGAGTCAGTATGAAAACATATACGAAGAACATTTAAAACACATATCAAAGTTGCAAAACATCATATTCATTTATATGCCAAAGAAGCTGCATATAAATTCAATAACATACCTAGTTTTGAAACTGTAATGCTATGTTTAATTTAAAAATGTGGGGAGAAGTCCGTAGATAGGCTTTTCTCAGCATTTATGTGATAAAATTTAAAAATAGTACATAAAGGGAGAAAAGCCTAGTTAATTTACAAGAAAATGTATCAACAAATATTGTTAGTTTTCCTAATATGTAAACATAACTATTTAAACAATAAATTATGTTTCATCTCGGTAGCACGAGGTTTACTATGCAATATTTCTACTAATGCTAAAGCAAATTCAAAAATACATCCTAAAGAGGGGGCACTAATAATATGTTTATCAATGACAACAGCTAGTTTCGTATTTAGTTTACCAACAGTAATTAATTCTTCACATGAAGGATAGACAGCATATGCTGTCTTTTTTGTTAGAATTCCAAATTCAGCTAAGATAATTGGTGCAGCACAAACTGCAGCAATGGTTTTTTGTTCTTTGTGTGCTTGTAATAATCATTGTTTTAATTTAGGTGATGCTTTTAAATTATTAACACCTGTCATGCCACCCGGTAAAATAAAGGCATTGTAGTCTTCATATTTAGCACTAGTAAAAGCAGTATCTGTTTTTAATACAAAGTTATTAGCACTAGTAACTAATGGTTGGTCATTGATAGTGATTAAATCAACGGTAATTCCGGCACGACGTAATAAATCACCAGTAATTATTACTTCTCCCTCTTCATATCCGGTTGCGATAAATAATGCTATTTTCATATTTGATGTCCTCCTTGATAAAACTATTAACGTAATTGTATTAAAAATAAAGTTTTTTTGAATAGATTAGTATAATAATCAACTTGTCAAGTAAAAAGTAACCGAATAAGTTTACTATTATTCAACAAATAGTTTATAATATTATTAGTTTAAGAAATGTATTTAAAATACTTAACTATTTATGTTTATAAGTAGTAAGTATTTTTTTGTTTTTAAACTAATAATTTTAATTAAGGAGTAAGAAAAATGGCTTGACCAATATTAGTAGAAAACTTTTAGGCTTTTCTCAGCATTTATGTGATAAAATTTAAAAATAGTACATAAAGGGAGAAAAGCCATTATTTTTTATAGCATTGAATTATAAATATTTTGAGGTTGCAGAGTTTTTATTAACTTATTGTAATATTAAAATTAATGAAAAAGAAGCATTTGATGAAGATATTAAATTTGGAATGACACCAATTATGGCTACATTTGCATTACTATCAAATAAAGAAAATACAGCAAGTGATATTATACCTTATAAGAGAATGATTTATAAATTATGTGAATACAAAGATATAATAATCGATTCACCCTCATATGGTTCTAGTGCATTATTTTATTCAGAAGGAATGGAAGATGAAAAATTAACCAAATTATTACATTCAAAAGATGCTAAAAAAATAAAATCATTAACCGAAAATGACATTAAGAGCATTAATAACTTTAAAGTAGCAGTAGTAGGTGCTATATTAGGTATTACAGCAGCAGTTGCAATTCCCTTGTAAACATATTAGTTAAATAAAATTCCCTAGTTTGTATGAACTAGGGAATTTCCTTCATATTTACTTAGAATATCGTTGTCGGTAATAATGAACCAACAGCTAACATCACAACAGCAAAAGCAGTAATACCGACAGCATAAGGCCATATTACTTTATAAAATCGACCCAATGGCACTTTAGCAATTGACAATCCAGCCATCATCACTCCAGCACTTGGGGCAAATAAATTAACCCAACCACTAGCCATAACAAAGGCCGTAATCACTCCTGATGATAAACCGATTGTTTTAACAAGTGGTGCAACTATTGGAAAGACAGCAGAAGCAAATCCTGAAGTTGAAGGAATAAAGAACGCAATAACAATAAAAGCAAAGAAACCAATAACAACTACTAATAATTTTGGTAAAGTAGTAATTTTACTTGCAAGCGCATTAACCACTACTTGTTGCATTCCTGAAGTTTCAATTGCTCAACCAATTCCAGAAGCAACAGCAATAATTAAAGCAACTCCTAGTAATTCTGAAGAACCACTAACAAAAGTACGAACATATTGTTCTTCACCTCTTCAATCAATAATCGCAATGACAATCGAAGCAAAGAAAAATAAGAAAGCTAATGTCATGACATCTCATCCCCCGAATTGACCAATTTGGCTTGTAAAGTAAGGAAAATGTTTAGTAATATTAGCACTTAAATCAGCAAAAGTAGTAGTGCCAGTAATACTATCTCAAGGAATGATACATAATATCATAATTAAGAATGTAAGACCAAAGAGCGTAAGAATTACTTTCCGTTTTCTCGTAAACTCAGGTATTTCTTCAGTAATAATAAATTCAGCATGGTGCTCACCTTGTAAATCAAAAACAATTGATTTTTCTGGATGACGTTTAACTTTAATCGCATATCACATCACAAAACAAATAGTTCCCGTTGTTGCTAATATTCAACCAAGCAAACGTCAGATAATCCCACTACCAGGACTAATTCCACTAGCAGCAGAAGCTGTAGCAATGGCAAACGGATTAAGGGTTGAGAACATAACTCCAACTCCAGCGCCTAATAAAATCATTAATACAGCAGTAACAACATCGAAGCCAGCAGCTAACATAGCAGGAATAATAATAAGATAATAAGGGATTGTTTCTTCACACATTCCTTCTACCGTACCACCAATTGAAAGGATAGTCATAATTGAAGGAATAATTCAAATTTCTTTCCCGTTTAAACGTTTAACTAAACGACCAATTCCTGCATCTAAAGCTCCAGATTTCGTAACAATACCAATGTATCCACCAATTACTAGAACAAAAACAATAATGCTATCACTACGTAAGAAACCTTGAATTGGAGCAAAGAATAAGTCAAATACTCCTAATGGTCCACCTGGTTTATCATGGCCAGTAGTTCCACCTCAGCTACCTGTTGTGCCAGGAATTCAAGAAATTACAATAACTAATGCTGTAATTAAAAATAAAATGGTAATCGCAGTGGGTAATTTAAAAGGGAATAACTGAAATTTCTTCTTTTTAATATTTCCCATAATAGATTTAATACCTCCTTTTTTAAAAATATATATCTTAGAATATTACTTTATATAATACACTATCTATTGTGCTATTTAAAAGGTTTTGAAGTTTATTTTTCACTTTTTTTAAAATAAACTCAATAATAGTAGTATTTTTTCATAAAATTGGGTATTATAAATAACATATCTAGTTTGTCATATTATTTTATTAATAGGTTGATTCTATTAAAATTATAAAGTCAATTTTCAGGATATACAGATGAAATATAAGATAAAATCGAAAGGAGAAAATTTATGTTGAAATTATTCAAGAAAAAAGAAAAGACTAATGAAAAGTTAAGTTTACCTGAATTAGTTTGATTTGGTTTTAACTATACAGTTGGTGTTACATTTACTGCTGTTTTTGCTGCTTTGTTATATAGTAATAAAGTAGGAGCTACTTTGGGAACGCATATGATTTGAATTTTTCTAGTTGAAGGTTTAATTGCTGGTACGTGTGCTTGAGCATTTGCTCGTTTATCACGAGTTCATCCTGGTAATAATGGTGCTGCTTATATCTATGTACGTAGTAGTTATGGTCGTTTCTGAGGTTGACTAATAGCGTTTATTCAGTATTCAACATTACCTGTTATTGTTACTTCACAAATCATTTCAATGATTAGAATTAACTTTACAGATTCAACTTCATTTTTATTTGCTAACTGAGGGGCATGAAGCAACTTTGGACTAGACTTAATTGGAATCATTATTTATGGTTTTGCTTCTTGTGTTCTATTCTTAGGAATGAGAGCTTTTAAAAAGTTTGTTAATATTTCTGCTTATTTAAAGTGAGGAACAACTGCTTTACTAATGGTAGCTGTTATTATTTTATTTATTATTGCAGGCACAAGTAATTTCAAAGAAGTTATTAACCATCAAAGTTTAACAACTAGTTCTTTTTCTAATGCCTTTACTACTTGTTTCTTCTTTTTTTTAGGTTTTGAAACATACTCGACAATTGGGAAAAATGTTCGTAATCCACAAAAGAATATTAGTCTTTCTATTGTTATTGTTATGGCTTTATCAACATTATTTTATGTATTAGTTACTGTTTTAATGATTGGTGGAATTACGGGTATTTTTGGTGATAACCCTAACTTACAAATTTTTCATCAATTAGGCGAGAAAGCTAATGCTCCATGATTAGGAGTTATAGGTATCTTAATTATGTTAGTTTGTACTATTTCGCTAAAAGCTAATGCAGGAATGCAAAATGCTTTATATAGTGGTGGTATTTTAGAACCGTTATCAATAGAAGGATATATACCTGCTAAATATAAACAATTAAATAAGGATAATATTCCGTTCCGTGCTTCTATTTTAAATTTAATTGTTACTTTTGCCTTTGCACTTGTGTGGCTAATTATTCCAGATTTAATCCAAGCTATTAGTGATACGAGCAAAGGAATAACATCACCAAGTGCTGTTATTGACTATGGTACAATTACTGGGGAGGCATCACTAATTATGATTTTAATTTATATGTTTGTTATTAGCATTGCTTTAAAATTATCTTGACAAAAGAAAATGCGTCATAATAAATTTGAATTTACAATTTGAAGTTTAGCATTTGTTTTCTTAGGTTGACAGTTAGTAATGTGATTTATTGGTTTAATTGAAGGATTTATAAAATCAATTAACGATATTAGTAGCACTAATGCAACAGTTAGTGCTGGTGGTGTTACACAGTTAACATCAAATATCTTACAAATTGTTTATTTACTTGCTGTTATTATGTTCGCTATTGTTTGATATTTCGTTTATTATGCTCCTAAATTGAAAGTTCGCTTAGCAAATAAAACGCAAGCGGTGTTAGATGAAGACTTTAGAGTTAAAGATGACTGAGCTTTTGTTGCTAAAAATATGCAAAGTGAAATTGAAAATTACTTAAAACGTAATGTTCTTATTAATGGTAATAAAGAAAATCCTAATTATGCTTTTGCTAAAAATGTCCGTAATGAATTATTGGCATCAGAAGGCGAATGACGTGAGGATGAAGAATAAATTAAAAAAGCATTAGTTTAAAAACTAATGCTTTTTTTATAAAAATTAATTTTTATTTAGAAAGGTGTATAATTACTATTAATGAATTATTTATGATGTTATTCATTGTTAATGCTTTCATAGATTGAACAAAATGATCAGTATGTAATACTAAAAGAATTTTTTAGTTTTATTTGGATAACGAAAAAATATGATGATATAATATTGTTAATGAATTAATTGCAATATTCTGTTTATTATATATAAGGTTAAAACAATGGTCATTGTAAGTTAATTCAAAAGTTTTATAACGGAGGTATACACATATGAAAAGTATGGCGAGTATGAAAACATTATTAAGATTATTAGGGGCAGGAGTTTTAACTACAGTTGCTGCAACTTCAGTTGTTGCTTGTGGTCCTAATAACCCAGGGACAGCAATGGAAGCAAAAGTTTCTGAAAATTTTGGATTTACAGATAATAAGGGTGTTTCAACTGTTGAAACAAAAGTAGTAGTTACTACTGATGTTGCATCATGAAGTTCAACTCAATTAACTGGTATTACTGCTGATAAGTTATTAACTACGGGAGGAAATACTGCTGATAAGGCTGTTTCTGTTGGTGCTGGAGATTTTTTAGTTAATGTATTTAAATTAACAGTAGTTGCTGGAACAGGAGCAGATAGAACATTTAACCATGCTGATGCTACTCCTATTATTATGTCAGTTAAAACTTGATCACCTACTATTGCTAAAAAAGGAACTGATGATTATGCTGTTAATGGTGGAACAACAGTTGTACAATTCAAAAAAGGAACAGATCAATTAGGTGTTGATTATACATTAAATATTTTAGCAAAACCAAATGATGGAATAATCCAATCTCTTTTACCTGCCACTGCTGGTATTACTCTATCTAATTTTAATACAATAGCTAACTTTGCTGCTGGTAAACCTAAAACAGGAATTACAGTTGGTCAAGACTTAGTAAGTAATTTTAAAGTTGATGCAACTCCAGGAAAGGGAATAAAAAGTATTGTTGACCTTATTAAACAAGGAGCATTAGCAGTTAAAGTTACTGAGGTAAATGCTGCAGAAACTAACTTTGCAAATAGCGATACTTTAAAAGTGAAAATCTCAATTGGTACTATTACATTTGCAACTGAATATACTTTAACATTAGTATAATAAACTTATTAAAATATAATAACTACTAAATGATACAGTTAGCTGTATCATTTTTTATTTTCTTAATATTTTCAATTTAACTAGCGTAATACCATACTATTAATTAGAGCAGTTAGACTCCTTTCTCTTCACGTTTATTAAAAGTGTGAATGTACGAGCCTTTCTTTATACTTTGAATATGTTGATATAATACTACTTAGGAATTACTTGCAATATTTTGTTTATCTATATAAAGTTAAAACAATGGTCATTGTAAGTTAATTCAAAAGAATCATATAACGGGGTATACATACATGAAAAGTATGGCGAGTATGAAAACATTATTAAGATTATTAGGGGTAGGAGTTTTAACAACAGTTGCTGCTTGTAGGGGTGGCAAGAATAGTAATTCAGGAGTAGCAATGAATGCAAAAGTGTCACAATATTTTGGATTTGTAGATGCTGCTGGTACTTCAAAAGTAGAAGTTACAGTAAGTTTTGCTGGAAATGTTGCATCATGAAATTCACTTCAATTAGCTACTATTACAGCAGCAAAACTATTAGCAATTGGTAGTGAAGATACTCCTAAAGCAGTTTCTGTTGCTGCTGGTGATTTTTTAGTTAATGCATTTAAACTAAAAGTAGTTGCTAGAACAGGAGCAGATAGAACATTCACACGTTCTGAAGCAGAACTTATTGCTATGTTAGTTAAAACTTGATCACCTACTATTGCTAAAGTAGGAACTACAGATTATGTTATTAGTGGTGGAACAGCAGTTGTACAATTAAAAAAAAGGAACAGAACAATTAGGTGCTGATTATACATTAAACATTTTAGGAAAACCAACTGTTGGAATAATTGCGTCTATTTTACCTAGTGCTGGTGAAATTACCTTAAGTAGTTTTAATTTACGTAATTTTAAAATTGGCGAACCTAAAAACTCATTCACTATTGGTGCAGATTTAGTAGTACCCAATAGTGATACTAATATTCCATTTGTCAAAACAAAAAGTATTGTTGCTCTTATTAACCAAGGAGAATTAAGAGTTAAAATTACTGAAGTAAATGCTGCAGGAGTTAACTTTGTTGCAAATGATAATATAAAAATAAAAATCTCAATTTGTACTATTACATTTGCAACTGAATATACTTTAACATTAGTATAATAAACTTATTAAGGCTTTTCTCCCTTTATGTACTATTTTAAATTTTATCACATAAATGCTGAGAAAAGCCTATCTACGGACTTCTCCCCACATTTTTAAATTAAACATAGCATTACAGTTTCAAAACTAGGTATGTTATTGAATTTATATGCAGCTTCTTTTGCATATAAATGAATATGATGTTTTGCAACTTTGATATGTGTTTTAAATGTTCTTCGTATATATTTTCATACTGACTCAATTTGGTTGGTATTTACACCAGTTTTTGAAACATAGCCATCTTGATGGTTAACTGTTTCATGCTTAGTGAAAACCGATTTCAAATCGCGATATCCTTTTCAAGAATCAGTATGTACATCACACTTTGAAGAAATGTGGTTTATTGCAAACTGCAAAAGATTTTTACTGTTTGCGTTTTTCAATACTTTCACAATCAGATTGTTGGTATTTATGAAAAAACAACCAACAATCAAGGTTTTGTTCAACAAGGATCTTCCTTGTTTTTTAAAGCCCATATGTGAAAGATACATTTCATCCATTTGCACTATGCCCTCAACAATGAATTGAGGTTCTTGTTGAGCAACGGCACTTCGGATTTTATGACCCATTCTTCAAGCTGTTTTCAAGGTCACTCCCAATTCTTTTGCAACATCAGTTGATGGAATTCCATGTTTGGTGTTTATTCATCTAAAGATGAGATAAAACCAAGATATTAAAGGTGTTTGTGACTTTGAAAATATAGTGCCCGTGAGAATACCGAATGTTTGATGACATTTCAAACATCCCATTTTTCTTAAATTAGAAGTATTCAAATTAAAACTAGAACACCTAATACATTTGCTTTGTTTCAAACTTGCTATATATGCAAGACATTGTTTTTCAGTTTGAAAAGTATTATTGAACTCATTCAATTTCATTGTTTCCTCCACAAGTACATGTGGGGAGAAGTCCGCTTATTAAAATATAATAACTACTAAATGATACAGTTAAACTGTATCATTTTCTATTTTCTTAATACCAAAAACATCCTAACTTTGAATAAAAATAATTTTCTTTCTTTTTTTCTAAAATAATTGTAAAATTAGTTAGTAAATTAACATAATGAATTTTAATCCTATTCTTAAAAGGTGGTACTATAACATGAAACCAAAACAACCAAATGATTATATAAATAATAATTATCAAAAACCTAACAAACTAAAAGATTGTAAAGTTGAAAACTATAAAATTGATAATGATTTAAAAGCATTATACAAAATAACAAACTCTGGTGATGCTCTGCAACCCAGAATCTTTAAAACCATACCCTTAGACCAACTAGAAACTAACGCCACCGACTTTTTCTTTATACTTATGAAAAGCTTTCAATGCGAAGACTTTACCATGTATTTTGAAAATGACTTAAATATTATCAAAATTGTTAATCTATTGTCCAATCAAAGCTTAGAATTAACACCAGAACAACTAGCATTTCTAAAGAGATTCTTTAATAATATTAGCGCAATATTAATTACTTTATTTGATAAACGTTTAAAACCTCTTATTAATAACCTAACAGATAGTACTATCAATAGTAGTAGCAGTATTGGCAAAACTTTGGATATCACTAAACCACGAATATTAAATTAAATAAAAAATGTTACTAACGAAACACTTCATTAATAACACCACCACCAAGACAAATATCACCGTCATAAAAGACAGCTGATTGACCAGGAGTTACGGCACGCATTGGTTGTGAGAAGGTAACTTTAAATTCATTATCATTAACAACATTAATAGTTACAGCAACATCAGGTTGACGATAACGAAATTTAGCAAAACAGTTTATGTTTTTACTAATCTTATTTTTACTAATTCAATTAATGTCACTAACAGTACAACTATTAGCCATTAATCACTTAGTTTCATTATCATTTGCTACATAAAGAATATTATTAGCAACATCTTTTGCTACTACAAAATATGGCATTTTCATGCCTGACAAGTTAATACCTCGTCGTTGACCAATAGTATAATAGTAAACACCATGGTGACTACCAATGGTTTTTTTAGTGTTAATATCAACAATATCTCCTGTTTTCGCAGGTAAATAATTAGCAAGAAAGGTTTGGAAATTACGATTACCAATAAAACAAATTCCTGTTGAATCTTTTTTCTTAGCAGTTGGTAAGTCATAAGTAAGTGCTAATTTTCGTACTTCAACTTTACTTTTATTACCTAAGGGAAACATACTATATTGTAGTTGGTCTTGATTTAGTTGGCATAAAAAATAACTTTGGTCTTTACTATCATCAGTTCCTTTTAATAGTTGGTATTGTTTAGTTTCTTTATGATAAATAATAAGGGCATAATGACCCATCGCAATGTAATCAGCTTGCAATTGGTTACGAGCATACTTTAAAAAGGCATTGAATTTAATATACTTATTACATAAAATATCAGGATTAGGTGTTCGACTCTTTTTAAATTCATCTAAAAAATAAGTAAAGACATCATCTCAGTATTCTTTAATGAAATCAATTCGTTCTAAAGGAATATTTAGTTTTTTACAAACTGCTAAAGCATCTAAGTAATCTTGTTCTTGTGGACAAATATCTTGGTTATTATTGCCTTCTAAATCATTATTTAACAGTGAATCTCAATTACGCATGAAAAGACCAACTACGTCATGGCCTTGTTCTAATAATAATGCGGCTGTAACTGATGAATCAACGCCACCGCTCATGCCAACAATAATCCGTTTTTTGGTTTTCATCGATTTCTCCTTGATAAATAATGAAATGCTTATTAATTGTAGCAAATATTTATTAAATACTAAAATAATTGTTTAATCCAATCACTAAAAACTTATTATATTTTACTTTAATTTTGTAGAACAGCATTTGAACATACACAATCTTCTAGTTATTATAACAATGGAAATAAGAATAATACTGAAAACTTAGCACAAAGTTGTCAAAAAGAAGAAAATGAAAAGGTAAGGAAGAAACAGTAAGAACTAGAAAAGAAAAAAGAAAATTTGTCATAAATGAAACTTTAGACTGAATTTCTAAGAGTTAAGCATTAATTAAAAATGGCTTTTCTCCCTTTATGTACTATTTTTAAATTTTATCACATAAATGCTGAGAAAAGCCTATCTACGGACTTCTCCCCACATTTTTAAATTAAACATAGCATTACAGTTTCAAAACTAGGTATGTTATTGAATTTATATGCAGCTTCTTTTGCATATAAATGAATATGATGTTTTGCAACTTTGATATGTGTTTTAAATGTTCTTCGTATATGTTTTCATACTGACTCAATTTGGTTGGTATTTACACCAGTTTTTGAAACATAGCCATCTTGATGGTTAACTGTTTCATGCTTAGTGAAAACCGATTTCAAATCGCGATATCCTTTTCAAGAATCAGTATGTACATCACACTTTGAAGAAATGTGGTTTATTGCAAACTGCAAAAGATTTTTACTGTTTGCGTTTTTCAATACTTTCACAATCAGATTGTTGGTTGTTTTTTCATAAATACCAACAATCAAGGTTTTGTTCAACAAGGATCTTCCTTGTTTTTTAAACCCATATGTGAAAGATACATTTCATCCATTTGCACTATGCCCTCAACAATGAATTGAGGTTCTTGTTGAGCAATGGCACTTCGGATTTATGACCCATTCTTCAAGCTGTTTTCAAGGTCACTCCCAATTCTTTTGCAACATCAGTTGATGGAATTCCATGTTTGGTGTTTATTCATCTAAAGATGAGATAAAACCAAGATATTAAAGGTGTTTGTGACTTTGAAAATATAGTGCCCGTGAGAATACTGAATGTTTGATGACATTTCAAACATATCATTTTTCTTAAATTAGAAGTATTCAAATTAAAACTAGAACACCTAATACATTTGCTTTGTTTCAAACTTGCTATATATGCAAGACATTGTTTTTCAGTTTGAAAAGTATTATTGAACTCATTAAATTTCATTGTTTCCTCCACAAGTACATGTGAGGAGAAGTCCGAAATTTTATTTAATTTTATTTCTTCTAATAATTAACACAATGACTGGAACAGTCATAATCACTAATAAGATTATTCCACCAATAATGATAACATTTCAATTATTAATAATTGTTATTAAAGTTAAAGGTTGCTGTTTTAAAACCAAGGGTTATTCTCAGTTTGTAATACTTGTTTTTTACATTTTTGTAAAATTTTATCATCATGATTATTAATATTAACATAAAGATGATTAGTTAAATCATGAGCATAAAATAATAATCAGTAGCGTAGTTGCCCAGCATTTAACTTATTAATTGTTTCATCAACATTAGTTGCTTATCGTAAATATTGGGCAAATGCGTGACCTAAATTACTAGTAGCAAAGTCAGAGTAACCATTGATTGTTAATAATAGTGGGTTAATTGTATAAACATTTAAATACTGTTGTGATTCAGGATCAATTTTATTATCACTAGTAGTACGTTGTAGTAAATAAATAGTATGGTAGGCGTCATCACGTGGTTTTAAAGTACTATTATTGTTAAGAGTATTAGTTGCTGCTACTGGTGTTAAATCATCATTTACTGCTTGATATGTTCAATGTTCATTTTCATTAAAGGAAATTGAAACTTGGTTTTTAATTTGACTAAGGGCTTTAACAGTAATATCACTACTATTATTTTTAACAAAATATTGATGAATTAATGAAGAATTATTAATATATTCATTGTTATTACCAATATTAACAGTTGGGGTGCTACTTATAACTTTAACTTTTTCTTCTTGTAAGATAGTAATATTATCATTATCTTTTCATTTAATATCATAGTTAGTTGGTGTATTGTTGGCATTGTATTGTTGATTTAAAATCGCGTAACTAAAAGTATTACTAGCATTAGTTTTAATAGCAATACTAGGTTGACCAGCAACGGTAATATTTAGCCCTTTATTATTTTTAAGAAAAGGAGCATGGACATAAAAAACAAATAATTGGTTACTAATAGTATCTTCACCATTATTTACAGGACCAATTGGAAATATCTTAGCGCGCATACTAATATCATTATTTTGAAAAGTAGTACTTGGAGTTAAAATATATGGTACTTCCATTAATGTATTAAGTTTACTTTTTTCATTAATAACTTCAAATAATCCTTGATTAATACTTTCATTGATAGTTTCATGATAAGGAATAATAATACTTTGATTTTTACTATTGAAAGTATGACCAAACGTAGTAAGGTTAGTATTTGTAAAACCAGCACCATTTTTAAAATTACTAATATTATTGGTAATACGTTGTTGGGTTTGTAAATAACCTTGTTTATTAATTATATTATTATCATTAGTTGCAAGATTTCAATCATTATTAATAATTTGGTCGTAACTATCAAAGTTTATATTTAAGGGATTAGACACAATATTTTCATTTAAATAGTTTGAATCATTGTTTCAATGGTTAATACTATTTACTAAATTAATATTTGAAGTTTTAACGGTTATGTGGAAGCCGTTAATTTTAGTATTAGTAGTTAAAATGAAGCACCTAAAAGATTGCTAGTAGTTAGCAATAGAGATAGTTTTTGTTTCATAGTACTAATGTCCTTGTAATTAAAAATAATTTTTAATTATTCATTAATTATTATAACATTTTTTTAAAAATGTGGTATATTTGTATCTAATACATATTGTAAAAATTTAGAAATTATAATGTGTAAAAAAATAAAATAAATGATTCAAAAGTCTTTGGCAAGTACTAGTATTTGTTGTAAGACTTTTTTTGAAAGGAAATGACTAATAATGGCTCATGGTCAAGATTTAGATGTTAGTATTCTAAGCACAAATAGTGATATTAATTTAGGAAAGAAAGAAACTGAAAAATTACAAGAACAAATCAAAAGTTTAGAAACTGAGTTATTAGAAAGTAAAACTCAAGTGACTGAGTTAACTAATAATGTAAACTTAATTTTAGATAGAAACATCTTTGATGAAGTAGAAACCGAAATGAAAAGATTAATTGATGAAGTTGAAGAATTTAAAAGTAATTTAAAAGTAGTTTCAGATGAAAAGGAACAGTTGGAAAAACAGAATAAAGATTTAAAAAGTGTTATTAAAGAAAGTGGAGACTCAGCAATTTACTATGATAGTTATTTTAAGGAATTAACTGATAAAAATAAAGATTTACAAAATAAAATAAATATTTCTATAAAACAACAGAAAGAAATTGAAAATGGAAATAAAGAATTACAAGAACAATTAGATACTAAAACTCAAGAAATTGAAAGTATTACATCACAATTAAAAGAGGTTACTAGAGAGAATAAGGAATTACAAAACACAATAAAAAGTTTAACAACAGAAAAAGAAGAAATTACTAAGGATAATGATGAAATAAGCAATGAGTTTAGTGAAGTAATACAAGAAAATAAATCACTTAAAATTAAATTAGAAAATACACAACAAGAACTAGAAGAAGTTAAACATAAATTTTCTAGTTTAGAATCAGAAATTGTAGAAAATAATGAAAATATTAAACCTAAGATTGTTGAATTAGAAGAGTTTAATAAATACTTAACAACAGAACTTGGTAATCTAAAAGAAGAGTATAATAAATTAACAAAAGAGAATGTACAGTTAAAAAAACATACTATTTCAAGCCCTCAAACAACAATTTTACAAAATAGTGATTTAATTGTAAAAAAACTATTCTTGCATCAATATCAATCAAAAAATGGAATATTTAAGTCATTTTTAAAATGAGTAGTTAAAAAGATTTTCCGAGTAGAAATATTTAAAGAATGAAATATGGAAAACATCACTGAACATCCTAATTTTGAATCTGAAAAAGTACGCATTAAAGAATGTCTAAAAACTAGTAAGGGTATTAATCTTTTAGATAATCAATTAAAACTAACAGAATCAGATTTAAACAGTAGTATAAAAGAAAGTTTTGATATTGATTTAATAAGGGATAAATCTAATATTGAAGAAGCTAATATTAGTAGTCCTCAAACTACTAGTAAAGTTGTTAATCAAGCCTAAATATAACATACTGAACATCCTAAATATAAATTTGAAAAATGGCAAATAATGAACTAAAAACAATAAAATATGTTTCTAATAAGAGAGGATTGTCCCTCAATAGTTATATATTATAAAATTTTTAATATTTGTTAATATATAATTTCAAGGAGGTAAAAAATGAACTTGTCTGAAACCAACACTATATCAGAAGAAGAAATAAAAATTAATTCAGAAGAATTTATTGAAAAATTAATAAAACAAGAAGAAAATTTACATAATGGTGAAGTTTTTCCTAATTTTAACGATTCTTTAATATTAAAGTATTCTCGTAAATAAATGATTTAGAAGATATAAGATATTCTCAATATAAAACAGTTATTACTAGTACTGGTGTAGAAAAAGATAATGTAGTACAGCAAATTAGCCGTTTGAGTTACGATGAATTTTTACAAATGGTTGAAAATAAAGAACAATGAATTAAAACAGAAGAAACTAATAATGTAACTCTTATTAAAACTCCATTATCAGATTTTATAGAAAACATTAATACAGAACAAGAAAAATTAAAACCAACGATTTTAGAACAAGAAAGCGTAGAAGAAAAAAAATATAAGAAATACTTATGATGAATTATAAAATTTATCGGGGGCGTAACAAACTTCCGTAGTCATTATTCTATTATCAATAATTTATCTTTAAAAGACTCAATTCCTTTTTTATTAAAATACAATTACAAAAAAAGACGAGAAATAAGTATCGTCTTTTTTTGTAATTGTAAGATTTGCAAATTTTATAACCGTCTTTAGTACTATTATCAACACGTGCTAGGGACATAAAATAGTGAACCATAACACAGTTGTTCAAAATAGTGGCTAGCATGTGGACTTGCATGTAAAAATAAAAAGTGGAGTGATACCTAATAAAATATACTAACCATGAATAATGGTAATCCTTGGGGTGGGAGCGGATTGGCAACTAGTGTATATAGACCCGTTTTGGGGGACGTTGGGGGACGTACTGTATTAGTTCTTAATTTCACCAACACCAATACCGCCACCCCCAGTGAGCGGTTGTTTGGTAGGTGTTGGTGGTAAATTTAAAAAAATTTTCTCGGCCAATTTTCCTAGCAAAAATTAATAATATTAGTGTTATAGAATTGAATTTTAATGAAATGATAATAAATAATGGAAAATAAAATTATTGAATATAAAATAGGATTAATTAAACATATTGATATTTTACAAAAAGATAATTTAGTTTGTGGACATAAAGAATTTATTGAAGAATGTAAATACTGTTGAGGTAATTGTTATTTAGAAATTATTAAAACAATTCTTAGAGGTTAATTTGATTAATGCAATATGACTTAATTATCGGAATTGACCCCGCAGGAATTGGTAATAATGGAATTGTTATATATTCAAGCGAAACTAATAATATTATTTTTAATGAAACATTTAAAACAAAAACTGTTCTAGAAAGTAAAAATCTATTTAAAGAATACTTTTTAATAATTAAACAACATTTTGAAAATAAAAAAATCTTAGTTATTGTAGAAAATTTCTTTTTAAATTCAAAACAATTATTAACTAATCCCCTAGCAACACCGAAAATTATTGGTGCTTTAATGGTATTAATTCAAGATGTAATGAATTGAGATTATCAAGAAAGTGAACCAAAAAACAAAAATAAAATAGAAAATTATAATGGAAATATAAAATTTACAAAACATGAACAAGATGCTTATAAGCACATTCAATATTATTTAAGGAACTAAAAAAATGAAAGATAAAGTGAATTACATTAAATTAACAGTAAAACTTAGTAACAGTATAGAAGCAAAATATCATGAGAAAGTTAATAAAGAATTATATTATACTGTTCGTGCTCAATGAAATGGATTAAACTATGTTACCTTAATTTTTAATAATCCCAAATTTTATAAACGATGTATTTTATTAAACAAAAATGATGAAATTATGGTAACTGGACAAATCTTTAATACTTTAAATATTCCAAAAAATCGTGCATTTTGTTCCATTAATGTTAAATGATTTAAAAAATGAAAGGAATAAATATGATTATACTACCTACTTTATTTGGAAATAAAGATGAGATTGAAATATTATCACCATCTCCGCAGGCACTTCATACACATAATGATATTAGAGCAATTATCCTGATGAAATATCCTAATGTTAAATCAAAACATATAGTTATTTCTGACCCCGAAGATAATGTTGCTTTAATAGTTGGTGATAATGAAGTCTATCAAGGATGAGTCAAAGTTTGAATTAAAAAACAAACTTAAATAATACAGAAAAATAGGAATGGGAGGTTAAAAATATGACTAATTATTTACTTTCAATTAATCCAAGTATGAAAAATACTGGGTTTACATTATGAGAAAATAAAAAACCAATATTAATAACTAGTCTTAATTTTTCTAAAAAAGATTATCATTATTTTACTGATTTTATTAATATAGTTTTTCTACAATGTCAAACTAATAATTTAGGTTTAATTGATGATAAAACAGATTATAGTTTATATTTAGTAATTGAACGTGGTATATTTAATCCAAAAATGGGTCGTGGTAAAGAAACATTAGATCATTTAAGGGGATTTATAGCTGGACAATTTAATAAATTATTAACAAAAGATATGTTAATAAGTCCAAGTGAATGAAAAAGTTGATGAAGTAAAAGTATTAATGAAGATATTATTAAGTTTGATTGAATAGGAATTGGTCCACGTGCTTGAGATAAAGAATTATCATTAGAAATAGCAAATTGATTAATTAAACAAAATAATTGAAATATTGAAATTAATGACCATGACCAAGCAGAAAGTTTATTAATTGGTTGATATTATTTGAATAAGGAAGTGAAATAAAATGACAGTATATTGATGTAATGAATGTGAAAATGACTATATACATTGTGAATGTAGAAACTCTAAAAATTGAGAAAAATTAGACTAAAGGAAAAAAGAAAATGAAAACTAAATTAAAATGTATAGTTAAAAATTGAAAAAAATAAAAGAAGAGAAAATAAGGAGTAAATAATGAGAAATATGAAATTTAAATTTATAAAAGGAGAATAAATATGGAAACAAATAATTATACTTTAACTAAATTAATTAGAACAGGTATAAGTCCAATTTCAGCAATGATTGGAACTAGTGCTTATTATGGACAATTAATAGGTAATCCAATATTAGGTTCAATTAATAGTTTATTATTTGGTAAAAAATTAGGTTTAGATATATGAAATTTAAATCAAAGACCTTCTTCTAAAACTAAACTAATTAATAGTTCTAAAAAAATATTATTAGGTTTAGGAACAACTGGGTTAGCAAATTATACTAAATGAATAGAAAATAATATTAATCCAACTCCAATTCCAACTACTACCACAGAAACACCACCATGACCATTAATGGTGAATGAAAATAATAATCTTAATAATTTAATGGATTGAGATACTTATATTTCATTAAATGCTTATGGTATTTCAAATCTTATAGCAAGAATTACAGAGTTAATACCTAATAAATTTGAAACTATTCGTAAAGTAGCAAATATGGCAAATGGTGGATGTTTAATATCAATTGGTGTTGCTATTGGTATTAATAATGGTTTTGATAATGCAAGTGCTATTCCTACTATTATTGCTGGTGCAAGTGAAATTACACATAGTTTATTACCGATAGAAACAAATCATGATAGAGAAATGCAAGAAACATCATTTACTAATGAAACAGCAAGATTAATTAATAATGATATTGATAATAGATTTACCATTAATAGTGAAACAACTAGTCAATATGGTAGTGATAATATGAGTGAAGTACCATTAAACAATGCTGATAATCATTCATTAAATTGAGATTATAATCACATGCGTTTATAACAGAAAGGAAAACATAAAATGAAAGAATTTATCCATGAACTAATTATCATAGGAACATCTGTAGGAACATTAATTTGTAGAGAAATTATTGTAATTTTAAAAAAATATATTACAACTCCAAAACATGTACGTTCTTATAATAAAATGAAAAAACATGAAAATAAGTTAAATAAACAACAAATAAAACTAGAAAAAATTATGCAAAAAGGACAAAACAAGGAAGTGAAATAACTATGGAAAATAATGAAATTGGCATGACAACTAACATGAAACAAATTTATTTGTTAATGTATAAAACTAACCAAAGTGATGATATGAAATATAAATCATTTGAAACATTAGAATTAGCAACATTATTTCATTTAGGTTTTAAAGAAGTAGTTACTAAAATCGGCTATCCTAATCGTGAAATTATTCATTATCAAATTTTAGCAATTCCATTTAATTTAGATGAAAGCAAAATGTTAAATTTTAATTAAGGAGGATTAAACATGATTGAAAATGAAACTAATGTAAAAAATGAATTTTTAACTGAAAATAATACTGAACAAAATCAACCTGATAATGAAATTAATCAAAAAATTAATGAAGCAGAAAATAAGTTAAATAAAATTAATCAAGAACTTAAAGAACAACAAATGATTAATATTTTTAATAAATATAAAATTAAAAAAGAATTTCATGATTATTTAAAGTTTAAAACAAAAGATACTAAAAGTGAAGAAATAGAAAATACTATAAAACAATTCATTAAAGAACAGCCAGTATTAAGAACACCAATGAATACTGGCGGTAATCAACAAACAATTATTAATAATCAAATACCAACAAAAATTAATCCATTATTGGATTATAAAAAGAAAAATTATTTATAGAAAAGGAAAGTTAAAATGGCAGTAAATATTCAAACAAACTTAAATAATACAGAAAAATTAGTAGAAGCTCCTGAATTCATTGAATTTTTTAAACAATCAAATAGTCCATGAGCAAGTTTTTTTCCAATCGAAATGATTAATTCTACTACAATTGAGTTTATTATTAAATTACCAAAAGACCCAAAAATTAAAGTACTTCCATGAATTGATAAAAGTACAAGACTTGATGTTAGTTATGCAGAAACTGATAAAATTCAAAAATTTATTGAAAAATTATATGTTGCAGGTGAAACAATTTCTGCTGTTGATTTACTAGGAGAAAATCGTCAAAATTTATTAGATACAATGCAATATGAAATTGCAAATGATTTAGCAAACAAATTGGCAAGTGATGATACTAATATAATTTCTCAATTTGCTACTAAGGTAATAATCGATAAGGCAACAGAACTCAAAGAGCAAGCAATTAAATATGGCTTTTCTCAGCATTTATGTGATAAAATTTAAAAATAGTACATAAAGGGAGAAAAGCCTTTTAAAAAATTAGAAGAACAAGAGTTAAAAGATTACTTGTTATTACAAAATACATTAATAAAGTTAAGTCCACAATTAACTCCAAAATTTAAAATCAAAGATATAGATAGAGTAAATAACTTTTTAAAACAATATAATACTGAATTTAAAGAAGTATTAAATATGAACCAACATGAATGATTAAATTTAGTTCATACTTTACAAATACAAAATAAGGGTAAAACGTTGATTTTAACTTTAGAACAAATACGTGCTAATGCAATAAAATTTAATTTTAAAAATAGTAATATTCATAAATTTGTTTTAAAAACTAATAAAACTTTTAAATATTTTGACATTAGATTTTATTTAAGAACAGGATTAAATAAATTTTGAAAAGATACACCATATTTTGAAAAATTACGAGAGAAAATCTATAAAATACAAGAAAGATTTGAAAAGTTAGAAGAAAAAGCAATAGCAAAAATTAATAAATTAAAAGAAAAAGCAAGTGATTTATTTACTAGTGCTGAGAAAAAAGCAATTAAACATGCACAATTAATACCTTTAAATTCACCAGTATTTATGGGATGTAAAATTCAACCATTATCACTAGATAAATGTGCTATTACTATTTATCACCGTAATCATAAATATAAGCCATTTGTTGTTATTGATACTATTATTAAAGCAGAAACTTTCGTTACACAAGTACATCCTTTTCATTGATATCGCTGAAATAGTGGTTGATATATTGGTTATGGAGTTAATACTAATAAATGATTGAAAACAATAGCATTTGCGCCACCAGTTGTTCAACAAATTATAAGAGATGCTTTTAAGCTACATCGTGAAATATTAAGAACAATAAGAACTTATCATAAAGTTATTAACGTTATTAATAATCCGGTTGAAAATATTAATAAATCTTTCAAAAGTGTCAGTTTAAAATTTAGCGTTCATACTTTGTTTGGTACTGGGTTATTACATCATTTAGAAAAATTTGCTTATAGTCAAGTGGTTGAAAAATGTAAGAAGAAATTACAAAAAGAAATTATACATATCGCACATAGAAAAACTAAAAAACGTACTAAACATTATAAAAAAGCATTTTTTAAGGAATGATAATATGATAAAAGAACTTTGAACTGATATTAGTCTAGGAAATTATAATAAGTGATATCCATTAACTGGACCAATTAATGACACTCCACAACAATATGTAAATACATGACCAAATGCTAATGAATGATTTACTACATTTGCTATTCGCGCACAAAATGATATTAATGCTTATCTTAATTTTATTTTATATAAATTTCCTTTTGATAGTTTAAAGATAAATTAATTCAAGAAACATTAAGAGATATGGTTTATGTAATGATAGAACATTGATTATTTAATCGTGCTCCAATTGAATTTAATGTTGATGCTAATATTCAATTTAATAATGGTACACAGTTTAGTGCAAGTAGTATTCCAACAATTAATGTTTGAGATTTAGCACCAAGTAGAATGAAAATACTAGCTCAATTAACACAATTAAAAGAGTTACTAATGAGTTATGATGAACAAGAAATTGATGTTGATAAAATTGATTTAGAAGCATTTTATACAAGAAATCAAATAGATGAATTAATTGAAAATGAAAAAGAACAAAGAATTAGTGGTGATAAAGATAATCATGATTTTATATTAACTAAACAAATAAAATTATATGATGATGTTGTAAGTGAAAAAGAACATGAAGTATTTCGTGGTGCAGTTACTAAACTTGTAAATAAAAGTTATGTAGCAACTGAATATGACCCTGAAACTGAAACAATGATTTTAAATTGACCAAGTGAAATTGGTACATTACCACCTGAAGCATTACAAAATAATCCACAAGAGGGTGATTTTACTCATGCTCCAACTGCTGATTTTTCTGCTAAACAACAAAAACGGATTACTAGTAATGAAAATAATATTAAGTTAGCAAATACAGAAATTGAAAATATTAAAAATAATTGATTTAATATCGAAACAAGTCCTTTATGGAAACGTATCGATGAGCAAATTCCAATTCCTAATGATGATATTAACAAATGATTTATAGTTTTTTGAGATTATGGATTTCAGAATTATGATGATTTATATCTTGTTAAAAAAACTTCAAAATTTCAATTCGTTAAAAATCAAAATATCTCACCAACAGATGTCATATTAGATAAATTAATCTTAAAAGATAATGTTATTATAACATTATTGCTAAATCTTAAGACAAACATAATTTATTTCAATAGTAATAGTAATAATTATGGCGCCAATATTGATAAAATATATAAATATCAAGGCATAGGAAAACCTACTGAACTTATAGCAGAAACTAATAATAATGATAATTATTATAATAAACAAGAAACTAATGAACTATTAGATAAAAAACAAAATATTAGTGACGAAAATTTACAAACAAAAAATAAAACTATTGTTAGTGCTATTAATGAAGTTAAAAATGTTAATGATACACAAGATTTACATATTAGTCAAATTAAGACTGAAGTAACTAATGTACAAGGTGTTTTAGTTTTAAAACAAGATAAATTAACAGCTGGTACTAATATAACTATTAAAGATAATAAAATTAGTGCTACTGGTGGTAAAACTGATTTAACTGATTATTATAAAAAAGAAGAAACAAATAAATTATTAGATAAAAAACAAGATAAAATAGAGAATTTACAAGATAAAATTTTTAATAATAAAAATGATAAAGATAATACAACAAGATTAGTTAATGATGTTATAAATGTTGGAAATAGAACATTAATTTATAAAAATAAAAGTGGTCCTTCAGTAACAGATGATAATGATATTCCAAATAAAAAATATGTTGATGAAAAAATAAAATCTTTAAATGTTATTAAATGAAAAAATGTTGGTACAAAAGAAAGTAACATTAAAATTAATTATGATTTTAAAGTAAATACTTTATATAGAGTTGGTTATTGTTGAAAAAATGTAGAAAAAAGTCCAATTATATATATGCAATTTTTATGACAAGGTGAAGGTGCTGTATTAGCTAGTTTTTTTAAAGGTATTTCTGGAAAAAGAATTACTGAAGCTTATGTTGATTTAGTAGTTATTTCAAATGCTATTGCAATGGATAGATTTAATGATGATGAAGGTAAAATATATTCATTAGAAGAAGAAATAAAAGAAAATACTTATAAAATCACTAGTAATACATTAGATATTACTTCACCAAGTATAATTAATATAGATAAACCAATTAAAATTAATTCAAAAAGTTTAGAAACTAATGAAATAGAAGACAATTGTTGAGATATTGAATTAAAAGATAATACAACACCAAATCCTCCTAACCCAAGTGTTCCACAATGAAAAGAAGTAGGAACAAGGATAACAAAAAACCAAATTAATTATAAATTTTTTTCCGGGAAAAAATATAGAGTTACTTATATATGGGATGGAGATACGCAACCTATTGCTTATTCTATAAGTAAAGAATTTAATAAATTATTATCAAATAAATATGATTGTGTATATATATTAGATAGTTGTGTAAGAAATTGAAATCTAAATTCAGGTTTAAAAATTGAATTATTAAGATTAGAAGTTATGGATAATATAATTAGAATAGTTACTGCAACTAGTATTTATAAAGGTAATATTTTAAAATTAGAAGAATTACAGGAATAATATTATGTTTAAAATATTAAAAATAATTTTAAGTATATTAGGTATTTTGATTAGTTGTTCATTTGTTGGGTTAATGTTGTTTATTATTTATAAAGTTATATTAATAGTTAATAAAGTATTATAGAAAGGTAAATTATTATGAAAATATTTAAAAGAAAAGAAAAACTAACTGAAAATGATAATACAAAGTTATTTAGTTTAAGTAAAGAAAAAACAATACATGCTTCTATATTAGATTTTTTTGGATTTAATAGTTTTAATCATGAAACTCATTTTACTGATTTTGTAGCAGAAAATAATGCTAATTTATATAATGCACCATTAGAAATTAATAACGATAAAATTAAACAATATTTAATTAATCAAGAATATTATCGTAAAAATTGAAATTCTATTTTTAAATTAAGTAAATTAGGAATTAGTGGATATTTAATTTATATTGCGAACGATAATCTATATTTTCAATTAGTAGATATACAACAAAGAAATTATGATATTACTGGTAAATTAATTCAATGTACTATTTTTTATGAGAATTATCAAAAAAATGCTCAAACAGTAAGATTATTTGAAATTTATACTTTAAATAATGAACAAGTAACTATTAATCGTGCAATTTATAGTATTAGTGATAATAAAAAACAATTTGTATTAGATTATAAAACATTTAATAACAATCCTAATTTAGAACAAGAACAAGTATTAAACATTAATTATATACCAATAGCAATTATGCGTAATCGTGCTAATGAAGAACCTGACTGTAATAAAGTAATGGATAAAATTAAAGCATTAGATATTTTCTTTGAACAAATCATTTTAGATGTCATTTTAAACTCACCTAAATTTGTTTTTAATAATATTTATGGTAATAATCAACAATTAATTGATGATGCGATAAGAAAATTAATTGCTAAAAACTATTTATTTACTGATAAAAGTCCTAATGATGCTCCTAATGGTTTAGTAACTATTATTCAAGGTAATTTTAAAGGTAAAACATTAAGCGATGTTTATGATTGATTAATTAATGAAATATCTAAGCGTTGTGGTTTGCATATACCAAGTCAAAAGAAATCAGCACAACAATCAGTTCCTGAAAGTACAGCTGTAAATATTTCAACAGTTAATTATATTGAACAAAAACTATGACAATTTAATATTGATACTCTTAAATTTATTCAATTATTAGTACGTATTGATAAAGATTTATTAGATAGTAAAACATTTGAAATTAATGATGAACAAGCAATTGAAAATTTAACTGTTAAATTAAATTTATTTAATCCAGTAAATAATCAATTAGTAGGAGAAAATTACAATGGACAACAACAACAAACCACAAACTAAGTTTCCACAAAAGCAAACTAAACTCAATCAAGCAGAAAATGATTATTTAATAGATAATATACCAAATGATTTTTCAAACCTTATGGGCAATACTAGTGACCCTGATATTAATAGAATATACGATAAATTTAAAAAAAGAACAATCTATATTTATGAAATTGAACGTTTATTCAAAAATAATGAGAATAATACTTTAAAATTCTCACCTAATACTATTAAGATTGGTTTTATTGATATTGAGAAAGTATTAAATACTAATGCTGTTGAAACATCAGACTTTAATATGCAACTAAATCAAAGAGCAAGCACTAATATTAATGATAATGCCATTGAATATAGTATGACTGATATTAAAAATTTAATCTTTCAAGAAATAGATTTATTAAATCAATTTAAGTTATATGCTGTTAGTATAAATGAAACTTTAACTGAAAGTAATATTGATAACTTATATATTATTAATAGTTATTCACAACCTTATCAAAATCCAAAAACAAGAAGTACCAAAAGCATTACTATAATAAAAATTAAAGATTTTAAAACAAGAGATGGTTATCCTATTATTATTAAATTACAAAAACCATTAGATAAAGATACTAAGGTTAAGAGTATAACCTTAAAATTTCCTAAAACAATGTTATTTGGTAATATAAAAGTAAATGGTGAAATTAATGGATTAAAAGTATCACCAAATTTATTAATTGCTGATGATAACCAATTATTTCCGTTATATGCTTTACCAATCCAAACACAACCAAAAGTTAATATTTTACAACAATGATTTAGTGACCAAGTTTTATCATGAGATATTGCTAAAAATTTCATGAATCAAAATTCAATTTTAGATTATTTAGATATTGGTGAAATTTTACCTAATCAACCATCACAAGAATTTAAACATGTTAAAAAAATTGAATTAAAAGAAGTTAAAGCAGTAGCTACTAGTTACTTTAAAGAAACGGGATATGATATTAATAAAAACTTTGATAATATTTTAATTAGTAAAGATGATAATAGTAGTTACTTATCAGGTTATTGAAATGATAACATACAACAATACGATTTAAGCGAAAAAAAATATTATAGTTATGTTGGTGAAGTTAAAAGTGGAACTTGAAAATTAACAAGTGTAGATAGTGTAGTGTTAACTTATGATAAAGTAAAACCAATTACAACACTAGGAAAATTATTAATGGATATGTTAGGTTATACTTATAATTATCAAGCAAACTTTAAAGGTTATGACCCTAAATATGATGCAAATCCAGATGTTAAACAAATGCCAGATATTACTAATTTAAGAAATGAATTTGAAAATCAAAAACCACATGATGTTATTACTAATCTTTTTGAACAATGAAAATTAGATAATCCTGATTTTATTAATAATCCAAAAGTGAAAATTTTTAAACAAGTAGTTATGATGTTATCAAATTATATACTTTCTTATTTATCAATTAATAAAGGTTTAGATGATGATTATAAATTATTATTACCTTATTATTTTGAATTAAAATCTAAACCAACAAGAAGTTCAAATCATGATAGATGAAATTTTGATAATGTTTATGTTGTTTTAAAATCTGAATATTTTGATTTTACAGACCCTAATAATATTAAAGTTAAAAATAAAAATATTAGTCAAAATGAATGATTTAAACTAAGTAATAACCAATACAATTGATTATCTTTAACAAATGAATTAGAAAGCAATAATATACCTTCATTATTACCACAAGATATGAGTTTAAATAATGGTGAATATGGAAAATATATGATTAAAGGAATTATTAATAATGTTTTAGAATTATTAAAATGTTTTAATAGTGAAAAACAATACTTTTCAAATTGAGATTGATTTAATTTTATTCAAAATAATATTTTTGCTAATCAAGTGAAATTCAGTATTGAAAAAGAAATCTCTAATTTACATAAATTAGAGATTTCAGGAATTTTTGGTAATGGTAATTATGATATTCTGTTAGAAACAGAAAGCAAAACTATAAATATTGATAATATTGCATTATTTGATACTAATGATGAAACATTATCATATATTAATATTGAAATTTAATTATTAAAGTATCCATTAGGATATGCACCATCTCATCTTATATCTGTTTTATCGCCTTTTTTATTTGCAAAATATAATGAAATTATATTATGTTCATAACGATGTTCTCATATAATTGCCCCCCCAGACTGCTGTATGGTCTGGTTTTAAGTAAAAACTTAATTTTTGTCTTCCATCTTTACATGCAAGACCTAATGCTGTTATTGAAATAATAAGTGCTATTGTTAAACATGCAGATATACCAATAAATATATTTCTTTGTCATTTTCTTTGTTTTGCTATATTTTTAGCATAATGTAATTCTAAATTTTGTTCATGCATAATAAATTACTCCTTTTTTCTTAATTTTACTATTAAATTGTACTGAATTTTAATAAATTTTGCAAATATGCTTTAAACGTGCAAATAACGCCAAATACAAGGCGTTAATTTTGTGATACCTATCCTATTACTAGTATTATTTTCGTTGGTTATATGGCATAAGAAAAAACACTTATTTTAGTAGAAGCATTATTTTTACCCCTAATTATATTTTTATAGGGATATAGTGCATAAAATAACACATCATAAGGGTCTTGATACATAGTTTTATCAGGAATGTTAGTTTTGATTTGGTCATAGCGTAATTCTTCTAAACATTGCGTTGTTTTTAATAAATCATTTTGATTAGCATAAAAATTACCAAAACTCATAACATTACGCATTCATACACAACGGTCAGTTAATCCTGCTTCTTGATTAAGACTTGAAGCATGCTTAATAGCAACTTGACTCATAATTAAGATATTATGTTCATCGGCTAATTTTTGACTTATTCAATCGATAGCGGTTTTTGCTTTATCGTCATAATAATAAATTGCTTGGTCAAAATTTTCAAAATTATCAAGTAATCCGCAAATTTCATCAACATAAGCATTAATCTTTTCATTTTCGTTGATAAAATCATTGGGAGTAACTATTAATTCACAAATAATATAAGGGTCATAATAACCACTATTATTATATTCTTTAAATCCAGTTACCATAAGTACGCTATGGTCTTTACTACCTGTTGCTCAATCAACACCAACACTATAAAAATCAAATTTATAAGTATCTTTTTCTTTATTATAGAATTCTTGTAAATTATATGGTTGTCAATATTTTATTGCTTTTAGAAATGGAAAAACAGTTGCATCACTATCTAAATATTCAAATCCATAATAAACAGTATTAAATTCATCAGGATTTTTCTTTTCTAATTCGCAAATTAATTTTTGTGTTACTGGTTCTAATTTTTTTCAAAATGGCAATAAAGTAAATCTTAAAATAAATAATCCAAGTCCACCAGAGTATTCAGTATCTTCATAGTAGACCTTACCAATTTTTTAAGGGTATCTATCACTTGCTTATTTAACGGCAAATAGGGGGTACAGTAGAGCAAATAAAAGGGGTGGTATTTATCATAGGGGTTACAAGTAAAAGCAATAAAGTGATTTTTATAAAAATAACGAGTAATTTTTTTACCATAAGTTGGACTAAATATATTTCTATCAGTAAATGTTCAACTTCAGTCTTGAATTGGTTCATTAGATACTTTAATACGATTACTACGAAACATTGATAATTTTAAACGCTCATAACGTTGTGTTAATTGTTTTTCACTTAAAGTTTCTTTTTCTTCGGCCATAATAATTTCATCAGTTCTAGAACATAAATAACTAGAACCACTAACTGATTTTCCAAAAATCTTATTACCATTAGCATAACCAATAAAATCTATTTGTTGATTATTAGGAAAGATAATACAACCACCATCCTTAGTAATTTTTCATTTAATACCATGGGGATTATTAGGTCCTAAGTGAATATCATACTTATCTTCTAAATATTGACAAACATCCATTAAAGAACCAATAGTTGTTTCATTATGAGTATTTTCATAACGTCTTACTTCTTGAACAGAACTATCATTAAAATTACAGCACACAAATAAATCAAATGCTAAGCAATTTCATGTTTTTCTTGTTAAACGTGCTGTTGGTACAAAACGATAAAAACAATTAGTAGTGAAAAATTCTGCTCATTGTTCACCAACAAACTCTTTAAAAACATCCCAACTAAATCCATAATTATTATCACTAAAATTAAGGTCATATTTTTTATTTAATTGTGCATAACTACTAATAAGTTTCATATTTGATCACCTAACCTTTACTATAAATTAAAATAGGCTTTTCTCCCTTTAGTACTATTTTTAAATTTTATCACATAAATGCTGAGAAAAGCCTATCTACGGACTTCTCCCCACATTTTTAAATTAAACATAGCATTACAGTTTCAAAACTAGGTATGTTATTGAATTTATATGCAGCTTCTTTTGCATATAAATGAATATGATGTTTTGCAACTTTGATATGTGTTTTAAATGTTCTTCGTATATGTTTTCATACTGACTCAATTTGGTTGGTATTTACACCAGTTTTTGAAACATAGCCATCTTGATGGTTAACTGTTTCATGCTTAGTGAAAACCGATTTCAAATCGCGATATCCTTTTCAAGAATCAGTATGTACATCACACTTTGAAGAAATGTGGTTTATTGCAAACTGCAAAAGATTTTTACTGTTTGCGTTTTTCAATACTTTCACAATCAGATTGTTGGTTGTTTTTTCATAAATACCAACAATCAAGGTTTTGTTCAACAAGGATCTTCCTTGTTTTTTAAAACCCATATGTGAAAGATACATTTCATCCATTTGCACTATGCCCTCAACAATGAATTGAGGTTCTTGTTTAGCAATGGCACTTCGGATTTTATGACCCATTCTTCAAGCTGTTTTCAAGGTCACTCCCAATTCTTTTGCAACATCAGTTGATGGAATTCCATGTTTGGTGTTTATTCATCTAAAGATGAGATAAAACCAAGATATTAAAGGTGTTTGTGACTTTGAAAATATAGTGCCCGTGAGAATACTGAATGTTTGATGACATTTCAAACATCTCATTTTTCTTAAATTAGAAGTATTCAAATTAAAACTAGAACACCTAATACATTTGCTTTGTTTCAAACTTGCTATATATGCAAGACATTGTTTCCTCCACAAGTACATGTGGGGAGAAGTCCGTTAAAATATTAATGTATCAAACATTAAATAGAACGGAGACATATAATGTCTTGAAATTATCGAGAAGAATACCAAAAAATTAATCAGTTAACTTTAGAATATATTAAAAAAAGATGAGAAAAACTAGACCTAAAATTATTTAAAACAAGAGATAAAAGCAAATATATTATTGTTGACTTTGAAAAAAGAAAAAGAAACACAATATATGGTGTAGTAATTTACAAACGACGTATTTACAAATATTATAACACAGAACTAAACCAATGAGTATATATTTGTCTTGTTGATGAAAAACTAGAACTACCTAAATATAAGAGAATTGGAGAAGATATTGAACAAAATGCCTTTGCTTATTTTGCTGATGGAAAAAGATACAAAGATATCTGTCATACAATGTTACTAGCAAATGTTAATCGTATGACTATTTGTCGCATATTTAAGAAATATGTAGTTGTCATGCAAAATATTAGTAAAATTAAACTAGAACCAAACCAACCTATTTATATTAGTATTGATGATGGTCATCGAAAATTTTGAGAATATAAGCGTAAAATTAAGCAATATTCCATGCGCTTAGTAGTATTTATACAGATAATATTAATCATACATTAGTTAATAAAAGAGCAAACGTTATCATTAGACCAAATAAAACTGTGCTTGGTGCTAGCAAAACTGCTGACTTTATTTTAGAACAAGGGAAGCGATTTTTTGAAAATTTTGACCAAGCACAAGTAATTGTTTGTGGTGATAGTGCTGGGTGAATTAAAAAAACTGCTGAACATCTTAATGCTAAATTTATTTTAGATAAATTTCATTTAATTAAAGTATTATATCTTGGCATTATTGCTGGTAATAAATGTAAGTATTATCAAGAATATAATACTTGTCGCAAATACATTGAAAATGGTGAATATGATAAATTACTTGATTATCTTAAAACTTTAAAACATAAAAAACTAAAGAAAAAATACTTTCTTAATAATAAAGAAGGTATTACTAATCAATCTTGTAAAGAAAATATTGGTTGTTTTGCTGAAAGTAATGTTTGACATATTTTAAAGTCAATGCTTGGTAATCGCACGTATAGTATTGAAACATATAAGAAAATGATTATCTTTAAATGTCAAGAAATTAATTTAAAACCATAATCTATTTTTAAATTAAATCTTAAAAACTTATTAAATGTCTGTTTAGTAAGCATTTTTGTTATGGACTTGCATATACTAAACTATTGAAAATAATTATAATATGCATTTTAATTGCAATTATTTATTATTAGGAGTATTATTAAATTACAATTACATAAAAATTCTTAATTATTTCTCGTCTAAATGATAATCAGACAATATTGAATAATTAATTCCGGAAGTTTGTTACACTCCCAAGCATGAGAAAAATTTGAACAAGGAGAGATACTAAAAGATATAAGCAAATTACAACAAGAACTAACAGAAAATGATAAAATTCAGTCAGATCTTAGAAAAAAATCACCATTTAAAAAAATGAAAATTTAATTTCAAGGAGGCATCATTAATAATGAATGACGATGAAAAAAACAGTTACAAAAAGAGTTGACAGCAATTAATATAGAACTTGCTCAAGGAATTAAATATAAAAAGATACGTGATGCTGCAAATAAAGCTGAACATGAAGAGCAAGAAAAAAGAAAAGAAGAAACTCAAACTCCAAGCACTTCTAAATGAACCAAGTATTAAATAAAATTTTTAAAGTAAAGTAAAAAACTTTTAGAATTTATTGAATATTTCTCTTATTAAAACTATTCTAATTTATAAATGATTAAAACAAAAAATTAGCAGTTACTACTTGTAATTGCTAATTTTTTTTGTTATCATATTATTTAATTAGCAATCAACTAACAGTAGTGATAAGTTAAGGAGTGATATCATGCAACTAAATGAAATCCCTAATTATAACAACGACCCCAAAATTTTAGATAAATTTGCTCGTAACCTTATTGCCCAAGCTAAAATCGGAAAAATGGATCCAATTATCGGTCGCGATGACGACATTCGCAAAGTAGAAGAAATCCTCTCTCGTAAAACGAAAAACAACCCAGTGCTAATTGGTTTACCAGGAATTGGTAAAACTGCTATTATTGAAGGACTTGCACAACGCATAGTTCGTGGTGATGTCCCTAGTAACTTAAAAGATAAAATCATTTATGAACTAGATATGGGTGCCTTAATTGCTGGTGCTAAATTCCAAGGTGAATTCGAAGAACGACTAAAAGCAGTTATTAACAAAGTTAAAAACTCTGATGGACAAATCATTCTTTTCATTGACGAACTACATTTAATTGTTGGTGCTGGACGTACCCAAGGTGCTATCGATGCCTCTAATTTATTAAAACCAATGTTAGCCCGTGGTGAATTACGTTGTATTGGTGCTACTACCTTAGATGAATACCGTCAATACATTGAAAAAGATGCTGCTTTAGAACGCCGCTTCCGCAAAGTGATAATTAAAGAACCATCAACAGAAGATACGATTGCAATCTTACGTGGTTTAAAAGAACGTTACGAAGCCTATCATGGTGTTAAAATTCATGATAGCGCTTTACGTGAAGCTGTTTTCTTATCTAATAAATACATTAACAATCGCTACCTTCCTGATAAAGCTATTGACTTAATTGACGAAGCTTGTGCTAGTATTAAAACTGAAATTGCTTCTGTACCTAGTGCTTTAGATGAATTGCGAAGAAAAGTTTTACAACTAGAAATCGAAAAAGCTGCTTTAACCAAAGAAAAAGATGATAATTCCCAAACTCGATTACAAGCAGTTAACAAAGAATTAGATACAAAAAAAATAACACTAACACAATTAGAAAGTAAATGAAGTACCGAAAAAGCAGCATTAGACCACATTACAAGTTTAAAAAATCAGTTAGAAAATGCTAAATCACAATTAGAAATTTACCAACTAGCAGGTAATTTTGCCAAAGCTGGTGAGTTACAATATAGCATTATTCCTAATCTGGAAAAGGATTTAAAAGATAATGATGCCATTAAAAAAGATAATCCTTTATTACGTGAAGATGTAACTAATGATGATATTGCCATGGTCGTTGCTAAGTGAACTGGTATTCCTGTTGCGCGATTATTAGAGAGTGAAAAAGATAAATTATTAAACTTGCCTTACATTCTTAATACGAGAGTTAAAGGACAAAGTAATGCTTTGAAATTAGTAAGTGATGCCTTAATTCGTGCCCGATCTGGCATTAAAGACCCTAACCGTCCGATTGGTTCATTTATTTTCTTAGGAACAACTGGTGTTGGTAAAACCGAAGTGGCAAGAACATTAGCTGATACCCTATTTGATAGTGAAAAAAATATGGTTCGCATTGATATGTCCGAGTTTATGGAAAAACATGCTGTCAGTAAACTATTAGGTTCACCTCCAGGCTACATTGGGTTTGAAAATGGTGGCCAATTAACAGAAAAAGTTAGAAGAAATCCTTACAGTATTGTGTTATTTGATGAAGTGGAAAAAGCTCATCTTGATGTTTTAAACATCTTATTACAAATTTTAGATGAAGGTCGGATTACTGATAGTCAAGGATTCTTAATTGACTTTAAAAATACCATTATCATTATGACTTCTAATCTTGGTTCGCAAGAGTTACTTAGTGGCAAAGATAATAGTCAAGAGCAGGCTTTACGGATTTTAAAACAATCATTACGCCCAGAATTTATTAATAGAATTGATGAAGTCATTATTTTCAATCCTTTAAGCAAACAAGTAGTCAAAGAAATTATTACTAAAGAATTAGATAATCTCTTATTACGGTTAAAACAAGAAAAAAATTTGCAATTATTTTATGACCCACAAATCATCGATAAAATCTTAAAAGATGCATATGATGAAGAATTTGGAGCACGACCGATTAAACGCTATATCCAGCATCATATTGAAACAATATTAGCACAAGCAATTATTAAAGAGGAACTAATTCCTCATAAACGCTTTCTGATTACCATTGATAAAAACCAAGAATTTATCCTTAGCTCCAAATTAAAATTCAATTAATACTTGCTATTATTGTGTTCTTAGTTATAATTATATAAGTCTTAGCATTCATTGTTAGTGAATGCTAAAATAAGGTGGTGAAACGTGTTATCGAAAAGACAATCCCAAATTTTAAAAATTATTGTTGAACAATATATTAAAACAGCACTCCCAGTTGGTAGTAAAACACTATTAGAAAACAATAATGTTAATTATTCTAGTGCAACTGTTCGTAATGAATGTGTCGAATTAGAAACATTAGGTTTACTAGAAAAAACTCATAGTTCTAGTGGTCGTATTCCGTCCACGAAAGGTTATCGTTACTATGTGGATAACTTAATGAATAGTGGTGAAGACCATACTTTAGTAGAATTAAAACGCAAAATTGCTGAAGTATTTGAAAACCGCAATTTAGTAATTACCGAAGTGCTAAATAAAACGAGTAATATTCTCAGCGAAATGACTAATTTAATTAGTGTTGTCATTGGGCCTAACCTCCATGAAGATACGTTAAAAAAGATTGAACTAGTACCTATTAGCAATGATAATGCGCTTGCAATTTGTATTACTAGTAATGGTCATGTCCAAAATAAGATGTTTAATATTCAAGAAACACCACTAACTGATTTAACAATTGCTATTGATATTTTTAATACGAGACTAATAGGAACAAAAATCAATGAAATTAGTGAAAAAGTTAATTTATTAAAACCGATTCTTGAACAACAAGTTCAAAAATCAGAGTTTATTATTCAAGGTTTTATTAACACTTTAATTAATTTCTCCCGTCCATTATCAACAACCCACGGGGTACAATATATGTTAGAAAATCCCGAATTTAATGATATTAACAAAATTAAAACCATCATTCGCTTTATTGAATCACAATCACCATGAATGTATTTCGACCAATTAAATAATACTACCGTCCAAATTAAAATTGGTGAAGAGTTAGGGAATGAAAATAATGACATGGCGATGATTATGACAACCTTTAAAGTTCATGATGGTGAACAAGGACAAATCGCCATTGTCGGACCTAAGCGTTTAGAATATGAAAAACTAGCAGAAATCCTTAACTGGATTAATCAAACGTTAATGAAAAATTTTAAATAGAAAAGGAAGATAAAATGTCAGCAAAAGATAAAAAAACTAATCTTGAACAACAAGCAACCGAAACTCCAGTCATGGTAGAAGAAAATTCTGCCGAGGTTTCATTAAACGATAAAATCAATTTTGAAACAACGATTAAAGATTTACAAGACCAAATTACCAAAATCAAAGCTAATGAAAAACAATTAATGTTAGCAACCAAACTAAACACTATTAAAGAACTAGAAATTCAAAATCAAGATCATACTAAATATGCTAACCAAAAAATTATTAAAAATTTAGTTCATGCATTACTAAATTTCCAACGAGCGCTAAACTTTAAAACCGAAAATAAAGAAGTTGAAAACTTCTTGGTAGGATTCAAATTCATCTATGACGAACTAATTCGCTCATTAGAACACGAAGGATTAAAAGAAATTACAGCACAAGTTGGTGAAGAATTTAATTCTCATAAACATGATGCTGTCGAAATTATTAAAGATGATGGTACTAACAATTTCAAAAATACGAAAAATAATACCATCATTGAAGTAATTGCTAAAGGTTATGAACTACACAACCGTGTTATTAGCACAATTAAAGTTAAAGTGTTTAAAACTGAAACTAAAGATGCAACTAAGAAAAATTAAAGGAGAGATAAAACATGGCAACAACTAAAACTAACAAAGAAATTATTCTAGGAATCGACTTAGGAACAACTAACTCATGTGTGGCAGTGATGGAAGGTGCTAAACCAAAAGTTATTGAAAACGCCGAAGGTGCACGAACTACACCATCAGTTGTCGCATATAAAGATGGACAAATCATGGTCGGAGACGTTGCTAAACGTCAAGCAATCACTGACCCTGACAACACAGTATCATCAGTAAAAAGAATTATGGGAACCAAAGAAACAGTTAAAGCTGCTGGTAAAACACGTAAACCAGAAGAAGTATCTGCTGAAGTATTACGTGCAATTAAAGTTTTTGCTGAAGCAAAATTAGGTAAAAAAATTGGGAAAGCAGTTATTACTGTTCCTGCTTATTTCAACAACGAAGAACGTGAAGCAACAAAAAATGCTGGAACGATTGCCGGACTAGAAGTTGTTCGTATTATTAATGAACCAACTGCTGCTGCGATTGCCTATGGTTTAGATAAACAAGATAAAGAACACAAAATCTTAGTATTTGATTTAGGTGGTGGAACATTTGACGTTTCGATTCTAGATTTAGATAATGGAACTTTTGAAGTATTATCAACTAGTGGTGATAAACAACTTGGTGGTGATGACTTTGATGACTTAATCGTAAAACATTTAGTAAAAAATTTCAAAGCATCATCAGGTGTGGATTTATCAAAAGACAAAATGGCAATGCAACGTTTAAAAGATGCTGCTGAAAAAGCCAAAAAAGATTTATCAGGTGTGATGCAAACTAATATTTCATTACCTTTTATTTCTATGAATGCTTCAGGTCCATTACACTTAGATGAAAAATTAACACGTGCTACTTTTAATGAATTAACAGCTGCACTAGTTAAAAGAACGATTGCTCCTGTGCGTGATGCTTTAAAAGAAGCTGGATTAACAAAAGCTGATATTGATGAAGTAATTTTAGTTGGTGGTTCAACAAGAATTCCTGCTGTGCAAGATGTTATTAAAGCAGAAATTGGTAAAGAACCAAACCGTACTGTTAACCCTGATGAAGTAGTAGCCTTAGGGGCTGCCATCCAAGGTGGTGTGTTATCAGGTGATGTAACTGATGTGTTATTATTAGACGTTACACCTTTATCATTAGGAATTGAAACTTTAGGAGGAGTAATGACACCATTAATTCCCCGCAATACGACTGTTCCGACTAAAAAATCACAAGTATTTTCAACTGCCGAAGATAATCAACCTGCTGTTGACATTAGTGTGCTACAAGGTGAACGCCCATTAGCTAAAGATAACCATTCATTAGGTCGTTTCCAATTAAGTGGTATTGATGCAGCGCCAAGAGGTGTTCCCCAAATTGAAGTTACTTTTGAAATTGATGTTAATGGAATTGTTTCAGTTAGTGCCAAAGATTTAAAATCTAATAAAGAACAAAAAATTACGATTTCAAATAGTGGAACATTAAGCAAAGATGAAATTGAAAAAATGGTTAAAGATGCCGAAAAGAATCACGAAGCTGACTTAAAACATAAAGAAGAAATTGAATTAACTAACCAAGCGCAAGCTTACATTTATGATATTGACAAAATGACAGTTGAAGCTACTAAATCTCAAAAAGATGGTGATGCAGAAAACCCACAATTAGCAGAATTGAAAAAACTACGTGATGATTTACAAAAATCATTAGATGATAAAAAATATGACGAACTAAAAGAAAAATTAGAACAATTAAAACAAGCATTTGCTGCAGCACAACAATTCATGAATCAACAAGAAACTCAAGGCGAAAATCCTGAAATTCATGAAGGTAATAAAGACGACACTATTGATGTTGAAGCAACACAAAAATAAATTAATGATTGGAGAATAGTATGGCAAGTAAAACTAAACGTGATTATTATGAAGTGCTTGGTGTTGCTCGTAGTGCTTCAGCTGAGCAAATTAAAAAAGCGTTTCGTACGCTTGCAAAAGAGCATCATCCTGATGCTCCAGGTGGTGGAAACGAAGCACGTTTTAAAGAAATAAGCGAAGCATACCAAACTTTATCAGACCCCCAAAAACGTACTGCCTATGATCAATTTGGTCATGATGCTCCAGGTAGTGGAACTTCTGGATTTAGTGATTTTGGTGATTTTGGTTCTGCTTTCGGTGATTTATTTGGTGATTTGTTTGGTGGAGGAAGAAGAACACAACAACGCTACAATGGTAAAACTGCTGGCGATAATATCTTAACAAAAGTAGAAATTAATTTTCGTGATGTTTTCTTTGGTAAAAAAATGACGATTAGTATTAACATTGATGTTGCTTGTGATGCTTGTAAACAAACAGGTGCGAAAACTCCTAATGATGTTGTTGCTTGTGATAAATGTAAAGGCCATGGTACTGTCCAATATGTCCAACAAACCCCTTTAGGAATGTTTCGTCAACAAGGTGTATGTAACAGTTGTCAAGGTCTTGGCCAAATCATTCGTCAAAAATGTATTAAATGTAAAGGCCACCGTTACTATATTGAAAACCAAAAACTAGAATTTGATATTCCCCGTAGTGTTGTTGATGGTCAACAAATTAGAATTAAAGGGAAAGGTAAAATTGGACATAATGGTGGAGCGCAAGGTGATTTGTTTATTGGTATTAACATTAAACGTCATCCGTTCTTAGACCGTCAAGGTAGTGATATGTATCTAAAATTACCAGTATCATACTTAGATGTTATTTTAGGAAATATTATTATGATACCAACGTTTGAAGGTTTAATTAAAGAAAAATTACCTTTAGGATTACAATATGGTGATAAGATTACGTTAAAAGGGAAAGGTTTCTTTTATCCAAATAGTACGAGACGTGGTGATTTGCATATTATTCTTGATGTTCAATTTCCTATGAAATGTAGTAAGTCAGAGCAAGAAAAACTATGAAGTGTTAATAATGAAACTAAGTTTGATCCTAATGAAGACTTTGCTAATAGTGCTATTAAACGAATTTAATAAAAATATATAAGGAAGTTTTAAATTAAAACTTCCTTATATATTTAACAATATGATTCACCTTAAGTAGTAGGTCAAACATCAGTATTAGATCTACTAATAGTAAAATTAGTATAACCATTTGCATATAAAGACATTGCAAACGCATTGCCGTTAATGATTAAGCGAAAATTTTGAGAAGAAGAACCGTTTACTAGTGCATTTTTTTATTGATGTATTTAATCAATCATCAGTATTATTTGCTGTTCATTGTACTTTATCAGTAGGTTTAATAAAACTATCTTTTGTTAGAAAATCTTTTGTTTGTTGAGTCACGTATTCATATACTTTTTGAATTGTTACATCGTTCTTCATAAAGTTATCGTAAATGTCGGGGTTAAGTTCAATATTAAAATTATAAAAATTTTTACCAATCATATAATTTTTGTTATATTTAAATAAAGCGTCAGGACCAACAAATAAGTTTTCTAGAATTTTTAAACTTTCACTAGTATTTCTTGCTCTAGTTGTGTCGTTACTAGTAATATAATATTGAAAAATTAATGGTTTAATTTCCAAACCATTAATTTTTCAATTTCTTGTTTGATACTCGCAAAACACGAAAACGTTTTTATTATCACTAATTTGTACATTGTTTTTAATTTCTCATTCCTTCAAACGACTAACAAAATTATTTTCACGAGCAGTAACAATCGGTTTTCAATCTTTATTAAAATCTGTAGAATTATTAATAAACTTCTGTGATTCAGGTAAAGTTAAAGGAAAGTTATCATGTATTTCACTTGAAGCAATTCTAGTTGTAAGTCCATAATAGTTCATATAATTATAATCATTATTATAAGGATTAGCGATTGTTTGTGTATCAATTGTCAATTTTTTAACGGACTTCTCCCCACATTTGCTTTGTTTCAAACTTGCTATATATGCAAGACATTGTTTTTCAGTTTGAAAAGTATTATTGAACTCATTCAATTTCATTGTTTCCTCCACAAGTACATGTGGGGAGAAGTACGATAAAAAGTTGTAATCCAGATAATATTTATCAATATTATATTGAATATATGAATAAAATTGTATCTTTTAATTTAGAAATAATGAAAGAAAAAAATGAACAAATTAAATCAATATTTGATAATAATATTTTTAAATTATTTCATTATAGTAATTGAAAAGTAAATGCTCATAATCTTACATTAGATATGATTAATGATTTAGAAGAATTAAAAGTATTAGATCCAATTAAAACACAATCTTGATACAAGTATTCTTACTGGTGCTATATTTGCAAGATATCTTGATAAAGTTGGTACTAAATTAGATTTTCAAGTACAAAGATTATCAGGTGGATTAGATATAGGTATGGCAACAAGTCCAAGTGGTCATCCTACAAGTGCTAGTTTATGATTTATTGGTGAAAATGATAATGGTAGAAGAGCACATAAAGAAAGTGAATTTTATCATAGTAATGTAACAATGCAATATAAAGATACTGATACTTTAGCAAATGATATTATTAATTATTATTTAAATGAAAGTAAACGTTATATAGAAATGTTATTTGGTTTTACTTGTTATGTTGATTATGGTAATGGTGGATTAGTATTTATTGATGTTTTAAAAAGTTGAGTTAAAAAACGTAATATAACATGATTAAAATTTATAGCAGTAGATAAATCAACTTTATATTTAAATGATAGAATTGATTTTACAACAATTTGTATGCTTAAAAATATTATTAGTTTTAATTGAGAAAGATGTCCAGAAACTAAAAGACAATATAATTTAATGCAATGATTATCTAAAGTAAAAATAGATACTAATAATAATCAACCAAAAATGTTAGATTTACATGATGATACTTGAGATAGTGATATGTATGCTTTAATGCATGAAATGAAATGATTAATTAATGGTATTAATAATAAATTATTAATTAATAAAAATAATTTTGGTGGTGATTAATATGATAAATACAATGGAATATTTAAGTTGTGATAAATCAAAATGATATATTGATATACCAATGATTATTGCTCAAAAATCAACTAAATTATGATTAGGTAAAGGTTTTTTATTTAATTCAAGTAAAAAAGAAATATTAGATTATCTTAATGATATGAATTTAAAAGATAAATGATTAGAAAAATTTTATAAATTTGGTTTACAAAATTCACTAATGGGTAAAGTATTTATTATGATTATAATTAATGAAGATAATAGTAAATCTCTTAAAATATTACCTAATAGTTTTTGTGGTAGAGTTGCTAAATATAATGAACAAGAACCAGCAGCAGAATTTTATTTTAGGCTTTTCTCCCTTTATGTACTATTTTTAAATTTTATCACATAAATGCTGAGAAAAGCCTATCTACGGACTTCTCCCCACATTTTTAAATTAAACATAGCATTACAGTTTCAAAACTAGGTATGTTATTGAATTTATATGCAGCTTCTTTTGCATATAAATGAATATGATGTTTTGCAACTTTGATATGTGTTTTAAATGTTCTTCGTATATGTTTTCATACTGACTCAATTTGGTTGGTATTTACACCAGTTTTTGAAACATAGCCATCTTGATGGTTAACTGTTTCATGCTTAGTGAAAACCGATTTCAAATCGCGATATCCTTTTCAAGAATCAGTATGTACATCACACTTTGAAGAAATGTGGTTTATTGCAAACTGCAAAAGATTTTTACTGTTTGCGTTTTTCAATACTTTCACAATCAGATTGTTGGTTGTTTTTTCATAAATACCAACAATCAAGGTTTTGTGCAACAAGGATCTTCCTTGTTTTTTAAACCCATATGTGAAAGATACATTTCATCCATTTGCACTATGCCCTCAACAATGAATTGAGGTTCTTGTTTAGCAATGGCACTTCGGATTTTATGACCCATTCTTCAAGCTGTTTTCAAGGTCACTCCCAATTCTTTTGCAACATCAGTTGATGGAATTCCATGTTTGGTGTTTATTAATCTAAAGATGAGATAAAACCAAGATATTAAAGGTGTTTGTGACTTTGAAAATATAGTGCCCGTGAGAATACTGAATGTTTGATGACATTTCAAACATCTCATTTTTCTTAAATTAGAAGTATTCAAATTAAAACTAGAACACCTAATACATTTGCTTTGTTTCAAACTTGCTATATATGCAAGACATTGTTTTTCAGTTTGAAAAGTATTATTGAACTCATTCAATTTCATTGTTCCCTCCACAAGTACATGTGGGGAGAAGTCCGTTATTTTATTAATGAACAAGCAGATAGTGCTACTTTAACATGAGTAACAATACAAAATGGAAAAGTTAAATATGAAACATATAAAGATAATAATAAAGATATTATTTTAGGTTCTACAAGAACAAAATTAAAACCAAATATAACACCATTAAAAACTTATGAAATTAAAAATCCATTTAATTATATTCCTATTTTTGAAATAACTAATTTACCAATTATTAATTTATATGGTAATACAACTACTTTAAATGCTTATCCAGATTGTACAGCAGTATGAGATTTAATATCTGATTTAAATCGTGTTATTAGACAAAAAAGATTAGAAAGAGAATTAAATGTTACTACTTTATTTGCTTCATTACCTAATGATGTAATTAAAGAAATGCAAGAAAATGGTAATATTGCAGAAAATCCTAAAAAAGATATGTTTGTTAATGTTGGTAGTGCATGGTATGATAAAAATGGTAATGGTGGTATGCAAATTATTCAAGGTGACCCTAAATTTAGTGAATATTGATTAGATTATAATGGTACTGCTAAAGCAATATTAATGGTGCTGGATATGATTATGATGAACATGGTAATGATGTTTATACAAATAAAACACAAAGTATGTTTAATAATAAATTTGATATGGAAACAACAGAAATTAAAATAGCATTTTATAGTGCTTATTTTTATCGTATATTTGATTTATTACTTATTAGTGAAAATTTATGAAATGGTATTGGTGAAAGACCTTATTCATTTAAATTTATACCTATAGCAATAAATGACCAAATTATACAAGACCAAATTATTAATTCAAGATTAAATAATGGTACAATGACAGTAACTGAATCCATTGGTGAATATGATAATATTGACCAACTTATGGCTGAAAATAAATTAGAAAATATTATTATAGAAAATAAAAAATTAAATAAAGAATTAGGAGATAATGAAAATGAGCAATCATCAACGAATTCAATTAATGAAACACGCACATCTACATCTAAAGAGACAACAAGCAATAATTAAACGTTTAAGTCATTGAAAAATATTTCCATTTATAATTAATAATGGAGCAATACCTTTAACTGAAACTGGTTATAAACCTATAAATAGTAAAATTAGTGATTTTGGTCAATATGAATTAATACTTTCTGGTAATACTCCAGTTGTATGTATTTGAAAAAAAAGTACTAATATATATCAAAAAAATAAAGGTATTACAGACCCAACTACTCATAAAACAACAGGTCAAAATCAATATTATACTAAACAATATAAAATTGGTGATTATTGAAATGCTTATTTAATTGATGATACTAGTGGTGTAGATTTTGGTGGTTTACCTAATAATAGTTTATTTAAAACAATTTCTACCACAAGACAATATACATTAGTTATGTTCGAAGAACAAATTACAGTAGATGATTATTTACAATTTTTTTGTGTATTTAATGATAAAAATGAAAATATTTGTGGTAATACTGGTAAAAATCAAGATAGACAATTATTATATATTTCAAATGTAACTAATTATTATAGTCCTTATAATGGTGAATTTAGTATGCAAGTATTAACTTTTAGTTCAGTTAATGATAGAGCAGTAGCAAGTGGTCAAAATACACTTGATTATGTACAATATGCAAGTCCTGGTAGTGGTTATGCCTACTATTCAAGAAGGAGAAGTAACGTTTAATCGTACTTTAATGCGTGATATTGGAGTAAGATATAGTCATAGACAAAGTTATGGTTTAGAATTATTATCAAGTTGTTATTATTATGGTAGACCAATAATACAAGGTCAAGCACCAATACAACAAGAAAATGAAGAAATATTTGAACAAAAAGTATTTGCTTCAAGAAGATTATTTATTGCCGGTAATAATGACCATTCAAGTACATCAGTTAAAAATATTGGTGGTTTAATTGCTGGTATAAATGATAAAATAACTACTAATAGTCATCCAGAAACTACATTTTATAATTTAATGGACGCTAAACATACTGGATATCTTATTTTAAAGATTGAAAAGAATGATTATCAACTAGTTTAAATTTACAAGCAAATTTATTTGTTACAAAAGATTTTAAAGGTATGTTAGCATTTGATAAAACAAAAGCAACTAATAGTAATGGTACTGCAATTGGAGAAGCTAAATTCTTTTGAGATAGTGAATGAAATATTAATAATTTAACTGGTAGCTATAATGTTGATATGTCTAGTAATTTTAAATATAAAGACCCAGATACTAATTTAATTATTGGTTCACCAACTGTAGATTATTCAAAAATAAGTCAAAAATATATGTCAGCAATATTAAATTTTAATTCAGTAGTATTTAGTAGTTTAATACAAATGCCTTATGATAGTGTACAATGATTACCATTTGCTTTAAGTGATATACCATTAATTGGTAAATTATTAAATGTTTTAAGTTTAGGTATTACAATTGGTTTTATTATTAATCAAAATAATCAACAATATAAAAAAATGTTATATTTTAATGGTTTTATGTCTGCATTTTTTACAAATAATTTAGAAAATATTATTGGTAATGGTGGTTTAATTCCATTAAATGCTTTTGCTAATGAAAATGATTTTGCTATTGGTAAATTATTATGTGCAAATGTTAGTACAACTGCTATGACTATGAAATTAAGTGATAGAGTTAGTGTTTATCCATGAGACCCTACAACAGGTCATAAATTCGAAACAAAAGAACAAATAAGTACAGTTGATTTATCACAAAAGAAAAATAATAAAGTTTATATTTCAGCAGAAGATACAGAGTTTTTAGATATTGCTTCACCATTAACTAACTTAGATACTGATTGTCAATGAAACCCTACAAGTAATGGTGTTAGTGATGGTTCAAATTATGCTTATATTATTGATACAATTGTTACACAATCATTACATCAAGGTGAAGAAAGACATACATTTTATAGTGATAATCCATTTACTTATCAAGGTGATTATAATGAACTTTCAGTTGCACAATTTAGATATAAAAATAAAGGTGCTTTAACTAATAATGCTTTTAATTGAACTACTTTATATAAATTAAATCATGATGAATATAAAGAAACTGAAGAAACAACATTTAGTTATCCAGCAGAAATATTACCACCAAGTCCACAAAACATAGCAAAATCAATAATTATTATTCCCGAAAACCCTACATATAGTTCTGATTTACCATTGGAAAGTGTATTTACTATAAATGGAAGTAAATTAGATTATACACCTTATAATTGAAACAATTATGTTTTTCCAAAAATCAAACCATTAGAAATTAACTTATATATTAAATCTAAATTAGACCCAACATTATTAATTAATACTTTTAATGATTTGCAAAGATATTATAAGTCAATTGACTTATATATTAGTTGAGATTATCAAACAAAAGAGTGAAGTAATGGAACTGAACCAAGTAATATTATTTTAGATATTAATCAAACATTTTCAAATAAGACACAAACTATAACAAAACCCTTTAATTTAAAAGAATTAAATTACGGACTTCTCCCCACATGTACTTGTGGAGGAAACAATGAAATTGAATGAGTTCAATAATACTTTTCAAACTGAAAAACAATGTCTTGCATATATAGCAAGTTTGAAACAAAGCAAATGTATTAGGTGTTCTAGTTTTAATTTGAATACTTCTAATTTAATAAAATGAGATGTTTGAAATGTCATCAAACATTCAGTATTCTCACGGGTACTATATTTTCAAAGTCACAAACACCTTTAATATCTTGGTTTTATCTCATCTTTAGATGAATAAACACCAAACATGGAATTCCATCAACTGATGTTGCAAAAGAATTGGGAGTGACCTTGAAAACAGCTTGAAGAATGGGTCATAAAATCCGAAGTGCCATTGCTAAACAAGAACCTCAATTCATTGTTGAGGGCATAGTGCAAATGGATGAAATGTATCTTTCACATATGGGTTTTAAAAAACAAGGAAGATCCTTGTTGAACAAAACCTTGATGGTTGGTATTTATGAAAAAACAACCAACAATCTGATTGTGAAAGTATTGAAAAACGCAAACAGTAAAAATCTTTTGCAGTTTGCAATAAACCACATTTCTTCAAAGTGTGATGTACATACTGATTCTTGAAAAGGATATCGCGATTTGAAATCGGTTTTCACTAAGCATGAAACAGTTAACCATCAAGATGGCTATGTTTCAAAAACTGGTGTAAATACCAACCAAATTGAGTCAGTATGAAAACATATACGAAGAACATTTAAAACACATATCAAAGTTGCAAAACATCATATTCATTTATATGCAAAAGAAGCTGCATATAAATTCAATAACATACCTAGTTTTGAAACTGTAATGCTATGTTTAATTTAAAAATGTGGGGAGAAGTCCGTAGATAGGCTTTTCTCAGCATTTATGTGATAAAATTTAAAATAGTACATAAAGGGAGAAAAGCCTTAAATTATTGTTCTGATAATAAAGAATTAATTAAAAAAAATGATAATAAAATGATTGATAGAATACATGATTTTCTTTATACTGGTTTAGCAAGTGTGGGAGTAAAAGTAAATAATACAAATAATTTATATAATTTATTGGATGTAAGTATTAAAGTAAAAAGAGACCAATATCATGACTCACGAGGATGAGTAGAAGAATTGGAAATTCCACAAGATAATAGTTCAATGTATTTAGGTTTTAAAAATATAGATAATAATTTAAATTTTCAAATACAATTATTTCCTATATATCTACAAGGCAACGGAGAAGGATATTTTGGTGGTATTAATAAAAGTAGTAAAGAAAAAATTATTTGTACAAAAAGTATAACTTTAACAATTTCAAAAGTTATATTAAATTCTAGATAATTATTTTATAGATATGTTATATTTAATTTGAATATTATTGAAAGGAAGTGTAAATTTGGATAGAAGTATCATTATTTTAATAGCATTATTAAGTTTTATTGGTATTGTACTTATAGGTGCTTATATAATTCTTCCTATATGTTTAAAAGCAAAAGATAAAAAAAATATCAGAAAAAATAAGAAAAATAATATTACCCCACAATCTAATTAAAATAGTTACCCAATGGTAACTATTTATGTTATATTTTTGTATTATATATTATTCATTTTTTAAATATGTTAATATGTAAATATTAAGGTAAAAAGATAGGTGAACAATCATGGAATTTAAAGCAGAAGAATTAAATGATGAATTATTTTCTATAACTAAATATTTAATTGAAAAATACAAAATAATGTTTTCTGTAAAATTACAAAAAGTATTATATTTTTTGTATTTAAAATATTTAAAAGAAACTGGTAAAAAGTTATTTAATGATGAATTTGAAGCATGAGTTTATGGTCCTGTGATTCCAAAAATTTTTAATTATATAAGAGAAAATGGATTTAATTTTACTGAATATTATGATAATGAAAAAATTTGAATAATTAAAAATCTTGATAAAGATTCAAAAAAAGAATTTATTGATAATAATATTAAAAAAATAATAAAATTTACTACAGAAGAATTGGTAAATATGTCTCATGATACGGAACCATTTTTAAAAGCAAGAAATGGTTTAAAAGATGATATACCATCACATAATAAATTAGAATTTAAAAAAATGAAAGACTTTGTTAAAACATGGGATATTTTATAGATTTTAGTTTATTTATTTATGATTGCATATATATTAATAATGAAAAATGTAAATTTACATATATAAGCGATTCTAAAGATTATAAAAATATAATTTCTGATTTTTTAAAAAAAATAGTTAAAATGTCTATAAATAATAAATTTATAGATGATTTATTAACTGATAATAAAGTAAAAGAAGAAAATAATTTTCATGATATTCAATTTATTCAAAGAGAAAAAATTGCACACATTTTAAGTCAAAAAAATAATGATAAAGATTGATTACAACAAAATATTATAGATTGTTATAATATTTTTCAAATTAAAATAAATAATTATGAAAAAAGAAAACTATTTTTTATTTTAGATTTGAAAAATAAAATAGTTAAACCTTTATTTTTAGATATAAATCATTTAATTCATCTCAATAAGAAAAAAGAAAAAAATAATAAATATAAAATATGCTTAGTTTGTGATAAACTGTGTACATCAAATCCTTAATTAAAAAAATAAAAAAGATAAGTAGAATTGAGCAATACTTATCTTTATATTAATTATATCATATTTTATATACTAAATATAGATAATTTAATCAGTTATATCAAAGTCATTAAAACTATCTTCTATTACTTGCATATATTCTTTATCATTATTTTTTCTTGCTTCTAATCATTGTTCCATTAATCATTTTGCAAAATCTCATTTAGTCATTATTTACTCCTTATTTTTTATTTTATTATCATAATATTCTTTTATTTCTTTTACTTTATTATTAAAATCTAATTGATGTTTTTTACACATTTTAAAAAATTGAATAGAAGTATTTTCTAAATCTGTAGATTGTAATTTAATTAATACTTTTTTATTACATTCTTTAACAATACATTTTAATAATACTTTTTCTTGTTTTTGTTTTTGCATTATTTCACTTCCTTAATTTTTTTAGATAAAGATGGTTCATTTAACATTAAGAATATTTCATGTAAAACTATAATTGAATCAGGTTTATCTTTATATTTAATCATAAGTTCAGTAATATATTTTTAACATTTTCTTACTAAATCTATTTGGGTCATTTAATTGAATTTTATTCATTATTTATTCTCATTATTTATATAATATCAACCAATTAATAAACTTTCTGCTTGGTCATGGTCATTAATTTCTATATTTCAATTATTTATAATAATTAAATAAGGCTTTTCTCAGCATTTATGTGATAAAATTTAAAAATAGTACATAAAGGGAGAAAAGCCTTTAAAATTAAGCAAAATAATATTATTAAAATCTAAATATCATATATCTTTATATTAATCTAATAATAACTCCGAAAAACCATACTTTCAAATATTATGTGTTAGAATAAATGTAACAAGATTTATTTTTATCATATCTTGTTCGCAAAATATTTACATTTTATAACAAAAATAGTTATACAAGATAAAATGTTTACTATATTAATAATTGAGAGTAAAAATTTAATTAATAACTTAAATTTACTCTATATATAAACGTGATGAAAAAACTAGTACATCGCTACTTTTCAACCAAAATTAAACAAAATATTGAACTAGCTTTTAACCTTAAGAGTTAGTATTTAAAAACTAAGAAAAATAATTAAACAAGTTTATAAAAGTTACTATTACTCACAACTATTTCTTTAAAATTGGCTTCTTATATCATTCAAAAGAAAGTGTAAGCAAAATAAAATAGTTATTAACTATAATCTAATCTACTAGATGAACATTATAATTACTTTAAAAAATAAAAATCATTTAATCTGTTGTAAAAAAAATATTTCTTAACAACTAACATAATGAATTTTTAATTTTACTTCTTAAAAAAATCACTTAAAAAGCAATTTTATACTATAAATGCAAAAAGTCATTTATAATTATAGTAAGAATAATAAATATATTTTATTTGTTTAACCTTAGTACACTTTAAATTTTTATTTTATAAGATTAAATACTATTGACTATGCAATGAAAAAGCCAAAATTAGATATTTAGAAAGATAGGTGCCAAAATAATGTTAATTAACAAAACTGCTGATGAGTGCATTATTGAAACCGGTGGTGCTCTATTCCGATGTTTCGTTGACAAAAATTTAACTGTTGAACAAAAAAAGATGTGTCTCAATTGAATTATTTTATTTTTAAATTATCAAGATTCTGTAATACATCAAGATGAAAATAAAATAAGTAATTTACAAAAAGAATTAGCAGAAGCTTTTACTACTCCTTACTACAAAAAAGCATTACGAGAATTTAATAACGGTAATATTATTTATAACGAAAAAACTACACTTGCTGATTTTAATAATATTTGTTTAATAACTTCTTCTCAAGAAGTTATTAATACAATTACTCAATTTAATGAAACTTTTAATAAAAGTTTCATTAAACATCAATCGTCATTAAGCTTTGTTAATTTAAATACCATTTCAGAAAACTTCTTACTTTTATTCTTTGTAGTTCATTATCATCTTGGCTATAAATTTAAACAAGAATTACTTCCTATTGTCAGAACATTTACTGACGTTATTAAAACTCCAATTTATATTGAACATAATGATAGTCATGTGAAAATGTTATTAATTAAGAAAATTTTAAATGATAACGAATCATTCTTTGATGATATCGAACCAATTCATCTTCGTAATTTTATTCACAGTTTAGATGACATTTTCTCTGATGCCCTTAATATTAGTAATAAGATTGAAAAATTAATATTTAACAAACCTCATCGTATTAAATATTCAATGAATATGCTTTTAAAAAAATATGGTGTTGAATTAAAAGATGTATTATGAAAAAATGCTGAAGAAACTAATCCAACTATTGGCAACATGATTATGCATTTATTTGCTTATGAAACCTATTATGTTCAAAGAAATAATCATTATGAAATCTATGAACAATTGGTTTTAAATACCGTTTTAATTGACCCATTATACCAGCAAATATTTGCCGATTACAAAAAACATAACAGAATTAATAAAGCTATTTAACAGAGTAAGTCTAAATAGCTTTTTACATATTAAAATGATATTGTTTTTTCTTATTTATTTGACATTCTCATACTTAACTATTAAAATTAGGCTTTTCTCCCTTTATTTACTATTTTTAAATTTTATCACATAAATGCTGAGAAAAGCCTATCTACGGACTTCTCCCCACATTTTTAAATTAAACATAGCATTACAGTTTCAAAACTAGGTATGTTATTGAATTTATATGCAGCTTCTTTTGCATATAAATGAATATGATGTTTTGCAACTTTGATATGTGTTTTAAATGTTTTTCGTATATGTTTTCATACTGACTCAATTTGGTTGGTATTTACACCAGTTTTTGAAACATAGCCATCTTGATGGTTAACTGTTTCATGCTTAGTGAAAACCGATTTCAAATCGCGATATCCTTTTCAAGAATCAGTATGTACATCACACTTTGAAGAAATGTGGTTTATTGCAAACTGCAAAAGATTTTTACTGTTTGCGTTTTTCAATACTTTCACAATCAGATTGTTGGTTGTTTTTTCATAAATACCAACAATCAAGGTTTTGTGCAACAAGGATCTTCCTTGTTTTTTAAAACCCATATGTGAAAGATACATTTCATCCATTTGCACTATGCCCTCAACAATGAATTGAGGTTCTTGTTTAGCAATGGCACTTCGGATTTATGACCCATTCTTCAAGCTGTTTTCAAGGTCACTCCCAATTCTTTTGCAACATCAGTTGATGGAATTCCATGTTTGGTGTTTATTCATCTAAAGATGAGATAAAACCAAGATATTAAAGGTGTTTGTGACTTTGAAAATATAGTGCCCGTGAGAATACTGAATGTTTGATGACATTTCAAACATCTCATTTTTCTTAAATTAGAAGTATTCAAATTAAAACTAGAACACCTAATACATTTGCTTTGTTTCAAACTTGCTATATATGCAAGACATTGTTTTTCAGTTTGAAAAGTATTATTGAACTCATTAAATTTCATTGTTTCCTCCACAAGTACATGTGAGGAGAAGTCCGTAAAATTATTATTTTTGCAAACTTAATCTTAACTCAACTAACTGTTCACTATCAATCACACTAGGACTATTCATTAATAAACAAATACCGCGATTATTCTTAGGAAAGGCAATTGTATCACGAATTGATTGACTATTAGTTAAAATCATTACCAATCGATCAATGCCAAAGGCAATTCCGCCATGTGGTGGTGTTCCATAATTAAAAGCTGATAAGAAAAAACCAAACTTACTATCAATTTGTTCTTTGGTTAATTTTAATAACACAAATATTTGTTTTTGCAATTCATAATCATGAATTCTGATACTGCCACCAGCAATCTCAAAACCATTTAATACTAAATCATAAGCATCAGCTTTTAATTGTGATAAGTCATTGTTTTTAATATTCTTTAAATCATTGGAATTTTTTGGACTAGTAAACGGATGATGACATGCTTGTCATTGCCCATTTTCTTCTTCAAACATTGGTCAATTAACAACTCAGACAAACTCATAATTATTAATATTAGTTAAAAAGTCTTGATGATGTTTTTGTTTTAATTCATCATTAATATAATGTGTTCTAATAGCACCCATAATTTTATTGGCAATACTCGTTGGTTCATAAACGAAAATTAATGTATTAAAATCATTGCTTTTAATCTTACTTAATGCTGATAAATCTTCATTATTAAAAATAATATTACTATTATTATGAAATACTTTTTGTTTTGTTAAATCATAAATTATTAATGTTTTACCACCATGTTGGGTGCTGATTTCCGTTAATTTTTTAATTGTTACTTCATTAATTTTATCTTTTACTAAAAACCCTTTAAAATTTTTTTTGTTAATACTATTGGTTAAGTTCAAATTTAATAGTTGACACGTACAACGTAAATCTGGCTTATCACTTCCGTATTTATCCATAACTTGTTCATAACTAACTTTATTAAAACTATTAGGAATGTCTCCTAGTTTTAAAGTTTTAAAAAGATTAGCTATCATTTTTTCTATTGTTAACATTACTTCTTTACTGGTAATAAATGCCATTTCAATATCTAACTGTTGAAATTCAGGTTGCCGGTCAGCCCGAAAATCTTCATCACGAAAACATTTAGCAACTTGGAAGTATTTATCAAATCCAGCAATCATTAATAGCTGTTTATAAATTTGTGGTGATTGAGGCAAAGCATAAAAATGTTGTTTTTGAATTCGTGCTGGTACTAAAAAGTCACGAGCACCTTCGGGTGTTGTTTTAGTTAAACATGGTGTATCAATTTCTAAGAAATCATTATTGTTTAAAAAAGTACGTAAACAATTAATAATTTGATGTTTAAATTTTATCTTGGCATTCATTAGTGGACGTCGTAAATCTAAATAACGATATTGTAAACGTAATTCTTCACGTGCCATAATATCATTATTTTTAATATCGAATGGTAAATCTTTAGCCATACTTAAGTTAACAACTTCAGTTGCTACTACTTCAATCATGTCATTAGGTGAAATAGCATTTTTATTATTTCTACTTACTACTGTTCCAATAATTTTTACTACTGATTCTGTTTTTAAAGTTTTAGTAATTTCATAGCAAAAATTATCGTTTTTAACGATGACTTGTGTTAAACCATACATATCACGTAAATCAATAAAAATTCCAAATTTATTAATCCGAATTGATTGTGCTCAACCACTAATAGTAACTATTTTATTAATGTCTTTAATTGATAAATTACCGCAAGTGTGGGTTCTAAAAGTTTTATCCATGATTTTATTGCTCCTTTAATTGGTTTAGTATTTGTTGTAATAAATCATTATTACCTTTGAATTGAATAGGAATCATAACTTTTTTATCATATGAATAGATTGTGGAAGTGGTTCCATCTTTTAAAAATAATAAGTTATATGCTTTTGTCCGATTAATAATTTGTGATTTATGTTTATCTTGAAAACAATGGTATTTACCATCAACTTGATAGTTTTTATTACGTAGTTGTTGTAACAATCATGACATCATATTTAAAGCGTTATCACTTAAAGCAATAACTTGTAATTGCATAATTGGCTTGTGATTTACTTGTTTATTATTAGATAACAATAACATCAATCGTTCAATACCAATGGCAAATCCAATAGCTGGAATTGCTAATGGTGAACCTAGTTGTTGTAATAGATTATCATAACGACCACCACCAATTAATGTATTTTGAGTCTCACCAATTCGCGGGTCAGAGCTTGTAACTTCAAAAATAATACCAGTATAATAATCTAATCCACGAACTAAATATTCATCAACTTTAAAACTAATATTATGATTTGTTAAAGCTTCAGTAATTAAAGCAAAATTTACTTGTTCAATTGGTGATAAAATTTCAGTAATTTTAGGAATATCCAATGATAGTTTATGACAAATTTTGCAATCAAGAACACGAATTGGATTTGTGAAAGTTCGCATTTGACAGTTTTCACAAAATTGGGATTTCCTACTTAGTAAGTGTTTTTTTAAAATAGTTTGATATTTATTTTTAGTTTCATCAGAACCAAAATAATTAATGTTTAAACTTAAATTAGAAATTTCTAAATCTTTCATCATATTAATAGCCATCATCATTACTTCAACATCACTTAAGGGGTGATTAGTGCCTACAGTTTCAATTCCAAATTGGTTGAATTCACGTTGTCGCCCTTTTTGTGGTCGTTCGTAACGAAACATAGAACCATAATAAAAATATTTTAAAGTTTGTTTGGGTTTGTATAATTTATTTTCAATTACCGCACGTGCCAAACCAGCAGTTCCTTCTGGACGTAGTGCTAAAGTTCGATCACCTTTATCATTAAATTGATAAATTTCTTTTTGGATAATATCGGTTGTATCACCGACTGCTCGTAAAAATAAATGAGCATCTTCAAAAGTGGGGGTAATGAATTCTTGATAATTATACTTAGCAGCACAAGTTTGTAAAATATTAATAATGTTGCGATATACAATTATGTCTTGTTCATAAAGATCACGTGTACCACGTGGTTTTTGGATTGTCATTGTTTTCCTCTCCTTTATAACTTAGTTAAGTTAATTTAAAAATAAAAAATTCCTAAAATTATAGGAACGTTTTGTGAACGCGGTGCCATCCTAATTTACTCTTTGTAGAAACAAAAAATACTCTCAATTATCTTAAATCTTTAGTTGTTTGTTAATGATAATCAACAAGCAGTTTAATTGTCTTTAGTATTAATAAACCAGTATTTTCACCAACCATACTGTCTCTGAAAGTTTTGTTAATACATTTTTTAAACGCGTAAAAATATTATACTAAAATATTACATAATTATTCTATTTATTGTAATAATATCAGGAATTTTTTTAATTGATGAAATGATTTGTTGTAATCGTTCAATATTAGAAACTTTAATTAAAATTTTTAATGTTCCTGTCCGATTAATTATTGATTTATTATTAGCTTCAATACTTTGAATTTGGGCTTTTAAATAACCTAAAATATTTAAAATATCAGTCATTAGTGCTGGACGATCTAAGTATTGAATTAGAATACTTGAATTATAAGTTCTATTGCTAGTAACTAGCAAATTTCAAATTGTTTCAATGACACGTTCTTTTCGTTCGGGTAAACTAACATTAGGACAAATAACACGATGTACTTTAATACCTTGTCCTTTGGTAATATAACCAGCAATTGGTTCATCAGGAATTGGTAAACAACAGTGGGCTAATGATGTTTTAATGTTAGGAGCATTTTCAATTAAGATATCATTGCTGCTGTTTAAGTTCATTTCTGAGTATTTTTTAATTTTTAGTTCTTGGAAAGTTAATGAATCAGTATATAAAATATCAGTAACTGCTTGTTCAATGGTGTAAGCACCATTAGCAACATCTAAGCAAAAGTCTTCATATGTTTTATATTTTAACGATCTAATTCGTGACATGATGATACTACGTTTGGCGATTTTTCAGCGAACATGGTTGTCAATAATATAGTTTTCCATCTTCTCTTTTGCTTTTTTAATTTTTTCTTTATTTTCTAAATCTTTAAGCTTGATTTCTTGATTTAATAATTCTTCTTGTTTATTTAAATATTTTTTGATTTTATGTTGGGCAAAATTAGTTTTAACAATACTTAATCAATCACGATTAGGGTGAGCGGTTTTTGAAGTTTTGATTTCAACAATATCACCAGATTTTAAAACAGTATTAATTGATGAATAAGTACCATTAATTCGCGCTCCGACTGTTGTATCACCAATTTCAGTATGAACTTTGTAGGCAAAATCTAAAATAGTAGCACCCAATGGTAATGTTATAACATTACCATTGGGTGTTAAAACATAAATTAAATCACTAAAAATGTCTTGTTTAATTTCTTTTTCTAAATTACTATATTTTGCATTATCTTCTTCAATGGTATTATCATCAACAAACTGATTCATGGCATTTAAGTTTAAAATTTCTTGGAAAATATTTAATTTTTCATCAATTTCTGCTTGTCGTTTTTTGGGGTTTTTCGTTTCACCATCTTTATATCGTCAGTGAGAAGCTGCTCCTGTTTCGGCAAAATCTTCCATTTTATCAGTTCGAATTTGTAGTTCATAAATTTCATTATCAAAAACAACTGAAGTATGTAAAGATTGATACATATTATTTTTAGGAGTAGCAATATAGTCTTTAAATCTTCCTGGGACAGGAGTAAAACTTTGATGAATATAACCTAAAATTGCATAACAACTATCAAGCGTATTAGTAATAACTCTAATGGCTAAAATATCATGAATATCATCAAAATCTTTTCCAAAATAATACATTTTACGGTAAATAGAATATAAGTTTTTACTACGTCCATAAATTTTAAAAATTAATTTTTTATGTTGTGATAAAGTTTTACTTAATTCTTGAATAATAGTATTAACTAAATTTTCACGTTTTTCACGATCAATATTAATTAAATTATCAATCTTTGTATATTCTTTAGGATTAAGAACAGCAAATGAACGGTCTTCTAATTCTGATTGTAATTGACGCATTCCTAAACGATGGGCAATAGAAGCATAAACTTCTAATGTTTCTTTAGCAATGATTTGTTGTTTTTCTTTACTTAAAAAATTAATTGTTCTAATATTATGTAATCTATCTGCCATTTTAATAATAATAACACGAATGTCATGGGCTAAACTTAAATATAATTTACGTAAATAATTAGCTTTAATTTCTTTTCTTTTTTCTTTAGCAAAATGACTAACTTTTGTTACTGCTAATACTAAGTCAGCAACTTCTAGTCCAAAATCCTCTACTAATTCCTCAAATGTAGTTGGTGTATCTTCTAAAATATCATGTAAAAATCCAGCTTCAATTGAAGCGATATCTAAATGTCAGAGAACTAAATTATATGCTGTTGATAATACATGATAAACATAGGGGTCACCGTTTTTGCGAAATTGTCCCTCATGTTTTTTAAGTGCGTATTCATAAGCAACAGTAATTTTTGCAATTTGTTTTTCATCTTTAATAAATGTTTTAGCTTCCACTAACAGTTGATTAAAGTCTTTACAAGTCAAATTATCCATTAATTTCCTCTTAAAATTTAAGTATTTCTAATAGTGGAACATTATTAAAATGATGTTTATTTTCAAATTCTGATAATGAAATTAAACTAGCAATTCCTACCACTTGGGCTTGCGTTTTTTTAGTTAATTCAATACAAGCGTTAATGGTTCCTGCCGTAGCAATCAGGTCATCAATAATTACTACTTTATCATTTTTAGTAAGGGCGTTCTGATGAATTTGTAATATCGTACTACCATATTCTAAATCATATTCTACTTCATAAGTTTTACCAGGTAATTTTCCTTTTTTTCGTGCTAATACCAATTTGATACCTAATTTATAGGCAACGCCAGCGCCAAAAATAAAACCTCTTGCCTCGGGAGCAACAATAGCAGTTGCTTTTTGTTCACTAATAAACTTGGCAAAAATATCAATTATAATTTGAAATGCTTCTGTATTAGTTAATATCGGATTAATATCTTTAAACTGAATCCCCTTAATGGGAAAATCAGGAATATTTACAATAATATCTTGCAATTGGTCTTTTGTCATTTAATTCACCTATTCATTTATACCTTCAACAACATATTCATCTGGTCCAACAAAATGTTTTTTAATTTTATTCAAACGTTTTTTATAACAAGATACCCTTCATCGTTCGAAGTAACTTCACATTCACGGAGCAATAAAGTAAGAAGTAATTAAACTCACTAGTGAACCTACTAACATTGATAGAGCCACAATTCAGAAACTAGGAATAACGAGCATTACTACTACTGATGATAATAATATAATTCCATTAATTATTAATGTTCTTGGTAATGATTTTTGCACACTTTCATTAGAAATAGCAATAATTTCTTCTTTTGTTAAAACTTTAGTTTGATTATTATTAAGTTTTATTTCACGAATGTTATCAAAGATAACCATCACACTCATAACTATTAACATCATAACTCCTAATAATATTCCCACAATTGTTGTTGAAATAGTAATATGAACTAAACTAATTATAGCAAGTGTCATAATTAAACCGAAGATAATAGCTAAAATTAATGGTAACACATATGTTAATTGGAATCTAATAATAATATAAATCAAGATGATAACAAATGATAAAGAAATGGCAACAACCATATTGATTAATAAGTCAGAACCTGATTTAGATACAACTTGGTCAGGTTTAGATCAACTGACTGATGAGTTACTATTTCATTTATAATTAGAAGTAATAAGTCCTAAAAAATTAATAAACTCATCTTTTTGCTGACTATTAATATTTATATTTGTTTCAATATTAACGTTAAATTGATATTGATTTCCAATGCCACCTGCTAACAATGTATAGTTAATGTTTTTAAAATATTTATCAAATTGTACACTTTTTTTAATTTCTGGTTTAATTTCATTAATAGTATCTTCAGCAGTTTTAACAACGCTATAGTCAATACTTGTTGGAGAACCACTAACAGTAGCTAGTCCAATAAAATCAGTTCTACTATCAAAACCAGAAGCAAAATTCGCACCAATAACACCATAAGTAACACCAGAAGCGATGATAAGAACAGTAGACCCAGAAAGTATTCATTTGCTTCATTTACTAAAAATATTGGAATTAGTTATTTTAAATTTATTAATAAAACTTTTAAATTTTGAATCTGTTGGTACAGAATCTTTATTTTTTAATTTTTTATTAGTAACGTTTTTTAAAGTATTATCACTAGTAATTTCTTCTTCGCTAACTTTAGCATTTAAAACAACATTATTTTTTCGATAAATATTTATTCCTAGAATTTTTGGTTTATCTTCTAATCAATTTTTACTTATCATTCCTCATAAAATTAATCGTAACAATAATATGCCAAAAACAATAACCCCAAAAGTGGCAATTGAAGTCATAATAACAAAACCTTTAATGGCTCTTGTCCCAAATCAGAAAATAACTAAACTAACAATTAAAATAATAATACTATTATCTAATGATGATGATAATGTTTTTTTATTTGCTGCTTTAAAGGCAGTGGTTAGAGTTTTACCTTCAGCGTGTTCTTTTTTAAAACGTTCTAATAAATTAATAACAGAATCAACTAATAATGCAAAGCCAATAATTAAAGCCAATAAACTTTCGGGAGCAAGAATTCCACTAATGAAAGTAAAACTAACAATAGTAAATAATAAAAATGAAGCAAGCGTTATTAAAACTATAATCCCTAATAAACGGTAATAGAAAATTATTAACACCACTAAAATAATAACAGCTAATGCTAAAACGATTATAATAACTTTTAATGAATCAGCACCTAAAGAAGGGGCAACTGGTGAATTACCAATTAAAGTAAAACTATTTTCTGATAATCCTGATGATAGAACATTTTGAAACTGTTCAGCACTTTCTAAGTTAAGACCAGTAACTTCATCACCAGCAGCAATTAAGGAATCACTACTTGGTTGAATTGCTCCTACTCAATATGGTGTATAACGATAATCAATAACATCTTGGTTTAAAATATTAGAAATGTCATCTAGACGTACTAAATCATGAATATAAGGCAATCATGCATTCATAGGTGATATTTTTTTACTAGTTTCACTAGCTGATGGATCAAAACGATCTTGTGGGTCATATGTATTAGTATCAACATTAGTATCAACTGAAAGAATATTAGCGTTATCAATCATATCAGCATATTTTCAAGCAACACCAAAGCCACCATTTTTACTAATATCAAGTAAATTTCTTAACAATGGACTATTTTGCTTTGCTAATTGTAAAACACTAGTGCCATTACCAAGTCCGGGTGTATTAGAATCTAATAGTGAAATTAAACCAGTACGTTCTTTAGCATCTTTTACTGGATCAAGTTTATCTATAAAACCGGCAAGCAAATTAATACCTTCAACACTATTACGAACATATTCTAATAATTGCCCAATATCTGAATAAATATAAAAAGTTGAATCTTTTTGAGCTGTTAAATCAGTTAAAATTTCTTTATCTTTAACAATAAAATGAAGTTCTGGATGATGTGAAGCTTGATTATTTTGAACAATAATCTTGCTAAAAACATCGCTTAATTTTAATCTTTTATCACGAGCTGATCATGTTTTTGCTTTATCATCATATTTTGTTGCTAATAAATCATTGCCTGCTTTGTCCATAAGATAAAAATAACCACTACGTGCAGCGTTATGAACAAATGCTGAAACCGAAACACCAGCATCTTTACTTAAAGATAATTTATAATTTTTACCGTTACCATTAGTAATACTTTCAATATTAACATTACTTGTTCCTAATGGATCAACTCGATTTTTTAATAAATTAACAACATCTTTTTGTGTGCCTTTACCATTATATTGAACTTGTGTTTCATAGCCACCAGCAAATTCAATACTTAATTTACTATTATTTTCAATGTAACTAGTGCTGAAAATAACTGATATGGTAATCGCTGAAACAAAAATTAGTAAACTGAAAATTCTTAGAAAAAAGGCAAGGTTTTTAGTTTTTCTTGCTTTAGAAGAAGTGTTCATATGTTCCTTCACTCCTAAATTAATTTATTTTTTTGTATAAGATAAAATTCATTATACATTAATAATCACTATATAAGAATACCAATAAAAAGAGCAAAACACAATTGTTTATATAACAATAACAAAAATAATTATTTAAATGTTTTTTGATTATTAATAAGATAATCTTTACCTATCTTTGTAATTTTACGACCTTGTGTTGTTTTACAAATTAAACCATGCTGAATTAATAATGGTTCATAATGAATTTCAATGTTTTTTACTTCTTCATTTAAAAGTTGGCTGATAGTTTCAATACTTAAACTTTTATTGATATTAGTTTTATTAAAGAGTGACAAATAAGTTAATTGGGTAATATTTAAACCTAATGGATAAATTTGTAAAAAAGATAAGATATTTAAAATATTATTCTCGTTTAATTCCAAATTCATGGCTAAACAATAATTATGTATTTGCTTAATATTATTAATCGGACTTCTCCCCACATTTTTAAATTAAACATAGCCATCTTGATGGTTAACTGTTTCATGCTTAGTTAAAACCGATTTCAAATCGCGATATCCTTTTCAAGAATCAGTATGTACATCACACTTTGAAGAAATGTGGTTTATTGCAAACTGCAAAAGATTTTTACTGTTTGCGTTTTTCAATACTTTCACAATCAGATTGTTGGTTGTTTTTTCATAAATACCAACAATCAAGGTTTTGTTCAACAAGGATCTTCCTTGTTTTTTAAAACCCATATGTGAAAGATACATTTCATCCATTTGCACTATGCCCTCAACAATGAATTGAGGTTCTTGTTTAGCAATGGCACTTCGGATTTTATGACCCATTCTTCAAGCTGTTTTCAAGGTCACTCCCAATTCTTTTGCAACATCAGTTGATGGAATTCCATGTTTGGTGTTTATTCATCTAAAGATGAGATAAAACCAAGATATTAAAGGTGTTTGTGACTTCGAAAATATAGTGCCCGTGAGAATACTGAATGTTTGATGACATTTCAAACATCTCATTTTTCTTAAATTAGAAGTATTCAAATTAAAACTAGAACACCTAATACATTTGCTTTGTTTCAAACTTGCTATATATGCAAGACATTGTTTTTCAGTTTGAAAAGTATTATTGAAATCATTCAATTTCATTGTTTCCTCCACAAGTACATGTGGGGAGAAGTCCGTTAATAAGATATGACTTAAAGCAATATTTTGCATTTTGCTAGCTGTGATTAAAATACTAATACGCTCAATTACATTTTTTTGACCAACAAAACTATTAAAAGTAACCATTATTTAAATCTCTAATGGCAATCGTAATAATTTCTTCAATTGATAACTCTCAATTAATGTTTTGTAAAATATAATTATTAATACTAGTTTTTTCAAAACCTAATTTTAAAAGTGTATCAAAAACAAGTATTGATTTTTGATAATGAATATCATCATTACTAACCACAGTTAGCTGATTACTAAAATAAGCAATAACATTAGTAGCAATTTTGGTGGTTATACCTTTGCATTATTGCAATACTTTGTTATCTTGATTAGTAATAGCTAATTTAATAGTAGCAATCGGTAATTGATTTAATAATTTGAGTGCATTTTTAGTTCCGACACTTCGTACATTAAGCAAATCAATGAAAAATGTTTTTATCTCTTTTGACAAAAAAGCAAAATATTGTTCAAACATTGGTTTTTGATAAAAATAAACATAAATTTTAATTTTAGTGTTAACTGGTAATGTCTGCAAATTAACCCCTGTTAAAAGATAACCACGATTATTACACTCAAAAACAATATTATTTGTTAAGATTTCTTTAACAACACCAATCATATATTCATCCATTAGTTTTTACCTCCTTAGTTGTCTTCGCTAATAATTACAACTAAAAGTAATAAAAACCTTTTTTTATTTTTGAAAATTATGTTCAATATCTAAAACATCATCGTCATCTTCAATCGTATCAAATAAATGCATTAATATTTTAACTTGTTGTTCATCTTCAATAGTAACAAAATCATTAGGAATATTTCTAATATCATTAGTAATAAATTCATTAATGCCATTTTTTTCTAAAGTACTAGTTGCTAATGCTAATTGTTGTGGTTTTAAAGTAATAAGAACAACATCATCATTTTTTTTAATATTAAAAATGTCAAAGTCAATTACCATTTCTAAAATTTCATCGGTAGTTAAAACACTATTGAATTCAATAACTCCTGTTGTTTGAAATAAATATTGAACAGCATTGAACTGACCACCCACTTTATTAAAATAACTACGAATGTTACTGGCCGTACGATTTTTATTATCAGTTAAACAGTGAACAATAATGGCTACATTGTTAGGACCAAATCCTTCATAAGTAATAGCATCATAATGGGTTGTTTCATTTTTGTTAGTGGCTTTATTAATAGCACGATTGATATTATCTTTGGGCATATTAATTCTTCGTGCTTTTTCTAAAAGTAATTTTAAGCGGGGATTACTTTCAATTTTTTCTCCGCTTAGTTTAACAGCAACATATATTTCACGTGATAATTTTTGAAATACTTTACCACGTTTATTATCTTGGGCATCTTTACGATGTTTAATATTAGCATATTGTGAGTGTCCAGCCATAATTTCATTCCTTTGTATTATTTTCGATTTCATTTAGGAGCTTGGGGTAATGGTATACGTTTGTGCTCACTATTTTTGTGCATTATTTCAATTCTAGTAATAACATCACTAGGAATTGCGATTTTATTACCAAGTAAATATTGATCTAATTGCTCGTATTTAAATTGCATTTCTGATTCATCAGTTTGTCCTGGAAAGAGACTTGCTGTGGGTTTTCGAGCAATAATTTCTGGTGTTACTCCTAATAATTTAGCACTATTAATAACATCTTGTTTTAGGAGATGAATAATTGGCAGTAAATCAACACCACCATCGCCATATTTAGTAAAGTAACCAATATGTCATTCATCAGCATTATCAGTTCCCACAACTAAGTAGTTTTCATTTTGTCCTAGTGCATACAATGTTGCCATTCTTAGTCTAGCTTTAATATTACCTAATACTAATTGTGTTTTTTCAAAATTTAATGAACTATTAATAGTCGTTTTTAAAGTATAAAAGGTTGGTGTTAAATCAACAATTTGACTTCTTAAACCGTGAGTATTAACTAATTTCTGCGCATATTCAACATCAATGGGGTCTGATTGGCATGGTAAAATAACACACAAGTGGTTATCTGGAAATGCTTCTTTCATTAAAAGTGAAACAACAGCAGAATCAATACCTCCACTTAGGCCAACAATGACACCTTTAGATTTAGTTTTTGTGACTTGAATTTGTAAAAATTTAATAATTACTTTTAAATATTCTGTTAATACCATTTTTTCACCTCTCTGTTTAATATTATAATCCTATTCTCAAATAAATTCATAACCATAAATTACAACGTGATGGTCTTTTTCAATACCTTGTTTTCGCAATTCATCATAAACACCAAGGTCTTGAAGTTTAATTTTAAATAATAAAATGTTTTGATAAGTGTTTAAAGGATTTTTTTGATAAATAGCTTCAATAGTTTTACCAGTAATATTTCAACGGTTAGTGGCACTAAGATTAATAATTATTTCTGGTGTTTCTTCTTTATTAATGTATTCATAAACAATGTGTTCATCATTAATATCTTCACGGTTATCTTGATAATTTTGTTCTTTTTTGACAGCGTCAAAAATGTTTTGAATTAGTGGCTCTAGATTAGTTCTTTTCATAGCAGAAATAGCAAAAATTGGTAACTTAATTTGAACTTGTAGTTTTTCTAAGTTAGTTTGAGAATTTGGTAAATCAATTTTATTAGCAATAATGATTTGTGGTTTTTTTTCTAAATCTTTATTGTATGTAGCAAGTTCATTCATAATTAATTCATAGTTTAAAAAATGGTCTTGGGTTTCATCACTAATATCAATCATATGAACTAATACTTGACAACGTTCAATGTGGCGAAGAAACTGTAAACCTAAACCTTTCCCTAAACTAGCGCCAGCAATTAATCCTGGTAAGTCAGCCATTACAAAGTTGTCGTTTTTATTAACTTTAACAACACCGAGATGAGGATTAAGCGTAGTGAAGGGATAATCAGCAACAGTAGGTTTTGAAGCAGAAATTGCTCCTAACAGCGTTGATTTACCAGCGTTAGGTAATCCAACTAATCCCGCATTAGCTAATAATTTTAATTCGCAAATAATTTCAAATTGTTGACCAAGGGTTCCTTTTTCGGAAATTTTTGGAACACGGTTAGTTGCAGAAGCAAAACGGGCATTACCACGACCACCAACACCACCAGCAGCAATAATAATTTCTTGCTTGTCTTCAACAATATCACCAAGAATATTCTGAGTTTTAATATCTCTGACAAGTGTTCCTAATGGCACTTTGACATAAGTATTGTGTCCTTTTCTACCATGCATATCTTTAGGAGCACCATTTACACCTGCTTCAGCAATAATTTCTTGACTTTTTCGTAAATCTAGTAAAGTATTTATACCTGAGTCACCAACAAAGATAATGTTACCACCACGACCACCATCGCCTCCTGATGGACCACCTTTGGCAACATAAAGTTCACGACGAAAGGCAACAACACCATCACCGCCCTTACCTGCTTTTACTTTTAATTTGGTTACATCAATAAAACGCATTTGTTTACTCCTTTTAAATATTTGTCTAGTTTTTATTATAGGCATGTTTTGAATATTTTTAAACTATTTATTGTTTAATTATTAGTAATATAATAGGAGATTTATTTTCCTTGACCAATAATATTCACTATTGCTCTTGCAACATCAATTTTACTACCTTGTAATTTATGATTTTGATTTTTAAACACAAAATTAACTTCTGTTTCATCATTACCCATAACTTTAATATTATTAATAACCATGCCGTCACATTTTTTAGTTTTCATTTTTGTTAATCCTAAGGTTATATCATTACTATCTTGAGCAACAAAACCAATTAAAGTTTGCGTTGTTTTTATACTACCTAAATGCTTTAAAACATCAATATTAGGTACTAATGATAATGTTATATTTTCGTTTTTGGTTTTGTTAATTTTATTTGCTATATACGTAGCACTTTGATAATCATTGAGTGCTGCAGCGCAAAGGATAATATGAGCAACATGAAAGTGTTTTATCATTGCTTGTAACATTTGTTCATTAGTATTAGCATTAATAACTGTTAAATTAGGGTGGCTTTCAATCTTAACATCAAGGTCACCAACGATTGCTATTACATTAGCATTAGTTTTTAAATAAGCAACAACTAAAGCATTACCCATTTTTCCAGATGAATTATTAGTAAGATAGCGAATAGGGTCAAGATAAGTTCTGGTGCGACCATAATTAATTAAAATAGTTTTATTAGTTAAATCAAGAGGAATTTTAAAATGATTATTAATTATCTCAAAAGCTTCGGTAGGTTCTTTTAGTCTGCCATCACCAGTAATTTTGCAAGCTAACATTCCTGCATCAGGATTAATAACAGTAATATCTTTCATTAAAGATAAGGATTGATAGTTATTTTGAAATCCTTGATTGTGATACATATAATGATTCATAGCAGGAAAAATAATTTTAGGTACTGGACTTGCTAAAAAAATAGCCAAAGCTAAACTATCAGCAATGGCCAATGTTGCCTTGCTAATAAAACTCATGGTTGCTGGATAAACAACAATTAAGTCAGTTTTTAATGCTAAATTTGTATGATTAATAATATCTGCTTTCTCATAAAGTGTTTTTTCAAACATTTCGCTATGATAAGGAAAATCTATTTTTGGTAAAAATAATAAACTACTTTTTGTACAAATTACATCAACAAGAAAATTTGCTTGTAATTTATGTAATAACTGAACAGCCTTAGGGGCAGCAATACTGCCGGTAATAATTAATGTAATATGTTTCACACCAGTTACCTCCTATCATTATGTTTTAACTAATTAATTTCCTTTTATAAAAAATAAAACCTATCTTCAAACATGAATATTGAAAATAGGTTTAACATTGGATAATGATTTTAGATTTTATTAACTATAACAGAAACACGAGTTTTGTTTTTTTTAAATGTTTTATACTTAACTATTCCTGGTTTTAAAGCAAATAATGTATCATCGCCACCACGACCAACATTTTCGCCAGGATGGATTTTAGTCCCACGTTGACGATAAATGATTGTTCCTTCTTTTAGACTTTGACCATCACTAATTTTAGCACCTAAACGTTTAGAATGAGAATCACGTCCATTACGAGTTGATCCTACTCCCTTTTTTGAAGCAAATAATTGTAAATTTAATTGATAACGCATGCTTACACCTCCTTAATTTTTAGATATTTCTTATACTGAGCACTAATGGTTTTTAATTGTCATAACATAGTTTTTAAAATTACTTGGTTATCATTATTAATGATAACAACTTTAATTTTAACTAAACCTGATATATTGTTAATAACTTTGATTGTTTTACTTTCCATTTGGTCTAAAGCATTTAATGCCCCAATCACAATCGCTGAGACAGCTGCACAAACAATATCAGTTCCTAATTGTGAAAAATTAGCATGACCAGTAATAGCAACTTCATCAATGTTATTATTTTGATAATTATAAGTAACGTTAACCATGTTTAATTATTACCTAGTAATTATTTTTTTGTTGCTTTTTCATCATCTTCGCTAATAACTTTAACAGTCATATTTTTATGATCAAAAATAGTTTTTACATTGCCTTCACTAATAACAGTTTTTGTAATATCATCTTCAGGAACTAATTCTGTTTTAGTAGTTTTTTTTGCTGGTTTTTTTGCTATCTTAACAACAGGAGAAGTTTGTACTTCTTCTGGAATAACTTTAGTTACTGCAGGAGTTGGTTCTTTAGTAGTTAAAATAGTTGTTTTTACTTCTTCGTCTTTAATTGTCGGATTTGGTTCTGGTTTTTCAACTACACTTTTACCATTAATTAAAATATCAGTAATCAATACTTTTGTATATGGCTGGCGGTGTCCATACATTGTTTTAGAATTTTTCTTTGGTTTATATTTGAAAACTCTAATTTTTTTTTCTTTATCTTGTTTTAAGATTTCGCCATGAACTTCAGCACCTTCTAAAAAAGGCTGACCAAAACTTTGACCAATCATTAATACTTTATCAAAAATAACTTTATCTTTTGTTTCGCCAATAATTTTTTCAACAAAAATTTCTTGACCTGAGGTAACATTAATTTGTTTTCCTCCTGTTTGAATAACTACAAACATATTTTTCTTACACCTCCAGTTTAGACTCGCCTTATAGGTGGAGATAATCACTTAATTTACCTAAAGCAGAGCGGTTGAAACTGCATAAACAGTCTTAAATATTATAAATTATTTATTTTGAAAAGCAATATAAATCTTATATTTGTTTTTATTTTTGTAGTATGTTGTGTCGTTATCTTTTAATTATATTTCACATTCTACTCATGCCAATATCCAAAATGTGTTTCTAATTTACAATTCCTTGCAAAAAAATCTAGTGTTTTTTTAAACAAAAAGGTGTTAAAATTAGTATAGATAAAAATATTTACTAAATTTAAATAAGTTTTATCTAATTTTTTTAAACTTATGCGTACATAAAAAAGGAGAATGAAAATGAAAGTTTTATTAACAACATTAAGCCTTTTAACAATTGGAACAACTACAGGAAATTTAAGTAATAAATTAAATACAAATGTAATAAATTCAAATAATAATTTACGGACTTCTCCCCACATGTACTTGTGGAGGAAACAATGAAATTGAATGAGTTCAATAATACTTTTCAAACTGAAAAACAATGTCTTGCATATATAGCAAGTTTGAAACAAAGCAAATGTATTAGGTGTTCTAGTTTTAATTTTAATACTTCTAATTTAAGAAAAATGAGATGTTTGAAATGTCATCAAACATTCAGTATTCTCACGGGCACTATATTTTCAAAGTCACAAACACCTTTAATATATTGGTTTTATCTCATCTTTAGATGAATAAACACCAAACATGGAATTCCATCAACTGATGTTGCAAAAGAATTGGGAGTGACCTTGAAAACAGCTTGAAGAATGGGTCATAAAATCCGAAGTGCCATTGCTAAACAAGAACCTCAATTCATTGTTGAGGGCATAGTGCAAATGGATGAAATGTATCTTTCACATATGGGTTTAAAAAACAAGGAAGATCCTTGTTGAACAAAACCTTGATTGTTGGTATTTATGAAAAAACAACCAACAATCTGATTGTGAAAGTATTGAAAAACGCAAACAGTAAAAATCTTTTGCAGTTTGCAATAAACCACATTTCTTCAAAGTGTGATGTACATACTGATTCTTGAAAAGGATATCGCGATTTGAAATCGGTTTTCACTAAGCATGAAACAGTTAACCATCAAGATGGCTATGTTTCAAAAACTGGTGTAAATACCAACCAAATTGAGTCAGTATGAAAACATATACGAAGAACATTTAAAACACATATCAAAGTTGCAAAACATCATATTCATTTATATGCAAAAGAAGCTGCATATAAATTCAATAACATACCTAGTTTTGAAACTGTAATGCTATGTTTAATTTAAAAATGTGGGGAGAAGTCCGTAGATAGGCTTTTCTCAGCATTTATGTGATAAAATTTAAAAATAGTACATAAAGGGAGAAAATCCATAATTTAAAAGTAACTAATGGAACTAATGTACCAGAAGATAAATATCCTTGATTTTGTTCAATAACACTTGTTGCAAATCCCATTAACCAAACTGGATCAGGTGGAATTTTAATTGCACCAAATTGAGTATTAACTGCTGCCCATGTTGCAGCAGATTTTCATCCAGAAATATCACCAGAAAATAATGCTAAAATAGTTTTTGGATTATATGACACAGTTAATTATGATAAAAGTAAATTAGAAATTCGAACAGCAAAAAAAAATATTTGTTGGGGAGGGCCTCATAATGTTGACTTAAAAAATGATATTGCTTTAATTCAATTAGATAAACCAATTACTGATATTAAACCAATCAATCTATATTCACAAAGTCAAAAACCGATTAAAGGTACCACTACTACTGTTATGGGTTATGGTTTAATTACTAAACCAGATAGTACAATTGATTTTCCAATCCATATGCAAGAAGTTGATATCCCTGTTTATCAGGTGATGTTGTTAAAGACCCAAGATGAACTATTACTGATTTTGATCCAAAATCAAACATTTTGGCGGGAGTAATTACTGGCAATAAAAGAATTAATGCTTCTAAAGGAGATAGCAGAGGACCTTTAATTAAAAAAAATAATGGTAAATATTTTGCTGTTGGAATTGTTAGTCACGGCCCCGTAAATGAAAATTATTTTACTCCCGAACCTGCTGTTTATACATTTACTGGTGCTTTTAATGATTGAATTCAAAATACCATTAAAAATTAAAAAATAATTAAACCATATTTATAAATAACACAAAAAAAGGTCTTTAAAGACCTTTTAATTTTTAGCTTCTTAATTAAAAGTTATGAATCAAATCTAATGAACAAAATAAGTATGAATTAATTAAAAAGGTCATGTTTAACTTTAATAGTAAGAAGGAGACTGAGTGTAAAAAAAAAAAAAAAACATATTCATCTATATACATTCTATCAATTAGATAATTTGTAGTTGTAATTCAAACTTAGGCTTGTCATTTTAAATTTCTAGAAGCAATAGTCATATAAACGCCAATTAAAGCTAAACTAACGCCCAAATCAATTCCAATTTCAGTGGTAAATTTGAATTTGCCAACTCACGCATCCATAAACGGATTAACACAATAGTGAAATGGAGAAATGTAAACAATATATTTTAAAACATCACTATTTTCAATTAATGTCATGGAAACAATTTCTCCACTTAAAATGCAATTGGAAAATAAATAATATTAGCGATAGAGATATAAGCAGCTTGTGTTTTTAATAAAGCAGCCATCATCATTCCTAAACCAATAGCGTTAACAAATATTAATAATAATCATGGCAATGATGCTCATAATTGAATTGGGGTTGAAGTAATAACTCAACCAAACTTGCTACCAAAAAAGATTCCTGCTCATAATAAAGTTCATAAAAATGCTAGTATTGAGAAAATAACTCCCAAAATAATAATTACTCCGACAAACAAACTAGGATGAATATTGGTTGCACCTATTCTTTTCATCAACACCGAAATTTTAAATTCAATAATAGTTTGAGGAACAAAGAAAATACCAATGCAAATAATTTGCATAACTGAAATTCCAACAACTAATTTTTGTAACGCTTCTTGACCAATACCCTCAAACGCAAAATCTTGCAAAAATAAAGTTAAAATGGGATATATGAAAATAAAGAATGGAACAAAAAACCCACGAATAAAATACTTAGCAATTAATTCTAATAATGATGTATGTTTGTTCATAGTAGTTTTTGTAACTAAGGATTGCGCATTTTTAATGGTTGCTTTTTCACTATCAATCGCAACTTGAAGTGGTTTTTTATATTTTCATAATTGATCATGCATATATTTTTCAACACAACCATGAATTTTAATAATATCTTGTACTGTAGTTTCTTCAATGATTTCACCTTCATTCATGAAAATAACACGTGTACAAAATCGTTCAATTTCACTCATGTTATGAGAAAATAACAACATAGCAACATTTTTTTCGACAATATTAGTTTGGAGAAATTCAAAGATTTCTTCTCGAACTTCAATATCTAATCCTGTTGATACTTCATCAAGAATTACAAGATCTGGTTGATGGATAACACTTAACAAAATGTTAAGTCGTTGTTGTTGACCGCCTGATAAACTTTGTACCATCTTGTTAGTAAGATGCAAAATTTGATAAGTACTTAACATTTTGTTTAATTTTTCTTTAGTAATTTCAATATTAAAAGTTTGTAAATAATATTTAATAATATCCATAACTGTTATACCATGAGGATAACGTGAATCTTGAAATTGGATACCAATGACAGCTTTATCTTTTTTGATAACAGTGCCAGAGGTTGATTTTCTTATCCCGCCCAATGATTTCACTAATCGTTGATTTACCACTACCATTAGAACCAATTAAAGCAATTCTTTCACCAGGGTAAATATCTAAACTAAAGTTTTTAACAGCAATCTTATCACCATACTTTTTGCTAACATTACTAATTGTCACTAATTTTTTATTTTTTATTGATTGCGACATGTTTTCTCCTTTTTTGTCAAAAATGATTAATTTTTAATATTTTAAAAATAGAATAAGTACTACTAAATCCAAGTTACAATTCTAATTAATTGTTGGTTTATTACTTTCATATTTTTCACTCTTTCATTGCAATTATTAAAATTTAATTTAGATTTTAGGATATTTTTTAATTTGTGTTTTTCTAATAACTAGCACTAAAACAATACTAGTTAATAAAATACCAATGACAGCTCCGGCAATGGAAATAATAAAACGGATTAACAACTGGTCAGGCGTTAAAAAATAACCTGATATATACAACATTCCTAAGACAAAGGCGAAAGGAATAGCATAAGTAAATTGATCAATTTGATGTAACTTCATTTTATATGCAATTAAAGTAGCGATAAAAGTAAATACAATTAAACTGATAGTTAAAACAATCATCAATCACAGCGGTTCTTTAAACGTAAAAGTAAAATCAGTGCCTGTTAAAAAAAATAAAACTAAAGCTGGTAATAATACCTGGATTACTAAATATCCAACGCTTACTAAAAATTTAGTACGAATAAAATCATTTTCATTATTATTAAACTCCACTTCATTATTACTAACAATATTTTCCATTACTACCTCATTTTAATTTTTACATTATCATAATAATAAGTATTTTAACATTTTTAATATCAATTTCAAAGCAAAATTTTTCTAATTACATAAAAAAATACATTACTAGCAAAGACGATATGATTTAATTAAGGCTTTTTTCCCTTTATGTACTATTTAAATTTTATCACATAAATGCTGAGAAAAGCCTATCTACGGACTTCTCCCCACATTTTTAATTAAACATAGCATTACAGTTTCAAAACTAGGTATGTTATTGAATTTATATGCAGCTTCTTTTGCATATAAATGAATATGATGTTTTGCAACTTTGATATGTGTTTTAAATGTTCTTCGTATATGTTTTCATACTGACTCAATTTGGTTGGTATTTACACCAGTTTTTGAAACATAGACATCTTGATGGTTAACTGTTTCATGCTTAGTGAAAACCGATTTCAAATCGCGATATCCTTTTCAAGAATCAGTATGTACATCACACTTTGAAGAAATGTGGTTTATTGCAAACTGCAAAAGATTTTTACTGTTTGCGTTTTTCAATACTTTCACAATCAGATTGTTGGTTGTTTTTTCATAAATACCAACAATCAAGGTTTTGTTCAACAAGGATCTTCCTTGTTTTTTAAACCCATATGTGAAAGATACATTTCATCCATTTGCACTATGCCCTCAACAATGAATTGAGGTTCTTGTTTAGCAATGGCACTTCGGATTTATGACCCATTCTTCAAGCTGTTTTCAAGGTCACTCCCAATTCTTTTGCAACATCAGTTGATGGAATTCCATGTTTGGTGTTTATTCATCTAAAGATGAGATAAAACCAAGATATTAAAGGTGTTTGTGACTTTGAAAATATAGTGCCCGTGAGAATACTGAATGTTTGATGACATTTCAAACATCTCATTTTTCTTAAATTAGAAGTATTCAAATTAAAACTAGAACACCTAATACATTTGCTTTGTTTCAAACTTGCTATATATGCAAGACATTGTTTTTCAGTTTGAAAAGTATTATTGAACTCATTCAATTTCATTGTTTCCTCCACAAGTACATGTGGGGAGAAGTCCGATTTATTAATTTCTTTAGTAAAAGTTATTGACTTTAAGTGAAATTCTATGATATAAATACTTTTGGTTAATAAACGCGGGTGTCGTATACTGGCTATTACTTCTGCCTTCCAAGCAGAAAAAGTGGGTTCGATTCCCATCACCCGCTCCATTCTTATATAAAAAAACAAAATCGTAAATTAATACGTTTTTTTGTTTTTATATGAAGTTTTTAGTTATTCAAAGTGTTTCTAATAATTTTTACTGTCTTTGATGTGTCTGAGCATATGTCACAATTATTGATTTGCTTAGTGTCAGTAGGAAATGAAATTAAGTTAGCAGTTTGTAATTGTAAGCTAATGTTGTTGCCAATACCATTTAAATATAGTTTTAAGGATTCTGATGAATCATCTAAATTCATTTTTTTTATTGTTGTCATTATTTTATACCTACCTCTTTTAAAATTCTGCTATTAAAAGCATTTGCTAAGAATTTGTAAATTTTAATTTCAGCAATATTTTTTAAATCATAAGTATTGATAATATCTGTTAGTCTTAATATCGTATCTTGAAATTTAATAAAGTATGTTTTGTTTTCAACATTTGCTCATTTTTCTAAGTTTGTTGCATAGTAGATAATTTCATCTTTATAGAAGCATGATTTCATATTTTTCACTCCTTGAAATGGTTTATTAGAACAAAAAAACCCTATTTTAAATGTAAAAATTTAAACAGAGATTAAACACCATATTGAATTTTTTCTGAAGAAAGTTTACTAAAACTTCTTATACTATTATTGTAGCTGATTTATTATAAATTCCAAGTAAAATCAAGCAAATTTTTTAATTTAAATTAATTAACGGACTTCTCCCCACATGTACTTGTGGAGGAAACAATGAAATTGAATGAGTTCAATAATACTTTTCAAACTGAAAAACAATGTCTTGCATATATAGCAAGTTTGAAACAAAGCAAATGTATTAGGTGTTCTAGTTTTAATTTGAATACTTCTAATTTAAGAAAAATGAGATGTTTGAAATGTCATCAAACATTCAGTATTCTCACGGGCACTATATTTTCAAAGTCACAAACACCTTTAATATCTTGGTTTTATCTCATCTTTAGATGAATAAACACCAAACATGGAATTCCATCAACTGATGTTGCAAAAGAATTGGGAGTGACCTTGAAAACAGCTTGAAGAATGGGTCATAAATCCGAAGTGCCATTGCTAAACAAGAACCTCAATTCATTGTTGAGGGCATAGTGCAAATGGATGAAATGTATCTTTCACATATGGGTTTAAAAAACAAGGAAGATCCTTGTTGAACAAAACCTTGATTGTTGGTATTTATGAAAAAACAACCAACAATCTGATTGTGAAAGTATTGAAAAACGCAAACAGTAAAAATCTTTTGCAGTTTGCAATAAACCACATTTCTTCAAAGTGTGATGTACATACTGATTCTTGAAAAGGATATCGCGATTTGAAATCGGTTTTCACTAAGCATGAAACAGTTAACCATCAAGATGGCTATGTTTCAAAAACTGGTGTAAATACCAACCAAATTGAGTCAGTATGAAAACATATACGAAGAACATTTAAAACACATATCAAAGTTGCAAAACATCATATTCATTTATATGCAAAAGAAGCTGCATATAAATTCAATAACATACCTAGTTTTGAAACTGTAATGCTATGTTTAATTAAAAATGTGGGGAGAAGTCCGTAGATAGGCTTTTCTCAGCATTTATGTGATAAAATTTAAATAGTACATAAAGGGAGAAAAGCCTTAAATTTTAATAGTGGAAGTGATTTTAGTGCTTTAAATTCACAAATTGTTATGGCTCGTGAGTTTAGTAAACTGTTAGTTAATTATAAAATTAAGTGGTTTGATGTTGCAACTGGTGGTCATGATATTTCAAATCAATCACAAATTGCAGGACATGTGTGGGTTAAGATTAGCACTAGTAGTACTGATAATAATTGAACTGGTTCAACAGATCGAATTTAATTAGCAATTAATAAAAATGATTTAGCAAAAATAACAACGTTAACAGGATTAAATTTAAGTGTTAATAATACTAAAAAGTTTAGTGTTTTAAATTCAATGCTTTCAACTGCTACTGAATTTAAAGGAAATTATTTTAGTAAGTATACAGTTAAGTGGTTTGATGCAAAAATTGGTGGTCATGATATTTCAAATCAATTACAAAGTGTAAGACAAGTTTTGGTTGAGATTACAGCTGATAGTGTAGATAAAAACTGACAAGGTACTACTCCTCGCTTAAACATTAATATGAATGCTGCTAATTTTAATGTTATAGAAGGGACAACTGGTGCTATTGTTGCTATGACAGCTGACAGTTCTAATAATACAATCTATGCTGCTGATAAAACTGCAAGTGATGTGGGAAATGTTTATAAGAGCAATGGTACTGATGCTTTTGTTGCTATGGATGGGATTGATGAACCTATTATCAAAATGGTAACAAACAATAGTAGTGGTAAAGTTTATGCTATTAGCAAAACTAAAGTGTATGTTCCAACTGATGGAACAGCAGCTTTTACGGAAATACCAGGAATAACAGAACAAGTAGTTAATTTATCTATTAATACTACTTATGATGCAGTATATGTAACAACTTTTAGAAAACATGCCAATATTTGAAAATCAAATGGGACAGATAGATTTACTAAATTTTTAGATTTAAGTGTAGTGTTTGGGCAAGTAATTAGTTGTAGTTTTGATAGTGTTGATGATACTTTTTACTATGCTATAGCGCAAGGTAATCCGATGATAAATCGATTATTTAAAATAAAAGATACTGAAACTGTTGCTACTGAAATATCAGGAGTAACCGATAATATGAGAAGCATTGTTATTTTAAATGGTGTTTTATATGTAGGTGCTAATGCAACAGAATTTACAGGTAGCGTATATAAAAAGAATTAATTTCTGAATTGTAAATATGAATGGGACAGTTAAAAGAGTAAGGCCAAATATAAACTTTACTTACTCTTTTTTCTATTATATTTTTACTATAAAGGTTAAAATATTTAGTATAATTATTATAATGAGAATAGTGGTGGCAAAGATGGAAAAACAAATTAAATTAAAAAGAACATTGTTAATTAGTAAAATTACATTAACATTATCTTCATTATTTTTATTTTTAGTATGATTAATGTTCATGACTAATAATTTTTATCCTAAATCAAATGATTCTATTATTAGTAAAATTATGGATATTTCAATTCAAATCATGATTTGACCAATTACTAGTATCATTTTATTTATTTTTATTATGCCAGTGTGGGTAACTAATAAAAAAAAGATTTTATTAGTTTTCTTAGGTATAGCATCAACCATTGCTATTATTTGCTTATTGTTCGTTTTTGGTTTAAATATTAATAAATTTTGAGTGATTTGATTAATTGCTCATTTGTTTACCATTGGTTCTATAATTTTTGTTATTTCTGTTTATTTTTTCAATAGTGGTTTGTTATTTTTAGAAAATAAACAAACTAAAGATAACATTATTACTAATAGTAGTAAAAAATAAATTTTTATAAATTTATTAGGCTTTTCTCCCTTTATGTACTATTTTTAAATTTTATCACATAAATGCTGAGAAAAGCCTATCTACGGACTTCTCCCCACATTTTTAAATTAAACATAGCATTACAGTTTCAAAACTAGGTATGTTATTGAATTTATATGCAGCTTCTTTTGCGTATAAATGAATATGATGTTTTGCAACTTTGATATGTGTTTTAAATGTTCTTCGTATATGTTTTCATACTGACTCAATTTGGTTGGTATTTACACCAGTTTTTGAAACATAGCCATCTTGATGGTTAACTGTTTCATGCTTAGTGAAAACCGATTTCAAATCGCGATATCCTTTTCAAGAATCAGTATGTACATCACACTTTGAAGAAATGTGGTTTATTGCAAACTGCAAAAGATTTTTACTGTTTACGTTTTTCAATACTTTCACAATCAGATTGTTGGTTGTTTTTTCATAAATACCAACAATCAAGGTTTTGTTCAACAAGGATCTTCCTTGTTTTTTAAACCCATATGTGAAAGATACATTTCATCCATTTGCACTATGCCCTCAACAATGAATTGAGGTTCTTGTTTAGCAATGGCACTTCGGATTTATGACCCATTCTTCAAGCTGTTTTCAAGGTCACTCCCAATTCTTTTGCAACATCAGTTGATGGAATTCCATGTTTGGTGTTTATTCATCTAAAGATGAGATAAAACCAAGATATTAAAGGTGTTTGTGACTTTGAAAATATAGTGCCCGTGAGAATACTGAATGTTTGATGACATTTCAAACATCTCATTTTTCTTAAATTAGAAGTATTCAAATTAAAACTAGAACACCTAATACATTTGCTTTGTTTCAAACTTGCTATATATGCAAGACATTGTTTTTCAGTTTGAAAAGTATTACTGAACTCATTCAATTTCATTGTTTCCTCCACAAGTACATGTGGGGAGAAGTCCGTTTATTAATTAATAATTTATTATTAATACCATTAATTAATCATTTCATTTCATGCATTAAAGCATACATATCACTATATCAAGTATCATCATGTAAATCTAACATTTTTGGTTGATTATTATTAGTATCTATTTTTACTTTAGATAATCATTGCATTAAATTATATTGTCTTTTAGTTTCTGGACATCTTTCTCAATTAAAACTAATAATATTTTAAGCATACAAATTGTTGTAAAATCAATTCTATCATTTAAATATAAAGTTGATTTATCTACTGCTATAAATTTTAATCATGTTATATTACGTTTTTTAACTCAACTTTTTAAAACATCAATAAATACTAATCCACCATTACCATAATCAACATAACAAGTAAAACCAAATAACATTGCTATATAACGTTTACTTTCATTTAAATAATAATTAATAATATCATTTGCTAAAGTATCAGTATCTTTATATTGCATTGTTACATTACTATGATAAAATTCACTTTCTTTATGTGCTCTTCTACCATTATCATTTTCACCAATAAATCATAAACTAGCACTTGTAGGATGACCACTTGGACTTGTTGCCATAACTATATCTAATCCACCTGATAATCTTTGTACTTGAAAATCTAATTTAGTACCAACTTTATCAAGATATCTTGCAAATATAGCACCAGTAAGAATACTTGGTACACCATAATATCAAGATTATGCTTTAATTGGATCTAATACTTTTAATTCTTCTAAATCATTAATCATATCTAATGTAAGATTATGAGCATTTACTTTTCAATTACTATAATGAAATAATTTAAAAATATTATTATCAAATATTGATTTAATTTGTTCATTTTTTTCTTTCATTATTTCTAAATTAAAAGGTACAATTTTATTCATATATTCAATATAATATTGATAAATATTATCTGGATTACAACTTTTTATTTTTATTCTTTTTTTAGCATTACCTAATGCAAATGTTATTGCTTGAAATTCTCGCTGAGTAAATTCATTTGCTTCTTCACATCATTCAATTGCTAAATCAAAACCTTTTATTTCACTACGAGAAAGCCCTTTTAAAGGTATTCTATCATTTGAATTACTATATACACCCATTACTCTTATAAATGATTTAGATCCTTTAAAACGAAAGTCTGCTTGCTTATTAGGGTATTTTAAAGTAAAATCTTTATAATCATTTAAACATATTGTTATTAAAGTATTATATATTTCTTTTACTAAATCATTAATATCTTTATTTAATTTTCTAAAACAATATATAGCAATTGATTTATTAACTTTAATTGAAATAGCTATTAATATTGCTAATTCTTCTAATTTTCATAAATTACACATCCGTGCTTCAGCATATAAACTAACTCCATTATTTTTAATATACATAGGCATTCCAGTTAACATCATATTAAAAATACCTAACATAAAAGCATTTTCATTATCTTGATAATAAAATTCTTTTATTTCATGTGTAACTTTCCCAATATTAGTAATTAAATCTCTAGTACGTCCATTATAGAATACTCGATAATAATTTTTATTTTTTAAATTATAATTAATTGTTACTAAATCAGTACTAACTGCTACTTCTTTTCATTGTGGAACACTTGGGTTAGGATTTGGTGTTGGATTATCTTTTAATTCAATATCTCAACAATTGTCTTCTATTTCATTAGTTTCTAAACTTCTTGAATTAATTTTTATAGGTTTATCTATATTAATTACACTTGGTGAAGTAATATCTAATGTATCACTAGTAAGATTATAAGTATTTTCTTTTATTTCTTCTTCTAATGAATATATTTTACCTTCATCATCATTAAATCTATCCATTGCAATAGCATTTGAAATAACTACTAAATCAACATAAGATTCAGTAATTCTTTTACCACTAATTCCTTTAAAAAAACTAGCTAATACAGCACCTTCACCTTGTCATAAAAATTGCATATATATAATTGGACTTTTTTCTACATTTTTTCAACAATAACCAACTCTATATAAAGTATTTACTTTAAAATCATAATTAATTTTAATGTTACTTTCTTTTGTACCAACATTTTTTCATTTAATAACATTTAAAGATTTTATTTTTTCATCAACATATTTTTTATTTGGAATATCATTATCATCTGTTACTGAAGGACCACTTTTATTTTTATAAATTAATGTTCTATTTCCAACATTTATAACATCATTAACTAATCTTGTTGTATTATCTTTATCATTTTTATTATTAAATATTCTATTTTCATCAACTGAACTACCACCAGTAGCACTAATATTATTAGTTTCTTTATCAATAGTTATATTAGTACCAGCAATTAACTTATTTTGTAATTTATCATCTGTATATTTTTTAGGAATTAAAGTTCCATTTAAATAACTTGAGTAATCTTCTGTAAAAGGATCAAAATTTTTATAAGCAACTCATTTATATATAAAATTAGGTACTAAAGTATGTTTTAAAATTTCAATAGCATTTTTTCTATCATCAAGGTCATCAAAATAAATTACTTTATCACTAACATCACTATTAACTATATGAGTTTCTTTATCATATTTAATATCAATAGTTTCTTTTGGACTTTTAAATTCAGGTACTGTAGTAGATGTATTAATACCTCTAGTATCAATATTAATAACCGGTCTTGATCTATTTTGTGGATGAGTAATAGTGATTTTAGTTCTAGTATCTGATGATTCTAAATTAGTATAAGGAATATATTCATTTAAAGGACTATCTTCACCACAATTTGAAATAAATTTGGCTTTTCTCCCTTTATGTACTATTTTTAAATTTTATCACATAAATGCTGAGAAAAGCCTATCTACGGACTTCTCCCCACATTTTTAAATTAAACATAGCATTACAGTTTCAAAACTAGGTATGTTATTGAATTTATATGCAGCTTCTTTTGCGTATAAATGAATATGATGTTTTGCAACTTTGATATGTGTTTTAAATGTTCTTCGTATATGTTTTCATACTGACTCAATTTGGTTGGTATTTACACCAGTTTTTGAAACATAGCCTGCAAGGCGGCGTAACAAACTTCCGTAGTCATTATTCTATTATCAATAATTTATCTTTAAAAGACTCAATTCCTTTTTTATTAAAATACAATTAGCACAAAAGACGAGAAATAAGTATCGTCTTTTTTTGTAATTGTAAGATTTGCAAATTTTATAACCGTCTTTACCACTATTATCAACACGTGCTAGGGACATAAAATAGTGAACCATAACACAGTTGTTCAAAATAGTGGCTAGCATGTGGACTTGCATGTAAAAATAAAAAGTGGAGTGATACCTAATAAAATATACTAACCATGAATAATGGTAATCCTTGGGGTGGGAGCGGATTGGCAACTAGTGTATATAGACCCGTTTTGGGGGGGCATATTGTAATTAATTCTTTATTCATCAGCACTGCCACCCCCAGTGAGCAGTTGCTGATTTATTTTTTTTACAAGTTTTACAATTTATTTACGAGCACACTTTTTCTAGAGAATATTAATTATATTAGTGTTAATAAAATAAATAAAATATATATCCTTTACGCTGTATGCGACAGGATATATAAAAAAAGAAAGGATTTTAAAATGCAAATAGAATTTCAAAAAGAACAAATTACTGAAAAATCAAATTCTATTTTGATTAATTATGGCGAATATAAATTGTCGGTTCCAAATTGAATGATTAAAAACAATAGTTTTATGGTTGATGATAAATATACATATTGAGTTTTTAATTTAGAAAATGTTAAAAGGGAAATGAATGGGCAAGAGTTATTAAATTTATTACAACCATTTCTTGCTAAGCAAAAAAATAACGGTTAATAAACTCCCTGCTAAAAAAGAATATTATATTAATGAAACTAAATTAGAAGAACTTACATTTTACGAAGAACATAATGGGTGATTTATTGGAGAAATAAAAGACCCAAAAACAAACATTATTAATCCATGTTTTAAATACAATGTTAAATGAGTTGAAAATAATAAATCATACAAGATTATTGAATACAATCATAATTATTTACCCACTAATTACTTAATTACTCCATATAAACATATTTCAACTCATAATGAATAATTATTTTTGTTATAAAGGAATCAATAATGAAATGCAATATGACTTAATTATCGGAATTGACCCGGCAGGAATTGGTAATAATGGAATTGTTATATATTCAAGCGAAACTAATAATATTATTTTTAATGAAACATTTAAAACAAAAACTGTTCTAGAAAGTAAAAATCTATTTAAAGAATACTTTTTAATAATTAAACAACATTTTGAAAATAAAAAAATCTTAGTTATTGTAGAAAATTTCTTTTTAAATTCAAAACAATTATTAACTAATCCCCTAGCAACACCGAAAATTATTGGTGCTTTAATGGTATTAATTCAAGATGTAATGAATTGAGATTATCAAGAAAGTGAACCAAAAAACAAAAATAAAATAGAAAAGGCTTTTCTCCCTTTATGTACTATTTTTAAATTTTATCACATAAATGTGGAGAAAAGCCTATCTACGGACTTCTCCCCACATTTTTAAATTAAACATAGCATTACAGTTTCAAAACTAGGTATGTTATTGAATTTATATGCAGCTTCTTTTGCATATAAATGAATATGATGTTTTGCAACTTTGATATGTGTTTTAAATGTTCTTCGTATATGTTTTCATACTGACTCAATTTGGTTGGTATTTACACCAGTTTTTGAAACATAGCCATCTTGATGGTTAACTGTTTCATGCTTAGTGAAAACCGATTTCAAATCGCGATATCCTTTTCAAGAATCAGTATGTACATCACACTTTGAAGAAATGTGGTTTATTGCAAACTGCCAAAGATTTTTACTGTTTGCGTTTTTCAATACTTTCACAATCAGATTGTTGGTTGTTTTTTCATAAATACCAACCATCAAGGTTTTATTCAACAAGGATCTTCCTTGTTTTTTAAAACCCATATGTGAAAGATACATTTCATCCATTTGCACTATGCCCTCAACAATGAATTGAGGTTCTTGTTTAGCAATGGCACTTCGGATTTTATGACCCATTCTTAAAGCTGTTTTCAAGGTCACTCCCAATTCTTTTGCAACATCAGTTGATGGAATTCCATGTTTGGTGTTTATTCATCTAAAGATGAGATAAAACCAAGATATTAAAGGTGTTTGTGACTTTGAAAATATAGTGCCCGTGAGAATACTGAATGTTTGATGACATTTCAAACATCTCATTTTTCTTAAATTAGAAGTATTCAAATTAAAACTAGAACACCTAATACATTTGCTTTGTTTCAAACTTGCTATATATGCAAGACATTGTTTTTCAGTTTGAAAAGTATTATTGAACTCATTCAATTTCATTGTTTCCTCCACAAGTACATGTGGGGAGAAGTCCGTTAATTATTATAGTATTCATTAGGATATTTACCATCTCATTTTACATCATCTTTATTTCATGGAATATTTGAAAAATATAATTCTATTATATGTTTACCACCGCTTTTATGAGCTCATATAGTCGCCCCCCTCAGTGTGCTTCATGGTCATAATAAAAATAATATGTTAATTCATTTGTTTTATGATGTGCTATTGAACCAATTACTAAACCAGTTGTTGCTAATAATAATGCTAAAATTGATGTTATTTTGTAGAAATTTGTTTTTATTCATGTTTTCATACTAAATGACTCCTTCTTTTATTTTGTTAATTTTTTTTACTTCTCCATTTATTATAAGTTCTAAATTATTATTGATTTCTTGATATTTTTCTATTTTGTTCAATTTTTCTAATAACTCAGGTAATATTTTATTTTGATATTCTTTTGTATGTTCTTGACAAAGAAAATAATCACGTATTATTGCTTCACTTAATTTTAATTGAATATGATTAACAGATTTATTATTACATTTTTTTCTTTCACAAATTTCAATTTCTTCATCTATAAAATAATTTTGAAGTATTGGTGCTTCTTCATCAAATTTTATTTTATGTTCTTCACAAAATTATAAATTTCCTAAATTTTGTACTTCAATTATTTCGCTTCAATTTTTAATGCATTTTTCTCAATAACAAATAATATTATTTTTATCTTGATTATTAAATTTATTTTGTTTTTTTAATTTTTGTTTTTGTCTTACATCTTTTTTTGCTCATAAATCCTCCTTTTTTGTTAATTTTACTATTAAATTGTACTTAATTTTTGTATTTTTTGCAAATATGCTTTAAACGTTAAAATAACGCCAAATACAAGGCGTTAATTTTGTGATACCTATCCTATTACTAGTATTGTTTTCATTGGTTATATGGCATAAGAAAAAACACTTACTTTAGTAGAAGAATTATTTTTACACCTAATTATGTTTTTAAGATGCTATAGTACATAAATAAAGTATGATTGGGGGCATATTTAAGATAAATAAATTAGGTAGTTATTAAAGTTTAAAAATAGATAGGAGAAATTAAAAATGGAATTTAATTATGGCTTTTATCCCTTTATGTACTATTTTTAAATTTTATCACATAAATGCTGAGAAAATCCATATTTAATTACAATTACATAAAAAATCCAAATTATTTCTTGTCTACATGATAATAAGACTGTATGAAGTAATTTATTCCGGATTTTTGACAAGCACCCTTTCGTTGCTTATATCATTCACATGTTGTTGTAATGATGTTGTTTCAATTTGTTGTGTTTGTTTCAATTGGCTCTTTGAATCTGAATTACTTGATTTTGATTTTGAAGTAGCTTGTTCACTACTTTTTTTGATTGTTGTAAACCAATAAATCCTGAAGTTCCTGATGCTGCTCCACAGCTACCACTACTATGTGTCATTTTTACCTCCTAAACATTAATATAAATGTTTAATAATATTTTAAACCTTTTAAAATAAATTACAAATAATTAACTATACTTTATTTTTAAACTTTAATCATAACTTTTTAAGTTAGACATCTTGTTCTTTTGAAATTTCTTCTAATTCAGGACAAATTTTATAATTTAAATGTAAAACTTTCCTTTTCTACAACTTATTGGTAATCTTTCTTGAAAAAATAACTTTGAAGAATCTATGGTTTATAATTTTAAAGAAAGCAAAGAAAAAGATCATGAAGGTGGTAGACATGCTATTTATTTAGAATTTGATGAACAAGCAAATAAATATAAATTTCTTTGTGGAACGACATAAGTCAAAGAAATTAGATAAAGAATCTGAAGATTTACAAAAGTTAAATCATTTTTATAAACTTTTGAAAAGATATTTATAAAAAACATTCTGATAATCAAAGTTATAGTATTGGTAAAAAACCATCACTGCTGTTTGGAAAGTAGAAATATAGCGTGTCTGCATCTAAATCAAATTTTGTTGGTGATAATGACAGTGGAAATTCTACTGCTATTGAAAAGCTAGCACAAGAAATACAAAATTCTAAAGAAACCCAATCATTTCAAAAAATTACAAAAGATATTCATGGGCAACAAGAACCAGAAAAATAATCTAAAAATTATAAAAGAAATCTTAATTATTTTAACGGATAATACTCTCAATAGAATTAACCTTTAATTTTGTAAAAATGAAATAAAAACTATGAACATTATAGATAGTCTATATAATGATGTTTAAATTATCACTATACAACATTAACTTTTCTAGTTTACTATTACTAATATCTTGATAAATTGATATATTAGTTTGTTTATACAAATAACAAGCCCAGTAATATCAAATTAAATCTTGATAAGTCATTCATTGTTTAACAATTGTTATTTGCTCATCAGTTAAATTAAAACAAGCAAATCAAATTTTAATATCACTATCATTAGTTAATGTTTCAGATGCAAAAGAAGCAATATCAAATAATGGATCATTCCAACAAGCAAAATCTCAATCAATAAGATATCACTGATTATTAGTTTTTACAAAATTATTAATGCTTAAATCATTATGACATAATACTATTTTTTCTGGTTGGTAATTTGTAATTCAAGTAGTAACACTTGTTTTAATCTTAGTTAAATCAACTGCACAAATAACTAAATCACAATAAGATTTTAATTGTTCTAAACCATTTCACTTCATTATATTTAAATTACTATCATATTTAATTTTATGTAATTGTTTTACTAAATTAGATGAAGTAGTTAATATTTCGTCATAAATTGGTTGTTCTACTAAAGTTATTAAATTATGATAGTAGGGCATTAATGTTAGTAATTTATTATCTTGAATATTAATTTCAATAATTGGTAATGTAAATTTTTGTCACTGAATTAATTGGACAACTCTAATTTGATTTTCTGTGTTTAAAAATGGTTGCTTAATGTTTTTACTTTGTTTTAAAAAATATTGTTGATTAACTAAGAATAAGTCATTAGTTAGTCCTTTAGTTATTAATTGTTCACATTGAAGGGGTGATTTTATAGTTTTAAATGTCATGTTATTCACCTTTTCAATTTACTTGTATCTATCTCAATAAAATTATACAATTTATTTAATTAAATTATTGAAAGTAGTGAGACGATGTTAGAAAAAGGTTATATTCATATTTACAAAGGTGAATGTAAAGGTAAGACAACTATTATTAATAGTATGGTTGTGCGTGTGCTTGGTAATAAACTTAATGTTAGTTACTTGCGGTTTTTAAAGAATCGTCCGTCGGGCGAAATTGCCTTTTTTAAAAATAACACTAAAGTTAAAATTGAAAGTTTTTATGAATCATCACAAAAATTTTTTTGAGAAATGGATGAGAAGGAAAAAGCCATTTTAACACAAGAAACTAATGAAGGACTACAACGCTTAGCAATTTTAAGTCAAAGTGATAGCATTGATTTAATTGTGGTTGACGAAATCTTATGATGCATTCAAAATAATTTAACGGACTTCTCCCCACATGTACTTGTGGAGGAAACAATGAAATTGAATGAGTTCAATAATACTTTTCAAACTGAAAAACAATGTCTTGCATATATAGCAAGTTTGAAACAAAGCAAATGTATTAGGTGTTCTAGTTTTAATTTGAATACTTCTAATTTAAGAAAAATGAGATGTTTGAAATGTCATCAAACATTCAGTATTCTCACGGGCACTATATTTTCAAAGTCACAAACACCTTTAATATCTTGGTTTTATCTCATCTTTAGATGAATAAACACCAAACATGGAATTCCATCAACTGATGTTGCAAAAGAATTGGGAGTGACCTTGAAAACAGCTTGAAGAATGGGTCATAAAATCCGAAGTGCCATTGCTAAACAAGAACCTCAATTCATTGTTGAGGGCATAGTGCAAATGGATGAAATGTATCTTTCACATATGGGTTTAAAAAACAAGGAAGATCCTTGTTGAACAAAACCTTGATGGTTGGTATTTATGAAAAAACAACCAACAATCTGATTGTGAAAGTATTGAAAAACGCAAACAGTAAAAATCTTTTGCAGTTTGCAATAAACCACATTTCTTCAAAGTGTGATGTACATACTGATTCTTGAAAAGGATATCGCGATTTGAAATCGGTTTTCACTAAGCATGAAACAGTTAACCATCAAGATGGCTATGTTTCAAAAACTGGTGTAAATACCAACCAAATTGAGTCAGTATGAAAACATATACGAAGAACATTTAAAACACATATCAAAGTTGCAAAACATCATATTCATTTATATGCAAAAGAAGCTGCATATAAATTCAATAACATACCTAGTTTTGAAACTGTAATGCTATGTTTAATTTAAAAATGTGGGGAGAAGTCCGTAGATAGGCTTTTCTCAGCATTTATGTGATAAAATTTAAAAATAGTACATAAAGGGAGAAAAGCCTAATTTAATTAAAGAACAAGATTTAATTAAAATTTTAAAAAATAAAAAACCAAATATTGAAATCGCCATATCAGGGCGATATGCGTCATTTGCTTTAGAACAAGTTGCTGATTTAATTAGTGAGGTTAAACCAATTAAACATTACTTTGAACAAGGTCAAATTGCACGGGAAGGAATTGATTATTAATGGTTATTAAAACATTATGGTTTGCTTCAAACAATCCAGGTAAAGTTATGGAATTAAAAGCGATGTTAGCGCCATATGGTTATGAAATTAAGTCAATTTTAGACCTTAGTTCACCAATTGAAATTAATGAAACCGGGGATTCATTTTCTGAAAATGCTGTTTTAAAAGCAAAAACTTTAGCACGATTAGTTAACACTCCTGTCATTGGCGATGATTCAGGATTGGAAATTTTAGCATTAAATAATTTCCCTGGCATTCATTCAGCACGTTGAAAAGGCAGTATGTCTTATCATGAAGCTATGGTTGATATTTTAGAGCAAATGAAAGGCCATAATGACCGTAGCGCCATGTTTATTTCAGCAATTGCTTATGTTGATTTGAATCATAACATTAGCAAAACTTTTATTGGTAAGTTGGAAGGTGAAATTACAATAGAAATTAAAGGTAATTATGGTTTTGGTTATGATCAAATCTTTTATATTCCATCACAACATGCCACATTAGGAGAAATGACGTTAGAAGATAAAAATAAGATTTCTCATCGTTATTCAGCGCTTAGTCAATTGTTAAAATTTTTAGAAACATTAGCCTTTGAATAGAATGAGAGATGCATTATCTCTGATGTTTAGAGAAAAGAGAATTGAACCCTTATAAAATTACAACTTTCGGGTAGTACTAACTAACCAATGCTGAAATTGATTTCAAAATCAAAAAAGACAAGATTGCAAATGATATAATAATGTTACTAAATAAAAAAACGGACTTCTCCCCACATGTACTTGTGGAGGAAACAATGAAATTGAATGAGTTCAATAATACTTTTCAAACTGAAAAACAATGTCTTGCATATATAGCAAGTTTGAAACAAAGCAAATGTATTAGGTGTTCTAGTTTTAATTTGAATACTTCTAATTTAAGAAAAATGAGATGTTTGAAATGTCATCAAACATTCAGTATTCTCACGGGCACTATATTTTCAAAGTCACAAACACCTTTAATATCTTGGTTTTATCTCATCTTTAGATGAATAAACACCAAACATGGAATTCCATCAACTGATGTTGCAAAAGCATTGGGAGTGACCTTGAAAACAGCTTGAAGAATGGGTCATAAAATCCGAAGTGCCATTGCTAAACAAGAACCTCAATTCATTGTTGAGGGCATAGTGCAAATGGATGAAATGTATCTTTCACATATGGGTTTAAAAAACAAGGAAGATCCTTGTTGAACAAAACCTTGATTGTTGGTATTTATGAAAAAACAACCAACAATCTGATTGTGAAAGTATTGAAAAACGCAAACAGTAAAAATCTTTTGCAGTTTGCAATAAACCACATTTCTTCAAAGTGTGATGTACATACTGATTCTTGAAAAGGATATCGCGATTTGAAATCGGTTTTCACTAAGCATGAAACAGTTAACCATCAAGATGGCTATGTTTCAAAAACTTGTGTAAATACCAACCAAATTGAGTCAGTATGAAAACATATACGAAGAACATTTAAAACACATATCAAAGTTGCAAAACATCATATTCATTTATATGCAAAAGAAGCTGCATATAAATTCAATAACATACCTAGTTTTGAAACTGTAATGCTATGTTTAATTTAAAAATGTGGGGAGAAGTCCGTAGATAGGCTTTTCTCAGCATTTATGTGATAAAATTTAAAAATAATACATAAAGGGAGAAAAGCCTAAAAAAATAATTTATTAATAACTTATTTTTTGTTTATTATGTAGAAAGTAAAGATTTGCTTTATTAGCATTTTTTAATACTAAACTTGTATGTTTTATAATTTGTCTAATAAATTCCCACTTATTAAAGCTGTAAATTTATCAAAAAATTGTTCTTGGTTGCTAATATTTTTTGAATCTCAACCAGCACCAACAGTTAATAATTGCCCCTTACTTACAATAAAGATAATTGGTAATGATGTAAATTTACGATCCTTATCAGTACTAGGGTAAGGAGGAATAACAGTTGTAGCAGAGTCTGTAACAGGTTCTGAGTATTTGGTACCTACTGTTTTGTTGTCAATTAATCAATGGTAGATATTTTGTTGTCAACTAATAGAATAATCATTTCAAAAATCATCGGTTGATGTCTTACTTTCATCAGCAAACGGTTCTCTTTCAAACGTTAGAATCTTAATTTTAGTATTATTTTTATCTAAAGCAGGTTTTACACGGTCTGATTCTAGATATTTTTCTCACTGACTTTTACCAACTGTTGGAGGTATTGCTTGCATAGCAGTTAATCCATCAGTAAGTGTTTTTTCATCGGCATTGCTTTTAATTCCAAGTACACCAAAAAAAGTTTCTTTGCTATTAACATGATTTTTAAAATCTTGAAATTTTGAATCATCACTACAAGCGACTACTTGTAAAGTTGTTGTGCTACCTAGTACTATAGCAGCCATTAATCCTAGTATTTTACGCATTTAATTTTCACACCTTCAATATTATGTTGTATGCCTAAAGCATAAACAAATAATATATAATAAAATATAACGTATTAAGTATACTATGTTATAATCTTAATAACAATAAAAAAATACAAAGGAGCAAAATATTTTCTATATGGAAAGTAATTGGTACATTTATATAATCATATTAGTAATTCTATTATTTTTAAGTAGTTTCTATTCATCAGCAGAAACTTCTTTAACTTCATTAAACGTTATTAGAATTAAATCAATTGGTAAATTACGTAGCAAGAAAAATCATCGTGCTAATATTGTTTTTAAATTAGTAAAAAATTATAATACAACTTTAACAACTATTTTAATTGGCAATACATTAATTAATGTTGCCATTGGTACTTTAAGTACAGTTTTATTTATTGACAGTTTAAACTTACCAATTTATGGACCATTAATTTCAACTTTAGTTTCTGCTACTGTTGTTTTAATTATTGGTGAAATTATTCCTAAAAGTGTTGCTAAATTACACCCTGAGGCAGTGGCGTTAAATTATGCTTATATTTTATATATACTGAATATTATTTTTTATCCTTTTACTTTTATCTTTAAACTATTTCAAATTAAAAGTAAAAAACCAACTAGTTCAGAACAAGAATTAATTGAATTAATTTCAATTATTGAACGAGAAGGAGTTATTGAAAAAGCAGAACGCGATTTAATTGAATCAGCAATTAAATTTGATGAAAAATCTGTGTTTCAAGCTATGCATCCCAAAAGTAAAATCAAATATATCTATGATGACACTCCTGCTAAAACAATTAAACAGTTATATCTAGAAGAAAAATATAGTCGAATTCCGGTTATAGACCGTAATACTGATAATGTAATTGGAATTTTAAATATTAAAGAATTTATTATTAACATGTTAGAAAATGAACATCCTGATTTATTAAAATTAATGTTACCACCTATTTTTATTTCAAAACGTGCAAAGTTAAATGAAGCATTGGAATTACTGCAAAGTGAAAGAATGCACTTAGCTATTGTGTGTAATAATAAAGAAAAAAAAGATTTTAGTGGAATTATTACCTTAGAAGATATTCTTGAAGAATTAGTCGGTGAAATTTATGATGAAACTGATGAGATTGGTTTAATTCAAGAAGTTGGAACCCATAAATTTCGTGTTGACGGTTCATCAAAATTAGAATTATTATTCAAGCGTTATTTAAAAAAGAAATCACCTAATAGTAATAATCAAACTGTTCAAGAATGATATATGATGAAAACTAAAGAAAAGAAAGTTAGAAAGTGTAGTCCTGTTTTTAAATTTCGTAACTTTTCGTTTAAAGTGGTGAAAGTAAAAAAAGAATATGCTGTCTTTGAAGTAGAAGTATTTACTAATAAAAAAATTAAAAATGAATGAGAATAAACGTTAGGTAAAATTTATTATAATAAAGATATAATTATTTTAGAAAGAATGTGACCTTATGTTTGGAAAACATCAACATGAAACAGAAAAATCTGATTGTCTAAGATGTCAATATAATTCTTTGATTAAAGAAGGTAAAATTATTATTGATGGGTGAGATAAACAACCACCAACACCAGAAAGATTAGTTGAGATTCAACAAATATTAGCAAAATTACAATCTGAAATTGAAGAACATAAAAATGATGCTGAATTAAAGTTTTGTGCTGACCATCCTGAAATATTTGAATTTTTACCCATTGAAGTATAAAAAATGAATCCGTTTATGGATTCATTTTTTTACACTATTTAATGATTTTATAATCAATTTATGCTTTTAAATTGTAAAATTTTTGAATAGTTTTAATATATATGTGTAGCTTATAAAATTTAAGAAAAGGTTATTGAATTTTAGAAATATAGGTAAAAAGGGGAAAATAACATGAAAAAATTTATTACAAGTAGTTTGGTTCTAACTACGCTTTTAAGTACAACACCACAAATTACTACCTTATCAAAAACAAACAATATTGAAAATTTACAATACAAAGAACAACATAAATCAATTGATTTTGATTATGTAGAAAAATATTTTGCAACTAAAACTGAGCAAGAAAAACAAGTATTAAAAGAAAATATATTAGGTGTTATTTCATTAGCAAATGGTGCTATCGTTTTTGATAGCGCTAAATTGAATAAAAAAATATGAGATTTTAAAATTTATCAAATCATTACTAGTGATGAATATCTTCAAGTTTTGCATGTTTACTATCAAAATAAATTCTTAATTTTTGATGAAAAGGGTAAAGCTAGTTTTAATTTTGCAACCCAAGCAGTAAAAAATCTTAACATTGAAGGTATTTGATATGAAACTTATTGATATTGATTTAGTATAGCGAAATTACATTTTAGTTCAGCTATAATTGAAGAATTTACTGAAGGGGGGCTTTCGGTTGCTGAAATCGCAGCTATGATTAGTGAAGCATGCCCACCATTATCACCCGCAGCGTTTGCAATTGCTGCTGTAATAACAGCAAATGCATTTATTTTAAAAGCATATGATTATGGTCGTGGTGCTTGAATGGAATTATATTTGTTTACTATTCCTACATTAAAATTTGGAAGTAATTAAGGATTTGATAAAATGTTTAAGTCTTTTTTTGAAAATCTCAAAATTGATCCATTATGAAAAAATATAATAAAAATAAGTTTGATATTTTATTTAATTGCAAGTTCAACATTTTATTTTATTTTATATATTTGAATCTTAAGTTTTATAAAAAATGAATGATGAAATATTGACAAAAGTTTTATTATTTTTTCTGTTTTTTGTTTTCAAACAGTGTTTATTTCTTATAGTTTGAGTGTTTTTATACTTAACAGTAATGATGAACAACAAAGAAAATATCATTTTTTATGGTTATTATTGTTTCTACTTGCTTTAAATCCTATTGGTTTTATTGGTATTTTAATGCTAGAAAGTGAACATAAATGAAAAAGCAAAAATAATGTAGTTGAAGTTCAAGAAAATACGACTATGATTAAAAATGAAAAATGATTTTTGTTTTGAGCATTATATAGTTCTATTGGAATGATGATTTTTATTATTTTTATACCTATTTCTATTTTAAATATTATAAAAATAATTAAAAATTGAAAAAATGACTTAATTGAAATTAAAGAATTAAAAAAAATGGCTTATTTTAGTAGTGATTTAACTTTAATTATTGCAGGTAAATTTGCTTTTTAATTAAAAAGCAAACACCAACAGAAAATATTAGACTACATTAAATTTTTATTGCATTTTCTTCATTTAAACTTAAGAAATTTGATAAGTGGTCACCAACACCACCTTCATCATTAGTTTTTCTAGTAATGTCATTAGCAATGCTTTTAATAACGATATTACCATTCTTCATAGCGACACCATAACCAACAGCCATTAACATTTCTATATCGTTGATTTCATCGCCATAAGCAATAACATCCCGAATATCAATATTATAATATTGTGCTAAGATACGAGCAGTCATACCTTTGTCAATAAACTTGCTTGAGATTTCAAAAATTAAACTACCATTATCATAACGCGTTCACGTATTAACCTTAATGGCATTAGAATATTTTTCAAGCACTCGGTATACTTCATCAAGGTTAGTATCATCTTTAAACTGAATTAAGATAGCATTAGCACTACCCTTTCAATCTCTAATTAATTTACTAATGGTGAAAGTATCATTTTCAATAGTATCTAAATGAAAATAGGTTTCAAAGAAATCATCTTTTTTTCAGCATACCGCTTTATTGTAATATTCAATAACGGAGTTTTCAATTTGGTCATAGATATGTGATTCATTTAAAATACTTTTAACAATACTTTCGGAGATAGGAAATACTAATCGTTTGAATTGTTTAACTTTTGGGTCATGAATGTGGCCACCATTAAAGTTGCATAATAAAGTATTAAGACCTAATTCACGATAAAACTTAATTGATCCACGATGTGGTCTTCCTGTGACAATACAAACAATATGTCCTTGTTTTTTAGCTTGTAATAAAGCTTTTTTAGTATTGGGATGGATTTCTCTGCCTCCACTTTTTAATAATGTTCCATCAAGGTCACATAAGATTAAATGTTTTTGTTCCATATTACGACGTTGGATTGCCATGTTATTTCCTCCTATTTTTTGTTGTTACTGACTAAATAATTAAGACCAATGGTATCTTGGACTAGAGTTAATTTTTGATTAGCAATCTGGTTAGCAATTTTAGCTCCTTGCTCTAAAAATTTTGTTAATTGAAATGATTTTTTATTAACTAGTTCATTATGTTTTTTTTGCATAGGCGTTAATAAACCGTTAACTACTTTAATAACTTCTGATTTTAAAAATCCATAGTTTTGATTAGCAAAATATTTTTCACAAGTTTTTATGTCTTGTTTGGTAATACTAGCATAAATACTTAGTAGATTACTGACACCAGGTTTATTTTCAATATCGTATTTAATAATACCTTCAGAATCTGTAACAGCCTTTTTAATTTTATTTGTTACTTCTTCTTCACTGTCATTTAAAAATATAACATTTTTAATATTTTCATCTGATTTTGACATTTTTTTAGTAGGTTCTTGTAAACTCATAATCTTTTGTGCTTGTTCGTCAAAAATTGCTTCTGGAATTTTAAATAATTTAGTTTTATGAAGATTGTTCATTCTTGTAGCTAGAGTTTTTGTTAATTCTAAATGTTGCGTTTGGTCAACACCAACTGGAACGAAATCAGCATCGTATAATAAAATATCAGCAGCCATTAATGTTGGGTATACAAGTATTCCAGAAGGAATACTTAAAGTTTTATTTTGATTAGTAGTTTTTTGACTTTTGTCTTTGAATTGTGTCATCCGCTCTAATTCACCTAAATAACTATGACATAGTAGAATATAACCTAGTTGCGTATGAGCTAAAACATCAGATTGGATAAAGATATGTGACTTAGCAGGATCAATACCAGCAGCAAAATATCATGCGGCAATATCTCTAATGTTTTCTCGTAATGTTTGTGGATTAATGGGTAGTGTTAAACCATGTAAATTAGCAACAAAAATTAAGAGTTGATGGTCATCTTGAAGTTTTAGAAAATTATTAATTGCCCCTAAGTAGTTACCTAAAGTTAATTTTCCAGTACTAGTTATTCCTGATATAACACGAGCCATATGGGCATTCCTCCTAATTATTTTTTAATTATTATAATTATCAACGATAAAATTAAATAATTCAATTAATTATCTTATTTAATTATAAAAAAATTATATCCTAAACTAAATAAAATACCGGACTTCTCCCCACATGTACTTGTGGAGGAAACAATGAAATTGAATGAGTTCAATAATACTTTTCAAACTGAAAAACAATGTCTTGCATATATAGCAAGTTTGAAACAAAGCAAATGTATTAGGTGTTCTAGTTTTAATTTGAATACTTCTAATTTAAGAAAAATGAGATGTTTGAAATGTCATCAAACATTCAGTATTCTCACGGGCACTATATTTTCAAAGTCACAAACACCTTTAATATCTTGGTTTTATCTCATCTTTAGATGAATAAACACCAAACATGGAATTCCATCAACTGATGTTGCAAAAGAATTGGGAGTGACCTTGAAAACAGCTTGAAGAATGGGTCATAAAATCCGAAGTGCCATTGCTAAACAAGAACCTCAATTCATTGTTGAGGGCATAGTGCAAATGGATGAAATGTATCTTTCACATATGGGTTTTAAAAAACAAGGAAGATCCTTGTTGAACAAAACCTTGATTGTTGGTATTTATGAAAAAACAACCAACAATCTGATTGTGAAAGTATTGAAAAACGCAAACAGTAAAAATCTTTTGCAGTTTGCAATAAACCACATTTCTTCAAAGTGTGATGTACATACTGATTCTTGAAAAGGATATCGCGATTTGAAATCGGTTTTCACTAAGCATGAAACAGTTAACCATCAAGATGGCTATGTTTCAAAAAATGGTGTAAATACCAACCAAATTGAGTCAGTATGAAAACATATACGAAGAACATTTAAAACACATATCAAAGTTGCAAAACATCATATTCATTTATATGCAAAAGAAGCTGCATATAAATTCAATAACATACCTAGTTTTGAAACTGTAATGCTATGTTTAATTTAAAAATGTGGGGAGAAGTCCGTAGATAGGCTTTTCTCAGCATTTATGTGATAAAATTTAAATAGACATAAAGGGAGAAAAGCCTAAAATACTTATGTTGCTAAGCCTAATATTGATATTTTTTGATAATAATTTCATGAACCACAGTCATGAAATTATTACAAAGGTAAATTTCTGAAGTAGAACTATACGCGGACAAAGAAGAATATGATATAATATAAAAATGAAGGATAAGATGGAAAGGTCTTTCATGTGCTTTATTTAACATTTTTAAATGAAGATTATAAGTTAAGTGGCAGTATCAAAGGAATATATTAGTATTATTTTTGTTACTCAAATATAAGTTAACTATAAAAATATTGGTATATTAAAGTTGATATTGGTAGGGTATTAATGAAAAAGAGGAAGAGGAAAGGGATTCTTGCCATGATTAAAATATACGTTTCTCCTAGTTGTTTATCGTCAAAAAAAGTTATTCAATTTTTCGAAAAACATAAAATTCCATATATTAAACGCAACATAATTCACAACCCATTAACAGATACTGAAATTAAGTTATTATTAAGATTTGTGCCTAATGGTGTTGGAGATATTATTTCAACAAGAGCAAAATTTATTAAAACACATGCTATTAATATTGAAAAATTAACAATGTTGCAAGTATTTGATTTAATTAAAACTTCTCCAACAGTTTTAAAACGCCCTATTATTGTACAAGAAAATAAGCAAAGAATTCAAATTGGTTATAATGAAGATGAAATTGAATTATTTCTTCGAGGTTCTATTGAAAATGAATTTGAAGATTCTTGTGAAATATTTTAATTAAGTATTTAAAATGATTGGAATTGATTATGAAAAATTATGAATTTATCATTATTGCTAATAAATACAAAAATTCACAAACTTTATCTGAAACTTTAAGGGCCAAACTTTTGGCCCTTAAAGCAATTGAGACTGATTCTAACCCACAAATTGTTTTTGTGATTGGTGGTGATGGGACATTTTTAAAAGCAGTTAATGAATATAATCATCTGCTAAAAAAAGTAAAATTTGTGATTTTTAAGTGTGGAAATTTAGGATTTTATGAAAATTTTGACCACACACAAATTGATGATGTTCTAACTTGAATTGCTAATGATGATAAAAATTTAAAAATAAATCCCTTGTCATTATTAGAAATAGTTGTTAATAATCAAACACTATATGCAATAAATGAAGTTAAATTTATTAATTTAACCACAACACTATCATGTCAAGTTTTAATCAATAACCAAATCTTTGAAAATTTCCGTGGTTCAGGAGTAGTTGTCTCTACGAGAACAGGTTCAACAGGTTTAATGAAATCCCTTGGTGGTGCCGTTGTACTATCCAATCATAATTTAATGCAATTTCATGAAATTGCTCCAGTTGCTAATAATAGTTATCGCAGTTTAAATTCGCCTTTAATTTTAGATGAAAAACATGAAATTACCTTAAAAATCAACAATCAAGTTGACAAAATATCAGATTTTGGTAAATTAATTGTTGATACTTTTGTTTTTAATGATAAACTAAATGATGAGATAACAATTAAATTATCAAGATTATCCTTACAAGTTTTAGAGTATAGTCCTAATCATTACTCATTACTTACTAAAGTTAAAAAAGCATTTATTCAAGATTAAAAAAAGTAGATGCTATAAAATACATTAAGGAAGTGTTTTATGCCAGTTTGACAAATTGCCTTATTAGTTTCTGCGTTATTATTTGCTGTTGTTAGTATTGGCATTTGAATTTGAAACATTAATACCGCTAAAAAATTACGTACTGAAACTAAAAAAGATGAAGGTAAAATTAATAATAAACCACAAAAATTTCCCTTTAAATTACAAAATTTTATTTTATATTTAGGTGGAATTGAAAATATTAAAGAAACATCAGCTACTGCTAATAAAATTAAAATTTCAATTATTGAACATACCAAAATTGATTTTAATAGTTTAAAAAAGATTAAAAATCGTGGTATCTTAGATCAAAGCGAAGCTGTTAGTTTAGTATTAGGTAGTTATTGCTATAACCTAAGCAGTGCTATTAATGAATTAATTAAATTAAATAACAAAAAGTAGTTTATTTACGATAGTAACCGTAAACTCCGTTTATTAATACGTAAGCATTAGGATAACCTTGCTCACGTAAGCTAATAGCCGCTGCTGTTGAGCGATGCCCTGCATTGCAAATAGTGATAATGGTCATATTTTTATCAGTAATGTACGTACTAGGGTTTTTTATTAAATCGTAGTAAGGAATGTTAATGATATTAAGTTCATTATCAGTGTTTGCGATTTTTTTAAGGACTTGATATTCACCAATATCACGAACATCAATTAGTAATGAACCTACTTTCATTTTGTCAAATTCTTTATTTGATAGTTCTACTTTGGTGTTAGGTGATTGTTGTTTATTTTTAAACATAATTTATCATCTCCTTAAATAAATTTGATTTATACCTAATTCTAACATGTTATTATGCTATAATGCTGATGTATTGTGACAAAAAAAGGAAGTTAAGGAGTAAAAGCATGTCAAAACAAAAATTTAATTTGACAGTTGGTCAATATGATTTAACTGTCGTTCTGGGGACTATGGCTAATTTAGCAGAAAAATCAGTAACAATTAGTTATGGTAATACTGTAGTTTTAACGACAGTTGCCTATAATGAACATATTAATAATCAGGATTTTTTTCCATTGCAAATTGTATTTCAAGAAAAACTATATTCAGTCGGAAAAATTCCTGGTGGATTTCTAAAACGAGAAGGTCGTCCTAGTGAATATGCGACACTATGTGCAAGATTAATTGACCGTTCAATTCGTCCTTTGTTTCCTTATGGATTTGTTAATGAAGTGCAAGTAGTAAATAATGTTTTTGCTTTAGATGACAACTGTGATGTTCGTATTAATGCTGCCTTTGGAACATCCTTAGCATTATCTTTAAGTAGTTTACCTTTTCAAAGGCCAAGTGCCACAGTAGTAGTGGGGAAAATTAATAACCAATTAATTTTAAATCCTAGTCAAGAACAATTGTTAGTTTCAGAAATGGAATTAATTGTTGGTGGAACCAAAGATGCTATTAATATGGTGGAAGCGGGATGTCATGATATTAGTGAAAAAGATATGATTAAAGCTTTAAAATTTGCCCATGATGAAATCATTAAACTAATTATTTTTCAAGAAACAATTATTAAAGCAATAAGTCCTACTAAATTTGAACCAACATTAGCATTAATTCCTAATGTAATTAAAGAGTATGTTGAAACTCATTGTTATGCCGCCATTGCTAAAATTAGTACGACTATTGATAAAAAAGTTCGTGGTAATTTAATTAAAGATTTATTAACAACAACTTTTGATAGTTTTAAAATTTCACAAGCAGAATTTTTATTAGATTCTAATGAAGCAACAGTAATTCATAATATTCGTAAAAGCATTGAAGAATTATTACAAACAACAATGCGAACAATGATTTTAAAAGAAAAAAAACGAATTGATGGCAGAGGCCCTGATGATATTAGAAAACTAACAAGTATGGTTGATATCTTACCGATTGTGCACGGTAGCGCGATGTTTAATCGTGGTGAAACGCAAGTTATGTCAATTTTAACGTTAGGTGCTTTAGCTGAGCATCAAATTATTGATGGTTTAGGTAAAGAAGAATACAAACGTTTTATCCATCATTATAACTTTCCGCCATTTTCTGTTGGTGAAACAGGAAGAATGGGAGTACCGTCACGACGTGAAATTGGTCATGGTGCCCTTGGAGAAAAGGCATTATTACAAGTTATTCCGCAAGAAAAAGATTTTCCATACATGATTCGTTTAGTATCGGAAGTTCTTGCTTCTAATGGTTCAACATCACAAGCAGCGATTTGTGCTTCATCAATGGCATTGATGGCTGGTGGTGTTCCAACGAGAGCAGCGATTGCGGGCATTGCAATGGGATTAATTAAAGAAAATAAAGATTTTGTAGTACTAACAGATATTCAAGGTTTAGAAGATCATTTAGGTGACATGGATTTTAAAGTAGCTGGCACCAGTGAAGGAATTTGTGCACTACAAATGGATATTAAAATTGCGGGCATTGATTTTAACATTATTACGCAAGCTTTAGAAAAAGCTAGAATTGCTAGATTACAAGTGTTAGAAAATATGAATAAGGTTATTAAAACACCACGAATTACTTTAGCTGCAAATGCACCGAAAGTAATTATGAAACAAATTCCGGTTGATAAAATTCGTGATATTATCGGTTCTGGTGGTAAAGTTATTAATAAAATTATTGCTGATTGTGATAATGTAAAAATTGATATTGAAGATGATGGTCGTATTATACTGTATCATAATAACCAAAGTGCAATTAATAAAGCATGAAGTATTATTGAAAGTATTGTGTTTCCTGTAAAAATTGAAGTAGGTTCTAAATTTGATGCTAAAGTTGTGACCATTACTAAATTTGGTGTCTTTGTTAACTTAAAAGATAAGATTGATGGTTTAGTTCGTATCTCACAATTTTCAAAAATATTTAATAAACGAATTGATGATTTAAATGATTTCATTAAAATTAATGATATAATTAAAGTTCGGGTAGTTAAGGTTGAAGATAACGGTAAACTTAGTTTAGAAATTATTGGTTAGATATAATTATGAACCTAAAATAAACTATTATTTGCTTTTTATTTTTTTTAAAAACAGTTATAATGTTTTAACTATTTTAATGCTAAAATATTATTATAGTACAATGAAGAAAATATTTTTAATTTTCTTAACTTACAAATTATTAAAATTAAAAAATAATGCTAAAAAGAAAGTAGAAAACTGGTGAAATAAATGGCAAAGATAAAAGTATTTGCACTAGGTGGTCTTGATGAGCGTGGCAAGAATTTATATGTTGTAGAAGTAAATGAAAAAATATTTGTTTTTGATGCAGGAATTAGACTACCAGAACGAGAAATTTTAGGAATTGATATTATCATTCCTGATTATACTTATTTAAAAGAAAATAAGCAACGTGTTCAAGGGATTTTTATTTCAAAACCATCAGATGATGCCTTTGGCGCTTTACCTTATATACTAAAAGATTTTAATAAAGACAAAAGTAATCATAAAGTCCCTATTTTTGCTAGCAAGCTGACTGACTTCATGATTAGACAAAAACTAGAACGTTTTCGTTTTATTAATCAAAATGAAATTAGTATTAAAAGTATTCAACCAAATGAAAAAATGAATTTTGGTAATGTTAGTGTTGAAACCTTCAAAACCACAACTTCAATTCCTGGCAGTTTAGGATTTGTACTAACTGTTAATAATGAAGAAAAAAATCAACCAGCAGAACGGATTGTTTATACAGGAGATTATATTTTTGATGGTGAATACCGCAATGATTTTGCTACTGATATTCCTCATTTAGCAAGCGTTGCTAAAAATGATGTCTTGTTATTAATTAGTGAAGCATCATGTGCTGTTAGAAAAAACTTTACAGCTCCTAATCATAAAATTCAAAAAATTATTGAACCAGTATTAAAAGAAGCCCCAGGAAGAGTTATTCTTGCTTGTTATGATCAAGATTTGTATCGTGTTAATGAAATCTTAAATGCTATTCAAGAAACTGATTCGAAGCGTAAAATTGCTGTTTATGGTGTAACGTTATATGATATTTTACTAAAAGTTAATGATTTAAATGCTTTTAATATTAATAAATCACAACTAATTAACTTAGCACAAACGGTTGGTATGAAAGACACAGTTATTATTGTTACTGGTAGTGGTGAACGATTATTCTTAAAAATGAATAAAATTGCTGTTGGTAATGATGACTATTTGAAATTAGAACCGCAAGATACAGTAATTTTAGCAACTCCACCAATTCCAGGTAATGAATTAGCACATGCTTCACTACTAGATGAGTTAGCAAGAACTGATGTTAAAGTCATTAGTATTTCTGAAAAACAAGTTTGAAGTTTAAATGCTTCGTATGAAGACATTAAATTAATGGTTAATATTATTCAACCTAAATACTTTTTGCCTGTTAAAGGATTGTATAAAGATTTTGTTGCAGCCCAGCAAGCTGCTATTAGTGCTGGTGTATTAGATAACAATGCTTTAATCCATGATAATGGTGAAGTTATTACTTTTGAAAACGGTAAGTTAGTAGATAACTTTGTTAAGTCAACCTTTAATCGTGCATCATCAATTGGTGATAAAAGTTTTAATACTATTAAATCAACAGAAAATTTAATCAAAACTGGTGATGTTTATGTTGATGGAATTGGTGTTGGTGATATTGGCGCCATTGTGATTAATGAACGTAAGCAATTACAACGTGATGGTGTATTAATTACTGGCGTTACGATTGACCGTAAGACTAAAGAAATAATTTCTTTAATTGATGCGCAAATGCGTGGTGTTATTTATTTAACTAACAATGAAGGAATTATAAAAAATATTCAAAAAATTATTATTAATGTTATTGAAAAGTATAAAGCAAGTAATGCATTTAGCATTAATGAAGTTAAAAATAAAATGCGTAATGATCTGCAAGATTATATTAAAAAAGAAACTGGAAAATTACCGATGGTTTTAACAGTTATTAATGAAAATTAATCTTTTTAAGTAGGTGCACAAAATGGAAAACAGTAATCCACAAAGAATAATCACTTTTTCTAAGCTTCATACGCGAGGTGACGAAGTAGGAACCTTGTTTTTTGCAGTTACCATTTTGTGTTTTTTAATTATTAGTTTAATTAGATTTAGTGTTGTTGGTAAAATGTTAGATGATTTATGTTTTACTTTTCTCTTTGGTTGAATTAAGTACTTAGTATATGGGATTAGTTTCTTTGCTATTATTCCTTTATGTTTTGGTTATCATTTAAAAATGAAACCAAGCAATGTAGGAAAATTAGTTTTAATATTAGTATTAGTTTGCTGAACAACTCAAACTTTGTCATTAATAATTAATAATCGTAATCATTTATATTCTAATTATCATAACTTAAACTTAATAAGTATTACTACTAATTATGCTAATACGTGATGAAGTAGCAGTATTTTTACTAACTATAATGGGTTTTTTGGTAAACCAATTTCCTTTCCTAATTTAGGAATTAATACGTTTTTTCCAAGAAATGCTACAGGTGGTATGATTAGTACAATTTTAACAGGACTATTTAGTTATGGTTTTTTTGCTACTAATGTTTTTTCTAATATTATTGGCATCTTGTTATTAGTTTCTTTGCTTTTTTTTAAACGTCCGCTAATTATTTTTAGTAAGTTTAAATTATGTACCATTGCTTTTACGAGAATGTTTAAAAGCGTTAAAACGAAAAGTAAAACTAAAAGAGCTACTAAGAAACAATTTGAAGCCAAAAAATTAATTCATGAACAAAACTACAAACAAATAATTGCTGACAAAGTTGCTATTGAGAAAGAAGTGTTAAAAGAAATTAAAGGCATTAGAAAACAAACTAAAAATACTAGTCAACTTAATGATGCAATTGCTAATCCTATTTCTAATTTAGAAAAAACTATTAAATTAAAACAACAACAAATTCTATCTCAACAAAAACAACAAACTAATGATAAAGAATTAGATACCCAAGAAACAACTTCTGCTCCTGAAATAATTAATAATAAGTCACAACATTATTTCAACGAAGATTCTCACTTAACACCATTTGGTAAAATTAATCCAGATAGTCAAAAAGACAATGTTAATGTTAATAAAGGGGTACTGGTTATTAAAAAAAGTTTAGAAGATAGTGTATTTAATAATCAATCTGTAGTTACAAGTTCAGAAAATAATATTGATAGCGACAAGTAGTTATTAATTAATTTTAAATCTTAGAAAGGAAATTAAAAATGATTCGTCGTGCCAAATTTAATGAAACCACCGAAAATATTGCGATAATAATTAATATTTTGGCTTTTCTCCCTTTATGTACTATTTTTAAATTTTATCACATAAATGCTGAGAAAAGCCATAATTTTTTTAATTCATCTTGTGCAATTTTTTCTTCATTTCATTGTTTTTTAATTTTTATTAAGTTAATAGCAGCAATGGGTGCAAATAAAATAAAGCAACTTAATCCGATTGAAGCATAAATTGCTAATAGTAAGATATGTTTATCATTTTTAATCATTACTATTTCAGAATTATTTTCTGCTTTCACAATGTGATTATTTCTTATTAAAAGTAACATTCCAATGAAACCAAAAATATCAAATGCTAGGAAATATAAAACGGACTTCTCCCCACATGTACTTGTGGAGGAAACAATGAAATTGAATGAGTTCAATAATACTTTTCAAACTGAAAAACAATGTCTTGCATATATAGCAAGTTTTAAACAAAGCAAATGTATTAGGTGTTCTAGTTTTAATTTGAATACTTCTAATTTAAGAATACTGAATGTTTGAAATGTAATCAAACATTCAGTATTCTCACGGGCACTATATTTTCAAAGTCACAAACACCTTTAATATCTTGGTTTTATCTCATCTTTAGATGAATAAACACCAAACATGGAATTCCATCAACTTATGTTGCAAAAGAATTGGGAGTGACCTTGAAAACAGCTTGAAGAATGGGTCATAAAATCCGAAGTGCCATTGCTAAACAAGAACCTCAATTCATTGTTGAGGGCATAGTGCAAATGGATGAAATGTATCTTTCACATATGGGTTTAAAAAACAAGGAAGATCCTTGTTGAACAAAACCTTGATTGTTGGTATTTATGAAAAAACAACCAACAATCTGATTGTGAAAGTATTGAAAAACGCAAACAGTAAAAATCTTTGGCAGTTTGCAATAAACCACATTTCTTCAAAGTGTGATGTACATACTGATTCTTGAAAAGGATATCGTGATTTGAAATCGGTTTTCACTAAGCATCAAACAGTTAACCATAAAGATGTCTATGTTTCAAAAACTGGTGTAAATACCAACCAAATTGAGTCAGTATGAAAACATATACGAAGAACATTTAAAACACATATCAAAGTTGCAAAACATCATATTCATTTATATGCAAAAGAAGCTGCATATAAATTCAATAACATACCTAGTTTTGAAACTGTAATGCTATGTTTAATTTAAAAATGTGGGGAGAAGTCCGTTATTAATTATATTACTAATAAATATCAAAATCATAAACATGTTAAATGATTATCATGAAATGTTAGTTATGGCAACATTTATGCTAAACAATTGTATGAACGTTTAAAATTTAAAGATGATGGTCAAATTATGATTAATAATAATTCTTTCTATCATATGATAGAAAGAATTAAACAAGAAATAGAATAGAGTCCAATAGGTTAATTTACACAATTGAACATATATGATTCTTGCCATAGTGCATTTCAATAATATCTTTATCAGATATTTCATAACTAATACTTGATATAGAATTATTAAACTTTTTATTTTTGTTATTTTTTGACATTTCTTTTTGTTGTTTTTCTAATTTCTCGTTTGTACTTTTTATGGTTTGTTTTACATGTTCTGGAATCATTTTCATGGTTTTTGGAAAATTACTTTCCAAAATTTTTACTTCCTCTTTTAATATTTCAATTTGTGTTGAAATATTAAAAATATTTACTTGTTCCATTTGCACAGAATTAGTACTTGGTAGTTTATTTTCATCAAGTTCAGAAATAGTAGGAAGAATTTGTTTTTTTAAATCTGAAACTTTTTCTTTCTTTAAAATCAAAACCCATTTCCTTTAAAATAAAGCAATGGGTTAAAAATTTATATTTAGTTTATGTAAAGAATATATCATTTTTCATTTATTATCTATCAACAATGAGTTTTAATAAAAACCATATTTAATATGTCATTTTGGGTGCTCAGGAATTTTAATTTTATTAAATATCCTCTTAAGTTTTTTATTTTGATTTTGATATGGTACAATTTAGTAAAGACCTTGAAGGATTTCAAAATAAACAGTGAATTTTAAGCGTATGCTATTAAGCAAAGTACGTTGAACCTTAGGCTAGAAACAAATCTGTAAAAAGATTTGTTTTTATTTTATCTTTGGTACAAGTCACCTAAGTTTACTCCAAATAATTTTAAAAACAGAATATTCATTTGTTATGAATTTAAAATAAGAATAAAAATAGTTTATATTTTTTAAAATTGAGGTTTATCATAACTTTTTAAATTAGTAAAAATAATTATAATTAATGATAAAATCAAAGTAACTTTTAAATTATAAACTAGGTGAAAAGATGGCAAAAAATATTTTATTGCAAGAAAAAATTAAAATTTTACCCAACATCGCTGGTTGTTATCTTTTTAAAGATACCTTTAATAATTTAATCTATGTCGGTAAAGCCAAAGATTTAAAAAAACGAGTTACTTCGTATTTAAACAAAGCTAGCAATTTTAAAACTATGTTATTAGTTAATGATATTACTGATGTTGATTTTATTACTACTTCCAATGAAAAAGAAGCATTAATTCTTGAACAAACATTAATTAAAAAACATCACCCGAAATACAATATTTTATTGGCAGATGATAAAAAATACCCTTATATTCAAATCACTAATCATCGCAATCCCCAATATCGTTATGTTCGTAGTGCTACTAAAAAAGATGGACGTTATTATGGGCCATTTCCCGATGGCACAGGTGCCCGTGATATTTTAAAATTATTAGAACGGTTATTTCCGTTACGTAAATGTAACGGGAATTTAGGTAAACCTTGCTTATATTATCACTTAGCACAATGTTCAGGTGCTTGTTTTAAAACTGTTCTTGTTAGTTATTATGAAGATATGATTAATAAAATTGATCAATTTTTTAAGGGTAATGTTGGAGTTATTAAAAAAACATTAATTAATAATATGACAACTAGTGCTGAAAACTTACAATTTGAAAATGCTAATCGCATTAAAATTTTATTATCAAAAATTGATTTATTTTTATCACAACAAGTTGTGGAATTCCAAGACTATGGAAATCGCGATTTCATTAACTTTTTAATTGAAGATGACATGGTAGTGTTAATTACTTTATTTTATCGCAACGGAAAACTACAAGCTAAAGATGAACAAATTGTCCAAAATAATTACTTAGAAATTCAAGATTTAATTCGTAATTATTGTCAACAACTGTATAGTAAAAATACCTTACCAAGTGAAATTTATTTACCACACACCATTGATACAACAGAATTAAAAATTTTATTTCCGCAGGTAAAGTTTATTTTGCCAATTAAAGGTTCAAAAGAACACATTTTAACTTTAGTTAAAACTAATGCCATTTATGCTTGAAACAACTACTTACAAAGTTCTAAAACTAATAATACTCCTATTAACATGATGAAAGTTTTATCACAATGAATTAAAATTCCTAATTTAAATCACTTAGAAATTTTTGATGTTTCTAATTTACAACACAATGCTAGTGTTGGGGGAATGATTGTTTATAAAAATGGTAGTCCTAGTTTTAATGATTATCGTAAATTTTTATTAGACCCTAAAATCCCTGATGATTATCATCGGTTTAGTGAAATGATTTATCGTCGCTATCATCATTTAATTATTAACCAATTACCATTGCCAGATTTAATTATCGTTGATGGAGGTAAACCACAAATCACAGCAACATTAGAACAATTATCATCACTGAATTTAAAAATACCTATTATTGGTTTAGCAAAAAATCAAAAACACCAAACTGATCGCATTATTAATGATAAAATGCAAACTATTAATATTCCTAAAAATGATGCTTGTTTTTTATTTTTAAGTAAAATTCAAAACCAAGTTCATAGTTATGCTATTAAATATCATAAATTGAAACGCAGTCAATCAATGATTAATAGTGTTCTTGCTACCATTCCTGGAATTGGAATGCAAATGCAAAATAAAATCTTAGCAGTATTTCCAACATGAGAAGATTTACAAAATGCCACATCAGAACAATTATTTAAAATTATTAAATCTAAAACAGTTACTGGTAAATTATGAAAAGAATTGCATAGTTTTAGTTAATAATTTCAGTTAGAAAATATGATAGAAACAAATGATAGGGCCGTTTTAATTTTGTTTTTGTTTGTAAGTTTATTTGATAGTTTATAATTTGTTTTAAAGAAAGAAAAAGGTTGCAGATGCAATCTTTGGTTTGGTTTATTACATACTACAATGATTAACTACTCTATTATTTACTGTTGTTATTTCTGGTGATGTGTTGTATTGAACGTTTATTTCGTTAATACTATTTTGGTGTAATAATGATGTATTTTCATCTTCCATATTTATTGAAGTATTATCAGCTTTTAAAACATCATTTATTTGTCCATTAGATACATTGTCATTAGTGTGATTAATTTTATTGCACAACGTTATTACTCCATCATATAACAAGGTTGCCAAACCTCTTCCTACTAAAGCCCCTCCTATTCCTGTTTCTGCTATAGTAAAACCTATAAGTAGAAATACTAATCCACCTTCGGGTTGATTAAATTTTTCCATAGTCATACCTAACTTAGCGTATAAATAAACGGACTTCTCCCCACATGTACTTGTGGAGGAAACAATGAAATTGAATGAGTTCAAGAATACTTTTCAAACTGAAAAACAATGTCTTGCATATATAGCAAGTTTGAAACAAAGCAAATGTATTAGGTGTTCTAGTTTTAATTTGAATACTTCTAATTTAAGAAAAATGAGATGTTTGAAATGTCATCAAACATTCAGTATTCTCACGGGCACTATATTTTCAAAGTCACAAACACCTTTAATATCTTGGTTTTATCTCATCTTTAGATGAATAAACACCAAACATGGAATTCCATCAACTGATGTTGCAAAAGCATTGGGAGTGACCTTGAAAACAGCTTGAAGAATGGGTCATAAAATCCGAAGTGCCATTGCTAAACAAGAACCTCAATTCATTGTTGAGGGCATAGTGCAAATGGATGAAATGTATCTTTCACATATGGGTTAAAAAACAAGGAAGATCCTTGTTGAACAAAACCTTGATTGTTGGTATTTATAAAAAAAACAACCAACAATCTGATTGTGAAAGTATTGAAAAACGCAAACAGTAAAAATCTTTTGCAGTTTGCAATAAACCACATTTCTTCAAAGTGTGATGTACATACTGATTCTTGAAAAGGATATCGCGATTTGAAATCGGTTTTCACTAAGCATGAAACAGTTAACCATCAAGATGGCTATGTTTCAAAAACTGGTGTAAATACCAACTAAATTGAGTCAGTATGAAAACATATACGAAGAACATTAAAACACATATCAAAGTTGCAAAACATCATATTCATTTATATGCAAAAGAAGCTGCATATAAATTCAATAACATACCTAGTTTTGAAACTGTAATGCTATGTTTAATTTAAAAATGTGGGGAGAAGTCCGTAGATAGGCTTTTCTCAGCATTTATGTGATAAAATTTAAAAATAGTACATAAAGGGAGAAAAGCCTAAATAAATTAAACTGCCAGTGCCTCCAACAGCACCAACAATCATTCCTGTTGTTTTAAGTGAAGTTTCAAATATTTCTTTATAATTCATTGTTGTTCTCTCCTTTCAAAATAAAAATTAACCTAATTTAAAGTACAATATACAACAACTCATTTTGAATTGCAAGAATTTATTTAATTTCTTTTATTCTCTTTGTCTTTAAATATCAAGATATGTGATAAAATGGAAACGTTAAAGTAAAACGTAGTAAGGAGTTTTTTTCATGGCTAGTAAACTTAATACTAATGTATACAACGAATATTCCATTCAAATTTTAGAGGGACTAGAGGCTGTTCGCAAACGTCCTGGTATGTATATTGGTTCTACTGATAATCGCGGTTTACATCATTTAGTATGAGAAATTGTTGATAACGGCATTGATGAGGCTTTAGCTGGTTTTTGCACTCATGTTACTGTCACTATTAATGTTGATAGATCTATTACTGTTGATGATAATGGACGTGGTATTCCCACAGGAATGCATGCTTCTAAAAAAAGTACACCAGAAGTTATTTTTACTGTCCTTCATGCTGGAGGCAAGTTTGATACTAACAGTTACAAAACATCGGGTGGATTACACGGTGTTGGTGCCTCAGTTGTTAATGCTTTAAGTACGTGAATGAGTGTCACTATTAATCGCGATAAAAAAATTCATGAAATTAAATTTAAAAATGGTGGTAAAATTAACGAACCATTAAAACAAATTGGTACTACTTATAAAACAGGAACTAAAGTTCAATTTTTACCTGATTTTATTCGTGTTTTTCAAGGTTGTGATTGAAATATTCATCTGTTCGAACAACACTTACGTGAAAGTGCTTTTTTAATTAGTAACTTAAGTATTGAGTTAATAGATAAACGCAACAACACTACAGAAAGGTTTCAATATCAAAATGGATTAGTAGCTTTTATGGAATATTTAAATGCTGGTAAAAAAACCATCTCTCCTATTGTTTCATTAAAAGGTAAGCAAAATAATATTGATGCTGAAATTGTTTTACAATATACCGAAGATTATGCTGAAACATTAATCGGTTTTGCTAATAATGTTAAAACTAATGATGGTGGAACTCACTTAGTTGGGTTTAAAAGTGGTATGACAAAAGCTATTAATGACTATGCACGCAAACAAGATTTGTTAAAAACCAAAGATAAAAACTTAGAAGGAAATGATTTAAGAGAAGGACTAGTGGCCATTGTTTCTTTACGGATTCCTGAAAATTTAATTCAGTATGAAGGTCAAACCAAAAGCAAATTAGGAACACCAGAAGCACGAGTTGTCGTTGATAATATTGTTAATGAAAGATTTTCATTTTGATTACATGAAAATAGTGATAGCGCCAAAAAAATTATTGATAAAGCCATTAAAGCACGTGATATCCGTAATGCAATTCGTAAAGAACGTGAATCACTACGTAACAAAAACAAAGATACACAGAAATTCCTTGTTGGTAAACTAGTACCTGCCCAAACTAAAAATCCGAAAATTAATGAAATCTTCTTAGTAGAAGGTGATTCTGCTGGCGGTAGTGCCAAATCAGGTCGTGACCGTACTTTCCAAGCTATCTTGCCATTAAAAGGAAAAGTAATTAATGCTGAAAAAAGTAAAACCGTTGATTTATTTAATAACGAGGAAATTATTATGATTATTAATGCCATTGGTGGTGGTGTTGGTAGTGAATTTGATATTGAAAACTGTAATTACAATAAAGTTATTATCATGACCGATGCCGATACTGATGGTGCCCACATTCAAATTTTATTATTGACATTTTTTTACCGTTTTATGAAAGATTTAATTACATCTGGTAATGTTTATATTGCGTTACCACCATTGTTCAAAATTAGTTATAAAGTTCAAGAACAAGAGCAATCAGCATATGTATGAAATGAGTTAGAATTAAAAGATAAATTAGAAACCATTCATGGTAAATATGATCTACAACGTTACAAAGGTTTGGGCGAAATGAATGCTGAACAATTATGAGAAACCACTATGGATCCCCATGTTCGTCAACTTATTAAAATCACCATCGATGATGCATTAGTTGCTGAAAATGAAATTCAAACATTAATGGGCGATAAACCAGAAAAAAGACGTCAATGAATCGAAGAAAATATTTCTTTTGATGATAGTGACTATTAGGGAGTTGTTGTATTATGATTAGTAATGAAACCAATGAATTTCAATCATTTGAAGAGCAAGTGTTAGTTTATCCAATTGATAATATTGTTGCCGAACGCTTTGGACGATATGCTAAGTATATTATTTTAGAGCGTGCCTTACCTGATGTTCGCGATGGTTTAAAACCAGTACAAAGACGAATTTTGTATGCTATGAATGATTTAGGACTAACTAATGATAAAGCATATAAAAAAGCAGCACGGGTTGTAGGTGAAGTAATTGGTAAATATCATCCCCATGGTGATACTGCTGTTTATGCTGCTATGTGTCGAATGGCACAAGAATGAAAATTAGCATGACCACTAATTCAAATGCATGGTAATAAAGGTTCAATTGATGGTGATAATCCTGCTGCTATGCGTTATACAGAAGCAAGACTAAGTGCGATTTCACAACTGTTATTAAATGATATTAAAAAAGATACTGTTCATTTTAATAAAAACTTTGATGAATCAGAAACAGAACCAGCAATTTTACCTAGTTACTTCCCTAATTTATTAGTTAATGGTGCTTCAGGAATTGCTGTGGGAATGGCAACTAATATCCCACCTCACAATTTACAAGAAGTAATTAATGCTGTTATTATGCGAATTGAAAATCCACAATGTACGATTAATGATTTAATGGAACATACGATTAAAGGTCCTGATTTTCCGACAGGTGGTATTGTCCAAGGTATAAAAGGAATTAAAGAAGCATATCATACTGGTAAAGGTAGAATTGCGATTCGTGCGACAACTGCTATTAATATGGAAAATGAATTTCCACAAATTGTTATTACTGAAATTCCCTTTGAAGTAATTAAACAGGATTTAGTTAAAAAAATTGAAGATATTCGTTCCTTACAAAAAATTCAAGGAATTAAAGAAGTTCGTGATGAAACTGACCGTACTGGGTTACGAATTATTGTTGAGTTAACTCATGATGCCAAAATTAATGATATTTTAAATTATTTATTTAAAAATACTAGTTTACAAGTTTATTATAATTTTAACTTAGTAGCGATTGCAAATAAAAAGCCTGTTCAAATGAATTTAGTTAAGATTTTAGATTTTTATATTAACCATCAAGTTATTATTGTTACTAAACGTTCGCAATTTGATTTAGCGCAATTAGAACGCAGATTAGAAATTGTTAATGGTTTAGTTATTGCGTTAAGTCAGGTTGATAAAGTAATTAAGATTATTAGAAATTCAACTGATCGTGCTCGTGCTAAACAAAACTTAATAGTTACTTTTGAATTTAATGAAATTCAGGCTGAAGCTATTGTCCAATTACGATTATATCGGTTAACTGCTACTGATATTGAAACATTAATTTTAGAAAAAGCTGATATTGAAAATAAAATTATGTTATTAAAAGAAATTCTTGCTAATGAAAAATCATTACAACAAGTAATTATTAATGAATTAGCATTAATTAGAAATAATTATCCATTACCGAGAAGATCGCTTATTCAAGGTGAAATTACCGAAATCACAATTGATGAGAAGGCAACATTACATCAAGAAGCAGTTTTTGTTAGTGTTAGTTATGATGGATGAATCAAAGTTATTAGCACTAAAGTCTTAGCACAAAATCTTGATAATCATCAAGATTTTGGTCGTAAACCAGATGATATTATTATTGGTGCTAGCACCATGAACAACTTTGATAACTTATTATTATTTACTAATAAAGGTAATTATATTTTAGTTCCAGCTTTTAAGTTAGAAGAAAATAAATGAAAAGATAACGGTATTCACGTTAATACATTATGTAAAATTGATGGTGATGAGAAAATTATTAAAGTAGCAAAAATTAATACTTTTGAACAAAAAAATATTAATGTTGTGGTTGTTACTAAAAATGGTTTTATTAAGAGAATGTCATTATTAGAATTATCAACGCCAAGATTTAATAAAATTGCTAAATATGTTAAATTAAAAGATAATGACGCTGCTGTTAGTGTTAGTATTACTACCGAACATGATTTTATTATCTTATCAACAAAAAAAGGTTTTACTTTAAAATATCTAGAGTCAAAAGTCCCACTCTTAAGCAAAACGGCAGCTGGAGTTAAAGCATTAAAACTTAATGATAAAGATGACCAAGTCATTGGTATGGCTTCTGGTAATAGTAATGATATATATGGAATGATTACATCAGCAGGAACTATTAAAAGAATACTATTTAATACCATTGAATTAACATCAAGAACAGCAAAAGGTAATAAAATTTTAAAAATTCCAAAATCTAAAACGGTAACTATTATTAAAACCTTTTTAGCATCTGATGAAATTTTTATTAATATTTTAGGTAAAAAAGAAAAATGAACCGTTATTAAAGCAAGCGATATTCCTATTACCAAAGTTAACGAGGGAATGGGGAAAGCAGAAAGCGAAAATATTATTGCTGGAAGCAATAACTTAATTATGAATCTAATTGTTAAGGATATTATACCCTCTGAAGGTCCTATTGAAGAATCATATGAAGATTTTAAAAATGATGATGAAAATATTTGGGGGCGTAACAAACTTCCGTAGTCATTATTCTATTATCAATAATTTATCTTTAAAAGACTAAATTCCTTTTTTATTAAAATACAATTAGCACCAAAGACGAGAAATAAGTATCGTCTTTTTTTTGTAATTGTAAAATTTGCAAATTTTATAACCGTCTTTACCACTATCATCAACACGTGCTAGGGATATAAAACAGTGAACCATAACACAGTTATTCAAAATAGTGGCTAGCATGTGGACTTGCATGTAAAAATAAAAAGTGGAGTGATACCTAATAAAATATACTAACCATGAAAATGGTAATCTTTGGGGTGGGAGCGGATTGGCAACTAGTGTATATAGACCCGCTAGGGGACATATTGTAATTAATTCTTTATTCAACAGCACTGCCACCCCCAGTGAGCAGTTGCTGATTTATTTTTTTTCAAAATTTTACAATTTATTTACGAGCCCACTTTTTCTAGAAAATATTAATTATATTAGTGTTAATAAAATATATATCCTTTACGCTGTATGCGACAGGATATATAAAAAAAGAAATGATTTTAAAATGCAAATAGAATTTCAAAAATAACAAATTACTGAAAAATCAAATTCTATTTTGATTAATTATGGCGAATATAAATTGTCGGTTCCAAATTGAATGATTAAAAACAATAGTTTTATGGTTGATGATAAATATACATATTGAGTTTTTAATTTAGAAAATGTTAAAAGGGAAATGAATGGGCAAGAGTTATTAAATTTACGGACTTCTCCCCACATGTACTTGTGGAGGAAACAATGAAATTGAATGAGTTCAATAATACTTTTCAAACTGAAAAACAATGTCTTGCATATATAGCAAGTTTGAAACAAAGCAAATGTATTAGGTGTTCTAGTTTTAATTTGAATACTTCTAATTTAAGAAAAATGAGATGTTTGAAATGTAATCAAACATTCAGTATTCTCACAGGCACTATATTTTCAAAGTCACAAACACCTTTAATATCTTGGTTTTATCTCATCTTTAGATGAATAAAAACCAAACATGGAATTCCATCAACTGATGTTGCAAAAGAATTGGGAGTGACCTTGAAAACAGCTTGAAGAATGGGTCATAAAATCCGAAGTGCCATTGCTAAACAAGAACCTCAATTCATTGTTGAGGGAATAGTGCAAATGGATGAAATGTATCTTTCACATATGGGTTTAAAAAACAAGGAAGATCCTTGTTGAACAAAACCTTGATTGTTGGTATTTATGAAAAAACAACCAACAATCTGATTGTGAAAGTATTGAAAAACGAAAACAGTAAAAATCTTTTGCAGTTTGCAATAAACCACATTTCTTCAAAGTGTGATGTACATACTGATTCTTGAAAAGGATATCGCGATTTGAAATCGGTTTTCACTAAGCATGAAACAGTTAACCATCAAGATGGCTATGTTTCAAAAACTGGTGTAAATACCAACCAAATTGAGTCAGTATGAAAACATATACGAAGAACATTTAAAACACATATCAAAGTTGCAAAACATCATATTCATTTATATGCAAAAGAAGCTGCATATAAATTCAATAACATACCTAGTTTTGAAACTGTAATGCTATGTTTAATTTAAAAATGTGGGGAGAAGTCCGTAGATAGGCTTTTCTCAGCATTTATGTGATAAAATTAAAAATAGTACATAAAGGGAGAAAAGCCTAAATTTATTACAACCATTTCTTGCTAAGCAAAAAATAACGGTTAATAAACTCCCTGCTAAAAAAATTAATAATTTATTAAAAGATAATACTAAAGATTTAAATGATAAAGATATAGAAGAAACTAATAATAAAGATGAAAAAGGTTGAGTAGTATTATCTAGTTCATGATTAAAAAAAGGTAATTTTTATAAATCTAATAAATCATTAAAATTAGGTTTATTACAAGTATTAATACAAAGCGATACAAGTAAAAATAAACGTTGATATGGACCATATACTTATCCTAATGTAAGTGAAGAAACTTGAAACTTAATGAAAGTTCAAAAAGGTAAAAATGGTAGTGGTGCTGGAACAATATTTTGAAGATATTTTTTAAGGAGTTTTTTACCATCACAGATACGTAAATATGTTAAGAAACAACTTAAAGAACAGAAAGGTATTAGTAAAGGTAAACAACGTTATAATGTGCTTAAATCAACGAATATTAATGTATTAAAAACAACTGCATTTATTAATAGATTAGAACGTGGATTTTTTAAACTTAAAGAATTTAAAACTTTACCAAAAACTGAATTAGGTAGTAGAGCATGAAGAGTAGAAAGAAAAGAATATTTAACTTTTCATAAAACTAATAATTTAAATAAAAATATTGGCATTTCTATTTATAAAAATAAAAGTAAATATAAAACATGAAAGTAGGTGGTAATTATTATTGAATTAGATAAACCAATTAAACCAATTGGTATATTAATCACTGTTTTCTTTACTAGTACACCATGATTAATACCTAAAATAGATATATTAATGGGTATTGGATCATATTCTAATAATACTTTTTATTTTAGTTGACCAGACCATTTTGCATTAACTTTATTTCCAATGTTTAGTCATATAGGATTAAATCTTATTACTAAATTAGGTAACGGACTTCTCCCCACATGTACTTGTGGAGGAAACAATGAAATTGAATGAGTTCAATAATACTTTTCAAACTGAAAAACAATGTCTTGCATATATAGCAAGTTTGAAACAAAGCAAATGTATTAGTTGTTCTAGTTTTAATTTGAATACTTCTAATTTAAGAAAAATGAGATGTTTGAAATGTCATCAAACATTCAGTATTCTCACGGGCACTATATTTTCAAAGTCACAAACACCTTTAATATCTTGGTTTTATCTCATCTTTAGATGAATAAACACCAAACATGGAATTCCATCAACTGATGTTGCAAAAGAATTGGGAGTGACCTTGAAAACAGCTTGAAGAATGGGTCATAAAATCCGAAGTGCCATTGCTAAACAAGAAACTCAATTCATTGTTGAGGGCATAGTGCAAATGGATGAAATGTATCTTTCACATATGGGTTTAAAAAACAAGGAAGATCCTTGTTGAACAAAACCTTGATTGTTGGTATTTATGAACAAACAACCAACAATCTGATTGTGAAAGTATTGAAAAACGCAAACAGTAAAAATCTTTTGCAGTTTGCAATAAACCACATTTCTTCAAAGTGTGATGTACATACTGATTCTTGAAAAGGATATCGCGATTTGAAATCGGTTTTCACTAAGCATGAAACAGTTAACCATCAAGATGGCTATGTTTCAAAAACTGGTGTAAATACCAACCAAATTGAGTCAGTATGAAAACATATACGAAGAACATTTAAAACACATATCAAAGTTGCAAAACATCATATTCATTTATATGCAAAAGAAGCTGCATATAAATTCAATAACATACCTAGTTTTGAAACTGTAATGCTATGTTTAATTTAAAAATGTGGGGAGAAGTCCGTAGATAGGCTTTTCTCAGCATTTATGTGATAAAATTTAAAAATAGTACATAAAGGGAGAAAAGCCTTAGGTAATTATGGAAAATTAATTAAATATGGATTAATTACTATACCAATTATTATTACAATTCCTTATTTAATTTATCAATATCAACAAATTAAAAAACATAAAAAAGAATGTAATTTATGTAAACAACATTCAAATAAAATTCAAATAGAAAAGGTGGAATAACAAATGAATTTAACAGTATATTTATTAAGTGGAATTATAGGAGGAGCAGTTACTAGTGGTATTATTATTGCTTTTGTATTATATATTATTTCAAAAAAAATTAAAAAAAATAAACAAGATATAGTTGCAAAAGAACTTAAATTTAATAAATTAATTGAATATATTATTTTAAATACTAAACAATTAAATGATAAATTACAATTAACAGAAACTCCTATTGCACAAAAATTAGATGCTTTTGATGTTGATGAAAAAGATTTTGAAGATTTTATTATTGCTCAAAAAGCAAAACGTCAAGAATTAACAAATAAAGATAAGAAAAAAGTAACTAAAATTAAAATTTAAAGGGTTTAAATACCCTTTATTTTTACATTAAGGAGTAAATTATGGCTATTAAAGACCCAATTTTATTTATAACAGTTGAAGAATTTAAAAATTCTAAATATTTTAATGAATTATTATTGGCTTTTCTCAGCATTTATGTGATAAAATTTAAAAATAGTACATAAAGGGAGAAAAGCCTAAATTTATTTCAAATTGTGGTGAAGATAGTCCTTTAAATGAATATATTCCTTATACTAATTTAGAATCATCAGATACTAGAACTAAAATCACTATTACTCATCCACAAAATAGATCAAGACCGGTTATTAATATTGATACTAGAGGTATTAATACATCTACTACAGTACCTGAATTTAAAAGTCCAAAAGAAACTATTGATATTAAATATGATAAAGAAACTCATAGAGTTAATAGTGATGTTAGTGATAAAGTAATTTATTTTGATGACCTTGATGATAGAAAAAATGCTATTGAAATTTTAAAAAATACTTTAGTACCTAATTTTATATATAAATGAGTTGCTTATAAAAATTTTGATCCTTTTACAGAAGATTACTCAAGTTATTTAAATGGAACTTTAATTCCTAAAAAATATGCAGATGATAAATTACAAAATAAGTTAATTGCTGGTACTAATATAACTATTGATAAAGAAACTAATACTATTAGTGCTACTGGTGGTAGTTCAGTTGATGAAAATAGAATATTTAATAATAAAAATGATAAAGATAATACAACAAGATTAGTTAATGATGTTATAAATGTTGGAAATAGAACATTAATTTATAAAAATAAAAGTGGTCCTTCAGTAACAGATGATAATGATATTCCAAATAAAAAATATATTGATGAAAAAATAAAATCTTTAAATGTTATTAAATGAAAAAATGTTGGTACAAAAGAAAGTAACATTAAAATTAACGGACTTTTCCCCACATGTACTTGTGGAGGAAACAATGAAATTGAATGATTTCAATAATACTTTTCAAACTGAAAAACAATGTCTTGCATATATAGCAAGTTTGAAACAAAGCAAATGTATTAGGTGTTCTAGTTTTAATTTGAATACTTCTAATTTAAGAAAAATGAGATGTTTGAAATGTCATCAAACATTCAGTATTCTCACGGGCACTATATTTTCAAAGTCACAAACACCTTTAATATCTTGGTTTTATCTCATCTTTAGATGAATAAACACCAAACATGGAATTCCATCAACTGATGTTGCAAAAGAATTGGGAGTGACCTTGAAAACAGCTTGAAGAATGGGTCATAAAATCCGAAGTGCCATTGCTAAACAAGAACCTCAATTCATTGTTGAGGGCATAGTGCAAATGGATGAAATGTATCTTTCACATATGGGTTTTAAAAAACAAGGAAGATCCTTGTTGAACAAAACCTTGATTGTTGGTATTTATGAAAAAACAACCAACAATCTGATTGTGAAAGTATTGAAAAACGAAAACAGTAAAAATCTTTTGCAGTTTGCAATAAACCACATTTCTTCAAAGTGTGATGTACATACTGATTCTTGAAAAGGATATCGCGATTTGAAATCGGTTTTCACTAAGCATGAAACAGTTAACCATCAAGATGGCTATGTTTCAAAAACTGGTGTAAATACCAACCAAATTGAGTCAGTATGAAAACATATACGAAGAACATTTAAAACACATATCAAAGTTGCAAAACATCATATTCATTTATATGCAAAAGAAGCTGCATATAAATTCAATAACATACCTAGTTTTGAAACTGTAATGCTATGTTTAATTTAAAAATGTGGGGAGAAGTCCGTAGATAGGCTTTTCTCAGCATTTATGTGATAAAATTAAAAATAGTACATAAAGGGAGAAAAGCCTAAATTTATTACAACCATTTCTTGCTAAGCAAAAAATAACGGTTAATAAACTCCCTGCTAAAAAAATTAATAATTTATTAAAAGATAATACTAAAGATTTAAATGATAAAGATATAGAAGAAACTAATAATAAAGATGAAAAAGGTTGAGTAGTATTATCTAGTTCATGATTAAAAAAAGGTAATTTTTATAAATCTAATAAATCATTAAAATTAGGTTTATTACAAGTATTAATACAAAGCGATACAAGTAAAAATAAACGTTGATATGGACCATATACTTATCCTAATGTAAGTGAAGAAACTTGAAACTTAATGAAAGTTCAAAAAGGTAAAAATGGTAGTGGTGCTGGAACAATATTTTGAAGATATTTTTTAAGGAGTTTTTTACCATCACAGATACGTAAATATGTTAAGAAACAACTTAAAGAACAGAAAGGTATTAGTAAAGGTAAACAACGTTATAATGTGCTTAAATCAACGAATATTAATGTATTAAAAACAACTGCATTTATTAATAGATTAGAACGTGGATTTTTTAAACTTAAAGAATTTAAAACTTTACCAAAAACTGAATTAGGTAGTAGAGCATGAAGAGTAGAAAGAAAAGAATATTTAACTTTTCATAAAACTAATAATTTAAATAAAAATATTGGCATTTCTATTTATAAAAATAAAAGTAAATATAAAACATGAAAGTAGGTGGTAATTATTATTGAATTAGATAAACCAATTAAACCAATTGGTATATTAATCACTGTTTTCTTTACTAGTACACCATGATTAATACCTAAAATAGATATATTAATGGGTATTGGATCATATTCTAATAATACTTTTTATTTTAGTTGACCAGACCATTTTGCATTAACTTTATTTCCAATGTTTAGTCATATAGGATTAAATCTTATTACTAAATTAGGTAACGGACTTCTCCCCACATGTACTTGTGGAGGAAACAATGAAATTGAATGAGTTCAATAATACTTTTCAAACTGAAAAACAATGTCTTGCATATATAGCAAGTTTGAAACAAAGCAAATGTATTAGTTGTTCTAGTTTTAATTTGAATACTTCTAATTTAAGAAAAATGAGATGTTTGAAATGTCATCAAACATTCAGTATTCTCACGGGCACTATATTTTCAAAGTCACAAACACCTTTAATATCTTGGTTTTATCTCATCTTTAGATGAATAAACACCAAACATGGAATTCCATCAACTGATGTTGCAAAAGAATTGGGAGTGACCTTGAAAACAGCTTGAAGAATGGGTCATAAAATCCGAAGTGCCATTGCTAAACAAGAAACTCAATTCATTGTTGAGGGCATAGTGCAAATGGATGAAATGTATCTTTCACATATGGGTTTAAAAAACAAGGAAGATCCTTGTTGAACAAAACCTTGATTGTTGGTATTTATGAACAAACAACCAACAATCTGATTGTGAAAGTATTGAAAAACGCAAACAGTAAAAATCTTTTGCAGTTTGCAATAAACCACATTTCTTCAAAGTGTGATGTACATACTGATTCTTGAAAAGGATATCGCGATTTGAAATCGGTTTTCACTAAGCATGAAACAGTTAACCATCAAGATGGCTATGTTTCAAAAACTGGTGTAAATACCAACCAAATTGAGTCAGTATGAAAACATATACGAAGAACATTTAAAACACATATCAAAGTTGCAAAACATCATATTCATTTATATGCAAAAGAAGCTGCATATAAATTCAATAACATACCTAGTTTTGAAACTGTAATGCTATGTTTAATTTAAAAATGTGGGGAGAAGTCCGTAGATAGGCTTTTCTCAGCATTTATGTGATAAAATTTAAAAATAGTACATAAAGGGAGAAAAGCCTTAGGTAATTATGGAAAATTAATTAAATATGGATTAATTACTATACCAATTATTATTACAATTCCTTATTTAATTTATCAATATCAACAAATTAAAAAACATAAAAAAGAATGTAATTTATGTAAACAACATTCAAATAAAATTCAAATAGAAAAGGTGGAATAACAAATGAATTTAACAGTATATTTATTAAGTGGAATTATAGGAGGAGCAGTTACTAGTGGTATTATTATTGCTTTTGTATTATATATTATTTCAAAAAAAATTAAAAAAAATAAACAAGATATAGTTGCAAAAGAACTTAAATTTAATAAATTAATTGAATATATTATTTTAAATACTAAACAATTAAATGATAAATTACAATTAACAGAAACTCCTATTGCACAAAAATTAGATGCTTTTGATGTTGATGAAAAAGATTTTGAAGATTTTATTATTGCTCAAAAAGCAAAACGTCAAGAATTAACAAATAAAGATAAGAAAAAAGTAACTAAAATTAAAATTTAAAGGGTTTAAATACCCTTTATTTTTACATTAAGGAGTAAATTATGGCTATTAAAGACCCAATTTTATTTATAACAGTTGAAGAATTTAAAAATTCTAAATATTTTAATGAATTATTATTGGCTTTTCTCAGCATTTATGTGATAAAATTTAAAAATAGTACATAAAGGGAGAAAAGCCTAAATTTATTTCAAATTGTGGTGAAGATAGTCCTTTAAATGAATATATTCCTTATACTAATTTAGAATCATCAGATACTAGAACTAAAATCACTATTACTCATCCACAAAATAGATCAAGACCGGTTATTAATATTGATACTAGAGGTATTAATACATCTACTACAGTACCTGAATTTAAAAGTCCAAAAGAAACTATTGATATTAAATATGATAAAGAAACTCATAGAGTTAATAGTGATGTTAGTGATAAAGTAATTTATTTTGATGACCTTGATGATAGAAAAAATGCTATTGAAATTTTAAAAAATACTTTAGTACCTAATTTTATATATAAATGAGTTGCTTATAAAAATTTTGATCCTTTTACAGAAGATTACTCAAGTTATTTAAATGGAACTTTAATTCCTAAAAAATATGCAGATGATAAATTACAAAATAAGTTAATTGCTGGTACTAATATAACTATTGATAAAGAAACTAATACTATTAGTGCTACTGGTGGTAGTTCAGTTGATGAAAATAGAATATTTAATAATAAAAATGATAAAGATAATACAACAAGATTAGTTAATGATGTTATAAATGTTGGAAATAGAACATTAATTTATAAAAATAAAAGTGGTCCTTCAGTAACAGATGATAATGATATTCCAAATAAAAAATATATTGATGAAAAAATAAAATCTTTAAATGTTATTAAATGAAAAAATGTTGGTACAAAAGAAAGTAACATTAAAATTAACGGACTTTTCCCCACATGTACTTGTGGAGGAAACAATGAAATTGAATGATTTCAATAATACTTTTCAAACTGAAAAACAATGTCTTGCATATATAGCAAGTTTGAAACAAAGCAAATGTATTAGGTGTTCTAGTTTTAATTTGAATACTTCTAATTTAAGAAAAATGAGATGTTTGAAATGTCATCAAACATTCAGTATTCTCACGGGCACTATATTTTCAAAGTCACAAACACCTTTAATATCTTGGTTTTATCTCATCTTTAGATGAATAAACACCAAACATGGAATTCCATCAACTGATGTTGCAAAAGAATTGGGAGTGACCTTGAAAACAGCTTGAAGAATGGGTCATAAAATCCGAAGTGCCATTGCTAAACAAGAACCTCAATTCATTGTTGAGGGCATAGTGCAAATGGATGAAATGTATCTTTCACATATGGGTTTTAAAAAACAAGGAAGATCCTTGTTGAACAAAACCTTGATTGTTGGTATTTATGAAAAAACAACCAACAATCTGATTGTGAAAGTATTGAAAAACGCAAACAGTAAAAATCTTTTGCAGTTTGCAATAAACCACATTTCTTCAAAGTGTGATGTACATACTGATTCTTGAAAAGGATATCGCGATTTGAAATCGGTTTTCACTAAGCATGAAACAGTTAACCATCAAGATGGCTATGTTTCAAAAACTGGTGTAAATACCAACCAAATTGAGTCAGTATGAAAACATATACGAAGAACATTTAAAACACATATCAAAGTTGCAAAACATCATATTCATTTATATGCAAAAGAAGCTGCATATAAATTCAATAACATACCTAGTTTTGAAACTGTAATGCTATGTTTAATTTAAAAATGTGGGGAGAAGTCCGTAGATAGGCTTTTCTCAGCATTTATGTGATAAAATTTAAAAATAGTACATAAAGGGAGAAAAGCCAAAATTAATTATGATTTTAAAGTAAATACTTTATATAGAGTTGGTTATTGTTGAAAAAATGTAGAAAAAAGTCCAATTATATATATGCAATTTTTATGACAAGGTGAAGGTGCTGTATTAGCTAGTTTTTTTAAAGGAATTAGCGGTAAAAGAATTACTGAATCTTATGTTGATTTAGTAGTTATTTCAAATGCTATTGCAATGGATAGATTTAATGATGATGAAGGTAAAATATATTCATTAGAAGAAGAAATAAAAGAAAATACTTATAATATTACTAGTGATACATTAGATATTACTTCACCAAGTGTAATTAATATAGATAAACCTATAAAAATTAATTCAAGAAGTTTAGAAACTAATGAAATAGAAGACAATTGTTGAGATATTGAATTAAAAGATAATCCAACACCAAATCCTAACCCAAGTGTTCCACAATGAAAAGAAGTAGCAGTTAGTACTGATTTAGTAACAATTAATTATAATTTAAAAAATAAAAATTATTATCGAGTATTCTATAATGGACGTACTAGAGATTTAATTACTAATATTGAGAAAGGTACACATGAAATAAAAGAATTTTATTATCAAGATAATGAAAATGCTTTTATGTTAGGTATTTTTAATATGATGTTAACTGGAATGCCTATGTATATTAAAAATAATGGAGTTAGTTTATATGCTGAAGCACGGATGTGTAATTTATGAAAATTAGAAGAATTACAGGAATAATATTATGAATAAAGAATTTACTTATCTTAATGAAATTAGTTATTGATTATTAAATAAAAGTGATTTTACTCATAGTGAATATAATCTTAGTGGTTCACGATATAGTAGTAAAACATATAGTATAGCAGAAGAATTAGCAATATTAATAGCTATTTCAATTAAAGTTAATAAATCAATTGCTATATATTGTTTTAGAAAATTAAATAAAGATATTAATGATTTAGTAAAAGAAATATATAATGCTTTAATAACAATAGGTTTAAATAATTATAAAGATTTTACTTTAAAATACCCTAATAAGCAAGCAGACTTTCGTTTTAAAGGATCTAAATCATTTATAAGAGTAATGGGTGTATATAGTAATTCAAATGATAGAATACCTTTAAAAGGGTTTTCTCGTAGTGAAATAAAAGGTTTTGATTTAGCAATTGAATGATGTGAAGAAGCAAATGAATTTACTCATCAAGAATTTCAAGCAATAACATTTGCATTAGGTAATGCTAAAAAAAGAATAAAAATAAAAAGTTGTAATCCAGATAATATTTATCAATATTATATTGAATATATGAATAAAATTGTACCTTTTAATTTAGAAATAATGAAAGAAAAAAATGAACAAATTAAATCAATATTTGATAATAATATTTTTAAATTACGGACTTCTCCCCACATGTACTTGTGGAGGAAACAATGAAATTGAATGAGTTCAATAATACTTTTCAAACTGAAAAACAATGTCTTGCATATATAGCAAGTTTGAAACAAAGCAAATGTATTAGGTGTTCTAGTTTTAATTTGAATACTTCTAATTTAAGAAAAATGAGATGTTTGAAATGTCATCAAACATTCAGTATTCTCACGGGCACTATATTTTCAAAGTCACAAACACCTTTAATATCTTGGTTTTATCTCATCTTTAGATGAATAAACACCAAACATGGAATTCCATCAACTGATGTTGCAAAAGAATTGGGAGTGACCTTGAAAACAGCTTGAAGAATGGGTCATAAAATCCGAAGTGCCATTGCTAAACAAGAACCTCAATTCATTGTTGAGGGCATAGTGCAAATGGATGAAATGTATCTTTCACATATGGGTTTAAAAAACAAGGAAGATCCTTGTTGAACAAAACCTTGATTGTTGGTATTTATGAAAAAACAACCAACAATCTGATTGTGAAAGTATTGAAAAACGTAAACAGTAAAAATCTTTTGCAGTTTGCAATAAACCACATTTCTTCAAAGTGTGATGTACATACTGATTCTTGAAAAGGATATCGCGATTTAAAATCGGTTTTCACTAAGCATGAAACAGTTAACCATCAAGATGGCTATGTTTCAAAAACTGGTGTAAATACCAACCAAATTGAGTCAGTATGAAAACATATACGAAGAACATTTAAAACACATATCAAAGTTGCAAAACATCATATTCATTTATATGCAAAAGAAGCTGCATATAAATTCAATAACATACCTAGTTTTGAAACTGTAATGCTATGTTTAATTTAAAAATGTTGGGAGAAGTCCGTAGATAGGCTTTTCTCAGCATTTATGTGATAAAATTTAAAAATAGTACATAAAGGGAGAAAAGCCTTAAATTATTTCATTATAGTAATTGAAAAGTAAATGCTCATAATCTTACATTACATATGATTAATGATTTAGAAGAATTAAAAGTATTAGATCCAATTAAAGCACAATCTTGATATTATGGTGTACCAAGTATTCTTACTGGTGCTATATTTGCAAGATATCTTGATAAAGTTGGTACTAAATTAGATTTTCAAGTACAAAGATTATCAGGTGGATTAGATATAGGTATGGCAACAAGTCCAAGTGGTCATCCTACAAGTGCTAGTTTATGATTTATTGGTGAAAATGATAATGGTAGAAGAGCACATAAAGAAAGTGAATTTTATCATAGTAATGTAACAATGCAATATAAAGATACTGATACATTAGCAAATTATATTATTAATTATTATATAAATGAAAGTAAACGTTATATAGAAATGTTATTTGGTTTTACTTGTTATGTTGATTATGGTAATGGTGGATTAGTATTTATTGATTTTTTAAAAAGTTGAGTTAAAAAACGTAATATAACATGATTAAAATTTATAGCAGTAGATAAATCAACTTTATATTTAAATGATAGAATTGATTTTACAACAATTTGTATGCTTAAAAATATTATTAGTTTTAATTGAGAAAGATGTCCAGAAACTAAAAGACAATATAATTTAATGCAATGATTATCTAAAGTAAAAATAGATACTAATAATAATCAACCAAAAATGTTAGATTTACATGATGATACTTGAGATAGTGATATGTATGCTTTAATGCATGAAATGAAATGATTAATTAATGGTATTAATAATAAATTATTAATTAATAAAAATAATTTTGGTGGTGATTAATATGATAAATACAATGGAATATTTAAGTTGTGATAAATCAAAATGATATATTGATATACCAATGATTATTGCTCAAAAATCAACTAAATTATGATTAGTTAAAGGTTTTTTATTTAATTCAAGTAAAAAAGAAATATTAGATTATCTTAATGATATGAATTTAAAAGATAAATGATTAGAAAAATTTTATAAATTTGGTTTACAAAATTCACTAATGGGTAAAGTATTTATTATGATTATAATTAATGAAGATAATATTAAATCACTAAAAATATTACCTAATAGTTTTTGTGGTAGAGTTGCTAAATATAATGAACAAGAACAATCAGCAGAATTTTATTTTATTAATGAACAAGCAGATAGTGCTACTTTAACATGAGTAACAATACAAAATGGAAAAGTTAAATATGAAACATATAAAGATAATAATAAAGATATTATTTTAGGTTCTACAAGAACAAAATTAAAACCAAATATAACACCATTAAAAACTTATGAAATTAAAAATCCATTTAATTATATTACTATTTTTGAAATAACTAATTTACCAATTATTAATTTATATAGTAATACAACTACTTTAAATGCATATCCAGATTGTACAGCAGTATGAGATTTAATATATGATTTAAATCTTGTTATTAGACAAAAAAGATTAGAAAGAGAATTAAATGTTACTACTTTATTTGCTTCATTACCTAATGAAACAGCAAAAGAAATGCAAGAAAATGGTAATATTATTGAAAATCCTAAAAAAGATATATTTGTTAATGTTGGTAGTGCAGGGTATGATAAAAATGGTAATGGAGGTATGCAAATTATTCAAGGTGACCCTAAATTTAGTGAATATTGATTAGATTATAATGGTACTGCTAAAGCAATATTTAATGGTGCTGGTTATGATTATGATGAACATGGTAATGATGTTTATACTAATAAAACACAAAGTATGTTTAATAATAAATTTGATATGGAAACAACAGAAATTAAAATAGCATTTTATAGTGCTTATTTTTATCGTATATTTGATTTACTTCTTATTAGTGAAAATTTATGAAATGGTATTGGTGAAAGACCTTATTCATTTAAATTTATACCTATAGCAATGACTGACCAAATTATACAAGACCAAATTATTAATTCAAGATTAAATAATGGTACTATGACAGTAAGTGAAGCCATTGGTGAATATGATAATATTGACCAACTTATGGCAGAAAATAAATTAGAAAATATTATTATAGAAAATAAAAAATTAAATAAAGAATTAGGAGATAATGAAAATGAGCAATCATCAACGAATTCAATTAATGAAACACGCACATCTACGTCTAAAGAGACAACAAGCAATAATTAAACGTTTAAGTCATTGAAAAATATTTCCATTTATAATTAATAATGGAGCAATACCTTTAACTGAAACTGGTTATAAACCTATTAATAGTAAAATTAGTGATTTTGGTCAATATGAATTAATACTTTCTGGTAATACTCCAGTTGTATGTATTTGAAAAAAAATTACTAATATATATCAAAAAAATAAAGGTATTACAGACCCAGAAACTCATAAAACTACTGGACAAGATGAATATTATACTAAACAATATAAAATTGGTGATTATTGAAATGCTTATTTAATTGATGATACAAGTGGTGTAGATTTTGGTGGTTTACCTAATAATAGTTTATTTAAAACAATTTCTACCACAAGACAATATACATTAGTTATGTTTGAAGAACAAATTACAGTAGATGATTATTTACAATTTTTTTGTGTATTTAATGATAAAAATGAAAATATTGGTGGTAATACAGGTAAAAATCAAGATAGACAATTATTATAGGCTTTTCTCCCTTTATGTACTATTTTTAAATTTTATCACATAAATGCTGAGAAAAGCCTTAAATAATAATCAACCTATTAGTGAAACAAAGAATATTGATTTAAATACATTATTAGACCAAACATTATTAATTAATAGTATTAATTATTTAAATAGATTTTATAAATCAATTTCAATTTATTATGATTATGAAATAGAAACCAAAAATTATACACAAAACCCTATAGACCGTGTTAATAGAAATAGCACAAAAGAAACATTCGTTAATTCTAAATCAATTATTAGCCAAATTTAAGAAATTAATATTTTAGATATACTTTTTTCTAAAAAACATGAAGAATATTTAACAAAAAGTTTTTGAAACACACAACTAGCAACTAATAATTATAATATTGGTTGAGCAAATACTTATTATAATTTTTATAAACCTCATTATGTTTTAAATTCATATAATTTAGAATATAGAGAAGATTTTAAAGATGTTAATACGAATTTTCAAAGTAATATAATTACATTTGAAATTGTTAATTCAAATAATGTTTTAATTTGAGATATTTTTTTAAATGCTTCGTTAGGAAAAGTAGAAGGTGGATATTATCAAAAAAATCCATTCGAAGGTATTCAATATGCTACTGCCTGAAGAGAAACAACTAAAGTTAGTGCTAATATTTCAAAAATTATATTAAATCCTAGATAATGATCGGTATAATTATTATTAAGAATTTAAAGGAGATTTTATAAATGCCCACATTAGACATAGTATTAATTGCAGTTATTATATTATTATTTATTCCTATGTATTTATTATTTATTTTATTTGGCTATATTTATTGTGAACAAAATAATGCATGGGGAATATTATTATTTTTTATATCATTAAATATAATTGGCCTCTTAATTGGATGTTTTATTTTAAATAAAAATAATCAAGATAATAAGATTAATTATGAATTTAAAAAATTTCAAAAATTAAATAAATATTTCATTGATAAAAATAACATTCCCCCACAATCTAATTAAAAAGTTACCTTAATTGGTAACTTTTTTTAAATATTTCCAGAAAACTAAATTCAAGAATCAAATCCACTTTTTTGTTTATTATTTTTCAAATTATTATTATCATTTTGACCAATTAATTCTTTTTTTATTTGATTTCATTTTTGTGTTTTAGCTTCCTCTAATTTTAATTTTTGTTCAGCAAATTCTTTTCTTTCTTTTTCTTGTTTTTCTGCTTTTCGACCTTGTTCTTTTAATTTTTCTTCTCTTTGCTGTTTTTCAATTTGCTTTTGTAATCGTTGTTTTTCTTCTGCTTTTTCTTTTTCTTGTTGTTTATTTCATTCTTGAGATTTTCTAAAATGTTCTTCTTCTTTTATTCTCCTTTCTTTTTCTCTTTTTTTTCTTTCTTCTTCTTCTTTTAATAATTTCTCTTTTACTTTCTTGAATTCTTTTTCTTGTTTTTCTGCATCTCTTTCTCTTTCTTTTTGTTTTTCTAATTCTCGTTTTCTATTTTCTTCTCTTTTTTCTTGTTGTCTTTTATCTCATTCTTTCATTCTATTTCAATTTTCTTCTTCTTTTTTATTAGTTTTTGTTTTTGGACTATCTTCATTTTTTTTAAATGGCTTCATGCATATAATATCCTTTCTTTTTTTTAAAAAAACTCATTTACTTTGAAAGAAAGTAATGAGTTAAAAACTTATATTAAGTTTATATTATTTTTATATCATAAATATTTATTAAATATAGATAATTTAGTTATTAATTACTTTTAATTTAAGTAATTCTAAATCTGTATTTTCTTTTTCTTCCATAATTCAATAATGATATTTTTTATCAATTATTTCTTTTAATATTTTTATTGAATTATTATCTAAAATATTAACTAAATCTTCTATAGTAATAACAATTAGTATTTTATTTTCCATTATTTATTTCCTTTCATATGATATTTTATATATTTAAGGCTTTTCTCAGCATTTATGTGATAAAATTTAAAAATAGTACATAAAGGGAGAAAAGCCTAATATTATTTAAATAAGTTTTTTTATATTCAAGGTTTTCTTTTCATAAATACATATAGATATTCATTCCTTTCTAATATTTTAAATAAAATATTTTTTCATTATGAGTTAATATATCTTTCATTGGTGTTACTATATAATTTATGAATAAATCATTATGATTATATGGATTATTTATTTTAAAACTTTTTCTATCTTGTTCTCATGTAATGTTATATTTAAAACATGGGCGCTTGTCAAATTTACGAAATAATTAATTACTACATTGATAACTTATTTCCAAATGAATTATTATTGAAAAATAATGAACATTAGACAAAATTATTCTCTTAACCCTTAAATTTATATTCGACATATTTTTATAAATTAAAATTAGTAAGGAAAAAGACAAGAAATAATCTTGTCTTTTTTTGTAATTTTAAAATTTTAAAATTTTTAATAACCGTCTTTAGCACTATTATCAACACGTGTTAGGGACATAAAACAGTGAACCATAACACAGTTGTTCAAAATAGTGGCTAGCATGTGGACTTGCATGTAAAAATAAAAAGTGGAGTGATACCTAACAAAATATACTAACCATGAATAATGGTAATCCTTGGGGTGGGAGCGGATTGGCAACTAGTGTATATAATACCCGCTAGGAGACGTATTGTAATTAATTCTTTATTCAACAGCACTGCCACTTTCAGTGAGCATTTGCTGATTTATTTTTTTTCATTTTTTTGGGCGAGTAACATAAATTTTAAAACTTGTAAAAAAAAATTAAACGGGGCTGGTTCAATATAAATATAACTTGCTAAATGCAAGTTATTAAAAATTGAATCAAATGCTTTAAGTTTTTTTCAAAATTTTACAATTTATTTACGAGCCCACTTTTTCTAGAAAATATTAATTATATTAGTGTTAATAAAATATATATCCTTTACGCTGTATGCGACAGGATATATAAAAAAAGAAAGGATTTTAAAATGCAAATAGAATTTCAAAAAGAACAAATTACTGAAAAATCAAATTCTATTTTGATTAATTATGGCGAATATAAATTGTCGGTTCCAAATTGAATGATTAAAAACAATAGTTTTATGGTTGATGATAAATATACATATTGAGTTTTTAATTTAGAAAATGTTAAAAGGGAAATGAATGGGCAAGAGTTATTAAATTTATTACAACCATTTCTTGCTAAGCAAAAAATAACGGTTAATAAACCCCCTGCTAAAAAAGAATATTATATTAATGAAACTAAATTAGAAGAACTTACATTTTACGAAGAACATAATGGGTGATTTATTGGAGAAATAAAAGACCCAAAAACAAACATTATTAATCCATGTTTTAAATACAATGTTAAATGAGTTGAAAATAATAAATCATACAAGATTATTGAATACAATCATAATGATTTACCCACTAATTACTTAATTACTACATATAAACATATTTCAACTCATAATGAAGAATTATTTTTGTTATAAAGGAATCAATAATGAAATGCAATATGACTTAATTATCGGAATTGACCCCGCAGGAATTGGTAATAATGGAATTGTTATATATTCAAGCGAAACTAATAATATTATTTTTAATGAAACATTTAAAACAAAAACTATTCTAGAAAGTAAAAATCTATTTAAAGAATACTTTTTAATAATTAAACAACATTTTGAAAATAAAAAAATCTTAGTTATTGTAGAAAATTTCTTTTTAAATTCAAAACAATTATTAACTAATCCCCTAGCAACACCGAAAATTATTGGTGCTTTAATGGTATTAATTCAAGATGTAATGAATTGAGATTATCAAGAAAGTGAACCAAAAAACAAAAATAAAATAGAAAATTATAATGGAAATATAAAATTTACAAAACATGAACAAGATGCTTATAAGCACATTCAATATTATTTAAGGAACTAAAAAATGAAAGATAAAGCGAATTACATTAAATTAACAGTAAAGCTTAGTAACACTATAGAAGCAAAATATCATGAGAAAGTTAATAAAGAATTATATTATACTGTTCGTGCTCAATGAAATGGATTAAACTATGTTACCTTAATTTTTAATAATCCCAAATTTTATAAACGATGTATTTTATTAAACAAAAATGATGAAATTATGGTAACTGGACAAATCTTTAATACTTTAAATATTCCAAAAAATCGTGCATTTTGTTCCATTAATGTTAAATGATTTAAAAAATGAAAGGAATAAATATGATTATACTACCTACTTTATTTGGAGATAAAGATGAGATTGAAATATTATCACCATCTCCGCAGGCACTTCATACACATAATGATATTAGAGCAATTATCCTGATGAAATATCCTAATGTTAAATCAAAAAATATAGTTATTTCTGACCCCGAAGATAATGTTGCTTTAATAGTTGGTGATAATGAAGTCTATCAAGGATGAGTCAAAGTTTGAATTAAAAAACAAACTTAAATAATACAGAAAAATAGGAATGGGAGGTTAAAAATATGGATAATTATATAATGCATGAATTACTTAGTCAAATTGATTTAGTAAGAAAATCATTAATTATTATTAATGATGAAAATTTAAAAAAATTAGATGTAGAAGATTTATTAATTGAATTATTAATGAAATTAAAATTAAAAGAAAATTTTGAAATTTAATTATGAATAAAGAAAATGACTATATTTTTACATATAAAGAATGTCAATTATTAGAAGAGAAATATAAATTAGATTTTCTTTATTATGTTAGTAATAAATTAAGAAGTGAATGTGATGAGTGTAAAGATATTACTGATAATGATGTATTAGATTTAATTAATGAAGAAATGGCAAAAGTTAAAAATTTATTAAAAAAATATAAAAATAAAAAAATGTTAAAAGGTTATTATTTAGGATTAGAAACTGCAAAATCTTATTTTGTTTGTAGAGAGGGGCAATAATTATGAATAACTACTTATTATCGGTAGACCCAAGTATGAAAAATACTGGGTTTACATTATGAGAAAAAAATATAAGTAAAGATTGAAAAAAAATTCAAGATAATACACCATATGAATATTGAAAACCAATATTAATTAGTAGTTGTAGTTTTAAAAAAAATTCTATTGATAATTTTTATAGAGATATGCATTATGTTATATATGGTACTTTAGAATTAAAAAATGAATTAACTAATTCTAAAAATAATTTTGATTTAATTATTGAACGCGGTACTTTTCATAGTAAAAATGGTATTGGTTATGAAACTCAAGACCATTTACGTGGTTTTATTGCTGGACAATTTAATAAATTATTAACAAAAGATATGTTAATTAGTAGTAGTGAATGTAGAAAATGATATAAAGAAAAACAAGAATTACTATTACCAATATATACAAGTTATTCTAAAATTAAAAAATGAGATAAAGATTTTAGTATTATGTTTGCAACTAGTTTAATTAAGAAAAATAATTGAAATATAGAAATTAAAGACCATGACCAAGCAGAAAGTTTATTAATTGGTTGATATTATTTTAATAAGGAAGTGAAATAAAATGACAGTATATTGATGTAATGAATGTGAAACTGACTATATACATTGTGAATGCAGAAACTCTAAAAATTGAGAAAAATTAGACTAAAGGAAAAAAGAAAATGAAAACTAAATTAAAATGTATAGTTAAAAATTGAAAAAAATAAAAGAAGAGAAAATAATGAGTAAATAATGAGAAATATGAAATTTAAATTTATAAAAGGAGAATAAATATGGAAACAAATAATTATACTTTAACTAAATTAATAAGAACTGGAATTAGTCCAATTTCAGCAATGATAGGTACAAGTGCTTATTATGGACAATTAATAGGTAATCCAATACTTGGCAGTATTAATAGTTTATTATTTGGTAAAAAATTAGGTTTTGATATATGAAATTTAAATCAAAGACCTTCTGCTAAAACTAAACTAATTAATAGTTCTAAAAAAATATTATTAGGTTTAGGAACAATTGGGTTAGCAAATTATACTAAATGAATAGAAAATAATATTAATCCAACTCCTAGTCCATTACCAATTACGACAACTCCAATTCCAACTACTACCACAGAAACACCACCATGACCATTAATGGTTAATGAAAATAATAATCTTAATAATTTAATGGATTGAGATACTTATATTTCATTAAATGCTTATGGTATTTCAAATCTTATAGCAGGAATTACTGAATTAATACCTAATAGATTTGAAACTATTCGTAAAGTAGCAAATATAGCAAATGGTGGATGTTTAATATCAACTGGTGTTGCTATTGGTATTAATAATGGTTTTGATAATGCAAGTGCTATTCCTACTATTATTGCTGGTGCAAGTGAAATTACACATAGTTTATTACCGATAGAAACAAATCATGATAGAGAAATGCAAGAAACATCATTTACTAATTAAACAGCAAGATTAATTAATAATGATATTGATAATAGATTTACCATCAATAGCGAAACAACTAGTCAATATGGTAGTGATAATATGAGTGAAGTACCATTAAACCATGCTGATAATCATTAATTAAATTGAGATTATAATCACATGAGTTTATAACAGAAAGGAAAACATAAAATGAAAGAATTTATCCATGAACTAATTATCATAGGAACATATGTAGGAACATTAATTTGTAGAGAAATTATTGTAATTTTAAAAAAATATAGGCTTTTCTCTCTTTATGTACTATTTTTAAATTTTATCACATAAATGCTGAGAAAAGCCTATCTACGGACTTCTCCCCACATTTTTAAATTAAACATAGCATTACAGTTTCAAAACTAGGTATGTTATTGAATTTATATGCAGCTTCTTTTGCATATAAATGAATATGATGTTTTGCAACTTTGATATGTGTTTTAAATGTTCTTCGTATATGTTTTCATACTGACTCAATTTGGTTGGTATTTACACCAGTTTTTGAAACATAGCCATCTTGATGGTTAACTGTTTCATGCTTAGTGAAAACCGATTTCAAATCGCGATATCCTTTTCAAGAATCAGTATGTACATCACACTTTGAAGAAATGTGGTTTATTGCAAACTGCAAAAGATTTTTACTGTTTGCGTTTTTCAATACTTTCACAATCAGATTGTTGGTTGTTTTTTCATAAATACCAACAATCAAGGTTTTGTTCAACAAGGATCTTCCTTGTTTTTTAAAACCCATATGTGAAAGATACATTTCATCCATTTGCACTATGCCCTCAACAATGAATTGAGGTTCTTGTTTAGCAATGGCACTTCGGATTTTATGACCCATTCTTCAAGCTGTTTTCAAGGTCACTCCCAATTCTTTTGCAACATCAGTTGATGGAATTCCATGTTTGGTGTTTATTCATCTAAAGATGAGATAAAACCAAGATATTAAAGGTGTTTGTGACTTTGAAAATATAGTGCCCGTGAGAATACTGAATGTTTGATGACATTTCAAACATCTCATTTTTCTTAAATTAGAAGTATTCAAATTAAAACTAGAACACCTAATACATTTGCTTTGTTTCAAACTTGCTATATATGCAAGACATTGTTTTTCAGTTTGAAAAGTATTATTGAACTCATTCAATTTCATTGTTTCCTCCACAAGTACATGTGGGGAGAAGTCCGAAAATATATTACAACTCCAAAACATGTACGTTCTTATAATAAAATGAAAAAACATGAAAATAAGTTAAATAAACAACAAATAAAACTAGAAAAAATTATGCAAAAAGGACAAAACAAGGAAGTGAAATAACTATGGAAAATAATGAAATTGGCATGACAACTAACATGAAACAAATTTATTTGTTAATGTATAAAACTAATCAAAGTGATGATATGAAATATAAATCATTTGAAACATTAGAATTAGCAACATTATTTCATTTAGGTTTTAAAGAAGTAGTTACTAAAATCGGCTATCCTAATCGTGAAATTATTCATTATCAAATTTTAGCAATTCCATTTAATTTAGATGAAAGCAAAATGTTAAATTTTAATTAAGGAGGATTAAACATGATTGAAAATGAAACTAATGTAAAAAATGAATTTTTAACTGAAAATAATGCTGAACAAAATCAACCTGATAATGAAATTAATCAAAAAATTAATGAAGCAGAAAATAAGTTAAATAAAATTAATCAAGAACTTAAAGAACAACAAATGATTAATATTTTTAATAAATATCAAATTAAAAAAGAATTTCATGATTATTTAAAGTTTAAAACAAAAGATACTAAAAGTGAAGAAATAGAAAATACTATAAAACAATTCATTAAAGAACAGCCAGTATTAAGAACACCAATGAATACTGGCGGTAATCAACAAACAATTATTAATAATCAAATACCAACAAAAATTAATCCATTATTGGATTATAAAAAGAAAAATTATTTATAGAAAAGGAAAGTTAAAATGGCAGTAAATATTCAAACAAACTTAAATAATACAGAAAAATTAGTAGAAGCTCCTGAATTCATTGAATTTTTTAAACAATCAAATAGTCCATGAGCAAGTTTTTTTCCAATCGAAATGATTAATTCTACTACAATTGAGTTTATTATTAAATTACCAAAAGACCCAAAAATTAAAGTACTTCCATGAATTGATAAAAGTACAAGACTTGATGTTAGTTATGCAGAAACTGATAAAATTCAAAAATTTATTGAAAAATTATATGTTGCAGGTGAAACAATTTCTGCTGTTGATTTATTAGGAGAAAATCGTCAAAATTTATTAGATACAATGCAATATGAAATTGCAAATGATTTAGCAAACAAATTGGCAAGTGATGATACTAATATAATTTCTCAATTTGCTACTAAGGTAATAATCGATAAGGCAACAGAACTCAAAGAGCAAGCAATTAAATATTTAGAAGCAATGTTATCTTCTTGAAATACTTTATTTCAATTAAGAAATGATGTTAATTCTCGTTTCTTTATTACTAATAGTACTTATGATAGTCTTGTTTATTTAGCAGATAATAAAGGATTAATTACTGATAATCAAATAGCACAACAATTAAGATTAAATGGTAATGATTTTTATATAAAAGGTGTATTATGTCAAATTGTAATGGATGATTATATGACCTTTACTAATGATAAAAATGAAAGTGAAAGTATGTCTTTTATTTTAGCAACACCAAAAGCAATGAAAAGATATATGGTACAACAAACAATTGTTTATGTTCAAGAAATTGCTGATGATAAAGTTGGTAGAGCATACAAAGTTGGTGGTGAAGTATTAGGTCAATCAATTCCTTATATGTCAAAAAAAGAAACAACATCACGTTGAATGTTATGTGGCATTATTAAAACGGATAAAACTGATTTAAAAACTAAATTAACAACTTTAATAACTGATTTTACTGCTAAAACAGATAAAATAAATAAAGAATTAAGCGAAAATATTATGTATGCAAAAGAAGTTAATGGTTTAAATCCTGGTTTAGTAAATCCTATAATTACTTTTTTTAGTGATGCCCAAGGTAAAAATAATATAACTAGTCAAAAACAAAAAGCAGGTGACTTATATGTAGTTATTAGTACAAGTGTTAATGACTTAAACTATAAAGGCTCAACAAATCCTATTAAAATAATTATTAAATAAAGGAAATTAATACCATGCCAATTGGTACTACTAGCACTGCTATAATTTTAAACATAAATAAACCAAAACATACTAGAATAAGTAAACAACAAGAAAATAAAAGTTTATGATTAGAAATTCTAGAAATGCTAAGTGTACAAGTAATAGCAGTTGCCCTTGCTCCTTTTACTGGTGGTTTAAGTGAAGATATAGCACTTACATTAGGTGCAAGTGATTTGCTTGCTAGTATTAGTGCAACAAGTATTGAATTTGCAACTGATTTTACTATTAATCAAGTTTATGATTATTTAAAAGGAAATGTTACAAAATTAAATACTTTCTTTAATGTATTACCAGCGTTTGCTGGACTTAATAAAATTACTCGTGGTTTTCGTACTACTAAATTTATTAAATTAGCACAAAAAACTAAAACATTAGAAAAAATTGGCATTAAAGAAGCAAAAAATTTACAAGATGTTATTAATCAAGTAACAGGTAAAGAAATTTTAACTGATAAAATTATTGGTAAACAACGATATTTATCTAACTATTCAGTTGCACCTAATCGTGAAACAATATTGCAAAACTTAGGTTATATTGCTCAAAGACAATTTCATAATAATTTTAAAAAATTAGAAGAACAAGAGTTAAAAGATTACTTGTTATTACAAAATACATTAATAAAGTTAAGTCCACAATTCACTCCAAAATTTAAAATCAAAGATATAGATAGAGTAAATAACTTTTTAAAACAATATAATATTGAATTTAAAGAAGTATTAAATATGAACCAACATGAATGATTAAATTTAGTTCATACTTTACAAATACAAAATAAGGGTAAAACGTTGATTTTAACTTTAGAACAAATACGTGCTAATGCAATAAAATTTAATTTTAAAAATAGTAATATTCATAAATTTGTTTTAAAAACTAATAAAACTTTTAAATATTTTGACATTAGATTTTATTTAAGAACAGGATTAAATAAATTTTGAAAAAATACACCTTATTTTGAAAAATTACGAGAGAAAATCTATAAAATACAAGAAAGATTTGAAAAGTTAGAAGAAAAAGCAATAGCAAAAATTAATAAATTAAAAGAAAAAGCAAGTGATTTATTTACTAGTGCTGAGAAAAAAAGCAATTAAACATGCACAATTAATACCTTTAAATTCACCAGTATTTATGGGATGTAAAATTCAACCATTATCACTAGATAAATGTGCTATTACTATTTATCACCGTAATCCTAAATATAAGCCATTTGTTGTTATTGATACTTTTATTAAAGCAGAAACTTTCGTTACACAAGTACATCCTTTTCATTGATATCGCTGAAATAGTGGTTGATATATTGGTTATGGAGTTAATACTAATAAATGATTAAAAACAATAGCATTTGCGCCACCAGTTGTTCAACAGATTATAAGAGATGCTTTTAAGGTGCATCGCGAAATATTAAGAATAATAAGAACTTATCATAAAGTTATTAATGTTATTAATAATCCGTTAGAAAATGTTACTAAATCTTTTAAAAGTGTTAGTTTAAAATTTGGAGTTTATACATTATTTGGTACTGGTTTATTACATCATGTAGAAAAATTTGCTTATAGTCAAGTTGTTGAAAAAGATAAGAAAAAATTACAAAAAGAAATTATACATATAGCACATAGAAAAACTAAACAACGTACTAAACATTATAAAAAAGCATTTTTTAAGGAATGATAATATGATAAAAGAACTTTGAACTGATATTAGTTTAGAAAATTATAATAAGTGGTATCCATTAACTGGAATAATTAATGATACTCCACAACAATATGTAAATACATGACCAAATGCTAATGAATGATTTACTACATTTGCTATTCGCGCACAAAATGATATTAATGCTTATCTTAATTTTATTTTATATAAATTTCATTTTGATAGTTTTAAAGATAAATTAATTCAAGAAACATTAAGAGATATGGTTTATGTAATGATAGAACATTGAGTATTTAATCGTACTCCAATTGAATTTAATGTTGATGCTAATATTCAATTTAATAATGGTACACAGTTTAGTGCAAGTAGTATTCCAACAATTAATGTTTGAGATTTAGCACCAAGTAGAATGAAAATACTAGCTCAATTAACAAAATTAAAAGAGTTACTAATGAGTTATGATGAACAAGAAATTGATGTTGATAAAATTGATTTAGAAGCATTTTATACAAGAAATCAAGTAGATGAATTAATTGAAAATGAAAAAGAACAAAGAATTAGTGGTGATAAAGATAATCATGATTTTATATTAACTAAACAAATAAAATTATATGATGATGTTGTAAGTGAAAAAGAACATGAAGTATTTCGTGGTGCAGTTACTAAACTTGTAAATAAAAGTTATGTAGCAACTGAATATGACCCTGAAACTGAAACAATGATTTTAAATTGACCAAGTGAAATTGGTACATTACCACCTGAAGCATTACAAAATAATCCACAAGAGGGTGATTTTACTCATGCTCCAACTGCTGATTTTTCTGCTAAACAACAAAAACGGATTACTAGTAATGAAAATAATATTAAGTTAGCAAATACAGAAATTGAAAATATTAAAAATAATTGATTTAATATCGAAACAAGTCCTTTATGGAAACGTATCGATGAGCAAATTCCAATTCCTAATGATGATATTAACAAATGATTTATAGTTTTTTGAGATTATGGATTTCAGAATTATGATGATTTATATCTTGTTAAAAAAACTTCAAAATTTCAATTCGTTAAAAATCAAAATATCTCACCAACAGATGTCATATTAGATAAATTAATCTTAAAAGATAATGTTATTATAACATTATTGCTAAATCTTAAGACAAACATAATTTATTTCAATAGTAATAGTAATAATTATGGCGCCAATATTGATAAAATATATAAATATCAAGGCATAGGAAAACCTACTGAACTTATAGCAGAAACTAATAATAATGATAATTATTATAATAAACAAGAAACTAATGAACTATTAGATAAAAAACAAAATATTAGTGACGAAAATTTACAAACAAAAAATAAAACTATTGTTAGTGCTATTAATGAAGTTAAAAATGTTAATGATACACAAGATTTACATATTAGTCAAATTAAGACTGAAGTAACTAATGTACAAGGTGTTTTAGTTTTAAAACAAGATAAATTAATAGCGGGTACTAATATAACTATTGATAAAGAAACTAATACTATTAGTGCTACTGGTGGTAAAACTGATTTAACTGATTATTATAAAAAAGAAGAAACAAATAAATTATTAGATAAAAAACAAGATAAAATTTTTAATAATAAAGATGATAAAGATAGTACTACAAGATTAGTTAATGATGTTATAAATGTTGGAAATAGAACATTAATTTATAAAAATAAAAGTGGTCCTTCAGTAACAGATGATAATGATATTCCAAATAAAAAATATGTTGATGAAAAAATAAAATCTTTAAATGTTATTAAATGAAAAAATGTTGGTACAAAAGAAAGTAACATTAAAATTAATTATGATTTTAAAGTAAATACTTTATATAGAGTTGGTTATTGTTGAAAAAATGTAGAAAAAAGTCCAATTATATATATGCAATTTTTATGACAAGGTGAAGGTGCTGTATTAGCTAGTTTTTTTAAAGGTATTTCTGGAAAAAGAATTACTGAAGCTTATGTTGATTTAGTAGTTATTTCAAATGCTATTGCAATGGATAGATTTAATGATGATGAAGGTAAAATATATTCATTAGAAGAAGAAATAAAAGAAAATACTTATAAAATCACTAGTAATACATTAGATATTACTTCACCAAGTATAATTAATATAGATAAACCAATTAAAATTAATTCAAAAAGTTTAGAAACTAATGAAATAGAAGACAATTGTTGAGATATTGAATTAAAAGATAATCCAACACCAAATCCTAATCCTAATCCAAGTATTCCAAAATGAAAAGAAGTAGGAACAAGGATAACAAAAAACCAAATTAATTATAAATTTTTTTCCGGGAAAAAATATAGAGTTACTTATATATGGGATGGAGATACGCAACCTATTGCTTATTCTATAAGTAAAGAATTTAATAAATTACGGACTTCTCCCCACATGTACTTGTGGAGGAAACAATGAAATTGAATGAGTTCAATAATACTTTTCAAACTGAAAAACAATGTCTTGCATATATAGCAAGTTTGAAACAAAGCAAATGTATTAGGTGTTCTAGTTTTAATTTGAATACTTCTAATTTAAGAAAAATGAGATGTTTGAAATGTCATCAAACATTCAGTATTCTCACGGGCACTATATTTTCAAAGTCACAAACACCTTTAATATCTTGGTTTTATCTCATCTTTAGATGAATAAACACCAAACATGGAATTCCATCAACTGATGTTGCAAAAGAATTTGGAGTGACCTTGAAAACAGCTTGAAGAATGGGTCATAAAATCCGAAGTGCCATTGCTAAACAAGAACCTCAATTCATTGTTGAGGGCATAGTGCAAATGGATGAAATGTATCTTTCACATATGGGTTTAAAAAACAAGGAAGATCCTTGTTGAACAAAACCTTGATTGTTGGTATTTATGAAAAAACAACCAACAATCTGATTGTGAAAGTATTGAAAAACGCAAACAGTAAAAATCTTTTGCAGTTTTCAATAAACCACATTTCTTCAAAGTGTGATGTACATACTGATTCTTGAAAAGGATATCGCGATTTGAAATCGGTTTTCACTAAGCATGAAACAGTTAACCATCAAGATGGCTATGTTTCAAAAACTGGTGTAAATACCAACCAAATTGAGTCAGTATGAAAACATATACGAAGAACATTTAAAACACATATCAAAGTTGCAAAACATCATATTCATTTATATGCAAAAGAAGCTGCATATAAATTCAATAACATACCTAGTTTTGAAACTGTAATGCTATGTTTAATTAAAAATGTGGGGAGAAGTCCGTAGATAGGCTTTTCTCAGCATTTATGTGATAAAATTTAAAAATAGTACATAAAGGGAGAAAAGCCATGATTAATTATAATTGTTTAACAATTAAAAATGAGAGTATTATCTCTCATTTAAGTTCTTATTAAATCTAACTATTAACTTGATACGCCCGAAATGCAGTTATTTATAAAGAATAAAATTTTAATACAAAGTAGTTAAGCAATAATTTAAGCCTTTTCAATTTTAAAATTATTATATTCGTCCATATTAATATGAACACGATTTATCATTCATTTTTCATTAAATTCCATTAAAATTGAACCTATTATTCGATATACACTATCAACTCCATGAAATATGGTAACAACACCTTCTCTTCTTCGAATTTCACTGTTTAGGCGTTCAATGTGATTACTAGTTCTTAATTTTTTATGGTAATACAGTGGAAAGCTTAAAATTGCTAAAGCATCATCAACTCCATTTTCAAGAATTCGTAATGCCAAGTCTAAAAGATGGGAATAATTATCTTTCATTTCTTTAAGAATCATTCTAGCCATTTTAATACTACTAGCGTTGAAAATGGCATTAACATCTCTTTCGACTTTTTCTCTATCCTTTTTAGGTGTTTTATCCAAGATATTACGCATAAAATGTGCTTGACATCTTTGTCATTGCACGCCTTGAAAATGTTTTTGAACTGCTTTAACTAACCCTTTATGGTCATCAGAAACAACTAAATCAAGACCAGTTAAGTTACGTTCTTTCAATGAAGAAAAGAATTCACTTCATGTAGTTTCTGATTCTGAATCACCAACCATCATTCCTAAAATATCTCTATGACCTTGGTCATTTATACCTAGGGCTATAAAAACTGCTTTAGAGATTACTTGATTATTTTCTCGAACCTTAACTGTACTCCATCAATAATTATAAAAGGATAGGAATTTGCGCTTAAATCACGGTTTTTTCATGTGCCTATTACTTCAGTTAATTCTTTACAAATATTAGAGACAGTAGATTTAGAATAATTAATACCGCACAATTCTCTTGTTATGTTATCAACTTTCCTTGTTGATACACCGTCAATTACCATTTGCATCATGGTAGATAATAATGCTTGTTCTGAACGTTTAAACTTTTCGAAAATTTCAGTTTCAAAAGATTTATTACAATGTCTAGGGACATTTAAATTCAAAATTCCATTTACAGATTTTAAATCACGCTGATAATAACCGTTACGGCAATCTGTTCTTGCTTCATTTCGTTCATAATTATTAGCACAAATTTGATCATCTGATTGATTTTTTAAAAGTTTATTTAAAAATAATTCAATAAGTAATCTTATGCCTTCATTTTTAGTCTCTTTTGAAAGAAATTTTCTAATTATTTCAGAATCTATTGTAAAATTTAATGGAGTCATATATTTCTCATCCTATCTAGTTTTTATTTTCAAACTAATTATATTTGATAAGGAGGGGTATATGGCTCATTTTTTATTACTTTTTTAATTTACACACAATCTTAGACTTAACCTATCCATGAACTAATTATCATAGGAACATCTGTAGGAACATTAATTTGTAGAGAAATTATTGTAATTTTAAAAAAATATACGGACTTCTCCCCACATGTACTTGTGGAGGAAACAATGAAATTGAATGAGTTCAATAATACTTTTCAAACTGAAAAACAATGTCTTGCATATATAGCAAGTTTGAAACAAAGCAAATGTATTAGGTGTTCTAGTTTTAATTTGAATACTTCTAATTTAAGAAAAATGAGATGTTTGAAATGTCATCAAACATTCAGTATTCTCACGGACACTATATTTTCAAAGTCACAAACACCTTTAATATCTTGGTTTTATCTCATCTTTAGATGAATAAACACCAAACATGGAATTCCATCAACTGATGTTGCAAAAGAATTGGGAGTGACCTTGAAAACAGCTTGAAGAATGGGTCATAAAATCCGAAGTTCCATTGCTAAACAAGAACCTCAATTCATTGTTGAGGGCATAGTGCAAATGGATGAAATGTATCTTTCACATATGGGTTTAAAAAACAAGGAAGATCCTTGTTGAACAAAACCTTGATTGTTGGTATTTATGAAAAAACAACCAACAATCTGATTGTGAAAGTATTGAAAAACGCAAACAGTAAAAATCTTTTGCAGTTTGCAATAAACCACATTTCTTCAAAGTGTGATGTACATACTGATTCTTGAAAAGGATATCGCGATTTGAAATCGGTTTTCACTAAGCATGAAACAGTTAACCATCAAGATGGCTATGTTTCAAAAACTGGTGTAAATACCAACCAAATTGAGTCAGTATGAAAACATATACGAAGAACATTTAAAACACACATCAAAGTTGCAAAACATCATATTCATTTATATGCAAAAGAAGCTGCATATAAATTCAATAACATACCTAGTTTTGAAACTGTAATGCTATGTTTAATTTAAAAATGTGGGGAGAAGTCCGTAGATAGGCTTTTCTCAGCATTTATGTGATAAAATTTAAAAATAGTACATAAAGGGAGAAAAGCCATTCTTAATTATTTCTCGTCTAAATGATAATCAGACAATATTGAATAATTAATTCCGGATTTTTGTTACACTCCCAGGAGTAAGTTGTGATAATATTTCTTTAATAGTTGGCAATAATGATACATTATATATAAATTTTCGAGGTACTCTTTATAAAAGCGAAAAATTTGTGAACTTATTGAATAAAGTGGGCAATTAAAAGATTATCTTATAATAAGTGTTATATTAAACATAATTTTACAAAAATAAACTTAGTATTTATTTTGGGAATGAGTTAATCAATATTCGATTAAACTCATTCTTTTTATTTAACCTTCTTAATTTTAAAAATTTTGCCATTATTTACACTTCTAATCAAAAAATAAGAATAGAAAATAACTTTATTTATTAAAATTAAAGTTATAATAAAAGTATTAAAAACAAGGAGGATTAACATGGCAAATAATAAAAATCAATATCAAGCACTAATTAATGGTGAATTATATGAAAATAAACAATGAATAACAGTAATGAATCCCACAACTAACCAACCAGCAGGACAAGTTCCAGCACTAACCAAAACAGAGATTGATAAAACATATCAAGCAGCAAAAATAGCTCAAATTGCTTGAAGTCAAATACCGATTTTAAAAAGAATTGAACTATTAAATAATTGAAAACAATTAATAATTCGTGATAAAAAAATTATGGCAAACATAATGAGTTCTGAAATTGCTAAAGGTATCAAAGCAGCAATTAGTGAAATCGATCGTTCTGTTGAATATATTGACTATACGTTACAAGAAGCATTACGTTTACATCCTCAGTCATACACTGGTGATAGTTGGGGAGTAATGAATAAATTAGGAATATTTGAACATATCCCTAAGGGTGTTATTTTAGCAATTTCACCTTTTAATTACCCAGTTAATTTGTCAGTTTCAAAAATATTTCCCGCTTTAGTTACTGGAAATAGTGTTGTTTTTAAACCAGCAACACAAGGGTCCTTAGTAGGATTATATTTAGCAAAGTTAGCCAATGAAGCAAAAATCCCACCTGGTGCTTTCAATGCAGTTAGTGGTAAAGGTAGTGAAATTGGTGATATTCTAGTTGAAAATCCAATAATTAATGTTATTTCTTTTACTGGTAGTGCCGATGTTGGCAATCGTATTTCTAAAAAATCATTAAAAACCGATTTGATTTTAGAATTAGGTGGTAAGGACCCAGCCATTGTGCTAGATGATGCTGATCTTGAAGATACTACTACTAAAATTGTTAAAGGTGCTTTTAGTTATTCAGGTCAACGTTGTACTGCTATTAAAAGAGTGTTAGTAGCTCGTGGAATTAGTGACAATTTAATTACCTTATTAAAAACGAAAACAGAAAAATTAACAGTCGGAATACCAAGTAATAATTGTGATATTACCCCAGTTATTGATATGCCAACTGTTGAAAATTGTAAAAAATTAATTAAAGATGCCTTAGAGAAAGGTGCATCTTGTTTAACAGGTAATAAATTTAAAGGTAATTTAATGTCACCAACTATTCTTACTAATGTCACCATTAATATGGATTTAGCGTGAGAAGAACCATTTGCCCCATTACTTCCAATTATTGTTTTTGATGAAATAAATGATGCTATTAAAATTGCTAATGATTCAAAATATGGATTACAAGCTTCAGTATTCACGACTAATATTAATAGTGCTATGAGTATTGCTAAACAGTTAGATGTTGGTAGCGTTAACATTAATGACCAATCACAGCGCGGACCTGATCATTTTCCATTTACTGGAGTTAAAGATTCTGGACTTGGTGTTCAAGGTATTCATGCTTCATTAATATCATTTACTCGTCCCAAAGGAATTGTAATTAATTGAAAAACTAAAATTTAATTAGGCTTTTCTCCCTTTATGTACTATTTTAAATTTTATCACATAAATGCTGAGAAAAGCCTATCTACGGACTTCTCACCACATTTTTAAATTAAACATAGCATTACAGTTTCAAAACTAGGTATGTTATTGAATTTATATGCAGCTTCTTTTGCATATAAATGAATATGATGTTTTGCAACTTTGATATGTGTTTTAAATGTTCTTCGTATATGTTTTCATACTGACTCAATTTGGTTGGTATTTACACAAGTTTTTGAAACATAGCCATCTTGATGGTTAACTGTTTCATGCTTAGTGAAAACCGATTTCAAATCGCGATATCCTTTTCAAGAATCAGTATGTACATCACACTTTGAAGAAATGTGGTTTATTGCAACATCAGTTGATGGAATTCCATGTTTGGTGTTTATTCATCTAAAGATGAGATAAAACCAAGATATTAAAGGTGTTTGTGACTTTGAAAATATAGTGCCCGTGAGAATACTGAATGTTTGATGACATTTCAAACATCTCATTTTTCTTAAATTAGAAGTATTCAAATTAAAACTAGAACACCTAATACATTTGCTTTGTTTCAAACTTGCTATATATGCAAGACATTGTTTTTCAGTTTGAAAAGTATTATTGAACTCATTCAATTTCATTGTTTCCTCCACAAGTACATGTGGGGAGAAGTCCGAATTTTATTTTTTATTATATTTGTTTATGTTTATAAAAGAAAAAAATTTATTAATAAAATCAATAAGATTATCAATGAAAATTTATTAAAAATAGACAAAAATAATTATAAATTTTCAGATAGAAATTACTTTCCCCTTTTTAATGGAATTAAATCAATAGTTTTGGATAAACGTTATAAATATTTTTATAAATTTAAAAAGAGATATAAAGATGGAAGTTTAAACAATGAAATTTTTGATTTAGTTAAAAAATATTATTTAAAAAACGAAAAAGAATCAAAGTAAAATTATTAATTACGTATTACCCCTCTTTATCACTATCTTTCTTATAAGTTAGACAATAGCAACTAGTACCAAAAAAATAATAAAATTCAAAAAAAATATATGTTTAAGTCTTGTTTTACTTTTTGTAAGTAAAACAAGACTTTTATATTTAAAGGAGATAGAAATGTTAATAATAGAACAATCAAATTTAGAAAGCCAAGACTCTGATGGAGATGCTGCTATGAATATAAATAGTAATGAAACTGCTTGAGAATTTGCTTATAATCACTACGGAGCAGAAGTAGTAACACTAACGAGACTTGATGAAAGTGGTAAATTAGAATATAAAACAGAATTCACTTCTAGTGTTATTAAAGTTATTAATGAGAAATTTGTAATGATTGATAATAAATCATTATGACAAAAAGTTATTAAATTAAACGATGGTAAAATAATTTTAGAATTGACAAATCTAAATGATATCAAACAATTACAACAAACTGTTAAATTATATCAAAATGAACAAGAATATAATAATGAGTGGATATTGCCAATAGCACAATTTTTACAAGAGAATTTTAACTGAGTAGTTATTGAAAATGAAAGTAATTTATTAAATGAAATTTTCAATTCAAAATATAGTTTTTTATCTATTATGATAATTTTAACTTTAAGTCTAGGTTCATTTTCTTTATTTGATGATAAAAATAATTTGCATGAAGAAAATCCATTATTACATCTTTTTAATGATTGAGAAGATGTAATGATAAGTATAACAAGTGGATTGACAATGATTAATTTATCATATTTAAATTATAAAATTATTAATTTGATTTCAAACTGGAAGTATTTATCATTTTTGGTAGTAAGCACTGTAATGGGTGCCTGAAAAAATTATTTAAATTTATATGTTAGTGAAAATGAATTTGATTGAATCACTTTTGCAAAAGGTATTGGTGTTAATTTGAGTATATGTATAATCGAAGAATTAATTTTTGATAAAATCGCTCAACCTTTGATTCGAAAAATATGAGAAAATTTGAGAAACAAAAATATTTTAAAAACTACTGGTTTAAGTGCTATTATATGTTTACTAATTTTTCTTTCTGCTTTAGAAAGTGTAATCAGTGGACTTTTTGGAGAACAAAAAGAAATAAATTTAGAAAACGTAATAGAGGCTTTACCTTTGGCATTATTAGTGACACTTATTGAAAATGGTATCTATAGTGCTTATTTTTCTTATTTTAACTTATTTTTGCCTAAAATTAAAAATTTCATAGTAACGCCCCTAATTAGTGGTGTTAAATGATGTTGAAGCAATGTTACATCATGTTTTACAAACAGTGATATAATAGAAAATGTTGCTAATGTCGCAAATAATGAAACAGAAAATAAATTATTAGAAGAATTTATCAAAAATAAATTAAAAAACACTAGTATTGAGGAGGTACTAGAATTAGTTAGTTTATTACAAAGTAATCAAAATGAACAAGAAATAGTAATTCCAATAGATGATGATACAACACCATTATTGGAAAATAGAGAATGTTTATTCCCGAATGATGTTATAAATAATTTGGTGTTTATTGATGACCACGGGAATAGTTCTCGTACATTGTGTCTTTAAAATCGTCATGAATCATTTTATTTACTATATATAGTTTAACTAACTTATAATACCAATGAGATGAGTAATATAATTTCACTAGTAAATTTACTGATTAATTATTTGGAATTATTTTTCGAACCTGAAATAGTAGTTAATCAAATAATAGATAAGATTTTTAATTATTAATGTTTTATAGTATTATTTATTTATAAAATTAATTTTTATTTAATGAAGGAGTTAATAATAATGGATTTGTCAAAAACATATGATATTTGAAAACAACAAACTTTACCAAAGCACTTACAAACCCAATTAGATAAAATGTCAAAAACTGAAATTGAAGAAGCTTTTACTGCTACTTTAGAATTCGGTACTGCTGGTATGCGTGGAGTTACTGGTGTCGGAACAGGAAGAATTAATGAAATTATTATTATGAAAGCTACTGTAGCTTTTACTCAATATTTAACATCAACTTTTTCACAAAAAGATTTAAATCGCGGAATTGTTATCGCTCATGATAACCGTCATTTTTCTGCTGAGTTTACTATGATAACAGCTAAAACATTAGCTAAACATAATATTCCTGTCTTTTTATTTCAAGACAATGATTTACGTCCAACTCCAGTTTTATCTTATAGTATTCGCAAGATTAACGCAATTGCTGGAATTGTTATTACTGCTAGTCATAATCCACCAGAATACAATGGTTATAAAATTTATGATCAATATGGTTGTCAATTCTTACCAGAAGTTACTAATGTTATTGGTCACAATATGGAACAATTAACTGATGATTTTCAATTAGAGTTTCCTTATAACAAAGACTTAATTAAAGAAGTCCCCTTGACAGTAGAAACTAATTATCGTAATGATATTAAAAATTTACAGTTTTATCCTGATGTTAAAAACCGTAATCTGAAAATTGTCTTTTCTAACCTTCATGGGACCAGTCGTGAGTGAGTTCCACCGCTTTTAGAACAATGTGGTTATGAAGTAATTATCGTTAAAGAACAAGCAAGCTATGACCCTGATTTTAAAGGTGTAATCTCGCCTAATCCTGAAGTGCAACCAACTTTTGATTTAGCTATTAAATATGCTAAACAACATAATGCACAACTAGTGATTTTAAATGATCCAGATGCTGACAGAATTGGCATTGCTGTTCAACATCAAGGAGAGTATGTGTTACTAACAGGTAATGAAACAGCACCAATCTTATTAGAATATTTATTGAGTCATTATCAAAAAACTAAAACAATGCCTGAAAATCCGGTTATGTATAATACTTTCGTTACTTCTAACTTATCTGATACTGTGGCTCAATCTTATGGGTGTCAAGTCATTAAAACATTGACTGGTTTCAAATGAATTGGTGCTGAAATGCTAAAAGAACAAGTTCGTAATATTAATTTTGTTTTTGGTTTTGAAGAAGCATATGGTTATGTTATTAAAGATATTACTCGTGATAAAGATGGTATTCAATCTGCTATGGTTGTGGCCGAAGCTGTTTGATATTATTTACAATCACAAAAAACATTAATTGATGTTTTAGAAGATATTTATAAAAAATTTGGTTATTATTATTGTTATACTGTTAACTTAGTATTAAAAGGTCAAAAAGGACAAACTGAAATCAATGGCATGTTGGAAACTTTACGAACTAGTGGAATTCCTTCATTACATAATATTAAAGTTGAAAAAGTTGAAGACTATGAGCAAGGACTTTATGGCACGCCAGGTCAAAATTTATTAAAATTCTATTTTATTGATGGCTCATGATTTGCTGTCAGACCTAGTGGAACAGAACCTAAAATTAAATTTTACTTTGTTTGTATCGACAAAAATACTAATGTTGCAAAACAAAAAATGCAAGCAATGTATGAAGAACTAGCAAAAAAATATTTAAAAATTACTAATATAAAATGATAAGGAGAAAAATGTTAATGACAACTGTAATTAAAGATATCAAACCTAATAATACTTTAAAATTAATAGTAATCATTGGCCGTGTCATTCAAGGTGTTGCGTCTAATAATACTAACTATTTAAATTTACAATTACAAGATAAAACTGGTAGCATTTCAGCTCGAATTTGGGATGCTAGTAAAGAAGCTATTGCTCAATTAACAACAGGTGTTGTTGTTAAAGTTGAAGCTAATAGCATTAACTACAATAATGAAGTGCAGTTAAAAATTAATGAATGAGAAATTGTTGCTAATCCCAGTGAATATTATGAGTTATTGTTAACACAAGCACCAATCGACATTGCCCAAGCATGAACTGAGATTAATCAAACAATTAAAGAATTTAAAAATCCCATTTTAAAAAAGATTTTAATTCAATGTTTTAGCGAAAAAATAATCAATGATTACAAACGCTGACCAGCTGCTGTAAAAATGCATCATGCTGTGCAAAGTGGTTTACTATGACACTCAGTTACTATGTTAAGGATGGCTAAACAAGTAGTTAATATTTATGATGACCGTAATATTAATAGTGACTTATTGTATGCTGGTATTATTATGCATGACTATGGGAAAATTATGGAATTAGATAATAATGCCATTAGTGCTTTTACTTTGGCAGGAAAAATGATTGGTCATATTTCATTAGGTGCCATGCAAGTAACACAAGCATGTCAAGAGTTGAACATTAATTTACAAGAGGAAATGGTTGTCTTATTACAGCATTTAATTTTAGCAAGTCATGGTAAATACGAATATGGTTCACCAGTTTTACCTAAAACCATGGAAGCAGAAATTTTGCATCATCTTGATAATCTTGATGCTAAAATATATGCTATTGATGAAGCATTAGTTAATACTAATGTTGGTGAATCAACTTCACGTGTGCCAGGTATTGAAAATCGAATGTTTTATAAACATCAAAGTCTAAAAACTAAGAAATAAAGTAAAAAGTCAGAAAACATGCCTAATAATAATTAAAAAGTTACCAATTAAGGTAACTTTTTAATTAGGTGCCAACCTAATTTTTTTCTTACTTAAACTCTAAGTAAATATTTTAATTATACATTAATATTTAAAATTGTGGAGTAATATTATATTTTTTAATTAAATTAAGAATTAGTATATTTTTTATATTCTGCAGTTTGTTTATATGTTTCATATCTTTTATCACTTTCTTTTTTTGCTTTTCAACCTCTTTTTGATTATCATTTACTCATTTTGCTATATTTTTAAAATTATTATTTTGGTCTCTTTTAGTAGTCATTCTTTTAATCTTCCCTTTCTATAAATAAATTACGGACTTCTCCCCACATGTACTTGTGGAGGAAACAATGAAATTGAATGAGTTCAATAATACTTTTCAAACTGAAAAACAATGTCTTGCATATATAGCAAGTTTGAAACAAAGCAAATGTATTAGGTGTTCTAGTTTTAATTTGAATACTTCTAATTTAAGAAAAATGAGATGTTTGAAATGTCATCAAACATTCAGTATTCTCACGGGCACTATATTTTCAAAGTCACAAACACCTTTAATATCTTGGTTTTATCTCATCTTTAGATGAATAAACACCAAACATGGAATTCCATCAACTGATGTTGCAAAAGAATTGGGAGTGACCTTGAAAACAGCTTGAAGAATGGGTCATAAAATCCGAAGTGCCATTGCTAAACAAGAACCTCAATTCATTGTTGAGGGGCATAGTGCAAATGGATGAAATGTATCTTTCACATATGGGTTTAAAAAACAAGGAAGATCCTTGTTGAACAAAACCTTGATTGTTGGTATTTATGAAAAAACCACCAACAATCTGATTGTGAAAGTATTGAAAAACGCAAACAGTAAAAATATTTTGCAGTTTGCAATAAACCACATTTCTTCAAAGTGTGATGTACATACTGATTCTTGAAAAGGATATCGCGATTTGAAATCGGTTTTCACTAAGCATGAAACAGTTAACCATAAAGATGGCTATGTTTCAAAAACTGGTGTAAATACCAACCAAATTGAGTCAGTATGAAAACATATACGAAGAACATTTAAAACACATATCAAAGTTGCAAAACATCATATTAATTTATATGCAAAAGAAGCTGCATATAAATTCAATAACATACCTAGTTTTGAAACTGTAATGCTATGTTTAATTAAAAATGTGGGGAGAAGTCCGTAGATAGGCTTTTCTCAGCATTTATGTGATAAAATTTAAAAATAGTACATAAAGGGAGAAAAGCCATAAATTATAAATTAATATTTGTACTAGATAAGTACTTTAATATTATATATTAGTATTTAAGATTGTGGAGAAATATTATAAACTAAATAAACTATTACTACGTTGAATATTAGGGTTATAATCATTAATAGTATTTCTTGTTTCATAGTTATCTCAATCAAAATTACTATCATCTGATATTATTGGTTGAGTTTCATTATCAATAAATGAAGTTTCTTGCATTTCTACATCATGATTTGTTTTTCATTGGTGATAGATTATTTATAATTTCACATGTACCTGCAGTAATTGTTGGAATACCATAAGCATTATTAAAATAATTATTAATACCCCATTGCTATACCGCTACTAATTAAACACCCATCAGTTACCATATTAGCAATATTTCGAATATTTTCAAATCTATTAGAGATTAATTCATTAATTCGACTAATAAGATTTAAAATACCATAAGCATTTAATGAAATATAAGTATCTCAATCCATTAAATTATTAGGATTATTATTAAATAAAATATTAAATAAATTATCTGGTCATGTTCGTGTTTCTGTAGTTGTTGTACTTGTAGTAGGTTCTATTGGTGTAATAACAGTGTTTAAAAACTTACTATAATTTGCTAAACTAATTGTTCCTAAACCTAATAATGTTTTTTTACTACTATTAATAAATTTAGTTTTATTAGTTGGTCTTTGATTTAAATTTCATATATCTAAACCTAATTTTTACCAAATAATAAGGTATTAATTATCCATAATAAGCACTGATTCCAATCATTGCTGAAATAGGGCTTATCCCTGTTCTTATTAATTTTATTAAAGTATATTTCTTATGAAGCAAATTGTTTATTTTAGTATCTTTAACATCAAAAATAATTTCAGCTGGTAAGTATATTAATTTAGGAAATAATTCTTCTTTATTAAAATTTTTAAATGCATTGGATTTTTCCAAATAAGAAAATATGCTATCATCTGTTGAATGTTTAAAATTAATATTATTCCTAATTTCATTTAATCATTTTTAGAAAATAAATGACTTTTCTTTTCTACTATATTCTCTCATAAAAAGAGGTTTCCTTAGCTAGGTTTTATTGAACCTAGAGGTGACTTTCTAAAGATTATATTGTTTTGGAAATTTACATAGTTTATTGGACAGGATTTTTTAAGTTAGCAAATGTTGGCAGATAGTGCATAAAGAAGTCATTTAATAATTCTCATTTTCAAGTGCGTTTATCACCATCAGTTCCTAATCATAAATTAAATGCTTCTGCAAAGAATTCATTACGTTCATTAAAGTTAAGATCACGGAAACTAATACTGCTATAACCACTGTTGACAACAATTAACGGAAAGAGAAAGTTCTCAATTCATTTATCAAAAGCACTACTAGCAATAATGGTTATTTTAGTATCCAAATAATCCATTAAGACTTGTGTAAGATCATAATAGTTTCGATCATTGCCTAGTATGTTTTGTTTATAATTTGTTGAATCTACAATCCTGGTATTGAAAAATTTACGACTTTTAGAAGGAACATCAATATAGTTACTTAAAGCGTGGCCATATTCATGCATACTAACACAATTTAAATGATTAGAGTTTCAGTAGTTGCCATTATATTGTTCATTGATTAAAATTTGATTAACAAAATCTTTACCATAAGTTTGTGTTTGTGAAGCGACTTTTCAATAGTAACGATTATAAGCAATAGTATTCTTACTACCAGTGGGAGCCAATCTAATGTTTTGTAGTAAATGTAGAATATTAGTTTTTTGATATACTTTAGCAATCGCATTGTAAAAGTTTAACTGTAAGTTTTCAGCTTTAGTAATTGATGGAACATCAAGTCCTGACTTACTATATAAATCATTCCAGTTAACATTGATTGTAATTTCATCGCTTAGTTTGGTAGTTGTTAAATCTGTTTTTAATTCTTGGAAGTTTTTTCACACTGGATTAATTTGCAGGTCATCAAATTCTTTCATCGAAGTAGGACTAGCGGGAAGTTTAGTTTTATTGCGATAATCGGTAATAAAAGAATAGAAAGGATTGTTTTTATTTATCCGTGGGTAACCGTAGAAGTATTCGTTGTATACATCGTATACTGTTCAATAGTTGCCACCACAGGCAACAGTAATTAAACTATTAGCACTAACGATAGCAATGCTAGTTAATGATAATAAAAATTTTAATATTTTTTTCATAAGCAACATAGTCCTTTCACACAATAATTACTTTTTAAGTATATAAACTTTTTAGTTTTAAAATGAAAACATAAAAAGAGTAATTTACTAATTTATGATTATAAATTAGTGTGGTAATGGCTATGTTGTTAATTGTTATTTGCTATTGAAGATTCATAAGACAGCACCTAGTGCCATGATAATATGTGGTAAGTCATTAACATAAGTTCAAGGTGATCTGTAATCAACTCCGGTTCCAACAAATATTCCAATCACAATTAATATAGAAATGAAGGCAATAACTAATGCTCATAGTTTTGATCATAAACCTGGTTTAACTGAGAAAGGGATAATAATGTACATAATACCAAGTAGGATTAATGTGGCACCATTTTCTTTTCATCCATAAAAATTATAGGTTGTAACTTTACTTATATATAGTAAACTAAAGATAATGATTCATGCTGAGCCAATTAGCATTAAAATTTTTGGTAAAGTTAATAGTTTTATATTTTTCATTTTATTTTCCTCCTTAATTACATGAATTTTGTTTTTAATGATTGTTTTATAGTATCAATGTTTTCTAACTTAATATCTTCTGTAGTGTGAGTTAATATTAAACCTTTTTCTTTATTGTATTTCGGTATTATATGTACGTGGTAATGGAAAACTTCTTGATATGCTTCACTACCATTGTTAGTTAAGATGTTGAAACCTTTAATTTCAGGAATTAGTGTTTGTAATTGCGTTGCTATTTTATGGACAGTGCTATTGACAAAACCAACAATTTCCGGAGTTGTGTCAAGGAAGGTTGCAAAATGTTGTTTAGGAATGACTAAGCTATGACCTGGAGTAGCGGGTTTGATATCCATGAATGCTACAGTATGTTTGTCTTCATAAACTAATTTTTCTGAATTTTTGCTAATTGTACAAAAAATACATTGTGAATTTGGCATATATTATCATTTCTTTCTACTTTATACATTAAAACTTAAAATTTATTTTATAATGAAAAAAACATATACTGGGTATGTTTTTTTCATTATGTATGTGATTAATTGTTAGTAATACTGTTTAATTTTGTCTCAGAATCCTTTTTCATAAATATTATCTTTAGGGATGTATGTAGGAAATAAACTTTGGGCTGCTAATTTAAAGTTATTTGCTGCATTATCTTTGTTTGCATCACTATCAGCAAGGAAATATAACATTTGTCAGAAAATACCAAATTTTTGGTCTTGAGTGATATCGCTACCAGCACCACCACGAATATATTTTGAAAAGTCTGTGTCTTTGCTTGGGTTAGAACTGTTATTTCAATCTTGAATTAGGCCAGTAGTTTTAGGAATTCAAGTTTTTTTATTTTTATCATTTAAAATACAACTAAAGTCTAAATTTTGCAATACATTTAAGAAATAGATTGGTGTTGTATAAGTAAAGTTAGCGATAGTATCGTTTGTTAATTCATAGTGGGTACCATCTTTAATTGTTACTCAACCTGCTGTTGTAGCATCTGCTACAGGTTTGGCAGCTTGACCAGCAGCAGTAGCTGTATAACCATTAGCACCAAAAAGATTATCAATTTGATTAATAGAATCAGAAGTACCATTTTTTAGTTTATTAAAGAAGTTACTGTTTAATTCTCTACCACCATTGTTAGTAATGTTTTGTCAGTTACTTGTATTTCAATTGGTTTCTATATCAATTGCATTTGTCTTGTTGGTTTGAAAGTTTCAAATTGAACGATAGTTAGAAGATTTATAATCATTAATATTTTGTAGTTGGCCAATATATGCATTATTAGTAGTTGTTTCAATAATTGGTTCTTTATTGGGCCCTTTTTGATTAGGTATGAAAAGGTTATTTAAAAGATAGGACATAGTAAATAATTTTTCATTTAGTTTAGGTAAAATCATGTATTTATAATATTGTTCATAACGGAAACGTAATGATCATTGGAAACGTTTTAAATTTCTTTGATAATCTGTAACTGATGCATCTAAAGCTTTTGGCAGTGTATCGGGATTAACTCCGGCGTCACCAATATAGTTTTGCGTATTTTGTTGTAATGGAAGCAGAACATTAGTGGTATTATCATCTGGGTGTTTAGCAATGTCAGCAAGTTGTTTCATAAATGCTTCATTCTTAGTAACAGTTCCAAAGTCTTTATAAAGATTAGTATTAGTAGCAAAAACGTCATTAGGATCATTTTTTAAACCAGTATCAGCATTGTCTTTTGCGTAAAATCCATCTTTATCTTTACTATAATCTAAACTACCAGTACCTCCTCGGTGTCAAGAGTCAGTTTGGAATAGTACCAGATTATTTGTAAAGTTCGTAGTTTCATCTAGTGATGTACCACTTTTTATACCTTGTAAATACGCTTGAGTTAAAAGACTTAAACCAAGGTCATCTTTGATGTTATCAAAAGCTTGATTAGCAGTACCTTCTTGTATTACATTACCATCAGAATCAAGTGTGTCTTCTGTATAAACTGTAGTGCTTAGAGTATTATGAAAGAAGTCATAAAATTTTTGTTGGGCAATTATTCCTTCAACATCATTTAAAATTAAGTCAAGTCCTGACGCGTAGGCATCTTTAAACTGTTCACCAACGGTTTTAGTAAAGTTTACTCCTAAGAAATCAAATAAAATACGATTTTTGTAATCATCGGGAATTTTACCATTTGGTAGGTTACTCATATCACGTTCATTATCACAAGCAGTTACTAGTAATACAGGTCCTGCAAGAAGTGTAACGGAAGCTATTAATGGAATGATTTTTTTCTTGTTTTTCATTTTTTACCTCCCTAATTATTTGTGATGATATTTGGATCATATCATCACAAAGTTTGTTTTCCAACTTTAGTTAGATAATCAGAAATATTTTCATTTAGACGAGCAGTTGGTGCATTAATACCAAATGCATCTCAAGATGTATTAAGTGTTTTAACAGCATTTTGAAAGTGACCGTTAACATATAGTGCTTGTTTATTATCTCAACGGCTATTTTTCACATTAGTAAATCATGTTTGTAAACTCTTAGCAAATGCATCAATTGTTGTATCATCAAGTGATGGAGTTGAACCTGTTAGGTCACTAATATTTCAATGAATTAAACTAGCGTTATTATCAAAGAATAAATTGTAATCTCATCAATTAGGACTTCCAAGGTCAGTGCTAGTTGCAGTAAAGTCACCTAAAGTTTTGTTTAAATCAATAGTTGTATCAAGGCCTTTATTTTTTTGTAATAAAAATGCTGTTTGTAAATAGTCAAGATAAGGACTATTGCTTAAGCCACCTGGACGATCAGCAAGTGGAGAAACATCATTCCATAATAAGTTTTGTGGATTTTGTTTTTTCTTATTAAACTCTTGAATAATATTATATGTTGAGTCAGTAGAAGCTGTAGCTTGGTAAGTAATACCGGGTGTTTCAATAAAATGAATACCAGCAGTATCAATAAAGATACCAACACCAGGTCCATTATTTTTTGTAACGTCAGGTAGTAGACTAGTATGACTTTGTATATCATTCATATAAATTAAGTCATTGTATTGACTAGTTATACTTTGCTTATTATTGTTAGTATGATCAATAAGTGGTAGTAACAGGGTAGTTAAGGCATCATCAGTGGGATTAGTTGGTGCAGTGTACTTATCTAGAGTATATTGTTGAATATTACCAATAACATTCTTGCCAACGCCTTGTGTACTAGTGACATAACGATATAGATAGTAGTAAAAAGGAGCATTGTCCTTAGTTGCACTGTTAATATTTATTAATCCCAAGTCACCAGTTGTATCAGTTGTCCCTGTAGCTGTGGTACCTTGAAAAGTAAAGGTTTGGTCAAAACCTAAATTTTTAATGTCTTGTACTATTTCATTAATTTTGGGTTTATTGTCAGAAAATTGGTTTTTTGTAATAGCTACTTTTAATGCCTTATCTTTCTCAGCGATATTAAAAGGAACGACAATTTGGCGAACTCAAATCGGTTCTTGTGCTGTCATCATTACTTGAGCAATTTTTGCTTGATTGTCACTCAGTAATCCATTAACAGTATTATATGTACTTGATATATGTTCGCCATTTTCAACGTCACCAACTGTTTTAGCAACTGGATTGCTAACGGTTATTGCGTTTCAGTCTTTATTCGTTGTTATTGCGTCTTGTAAGGTAGTAGCATTTCCAACAGGATTATTTGCTTTGATAACAATTCAAATAGTTTTTGCGTAAATTCCACCGCTATTAATATAATTTTGAACATTTGTAAATTTACCTGCTTTAATTTCTTCAAAAACATCTCTTAACATAGGATATATTTCACTTGTTGTATAATATTCATAATCTCCATAGTTTTGGCTAACATAACTAGTATTAATAATTTTAGTAGCAATATCTTTTAGTTGATCATCTTTGTATTGTTCAACGCTATTGTTATAACCTGATAAAATTTTCTTTCATTGTTTTTCCCAACCACGACCAAATTTTGCTTTTAAGGAAGCAATTTTGTTGTCTATTTGTGAGTTAACTGTAATTAAAGCAGCATCATAATCAGATTTATATTTATGATTATTTTTCAAAATTGAGAGATTAATATGCTGATTAATCGTACTATATAAATCCTTGCCTCAAGATTGTCCTCCTTGACTGTTAAGAAAGTTAAAAAAATCACTAGTAGTTTCTCCAGCACTACCAGCAGCCTTAAATGCTTGATTTCAGTCAAAAACATTGGTTGTGCCACGGTCAGACGTTGGATTACAAGCTAATACCGACATAGTTGATGTCGTAGATAATGTGAAAGTTGCAACTAAAGCAAGAATATTGCGCACTATATTCACTCCTTTTATTCATAGAAAAAATATGAATTTATTTTTATTTTACTAAAATATCTTAACATAAAATTTCAAATTTTGAATAGTTTTTTGCATTTTATTTCTAGTCGGGCTATAGAAATATTTTAATATCATTTTTTAAAATAATATCTTGAAGATTATTTTTCATTTAATTAGCAGTTAATTAAGTGTATAATTTAATAGTAGTTAATTTTATAGGAGAAAAAACAATGTCAAATAAAAATAGTGATTTTAATAATATTAAATTGGATTTCCCTTTTTTTAAAAAAAAACCTAATTTAACTTATTTAGATACTGCAGCAACATCTTTAAAACCACAAGTTGTGATAGATGCTATCCAAGAGTATTATGAAAAATATTGCATTAATACACATAGCCAAGATTACCCATTAGCAGAAGAAGGTAATGAAATATTTGAAGATACGAGGAAAGTAATTGCCCAATTTATTAATAGTGATAGTGATGAAGTAGTATTTTGTCCTTCTGCTACTTTTGCTTATAATCAAATCGCTTTTGGTTTAGCACCTTATTTACAACCAGAAGATGAAGTTTTACTTTCTAGTTTAGAACACAGTTCGTTGTTATTACCATTTTATCGATTAATGGAAAGTAAAAATATCAAAATTAAGTTTATTGAAACGAGAAGTGATGGCATTATTACGATTGAAAATTTAAAAAAAATGTTAACACCTAAGACTAGAGTTGTCGCATTTGCTAATGTTAATAATTCATTAGCAATAGTTAATAACACTCAACAATTAACAAAATCTATTAAAGATTATGGTAGTACTAACCTTAAAGATGATAAATGAGTATTTAAAAATATTGTAGTAGTAGTAGATGGTGCCCAAGCTATTGGCCATATTGAAACAGACGTTAAAAATTGAAATATTGATTTTTTTGCTTTTTCTGGACATAAAATTTTTGGACCAACTGGCATTGGTGTTTGATGAGGGAAAAAACAATGATTAAATATGTTCCAACCATTATTATTGGGTGGTGGTATGAATGGTCGAATTTATAAAGATGGTACTTATAATTTATTAGACAGTCCTTATCGATTTGAAGGTGGTACTCAAAATCTTGCTGGTGTGTTTGGGTTACGTGTTGCTATTGCATACATATTAAATATTGGTATTAAGAATATTTATCATCATGAGATAAATTTAAAAAACTATGCTGTGCAACAATTAAGAAAACATATTGGTAATAAGATTGAAATTTATAATGGCGATATTAAAAGTGGGAATTTGATTTTTAATATTAAAAAGGTATTTGCTCAGGATGTTTCTAATTATTTAGGAACACAAAATATTTGTGTGCGAAGTGGTACTTTTTGTGCTAAGTTATTACCAGAGACAGTTAATGCAGAAGCAACAGTTCGTGCTAGTTTTTATATTTACAACACTAGAGCAGATGTTGATGCTTTAGTACTAGCTTTAAAAAAAGGCATTAATGAAGGTGGTGATTTTTTAAATGAATTCTTTTAATGATAATCAAGATTATTTTCGTAAATTAATAGTAAATCATTATAGTAAACCGACAAATAAAGGTTTAATTGATAATGGTAATTGTTTAACCTATCATCAAGCTAGCAAGTCTTGTGTTGACGATTTTCATGTGCAAGTTTTGATTGAAAATAAAACAGTAGTTACTGCTCGTTTTGATGGTGTTGGTTGTGCAATTTCGACAGCAGCAGTTGATATTTTTTGCAATTTAATTGAAAACAAACCCATTAGTGATATTAAAAATATTATTAGTAATTATCAAGCAATGTTAAATTCACAACCATTTAATGTTAATTTTATTAATAATTTAGTTGCTTTCACTAATGTTCCAAGACAACGTAATCGTATTAAATGTGCGTTATTAGGAGTTGAAGGTATTAGTAAATTATTAAAGTAATAAGGAGTTGTTAAGAATGAAAATAAATATCCCTGAAGTTACAAGCAAATCAGCTTTAAGAAAACTTTATTATCAATTATTACAGAATAATAGTAAAAATAACATTCAAAATTGAAGTAAAATTATTTGTAAAAATTTTGAACAGTCACATTACTTTAAACAAAATCATATGTTTGCTCTTTATAATGCTTTACCTTATGAAGTGGCGACCAAAGAATTGATTGAGTTACTATGAAGTCATGCTAAACAAGTTTGCTTACCAAGAATGAATGGTGATGAATTAGAATTTTATTTGATAAATAATTGAGATGAAATCACTATTGATAATAATTTTAATATTGCCCAACCATTAGCAACTTGTTTTAAAGTTAAACCGATTAATATTGATTGTATGATAATTCCAATGATTGCTTTTGATGTTAACTACTATCGTATTGGTCATGGTAAAGGATATTATGATAGTTTTTTAACTAAAAAAAATATTAAATGTCAAAAAATAGGTATGGCATTTGCTATGCAAAAGATTCCTTTTGCCATTGAACATGATAGTTGAGATATTCCCTTAGATTTTATTTTTACTAATTAAAAAAATATTTTAAAGTTTCTTGTGTTACGTTAAAAACAAGTAAAATCAATGATTCGGGATAATTTTAACTGTTAATAATAAACTAAGTTAGAAACAATTAAATTTATTTACTCTAAAATATTTATTTTTAACTTTAAGATAAAATATAATGATATAATATCTTCAGGTATTATTAATTTATACAGAGAAAGAGGAATTAACTTATTATGAGTACAATTATTAAAAATGACGCAGAAACAAACCTTGAAGAATTAAAGGTTGGAGATGTTATTACTGTAACTCCAAGTGGATTTAAGCCGTTTGGTGTATTCTGTAAATGTCCAAGTGGATATTCAGGATTAATTCACATTAGTCGTATTACACCTAAATTTGTTAAAAATGTCACTGATTATTTCACTCTTAACACACCAGTACAAGCTGAAATTACTGAAATTGATCACAACAAAAAACAAATTAGTTTAAGTACTAAAAACCAAAATTTGGTAGAAAAAAAATCAACATCAGCAATTGATGAAAATGGTTCAGGTTTTGCACCAGTAAGAGACAATGTCGACAACTGATTCAGAAAAGATGACAGCAACTAAAATAGTTGCTGTTTTTTCTTTTTATAGTTAAAATTAGTTAATTTATTGCAATCTATCGTTTTTAGGATTATATTTTTAGTGTAAGGATATTATATTGATAGTAATTAAAAAAGTGTTTACTAAATTAATTATTATCAAAGGAGGAGTGAATAATAATATTTTTATTAAATTTTTAAAAACATAAATAAGGAGAAATCAAGATAATGATAAAAACTATTTTAGATTATACTAATTTAAATCTTGCTGATTTGATAAAAAATTATCAAAAACAAATATCAACAATTCATAATAACTTAGAAGCAAATGCTAAAAATGAAGATGGTTGATTAGGATGAATCAATATGCCTTTTCAATATGATGCTGATTTAGTATTTAAAGAATCATGAAAACGAATGAAAGCATTAGCAACAAAATTACAAGAAGAAGTTCAAGTACTTGTTGTAATTGGAATTGGTGGTTCATATTTAGGAACACGTGCTGGACTTGATATGATTCAAGGATTATTTCCTAAAATTGATAAAGTAAAAGGTGTAAAAGTCATTTACTTAGGTAATACTATGAGTTCAACTTATGTGCAACAAGTTATTGAATATTTAAAAGATAAAGATTTTGCTATTAATGTTATTTCTAAATCAGGAACAACAACTGAGCCAGCGATTGCTTTTCGTTTATTAAAGGAATTATTAATTAAGCAAAAGAAAAATAAAACAGAAATTGCCAGCAGAATTATCACAACTACTGATAAATACCGAGGTGTATTACATGATTTATCCCAAGAAGAAGGTTACCAAACGTTTATTATTCCTGATAATATTGGTGGTCGCTATTCTGTGTTAACACCTGTGGGCATGTTTCCGATGATGGTAGCAGGCATTGACTGTCAAGCAATTATTAATGGTGCTAAATTAGCTAACCAAGAATGCAAAAATGATAAAATTGATATTAATGATGCTTACTTATATGCTTCAGTACGTTACCATCTTTACAAAACTAATAAAGCTGTTGAAATTCTTGTTAGTTATGAAACTCAAATGCAAATGTTTTGTGAATGGTGAAAACAATTATTTGGTGAATCAGAAGGTAAAGAAGGTAAAGGTTTATTCCCTGCTAGTGTTATTTTTTCTACTGATTTACATTCAATGGGACAATTTACGCAAGAAGGCTCAAAAATATTTTTTGAAACAGTAATTAAAATTAAGAAACCCAATCAAGATTTAAAAATTGCTATGGATAAAGCAAACCAAGATCAATTAAATTATTTAACTAAATACAGCCTTCATGAAATTAATAATATTGCTTTGCAAGGAACAATTGAAGCTCATAGTGATCAAAATCTTGGTAAAACACCAAACATTTTATTAGAATGAGAAAAAATGGATGCTGAGATGTTCGGATATGCCAGTTTCTTTTTTATGAAAGCGTGTGCTGTTAGTGCTATGTTATTAGGAGTTGATCCTTTTGACCAACCAGGGGTTGAAGTATATAAAAAGAAAATGTTCAGTTTACTAGGTAAATAGCATAAGTAAAAAACCACTAATAATATAGTGGTTTTTATTTTGTTAAAGGTTTTTTGTATATATAATTAAAAATGGCTTTTCTCCCTTTATGTACTATTTTAAATTTTATCACATAAATGCTGAGAAAAGCCTATCTACGGACTTCTCCCCACATTTTTAAATTAACATAGCATTACAGTTTCAAAACTAGGTATGTTATTGAATTTATATGCAGCTTCTTTTGCATATAAATGAATATGATGTTTTGCAACTTTGATATGTGTTTTAAATGTTCTTCGTATATGTTTTCATACTGACTCAATTTGGTTGGTATTTACACCAGTTTTTGAAACATAGCCATCTTGATGGTTAACTGTTTCATGCTTAGTGAAAACCGATTTCAAATCGCGATATCCTTTTCAAGAATCAGTATGTACATCACACTTTGAAGAAATGTGGTTTATTGCAAACTGCAAAAGATTTTTACTGTTTGCGTTTTTCAATACTTTCACAATCAGATTGTTGGTTGTTTTTTCATAAATACCAACAATCAAGGTTTTGTTCAACAAGGATCTTCCTTGTTTTTTAAACCCATATGTGAAAGATACATTTCATCCATTTGCACTATGCCCTCAACAATGAATTGAGGTTCTTATTTAGCAATGGCACTTCGGATTTTATGACCCATTCTTCAAGCTGTTTTCAAGGTCACTCCCAATTCTTTTGCAACATCAGTTGATGGAATTCCATGTTTGGTGTTTATTCATCTAAAGATGAGATAAAACCAAGATATTAAAGGTGTTTGTGACTTTGAAAATATAGTGCCCGTGAGAATACTGAATGTTTGATGACATTTCAAACATCTCATTTTTCTTAAATTAGAAGTATTCAAATTAAAACTAGAACACCTAATACATTTGCTTTGTTTCAAACTTGCTATATATGCAAGACATTGTTTTTCAGTTTGAAAAGTATTATTGAACTCATTCAATTTCATTGTTTCCTCCACAAGTACATGTGGGGAGAAGTCCGATTGTCTTTTTCCCAACATTGACTGGGATTGTATATAACTCGTTTGGATAAAAATGAAGATGACCTGTTGACATCAAAATAACATTATATTTTGCTAAAATTGTATTTTCAAATTCGCTTCTTTGTTCTTGATTTCATCAATTTTCACCTATTGAAAACTCATCATAACCATAATGAAAAGATAAAACAACAGGCATATTATTTACACCAACATTTGTTTCTAAATCTTTTCTTAACTCCGTTAATGTTGGCCCTGGGGGATTATTTGCTCAACAGTAACATCTTTATTAATTGGTGCTAAACTACATTGAACAAAATGAATTCCTGATCAATTTCAAGAATATACAGGTACTTCATCTTTCGAAGCATAATAAAGTATGGGAGCTGCTGTCATAGCATTGCGCTTAACAATATTTTGATTAAGCCATGTTTGATTAAATTTAGAATTAGGTCCAGAATCATGATTTCCAAAACCCGCTAAAGTATGAGTGGAAATAGATGACATCATTGTTTATAAGAAAATAAATTACCCGTATATTCAATTCCTCCTACTAAATCACCTGAAATCACAACACCACGATTATTATTTTTGATAATTTTTTAGCAATAGCACTAATTGTTTGAGAACTATAAGAATCTTCATAACCAGCATGAATATCAGCTGTTGTTAAAAAGTTGATTTCTTTACTTTCTTTTATTATATTTGTTGAATTTGCATTAAAATCATAACAAAGAAAACTACTATTTAGTAATAAACTGTTTTGGATTGCCATTGTTAATAATATTTTTTTCATTTTTTAAAACTCCTTAAATTTTTAGTAATCAATAAATTACAAGTTTGTAATTTTAATAATATTATGCAACTACAAAACTTATATTTTCATTATTACCTTGTTCATTGTTGGCAGAATTATTTAATGAATTAGATTGTTCTATTACAATTTCTACTGGCACTGGAGGTAATAAAGGATCTTCATCGCTTACTACCGATTCAGTAGTACAAATTTTATTTTTAAAAAATGCTACTGTTGCTAATGTAGCACTTGAAAGAAGAATTGTTCCACAAGCTCCTAACAAACCTCATATTGCAACACCCTTGAATGTAGAACTATATAGATTAAGATCATTATTTATATAATTATCGATAAAATCATATTCCATAATATTTAATCATTCAGAGAACATTGTAGGAATAGAATATCATCCAGCAATATTTCCAATAACTTCACCAAAAACTCCTGAACCTATAATAAATTTATATTGAGTTTTCATTTTGTTCATCTCTTTCTTTATCTTTAAATAAAAAAACCATATGTTTGGAAAGCAAACAATTGGTTTAAAACTGATATTCATTTTATGCTAAATTATATAAGTATTTTTCTTTATTGTCTATCAACGATGAGTTGGTTGTACAATTGTTGCTAAAGTTCTAAAACTTTTGATTTAAATAATATCTTTTACAACATTAATTCCATTTTTAATCATTGAATATCATGAGTATTGATTTAAGGTATGTGCTGGGTGTTCGTCATGTTCAAAAGTATGTGACATAGTCATAGGAACAATAATATTAACTGCTTTATTGTGTTGATTGAATCATGTTTTACAACTAACAGCTAGTTGATAAACACAAATATCAGTGCAACAACCAACAATAATAATATTATCTCATTGTAAGTTAGGTTTAAAATCAAAAGCAAAGAAACCGTTAGTACTATTCTTTTTAATGATTTTAATGTCAGGAAATTGTAACTCGTCTACTAATTGTGCTTCTTGTGTGTTTTCTAAACAATGGCTCGGAAAAGTGCTAAACTCAGGGCTGTGTTCATTATGTGCATCATTAAAAGCAATAATTTTAGTTTTGTTAACTTGCGCTTTTGCTAATAGTTTTTTAATAGGTTTAATAATGTTATTAATATTAGGTGAAGACAAGGCTCCTGTTTTAGCAAAACCATTAACCATATCAACAACAAAAATAATATTATGACCTTGTAAATCGTTTAATTTTAGTTTTTTTGTTTTATCAAGTGTTTTATTAATGATGTCAGAAAAATTTTTTTTTATATTACTCATTATTATATGCACCTCAATTGTTTAGTTTAATGTTAGATATTAAAATTTATTTTTTTAAAATTAATCTTTTAATCATAAATCAAATTATACTACAAGAAGTGCAAATTGGCATTAGGAAAACTGTAAATATAGTTCCAACTTTTAAAAAAAAGATATTAGTTGTTAATCCTCCAACAGGATTATAAATAAGGGTATTAATAACACCATTTAAATAAATGAAATTAAAACCATTTTCAATAAGATTAATTCTAATGCTTAGTAGCATAATTAAACCTAAAATTAAAAAGGTAAATCCAGCACCAAATAAAATAATAATTATTTTTTCATCAACTGGTAGTTTATTTCATCATGTTTTAGTTTTCATTTTTTATCACCTAATTTATTTTTAATGCTATTTAATTATAGCATCATTAGGGGTAATATAAGTCAAAAAATCTTACTCTTATAGGGTGTACTATAGTATATTTTTTGTTTTTTTACTTACTTTCAGTTAAACTTAAAAAAGTAGGGAATACGACGAAAATAGGGGGTTTTAAGATGAAAAGATTATTAAAAATATTAAGTGTGTTAACATTAACAACTGTTCCAGTAACTAGTGTTGTTTCTTGTGGGGGCGCAAGTGTTCCGGTAAATCCAACAGATGATGGTATTGATATAAAAGATTTATTAAACAAAGCACAAAATAAAATTAATGATGAATTTGGAAATTTAATAAATGAGGAAAAAAATTTATTTTTTGAAAACGAATTTGGAAATATCGGCGCAGCTTTTAAAAATGTTTTAAGTAAGATGTCTGCTACTAAAGAAGCAAAAATTACAGATCCTGATTTTATTAGAGAATTTATCAAAAGAATGCAAGAGAATATTACTGATCTAATAGTGCCTAAATTATTAGAAGATCAAAATTTAAGAATGTTATTTAATGGAATATCAAAACAAAATATTTTAAAGATTGCTAGTAATAATACAAAACTTTTAAGAACACCTTTTAAATGATTACCAGAAGAACATGTAACCTTTGGTCTTGATAATTATAATGCGGATATCATTAAAAGACTAGCAATAGAATATTGATATAAAATTACTATGGATTTAAAACTAGAATTATCATATAAAGATGATAAAAATCAAGAACAAACAAGAGATTTAAGTCAAAACTATATTTCATATTTTGCAAACACAGGTGCAAATATTAGTTCTGTCGTTAAAGCAGCTTCATCAAAAGTTAAACAAAGATTAAGTAACCAATTAATTAACATTAATTTAACTACAAACCAAGATATTAGCAATGATGTAAGACTGGCAAAAGCAAAATCCGAGATTTTAGTTCTAGTAAATAAGTCAGAATTAAAGATTGAAAAAACTAATTTTGATAATGTTACTAAATTAACAAGTTCAATTAATTCTCATGTATATAATTCTTCAAATCAATTTTATGAAGCATTTAATAAATCAGAAACTGCTTCACAAACATATTTACAAACATATTTAGAAAATGAAATATCTAAAAACTTTGATAAAAACTTAGACGATTGAATTGCAAATTTATCTCCAAAAGAAAAACAAAAAATTCCATCAACTATTAAACCAAATATTACTGCTTTTGGAAAAATTAGTTTAAATAACTGAACTATTTCTGGTTTAAGTTTACAACGTATTACTTTAAATTTTATTAATACTCGCACAAATCAAACAAAATCTGAATGAATAAGTTCTGTATCTACATCTTTAGCAAATATTTTTTCTTTAAATGGTTGCATTAAAGATGCATTTAGTATTATTAATAGTAATAAAGATTTAATAATGTACATGAATAATGATGATTTTAACACATATAAAAATGAAAATAAAAAAATGTCTGATATTAATGATTATTTTGATGATAAAATAAAGCAAAAAGCAATTGCAGAAGGTGCAATTTTATCGAGTATTTCATTTAAAGTAAGATTAAATGGTGTATACAGTGGCGATAGTTACAATCCAAATTTAGATAATAGAGAATACATTCAAGAAGTAGATGAAAGTACACTTAAATTAATTAAAAATCCCGCATCTCATTTTAACTACTTACGAATTGAAATTGATGGTTTATTGTTCATTTTCGGTAGCAAACAATGTGGGAAAAATTATTTATCATTTAACAGTTGAGTAATAAAACGTGCAAGTGGTCCAATTTGAGGTTAAATTTTTATTGTATTGACAATCTATCCAGTAGCCTAATCTCATTATTTTTTCCACATCAATATTGTTTCAAAATTAGAATTTTGTTAAATTTATGTGTAAACTTTTTGGCATATAAATGCTGAGTATGTTGTTTTTTAAAAAAATATAAAAAATTCTTAAATTAAAATATGTCAAATCTTTTAGTTAGGAGTTGAAAATATGGATAATAACAATATTGTTATTAATGTTCAAAAATATAATATTAAATTTAAAAACTTTAATATTATTGACATTAACTTTAAAGTTTACAAAGGAACAATTCACGCTTTAGTTGGGCAATCAGGAAGTGGTAAATCTGTTTTATTAAAATCAATTATTGGTGCCATACCTAGTAGTAACTATCATGGGATTATTACAATTAATAATTATAAAGCAGGGTTAGCAAAATCAAAATCCAGTTTAGGTTTTTCTTTAAATTTAGAAAATTTTCCCCAAGATTTAACGGCTTATATTTTTTTAAAAAAATTAGGACAAGCAACCAACATTAAACATGAAATTTTAGAACAAAATATAAAAAAATATTTAACAATGTTTAAATTATGAGAACATCGTAATAAAAAATTAAATTCTTTTTCTTCAGGAATGAAAAATCGGATTATGATAATTCAAGCATTAATCCATAATCCAGATTTAATAATTTTAGATGAACCAGGTGCTAACTTAGATTCTGAGTCACGCAAATATTTTAATGATGTTTTAGAAACATTAAAATCAGAAGGAAAAACTATCCTTTTAACTACTCATATGATTAATGAAATTAAAGATATTATTGATAGTTGTACTATTATGCAATTAGGAAAATTGCTTTATGATGGTTCAGTAACGAATTTTCTTATTGATAAAATTTGAATTCTAGTAACCAGTAATATTGCTTTGACTATAGAAATATTAAAAAAATATAATTATAAGTTTAAATTTGATGAAAATAGTAAGGAACTCTTAGTACTTTTAGAAAGTGAAGTAAGTATTAATAATCTTAATTTTATATTGTTTAAAAATAAAATTTACATCCAAACTCTTTATAAAAAAGACTTTGATTTGGCACATTTAAAATCATTTTTAACTTAGAAATGTTGGCATAAGTTAATGAATATTTAGCAATCAAAAATTAAAAATTCATGGAATACAAAGGTGAAACTAATGAATAATAAAGTTAAGTGTAGTTGAATTAAATTTTTTCAATTAATTTTATTTAAAATTAATCATTCTTTTGTGACAATATTTTTATTTTCCTTTTCATTATTGTTTTCATTGTTAATTCCGTTAGTTTTATTTTATTTAAAACTATCATTAGAAAGTTTTATCGTTATTTTTCAATATTATATTATGATTTTCTATAGTATTATTTTATTTATTTTTGTTTTAATGAATGCGATAAAGATATTCGGTATTCAAATTGAAGATAGTTCTTTTTTGCTTTTACTTACCAAACCATATTCACGAAAAGCCATTATTTTAACGCAATATATTTCTCTCTTTTTTATGAATTTTCTTTTTATTTTACTTAATGTCCTAATGTTATTAGTATTAGGAGGTATTAGTAGTTTTACCTTTAATAATATTCATTATTTAAATTTTTATGTTAGTACTGTTTTGAAATTATTACTTTTTTCTTTTTTATTTAGCATTTTAGTAACTGTTGGTGTTGTTACATTATTAGCTTTTATACGATCACAAAATGTTTTTTTAATTTTCATTATTTTTTGTAGTTTATTTTTATTGGGTGGTTTACCCTATTCACTAACTAAGGTAAAAACTGATAATGTTATTCTTAGTTTTAAAAATAATGAATCATATAGTGTCAGACAAATTAAAAATTCAATTTTATTTAGAGAAAATTTGCAAAAAAATTTAATTAAATATCCTTATTTAACTAGTTCTATTTTTAATTTTTATTCTAAATTAGATTCTTTTGAATTAAATGATATTAACTCAACAGCAGTTATTGCAAAAAGAATTGCCTTTTTTAAAGGTTTAGGACTTATTGAAAAAACCCCTGTCGTTAAAACATTTGAAGGTAAAACTAGAGGATGAAAACCAGTAGAATATGAAGGAAAAACTATCATAATACAAATTACTTTTAATAGTTATTTTAAAGATTTAAATTTTTTAAAGTCCAATTTAAATAGTAATAAAATTTTTCAAGATTTATTAAAAATAATAAATGATTATAATGATGAATGTAAGGGCATTGATGAATTTATGATAGTGCAAAAAAGTAAAGCACCAACATTATTAACTTATGATGAGGACATTAACAATACTTTTATTAAAATAAAAGACCAACAAGGTAGTCAACAACTTCTTGATAGCAGTAAAATTAAAGATATATTTTTTTCAAACTATCAATATAAATTTGATTTTCGCGATGAATTTAATAAAATGTTTTATAATCCTGTCTATTATGTAATTAGAACAGTTGAAGATTATATTTGCAATCAAGTTCTAATTTACAATAATATTACTAATTATGATCTTTCTTTTAATAAAAATTATAACCAATACCTTGATACTGTTAATACTTATCAAATGTTAAATAAAATTAATATAATTGAACACTGAAATCAATTATGAACTTATTTTATGGGTTATTATGGGGATTTTTGATTTGATATTTATTCATTATCTAATATTGACTTTGATAATCAAAAAAATAATTTGTTTAGTTATCATGATTTTAAACTAAATTCATTTAATAATAAAATAAATACTAATGAAATTGAATATTTTCAAAATATTTCAGTAACTATTTATGTTTATATTGTGATTTCAGTTATCTTATTTTTTTCATCTTATGTAATGTTTTTGAAAAAAAATATTAGTTAGGAGTTGAAAAAAAAGATATTAATAGCAAAATATTTTTAATGTTAAAATTATGAAGCATGTCAAGTATTAATAACTGTTGCTATCTTTTGTAAGAAATAAACCATTTTACTTATCAATTCCTAGTTTAATAGTGAACTGTTACCATTAAAATTAACTCTAAAACTATGTTTTTTCTAATTTTTTTTCTTTATTTTAAAAAAATATTAAATTATTTTAGAATATGTTGCAAATTTAATTGTAAATCTGAAAAATATCTATTATAATAATTAAGGTTTTTAAGAATAGAATATTCTAAATAACATTAAATTAAATGGAGTATTAGCTCAGTTGGGAGAGCAATTGCCTTACAAGCAATAGGTCGGGGGTTCAAGTCCCTCATACTCCACCATTTACCTGCTGATGTGGCTCAATCCGGCAGAGCAACGGTTTTGTAAACCGTAGGTTGCAGGTTCGATTCCTGTCATCAGCACCATTATATAAAACCCATTAATATATGGAGGGGTAGCAAAGTGGCCAACTGCACCTGGCTGTAAACCAGATCTCTTCGAGTTCGGGGGTTCGACTCCCTCCCCCTTCACCATATTTACCTTGGGGCGTAGCCAAGCGGTAAGGCAACGGCCTTTGACGCCGTCATCGTTGGTTCAAATCCATCCGCCTCAGCCATTATAACTAAATATTTGTCCTCGTAGCTCAGTGGTAGAGCACTCGGCTTTTAACCGAGGTGTCGCAAGTTCAAGTCTTGCCGGGGACACCATAAAAATAAAAGCCCAGGTGGTGAAATGGCAGACACGTCAGGCTTAAGATCTGATAACTTTTAACGGTTGTGCGAGTTCGAGTCTCGCTCTGGGCACCATTTATATATTAATTAATGACGAGGAACTATTCCTCATTTTTTATAAGTTATTAAATAACTTTGCCCAGATGGCGAAATGGCAGACGCAGTAGACTCAAAATCTACCGAGAAATCATGCGGGTTCGAGTCCCGCTCCGGGCACCATTAGATATTACAATATTTTTCTGACAAAATATACATTTATCGATAATAAAAAGAGTATTCTTTATGAGTACTACCTTTCTCATATTATACCTCCTAAGGTATTATTTTAACTTTAGGTTGGACATAATCAAAAGATTGAATAAAATAGTTTACGGATAGGGATATACCAATACCTATCTGTTTTTATTCCCTTAAACCTATAGACCCCCCCAATTTCATTCATAAATAAGTAATAGATTTAAAGAAATACTTATTTACAGTCTTTTCAATTCACTTATTAATAAGTGAATTTTTATTTTTTAGAAAGGAGAAAAAAATGAGATTATCTAAATTTAACCCTAAATATTTATGAGAAGCAAGAAAAGAATTTAAAAGACAGTACTGTTAGAATAAAATTTCGGACTTCTCCCCACATGTACTTGTGGAGGAAACAATGAAATTGAATGAGTTCAATAATACTTTTCAAACTGAAAAACAATGTCTTGCATATATAGCAAGTTTGAAACAAAGCAAATGTATTAGGTGTTCTAGTTTTAATTTGAATACTTCTAATTTAAGAAAAATGAGATGTTTGAAATGTCATCAAACATTCAGTATTCTCACGGGCACTATATTTTCAAAGTCACAAACACCTTTAATATCTTGGTTTTATCTCATCTTTAGATGAATAAACACCAAACATGGAATTCCATCAACTGATGTTGCAAAAGAATTGGGAGTGACCTTGAAAACAGCTTGAAGAATGGGTCATAAAATCCGAAGTGCCATTGCTAAACAAGAACCTCAATTCATTGTTGAGGGCATAGTGCAAATGGATGAAATGTATCTTTCACATATGGGTTTTGTTCAACAAGGAAGATCCTTGTTGAACAAAACCTTGATTGTTGGTATTTATGAAAAAACAACCAACAATCTGATTGTGAAAGTATTGAAAAACGCAAACAGTAAAAATCTTTTGCAGTTTGCAATAAACCACATTTCTTCAAAGTGTGATGTACATACTGATTCTTGAAAAGGATATCGCGATTTGAAATCGGTTTTCACTAAGCATGAAACAGTTAACCATCAAGATGGCTATGTTTCAAAAACTGGTGTAAATACCAACCAAATTGAGTCAGTATGAAAACATATACGAAGAACATTTAAAACACATATCAAAGTTGCAAAACATCATATTCATTTATATGCAAAAGAAGCTGCATATAAATTCAATAACATACCTAGTTTTGAAACTGTAATGCTATGTTTAATTTAAAAATGTGGGGAGAAGTCCGTAGATAGGCTTTTCTCAGCATTTATGTGATAAAATTTAAAAATAGTACATAAATGGAGAAAAGCCTAAAATTTTTACTATAAGTAAAATTATTGTTTATTAATAAAGATAAATCAAGTATTTAAAAATTATTTTTGTTATAATTAGTAAATATAAGTAAGGTGTGACTGTATGAAAAAGCAACGTTTAAATATTTCTAAATTAGGATTCTTATTATCTGTAATGGGTTCTGCTGTTGGATTAGGTGGGATTTGAGGCTTTCCAACCCAAATGTACAACCATCATGGTGCTTTTCTTATTCCCTTTTTAATTTGTATGGTTATTTGTGCCATTCCCGTTTTATTTATTGAAATGACAATTGGTAATAAATATCGCAAAAATCATATTGAATTCTTTAGCGAAATCGGTGGTAAAAAAGGTGCTTTTTTTGCTTGATTACATTCAGCAACCGTAATTTTACTAAGTACTTATTATAGTGTTTTAGTTAGTTGAACTTTAATCAATATCATTATTAGTTTTACCAATAACTTGAATAATGGTTCATATTTTTATCATGATATTTTACAAGTTACTAGTAGTGCTCCTTCTAGTTTTAGTAGTCTTGGTTCGTTAAACTGAATGGTATTATTAGCGACATTAGGGGTATGAATTATTTTAGGAATTATTTTATTAGGTGGTGTTGAAAAAGGAATTGAGAAGGCAAATAAAGTTTTTATTCCTTTTCTCTTTGTCATGATTATTGTATTAGCTATTTATACTAGCACCTTATCGGGTGCTAAGTTAGGTTTAAATGTCATGTTTAATTTGAATGGTAAAGATTTGTTAACTCCTAGTGTCTGGAAATATGCATTTGGTCAAGCATTTTTTATGTTATCAACTTGTACTGGAACTATTTATATTTACGCGGCTCATGCACCTCAAAAACAAGATAGTACTAATCAGGCTTTTGTTGTGGCATTTGGAACAACTGTGATTGGAATTTTAACTGCAATGATTGTTTTTAATGCCATGGGTGCTATTGCTCATAATAAAGGTGAAACTAATATTGATAATATTTTTCAAGCTGGACCAGCATTAATTTTTCAAGTAATACCACAACTATTTGGTATTATTAATAGTCACGTTCAAGTGTTAGGTAATGTTTTAGCCATTTTCTTTTTTGTTACCCTCTTTTTTGCTGGCATGTCATCGCTCATTGGTCAAGTAGAATCAATGGTTAATGGTTTAGAATATGAAATTCATTGACAACGCAAAAAGAGTTTAGCAATATCTTTACTAGGAGCAATGTTAGTATCAGTCTTGTTTACTTTTAATAAATCATCATTTCTCTTTGATGGTTTAGGGATGTGAGTTGCTCAAATTTGGTTATTAATTCTTGGTTTTATCTTATTAGTTGGTATTAGTCCTTGGGGTTGAAATTTATATGATAATTTAAAACAAGAAAATAATAAAAATTCCTGAATTAAATGAAATAAAGGGTATAAGATAGTGATTTTAATTATTGCTCCGCTTTTAATAGTAGTTAATATTGGTACGGGAATTTATGATTTTATTATTAATGCTATTGATAGCCCATTTGTCTACGGTGTAATTGGTACCACATTAGGTATTGGTTTAATTTTAATTTTAACATTTTCTTTAACATATCATAAAGCTATCCATGAAAAATTTAATAAAATAGTTACTCGTAAAACTAAAAGTGAAAGAGGTTAGTAATATGGATATTGGTGCTATTATTTTAATGGTTGTTAGTTTAATTGCTATTATTGGTGGTTTTATTTGCTTTATTATTATGGATTTTAAAAATCATGATAAAGCAAAAAAAGCTGAAAATGATAATGAATAGTGAAACATTATTTGGTTAAATTGCTAAAATAGATTAATTTTTAAAATCTTCAAGCGATATAGTAAAATTAACAGTATGTGTGAAATCTAAAAAAGACAATGTGACAATATCTAATTTTTCTTTAACTTGATATACGTAGCATGTTCTCTAGTATCTTCATGAATAGTTGGAGTCACTAGTATAGAGAAAACATTGTTTTTTGTTAAACAATATTCTTTCAAATGTCTAGTTATTGAAGAAGATTCGCGTATATGTTGTTGAACTCCTGTAAGTAAAGTGACTTCAAATAAAACTGAATAAGTTGTTCCTTCACAAATAATATCAGCCTTACCACCTGGTGCATGAACAACTGGAATTCCTTCATCATCAGAAATATAGTTTGGAATCACTGTTATATCGGTATATTTTTTTTTGTAAAATTAAAGAGATAATAAATTCAAGTCTTACCGATTCTTTAATGTATTTTAATACATCATGTTTTGAACTAGCACGTGTATTTGCTAAAATCATTAACGGACTTCTCCCCACATGTACTTGTGGAGGAAACAATGAAATTGAATGAGTTCAATAATACTTTTCAAACTGAAAAACAATGTCTTGCATATATAGCAAGTTTGAAACAAAGCAAATGTATTAGGTGTTCTAGTTTTAATTTGAATACTTCTAATTTAAGAAAAATGAGATGTTTGAAATGTCATCAAACATTCAGTATTCTCACGGGCACTATATTTTCAAAGTCACAAACACCTTTAATATCTTGGTTTTATCTCATCTTTAGATGAATAAACACCAAACATGGAATTCCATCAACTGATGTTGCAAAAGAATTGGGAGTGACCTTGAAAACAGCTTGAAGAATGGGTCATAAAATCCGAAGTGCCATTGCTAAACAAGAACCTCAATTCATTGTTGAGGGCATAGTGCAAATGGATGAAATGTATCTTTCACATATGGGTTTAAAAAACAAGGAAGATCCTTGTTGAACAAAACCTTGATTGTTGGTATTTATGAAAAAACAACCAACAATCTGATTGTGAAAGTATTGAAAAACGCAAACAGTAAAAATCTTTTGCAGTTTGCAATAAACCACATTTCTTCAAAGTGTGATGTACATACTGATTCTTGAAAAGGATATCGCGATTTGAAATCGGTTTTCACTAAGCATGAAACAGTTAACCATCAAGATGGCTATGTTTCAAAAACTGGTGTAAATACCAACCAAATTGAGTCAGTATGAAAACATATACGAAGAACATTTAAAACACATATCAAAGTTGCAAAACATCATATTCATTTATATGCAAAAGAAGCTGCATATAAATTCAATAACATACCTAGTTTTGAAACTGTAATGCTATGTTTAATTTAAAAATGTGGGGAGAAGTCCGAAAATAAATTATATTTAAACATTAAAAACCAAGAATAACATTTAGTTTTGCGCTATTCTTGGTTTTTCAACCACCTAATCTCTTGAGATTACGACTAACAGGTAATAAGGACAACTCTTTACTATAATATTAAAGGAATAATTCCCACAGTAAATATTTGAAATTTACCTGGTAATCTAATTAACAATCTCTAAAATCTCTCGTTAATTAATAATTTTACATTATAGTTTAACCATTGTTCACAGTTAGAATACTTATAAATATTATCATGAATAATTTACTTTGCAAACAATATATAAACTTTAAGTTGTATTTTTCTTAATTTTCATTTTTAAATTCATAAATATTAGTGCCAGTTTTATCAACAGTAAATCCCACAACATAACAAATTCCACAAAGAAAATCAATAATTCTTCTGCGGTCGTTAACAACAGTATTTGTTAAATCAATTTTAATTGGTTTTTGTAAAATCATAGCATTAGCCATCGGTTCAATTTCTTGATAACTTTTAGGAGCAAATTCTTGAACTGCTTCTTTAAAATGCTTATTGATAGAAGTAGTAGTATCATTATTAACTACTGGTTTTTTTCTTCATCCCATAATACTCTATCCTCGATTTCTTTTTCTTAAAAATGTTGGTAAATCATCATCAATTTCCATGATTGCTTCTTGAACTATTGCTTGTTGTTGTTCTTCTTTTTTCTTAGTTTGAACTTGTATTTCATTACTTATGTATTGGGTTTTACTAGTGCTATTAACAAAATCGCGGTTATCAATTTTAGAAGTTAAACCAAAATTAGATGTTGTTGTTAATTTTTCATCAAAACCAGTAGCAATCACAGTAACAATCATTTCATCATTTAAATGTTCGTTAACAGCAACACCGAAAATAATGTTAACATCGCTACCAGCAGCATCACGCACTAAATCCACAGCGATATTAGCATCAGTTAAAGTCATTGTTGCACCACCAGTGACATTAACAATCGCATTTTTAGCACCTTTAATGGCAACATCATCTAGTAATGGTGATGAAATAGCTTTAGTAGCTGCTTGTTTGGCTTTATGTTCACCTTTTGCGATTCCAATTCCAAATAACGCATTACCTTTATTTTGAATAATAGTTCTGACATCAGCAAAATCCAAGTTAATTAATGCTGGGACAGCAATTAAATCAGTAATAGTTTGTACACCTTGACGTAAAATATTATCTGCTTCTTTAAATGAATCTTTCACAGGAATATTACCAATGACTTGTAATAACTTATCATTAGAAATAATGATAATAGCATCAACTTGTTTTTTTAAGTTTTCAATTCCAACCGCAGCATGAGCGTTGCGATTACGTCCTTCAAACTTAAATGGTTTAGTAACAATGGCAATCGTTAGGGCACCACAATCTTTAGCAATTCTTGCCACAATCGGAGCTGCACCAGTTCCAGTGCCACCACCCATGCCCGCAGCAATAAAAACCATATCAGCACCCCCAAGGGCACGTTTAATTTCAACTTCACTTTCAATTGCCGCTTGTTTGCCAATCTCAGGATTTGCTCCAGCACCTAAACCTTTTGACAATTCTTTTCCTAAGATAATTTTATTTGCTGCTAACGAAGCATTAATAACTTGTTGGTCAGTATTAGCAACATAGAAGTCAACACCTTCTACTTTCGCTTCAATCATGCGATTGACAGCATTGTTACCAGCACCCCCCACACCAATTACACGAATAGAGGCTAATTTATTGTCTTCATCTACATCGTTTTTAATAATAGAGGCTAACTGTTCAAATTGACTAGTGTTGTCATTTTCCATTTTCTCAACTCCTTAATACTTTTTTGAAATTCATTCTATTTACTATTACCATTATACTGATAACTTGAGAAATTAGGTGAATTATATTTTTTTGTTTCATTATTTTGTGGTAAACGATGGTGATTGGCTTTTGGCAATATTGGTAAAGTATTTATCGATGAAATAATATTGTTGTTAAAAACATTAACCAAGTGCTGGTAGTGGGTAACACCAATTAAACTAGTTCAATTATAACTGTAGGCACCTAAATTTTGATTTAACATATATTTAATAGTTGCTAGTTTACTATGATTTTTAAAATAATTAGCAAAGCCAGCTAATCCGACAGTAATACCTGTGCAAATAACTTCCATTTCCCTACTATTGTTATTACTTACTTCGTCTAGGAAATATTCAATACAAGTAATAATTTCATTAATTTGGTTTTGCACTGTCGTTTGTAAATCAGATTTAGTTAAGCAAATTTCTTGTTTATGTTCATTAAGATGTTTATCAACTACAATATCACATAAATAATTACTATTAATGTTAATAATCTTTTGTAAATATTTTTCTGCTTTATCATAGCCACAATGCATTTGTTTCATTAAAGCTTGAATAATTTGATTTCAACCAATTTTAATGTTAGTAGTAGCATATAAAACAGAATTGTTAAATACACTAATTTTAGTACTATTTAAGTTTCAATCAATTAAGACAATATTATTGTTGTTATTAATATTACACGCTAGGGCAAACTGATCTAGGGTAACTGTTAATAAATCAACTTGTGCATTTTTAAATACTTCTAATTGTGAAGAATATAAAGTTTTAGGTAGTGAATAAACTAACGCATCAACATTCAGTACTTGTCCTTTTAACCCGATTGGTAATTGTTCACTACTTCTTTCATTATTAACTTTAAAACTGTAAGGTTTAGTTAAGCATACAACCTCAGTACTATCAATAATAATGTTTTTGGCCATATCAATCACTTTGCTACAATCAGCATTAGTAATAATATGGTTGTCATCTTTAAAATCCATCATGGCTTGTGATTGATAAATTTTTAAATTGTTTGATGGCAAACTTAAAACAATTCTTTGCACATTGATATTTAAAGTTTTATTAATTTTATCAAGCATCTTGCGTAAACTATTACCTGTGGCAATAGGATTGATGATAACACCATTTTCAGCAAACTGTTCATTTTCTATTCTTGCTTTGTATAGAACTTGAATTTGATTATTAACATAATTGTTAACCATTAATTTTAAATTGAAATCTTCAATTTGACAAACAACATATAGTTCTTGGTAATTCATAAGTTCACCTCCAAACAATTTTAAGAGTTATAGAAAAGCAATAACTCGTAACTTAGCACTGCGTGCTCGTGGGTTTAAGTTAATTTCTTTGGTCGTTGGTGCTAAAGCTCGTTTTGTGATTAACTCATATTTAGGAGTTCACTTACTAGCAATTGGTAGTTTGGCATAGAGTTGGGCTAAAGGGTCAATTAATACTTTATTAAATGTTTGTTTGACAATTCTATCTTCTAAAGAATGAAAACTAATAACTACTATTCTGCCTTGGGGATTTAATAAAGTTAAAGCTTGATTTAACGAATCTTGTAAGTTGTTTAATTCGTTATTAACGGCAATCCGTAAGGCCTGAAAAGTTTTTTTAGCAGGATGATGTTGTTTATTTAATGCTTTGGCTGGTAATGATTTTTTAATAATCGCTACTAACTCAAAAGTTGTATTAATTGGTTTAATAGTTCTTGCTTTAATGATATTATTAGCAATCTTACTAGCAAATGATTCATCACCATAATTTCTAATAATCATTACTAGTTGTTGATAATCATAGTTGTTAACAATGTCTCAAGCACTTAGTGTTTGTGATTGATCCATTCTCATATCAAGCTTAGCGTCTTTCATATAACTAAAACCTCTAATATCTTCATCAACTTGTGGTGATGAGATACCTAAGTCATATAAGATGCCATCAACTTTCGTAATGTTTCTTTGTAACAATTGTTTTCGAAGATGAACGAAGTTGCTTTTAATGATTTCATATTTATCAACAAAGGGTTGTAAGATGTCATTACTTTGAACAATGGCTTGTTCATCTTGGTCAAAGGCATATAGTTTACCAGAGGTAAGTTTACTTAAGATGACTTTACTATGACCAGCACGGCCTAAGGTACAGTCAACATAAATCCCGTCAGGTTTAATATTTAAGAAATCGATAGTTTCTGTTAACATAACAGAAACATGTGCTAGTAAATTGGTATTATTCATATCGTTAAATCTCATCTAGAGTAGCTGCTGCTAACTCAAATTTATCGTTGGTATCTTGGTTAAAGCGATTTCAGTTAGTTTCTGATCAAATTTCAATTTTGTTGGACAGTCCAATCATAATTACTTTTTGTTTAATATCAGCTAATACCAATAATGAGTGGGGAATGTTAATGCGACCTTTACCATCTATTTTTAATTCTTCTGAGTTGGCAAATACTTGTCGCGCTAGAATTCGTGCTTCTTTCTGTCCTTCTGATTGATTTAAAATTTTGTCTTGTCATTTAATGAATTCAGGTTCGTTACGAATAACGAGACATCCTTCAAAACCTTTGGAGACAACAACTGTTTCATTTTCATGAAAGTAACCCCTAAACTTGGCTGGAATTATCATCCGCTTTTTCTCATCAATAGTTGATATGGCTTGGCCTAGTAGCATTAATATCACCCACACTTTCCCACTATTACCCATATTATCTCATCTTTATAAAATAATTGCAATAAATAAGGATAAAAGGGGAAGAAATGATAGGAAATAGGGATAGAAAAAAGTAGTAAGTATATTATGATACTTACTACTTAGAATTGATTATTAAATAGTTATTATAGTTACCTTTTACTAATTTATGAACACGAATAGTTGGAATTTAAACTACTTGTGTCTTTTACTTGTTCAGATAAGGTTTCAATTTCAATTACTGTATCTGGGCAAAAAGGTTTAATCTTTTCTTTAACATTAACAATAATTTCTTTTAATTCCTGTTCAATAGGATTTTCTTTATAAAAATTCGGATTATTAAATAGTCCTATTAGTGAAGCTGTTAATCCACATGTACCATCAACAAGACCACCAACTATACCTTTAGTAGAAAGTTCTGGTTTAACAGTAAATAATGATACTCCACCAGCCAGAACACCAGTTTGACATGTGACACCTGAAATAGTAGATATTCTATCTAGGGTTTTATATAGGTTTCCATTTCCTGCTCCTGCTGCTTTTAAACGAGCTTTACATAAATTTAGTACAGCACTAAGACCTCCTGTAATAGTAGTACTTGTGAATAGGCCATAAGGTAATGGATTTCCTATTGTAAAATCTGTTGCTTGTAACGCTGTTTTAAATATTGTGTCTGCCACATTTACTTCTAAAGTTGAAATGAAATAAGAAATATTTATAAGTATACCAAGTCCTGCAAGAATTTGTTCTTCTAAAGGAGTTAAATTATTTCCACGCGCTATTTCATAAACAGTACCTGCTGTTCTAGCAACAGCATTAGTAATATTCATTAATTGTGCAATTGGATGTGCATTATGTAAAGCTAAAGTAATAGTTGCAGCACCAATTGATGAAACAACTGATAAAACTAATTTTAAAATATTTGCTGATGACATACCAGTTTGACTTTTAATATTTTTTTCAAAGTCGCTAAGAATAGTTTTAATTTGTAATAAATTATCACTGATTAATTTTCCTAATTGATTATTAAAATTGGTTAAAAAGTTAGTTAAATCTTTAGCAAAAGGATTATCTTTAATCATTTGCATAAGACAACCAATTTGTTGACTAACTGCAATTTTGTCATCAAGTGATATTTTTATTACTGTGTTTACTACAGGTTCTTCTATTTTAATTGCTAATTCTTCTTCGTTTCTTACTAAAACTTGGCTATCTTCTTGATTATTTGTTATTGGCATTTTTACTATCTTCTTTCTCTTTTTTACTTTTAAACACAAAAAAACCTATCTAGTATAGTTACTAAATAGGATTAAATAAATTAAGCAAATATTCCATTTATGTGTTTATAAAACTATTATAAAACTAATAATATTAAAATACAATACAATAACATTATATTTTTAACATTTTTAAATTTGATGAAATAAAGTTAACTTAAAATCTTTCGTATTAACAAAATCATTATTAGTAAAAGAAATTTGATAATGATTACCATTTAATTTATTTAACATTTGATAACTTAATACAGCACTAGTTATTCCATTATCTTCTTTATATTTTTTCATTTTCACATCACTAATCATAAAATAAGTAGTATTACTAATATCAAAATATTTAGTATATTCATCTTGATATAATCTTTCTTGTTCGGTAATCATATTATTAATAATGCCTGGATGGTTCTTATCACCTTGGATAATCCCTAGTAGTTGATTAATACTACTGTTTGGTGTATTAAGTCATGCACTTAAACTATCCAAAACACTACCAACTTTAAAAGTAGTTTCACCATTAAACTGAACACCTAATATTGTTAACACTTCTTTGACATTATGAGTAGTAGTACTTGGATTATCAATAATATCTTTAATATCATTAAGAGCAGTGGTAAATTCTGTTTTATCAACCGTTAAATCTAAATATTTAGATAAATCTTGCAATTTAATGACAGGATTAGTTGTTAAATATTTATTAGTAAAATCAAGAACTTTATTAATATAATCATCAATAGGAATTGATTTTAAAGCATCAGTTAAACTATCAGCAACTTTAGTGGCAATGTCATGAATACTAATAATAAATGAAAATTTAGAAAAAATTTCAGGCAAAGTTCAATACGAAGTTACTGGTCAACCTGTCGCTTTAATCACAATATCTTCACCAAATGGTCCACCTAACAAATCAGATATTAATGAAATTAAATCATTATGGCCTGCTGATGATAGTAAATGTTGTAATTCCAGTAATACTGTTTTGATAGCAATATCTTTATTAGCACTATCATCATTTCAAGTAACACTGTTAATTCCTAAAGTAGGATTTTCCATTTTTAATACTTTTGCTTTTAGCACCGGAACTATTGTTTTAATTAAATATGGCAATGCAGCAGGTGTATTAACAATTTTACTAATAGTATCAGTAAATGTCTTAAGAAAACCATCAGTATTAAAACCTGTTGGTAAACCAACTGTAGTTGTAATATTATCAGCTATCATATCACCAATATATTTTCCTGAAATTAATTTAAAAATATAATTAAAATTAACACCAGCCATGTACTCATAAAACTGTGTTCAGTTTCAACCACTAGCTCTTGTTTCAACATAATGTCAATTATCATAATCATTAAGCTTTTGTCATGCTTGAGCATATGTACCTTTTTTTGACATATAATCTTTCATTTTTGCTAGTAAATTATCACCACTAAAATCTTGTGGTTGATCTCAATCACTTAACAGTTCTTTAACTGCGCTTGTTGCCATTGGCAAATAAGTACTGTAAGATAAATAATTATCAATATTAGGGATTAGTCCTTTAACAAGTTTTAAAGCAGTATCTATTAAATCAACATTTTTATCTTGTGATAAAAAACTATTATTTAAATAACTTTTAATCATTGGTAAATAAGTGGCATATTTTTGATAACTACTAATATTTTTGGTTATTTTATCAATACTATCTTGATTAGCACCATGGCGTTGGAACAATGGTTGGATTGTGTTAATGCTATTACCATCTAAATTGGTTGTTCAATTTTTAATAAAATCATTACCAGAATTATCACCTTTCAAATTATTAATATCCTTGCTTTGGTTTTGTCCATACATATTGTTTAAAAGGTCGTTAGTATTAAAATTTTGATTTTGACCAATTAACAATGATTTACCAACAATTGATGTTTCATTAGCGTATTTAGTAGCGGTTTGATTATCAACGTTACTACTAGTAAGATTAATAATTTGATTGTTAGCTTCATTAAAATTAACAACAAAAACTAATGCAGTAAGACTAGAACTTGTTAATAAACTAGTTGCAAAAAATAAATTTAATTTTCTTTTCATGAAAAAGTACTCCGATGATATAGATTTTAATATATATTATATCGTATTATTTTTCCTTTACTACTCTAGTTTAGAATTAGGTTAATTAAATGTCATTATCATTGTTGAATTGTAAGCAATTAATTGCGAAAAGTGACAAGAAATATAAAAGGCTTTTCTCCCTTTATGTACTATTTTAAATTTTATCACATAAATGCTGAGAAAAGCCTATCTACGGACTTCTCCCCACATTTTTAAATTAAACATAGCATTACAGTTTCAAAACTAGGTATGTTATTGAATTTATATGCAGCTTCTTTTGCATATAAATGAATATGATGTTTTGCAACTTTGATATGTGTTTTAAATGTTTTTCGTATATGTTTTCATACTGACTCAATTTGGTTGGTATTTACACCAGTTTTTGAAACATAGCCATCTTGATGGTTAACTGTTTCATGCTTAGTGAAAACCGATTTCAAATCGCGATATCCTTTTCAAGAATCAGTATGTACATCACACTTTGAAGAAATGTGGTTTATTGCAAACTGCCAAAGATTTTTACTGTTTGCGTTTTTCAATACTTTCACAATCAGATTGTTGGTTGTTTTTTCATAAATACCAACAATCAAGGTTTTGTTCAACAAGGATCTTCCTTGTTTTTTAAACCCATATGTGAAAGATACATTTCATCCATTTGCACTATGCCCTCAACAATGAATTGAGGTTCTTGTTTAGCAATGGCACTTCGGATTTTATGACCCATTCTTCAAGATGTTTTCAAGGTCACTCCCAATTCTTTTGCAACATCAGTTGATGGAATTCCATGTTTGGTTTTTATTCATCTAAAGATGAGATAAAACCAAGATATTAAAGGTGTTTGTGACTTTGAAAATATAGTGCCTGTGAGAATACTGAATGTTTGATTACATTTCAAACATCTCATTTTTCTTAAATTAGAAGTATTCAAATTAAAACTAGAACACCTAATACATTTGCTTTGTTTCAAACTTGCTATATATGCAAGACATTGTTTTTCAGTTTGAAAAGTATTATTGAACTCATTCAATTTCATTGTTTCCTCCACAAGTACATGTGGGGAGAAGTCCGTAATTTTTATAAAATCTTCCTCAATATTTTTTGAGCCAATTAGTAAATTCAAAATATTTAATTCAACAAGGTAATTTCAAACTTGATAGTAAATTTTTTCAAAGTTAACATAATATTCATAGTCAACTATTGTGGTTTTAAGATTATCAATAATACTTGTAAATGCTCTTTTCATATCTATTATCCCTTCATTAATAGTTGTATATAATAGTCTCTATTCCCACTCTGCCTTCTCCATTAGAGTTAATCATTCTTTTTACAGGAACTACATCAATAGTAAATCTTTATATAACTCATTTATTAATGGTGTATTGTGGTTTGTTATCATAACATAACAGCCTTTTTCTTTTAACTTATGAGCCAAATTAGATAGTCTTTTTTGACCTTCAATACCAAATTTATCTTTTGTATAATTATCAAAAGTATCTTTCTTTATTAAATCATATGGCGGATCGAAAAAAATAAAATCTCCTTTTTGTGCATAATTACAGACATTTTCAAAATCACTATTTAAAATCTCAACATTACTATTTAAAATTCTACTTAAATTTAAAATATTGTTTTTTTCATATAACTTAATTTTTTCCTTTTTATTTCAAGGAACATTAAAATATCCAGATTTATTAACGCGATACAAACCATTAAAGCACGTTTTATTTAAATAAATTAATCTAGCGGTTTTAATAAAAATATTTTTTTTATTTCAATTTATATCCCGATCTTGCTCTCTAATAAGAAAATAATATTCTTTAGAGTTTAAACCATGATTTAGTTCATGTTCATCTAATAATTTCATTCATTTTTGTGGATTTTCTTTTATTGCTTTATATGCATTAATTAATTCAGAAGAAATATCATTGATTATAAAAGGCTTTTCTCCCTTTATGTACTATTTTAAATTTTATCACATAAATGCTGAGAAAAGCCTATCTACGGACTTCTCCCCACATTTTTAAATTAAACATAGCATTACAGTTTCAAAACTAGGTATGTTCTTGAATTTATATGCAGCTTCTTTGGCATATAAATGAATATGATGTTTTGCAACTTTGATATGTGTTTTAAATGTTCTTCGTATATGTTTTCATACTGACTCAATTTGGTTGGTATTTACACCAGTTTTTGAAACATAGCCATCTTGATGGTTAACTGTTTCATGCTTAGTGAAAACCGATTTCAAATCGCGATATCCTTTTCAAGAATCAGTATGTACATCACACTTTGAAGAAATGTGGTTTATTGCAAACTGCAAAAGATTTTTACTGTTTGCGTTTTTCAATACTTTCACAATCAGATTGTTGGTTGTTTTTTCATAAATACCAACAATCAAGGTTTTGTTCAACAAGGATCTTCCTTGTTTTTTAAAACCCATATGTGAAAGATACATTTCATCCATTTGCACTATTCCCTCAACAATGAATTGAGGTTCTTGTTTAGCAATGGCACTTCGGATTTTATGACCCATTCTTCAAGATGTTTTCAAGGTCACTCCCAATTCTTTTGCAACATCAGTTGATGTAATTCCATGTTTGGTGTTTATTCATCTAAAGATGAGATAAAACCAAGATATTAAAGGTGTTTGTGACTTTGAAAATATAGTGCCCGTGAGAATACTGAATGTTTGATGACATTTCAAACATCTCATTTTTCTTAAATTAGAAGTATTCAAATTAAAACTAGAACACCTAATACATTTGCTTTGTTTCAAACTTGCTATATATGCAAGACATTGTTTTTCAGTTTGAAAAGTATTATTGAACTCATTCAATTTCATTGTTTCCTCCACAAGTACATGTGGGGAGAAGTCCGATATAAAATTAATCAATGGGTAACCGAAGTCTCACATTGATTATTAAGAACCATTAGGTTCTCTTTTTTATTATCAAAATCATAAATTAACACGTATCTAAACTATTGCTTTATTTAATTTTTAAGTCTAATATTACTAAGCATTATTATTTAAAAATTTTAAAGGAGAAACAAAGTTTAATGTTAACAAGAAAATATGGTTTATTAACCGTAACTATGATGGCTATTAGTGCTACTTTAGGTTCATCAATCTTAATAGCCTTTGGTCAAGTAGCATATCAAGCCCAATATAATCCCATTTTAATGTTATTAGCATGAATTATTGGGGCTATACTAATCATTCCCGGACTACTATTATTTGCCGAAACAACTAGTAGTTATCCTGAAAATGGAACTGCTTATACATGACTAAAAAAAGCTAAATTTCAAGCAACAGCCTTTTGATTTGGATGAATCTTAGTATTATTAGTAGCAGCAACTGCGATTGCTAGTGCAACAATTGCATGTGGTAATTTAATTGCTAGTTTAGCAGCAATTACTAATCCATGACTTATTAAATTAATAGGAATTGGTGTCTTAGTAATAATGGGTTTAACTCATATTTATACAAAAAAAATAGTAGGAATTTCACAAACTATCTTTACAGTTTTAAAATTCATTCCCATTTTATTGGTAATGATACTAGCGATTGTTTATGGGAGTCTTGCTAATTTTGAAAAACCAGAAGTTACTAAAAATTTACATCAATTATTTTTAACTTCTTATATGCTATTACCAGCCATGGCGATGACCATGTTTGCCTATTCAGGAATTGAAGCTGTTACGTATGTAGCAGGTGAAATTAAAGAACCACGCAAAAATATTATTCGTGCGAAAATTATTGCTATTTTAGTAGTAGTTGGTGTTTATGTAATTTTAGCTGTTGCCATTATAACCATTAATATTAGTAACAATTTAAATGCTTTTTCAAACAATTTATGGAGTGAAGCTATTTTAAGTAGTAAAACAATTCCTCACGGTTTTGCTTTAGCGTTTAATATCTTATCAATTGTTATTTTCTTAGGTTCACTCAATGCCTTCTTGCTTTACCATTCACGAATGGTTCATAAGTTAGCCCAAGAACATGACTTGTTTAATATCTTTAGCAAGACTAATAATCCTACTAATTCACCTTATTTAGCCATTGTTTTATTAATGTTGTTATCATCAGTTTATGTATTATGAGACCAGTTGTATAGTGTTATTACTTACTTCATTATTGCCACAACGGTTTTACAATTTATTGCTTTTAGTGTCGCGTTAAAATTACGTTATCAAGATTCAACATATAAACGTATGTTTAATAATTTTTGATATTGAGTTTTATTTTTATCAACTATTATTGGTAATATTTTATGTTTAATCGGTGCTATTATTTCTATGTATGTCTTTGCCCGTGATAGTCATGATTGATGAATCTTGTATAAATGCTTCATTGTTTGTGGAGTATTAGTAGCAGGGTTTCCTATTTACTATATTAAAGAATTTACTAAAAAACGCATGATAATTAACAAGCAAAAACAATAAAAAACTTAATAATAAAATTAACTTAAAATCAAGATTAAATTCTATAATAAGTACAGAAATAATTACAACCACAACTGCTGTTAGTTCTGATGAATAGCATTTACCTGTTACAGTTCCTGAAAGTTTACAACTAGTTTTTACTTTTTGAATAATTTGAACTTGGCTTCAATAAACTGTGACTTTTACCTGAGAGTGAGGTGGGACTTTTATAGTTTGTGCTGGAACAGTATACTCCTTAGTTTCTGAATGTTGTTCAGCAATAGTACCGCTTAAACTTACTTTTACGTTAGTTTTGTCAACAAGAATATCCGTCTCTTCACTTACTTTAATTCCTTGCGTAATAGAAGCAGATACAGTTTCACCTATCTTTTTTGTAAAACTCATAGTTGCTATATTTTGCTCTAAATCATTATAATTTTTTAAAATATTTTCACCGACATACTCAAAAGTTTTATCTTGAGAAATAATTTCAGGGTCCCCAATTGTTTCACCTACAGCATCAGTAGTTTTTAAGTTAGAAAGTTTTACATCTTCAATTTTATCAATTTTTCAACCTGAATAACATTTTATATCTTCAGCATATACAAAAGCTCCTTGAATATAATCATTAATATTTATAACAGAGTTTTCATTATAAATGTGCGTGAATTCTTTTAAGGGAGATTATAAAAAATTTAACCCGTTAGTAATGGTAATAGAAGAAAATAATATTAGTTTGTTAATCATAATAAACCCCACCTTGGAGTAAATAAAATTATTTTTAGAAAAGTAATTATTCATAATTAATCAAGGCTTTTCTCCCTTTATGTACTATTTTTAAATTTTATCACATAAATGCTGAGAAAATCCTATCTACGGACTTCTCCCCACATTTTTAAATTAGACATAGCATTACAGTTTCAAAACTAGGTATGTTATTGAATTTATATGCAGCTTCTTTTGCATATAAATGAATATGATGTTTTGCAACTTTGATATGTGTTTTAAATGTTCTTCGTATATGTTTTCATACTGACTCAATTTGGTTGGTATTTACACCAGTTTTTGAAACATAGCCATCTTGATGGTTAACTGTTTCATGCTTAGTGAAAACCGATTTCAAATCGCGATATCCTTTTCAAGAATCAGTATGTACATCACACTTTGAAGAAATGTGGTTTATTGCAAACTGCAAAAGATTTTTACTGTTTGCGTTTTTCAATACTTTCACAATCAGATTGTTGGTTGTTTTTTCATAAATACCAACAATCAAGGTTTTGTTCAACAAGTATCTTCCTTGTTTTTTAAAACCCATATGTGAAAGATACATTTCATCCATTTGCACTATGCCCTCAACAATGAATTGAGGTTCTTGTTTAGCAATGGCACTTCGGATTTTATGACCCATTATTCAAGCTGTTTTCAAGGTCACTCCCAATTCTTTTGCAACATCAGTTGATGGAATTCCATGTTTGGTGTTTATTCATCTAAAGATGAGATAAAACCAAGATATTAAAGGTGTTTGTGACTTTGAAAATATAGTGCCCGTGAGAATACTGAATGTTTGATGACATTTCAAACATCTCATTTTTCTTAAATTAGAAGTATTCAAATTAAAACTAGAACACCTAATACATTTGCTTTGTTTCAAACTTGCTATATATGCAAGACATTGTTTTTCAGTTTGAAAAGTATTATTGAACTCATTCAATTTCATTGTTTCCTCCACAAGTACATGTGGGGAGAAGTCCGTTAATCAATAATATATTATTGATTAAGATTTGTTATAGTTTTACATAAAAATGAATCAGAGTATTAAAACATAATTTAAACATTTTTATATGTTGCGATTACTTTTCACTAAAAGTATAACATCTCTAGTAGGAACTATTTTAGAAATTTATATTAAATTTTTAGGAATAGAGATATATGATTAATCTTTTATTTTTACCTTAAAATCTTTACATGTTATATGATACTATATAATCATATAATTAAAAAGAAACAGGTGAATAATATGTTAACTGCTGGTATCGTTGGATTACCTAATGTTGGTAAGTCAACGCTTTTTAAAGCCATTACTAATTCTCAAGTATTAATTGAAAACTACCCATTTGCCACTATAAAACCAAATGTTAGTAGTGTTCCTGTCAATGATGAACGATTTAAAAATTTACTTAAAATTTTTAATCCCCAAAAAATTGTTCCAACTATTTTAGAAATGCATGATATTGCTGGCATTGTTCGTGGTGCTAGTAAAGGTGAAGGTTTAGGTAATGAATTCCTTGGTAATATTAGAACTGTTGACGCAATTTGTGAAGTAATTCGCTGTTTTGATGATGCTAACGTTAGTCATGTGGAAGGTGAAATTAATCCTATCAATGATTTTGAGACTATTGAATTGGAATTAATTTTTGCTGATCAAGAAGTAATTAGTAAAAGAAAAGAAAAAGTTCGTAAAAAAGCTGAAATTACAAGAGATAAAAAAGGAATTGCCGAAGTTGCATTGTTAGAAAAAATTAATGAAAAATTAAGCCAAGAAATTGCTATTCGTGATCAAGGATTAAGCGATGATGATTTAGAAACAATTAAATCATATAATTTTTTAACTGCTAAACCATTAATTATTATTGCTAATATTGGCGAGAATGATTTAGAAACTAAAACTAATAAATATGTTGAAATATTAAAGCCATACATGAGTAAGAAAAAAATTGAAGTAATTGTCGTTTGCGCTAAAACTGAATGTGAATTATCAGAATTAGAACCAGAAGAGAAAGCAGAAATGTTTAAAGAATTAAATATTTCTGATTCAGGAATTAATCAAATTGTTGTTGCTACTTATCAATTATTAAATTTAGCAACTTTCTTTACAGTAGGTCCTAAAGAAGTTCATGCTTGAACTTTTATTAAAGGTATGAAAGCACCACAATGTGCTGGTATTATTCATACTGATTTTATGAAAGGTTTTATTAGAGTTGAAGTTTATAATTATCAGGATTTAATAACATTTGGTAGCGAGAAGAATGTTAAAGATCAAGGAAAACTACGTGTTGAAGGAAAAAAATATATTTTTCAAGATGGTGATATTTGTCATTTCCGCTTTAATGTTTAAATTAATAATATAAAAATCTAATAGTTTTGTTATAATTAATACGAAAAAACTATTTAGAAAAGGAGAACTTATTTATGTTAAGTAGTGATGTACAAACATTTAATCCTGTTGAATCTAATTATATTGTTAACAAAAAGACTAAGCGTTTTGATTTAATAAAAAAATTAAAATTAGCCCGTGGTTTATTATTTTGAGGCCCTATTGCCCATATTGCCGGTAGTGTTATTTTTTTAATATTGTTATTAGTAGATGCTGTTGTTGGTAAAAAATTAGGTTTTGAATTAACTAAATTAGAACTAGCATTATCATTATCATATGTAGGAATTGCAGTTTTAATTAATGTTATTTGTTTCATGTTGCCAGCTAAAAAACTAAAAAAGAAACGTTCAATTCGTATCATTGCCATTTCAACTTTAATTTTATCAACTTTAATTTTAAGTGGTAGTTTCGTATTTTGAATAATACCTGTGTTATTGTTTTTTTCTTTGATAACATTAGTTATATGGTTATGTGAAATTATCGCAGCTATTATGTTAATTTTAGTAGTTGAAGAATTACCAAATCAAAAATAAAAAAAGTAGGAGCATATTAATGAATAAGATAGATTTAGAAAAACTTGAAACTAAAAAACCAGTTTTTTTCCCTTATGAAAAAAAAATAAAGAAAGCATATTTTGCCTACTTAGGAGTTTGTGCTATACCTTTTATATGAAGTTTTATTTTTTCATTATTTGCTACTATTAATGTTGCTAAGTATCAACTTTATAATTTAAGTCTGACAGATTTTAAATATAATATTTTAAATTTATTATATAATCCTGCGCTTTTTTTATTTTTATTAATAGTTAGTATGCTACTATTAACTTTTGCTCCTAAGGTAAGTAATATTTCTTCTAAGTATAGTAATCGTATGTTTTATATTGCCTTTTGATTTTTAATTCTTAGTACCATGTTAAGTTCAGAAGTACAATGAACTTATATTTCGCAATCAGAAATTTTATGAGGTAGTCATTACAATTGAATTAATCCTATTCTTGCCCTTATCTTTATTATCATTAGTATCTTTTCGATTTTGGTTGTTCAAGTTTACTTTTGAATTATGCGTCGTAAATTTACTTTTATTAATTCATACTACGAAATTTATACTAATCGTAGTATGATGAAGCAAAACTATAAAATCAAAAAACAAGAATTAATTCGTGAAAAGAAACAAAAAAAGTTTTTACTTAAAGTAAATAAAAAGTAAGGAGAATTTTAAAAATGAAAAATCGTAATTTGTGATTTATTAGGTTTTTTTTATTATTAGCAGTATTTCTTATTTATCAATTAGTATACTTAATTTTTTTATCGAAAAATCATGAATTAAGAAATTTATATACTAATGGTTTTGAAATAGTTGTTCCTACTTCTAGTTTTAATCCTTCTAGCTATGGTGCTGTATTTTATGTGCCAGTTATTGGATTAGCAATTAGTAGTATTGCATTTATTGGTTGTGTTTTTACTTCAAGAATTTTTATTGATAAATCACCTCGTGTTAAATTGATGTTTTTAGTAGCAACTTTTAGCATTTTTATCATTGGTTTTTTAATTAATTTTTCTGGTGAGTTATTTTACAGTGAATGAAATAATAAAATTGCTATTATTCAACCTAAAAATCTCCCAACTGGTGTTACTTTTACTGCCAATCATTTTTATCAAAACTGAGTTGCTAGTTCAACAATAGTTTGGTCAATATTTGGCATATTTTTTGCCATGCTAGTTGGTTGTGTAATTTTACTAATTAAATTGCATTTGATTAATATTCAAATGTTTAACTATAAAAGTCAACATGAAAAAGAAGAACATTTAGAACTTGAATTACGACAACCTTTGCCAAGTTCTAATGAATTTGATCCCAATGATAGCCAGACTATTACCATTTTTCTTGATAACGAAAATGACGAAGTGACAGATTTAGAAACAGAAGAGGAAAATGATGAATATGAAGAAGACGATAAAAGTGACACCAAGAAAATTAAACGAAAAAAAAGAAAACAAAAATCATAAAGACGGTGATAGTATGAAAGTTAGAGTGCGATATGCACCAAGTCCCACGGGATATTTACACATTGGTGGAGCACGAACAGCATTATTTAATTATTTATTCGCTAAAAACAATAAAGGGCAATTCATTGTTCGTATTGAAGACACTGATTTAGAACGTAATATTACTGATGGTATTAGTTCGCAATTAGATAATTTACGTTGAATGGGAATTATCCCTGATGAAACTATTGATACACTAGGTGAATATGGGCCATATAAACAAACCGAACGTTTAGATATTTATTTAAAATATGCTCATGAACTGGTTAAAAATAAACATGCATATTACTGTTTTTGTACTAGTGAAACATTAGACAAAATGCGTGAAGATCAAACTGCTGATAACATTTTAGCTTTTCAATATGATAAAAGATGTTTAAAATTAGATGATAAAACGATTGTTGATAATTTACAAAAAAAAGTTTCTTATACTATTAGAATTATTATTCCTGATGACAAAATATATATGATTGCTGATTTAGTTCGTGGTAATGTTGAATTTAAAACTCAAGATTTAGGTGACTTTATTATTATCAAATCCAATGGTGTAGCTACATATAATTTTGCCGTTGTTATTGATGACCACTTAATGGAAATTAGTCATGTTTTTCGTGGTGAAGAACATTTATCTAACACACCACGACAATTAGTAATTTATGAATATTTTAAATGAACACCACCAGTTTTTGCTCATATGACATTAATTATTAATAGTGATCGCAAAAAATTATCAAAACGTGATGGTAGTTTAATGCAATTTATTCATCAATACCGTCAAGAAGGTTACTTACCAGCGGCCATTTTTAATTTCATTGCTTTACTAGGATGAAGTTCGCACGAAGAAAAAGAAATTTATAGTAAAGAACAATTAATTAAACTATTTACTCCTAAATATTTAAGCCAAGCACCAAGTATGTTTGACCCGCAAAAACTATTATGAATGAATAACCAGTATATTAAACAATTAACTAATGAACAATACTTAGCGTTAGTTATCCCTTTCATTAAAACTAAGTATAATTGAAGTAGTAATTCTTCAGAATGATGGGCGCAAATGTTAATCATTTATCAACCACAATTAGAGTATGGTGCTCAAATTAATGAGTTAGTAACATTATTTTTTAAAAATAATTATCAATTAGAAGTTGATGCTAAAACCTTTATGAAAGAAAATTATTGTAAAAATGTGTGTACAACCTTTATTAATAAAATTGTTGCTTGTCAAGGATGAACTAATGAAAATATTAAAACTATTATTAATGAAGTTAAAGTTGAAACTAAAGTAAATGGTAAATTGTTATTTATGCCTATTAGAATTATTACTACTGGTCAAATGCATGGTCCTGATTTAGTAAGTACTATTAAGTTATTAGGTTATGATACTATTACTAAGAATTTAAAGTTAAATTTTAAGAAGTAATTAAATAAAATTATTATTGATAAAAACTTGAAAAAAATTTCCTTAATTCCTGAACTAAAAACACAGACAAATTTGTTTTTTATATTATTATTTAATCATTATCTAAATAATAATTAAACGGACTTCTCCCCACAAGTACATGTGGGGAGAAGTCCGATATGGATTAATTACTATACCAATTATTATTACAAGTCCTTATTTAATTTATCAATATCAACAAATTAAAAAACATAAAAAAGAATGTAATTTATGTAAACAACATTCAAATAAAATTCAAATAGAAAAGGTGGAATAAAAAATGAATTTAACAGTATATTTATTAAGTGGAATTATAGGAGGAGCAGTTACTAGTGGTATTATTATTGCTTTTGTATTATCTATTATTTCAAAAAAATTAAAAAAAATAAACAAGATATAGTCGCAAAAGAACTTAAATTTAATAAATTAATTGAATATATTATTTTAAATACTAAACAATTAAATGATAAATTACAATTAACAGAAACTCCTATTGCACAAAAATTAGATGCTTTTGATGTTGATGAAAAAGATTTTGAAGATTTTATTATTGCTCAAAAAGCAAAATGTCAAGAATTAACAAATAAAGATAAGAAAAAAGTAACTAAAATTAAAATTTAAAGGGTTTAAATACCCTTTATTTTTACATTAAGGAGTAAATTATGGCTATTAAAGACCCAATTTTATTTATAACAGTTGAAGAATTTAAAAATTCTAAATATTTTAATGAATTATCATTTGATAAAGTTAATACTCCAGATAATGAAATTTGATTTGCAATATCTGTAGCTAGTAGTAATATTGATTATTTAAGTGGTTTTACTATTAGTAAAAAATGACCAGAAATAACACCAACAGATTTTACAGATAATATTCAAACAGCAACTACTAATTATGTTAGATTTTTATTAACTAAAGATGTAGATTATTTACGTGGTCAAGGTTCAATTAGTCAAGGTGGATTAACTTATAGTGAAACTAATCCAGATGACCCTTATTTTATCCCACCAGAAGTATTTAATTATTTAAGAAAAATTAAAGAATATCCAAATATTAAAGGTTTTGATTTAAAAGGAATAGAACCACAAAAAAATAATGATATTAGTCAAAATGAATTATTTAAACTTGATGATAATCAATTTAATTGATTATCTATAACAAACGAATTAGAAACTAATAACATACCTTCATTAATTCCTGTTGATTGAACATTAGGAAATGGAGAATATGGAAAATACTTTACAAGAACAATTATTAATAATAATAAAATTGAAAATGCTTTAAATTTATATGATTCAAATAAATCTCAATTACTTTCTAAATTAGAATTTTATAAAGAAATATCAAAAATTGATAATAATAGTGAATTTGAATTGCAAATTGAAAATCCGATTAATAACTTAAATCGGATTGAAATCAGTGGTATATTTGGTGCTGGTAATTATGATTTAATTTTAATAACAGATAAACAAGAAATAAATTTAACTAATATTAATTTGTTTGATAAATATAATGAAAATATTTCTTATATTAACTTAGAAATTTAGATTAATCATTAAAATATCCATCCGGATAATTACCATCTCATTTAGTATCACCTTGATGTTTTGATTTAATACCAAAATACAAATCTATTTTATGATAATCATCTCTTGGATGTTCTCAGATAGTCGCCCCTCCACCACAAGAAGTTTTCGTATAATCATAATTTAAAAATGATAATTCATTTTTACTTTCATGGGTAAGCACCCCCCATGATTAATCCTATTGTTCCGGTTGTTGCACCAGTTAGTGCTAATCCTAATGTTAGTTTACTTAAATTTGTTTTTATTCATGTTTTCATATTAAATTACTTCTACCTGAATTTTTAATTTATATTGATTAGTTGATGCTTGATTTCGTAAATCAATTGAATTTATTTCATCTTTAAAATATTCAAAAACATCAATTCCTTGTTCGATATTATTTTTTGTAATTTTTTCATTGATATTTTTAAAATAATTATGTTTTCAATTTTCATATTCTTTTTTCTGATTATGAGACTTAAAATTATTAATGATAATCTGTTGTTTTTGATTTTGGCTTGAATGTTTAATAAAATAATTATATTCATTAATTATTCTTTCTTTTAAATTTAAGTCAAAATATCAATAATTTAAAGATTGATTAAAATAACTAATATATTCTCGTCAGCATTTTGTTACAATAATATGATCAAGTTCTTCAAAATCAAAATTTAAAATATTTGTATTTAATTCTTCTTTTAAAGCAGTAAGAAATTGTATATCTCGAATTAAGTCTTTTTCATAATTAATATTTTCTTTTAATAAAGTTTTATAAGTTGCTAATTCAATAATATTTTTTTGCCAATCATCATTTATAATATTTATTAATTGATTATTATTAACTATTATTTTCATATTAAATTACTCCTTTTTCTTAATTTTACTATAAATTATACTTAATTTTATTAAATTTTGCAAATATGCTTTAAACGTTAAAATAACGCCAAATACAAGGCGTTAATTTTGTGATACCTATACTATTACTAGTATTGTTTTCGTTGGTTATATGACATAAGAAAAAACACTTATTTTAGTATAAGCATTATTTTTTACCCCTAATTATATTTTTAAGATGATATAGTACATAAATAAAGTATGATTGGGGGCATATTTAAAATAAATAAATTAGGTAGTTATTAAAGTTTAAAAATAGATAGGAGAAATTAAAAATGGAATTTAATTATAAATGAAATTTTAGAGAACAATATGCTAAAATTGATAAATGAAATTTAGAATATTTAACAAAGAAATGAGAAAAAATAGACAGAAGAATAAAAAATACAAGAGATAAAAAGAAATATAAAAGGCTTTTCTCCCTTTATGTACTATTTTTAAATTTTATCACATAAATGCTGAGAAAAGCCTATCTACGGACTTCTCCCCACATTTTTAAATTAAACATAGCATTACAGTTTCAAAACTAGGTATGTTATTGAATTTATATGCAGCTTCTTTTGCATATAAATGAATATGATGTTTTGCAACTTTGATATGTGTTTTAAATGTTCTTCGTATATGTTTTCATACTGACTCAATTTGGTTGGTATTTACACCAGTTTTTGAAACATAGCCATCTTGATGGTTAACTGTTTCATGCTTAGTGAAAACCGATTTCAAATCGCGATATCCTTTTCAAGAATCAGTATGTACATCACACTTTGAAGAAATGTGGTTTATTGCAAACTGCAAAAGATTTTTACTGTTTGCGTTTTTCAATACTTTCACAATCAGATTGTTGGTTGTTTTTTCATAAATACCAACAATCAAGGTTTTATTCAACAAGGATCTTCCTTGTTTTTTAAAACCCATATGTGAAAGATACATTTCATCCATTTGCACTATGCCCTCAACAATGAATTGAGGTTCTTGTTTAGCAATGGCACTTCGGATTTTATGACCCATTCTTCAAGCTGTTTTCAAGGTCACTCCCAATTCTTTTGCAACATCAGTTGATGGAATTCCATGTTTGGTGTTTATTCATCTAAAGATGAGATAAAACCAAGATATTAAAGGTGTTTGTGACTTTGAAAATATAGTGCCCGTGAGAATACTGAATGTTTGATGACATTTCAAACATCTCATTTTTCTTAAATTAGAAGTATTCAAATTAAAACTAGAACACCTAATACATTTGCTTTGTTTCAAACTTGCTATATATGCAAGACATTGTTTTTCAGTTTGAAAAGTATTATTGAACTCATTCAATTTCATTGTTTCCTCCACAAGTACATGTGGGGAGAAGTCCGATATAAAATTGTTGATTATCAATATCGAACAAGAAAAATAATATATGGAATGATAACTTATAAAAGAAGAATATATGAATATTTTGATGAAAAATTACAAAAATGAATTCGTGTTTGTTTAGTTGATGAAATACTAGAATTGCCAAAATATAAAAGAATTGGTGAAGATATCAAACAAACTGCTATTGAATATTTTGCTGATGGGAAAAGATATCGTGATATTTGTGATATTTTAAAAAAATCAGATATTAGTCTTAGTACTGTTCATAGATTTTTTAAACATTTAATAGTAGTTGAAGAAAATGGAAAAAAAGTTAAATTAGAACCAAATCAACCTATTTTTGTAGCTATTGATGATGGACATCGAAAGTTTTGAACGTTTAAACGTAAAGCTGGTAAATATTATATGAGACTAGTAACATGATATACAGATAATATTAATCACAAATTAGTTAATAAAAGAGTGAAAACTATTATCAGACCAAATAAAACAAAAATCGGAGTTAAAAAAACTGCTGAATTTATTAAAGAATACGGTAAAATTTTTTTTGAAAATTTTGAACAAGCAAAAATCATTATTTGTGGTGATAGTGCAGGATGAATTAAATATGTTGCATATTTTTTTGGTGCTGAGTTTGTTTTAGATAAATTTCATTTAATTATAACACTATATCTTGGAATAACGGCTGGAAATAAAGACAAATATTTACAAGAATATATTAACGGACTTCTCCCCACAAGTACATGTGGAGAGAAGTCCGTAATTTAATTGATGTTACAGATGACTTACAAGAACAAGAAACTATTGATTCAATAGTTTCTACTCATGAAGTCTTAATGGTTAATAATCAATAACGTGATTATTAACCATAGAGATTAAAAAGAGAGAGGAAATTTAATAATTAGTCTTTCATATTATCGCTAGTATAAGCAACAGCAACAGAAGATGAATTAATAATTTGATTATTTAAGTTTAAGTTTTTATTTAAACCAATATTACTGATGACAGAAACACTTGATACTGGTAAAGTGCGAACACGGAATGATAAATCATGAATTTCTGTTTCATTTAATACACGTAGTTGGTTATCAATTAAATATTCAGCACCAATTCTAAAATTTTTAATTCAAGTAAGGCGATTTAGGTTAGCATAACAAATATTATCTTCTAAAAAATTTAAAATAGCATTATTACTTGATTTTTTTAAATTAATAAGTGCTAAGTTATCACCAATTGATCCTAAATTTTGTTCATGATGTTCAATTGATGTTTTAATAATAGGGATTACTAAACATTTTTTATCGGGAGTTTGTGTTCAAATGATAACTGGTTCTAGTTTACAACCAATACAATATTGATAATTACAATTAGCATTTTCACATCTAGTTTCATTAGTAGTTTTTGTTAATGGAACATTCGCAAAGTAAATGCCACAATTGGTAAGATTTTGCATTTAATAAACCTCATTTTCTCAAAATTATTTATACTAAATCTAAGTTTAATTACCATAAAGGAGTAAATTTGAATCTAAATTTATCATTTTAAATGCTAATGACATAAATTTCTAAAATATTTTTTATCATTAATATTATGTGTAAGTTTTGGGTTTAAGGGTAAATGTGGAAATAAATTTTATTTGTGAAGTTGGAATAGATATTAAATTATTTTTCTAAGTATAATAAAAACTTATATCAACTGAATTAAAACATAAAAACTCTTATCTGAATATATTATCCAAATAAGAGCATAAAGCCAAATTTACAATTTTAAATTAATTAAACTATTTATTACTTGTCCTAAATAATAGGACAACTTAATTATAACAAGGTATAGTTTTTTATTCAATAGATGTGCTATATAATATCAAATAAATTTAGTTTAATTTATTTGATATGAGTAGTATTTGCTCTATAAAAAATAAAAAACCTAAAATTCAATAAAATCAAATTTTAGGTCGTGTTGGTACCTTTTTTTATTTTTTTCCTACTTTTCTGCAAAATTAAAGGATATCGGAATTTACTTTCTATTTAATTTCAAATCTAAATCTTGAGCTATATCCATTACAACTTCAGATAAAGTTGGATGTGGATGACATGAATTAGCTAATTCACTAATTGTTCCTTCAGAAGTCATAATATTAATGATTTCAGCAATCATATCAGTAGCTGTTGTTGTTAAAATATGAGCGCCTAAAATTTGGCCATACTTTTTATCAACAATAATTTTAACAAAACCATCAGTTTCACCATCAGCTAGGGCTTTACCATTAATGTTAAATGGCTTTTTAGCAACTAAACAATCAGGATAAGCTTTTTTAGCTTCTGCTTCAGTTAATCCAACACTAGCAACTTCTGGGAAAGTATAAATACAATTTGGCATTTGATCGTAGTTAATATTCTCTTCATGTTTTGCTTTTCCTTCTTTGACTAAAATGTTATTAACTGCTATTAATCCTTGATGAGAAGCAACGTGTGCTAACATTTTTTCGTCATTAGCATCACCAATAACATAAATATTATCTACTGCTTGTTGATTTTTATCTAAAACTTCTAACTTACTATTAACTGCAAATGCTCCATTTGATTTAATTTCTAAATTAATATTCTCAAAACCTTTAGTAATTGGAATTCTTCCTATGCTTAATAAAGTGTAGTCACTAGTAATTGTTAATGGTTTTTTACGTTCTTTATCATCAACTTTATAATAAGTTATTTTTTTACCTTCTAATTTTGCAACACTATGATTAGTAATGATTTTAATATCATTTGTTTCTAAGATTTTTGTTAATTCTTTAATAATATCAGAATCTAATGTGGCTAAAATTTGGTCTAAATACTCAATAATCGTTACCTTAGTTCCTAAGGTACTAAATAAACAAGCAAACTCAACACCAATAACTCCACCACCAATAACTGTCAATGTTTTAGGAATTTCTTTTAAAGATAAAATTTCTGTTGATGTTAATAATGTTGGATTATCTTTTAAGTTACTGGTTGCTAAACCAATAACTGGTACATTTGGATTATCAAACATTTTTACTTCTGAACCAGTAGCAATGATTAAATATTTTGTTGTATAAGTTTTTTCTTTACCTTCTTTATCAATAACTTTAATAGTATTGCGATCAATTGCACTTCCTTGCCCAATTAACATATCAACTTTATTACTTTTCATTAAAAATTGAACACCATTAGTTAATTGCTTAACAACTTCATTTTTTCTTTGTTGCGCTTTACTTCAGTCCATTTTTAAACTTGTTTTATTAAAACTAATTCCATATTTATCAGCGCTGTCTAAATAATGATAAACTTTAGCATTTTTTAATAAAGTTTTAGTAGGAATACATCCAACATTAAGACACACTCCTCCTCAAGTACCGCGTTCAACAATCGCTGTTTTTAATCCTAATTTGGCAGCACGCTCAGCAGTAATATAACCACCAGGTCCAGCTCCCACAATAATTAAATCATAATTATAATTTGACATCTTATTTTCTCCCTATGCTAGAATTAATGCTGGATTTTTTAAAATTTCTTTAATTTTTATTATAAAATATCCAGTATGGTTAATACTAATTACAACAATTTTAGGTTTTTTAATTTTTATATTTCCTTACTTAGTTGCAATTTCTTAGGTATTAAATACCTAGTTAGTATTATATTTTAATTTTATCATTTTATTTGCTCTTTAATAGTTTTAGAGATAAATTATTTTAAATAAATTAATAATTAAAATATCTGATCTTAAACTTTAAAACCCTAAGAACATATATCAAAAATTGATAAAATCTTGATTAAATTTTGGCTTTTCTCCCTTTATGTACTATTTTAAATTTTATCACATAAATGCTGAGAAAAGACTATCTACGGACTTCTCCCCACATTTTTAAATTAAACATAGCATTACAGTTTCAAAACTAGTTATGTTATTGAATTTATATGCAGCTTCTTTTGCATATAAATGAATATGATGTTTTGCAACTTTGATATGTGTTTTAAATGTTCTTCGTACATGTTTTCATACTGACTCAATTTGGTTGGTATTCACACCAGTTTTTGAAACATAGCCATCTTGATGGTTAACTGTTTCATGCTTAGTGAAAACCGATTTCAAATCGCGATATCCTTCAGTATGTACATCACACTTTGAAGAAATGTGGTTTATTGCAAACTGCAAAAGATTTTTACTGTTTGCGTTTTTCAATACTTTCACAATCAGATTGTTGGTTGTTTTTTCATAAATACCAACAATCAAGGTTTTGTTCAACAAGGATCTTCCTTGTTTTTTAAACCCATATGTGAAAGATACATTTCATCCATTTGCACTATGCCCTCAACAATGAATTGAGGTTCTTGTTTAGCAATGGCACTTCGGATTTTATGACCCATTCTTCAAGCTGTTTTCAAGGTCACTCCCAATTCTTTTGCAACATCAGTTGATGGAATTCCATGTTTGGTGTTTATTCATCTAAAGATGAGATAAAACCAAGATATTAAAGGTGTTTGTGACTTTGAAAATATAGTGCCCGTGAGAATACTGAATGTTTGATGACATTTCAAACATCTCATTTTTCTTAAATTAGAAGTATTCAAATTAAAACTAGAATACCTAATACATTTGCTTTGTTTCAAACTTGCTATATATGCAAGAAATTGTTTTTCAGTTTGAAAAGTATTATTGAACTCATTCAATTTCATTGTTTCCTCCACAAGTACATGTGGGGAGAAGTCCGTAAATTTTTTTACTTAAAGGTGCTACTGGTTTGCCATAATAAGCATCTAAATAAATTTGTTTAATATCTTTTAATAACGGAACTCTTGGATTTGCTGGAGTACATTGATCATCAAAAGCATCCTGTGTCATTTTGTCCAATGCGTCCAAAAAATCTTTTTCAGAAACATTTAAATTAAATTTAACAAAATAGTCTTTAAAAGAAGATGAGATTTCTACTTCTTTTGAAAGTTTTTGTATTTTAGCAATTAGTTTATCAACTAAATCTGCATCATTGTTGCCTTTAACATCACAATGACGAGCAATAGCAGCATATCTTTCTAAAGAATTAGCTGTCTTATATTGTGAAAAGTAATTTTGTTTTCCACCATCAATTAAAACCGCAGCATTATAACGAACTACATAAGGTAATAAAATTGAGTTAGCACAACCATGAATAACATCAAATCTACCACCAATTTTATGACTCATTGAATGAACTATTCCTAAAAAAGCATTAGCAAAAGCCATTCCTGCTTGTGTTGCTGCATCAGCCATTTTACTTCTAGCTAAAACTGCTGTTTTACCATTGTGATAAGCATCTGGTAAGTATTCAAAAATAGTTTTAATTCCTTGTAAACAATAAGGATCTGTATAATCTGTTGCTAAAACAGAAACATATGCTTCGAATAAATGAGTTAAAGCATCTAAAGCAGGCGCATTAGTTCCACCTTTCGGTACAGTTAATGTTAACTCAGGATCAACAATTGCCATATTAGGAGTTAAAGCATAATCTGCTAATGTATATTTAATATGAGTTTTATCATCAGTAATTACTGAAAAAGGTGTTACTTCTGAACCTGTTCCAGAAGTTGTTGGAATACAAATTAATTTAACATTACCACTCATTTTTGGAAACTTAGCAATTCTTTTACGAATATCATTAAATGTCATTGATAACTCTTCAAATTGGGAGCGTGGCGAAGATGTCGATAACTACATCATTGCTGGCAATAGATTCCTTTCTAACCCTCATTACAATCTATAGCAAAATTCACAAAAAGACGAGAAATAATCTTGTCTTTTTTTTGTAATTGTAAAATTTGCAAATTTTATAACCGTCTTTATCACTATTATCAACACGTGTTAGGGACATAAAATAGTGAACCATAACACAGTTGTTCAAAATAGTGGCTAGCATGTGGACTTGCATGTAAAAATAAAAAATAGAAGACTTAATAAGTAATAGTACTGTTTGTAGAAAATTTCAAAATTTTCGATGACCATCATCAATACTAATATAAATAGGTTGGTTTGGTTCTAGTTTAATTTTACTAATATTTTGCATGACAACTACATATTTCTTAAATATGCGACAAATAGTCATACGATTAACATTTGCTAGTAACATTGTATGACAGATATCTTTGTATCTTTTTCCATCAGCAAAATAAGCAAAGGCATTTTGTTCAATATCTTCTCCAATTCTCTTATATTTAGGTAGTTCTAGTTTTTCATCAACGAGACAAATATATATATTCATTGGTTTAGTTCTGTGTTATAATATTTGTAAATACGTCGTTTGTAAATTACTACACCATATATTGCGTTTCTTTTTCTTTTTTCAAAGTCAACAATAATATATTTGCTTTTATCTCTTGTTTTAAATAATTTTAGGTCTAGTTTTTCTCATCTTTTTTTAATATATTCTAAAGTTAACTGATTAATTTTTTGGTATTCTTCTCGATAATTTCAAGACATTATATGTCTCAGTTCTATTTAATGTTTGATACATTAATATTTTAATTTATAGTAAAGGTTAGGTGATCAAATATGAAACTTATTAGTAGTTATGCACAATTAAATAAAAAATATGACCTTAATTTTAGTGATAATAATTATGGATTTAGTTGGGATGTTTTTAAAGAGTTTGTTGGTGAACAATGAGCAGAATTTTTCACTACCAATTGTTTTTATCGTTTTGTACCAACAGCACGTTTAACAAGAAAAACATGAAATTGTTTAGCGTTTGATTTATTTGTATGCTGTAATTTTAATGATAGTTCTGTTCAAGAAGTAAGACGTTATGAAAATACTCATAATGAAACAACTATTGATTCTTTAATGGATGTTTGTCAATATTTAGAAGATAAGTATGATATTCACTTAGGACCTAATAATCCCCATGGTATTAAATGAAAAATTACTAAGGATGGTGGTTGTATTATCTTTCCTAATAATCAACAAATAGATTTTATTGGTTATGCTAATGGTAATAAGATTTTTGGAAAATCAGTTGGTGGTTCTAGTTATTTATGTTCTAGAACTGATGAAATTATTATGACCGAAGAAAAAGAAACTTTAAGTGAAAAACAATTAACACAACGTTATGAACGTTTAAAATTATCAATGTTTCGTAGTAATCGTATTAAAGTATCTAATGAACCAATTCAAGACTGAAGTTGAACATTTACTGATAGAAATATATTTAGTCCAACTTATGGTAAAAAAATTACTCGTTATTTTTATAAAAATCACTTTATTGCTTTTACTTGTAATCCCTATGATAAATACCACCCCTTTTATTTGCTCTACTGTACTCCCTATTTGCCATTAAATGAGCAAGTTATAGATACCCTTAAAAAAATTGGTAAGGTCTACTATGAAGATACGGAAGCGTTTTCAGGTCTAGGATTATTTATTTTAAGATTTACTTTATTGCCATTTTGAAAAAAATTAGAACCAGTAACACAAAAATTGATTTGCGAATTAAAAAAGAAAAATCCTGATGAATTTAATACTGTTTATTATGGATTTGAATATTTAGATAGTGATGCAACTGTTTTTCCATTTCTAAAAGCAATAAAATATTGACAACCATATAATTTACAAGAATTCTATAATAAAGAAAAAGATACTTATAAATTTGATTTTTATAGTGTTGGTGTGGATTGAGCAACAGGTAGTAAAGACCATAGCGTACTTATGGTAACTGGATTAAAGAATATAATAATAGTGGTTATTATGACCCTTATATTATTTGTTAATTAATAGTTACTCCCAATGATTTTATTAATGAAAATGAAAAGATTAATGCTTATGTTGATGAAATTTGTGGATTACTTGATAATTTTGAAAATTTTGACCAAGCAATTTATTATTATGGCGATAAAGCAAAAACCGCTATCGATTGAATAAGTCAAAAATTAGCCGATGAACATAATATCTTAATTATGAGTCAAGTTGCAATTAAACATGCTTCAAGTCTTAATCAAGAAGCAGGATTAACTGACCGTTGTGTATGAATGCGTAATATTATGAGTTATGGTAATTTTTATGCTAATCAAAATGATTTATGCAAAACGACACAATGTTTAGAAGAATTACGCTATGACCAAATCAAAACTAACATTCCTGATAAAACTATGTATCAAGACCCTTATGATGCGTTATTTTATGCACTATATCCCTATAAAAATATAATTAGGGGTAAAAATAATGCGTCTACTAAAATAAGTGTTTTTTCTTATGCCATATAACCAACGAAAACAATACTAGTAATAGGATAGGTATCATAAAATTAACGCCTTGTATTTAGCGTTATTTTAACGTTTAAAGGTATATTTGCAAAAAATACAAAAATTAAGTACAATTTAATAGTAAAATCGAGAAAAAAGGAGTAATTTAACATGAAAGCATGAATAAAAACAAATTTAAGTAAAATAACATTAGCATTAGCACTAACTGGTGCAACAACCGGAACAATAGGATTAATCATGGGAGGTACTTACCCATAATTTCGGTAATAATGTTAAACATTATTTAGACCATAATAAACAAATGGTTTTTGGTACTTCAACAATATGAGAACGAAAAAATAACGGTAAAGATATAATGGACTTATACTTTGCTATTAATAAACGGACTTCTCCCCACATGTACTTGTGGAGGAAACAATGAAATTGAATGAGTTCAATAATACTTTTCAAACTGAAAAACAATGTCTTGCATATATAGCAAGTTTGAAACAAAGCAAATGTATTAGGTGTTCTAGTTTTAATTTGAATACTTCTAATTTAAGAAAAATGAGATGTTTGAAATGTCATCAAACATTCAGTATTCTCACGGGCACTATATTTTCAAAGTCACAAACACCTTTAATATCTTGGTTTTATCTCATCTTTAGATGAATAAACACCAAACATGGAATTCCATCAACTGATGTTGCAAAAGAATTGGGAGTGACCTTGAAAACAGCTTGAAGAATGGGTCATAAAATCCGAAGTGCCATTGCTAAACAAGAACCTCAATTCATTGTTGAGGGCATAGTGCAAATGGATGAAATGTATCTTTCACATATGGGTTTAAAAAACAAGGAAGATCCTTGTTGAACAAAACCTTGATTGTTGGTATTTATGAAAAAACAACCAACAATCTGATTGTGAAAGTATTGAAAAACGCAAACAGTAAAAATCTTTTGCAGTTTGCAATAAACCACATTTCTTCAAAGTGTGATGTACATACTGATTCTTGAAAAGGATATCGCGATTTGAAATCGGTTTTCACTAAGCATGAAACAGTTAACCATCAAGATGGCTATGTTTCAAAAACTGGTGTAAATACCAACCAAATTGAGTCAGTATGAAAACATATACGAAGAACATTTAAAACACATATCAAAGTTGCAAAACATCATATTCATTTATATGCAAAAGAAGCTGCATATAAATTCAATAACATACCTAGTTTTGAAACTGTAATGCTATGTTTAATTAAAAATGTGGGGAGAAGTCCGTAGATAGGCTTTTCTCAGCATTTATGTGATAAAATTTAAAAATAGTACATAAAGGGAGAAAAGCCTTAATAAATTTACAGATGATGCATTCAAATGAGATGGTACATATCCTGATGAATATTTTAATTAAATAATTTATATTTCTAAGTTTATATAGGAAATATTTTCATTATTTTTATCAAATAAATTAATATTTTTTTAAAGTAATATTATTATTTTTATCTGTTATTAAAATTAAATCATAATTTCCAACACCAAATATACCACTAATTTCAATCCGATTTAAGTTAGTAATCGGATTTTCAATTTGTAGTTCAAATTCACTATTATTATCAATTTTTAAAATTTCTTTATAGAATTCTAATTTAGAAAATAGCCGATATTTATTTGAACCATATAAATTTAAAGCATTTTCAATTTTAGTTTTATCAATAATTGCTCTTGTAAAATACTTTCCATATTCGCCATTACCTAGTGTTAAATCAGCAGGAATTAATGATGGTATATTATTACTTTCTAATTCATTTGTAATAGATAATCAATTAAATTGATTATCATCTAAATTAAATAATTCATTTTGACTAATATCATTATTTTTTAACGGACTTCTCCCCACATGTACTTGTGGAGGAAACAATGAAATTGAATGAGTTCAATAATACTTTTCAAACTGAAAAACAATGTCTTGCATATATAGCAAGTTTGAAACAAAGCAAATGTATTAGGTGTTCTAGTTTTAATTTGAATACTTCTAATTTAAGAAAAATGAGATGTTTGAAATGTCATCAAACATTCAGTATTCTCACGGGCACTATATTTTCAAAGTCACAAACACCTTTAATATCTTGGTTTTATCTCATCTTTAGATGAATAAACACCAAACATGGAATTCCATCAACTGATGTTGCAAAAGAATTGGGAGTGACCTTGAAAACAGCTTGAAGAATGGGTCATAAAATCCGAAGTGCCATTGCTAAACAAGAACCTCAATTCATTGTTGAGGGCATAGTGCAAATGGATGAAATGTATCTTTCACATATGGGTTTAAAAAACAAGGAAGATCCTTGCTGAACAAAACCTTGATTGTTGGTATTTATGAAAAAACAACCAACAATCTGTTTGTGAAAGTATTGAAAAACGCAAACAGTAAAAATCTTTTGCAGTTTGCAATAAACCACATTTCTTCAAAGTGTGATGTACATACTGATTCTTGAAAAGGATATCGCGATTTGAAATCGGTTTTCACTAAGCATGAAACAGTTAACCATCAAGATGGCTATGTTTCAAAAACTGGTGTAAATACCAACCAAATTGAGTCAGTATGAAAACATATACGAAGAACATTTAAAACACATATCAAAGTTGCAAAACATCATATTCATTTATATGCAAAAGAAGCTGCATATAAATTCAATAACATACCTAGTTTTGAAACTGTAATGCTATGTTTAATTTAAAAATGTGGGGAGAAGTCCGTAGATAGGCTTTTCTCAGCATTTATGTGATAAAATTAAAAATAATACATAAAGGGAGAAAAGCCTTTTTTAATTTAATATTATTAATATCTGTAAAATCAAAATATTGAGATTTTAATTTTACCCATACATTTAAATATTTTCAACTATCATTTTTATCATGATGTATTGGACTTGATTTTAATTCAAAATAATAAGGCAAAAGTATTTTATTATCATCATTTAAACCTTTATTAATAGACATATTAGAATAAATATTACTTGATAACATAATTACTATTTGTTTTAATATTTGCACTTGTGGTAAACTTATATAATTTGGATAATCTAGTTTTCACTGTTTAAACAAATTATTAATAACATCACTTGGTTTTTGTAATTTAATAATAATTGGATAACCATCTCTTGTTTTAAAATCTTTAATTTTATCCATTACTTTATTACAGTCAGGTTCTTCATTAGCACGATTACGCATAATTGCTATTGGTATATAATTAATGTTTAATACTTGTTCTTGTTCTAAATTAGGATTATTATTAAATGTTTTATAATCTAATACAAATTGTTTTTGATTATCACTAATACTATAAATTGCACGATTAATAGTTACTTGTTCATTATTTAAAGTATAAATTTCAAATAATCTTACTGTTTGAGCATTTTTTTGATAATTCTCATAAAAAATAGTACATTGAATTAATTTACCAGTAATATCATAATTTCTTTGTTGTATATCTACTAATTGAAAATATAGATTATCGTTCGCAATATAAATTCAATATCCACTAATTCCTAATTTACTTAATTTAAAAATAGAATTTCAATTTTTACGATAATATTCTTGATTAATTGAACTCATTCAATTTCATTGTTTCCTCCACAAGTACATGTGGGGAGAAGTCCGTTAAAAAATACCTAAAAAACCGAAAATAACATAAAACTTATGAAAGGAAACTTTAATAAGAATTTTTGATTTGTAAAAGTAAGTATTATTGTTGACTTATATTTTCTAAGTGCTAAGATTAATATACAATTACATAACTTAGTCTCAATTATTCTCGTCTAACTTTATAATTTTAAGACAACTAATGAATAATTATCGACAACATCGTTATGCTCCCATAGCATAATTAGATTCTTTTTTACCTTTTAAATTATGAACTTTCATTAACTTTTAAAAACTTTTGAGCACAAGAAATTAAAGCAGTATCATATATATCATCAATAGTAGCACCACGTGATAAGTCATTTACTGGTTTTTTTAAACCTAAAATAATTGGTCCAATTGCTTTAAATTTACCTAATCTTTGAGCAATTTTATAACCAATATTCCCTGATTCTAAATCAGGAAAAATAAAAATATTGCACGGACCTTTTATATCTAAACTAGGAAACTTCTTATTACGTATTGTTTCATCAAATGCAGCATCAAATTGAATTTCACCAGCAATATTAATTTTTTGATCAGTTTTTCAAGTAAGTTGTGATAATTTTTGAGATACTGTTCTTACATTATCAACACTTGTACCTGCACTACTGCCATTTGTTGAATAAGATAACATCGCTACATTTAACTCTTTAAAATTAACTGAATCAAACGTTTTAAAATCAAAATCAAGAGCAAAATTAATTGTACTGTTAGCAATATCAAACAATTGTTCTACTGTTGGGAAAATATTGATTGAACAATCAGCAAAAATATAAGTTTCATTATAGTGATTCATAATAAAAGCACTAGAAACAGTTTTTTTGTCTGATTTAATAATCTGTAATGCTGGTCTTAAAATATCAGAAGTTTTATAGTTAATCCCTCCTACTAAGCAATCAACTAAATTTAATTCTAGAAGCATCATTCCATAATAATTTTTATTAGCAACTAACTTTTGTGCTTGTTCTAAAGTTAAACCTTTTTCTTTTCTAATTTCATATAATTTTTGTGCTATCTTTTTTTGATCAGTAGTTTTAATGATACTTATACGATTAGCGATTTCTTGAGGAATATTTTCACTTTCATGAAACAATAATACTGGTTCAATAATATCTTTAATTTTAATCGTTTTTAAACCACCATTTTTATCTATGTAAAAAAAAGTATTTTCTAATAGTTTTAAAGCCACAACTTGAATTTTTTCATTTTCCCCTTCAGGAAATAAAACTCTAATTGGCTTTGATGGTTTTTTTTTATAAATAGTACTTAATATATGTTGTTCTAAATTCATTTTAAATTACTCCTCTATATTATTATTTATTAGTAATGATTGTACCAGCAATTGATTTTAAGATGTTTTAAATATATTATTTGATTAATAACAAAAACTAAAATATCAATATTTGCTTCTATTGACGTTTTTGAAACAATTAAATCCAGAATTTTCGAATTTTTACTAGTAATTTTCTTGATAAGTTCCAAAATCAAAGTAGTAAGCATTTTTATAAATTATTGGATTTTATCATTAACACCATTTTTATATTAAATAATTGTCATAATTAATTTCAACAGTTCTTAAAGCAGAATAACAATATAACCATTTTCTAAATAACTAACGGTGTTTTGTAATAAGAATATTCTGTTACTTTATTAACTTTTAAAACTGAGCATTCAATCACATTTAAACTCTTTAACTTTTTAATTTCTTTTTAAAAGAAAAATTTTTCTTAGTTATGAAGTTAAATTAGTTAATTTCTTGCGTTTTGCAACTTTTATAAGCTAGTTACATGCTCCAAATTTTTAGTAATTTATTACATAAGAATTGCTCCATGGTCAATACCACAGCATTAAGCAACTTTACTAAGTTTAACGCCTTCTTTAAATTTTTTCAAGAAAAAGAATTTAATTTTGTAGAAAAATGTCGTTATCTTATGATAATGTCCAAACCTAAGATACTACCTTAACTACTTCCATGTAATAGTCTAAAATAAATTTATGCCACTATGGCTTTGACAACATTGTATGCTTGACATGAGTTAACTAAGTTCTTTAAAAAAATCATCCATTTTAAAATAATCAATACTATGGTCAAATGTTGATGAATAAATAATTTTAAAGCTCAAAGAAATACGATTTTCATCATTTAATCTTTGAACTTTATCTTTTAATTTATATCTAATATTTTTAATATTTCTAATACTACGATCAGTCTCACGCCTAATATCAAACACAAAAAAACATTTTATTTCATTAAATAAAATCTCATGATTGGTGTCAATATTATGTTGAAAACAACTAAAAGTATCCATAAATTTTTTTGATAAATCGCTAACAATATCTTCATGAAAATGTTTTTGAATTTTAAATTCAATAAATAAAAATTCATTTTTTTTGTTAAAAGTAATAGCATCGATTGATTTCACGCCACGAGTGTGATTACAACATAATATTTTTAAATTATCACCATCAATCGCATATTCATTAGAATCTGATGAATACGTTTTAGAAGCAGTACTATATGAAAGCGTACGAAAAGTCTTTTTATTCTTTTTATAAATCTTAATTAAATTACTTTTTAATGTCTCATTTAAATTCATACTTATCCAACTCCCTGTATGGATAGCTTAAAGCCTCGTTAATATGGTCTAAACTATTCTCTTCTATTATACAAGAATTAAAATTTTTATCTTTATTAATGAAATTATACTTAAATGTTAAGTCTTTAAAATCACGATTTGACAATGAAGTAATAGTTTCAATAATATAAGGACTATGTGTTGACACTACTAATTTAAAATTGACAATACGAGCAATGTCTAATAATAAACGAGCAAACAAATACTGTCATTCGGGATGGATATAAGCTTCGGGTTCATCAATAATAACTAAATTACCTTCTTTAAAGAAACCATTACTAATCATTGTCTTAAATGCTTCAATAATTTTTAAGCCACGTGATGAATTAGAAAATTTAACAGTTACCCCTTTTTTAGTTAAGCTACCATTTTCCAAGTTGATTTTATTCTCAAAAGCAAAGTAATTATATAGTTCCTTACTAATTTTTTCTTTAACAAGAACAGCTTTTAAATTACTATAGCGTTCAGTTTCATCGTCATCACTAATCTTACTTTTAAAATCATCTAAATAATTACATTTTTTAAATTTAAAAATATTATTAATTGATAATTTTAATCTTTCAGTTTCTAACATATATTCAGAAGTTTTTTGAATACGTTTCTCTTCCATCATTAAATCTAAAATTTGATCAGTGTCACTAATATATGTAGCATCAAGGACAGGGTTTTCAATAATATTTTCTAAATAATTAAATGCATTTTCCAATTCAAATTCATTATTTGCTTTAATAATAATACTTAATTTTTTTTTGTTATCCAAGCTAAGTTTTAACTGACTATCTTCATTACTATAGTTTTTATTTTTTAATGTTTCACCATGAAAATTTTCTGATAAGATGTTGGAAATTAAATGAGAAATAATATCTTTTTTATCATTAGTGAAAAATATTAAAATTTCTTCAATATCTTTATTAATAGTATTAATAACATACTTAATAGTTTTTATTTTATAAGCATCCTTATTAGTATTACTATCAATTTTTTGTAAAGTAATACTAATTAATTCATCATTTTTTTTCAATAATTTATTACAATCTTTTAATAAACTAATTCAAAAATCATTAAACTTTTCTTGTTTATTATCAAAATTTTCTACTCATTTTTGTAAAAACATTTTATTACTTATATTAAGTTGCTCATAAATCGTATTAATTTCTTTAAATAGTGGTGTTTCTTTATCTTTATTACTAAAGTTAGTTTCAATAAAAGTATCAATCGAACTTTCGATTTGTTTGAATGTGCTTTCAATAAAACTAAGAAAATTTTTAACAACTTGTGATTCAATATCGCTAGTAGCAATTTTCATCATAGCAAAAACTAAACGACTTAAATAACTTTTACCAGTATCATTAACGCCAGCAATCACTGTAATATTACCGATATTTAAAGTAGTATCTTTAAATGGCCCAATGTTTTTTATTTTTAATTTCATGTGTAACTCACCTTTATATATTAAAATATTTTAAATCCTACAAGTATCATACCATTTAAGATTAAATAAATGGCAAATATTGAGTATTTTACTTATTATTAATAATAAAAAAAATTAAAGTATGATTGACAAATGAAGCACAAATTATGTCTTAAAACTTATTTATTGCGGATTACCACAATAAAAAGCATTAACTACTATTATTTTACCAAAACTTACTTGTAGTCAGACTGGAGCTGTCGTGAATGTTTCAATAACAGACATACTGTTATCAGTTCAAGTTAGTGATGGTGTTGCAGATAAAAAGTTAAGTAAAGCAGTTCATTGATTTTGTTTATCATTACTATTTAAATTTAAAGTACAATTACTAGTTAAAGCATTAACAGTAAAACCACAAATTTTAGTTAAAGCAATAGTGTTTGAATTAACCAACTGTGAAGCTAGTTGTGGAATATTTAAGTTATTATTATTTAACGTATCTAAATGATATGTGTGCAAAGTTTTATTATTTAATTTAACACTAACTTCCATAGTACCCCTAGCAATTTGATAATCCAAACTACTAGTAGTTATTTTACCATGATTAACGTTATCAATAATAGCAGTTAGATTACTAATATTAGCAACATCTTGGTTACTGTATATTGTTCCAACACCACCAGAAGTAAATCCTAACTGTCTTAATAAATTAGTCGTTTGCAGGTTCTTGGCTGTAAAGTCATTACCATTAGCAATCAATAATTGCGTTTTGAAATTAGTCTCAGTAATGATTTTTTTATTAATAGAAATTTCATACATATTTATTTGGGCATTATACTGTAATTTTTGTTCTATTTTTGGAGTATTATTATCACTATATCATCCTAATAACCTAGCAAACTCTGTATCAACTTGTGGTGGATTTCATGCTAAAATTTTACTATGCACATTAATACTTGTTAAAGATACACTACTAATCATAATAGCGCCTAGAAATCGTAATATCACTTTCATAATTGTTACCTCTTTTTGCATAACCAATAATATAAATGGTATTAAAATCTAAATAATAAATATTACTATTCATGTAATATTTATTTTCTAATTTATATTATACATAAAATTTTAAAAGATTATTAATCTTTATATGTCATCTAGATTAATGAAAAAAATAAGAATAAAAATATCTTTGTAAAATATTTTACAAAGATATTGAATAATTTATGGCTTTTCTCAGCATTTATGTACTATTTTTAAATTTTATCACATAAATGCTGAGAAAAGCCTATCTACGGACTTCTCCCCACATTTTTAAATTAAACATAGCATTACAGTTTCAAAACTAGGTATGTTATTGAATTTATATGCAGCTTCTTTTGCATATAAATGAATATGATGTTTTGCAACTTTGATATGTGTTTTAAATGTTCTTCGTATATGTTTTCATACTGACTCAATTTGGTTGGTATTTACACCAGTTTTTGAAACATAGCCATCTTGATGGTTAACTGTTTCATGCTTAGTGAAAACCGATTTCAAATCGCGATATCCTTTTCAAGAATCAGTATGTACATCACACTTTGAAGAAATGTGGTTTATTGCAAACTGCAAAAGATTTTTACTGTTTGCGTTTTTCAATACTTTCACGATCAGATTGTTGGTTGTTTTTTCATAAATACCAACAATCAAGGTTTTGTTCAACAAGGATCTTCCTTGTTTTTTAAAACCCATATGTGAAAGATACATTTCATCCATTTGCACTATGCCCTCAACAATGAATTGAGGTTCTTGTTTAGCAATGGCACTTCGGATTTTATGACCCATTCTTCAAGCTGTTTTCAAGGTCACTCCCAATTCTTTTGCAACATCAGTTGATGGAATTCCATGTTTGGTGTTTATTAATCTAAAGATGAGATAAAACCAAGATATTAAAGGTGTTTGTGACTTTGAAAATATAGTGCCCGTGAGAATACTGAATGTTTGATGACATTTCAAACATCTCATTTTTCTTAAATTAGAAGTATTCAAATTAAAACTAGAACACCTAATACATTTGCTTTGTTTCAAACTTGCTATATATGCAAGACATTGTTTTTCAGTTTGAAAAGTATTATTGAACTCATTCAATTTCATTGTTCCCTCCACAAGTACATGTGGGGAGAAGTCCGTTTTATATAACATATTTTCTCCATCACGCGGTGGTGATTGATAAAGAAAATTATAAACATTATTAACAGTAGCAATAATATTAATGATACTACTTGTTAAACTATCATTAAGATTTTTTAAACTGCTCTTACTAATAAAATACTTACCTAAACTATTAGCAACAGACATATCAATACCACCAGAAGTACGAGTTGCTTTAGCAATATAATATAAACCTAATGTTTCACTCAAACTATTATTATGTTCTACTTTATTAGCTGATTGCTGACTACTAATATTAATATGGTTTTCGATACCACCAAATTGTAAATATTTTCAACTACTATTATCACCACTAAAGTAACTATCACTATAAATACTTTTACTATAGGAATTAAAACTATCTTTAATAGTTGTAATTTGTTTGTGACTATTCATTTGTTCTTGAATGTTATTTAACATACTTTTATCGGCATCAGAAAGATTTAAACTAGAATCAATTGTTAGATTTCCATTATTATCAACAAGAAAAGCATTTCTAGTTGGTGTCCCATCACTTAAATTACCAATAGCATGGCTTGTATCATAACTATAATATTTATGGTCTGTTGTTGATTGATTAGTGATTCACTTATCTTGATTTAAACAACCAAATTTATTATTAAATAATGACGGTGGGGTTTGGTCTTTAGTAGGGGGGGCTATTAAATTTGTTGTTAATAGCAATACTATTATTAACAACATTTATTGCCACATTACTTGCTAATGTTAAAGTAGTCAAACTACTTAAAATAATTAATGTCTTTTCTACCTTTATGTACTATTTTTAAATTAAACATAGCATTACAGTTTCAAAACTAGGTATGTTATTGAATTTATATGCAGCTTCTTTTGCATATAAATGAATATGATGTTTTGCAACTTTGATATGTGTTTTAAATGTTCTTCGTATATGTTTTCATACTGACTCAATTTGGTTGGTATTTACACCAGTTTTTGAAACATAGCCATCTTGATGGTTAACTGTTTCATGCTTAGTGAAAACCGATTTCAAATCGCGATATCCTTTTCAAGAATCAGTATGTACATCACACTTTGAAGAAATGTGGTTTATTGCAAACTGCAAAAGATTTTTACTGTTTGCGTTTTTCAATACTTTCACAATCAGATTGTTGGTTGTTTTTTCATAAATACCAACAAACAAGGTTTTGTTCAACAAGGATCTTCCTTGTTTTTTAAAACCCATATGTGAAAGATACATTTCATCCATTTGCACTATGCCCTCAACAATGAATTGAGGTTCTTGTTTAGCAATGGCACTTCGGATTTTATGACCCATTCTTCAAGCTGTTTTCAAGGTCACTCCCAATGCTTTTGCAACATCAGTTGATGGAATTCCATGTTTGGTGTTTATTCATCTAAAGATGAGATAAAACCAAGATATTAAAGGTGTTTGTGACTTTGAAAATATAGTGCCCGTGAGCATACTGAATGTTTGATGACATTTCAAACATCTCATTTTTCTTAAATTAGAAGTATTCAAATTAAAACTAGAACACCTAATACATTTACTTTGTTTCAAACTTGCTATATATGCAAGACATTGTTTTTCAGTTTGAAAAGTATTATTGAACTCATTCAATTTCATTGTTTCCTCCACAAGTACATGTGGGGAGAAGTCCGAAATATAATTAGTAGCGTAGTTAGTATTATTATCACTGTTTTGATAGGGTGCATTACTAATATATCGCAAAGCAGCATTATTTGTGGAAATAAAAGTATTAATAATACCAGTAAGTACTTCATCAGGAACATTAGTTCCTAAAGTACTTCTATTCATAAACGCTCTTGCTAAACCCAAATATAATTCTGGTTTATTGGTTTGGTCTTTACTATCTGCTTGACCAATATAATAAAGTCCTAATCCTTCACTTAAACTGTCACTATTTGAAACTTTATCGGCACCTGTAACATCAGAAATATTAACATGTTTTTCCACTTGACTTTCTTGAAGAAACTTTCAATCAGATTATCACCACTAAAAATATCACTACGAAATTCACTACCTGTATAAGCATTATTATTAGAACGATTAAAAGCAGTTACTTTGCGATGAACAATCATTTCATCTTTAGTATTGTTAAGGATTATTATAATCAATATTTGTATAACTATCTTTTTTCTTAATTACTAGTTGTCCCTTATCATCAACTTGGAAGGCTGTTCTGGCGCTAGTTTTATCACTTAATTGATAATTAGCATGGCTTGTATCATAACTATAATATTTATGGTCTGTTGTTGATTGATTAGCAATTCAATTACTATCATTTAGTTTCTGATATTCACTGTTAAATATTGGTATGGCAGAAGATACTTGTGGTGTTATATTATTAGGCTTTTCTCCCTTTATGTACTATTTAAATTTTATCACATAAATGCTGAGAAAAGCCTATCTACGGACTTCTCCCCACATTTTTAAATTAAACATAGCATTACAGTTTCAAAACTAGGTATGTTATTGAATTTATATGCAGCTTCTTTTGCATATAAATGAATATGATGTTTTGCAACTTTGATATGTGTTTTAAATGTTCTTCGTATATGTTTTCATACTGACTCAATTTGGTTGGTATTTACACCAGTTTTTGAAACATAGCCATCTTGATGGTTAACTGTTTCATGCTTAGTGAAAACCGATTTCAAATCGCGATATCCTTTTCAAGAATCAGTATGTACATCACACTTTGAAGAAATGTGGTTTATTGCAAACTGCAAAAGATTTTTACTGTTTGCGTTTTTCAATACTTTCACAATCAGATTGTTGGTTGTTTTTTCATAAATACCAACAATCAAGGTTTTGTTCAACAAGGATCTTCCTTGTTTTTTAAAACCCATATGTGAAAGATACATTTCATCCATTTGCACTATGCCCTCAATAATGAATTGAGGTTCTTGTTTAGCAATGGCACTTCGGATTTTATGACCCATTCTTCAAGCTGTTTTCAAGGTCACTCCCAATTCTTTTGCAACATCAGTTGATGGAATTCCATGTTTGGTGTTTATTCATCTAAAGATGAGATAAAACCAAGATATTAAAGGTGTTTGTGACTTTGAAAATATAGTGCCCGTGAGAATACTGAATGTTTGATGACATTTCAAACATCTCATTTTCTTAAATTAGAAGTATTCAAATTAAAACTAGAACACCTAATACATTTGCTTTGTTTCAAACTTGCTATATATGCAAGACATTGTTTTTCAGTTTTAAAAGTATTATTGAACTCATTCAATTTCATTGTTTCCTCCACAAGTACATGTGGGGAGAAGTCCGATAAATTTTTCATTTTTACCTCCAAATTAATATGATTGATATAACAATTTATTGTTTAATTATTTTGTTGATAAGCAATTTTAAAATTAAAGTTAGAAAACATTAATTTAGCACCATTATCAATTGACGTTTTTTCTTCGGTAACAATTTTAAAACTATATAAGATATTATTACCATTAGTGTATGGTGGATCAATGGTACTAGTAAATACTAATTCTACACTATTTAAAGTCCTATCTTTTTTTTCTGATGATGAATTTTTTGTCACACTAGTATGCAAATAAATATTTTTAGTTTGATTAATTAAATCGTAAAAATTAGTTATTTTTTTATTTTTAATATCACTAATTTTAAAAGTAGTATCTTTTATTGCACCTGATGTTTCTAATTGATATTTGGAAGTAAACGAACCTGAAAAACTATCTTTATTAATACTATAAGCATTGTTAAATTTACTCTTTAAACTATCTTTATCATCACCCATTCAATTTGCTAATAATGTTGTTTGTTGGTAATAGTGCTCATTATCTTGCAAGATATCAGCATCTTGTCCATCAGGTAAATAAATACCATTTAGTTTAAAACTATCAGGTGAATTATGATTTTGAGTCGTAGCGTCAATATTTTTACCATGAATGGTAATATTAATTGGTAACTTACCAGAAAGTTTATAGCCTTCTTGTTTTGCTGAAATGGAAATTGTACATTGTTTACCTAAGATACCATCATTATTTTGGAAGAGATTATCTTTTAATTGTAAATCAGAAGTAATTTTAATGTCATTAGGTTTCAGGTTAAGTGCTTTATGTTTATCATTAAAGTAACTTACTACAAATGGTTTAATAACTTTATTAATTTCATCATTGGCTACTGTTAATCCTTTATCCGTTAAACAAGTATCAACGTTATCTTTATCAGTTTTATTATCAAATACTATATTTAATCAATTATCACGGTTTTTTTCTTTAATAGAATATTTATTTTGAATTTCAGTTTGTAATTCTGTTTCATTACTTATGTTAAATACTTCATTTTTAACATTAATACTAGATTCTAACTTTCCAGTAAAGTTATAGTTCTTACTATCTTCTGTACTTGTAATTTGAAAGTTAACAGGAACTGAATCTTTATTGAAATCATATTTTGTTTTATCATCATTACCATTAAAAGTAATTTCATAATCATTATCAGGAATCTTGTCAATTTGTAAAATTGCTTTTAATTTAGTTATAAATGCATCTTTAATTGTTGGTTGAATATATTTAATAATTTGTGGAATAGTAGCATTAGTACTACTATCATAGTCAGTGTAAATTGTTTGATCGGAACTTAAGTTATCTAACTTTACATCTTTAAGATCAACTGTCAGTAAGTTAGTAATTGTAACTTTAATGACAAAATTAATATTATTATTTTGAATGCCAAAGGCATTAGCTTCATCACTAGTACTTACCTTTAAGTCACATGACGTACTTTGATTATAATTGTCCGGTCATTTAAAGGTACTATTAGTAACTTGGTGGCTATTAATTGTAAAATCAACTGCTGGATTATTAATAATATTAGTAAAGAAATCAGTGGGTAATGATTTAACAGTTTGTTGGGAAACTGTTTCAATGCCACCATCTTGTAATTTGTTATCAATTTGATTTAGAACGCTACTAAAACTAAGACTATTTTTATCCTTAACGCTATGGATTTTTCAAACAACTGAATTAGCATTATCTTTAAAAAATCTTTTGGTAGGCGTTAAGTCAATTAATTTATTATCTGGTTTATTATTTTTATAATATTGTTCTCATAAATTACTATTGCTATGAGGATTAAAATTACTATCACTATAGTTAGCATGATTGTGTAGTAATACCGTAGTAGTTGTTACACCTGTTATGCCAAACATTAATAGATAAACACTAATTAATAATCAATTTTTTTTATGATTTTTTTGTAACTTATTTTTAATAAGTACAGGGGAATTATTAACATTAGTAATAATTGTTGGCCTATTATTAATTGTTTTTGGTTTCATTAGTTTTTCTCCTTTATGTTTAATATTTATTTTAATAAACAAAAACTTTTATTTTAAACGTTTACGTTTACGAATCAATAAAATCACAAATGGTAAAATAATTAAGAGACTAAAAAATATACAAGCAAGAATAATAATGTTTCAATTATTAACCAAAGTTTTAGAAGTTGGTTTAACATTAATGTGAAATGGATTTGGATCATCATTATTGGTTGTTAAATAATTAATATAATTATGTTTAGCAATAGCACCTTGATAAGTAATAAATTGACTAACTAAAGCGCTAGCATTACCTTTTAAGTCATTAACTTCAAGATTATCAGTACTATTTAGATATTGCTGAAATCCTTGTAATGTCACATTGCCATCAGCAAATAAATTAGTACAATTACTAAAAGTTGGAACTTGGTTTTGATTATAAATAGTAACATATTGGCCTGATGCTTGTTGTTGGGCTTTGTCTTGCGTATCTAAAGCAAGATAGTAAACTTGAATTCCGGTTGGTGAACTACTTGCTGTTAGTACTTCGCCATTGCTAATAGACTTTGTTGTTGTACTATTAATAGTTAAAGTTTTAGTATCAACATTGGCATAGGTTCATTTTTCATTAGTAGGGATTTTAACAGTAGCATTTCCTTTGGCATAGTTCATAACAATTAAGTTATCATTACCAGCAACATTTTTCACTAAATATTGACTATCAATATTAGTAATATCATTTTTAGTACCCGTAGTAAAACTTAATTGAGATGTCTTATTACTAATAGTAATATCATGGTGTACTACTTCATTGGTTGAAGAAGAACTAGCATCAACGCTAAAATTAGTAGCGTTAAATCCATCAGTAGGATTATGAGCAATAATAGCATAACTAAGATTGTCATTTGAAATTGGGTCAATGTTAGTATTACCACATTTAATAACTAATTTTTCTTCTGTTGTAGCTTTAGCTAAAATAACTAACTCATTTTCATTTTCACTTTTAATATTGTTATCACCGATTGGAATAATTTTTAAACGTTCAGATAATGATTGTTGAAGAATATCTTTGCTAGCTTGTAAAGTATAAGGTACTGAAAAATAATCAGTAAAACTACTTTCAGGGTTAATCGTGGCAAACAAACCATTATTAATACTGCTTGATAATTGATCACTATAGTTATAATAGACACTACCAAAACTAGAAATTCCACTATCAAAATTTTTATTTGCAAAACTACGACCAATAATTGCTTTATCAAAATATTGTTTGCCATCAGTGGGCATAAAATTATTATTCTTATCATCAATTTGCCCTTGGAATGCGTTAGCTACTTCTTTGCTAATAACATCATCACTAATTGGTGTTTGTAACTGATTAGTAATTTGACTTCATTGATTGAATTCAACATTAATTAACTTATCTTTATTATATTTTAATAATTGTTCATACTTATCATTAATCGTATTTCATGTATTAACTAATTTAATATCATTATCATTATTTTCTTTAACAGTAATATGAAATCCTGGCAAAGTATGATTAGTACTAGCAACAAAAGTTAATCCAGAAGTAAGCGCTAGTATCGATAATAATGCTGTAAATTTATAATTAAAATATGATATTTTTATCACTTTTAATCACCTTCTTTCATTTTTTTAATTAGGTTTTTTGACTTTATATAAAATCACTTAGATATGGAAAAAATTTAGTTTTATTAAAATAAAAACTAAAGTTTCAATAACCAAATCATAAAAATTTTTAATTGAACAATAATTTTAATATTTATATAAATAGGGACAGTTTATATATTCATTAAAATTATAAGGATTAATTACTAGTAATCCTTATAAATAATAATAAACTTTTTTTTATAAAAAGCAATAATGTTGCTATTAAATTTGTTGGTCATAGGATATATGTTATAAGATAACAACACTAATAATATGTTCTACCCTAAAAGATTGTAAAAATGAATATAATAATAAAGTCTGAGTTGTAAAATCAAATGGGACAGTTAAAAAATAAAGGCTTTTCTCCCTTGATGTACTATTTTTAAATTTTATCACATAAATGATGAGAAAAGCCTATCTACGGACTTCTCCCCACATTTTTAAATTAAACATAGCATTACAGTTTTAAAACTAGGTATGTTATTGAATTTATATGCAGCTTCTTTTGCATATAAATGAATATGATGTTTTGCAACTTTGATATGTGTTTTAAATGTTCTTCGTATATGTTTTCATACTGACTCAATTTGGTTGGTATTTACACCAGTTTTTGAAACATAGCCATCTTGATGGTTAACTGTTTCATGCTTAGTGAAAACCGATTTCAAATCGCGATATCCTTTTCAAGAATCAGTATGTACATCACACTTTGAAGAAATGTGGTTTATTACAAACTGCAAAAGATTTTTACTGTTTGCGTTTTTCAATACTTTCACAATCAGATTGTTGGTTGTTTTTTCATAAATACCAACAATCAAGGTTTTGTTCAACAAGGATCTTCCTTGTTTTTTAAAACCCATATGTGAAAGATACATTTCATCCATTTGCACTATGCCCTCAACAATGAATTGAGGTTCTTGTTTAGCAATGGCACTTCGGATTTTATGACCCATTCTTCAAGCTGTTTTCAAGGTCACTCCCAATTCTTTTGCAACATCAGTTGATGGAATTCCATGTTTGGTGTTTATTCATCTAAAGATGAGATAAAACCAAGATATTAAAGGTGTTTGTGACTTTGAAAATATAGTGCCCGTGAGAATACTGAATGTTTGATGACATTTCAAACATCTCATTTTTCTTAAATTAGAAGTATTCAAATTAAAACTAGAACACCTAATACATTTGCTTTGTTTCAAACTTGCTATATATGCAAGACATTGTTTTTCAGTTTGAAAAGTATTATTGAACTCATTCAATTTCATTGTTTCCTCCACAAGTACATGTGAGGAGAAGTCCGAAAATAAAAAAGAAGTCGTTTCACGACTGCTTTTTAGTAAATTATAGTGAACCCTAGAGTCCAACCCATTTGTAATTAGTAAACTATCCAAAATATTTTACTATTTTTGGTAAATGTTGATGTTTATCGTGATGTACAGCAATTTTAGTAATACTATGAATAGTAAATCCAACTAGTAAATATACCATAACAAACGAACTAATAACTAACTCAGCAAATGCTTCTGTTTTAAAAAATATTAATACATTAGAACTTATACTATAATTAGCAGCAAATCATGATGCAAAAACAATTCGTGCTACCACGCCAATCGCTAATGGAAATGAATAAGCAGCAAAACCAGTATTAAATTTAGTAGCAAAAACTTTAATCATACTAATATAAGCAATAAAAGTAAATGTAATAGCAATTCCTGCTAATAAAAACATAAATACATGATTTTCATTTTTTGTCCCACTAAAGTCAAAAAAATAAGTAACTAACAATAAACTGGCAGGAGCTGCTATAATCCCAATTGCTGGTAGTTCAGTAGTATGGATTGGTGTCACAAATAAGTAACGATATAAAATTAAACAAGTTAAAATAATAAATCCAACAAAACTAAAGTATCATAACGCTTGTAATAAAGTAACATAATTAGCACCACCAAGTTGCCCTGGTAAAATAGCACAAGCAACAGGAATTCCTACTACTGGTACATATCATGCTCCATCAACATCTTTAATGTCAAATCACATTGCTCTTGTCACTAATCATCACACTAAATAAACTAGTTGACAAATTAAACCAATATATCATAGCGTAATTCCAAAGTAAAATAAACCACCATAAATAGTCACTTTACCAATCACAAATTCACCAATGGCCATCGTAATCATGAATAGGACTGGTAGGTGTGAACTTGCACTACCACTCTTCATTTCTTTTCAAAATCATTGGGGATTACTTAGTACTTTTAATAAACATAAGAATAAGAAAAAACTAGCTAGGGCAATGGTCACGTATTGAACTCAATCACCATCGAAACTAATACCAGGGAGATTTCCAACTGTTGCTTTATTATATTGTGTAAAGGCAATGCCTAAAGTTGTTAACCCTAAAGCCACAGCAGTAAGTGCTAAAGGAATATGTAATAATTTTTTTTGAATTTTTATTAATGTATTTTTCATTTATCTCACCTTTCCTTATGAATTATATCTTATTAATATAAAGAATTTTAAAAAATTTAAAAATAAAAATCATAAATCAAAATGCGTTATAATGTATATAATAACTACATTAATAAGACTATATAAAATCATAATTTTTCAAGAAATGAGTGGTTAATAATGAATAAAAAATATTTTGATGATGAAGAATGGTTAAGAAAGAAAAATCGACGCAAATTTAGTTTACGTTTGCTTGGTTTAATTATCATAACACTATTTTTAATTTTTGATTTAATTATTACTATTGATTATCCTAGTACTTTTGAAAATTCAGAAGTACCTAAAGCAACTGAACGATTATCTATATACTATGCGTATTTTACAACGCAAACTAATTACTTAGTTATTATTTATTTATTTATTTGCTTTTCTGTTTGAAAGTAGATTTAAACCTCATTCTAAACCACGTTTTTATACTTTATTAAGAATTACTGTTTATATTACTATTACTATGTTAGTGTTTTGGGGAGGAATTGCTACTAACTCACAAGAACGTAGTAAATATGGAACTGATATTTATCCTTGATTTAAAACCGTAGTTTTTACATTTCCTTATGCCTGTAATTATGATTATCAATTTTATCTTTGCTTGTGATGAAGAATTGTATAGTTTAAAAGAACATCAAAATTGGGCGTATCAAGTTAATGGTTAGATTAATAAGAACTTAAATGAGAGATAATACTCTCATTTTTAATTGTTAAACAATTATAATTAATTATTTTGATAAATCTGTACTTTATGAAAGTAATTAATTATTACATAACTAAATAAAAAATCGGACTTCTCTCCACAAGTACATGTGGGGAGAAGTCCGATTTAATATTTTAACATTAGATCTAACTACACATTCGTGTATTGGACTATCTCCTTCGTTGTCTTTAGAATTAATTTGTTCACGTGTTAAAATAGAAAGTAAATGTTTTGCAATTTCTTCATAGTTTTTAACTAAAACTTTAGCTATATTTGTTTTAGTATCTATAATATTAGTATTGTAATTGAGAACATTATTTAATAAGTAATTAAAATCAAAAAATTTACCTATTCAAAATTTTGTTGCTTCAGGTACTACTCCATGACAATCTAGAGCATTTATTAATAAAGAATCTTTAAATTTTATGGTTAGTTTTTTCACAGCTTCCAAATTACCTAAAATTGTTGCTATATGTAAAAGATTTCTTTTTTGAGAATCAGTAATGCTTAATGAATCGCTATCAAGTTTATCAATTAAAAAAATCTATGATATCATTATCGAAACGGTTATTGTTTACAAATTGCTTTGCATTATATTTAAGAGCAAAGACTAAAAGATGTTCTTCCACTCTGCAATAAACAATGAACCATTACCACTAGTATTTAAATACTAATTTAACATCTTTAATATTGTTAATTTCTGTTTGTGATAATTCTTCTATTTTTTTAATCGTTTCATTTTCATATAAATTTGTATTACTGTCCAAAGGCATATTTTTTACCATCTCTCTTTATTTAAAATATTAATTTAACAAAAATAAAAACCCAATACAGAAAAATATCTATATTAGGAATGAACTTTTATTAAATTATATTTTAATAATAACAACATATTGTTTAAATTAATTACTAAATTATTTAATACTAACAAATAGTCATTTCTAACTATTTACTTTATAATTAAACTAGACAAAAGAGACCAGGAGTGACTAAAACATGACTAATAATACCAAAGATATCAAACAAGAAATCCTAACACTAAAAACACTAATCAAACAATGAAACTATGAATACAATGTTTTAGATACCCCTACTGTCACTGATGACATTTATGATAGTACTTATAAACGATTAGTAAACCTAGAAACCCAATACCCCCAATTTTTAACTACTGACTCACCAACCCAAACCGTTGGTGGTAAAACTAATTCAACATTACCTAAAATTATTCATCAAACACCGATGCTTAGTTTAGCCAATGCTTTTAATTACCAAGACTTAATAAAATTTGACCAAAAAATTAAAAAAACTTTATCACAAAACAAAATCCAATACGTTTGTGAATTGAAAATTGATGGCCTTTCCATTGCTGTTACATATATTAATGGTAAACTTAAAACCGGTGCTACTCGTGGTGACGGCACATCTGGTGAAGACATTACTAATAACATCCTAACAATCCATAATATTCCCCATACTCTTCCTACTAACATTAATTTAGAAGTTCGCGGCGAAGTTTATTTAAGTAAAGAAGAATTTAAACGAATTAATACTAGTCAACAACAACAAAACCAACCACTATTTGCTAATCCACGCAATGCTGCTGCTGGCACTATTCGTCAGTTAGATACTACTATTGTTAATTCTCGTAATCTGAATGCCTTTCTTTATTACTATGTTAATGCTGCTAATGATAATATTAAAACTCACCACCAAGCATTACAAACTTTACAAACATATGGTTTTAACGTCAATGACCAGTATCAACTATGTAGCAATATTGATGAAGTGTGAACATATGTCCAAAAATTTGAACAATTAAGAATTAATTTGCCCTATGAAATTGACGGAATTGTCATTAAACTTAATGATTTGAGTAGTTATGATTTATTAGGACGTACTAATAAAGCACCTAAGTGAGCAATTGCTTACAAATTTCCTGCTGTAACTAGTGTCACGAAATTATTAGATATTTTTCCAACTGTCGGTAGAACTGGTAAAATTACTTACAATGCTAAACTAGAACCAGTTCTGATTGCTGGAACAACTGTTACCTTTGCTACTTTACATAATAGCGATTACATTACCACTCGTGACTTACGCATTAATGACTTAGTAACCGTTAAAAAAGCTGGTGATATCATTCCCGAAGTCATTGCTGCTCTTATTGAACAACGAACAACGAAAAGTATTGTTTTTACCAAAGCTACTAATTGTCCTGATTGCCATAGTGTTTTAGAACAAGTACCACCCGAAGTTGACCAATTTTGCATTAATAGTGACTGTAAAGAACGGATTTTAAAATCATTAATCCATTTTTGTAGTCGTGATGCTATGGATATTATGGGTTTGAATGAAAAAATTTTACAACGTTTTTTAGAACTAAAATGAATTAAAACTATTAGTGATATTTATAAATTAGTTAATTTAAGACAAGAAATTTTATCATTAGCACGTTTCGGTGAAAAATCATTTACTAATCTAGCAACTAATATTCTTAATTCCAAACAAAATTCCTTAGAACGCTTGTTATTTAGTTTAGGGATTCGTCATGTTGGTCAAAAAACTGCAGTTGTTTTAGCAAAAAAATATTTAACTTTAGAAAATATTATGCAAGCATCTTATGCTGACTTAGCAAGTACCAATGACATTGGGACAATCATTGCTACTAGTTTAATTGATTATTTTGCAAATCCGATCAACATTCAATTAATTAATAATTTACAAGCTTTAAATCTCAACTTTTACTACTTAGGAAAACAACATTCGCAACTGCTTGCTGGTAAAACTTTTGTTTTAACTGGTACCTTATCAAAAAGTCGCAATGAATTTGTTACTTTACTAGATAATTATGGTGCTAAAATTACTAATACTATTAGTAATAACACTAGTTATTTAATTGTTGGTAAAAATCCTGGTAATAAATTAACACAAGCACAGAAACTTAATGTTAAAATTATTAATGAAGAACAATTACAAATCATATTGAAAGAGGTGTCAAAAAATGGTTAAAGCAACAGACCTAACCACTGAGATGATCCATAACCTTGCCCAAGAACTAATGTTTGAAATTAGTGATGAACAATGTGCCAATTTATTATTAGAATTTAAAGCCATTAAAGAACAAATGAAAATAGTCACAGAAATAGATACGGGTAATATTGAACCTTTAGACTATCCACTATCAATTGTTAATTCATATTTACGTCCTGATATTGTTGGAATTCCACTTGCTAGTAAAGCAGTATTAGCAATTGCTCCCCAAGTAAGTAATGATTATATTGCTATTAATCAGGTGATTAACTATGAAAATTAATTACCACCAATTGTCAATCCGCCAACTACATGAAATGTTAATGAGTGAAATTATAACACCAATACAACTTGTAACGTCAGTTTATAAACGTTTAGAAGAATGAAAGCATTTAAATGGTGTTGTTACTTCTTTAGCACCAAAAGCCATTAAACATGCTAAATTAATAAGCCAAACACCCATGGATAATAGCAATTTACTAATGGGAATCCCATTTGTTATGAAAGATAATATTGCTACCATTGATAGTTTAACCACTGGTTCTTCAAAAATCCTTGCTAATTTCACCCCCAATTATGATAGTACTGTTAATAAATATTTAACTAAAGCCAGTGCCATTAATATTGCCAAAACTGCGTTAGATGAATTAGGAATGGGTGGTGATGGCCTATATGCAGCGACAGGACACGTTCTTAACCCTTGAAATCCGAAACACATTACGGGTGGTAGTTCTAGTGGTTCAGCAGCGCTTGTTGCTGCTGGTATCGTTCCCTTTGCATTAGGAACTGATACTGGTGATTCGATACGCAAACCTGCTGCTTATTGTGGTATTATTGGTTTTAAACCAACTTATGGGTTAATTTCTCGCAATGGTGTTTTTCCCTATGCTCCTAGTTTAGATACCGTTGGTGTCTTTACCAATCATGTTGAAGATGTAGCCATTGTTTTAGATAATCTTGTCCACCATGATAGTGAAGACTTTACTAGTGTTCATAGTACGCAAAAAGATTACGTTAAAAACTTAAATACAAACATACAAGATAAAAATATTGCGATTTTAAATTATGACAGTTATCAATGAACGCCTGACATAAAACAAGCATTTGATGATGCAGTTAACAGTTTAGTTACCGATGGTGCTAAAATTCATAAAATTAATTTTGATGAACAATTACTACAAGCACTATTGCCAGTTTACATGATTATTTCCTTTGCTGAAGCAACAAGTTGTCATGCTAATTTAACAGGAATTAACTTTGGAGAACGAATAGCAGGAAACGATTATTCACAAGTAATGACAAATTCACGTACTGCTGGTTTTGGTGATATGGTTAAAAGACGTTATATTATTGGTGCTTATGCATTGTCGGCAAATTATCAAGAAGAATTGTTTAACAAAGCCAAAAAAGTAAGAAGATTGGTCGTTGAAGCATTAACCCAAATCTTTAAAAAATATGATGCCTTTATCGTTATGCCGACAGTTACTAGTGCACCAACAATTAAAGACGTCCTAGAACAAAAAAAAGTCATTAGTAGCAAACACGACTACTTAGAGGACTTATTATTGTTATCTAATCTAAATGGTGGTCCAAGTATTACCATTCCACTAACCACTGTTAATAATTTACCAATTGGTATTAATATTAATGCAACTCCCTTTAATGACCAAACAGTACTTGATATTGCGCAATTTTTAAGTAACTATATTAATTTTAATAATAAAATGTTAGGTGATGAAAATGAATAATTATGATGTTGTGATGGGTATTGAAATCCATTGTGAATTAAAAACTAAAACTAAATGTTTTTCTAGTGCACCTAATACTTTTGGTGAAAAACCAAATAGTCAAACTAGTGCGATTGATTGTGGATTTCCTGGCACGTTACCTGCTATTAATCAAGCAGTCATTGTTAGTGCTGTTCAAACTTGTAGTGGCTTAAACATGAATATTGATACACTTGTTCGTTTTGATCGTAAAAGTTATTTTTATCCTGATTTACCTAAAGGTTATCAAATTACACAATTTTATCATCCCATTGGTCGCAATGGTTATTTAAAAATTTTAGTTGATGAGCAACCATTTACGGTTGAATTTGAACGTTTGCACATTGAAGAAGATACTGCTAAACAAATTCATCACCATGGCGAAACTTTGTTAGATTATAATCGTGCTGGCATTCCCTTATTGGAAATTGTTACGAAACCGGTTTTTACTACTAGCAATCAAGTCGTAGCTTACATTAATGCCTTACGTCAATTACTAATTCATCTTAAAGTTAGTGATGCGAAAATGAATGAAGGTTCACTACGTTGCGATATAAATATTTCCTTAAAAGCAGCAGGTAGTGAAGTTCTGGGGACGAAAGTAGAAATTAAAAATTTAAATTCAACTAATAATATTACTTTAGCAATTAACGATGAAATTATTCGTCAAAGTCAAATTTTAGATAACAAACAAAAAGTATTGCTAGAAACGAGAAGATTTGATGAAAAAAATGGTAAAACGATTTTAATGCGTAGTAAAGAAAATAATATTGATTATAAATACTTTCCTGAACCTAATATTTTTCCCATTCAATTAGACGAAAAATGAGTGAAAACAATTATTAAGAATTTACCTGAACTACCAAAAGCTTTAGAAGAACGTTTAGAAAAACAATATAAGTTAAATAAAGCTGATATTAATATCCTACTTGATAAAATAGAAATCTTAAATATATTCGAAGAAACTGTTAAAATAAATAATTTACCAATCCCAACTGTTAAATGCTTATTAGGCTTAGTGCAAGCCTATTTTAATAGTAATAACATTAATATTGAAAATACTAAATTAACTCCTGGCAATTTAGCAGAATTAGTTGTGTTGATTAATGATCAAAAAATTAATGATAAACAAAGTAAAGAGTTGTTAACTATTATTATGACTAATAATGAAAAATCTCCTAATGTCTTAATTAAAACATTAGGTATGAGTCTAATTAGTGATGGACAAGTTTTAACTGACATTTTATTGCCACTACTAACAGAATATGAAAGTACTACGATTTTGTATGAAGATAAACCAGAACGAGTTATGAAATTTTTTATGGGACAATTAATGAAAATTACTAAAGGTAGTGCAAATCCGCAAATTGCACAAGAAATCTTAAAAAAATTACTTGATAACTATAAACCATAAAAGCAATGTGTTGATAGAAGCAGTATTAAGAGATGAAGGAAAGAACTAAAACTTTTAGGAAAATAAAGTCTTACTTAATCTAGGGAAAAGTATTTAGAAAGATTGACAAGGAGAAAAATACCAGGCGATATTTACTCTATCATTAATCCAACTTTACTTGACAAGATCACATTTATGTAATACAATTTTTATTATAACTCAGGTAAATAAATGGACAAAAAGTTTTATTTAATTTATCATCAACCTATATATTATTGGGAAAATAATAAATATAAAATACCTATTGCTTACTACCTAATCTTATGCTCCAAAAAAACATTAATATTATGGTATGATTAAAGTGATAATTAGGAGAAATAGATAATGACTGAATTAGTTCCTTTAAATATTTTAGGCTTTTCTCCCTTTATTTACTATTTTTAAATGGCTTTTCTCCCTTTATGTACTATTTTAAATTTTATCACATAAATGCTGAGAAAAGCCTATCTACGGACTTCTCCCCACATTTTTAAATTAAACATAGCATTACAGTTTCAAAACTAGGTATGTTATTGAATTTATATGCAGCTTCTTTTGCATATAAATGAATATGATGTTTTGCAACTTTGATATGTGTTTTAAATGTTCTTCGTATATGTTTTCATACTGACTCAATTTGGTTGGTATTTACACCAGTTTTTGAAACATAGCCATCTTGATGGTTAACTGTTTCATGCTTAGTGAAAACCGATTTCAAATCGTGATATCCTTTTCAAGAATCATTATGTACATCACACTTTGAAGAAATGTGGTTTATTGCAAACTGCAAAAGATTTTTACTGTTTGCGTTTTTCAATACTTTCACAATCAGATTGTTGGTTGTTTTTTCATAAATACCAACAATCAAGGTTTTGTTCAACAAGGATCTTCCTTGTTTTTTAAAACCCATATGTGAAAGATACATTTCATCCATTTGCACTATGCCCTCAACAATGAATTGAGGTTCTTGTTTAGCAATGGCACTTCGGATTTTATGACCCATTCTTCAAGCTGTTTTCAAGGTCACTCCCAATGCTTTTGCAACATCAGTTGATGGAATTCCATGTTTGGTGTTTATTCATCTAAAGATGAGATAAAACCAAGATATTAAAGGTGTTTGTGACTTTGAAAATATAGTGCCCGTGAGAATACTGAATGTTTGATGACATTTCAAACATCTCATTTTTCTTAAATTAGAAGTATTCAAATTAAAACTAGAACACCTAATACATTTGCTTTGTTTCAAACTTGCTATATATGCAAGACATTGTTTTTCAGTTTGAAAAGTATTATTGAACTCATTCAATTTCATTGTTTCCTCCACAAGTACATGTGGGGAGAAGTCCGTTAATAATTTTCATGGTTTTTATCCTAAAGATTGAAAAAGTTTAAATTTTGATTTATTACAACAAATTGCTCAGAATTGCAACAAGCCATTAGTACTACATGGTGGTTCTGGTATTCCAAAAAATCAAGTGTTAAAAGCTATTAAATTAGGAATTTGTCAAGTAAATATTAATAGCGAACTACAACTAATTTTTGCAGAAAAATTACGTCAAGAAATAGTCAATAATCCTTATCGTATTATTGATGAAAATACTTATCAAACAATGTTAGCTAATTGTATTCATGCACTAAAAAAGAAAATTCTTAGTTTCTTTATCGACTATGGTTCTTTAGGCAAAAGTATTAATATGAAATAATCCCAAATTGTAATCCCAAGTGCGAAAATAAAAAAAATAACTAATTAGATTATCAAAAACACTTTTACAATTCACAATTAATAAAAAACAACTATAAAGAATGTTTAAAATAAATTGTATCACTTTTTATATTACTTTTATCATCATTAAAAAAGATAAGTAACTACTTATCTTTTTTAATTTTAGATTTAGCACTAGACATTTTTTTAATATTAGAACCATTACTTTTACTAAATCTTTTTTTCTTTTTTTTACCTCATCTTTTTCAAAATGGTAACTTCTTCTCTTGCACTTTAGTAACCAATCGTTCAGGTACTTTAGTACTATTATTAATTGAAAAATCATTATAAACATTGTTAATATTATCATTAGAACTAATGAATAATAGCTCATCATTTAACATTAATATTTCATTTCTACTAGGGATGATAACTTTACCAGCACGTTTAATAGCTACTAAGTTAATTTTATAATTAGTAGGAATACGTAACGTTTCCAATTTTTTGTTAGTAAATATCATATTTTTAACAATCACACTAGCAATTGAATATTTATCATCAACCGTTGTTAAATCAACACCTAACTTTCAAATAGCACGATAAGCAGCTTTTTTTCCTGCTTCTGTTTCTGATAAAATAATATTAGTAATACCAATGGCTTCTAAAATTAATTGGTGAGTACTATCAACAGCTTTGGCTACTAAATTAAGACGATTTAAAGTATTATTTTCGCGATGAATGGCTAAAACATGAACAGCAGTAACAATTGATGCTGCTAAATCAGATCCCACAGCAATAATAATATTTTGAATTTTATGAATACCAGCATCTTCTAAGGCTCCTCGATTAGTGGAATCTAAAATTAAAGTTTCAGAAGCAATAGAGGAAACTAATTGACAGCGTTCTTCTCTTTTATCTATGGCCAAAGTAACTTTGCCTAAATCTTCTAACGTTCTAACAACCGAAATACCAAATTTTCCTAAACCAATGACACAAAAATCATTTTCTGATGAAGACATCTGTACCCTTCTTTCTGTACTAATAATATTTACTTATACAAACATATTATAATAAATTATACCTTAATTCGAAAAATATTAGTAATAAAACTCAGATATCATAACTTTAAACTTAAGTACCTATCGTTATTTTTCAAACTTGGTATTTATTATTTAATTTTGATTCTATTTTTTTATGATGTTAACTTAAAGTCATTTTTTCTTTAACGGAATAACTCAAAGATATTTTATAAAATTCTATGAAAATTAAACTTAAAACACCTACTTTTTTTAGAAAATTAAACTTTTTTTTATAAAAAAGTATTGAAAAATATTCAAAATTCATTAATCTTTAATAATAAATCGGACTTCTCCCCACATGTACTTGTGGAGGAAACAATGAAATTGAATGAGTTCAATAATACTTTTCAAACTGAAAAACAATGTCTTGCATACTTGCATATATAGCAAGTTTGAAACAAAGCAAATGTATTAGGTGTTCTAGTTTTAATTTGAATACTTCTAATTTAAGAAAAATGAGATGTTTGAAATGTCATCAAACATTCAGTATTCTCACGGGCACTATATTTTCAAAGTCACAAACACCTTTAATATCTTGGTTTTATCTCATCTTTAGATGAATAAACACCAAACATGGAATTCCATCAACTGATGTTGCAAAAGCATTGGGAGTGACCTTGAAAACAGCTTGAAGAATGGGTCATAAAATCCGAAGTGCCATTGCTAAACAAGAACCTCAATTCATTGTTGAGGGCATAGTGCAAATGGATGAAATGTATCTTTCACATATGGGTTTTAAAAAACAAGGAAGATCCTTGTTGAACAAAACCTTGATTGTTGGTATTTATGAAAAAACAACCAACAATCTGATTGTGAAAGTATTGAAAAACGCAAACAGTAAAAATCTTTTGCAGTTTGCAATAAACCACATTTCTTCAAAGTGTGATGTACATACTGATTCTTGAAAAGGATATCGCGATTTGAAATCGGTTTTCACTAAGCATGAAACAGTTAACCATCAAGATGGCTATGTTTCAAAAACTGGTGTAAATACCAACCAAATTGAGTCAGTATGAAAACATATACGAAGAACATTTAAACACATATCAAAGTTGCAAAACATCATATTCATTTATATGCAAAAGAAGCTGCATATAAATTCAATAACATACCTAGTTTTGAAACTGTAATGCTATGTTTGATTTAAAAATGTGGGGAGAAGTCCGTAGATAGGCTTTTCTCAGCATTTATGTGATAAAATTTAAAAATAGTACATAAAGGGAGAAAAGCCTAATAAATATAATAAGTTTTACTTAAGGCCAATTTTAATTTTAAAGTTAATAGGTTTTTATAATTAAAAAAAGAAAGGATATTGTTAATGAAAAAAATTAAATTATTACAGTTATTAACTGTAATAATGTTAACTTTAATAGTTTTAATTACAATTATAGGAATATATTTAATTGGATTTAGTGATTTTAAAGATGATGATAAAAGTTCTCCAAAACGTATTAATGGATTTGCTACTTTGTCACACCTTGGAATAAGTTTTATAATAGGTCATTCTGTAAAATATATATGTTATGTTTTAAATGATAAAGAAAACTATTATAATTTTGTTCAATTACAAATTGGAGTAATTTTATGTTTAATTATAAGTCCAACTTTATTATATGTAACAATTTTATTTATAACATTTATTTTGGTTTTAAAAATAATATCTAAAAATAATAATTTTTGAGATGCAATTAGTAATTGCCAAATAATTAATAATTACTACGTTCATTAAATTTAATCATCTTTATCGTAGAGATTGACAAATTACCTAACATTTATGGTATAATACGATTAGTTTTATATTGGCACTTTAAGCTTCCTATAGGTTTTATTCTTATAAGTTAGTTTTTTTTGTTTCTATAGAACAAAGTTTAATTAAAGGAATAATTATGAAACATAATTTATCACCCCAAGTAGCAAACGCTATTACTAGTAGTATTCATGAAGAATATGAAAATAGTAACAATCATTGATGAATTAAATTAATAACTAAGCGTTGATGACTTAGTTTATGAATTATTGTTACTACCATAGCCATTATTGGCATTGTTTTTCTCATCATTACTTTTCAAAGTCAATTTATTAAAAAACCAATGACTATTATTAGCATTATTATTTTACTTTCTGCTATCTTTTTAATAATTCAAACCATTGTTTTAAAAAATAAAATTCTTGATACTACCATTCAAAATCTACCTATTCAAAAGTATTATCAATGAGTAGTTAAAGATAATAATAGCATTGTTACGTTAGAAAAAATTACTGATGTTTGAGAAATTGCTCCTCAAGGCAATTTACCATTGGATGAAGCACCTTATTATTTTAACTATTGTGAAAATGTTATGATTGGCACGATTAGTAACCAACCTTTTAATTATGGTAGCATTATTAATCAAAAAGTAGTATCAGACTATGATAAAACTTATAATATTGTTGGTGAACTAATAACAACTAGTAAAAACACTTGTTACTATACAAGATTTGTTTATTATACAACTTACATTAAAAACAATAATTTAATCATGACTTTAACACCACGTAATTTATTTTCTAAAAAATTCCATATTAAAAAACAAGTTCAACTAGAATCAAATTTGTTTGAAAACTTGTTTGAAGTTAAATGTAATGACCAAATCAAATTACGATTATTATTAGAGCCACGAGTAATAGATGCACTTAATCAATTTGCTGCTAGTTTAAACCAACAAAATTTACCAATTATCCATATTGAAAATCAACAATTAACTTTAAATTGAAAATATAATTTAGGTAAAGACCCCTATCGTTATACAAAAGGTAAAATTATGAATTTACCTAGTGGTAGTAACTATGAAAAATTTATTAACAATTTATTAACTATTATTAGTGAAGATGTTTGTAATTTAACTATTGCGCAAACCTGAAGTGATAATTTATCATAATTTTAGTAATTATCATATAATATAAATGTATAATAAAAAATAAGGTAGATGATAACTATGACAAAATATCAGTTATTAAAATCTAGTTGAAGATGATTTAACAATAAATATTTAATACAAACTATTTTATGATTAATTTTTACAATTGCTTTAATGATAACTGCGATATTATGAGAAAGCGACAGTAAAGTTTTTAGTAAAATTTTACTTATGGATTTTTTCAATAATGCTAAAATTACTGATGATGTTATTACCACTTTAAAGACGTATTTATATATTGCTATTTTAGGTAGTTATGTTGCTGCTAGCGCGTTAATTTTAATTCAAATCAAATGTTGATTTAAAAAATATGTTGAAACTAAATACGAAGTGATTTCTAATTTTGAAAACAATTTCTTTATCTTTAAAACATTATTAGTGTTAAATGTTGCTAAGAATATTACTTATATTTTCTGTTTTACTAATGTTTTTAATACGGCATTAGTGTTAATTTACTGATTTTTTTATCTTATTATTTATTTAATATTAGAAAAGATTGTTGGTGAAAAAAATCAAATTTTAGGTAATCCTTGATGAAAAGATTCACAAAAACGTTCATTATTCTTTATTTTAGGCATTGAAGTTTTATATTTAATTGTTAAAAATCTAATCTTAAAACTTACTAATGGTCAAACTAATATTGACCAAGTTTTAAAATATTTTATTCCTGCTAGTTCATTAGCATTAATTTTAGCAGTTTTTGTTCAAAGCCTAGTTAAAAATGATGTCAAAAAGATTTTACATAACATTAATAATGTTAGTGATAAAGTTGACGACTTTAAAATATTTTAGGCTTTTCTCCCTTTATGTACTATTTTTAAATTTTATCACATAAATGCTGAGAAAAGCCTATCTACGGACTTCTCCCCACATTTTTAAATCAAACATAGCATTACAGTTTCAAAACTAGGTATGTTATTGAATTTATATGCAGCTTCTTTTGCATATAAATGAATATGATGTTTTGCAACTTTGATATGTGTTTAAATGTTCTTCGTATATGTTTTCATACTGACTCAATTTGGTTGGTATTTACACCAGTTTTTGAAACATAGCCATCTTGAGGGTTAACTGTTTCATGCTTAGTGAAAACCGATTTCAAATCGCGATATCCTTTTCAAGAATCAGTATGTACATCACACTTTGAAGAAATGTGGTTTATTGCAAACTGCAAAAGATTTTTACTGTTTGCGTTTTTCAATACTTTCACAATCAGATTGTTGGTTGTTTTTTCATAAATACCAACAATCAAGGTTTTGTTCAACAAGGATCTTCCTTGTTTTTTAAAACCCATATGTGAAAGATACATTTCATCCATTTGCACTATGCCCTCAACAATGAATTGAGGTTCTTGTTTAGCAATGGCACTTCGGATTTTATGACCCATTCTTCAAGCTGTTTTCAAGGTCACTCCCAATTCTTTTGCAACATCAGTTGATGGAATTCCATGTTTGGTGTTTATTCATCTAAAGATGAGATAAAACCAAGATATTAAAGGTGTTTGTGACTTTGAAAATATAGTGCCCGTGAGAATACTGAATGTTTGATGACATTTCAAACATCTCATTTTTCTTAAATTAGAAGTATTCAAATTAAAACTAGAACACCTAATACATTTGCTTTGTTTCAAACTTGCTATATATGCAAGACATTGTTTTTCAGTTTGAAAAGTATTATTGAACTCATTCAATTTCATTGTTTCCTCCACAAGTACATGTGGGGAGAAGTCCGATATTTTATAATTGAGATTCGACAAGAGTAGTATATGATTACTTATTTATAAAAGAAGCCCCACTTGTTATTCGAAATAAAATTAAATCCAAAGTACTTGTTACTAGTGAAAAAAAAGAAGTCTTAATGTTAATAACTGAAATTTATAAATTCTTAAATTTTATTGAAACACAAAATATTAGAACAAGTGAAGTACGGTACATTTATTATCATTTATTTTATGAGTTAAGTGATGCTAATGAAATGGAATAAATAAAAGCCCGAATTATTAAAACAAAAAGAAGTGTGAGTATTATTAGCAAATAACTTTTAACTACTTTCATTTAGAGGAACCAATTATGAAAAAACTTTTACAAATAATGAGCGTTATGACGCTAACAACTATTACAACTATTAATCTTACTGCTTGTGAATTATTTCAAAAATCGCCACCAGTTGATTGAAATCAACGATTAAGTGATGCTGCTAATTTAATTGGTACAAATAGTGATGTTAAGTTTACTACTTTTTTCTATAATAAAAATGAAACTCAAAAAGTTCGCGATTTTAAAGATGATATTATTAAGAGAATTGAAACTTTACTTCATAATGCCACTGAAGACTATAGTATATTGCTTTATAAGATTACCAATATTGATGATACTATTAATGCTACTACGACAATTAAACTAGAATTATCAGTTTATGATACCCCTAATATTAAAAAAACTTGTAATTTTGTCACTAATTTTACTGATATACAAAGTTTTGTTGACAAAGCATTAGACCCATATACAGATTCTCAAAAAATTAACAAAAAACATTTTACGTTAAATAAAAAGGAAAAGAATTCAGAAACTAAAAGTTTTTACGATATTTTAATTGGTTATGGTGCCAAGTTTAAACAGCAAATTCCTGACAAGCCTAATACTTTTAAAACTAGTGATTCTGGTGAATTAGGTAAAGCTTCAGACTTTTGGAATGCTTTTCAAACTGCTAAAGGTGATGAAAAAACTAAAATAGCATATCTTGGTAATGTTTTATATCCAATCTTCCAATGTTTTGGTTTAGATGATATGGATGGTTTAACTTTCTTTAATTTTGAAGCAACATTACATGATAACGATGTCATTGCGCTTACAGGTCATAAAAACTTTGCTGGTAAAGATTATGATTATATTGAAATTAATATCAAAGGTGTTAAGACTGATGATGTTAATTTAGGTAATAGTTTTAAGGGGTTAACATATATTTTTGAAGAATAATTTAACCTAACTAAATAATAATTTCTATGAATTGAGGGTAGAAATAAAACTTTCCATCCTCAATTTTGTTATTAATTTAGATACTTTAGTTGACATGTTTTAGGGAGGGCATAACTCTTTTATCATATATGGAATACATAACTAATAAGTGGTGCTTTATATAAAATACACAAGGGAGGTAGTAATTTATGAGAAAACTATTATCTTTATTAATAGTTTTAACCCTGACAGTACCAGTACCACTAAATGTGATAGCTTGTGGCGGTACTTCCAACCCCGCTTCAGATACTAATGAGACTGATTATTTAACACTAGCACAAACTGCCAAAGAAAAAATTCAAATTGAGTTTGCTAAATTGGTTAATGATGGATTAAATTTGCGAAGAGAAGGTGATGTCACAAGCGGTTCTGCTATTATGACATATTTAGACAGTATTGGTCAAAAAGTAGATAAAGACATTACGAAAACCGATAGTAAAGAAACAATTGATGGGTTTTTAGAAGTTTTAAAAACACAAGTTCTTAAAATCAGTAATGATTTAGTAAATGAATATCCAGAATTAAAACCATTGTTTAATGGCATTAATCCCAATGATATTTTAAAAATCAATACTAATGATTTAGATACAATCTTAACTAACAAAAAATTTGAATGAAAGACTAGTGATTTTGGTTTAAAAGATTTTGATGTTGAAAAACAATATGGCGTTACTGATTGATATCATCTTACTGCTAACTTGCAGTTAGATTTTACGTGTTTAGATGAAAATGAAAAGATAAATACAACTCCTATTAATAAAACATACGATATGTATTTTGCAAATGATGGTTCTGATTTAAATAAAGTGGTTACTGCTGTTACTGTTGGTATTGAAGAAAAACTTAAGGTTATTAAATTTGTTAATCTTGATTATCCACAATGAAATGATAGTTTTGTTAATCAAAAAAATGATGTTTTACAAAAAATTAATGTTGATTTGTAAGGAAAAATTAGTATTTCTAATCTAACAATTGATACGTCAACAATAGAGAGACCAATTAATGATTATAATTATATGAGTATTGCTGGTTCTCGTACAGGAACTCTTCAAACTGATCCAAATGATTATTTTCCTTTAACTTTACCTAGTTCACAGAGTTTTGTTAAAAATTCTGTAGATTTTAATAACGCCTGAAATCCAATTATTGTTGCTCGTGAAAACAATTTTGTTAAGCAATTAGACATTTGAAAAACTAAAAACAATGTACCGATTCCTAATACAAATAATGTCTTTGTAATTGGAGAATATCAAACAAGGAATTGAAAAATTAGTGGTTTGGAAATTAAAACATTGTCACTTCCTTACTATATAACTAGTAACACTACAACTAGAGCAAGTAATACTAAGGAAAGCCTAGCAATTTTAGAAAAATTATTTGTTGGTAAGAATGCTTTATTTCAATATAACAAAAATTATAGTCGTTCTTCTAGTTTGAATATAGAAAATTTTAATGTTATTCTTAATTCTGATGTTTATAATGATTTTATAGCAAGAGATGTAATAATTAAAGAAATATATGAATATGTTACTAAACAAACAAGAGATTTTGGAACAAAGAATAATTTTATTCAATCTACTGATAAAGTTCAATGAGCAACGGGTGGAAATACTAGTTGACTAAATAGTACAATAAGTAGTGAAATAAGTGCTTCACAACATTCTAAAATTTATTCTTATCAAAACTGAAGAAGGAGTTATAAATGGTAATGCATTTTCCATGGCTTTAGATAATCTTGGTTATACTACATTTAGTATTAGTAGTTCTGATACTAAAGTATGACCTTAGACTGTATCTTAGATAGTATGTAAAATAAAAAAACGAATGAGTAATAACATTCGTTTTTTTTAAGTTTTCAGCATTAGTTGCTGCTTAATTTTTCGCAAATTAATAATGGCTGTACTAATTAGTGATACTGATGTATATCAAATAACACCAATTACTAATCATAATAAAATATTGATAAATTACTCTTTACTTAAACCTAAACCATTTTGAATTCCTAGAAAAACAATACAGTAAGCAACAATCACACCAAGCGAGCCACCTAAAGAAAAACAGAGCGCTGGTTTAATTTCATAATTTTTATCTTTAATAAAACGGCTTCCAGCAATGGTCATTAAAAAGGCTGCCGACCCCATCATAATGGGGAAAGCACATTCGGCACTTAAACCTAATAAATATGTAGTTGCCATTGCCGGGGCATATATCCCTACTCCTAAGGCCATAAAAAGACCAAGCACAAAGAAAACACTAACTCCTACTAAATATTTTCATCAAACATTAAGACCAGCAGCAATTCCTGCTTTGGGCATAATGCCAATTTGTTTTTGACCTAATAACATAATAATTGAAACAACAAATAATAAACCACCAATAAATAATTGTGATCAATTAAGTTTAATTTTATTAGCTAAAATCGCTCCTACATAAGCACCAGCACTTGCTGCTGCAATTAGTGAAACCAAAGTTGGCCATGCCACTTGTATTAAAGCAATAAAAATAATCGCTTCTAAACAGGTAGGAATAGTATGAACAACGTTCATAATTCCCATAATTTTTTTTATCATTACGTACTTGTTTGGTTAGTTTTAATAGCACAATACTAACTGCAAATGAACCAATACCAATCGTATCACAAAAATCAGCAACAAAACCAATAAAACCTAGTTTTCAATATCTTTGTTTAATATTATCTTCAAATCCAATGTTATCTTCATTTTCAAATTGTTGGTAACTAGTTTTAATAAAATAAAAACTAAAGATACCGACAACTGTTAATAGCACACTAATAAAAATCATAGCAACTAATGATGGAATTCAAATTTTAGTGAAAAATAATGTTAGTAAGAGAGTGGCTAAAGATAAAGGAATCAATAAGAAGCTGCAGTACAAAATCTTTTTATTTATCATGCTGTTATAATGTCCTTTTCATTTTTAATATTAATTTCATAAGGCTTTTCTCCCTTTATGTACTATTTTTAAATTTTATCACATAAATGCTGAGAAAAGCCTATCTACGGACTTCTCCCCACATTTTTAAATTAAACATAGCATTACAGTTTCAAAACTAGGTATGTTATTGAATTTATATGCAGCTTCTTTTGCATATAAATGAATATGATGTTTTGCAACTTTTATATGTGTTTTAAATGTTCTTCGTATATGTTTTCATACTGACTCAATTTGGTTGGTATTTACACCAGTTTTTGAAACATAGCCATCTTGATGGTTAACTGTTTCATGCTTAGTGAAAACCGATTTCAAATCGCGATATCCTTTTCAAGAATCAGTATGTACATCACACTTTGAAGAAATGTGGTTTATTGCAAACTGCAAAAGATTTTTACTGTTTGCATTTTTCAATACTTTCACAATCAGATTGTTGGTTGTTTTTTCATAAATACCAACAATCAAGGTTTTGTTCAACAAGGATCTTCCTTGTTGAACAAAACCCATATGTGAAAGATACATTTCATCCATTTGCACTATGCCCTCAACAATGAATTGAGGTTCTTGTTTAGCAATGGCACTTCGGATTTATGACCCATTCTTCAAGCTGTTTTCAAGGTCACTCCCAATTCTTTTGCAACATCAGTTGATAGAATTCCATGTTTGGTGTTTATTCATCTAAAGATGAGATAAAACCAAGATATTAAAGGTGTTTGTGACTTTGAAAATATAGTGCCCGTGAGAATACTGAATGTTTGATGACATTTCAAACATCTCATTTTTCTTAAATTAGAAGTATTCAAATTAAAACTAGAACACCTAATACATTTGCTTTGTTTCAAACTTGCTATATATGCAAGACATTGTTTTTCAGTTTGAAAAGTATTATTGAACTCATTCAATTTCATTGTTTCCTCCACAAGTACATGTTGGGAGAAGTCCGTTTCATAAATAGAATTTTATCACGTAATTGCTGTAATTTAACAATCTCTTAACTAATTTCCTTCAAGTTAATTGTTATGTAATAAAGATAGCTAGGAAAATTTCATACTTGTTTTAACTTTTTTAGCAAGAACATATATACATTAAATCAGTAAAACGTAAAATTACGTAAATATAGTATACATATTTTTTTGAAACTGTGTATTGATTAAAGTATTTAATTTTATTAAAAATATGAAATTGATGTAATGATTAAGACTAGGTAATAAATAGGTATCGTGCGTGATAAGTAAAATAAGGCATATTTTGATGGCATGAATCATATAAAATTTAATAAATATTTTTAGTACAGGAGTAAACTAGTTATTACTTACTTTGTATTTTTTAAATGTAAAAAAACATAAAGTTATTATATTTAAACCACATAATTAGTACTAATTGATTCGTTTTCACTAGCAATAATAGTTTTAGCATCAGCTAGTTTAATAGCAACCATTTTTGTAATGCCTTGATTTTGCATCGTTGTTCCATATAAAACATCACAATTTTCCATCGTTCCAGGACGATGAGTAACAATAATAAACTGTGTAGTTTTAGAAAAACTACGAACATAACGGGCAAAACGCTCCAAATTAGCAGGATCAAGTGGTGCTTCGACTTCATCTAAAATCGTTAGTGGTAATGGTTTTACTTTTAAAATGGCAAACAATACAGCTAATGCAACTAATGATTTCTCACCACCTGATAGTAAGTTTAAATTACTAATTTTTTTACCTGGTGGATTAGCTAATACTTCCACACCAGTGTTTAAAATATCATCAGGTAAGGTATAACGTAAACTACAAGTCCCTCCCCCAAATAATGTTTGAAATGTTTCTGGTAAAACTAAGTTAATAGCTTTAATTGTTTCATCAAACTGGGTCATCATAACATTATCCATTTCATCAATGGCTTTTAAAAGTTCTTTGGAAGCAATTTGCAATTCATCATGTTTAGTTTTTAAATGCAAATAACGTTCATTTTCTTTTTCGAATTCATCAATCGCATTGATATTAACAAATCCTAAATCTTCAATTTGATTACGTAATTGTTGTACTAAAATTCTTGCTTGTGTTTCATCAGCAAGTGGTTCATGATAGTTTTCTTTGGCATATTCATAAGTTAAATTATAAGTTTCAACTAGACGTAGGAGATGTTGTTCCATTTTGGTTTCTAGTTTTACATGCTCTAGTTGTTGCTTATTTAACTGTTCAGTTGTCATAAAATGTTCTTGGTTTCAAATGTATAATTGGTTTTCTAATTTTTGCATTTGTTCTAGTAACTGATGTTTTTGCTTACGAATAACTTGTAATTGTTGGGTTGTTTGCGTTTGTTCATATTTGCTTGTTTCATATTGAACAAAAACATCAGTTAATTTGGTGTTATTAATATCTAGTTTTTCACCGGTTAGATTTTGATATTGGCTTGTTAATAGTTGACAACGGTTTTTGCATTCATTATTATCAGTTATTAGTTTATCAATTGTTAGTTTTCTTGTAATTTTTTGGTCTTGTAATTCGTGAAGTTCACTTTGGATACTAGTAGTTTGGACATTAATGTTAACTAATTGCTGTTCTAAAGATTTAATTTCATCATTTAGTTGTTCAATTATCCGTTTTTCTTGAAAAATATTAGCATTATTACGTTGTTTATGGTAACCTCCAACAATGGCACCTCCGGCTTTAATTAGTTGGCCATCTAGGGTAACACATTGGTATTTAGCAGCAATTAATTGCGAAATAACTCGTGCTTGTTCTAAAGTTTCACAAACAATAGTACGTCCTAATAAGAAATTAACAATCGATTGATTTGCAGTATCATTAGTAGTAACAAGATGATGGGCAAAGTTTAAAAATCCAGGTTTGCTCATCACAATGATTTCATCTTCTTTTGTGGCAGTACGAACTTGTAAAGAGTTTAAAGGTAAAAATGTCGCAATTCCTGCTTGATTTTGTTTTAAAAACGCAACAGCTTTGGTAGCATCTTTACTTGTGGCAGTAACAATATTTTTTAAGGCGTTGCCAAGTACCATGATAATAGCATTCGTATAAAGTTCAGGCACGGTAATTAAATCACTAACGATACCAATGATACCAGAGAAATTTTCTTTATTATTTAAAATTGTTTGAACACCTAAATATTTTTGATTACTACTAATTTGATAGTTGATGGCAACTTCTAGTTGTGCTTTTTTATCACCTAACCCTTGATGGAGATTGTTTTGACCTAACATTAAATCTTGCAATTGAATGTTTAAATCATTGTAGGATTCATTAATCCTATCAAACTGCAGTTGTTCTTTGTGGATTAATAAGTTTTTTTGTTCCATTAGTGCCATTAAATCGGTAATATTACTTTTTAAGATAGTAGCTTCTGATTGGTCTTGTTGTTGATTTTTAGTTTGAATTAAGGTTTTTTGTTGTTCTAGTACTTGTAATAAAATATTAATGTTAGATAAGTTCATTTCTAAACTATTAATATTTTTATCTAAATCATAACTTTTGTTTTTTAATAATTTTAATTGTTGTTCGTTGTTACTGATTTTTAATTTAAGTTGTTGCTGTAGTTTACTGTTATTAGTTATATTAGTAGTAGCGGATAACAATTGCTGTTGGTAAAGAGTTAAATCTTTAACAATAATAGTAATTTCATATTTTTTTAAAGTATCACGTAGCTCAAGATAGGTTTTAGCTTTTTGAGATTGATTGGCAAGTGGTTCAATTTTACGTTGAATTTCACTAATGATATCGCTAACACGTGTTAAGTTATCATTAGTACGTTCTAGTTTACGCAGTGATTCTTCTTTGCGTTTTTTATATTTAGAAACACCTGCTGCTTCTTCAAATAAGTTTCTTCGTTCTTCGGGTTTTGAATCGGCAAATTTAGAAACATTACCTTGACTAATAATGGCGAGTGAACCTTTAGCAAGACCAGTTCCCATTACGACTTCTTGCACATCTTTTAAGCGCACGCGTGCTTTATTAATGAAATATTCATTTTCACTACTATTGCGATAGGCTTTACGGGTAATTTGTACTTCACTAAAGTCAACTTTAAAAATACCACTAGTATTATCAAATACTAGTGTTACTTGGGCGCTATTTAGTGGTTGTTTGTCTTTGGCACCATTGAAAATAATATCTTCGCTATTTTCACCACGTAATGATTTAACTGATTGCTCACCTAAGACTCAACGAATAGCGTCATTAATATTAGATTTACCAGAACCATTGGGTCCAACAATCCCTACTATGTTAGTATCAAATTCAATTTTGATTGGTTCTGCAAATGATTTAAATCCGTATGCTTCAATGCGTTTTAAAAATGCCATTTCTATCTCACCTATTTTATATTTCTAAATAGTATTTTATCATGAAAGAGCGGAAAATTTTGGGTTATAGAGTTCTGAATTAGAAAATTAAAACATAATTTTACTTGTAATCATTAAAGTTATGTCGCTACTGAAATAGGTCATTTTTTTTAATGCTTTAACATAAATTAATTATTTTTTTCATTTTTTTTGATATTGATTAAATTTATGATTGACAGTGGAATAGTTATAATCAAAATCATAAATCCAATAGAGCTGTATAATGCTCAAAACAAAAAATATTTTTCATTTTTAACCATGGTTGGCTCTTCTTGGATTTTTATAACGATATTTTTTGCTTACAATTGTTTTTGATTTCTCATTAGCATTAAAATACTAATGACACCAAAAGGATTTATTGCAATTATAAATAAAAATAATCATAAAAATTGGTATTTTTGTTGTTGATTTTTATCACTATTAATTACAAAAACAGTCAAACTATAAGAAATAAAAAGTGTTTGCAAACAGAAAATAAAACTTCAATAAAAACTTTTGTCAATATTTATTTTGTTTATCAATCCTGTAATTAAAACAAAAAAGAGAAATCAAAAAGTTGTAATCCCTACTAAGTAAAAATAAGACTAGTTTTTATTATTTTTTTCAAGATGGATCAAGTTTTCAAGTTTTAAACATAGTTAAATTAAAACCTTAATCATTACCAAATGTAAATGTAGGAATTGCCATAGCATATAAACCCATTCAAGCACCGTGACCATAGTCATAATTTTTTATAAGAAGAACATTTGCTGTTATTACACCAGCTATTACAAGTGTTGCGGGTGCTAATGGTGGGCATGCTTCACTAATCATAATTGCAATCTCAGTAACTGAAAGTTCTTCTTCAGTAAATGCTTCAACAACACTAGCACTTAAATGTAATTTGCAATATCCAAATCAATATCACTTTGTTTCAACTCAAACCCTATTCAATTTTCAGATTTTTTAATAATGGGAAATTAAAATATGCTTTGCCTTGTGCATCAAAAATTAGTAATTTACTTTTGATAGTATCAATTTAAAGTTTGTAAGTATTCATCACTAGTAATGATTTGATAAATTTTTAAATCTCATATTCTTTGATTTAATTTTGTTTTATCGAATGTTATTACACAATTTTTTAAACCAATAGCACTCACTAAATTTTCTTTTAATTCTTGTTTTTCTTTTTTAGTTTTAGTTGCAAAATATTTTTCTACATAAGCAAAATCTATTGATTTATGTTGTTCTTTGGTTTATAAATTTTCAATATTGTTTGTTTTTAATAAAGTAGTAAGTTGTGGCGTTGTAGTTAAAAGTGTTGATAACACAAAACCATTTACAATAAGTTTTTTCATACTTTTTCTCCTTATTTTTTAAATTCAAAATCTTAATTTTAATAATACGTTTTTTAAAAAATGTTACAACTTATAATCATAAAGGTTGAATTATGTTTTAGTAGTATATTTACCTGCAAGTACATCATAAAGCATAGATACTGAACAATAATCAACTCCTCCTCACCAAAATGTTTCATTGTTCTTATATCATTCTTGTTTTTCCTCTTTTTGTAATTTTTCAACTTTTTTAATAAAATTCTCAGTTATTTTAGGCATACAACTAAAACAAACATAAATATCTTTTGTCATTTGTATAATTTTTTTCAAGGTAAAACTTTTTGATGGCATTCATAGCAAGGTACGCTATCTCTTTCAAAGGCTATCCTTTCTTTTTCTATTTTTATTTCTTGCATAATTTCTTTTATATAATTATTTCTATCTTTTTTAAACTTGAAAGTCTTACCTCCAAGTTCTTCTCTTTCCACTATTTCTTCTGCCATTTCTCTAATTCAATACATTTTTCTTACCTCCTAATTTGAAACTTTTTCATGTTCACTTTCAATATGAGTTTTATAACCATTCAACAATTTATTTTCTGGTTTATTATTCATATTTTTATCTTTCATTCGAGCAGAAGCTTTTGTTTCGCTTGCCTTAATGTGTAAGAAACTACGATTATTAGAACCAATAGTAAATAAGCAATCACCTTGTTTGGCTATACTAATCGCTTGTAACTCAAATTCATTTAAACCTTGCCATTGTCGAAAGTCAAGCATACTTAATATTTTTTCATACTCAGCAATCCTTTCTTTTAAAAATAAAAATGGCATACTACAAAATGTCTCTTTTGCAAATATGTCATTCTAAATTTTACTTATTTTTCGCTAAATTCAGGTCAGTTTTGTTTTGATCGGGTTTGCACTATTTGCTAAATTTATTTAGTTATTTTATTTTTATATAAACTCTTAATACTAATTTAACTTATATCATATTTAAAAATTAATTACAATAAAAATGTAACTAGTGCAAACCCGATCAAAAGCCACACTAGGGGAGCATAACGATGTTGTCGATAATTATTCATTAGTTGCCTTAAAATTATAAAGTTAGACGAGAATAATTGAGACTAAGTTATGTAATTGTATATTAATCTTAGCACTTAGAAAATATAAGTCAACAATAATACTTACTTTTACAAATCAAAAATTCTTATTAAAGTTTCCTTTCATAAGTTTTATGTTATTTTCGGTTTTTTAGGTATTTTTTAATTTATATTTTGATTTTATAATAACTGTATTTCCGTATTTATTTTATAACATTTAAAATCAACCATTTTTGTATACATATCAATATTATAGGTTCTGCTACCAATCATGTGTTTTAATATTTGTTTAATATTAGTTTCAGTAAAACAGCCAATATTTTCAACTAACGCTTGATTAAGTACTCCTTCTTTTGCATTAATAAAATAACCAACTTTTATTTTTTTATATTTTTCAGTCAATGATTGTAAAAAATCAATTAATTCATCATATTGACCTTTTGCAAATAAATTTTGTGCATATTCACAATGTAATTTAGCAATTTTATCTTTTCTTCTTCCAGCCATAATTCCAAGATATAAAACATGAAAAGCATGAAATTTATCTAAAATAAATTTAGCATTTAAAATATCAGCTGTTTTTCTAATTCATTTTGCACTGTCTCCACATACAATTAAATTTGCTTGGTCAAAATTTTCAAAAAATAAATTACCATATTTTTTAATTAATTGTGCAGTTTTATCTGCACCAATTTTTGTTTTTGTTAATCTGATTTTACAAGCAGCTCTTTTATTAATTAATTTTCCATTTTTCTTTTTGCCAGTACAAAATACTATTAATCTCATAGAACATTTTTTACAATTTTTACTATTATGGTTATCATTAAACTTAAATTTTCGATGTCCATCATCAATATTTATATATAAAGTTTGTTTTGATTTTAATGGTATTTTAGGAATATTAATTTTTGGTAATTGAAATTTTTGAAATTTTCTACAAACAGTACTATTACTTATTAAGTCTTCTATAAAAGTATCGCAAATATCACGATATCTTTTACCATCAGTAAAATATTTTAAAATTTGTTTAATCACATCAGGAGCAAGTTTACTATACTTTTTAACACCAAGATAAAAATCTAATAATGAAATATATTCATTTTTTTGTATTTTTTGGTTATAATATACACAAATACGTCGTTTATAAGTTAATAAACCTTTTTTTGATTTTAATTTTCGTTGTCTAAATCTATATGGTGTATATATAGATTTATCACATTCATTTCATAATTGGTCATCTATTTTTTTAAATAATTCCTCTGTTTGTTTTAAATTTAATTCATCTTGATTAAAATGATGTTTGTCTCAATCAAAATGATTTTGAAATGGTAATGATAACATGTTTTATGTTCCTTTCTGAATTTGGTTTGTTAATGATTTAATTTTAATTTATAGTAAAGGTTAGGTAGTCAAATATGCAACTTATTAGTAGTTATGCACAATTAAATAAAAAATATGACCTTAATTTTAGTGATAATAATTATGGATTTAGTTGGGATGTTTTTAAAGAGTTTGTTGGTGAACAATGAGCAGAATTTTTCACTACTAATTGTTTTTATCGTTTTGTACCAACAGCACGTTTAACAAGAAAAACATGAAATTGTTTAGCGTTTGATTTATTTGTGTGCTGTAATTTTAATGATAGTTCTGTTCAAGAAGTAAGACGTTATGAAAATACTCATAATGAAACAACTATTGGTTCTTTAATGGATGTTTGTCAATATTTAGAAGATAAGTATGATATTCACTTAGGACCTAATAATCCCCATGGTATTAAATGAAAAATTACTAAGGATGGTGGTTGTATTATCTTTCCTAATAATCAACAAATAGATTTTATTGGTTATGCTAATGGTAATAAGATTTTTGGAAAATCAGTTGGTGGTTCTAGTTATTTATGTTCTAGAACTGATGAAATTATTATGGCCGAAGAAAAAGAAACTTTAAGTGAAAAACAATTAACACAACGTTATGAGCGTTTAAAATTATCAATGTTTCGTAGTAATCGTATTAAAGTATCTAATGAACCAATTCAAGACTGAAGTTGAACATTTACTGATAGAAATATATTTAGTCCAACTTATAATAAAAAAATTACTCGTTATTTTTATAAAAATCACTTTATTGCTTTTACTTGTAATCCCTATGATAAATACCACCCCTTTTATTTGCTCTACTGTACCCCCTATTTGCCGTTAAATGAGCAAGCTATAGATACTCTTAAAAAAATTGGTAAGGTCTACTATGAAGATACGGAAGCGTTTAGTGGACTTGGATTATTTATTTTAAGATTTACTTTATTACCATTTTGAAAAAAATTAGAACCAGTAACACAAAAATTGATTTGCGAATTAAAAAAGAAAAATCCTGATGAATTTAATACTGTTTATTATGGATTTGAATATTTAGATAGTGATGCAACTGTTTTTCCATTTCTAAAAGCAATAAAATATTGACAACCATATAATTTACAAGAATTCTATAATAAAGAAAAAGATACTTATAAATTTGATTTTTATAGTGTTGGTGTGGATTGAGCAACAGGTAGTAAAGACCATAGCGTACTTATGGTAACTGGATTTAAAGAATATAATAATAGTGGTTATTATGACCCTTATATTATTTGTGAATTAATAGTTACTCCCAATGATTTTATCAACGAAAATGAAAAGATTAATGCTTATGTTGATGAAGTTTGTGGATTACTTGATAATTTTGAAAATTTTGACCAAGCAATTTATTATTATGACGATAAAGCAAAAACCGCTATCGATTGAATAAGTCAAAAATTAGCCGATGAACATAATATCTTAATTATGAGTCAAGTTGCTATTAAACATGCTTCAAGTCTTAATCAAGAAGCAGGATTAACTGACCGTTGTGTATGAATGCGTAATATTATGAGTTTTGGTAATTTTTATGCTAATCAAAATGATTTATGCAAAACAACGCAATGTTTAGAAGAATTACGCTATGACCAAATCAAAACTAACATTCCTGATAAAACTATGTACCAAGACCCTTATGATGCGTTATTTTATGCACTATATCCCTATAAAAACATAATTAGAGGTAAAAATAATGCTTCTACTAAAATAAGTGTTTTTTCTTATGCCATATAACCAACGAAAACAATACTAGTAATAGTATAGGTATCACAAAATTAACGCCTTGTATTTGGCGTTATTTTAACGTTTAAAGCATATTTGCAAAATTTAATAAAATTAAGTACAATTTAATAGTAAAATTCAGAAAAAAGGAGAAAAAAATATGTTTCACATGAGTTATTACCATTTATTTTTAAGTACAAATAGAAATTTTGAAAATCAAAAAATTATTGATAATCCACCAACATATCAAGAGGTTTTAGAACAAGATAAAAAAACATTGCCAACATATGAAGAAACAACTGATGGACTTGAAAACGGAATAGATGCTTTTGATTATTTTAAAGATGAAATAAATTATTTTGATTTACAAAATCAAAATTCAGCAAATGAATATAAATCAAAATTATCAAAAATTTAAATAAAAAATTAAAGGAACAATTAAATATGAAAAACTGAATAAAAACAAATTTAAGTAAACTAACATTAGCATTAGCACTAACTGGTGCTGTAAGTGGAGTAACTGGTTTAATTATCGGTTCAATAGCACATCATAAAACAAATGATTTACAATATTATTTAGATTATGATGGTAATATCCACTGGGGGGGGATTGTACAACGATATGGTCAGAAAAAAAAGATGATATTCATAAAATATATTTATATATTTCAATTAATTCAGCATCTAAAAGTGATGTAAAATGAGATGGTATTTATCCCGATGGGTATTTTAATAAAAAAAATTAAATTTCTAAGTTAATATAAGAAATGTTTTCATTATATTTATTAAATAGATTAATATTTTGTAAATTTATTTCTTGTTTATCTGTTATTAAAGTTAAATCATAATTTCCGGCACCAAATATACCACTAATTTCAATTCGATTTAAATTATTAATCGGATTTTCAATTTGTAATTCAAATTCATTGGAATTATCAATTTTTAATATTTCTTTATAAAATTCTAATTTAGAAAATAATTGAGATTTATTTGAACCATATAAATTTAAAGCATTTTCAGTTTTATTTTTTTCAATAATTACTCGTGTAAAGTATTTTCCATATTCACCATTACCTAGTGTTCAATCAGCAGGAATTAATGATGGTATATTATTACTTTCTAATTCATTCGTTATAGATAATCAGTTAAATTGATTATCATCTAACTTAAATAATTGATTTTGGCTAATATCATTATTTTTTAATTTAATATTATTTATATTAGTAAAATCAAAATAATCAGATTTCAATATTACTTTTACATCTTTAAACTCTCAAACTTCATCAGGATTTCTATGAATTGGATTAGATTTTAATTCAAAATAATAAGGTAATAATAATTTATTATCATCGTTTAAACCTTTATTAATAGACATATTAGAATAAATATTACTTGATAACATAATTACTATTTGCTTAAAAATTTGTATTTGTGGTAATTTTATATAATTTGGATAATCTAATTTTCATTGTTTAAATAAATTGCTAATTACTTCGTCAGGTTTTTGATTTTCAAATTTTGCACGTAATTTTGATATTTTTTGTTCAAGATGTGATGGGTCAAAACCATCAAAATTTCTATTATAAGTATATGTATAAGTTAACATATCTAATAATAATTTTTGTAAACTATCAATTGTTGGTGCGTCTTTAATTTCTAGTTCAACATCTCTAAATTTAGCATTAGTAGAAATATGTTCGCTTCTAATATCTGTTATACGAAAAGTTCATATTTCTTTATCGTTTAATTGTTTTTCATCATTTAATGGTCAATAACCAGGACTATTAGTAAAATCATGACCTAATCAAGCATTAGTAACACGTGCATTGTTAATAACTTCTTTTCTTGTTTCTTTGCCACCACCAATAGCAATTAAATCTAAAGCTGATTTTTCTTGTCCAATAAATTGTTTCGCAAGATTTCAAGGTAATATTTGTTCACTAAATCATTGTTCTAGTATTCTAACTTTTGGTTGAGTTTCAATAGGCATTGATAATAGCGGAAATGCTATCTTATCTTTAACAAATAACTTAGGGTATACTTCCATATTATCAACTTCACCAAGTACCTTTATATTGCCAAAGAGCATGCTTCTAGGTGCTTTAATTTTTAAACCAATAACTTTTGTATCTTTATCTAATGGTTTTTGTAATTTAATAATAATTGGATAACCATCTCTTGTTTTAAAATCTTTAATTTTTATTATAGTAATGCTTTTGGTACTTCTTGTTTTTGGATTTTGATAAGGTTGTGAATAACTATTAATGATATATAAGTTATCAATATTACTTTCAGTTAAAGTTTCATTTATACTAACAGCATATAACTTAAATTGATTTAATAAATCTATTTCTTGAAAGATTAAATTTTTAATATCAGTCATACTATATTCAATGGCATTATCATTAATATTAGTACTTGCTCTTTGGTTTAATTGCATATTAAAGTCTGATGTTTCAACAGCATTAGTAGTTAATACTTTCTCAATATCAATAAAACCAATCTTAATAGTATTAGGTGAGAATTTTAAAGTATTGTTTGTACTATCTTTAAATAAACGTTCAATTTCATAAATATAGATTGTTCGTTTTTTAAATTTATCATATATTCTATTAATATCAGGGTCACTAGTATTACCCATAAGGTTTGAAAAATCATAAGGTATATTATCTATTAAATAATCATTTTCTGCTTGATTGAGTTTAGTTTGCTTTTGTGGAAACTTAGTTTGTGGTTTGTTGTTGTCCATTGTCATTTTCTCCTACTAATTGGTTATTTACTGGATTAAATAAATTTAATTTAACTGTTAAATTTTTAATTGCTTGTTCATCATTAATTTCAAATGTTTTACTATCTAATAAATCTTTATCAATACGTACTAATAATCGAATAAATTTAAGAGTATCAATATTAAATTGTCATAGTTTTTGTTCAATATAATTAACTGTTGAAATATTAATAACTAGTATAAGATTTAAAAAATCAATATTCTCTATTTTTAAAATTATATAGATAGAATTAAATTATTCTAAGGTATAGAATTATCTTTGAAAATTAATTTAGTAGGGGGAAACAACTATGAAAAAAATATCAATTTCAATAATTGCTGGTGCTAGTTTGCTTTTTGGTAGTGGCCTTAATAATGTTAAAAGTATAAATAATTTTAATGATTTTTATCATCATAACTTGATAAGTAAAAATAACTATCAACAATATACAACAAATATTACTAAAAAAGTTTTGGCATTACCACAAGGTGATAATGTATTACATAGTCAAATTGAAAATATTCGTTTTATTCACTCACAATTTACACCAACTGGAATTTTTGTTACTAAGGGATCAAAGGTTACCATTACATTTCCAAATGTTGGTAAAAATAAATTTAGTATTTTTATTGGTCAATGAGGAGTTTATGCTAATTTAAATGCTGGTCAAAGTTTATCACCAAAAGAATATCAATTAACTAATGAAATCAACACAATTATTTCTGATACTGAAGGTATGTTGTATTTAAGTAATAAAACCGAAGATAAATCGTTTCAAGTTCAAGTTAACGTAGAATCTGGAATAAATGTTCCAACTTTTAAAGTTGATGAAACTAGTAATAAAAACTTTTTAGAGCAACTTCAACAATGAAGTGATTCTCCATTTGTAGAAATCATTGGTAAAAATGTCTTTGGTACTTTTCAAATGTCACTAGCGAAAGAACTTTGATTAAACAACAACCCTAATACTTATAATATTAACTATACAGTTCAAAACTGAGATAAAGTCTATGAAATGTCTAATTACATTAGTGGTCTTGGTTTGAATTATGACGGTGTTGCTTTGAAATATCATAATCTAATCCAAATTGCTAATCCCGATACTGCTTCAGGTTATGCTTGTGCTTCTGATAATTATGTTGATTTTCAACAAGATACGGGTGCAGGGAAAGATTTATTTCAATATAAGTCTTTAAATGAATGATGAACACTTTGGCATGAAATTGGTCATACTTATCAAAACCCAGATTATGAATTTGATGGATTTAGTGAAGTAACAGTTAATATTAATTCTTTTTCAATTGAAGAACAATTAGGTTTTAAAAATCGCATGTTCACTCGTCTTGATACTATTGAATCTATTAAAAATTTTATTGAATCTACTGACCCTAATAAAAATATTGAAAACTTAGATTGTTGGGGTAGTTTAGGTCTGTTTTTACAATTACATATGGCTTATGGCAAATCATTTTTTCCGTCATTAAATCAAATGTATCGATTATTGAGTCCTGAACAAAAACCACAATCTAATGAACAAAAATATCAGTTATTCATTCAAATGACTTCTAAACTAGCAAATCGTAATTTAATTCCTTTTTTTGAAAAATGAGGAATTAACACTTTAGATAGTACAAAGAAAATTATTAGTCAGTACCCCAATTTAACAGTTAATATTTGAAATAATATCTTTGATGGTCATATTGAAAGTAATGCTATTGTTGACCATATTTTACCTGATTATCAAGTAGTAACTGGACCAAAAGTTGATAGTAATTTACCAATTCTAAATTTACGAGTTGGGCAGTCAGTTACAAGAGAACTTGCAAAAGAATATATTACTAATATGAGTACAGACATGACATTTGATACTCTTTCTCAAGTTGATTGAAGCAATATTGATTATTCTAAGAATGCAAAACATAATTCTTATTTTGCAATTAGCGTTAATCAATCTAATAAAATTGGTAATAAATATATAATTCCAACTAAGATTAGAAATGATAATAGTATTAAAATACTTGGTCTTGGTGATGATTTACATGGAATTTTTAATTTAGATTTTGTTAATCAAAAGATATTTTTTGCTGGTAATGATTCTGAAATTCATTCTTATTTTAAAGACGAAAAATATGTTGAAATTCAAGTATATGATGATAACAATAAACTTATTTATGATGAAAGTGTTAATGGTAATGAAAATACTTTAAAGTTTGAAAATTTAAACAATCTTACTTATTATAATAATTATCAAGTTCACTTTTGATTTGCTGAACCTTCTCGTGGACAATATTTTAGTGAATATAATTGAAATCAAAGCATTCAAAAACTTAATAAATTTATTATTAAAGACAATGATTTAGTTAAAATTTAATAGTTAGTTTTAAGTACCTACTTCTTTGTTACACGACTCTGGAAATGTTTATAAAAGCATTGGTTCTAATGCTTTTCAGTTTTATCTACTATTTTGTGAACTTAGCATAGAAATTAATAACTTTATCATTTTTGTTTTTTTCCATAAAAATAAATTTTCCTGTTAAAATTAAACATATAGTTTTCTTTTATGAGTAAATAAAATAAGGTGGTTAAAATTATGAAAAAAGAAGCATTATTATTGTTTAAAAATGCTTTTAAACAAGCGTTTCGCAATAAAATTCAATTAGTAGGATTAGTTATTTTAGTACTATTATCATCAACTATTTTCTCATTAATGCAAACTAGTTTAAGTCGCATTTCTAATGAATATTCACTGCTAATTAGTAATGATCCCCAACATGGTTCTAATCTACATGACTTTGTTATTGATTTATCAGAAACAGCTACAATTGGTACCATTCCCCCAACCCCAGCTTTAGAAGAAAAATCTAATATTGTTATCAATAACATTGCTAAAAACATTGATAACAGTTTTATCTGAGATCGTGTGGAAGGAAGAAACCTACAACTTGACAATGATAGTAATCAACGCGTTTTAAAGTTATTAACTTATAATAATCAAGCACGAATTGACCGCTTAGTTATTAGTGATGGTTATACGATTGGTGATGCTAATAATCCTGATAAATTAACACCTGCTGTTAAACAAACAGTTATTAATAAAGAGTTTGCTCAAAAAAATAATCTACAAATTGGTGATATCATTAGTGTTCAAAAAGACCAATTAGGTACTAGTTTAAAAGTTAATTATGATATCAATAATCCGATTTATAGTATTTTCAATTGATTAAAAATTGTCGGATTTGGGACATCAGATGATTTTACAACTCCTATTATTTGACCAAACAACACCGATTCCTAATAAAAATCGTGAAGGTATTTTATATGTTGACCCTGTTAGTTTTGGATTAAGTAAGACTAATAAAGATAATAATATGTTTTGAAGTTATAACAAACAACTAGAGCACTTTAGTGTCAGTTCCAAAGGTGATCGCGAAGTTTATTTTGTCGGAAAATGAAATCATGGTCAAAACAATAATCTTACTAATGTTAGCAATCAATTACGTACTACTTATGTTAGTACAATTGATGCTGATGCTAAGTTAGTTTATAACTTAGGAGATAGTGATTATCGATTTAATAGTCGGACTAGTATTTTAACAGCTACGATTAGTGGTTTTACTAGTTTGTTAATAGCATTATTGTTAATTGTTTTAATTACGGACTTCTCCCCACATGTACTTGTGGAGGAAACAATGAAATTGAATGAGTTCAATAATACTTTTCAAACTGAAAAACAATGTCTTGCATATATAGCAAGTTTGAAACAAAGCAAATGTATTAGGTGTTCTAGTTTTAATTTGAATACTTCTAATTTAAGAAAAATGAGATGTTTGAAATGTCATCAAACATTCAGTATTCTCACGGGCACTATATTTTCAAAGTCACAAACACCTTTAATATCTTGGTTTTATCTCATCTTTAGATGAATAAACACCAAACATGGAATTCCATCAACTGATGTTGCAAAAGAATTGGGATTGACCTTGAAAACAGCTTGAAGAATGGGTCATAAAATCCGAAGTGCCATTGCTAAACAAGAACCTCAATTCATTGTTGAGGGCATAGTGCAAATGGATGAAATGTATCTTTCACATATGGGTTTTAAAAAACAAGGAAGATCCTTGTTGAACAAAACCTTGATTGTTGGTATTTATGAAAAAACAACCAACAATCTGATTGTGAAAGTATTGAAAAACGCAAACAGTAAAAATCTTTTGCAGTTTGCAATAAACCACATTTCTTCAAAGTGTGATGTACATACTGATTCTTGAAAAGGATATCGTGATTTGAAATCGGTTTTCACTAAGCATCAAACAGTTAACCATAAAGATGTCTATGTTTCAAAAACTGGTGTAAATACCAACCAAATTGAGTCAGTATGAAAACATATACGAAGAACATTTAAAACACATATCAAAGTTGCAAAACATCATATTCATTTATATGCAAAAGAAGCTGCATATAAATTCAATAACATACCTAGTTTTGAAACTGTAATGCTATGTTTAATTTAAAAATGTGGGGAGAAGTCCGTAGATAGGCTTTTCTCAGCATTTATGTGATAAAATTTAAAAATAGTACATAAAGGGAGAAAAGCCTTTAATTATTACAGGTATTACAGTAGTTTTAATTACTTATAAAAATATTGATAATTATCGTACTCAAATTGGAATTTTAAAATCATTGGGTTATAGTAATATTAAAATTTTAATTACATCATTGGCATATCCGATGGTGGCAGCTTTTATTGGCACGATTTTAGTATTTTTACCTGCTAGTGGTTTTCAAATTATTATTGTTCATACCTTCGCTAATTATTTTAATTTAGATTTTGGAAAGTTTATCTTTGATGGTTTAGGTTTTTTATATTGTTTAATTTTAACATTTGGATTTTTATCAGTTATTGCCTGAGTAATTAGTGGTTTAACTGTCATTCAAGCTCCTATAAAATTAATTAAAATGAATCAGTAACTGTAAATTCACACTTTACGAGAACAGTAAAACGTGTAAGTATTAATCGTGGATTTTTAACGAGATTTCGTTTAGCATTATTTACTTCAAGTGTTGGAAAAATGGCTGCTGCATCACTAACAATGTTTTTAGGAACTACCTTAATGACAACAACTATTATTGGACCAAAAATTATGGCTGATAATAAATTGCTTTCTTTTACAGGTATGAACTATAAATCATCAGTTGAATATAATATCCTACTTATAATTCCCCATACACTTTTTATCAAACCTATAATCCTAACACTAAACCATGAGACTATAAAACTTTAGCAGAAGGTACTAATACATATACTCGCCCATTACGAGGTGATGAAAATAATGATGAATTTGTGCAAGAAATTTTAGATAATAATATTAATTCAGAATCCTATGCCCCTATGACTTTTGCCGATGCTGCTTCTGCACTAACGACATTAGGAATGTTTAATTTAACTTACTTATATGGTAAAATGTTTACTAAATCATTTTAAATGGCTTAGATAGTAGTGATGTTAATAGTCCTGTTTTAATTTCAATAATTGTTCCTAGTGCTTGACCTGCTGCATGACCTATTTATGAAAAGGCTTTACAAAATACTGATGTTACTAGTTATTATAGTGATGATAACTATAATTTATTACGTAAGTTTTATCAAGATTATCGTTCAACTGTTGCCATGAATATTATTGGTTTTATTTCTAAAACTGGTAAGTTAAGTAATAATCATAATGATTTTGATAATGCTTTTTTTAAAACTTTTGCTACTAAACTTAGTTCTGGTAATAAAACTATCCCTGCTTATGATAATGCACCACCGATTGGTGAAGGTGGTGATAACTTTGAAACTACGATTGATAATTTTCAATTTGACCAAAGCGATAAGGCCTATCCTTGATACGTAACTAATGAAGATGAAATATTGACAAAATTTGCTTCGCAATTACCTTCAAAAGCAGCACGTAATAGTTGAATTAATAAAATATCAGCATTATTTGGTGCTTTATTCTATATTAGAATTGGTCAAACAGTAGTGCAAGGCACATATAGCCGTTCTCCATATTTTATTCGTCAAAATATTGCTAATGCTTATAATGACCCTAACTCGCCATTTAATATTGGTTTTAATGTCCTACCTTTTAATAACAAAACTGATGAATTAGGTACTTATTTTATTGGTGAACCTGATAAACATTTTAATTCTCATAAATATCCAATGAAAGTTTATGGGTTACAAAGTCAACAACAATTAGGTAAACCATCAATGATGCAACTATATGATAGTAATGGTAATGTTTTAAATCCTTTATTAGAAAAAAGTAGTGGTAGTGACACAACAAGTATTGTTATTAATCAAACGATTGCTAAGCAATTAAACTTACATGTTAGTGACTCATTTACGATGGCAACTAATGAAAATATTATGGAATTTAAAAATAATCCCGGTGATGATTATACAAAATTTAATGTAAATGATATTACGTTTGATGGTTTAGATGAATAGTGCTAATATTAAAAATAATAATGTTACTTTAAATAAACAAAATACTAGTTTTACACAAGTTCCTAATTTAAAAACTAATCCATATTCATCCCTAAATACTGCGACAAGTATGTTAAAAGAAAATGTTGCTGGTAATGTTGTTACTAATCATGATACTACTTTTACTAAATATAAAGTAGTAGGAGTTTATAATGGTTATGGTCAACCAAATGCTTATATTAGTAAGACTAATGCTGATAAATTATTACATTATAATGATAAAACAGTAAACAATACTGATAGTCGCAGTTGTTGTTTCGTATTTTTCAAATGGAATGAAAAGATGAAGGAAAATGAAATGGAATTGATTTTAGTGTTTTAAATCCAACAAATATGGATTATACTAAGTTTGTTAATGACCCAAATATTGACCCTAATTTAATAAAAGTATTTGATAATGAATATCCACTTTTTAACTTTAAGTTTTCAAATTGGGATGTATTACCAGACATTACTAATTCTTTTTCAACATCACAGGTATATGGTGACTACAGTCCTTTTGGTTTAAATGGTGGAATTGAAGCAAGTGGTGCAACCTATGAAGGATATGGTATTGGTTCGATGCTTAATATATCACCACTATATATCCAACATCAATTATTAAACCAAATTACCGCCTTAGTTGATGCAGTATTAGTAGCATTCATTGTTTCCTCACTAATTATTTCGTTCTTTATTATTTTACTAACAAGTAACTTGGTTATTTACGAAAACCGAAAAGTTATTGCTACTATGAAAACCCTAGGTTATAGTGATAGTAAAATCACTAATATTGTCATTGGTATGTACTTACCATTAATTTTTGCTATGTTTGTGATTGGTTTCCCGATTGGTTGAGTTATTGTTACACAAGTTATTAGTTATTTAGCATTACACACCATTTGGGTATTACCATTATTCTTTACATGATGGTTACCGTTTGTGGTAGCAGGAATTGTGTTAGGAATTTATGGTGCAACCTTTATGATTGATTGAAATAGTATGAAAAAAATTAATCCGATTAAAACCTTAAATGAAATTGACTAAATTAGTAATAGCAAAAATGATTTATGTTATAATCAAGAAAAATAATAATATTTGATAAATAATGTTAAAATTAATTGTTTGCTAGTAGGTGCTTTTATGACAAGAATGGAAAAATATCAAGCAGTTCGTAATCAAATTGCTCATGATATTAAAGATAATGCTAATATTTTACAACAAGAACAAATGTTAGAAAATTATCGCCAAAAATTAATGAAAATCGATAAAGAATATTTTACTGCTATTTTCAAAGATTTAAATCATGAATTAAATTTAATTAATTTTGAAACCCATCTATTAACAACTAATGATGAAAAATTAAAAGATAATGATAAATATGTACTTGAAAAAATGTTAGTTGATATTAATAATACACTTGAACATTTTACAACGAAAGTTGTTAATGAACCATTAGTTCCACTAGATGACATTAATCGCGAATATAAAACATTAATTACTAGTATGCACAATAAAATTGGTGAATTTCAAACCCATTTGGAAAGTAAAATTAGTGATGTTAAATTATTCGTTAAAAGTTTAGAAACTAAATATCAAAAACATAAATTAAATGTTCGCGATTTCAAACAAGGTTTAATCGAAATTAATGATCAACATAACAATTTTCAAGATGAGTTACAAAAAATTAAAACTAAAAACAATTATAAAACTAGTTTAACGATTTTTAGCATTATTATTTTTTTAGTTTTAGTTGTAACATTAATTTTATTGTTAATAGCTTATATTTATTAAAGAGAATGGAGATAAAATAATGATTAAAAAAATTAATATTGCCATCGATGGACCCGCAGCTTCTGGTAAGTCAGCAACTGCTGCTTCATTAGCTAAAAAAATTGATTATGACTATATGGATACAGGGATTATGTACCGTAGTTTTACTGACTATTGTTTAAAAAAACAAATTCCTTTGGATAACGAAGACTTAATAATCCAAGCATTAGCATTATTTGAAATGGCATGAGTTAATGGTCATTTCTTATTCAATGGTCAACCTATAGTTGATGAAATTTATAGTGCTAATGTTACAAAAAATGTTCCTAAAATTGCTGCTTTACCAGAAGTTCGTAAAATTATTGTAAAACAAATTCAAGATATTGTTAAAACACAAGGATTTATTGTTGTCGGAAGAGATATTGCTAGTGTTGTGCTACCTGATGCGCAGTTAAAAATCTTTTTAACTTCTAGCCTTCATGCTCGTAGTATTAGGAGATACAAACAATATATTAAAGAAGGCATTAATATTAAACAAGAACAAGTATATGAAGATATGTTATTACGTGATAATACTGATAAAAATCGTAGTACTGGTCAGTTAATTATTGTTGAAGATGCTAAAGTTTTAGACAATAGTGAATATGATTTACAAGTAACAGTTGCTAAATTAACAAGTTTATACCATAATTACTTTAGTCATAATAAATCAAAATAAGGATGGAAACAAATGAATAAATTACCAAAAGTTGTAATTGTTGGCAGACCAAACGTTGGTAAATCTTCAATTTTCAATCGGATATTACAAAAACGAGTAGCCATTATTGAAGATATGCCAGGTGCTACAAGAGACCGTATTTATGGCATTGGTGAATGGTTAACACAAAACTTTGTGGTCATTGATACTGGTGGTATTACCAAAGAAATTACTAATTTTACTAAACAAATTAATGAACAAGTCAATATTGCTTTAGCTGAAGCTGATATTATTTTATTTGTATGTTCATATCAAGAAGGTTTAACTCATGAAGACCAAGATATTACCAAACTACTTTATAAAACCAAAAAACCAGTCATTATTGTTGTCAATAAATACGATAATGTTGCTCGTGATGAAGATAAGGTTTATGATTATTTAAGTGTGGGATTTGGCAATCCCATCTTAGTATCTGCTGCTCACGGAATTGGTTTTGGTGACTTGTTAGATTTAATTATTGCTAAATCACCGAAAGCGCAAAACAAAGAGCAAAATGAAAATATTAATTTAGCTATTATTGGTCGTCCTAATGTTGGTAAATCTAATTTGGTTAATACTATTTTACAAGAAAATCGTGTGATTGTATCACCAATTGCTGGGACTACTACTGATGCCATTGATAGTAATTTTGTTTATAATAAAAAACAATATTGTGTAATTGATACGGCCGGAATTAGAAAAAAAGGTAAAATTAGTGAACACTTAGAAAAATATAGTTTAATTAGAACAACTAATGCTATTGAACGCAGTGATATCGTTTTATTCTTATTAGATGGTAGTGTTGAAATTCAAGAACAAGATTTAACAGTAGCAGGAATGGCGAAAAATTTAGATAAACCAGTAATTATTATTGTTAACAAATGAGATTTAGTAAAAAAAGATGAAAAAACCATGATTGAATTTACTAAAAAAATCAAAGATAAATTTAAATATTTAGAATATTCATTTATTGTTTTTTTATCAGCACTTGAAAATACTCGTGTTCACACATTATTTGTTACTATTAATGAAGTATTAATAAATATGAATTTACGAATTAAAACAAGTATTCTCAATGAAGTGCTTAATAAAGCCCAATTAATTAATGAACCACCATATTTTAAAGGGGGAAGATTAAAAATTTATTATGGAACCCAAGTTGATAAAAATCCACCAACTTTTGTGTTAATGGTTAATGATCCACAGCGTTGTCATTTTTCATATGAACGTTTTTTAATTAATCAAATTCGTGAACGATTTGGCTTTCAAGGTGTACCAATTAAATTATTTTTAAGAATGCGTAAATCATTATATAATGAACAAAAAGAAGTATAAAAAAATATTATTTTAACATTTTTTAGTGTATAATAAATTAGAAAACGGACTTCTCCCCACATTTTTAATTAAACATAGCATTACAGTTTCAAAACTAGGTATGTTATTGAATTTATATGCAGCTTCTTTTGCATATAAATGAATATGATGTTTTGCAACTTTGATATGTGTTTTAAATGTTCTTCGTATATGTTTTCATACTGACTCAATTTGGTTGGTATTTACACCAGTTTTTGAAACATAGCCATCTTGATGGTTAACTGTTTCATGCTTAGTGAAAACCGATTTCAAATCGCGATATCCTTTTCAAGAATCAGTATGTACATCACACTTTGAAGAAATGTGGTTTATTGCAAACTGCAAAAGATTTTTACTGTTTGCGTTTTTCAATACTTTCACAATCAGATTGTTGGTTGTTTTTTCATAAATACCAACAATCAAGGTTTTGTTCAACAAGGATCTTCCTTGTTTTTTAAACCCATATGTGAAAGATACATTTCATCCATTTGCACTATGCCCTCAACAATGAATTGAGGTTCTTGTTTAGCAATGGCACTTCGGATTTTATGACCCATTCTTCAAGCTGTTTTCAAGGTCACTCCCAATTCTTTTGCAACATCAGTTGATGGAATTCCATGTTTGGTGTTTATTCATCTAAAGATGAGATAAAACCAAGATATTAAAGGTGTTTGTGACTTTGAAAATATAGTGCCCGTGAGAATACTGAATGTTTGATGACATTTCAAACATCTCATTTTTCTTAAATTAGAAGTATTCAAATTAAAACTAGAACACCTAATACATTTGCTTTGTTTCAAACTGGCTATATATGCAAGACATTGTTTTTCAGTTTTAAAAGTATTATTGAACTCATTCAATTTCATTGTTTCCTCCACAAGTACATGTGGGGAGAAGTCCGTAAATAAATTTTGAAAAGATACACCATATTTTGAAAAATTACGAGAGAAAATCTATAAAATACAAGAAAGATTTTAAAAGTTAGAAGAAAAAGCAATAGCAAAAATTAATAAATTAAAAGAAAAAGCAAGTGATTTATTTACTAGTGCTGAGAAAAAAGCAATTAAACATGCACAATTAATACCTTTAAATTCACCAGTATTTATGGGATGTAAAATTCAACCATTATCACTAGATAAATGTGCTATTACTATTTATCACCGTAATCCTAAATATAAGCCATTTGTTGTTATTGATACTATTATTAAAGCAGAAACTTTCGTTACACAAGTACATCCTTTTCATTGATATCGCTGAAATAGTGGTTGATATATTGGTTATGGAGTTAATACTAATAAATGATTGAAAACAATAGCATTTGCGCCACCAGTTGTTCAACAAATTATAAGAGATGCTTTTAAGCTACATCGTGAAATATTAAGAACAATAAGAACTTATCATAAAGTTATTAACGTTATTAATAATCCGGTTGAAAATATTAATAAATCTTTCAAAAGTGTCAGTTTAAAATTTAGCGTTCATACTTTGTTTGGTACTGGGTTATTACATCATTTAGAAAAATTTGCGGGGGCGTAACAAACCTCCGTAGTCATTATTCTATTATCAATAATTTATCTTTAAAAGACTCAATTCCTTTTTTATTAAAATACAATTAGCACAAAAGACGAGAAATAAGTATCGTCTTTTTTTGTAATTGTAAGATTTGCAAATTTTATAACCGTCTTTACCACTATTATCAACACGTGATAGGGACATAAAATAGTGAACCATAACACAGTTGTTCAAAATAGTGGCTAGCATGTGGACTTGCATGTAAAAATAAAAAGTGGAGTGATACCTAATAAAATATACTAACCATGAATAATGGTAATCCTTGGGGTGGGAGCGGATTGGCAACTAGTGTATATAGACCCGTTTTGGGGGACTAGTTCTTAATTTCACCAACACCAATACCGCCACCCCCAGTGAGCGGTTGTTTGGTAGGTGTTGGTGGTAAATTTAAAAAAATTTTGTGGCCGAGAAAATAATTTTTAAACTTGTAAAAAAATTAAGCAGGGCTGGTTCAATATAAATATAACTTGCTAAATGCAAGTTATTAAAAATTGAATCAAATGCCTTAATGTTTTTTAAAATTTTCAAATTATTTACGAGGCCAATTTTCCTAGCAAAAATTAATAATATTAGTGTTATAGAATTGAATTTTAATGAAAGGATAATAAATAATGGAAAATAAAATTATTGAATATAAAATAGGATTAATTAAACATATTGATATTTTACAAAAAGATAATTTAGTTTGTGGACATAAAGAATTTATTGAAGAATGTAAATACTGTTGAGGTAATTGTTATTTAGAAATTATTAAAACAATTGTTAGAGGTTAATTTGATTAATGCAATATGACTTAATTATCGGAATTGACCCGGCAGGAATTGGTAATAATGGAATTGTTATATATTCAAGCGAAACTAATATTATTATTTTTAATGAAACATTTAAAACAAAAACTGTTCTAGAAAGTAAAAATCTATTTAAAGAATACTTTTTAATAATTAAACAACATTTTGAAAATAAAAAAATCTTAGTTATTGTAGAAAATTTCTTTTTAAATTCAAAACAATTATTAACTAATCCCCTAGCAACACCGAAAATTATTGGTGCTTTAATGGTATTAATTCAAGATGTAATGAATTGAGATTATCAAGAAAGTGAACCAAAAAACAAAAATAAAATAGAAAATTATAATGGAAATATAAAATTTACAAAACATGAACAAGATGCTTATAAGCACATTCAATATTATTTAAGGAACTAAAAAAATGAAAGATAAAGTGAATTACATTAAATTAACAGTAAAACTTAGTAACAGTATAGAAGCAAAATATCATGAGAAAGTTAATAAAGAATTATATTATACTGTTCGTGCTCAATGAAATGGATTAAACTATGTTACCTTAATTTTTAATAATCCCAAATTTTATAAACGATGTATTTTATTAAACAAAAATGATGAAATTATGGTAACTGGACAAATCTTTAATACTTTAAATATTCCAAAAAATCGTGCATTTTGTTCCATTAATGTTAAATGATTTAAAAAATGAAAGGAATAAATATGATTATATTACCTACTTTATTTGGAGATAAAGATGAGATTGAAATATTATCACCATCTCCGCAGGCACTTCATACACATAATGATATTAGAGCAATTATCCTGATGAAATATCCTAATGTTAAATCAAAACATATAGTTATTTCTGACCCCGAAGATAATGTTGCTTTAATAGTTGGTGATAATGAAGTCTATCAAGGATGAGTTAAAGTTTGAATTAAAAAACAAGGGAATTAAAAAGGAGAATAAATAATGACTAAAGAAATTGAAGAAAAAAATAAAAACAAGGAGAATAAAAATGGAAACAAATAATTATACATTAACTAAATTAATAAGAACTGGTATAAGTCCTATTTCAGCAATGATTGGAACTAGTGCTTATTATGGAAAATTAATAGGTAATCCAATATTAGGTTCAATTAATATTTTATTAGGCTTTTCTCCCTTTATGTACTATTTTTAAATTTTATCACATAAATGCTGAGAAAAGCCTAAAATATTTTAAAAACTGCCATATCATTAGGAAAAACTTTTTTATTTCTGATAACTTTTCGTAATTGACTATTTACAGATGCAATAGCATTTGTTGTATAAATCACTCTTTTAATTTCTGCAGGATAACTAATAAAAACTATTAAATTATCTCAATTTTTATATCAAGATTTAGCAATTTGAGGATATTGTTTATTTCACTTATTTTCAAAGGATTCTAAAGCCTGCATTGCTTGTTCTTCACTACATGCAGTATAAATTGGTTTTAAATCTGCAACTAGAGATTTTCTATGCTTATATGAGACATATTTCAAACTATTTCTAATTTGATGAACTATGCATAATTGATGTTCTGTTTTAAGATAAACTGATTGTATTGCTTCTGACATGCCTGTTAAATTATCACTGCAGGCAATAAGAATATCATTTAAGCCACGATTTTTCATTTCTGTTAAATTTGCTAATCAAAATTTAGCACCTTCATTTTCACTAATTCATAAACCTAAAACATCTTTTTTACCTTCTAAATCAACTCCTAAAGCTATATAAACTGATTTATTAATAATCATTTTATCTTGTCGTACTTTCACTACTATGCAATCAAAATAAACAATCGGATAGACACTTTCTAATGGTCGATTTTGCCATGCTTTTACATCATCAATAACATCATCAGTAATTTGACTAATAACACTTTCACTAATATCAGCACCATGATATAACTCTTGTAATTGCATTCTAATATCTGATAATGTCATACCTTTTGCATATAAAGAAAGAACTTGTTGATCAAAACCATCAAATCTTCTTTGTCTTTTTGCAACTATTACAGGATTAAAATTACTATTGCGATCTCGTGGTATATCAATCTCAATTTTACCTTGTTGAGTTATTAATTTTTTTGAACTTATAACATTACGAGCATTGTCACTATTACTATGTTGATTCTTATCATATCCTAAATAATTTTGCATCTCAGAATTCAACATTTTTTCTACTAATCTTTTTGTTAATTCTTTATACAATCCTCCCTCTTTAAAAACTGTTGTTAAATCTTCAGTATTTTCTAATAATAAATCTACTGCTTTTGATATTGGATCATTATTATTAACGGACTTCTCCCCACATGTACTTGTGGAGGAAACAATGAAATTGAATGAGTTCAATAATACTTTTCAAACTGAAAAACAATGTCTTGCATATATAGCAAGTTTGAAACAAAGAAAATGTATTAGGTGTTCTAGTTTTAATTTGAATACTTCTAATTTAAGAAAAATGAGATGTTTGAAATGTCATCAAACATTCAGTATGCTCACGGGCACTATATTTTCAAAGTCACAAACACCTTTAATATCTTGGTTTTATCTCATCTTTAGATGAATAAACACCAAACATGGAATTCCATCAACTGATGTTGCAAAAGAATTGGGAGTGACCTTGAAAACAGCTTGAAGAATGGGTCATAAAATCCGAAGTGCCATTGCTAAACAAGAACCTCAATTCATTGTTGAGGGCATAGTGCAAATGGATGAAATGTATCTTTCACATATGGGTTTTAAAAAACAAGGAAGATCCTTGTTGAACAAAACCTTGATTGTTGGTATTTATGAAAAAACAACCAACAATCTGATTGTTAAAGTATTGAAAAACGCAAACAGTAAAAATCTTTTGCAGTTTGCAATAAACCACATTTCTTCAAAGTGTGATGTACATACTGATTCTTGAAAAGGATATCGCGATTTGAAATCGGTTTTCACTAAGCATGAAACAGTTAACCATCAAGATGGCTATGTTTCAAAAACTGGTGTAAATACCAACCAAATTGAGTCAGTATGAAAACATATACGAAGAACATTTAAAACACATATCAAAGTTGCAAAACATCATATTCATTTATATGCAAAAGAAGCTGCATATAAATTCAATAACATACCTAGTTTTGAAACTGTAATGCTATGTTTAATTTAAAAATGTGGGGAGAAGTCCGTAGATAGGCTTTTCTCAGCATTTATGTGATAAAATTTAAAAATAGTACATAAAGGGAGAAAAGCCTTATTTATTTTAACTTAAAACACAAAAAATCATAATAAATTCAATTTATGTGGGATAAAAACTTCTATTTTTAAAAATATTTTTAAAAAAAATAAAAAAAACCTTTTTACTTATTGCAAATTATACTTTTCTCCCATATAATAATTAAGGTTTACTAAAAGCCCGGTTAGCTCAGCGGTAGAGCATTCGACTGTTAATCGAAGGGTCATAGGTTCGAATCCTATACTGGGCGCCATTATTCTGTAAACTATTATTACTGGCTCGTTGGTGAATTGGTAAACACATAGGATTTTCATTCCTACATTACGGGTTCGATCCCCGTACGAGTCACCATTGTTAATATCTAGGTAGCAAGTAATCAATAAACTACTTGTTTTTTTATTCCTTAAACGTCTCGTTAGCTCAATTGGCAGAGCATCAGACTCTTAATCTGAGGGTTGTAGGTTCGAGGCCTATACGGGACACCATATACATTATACTATACACATGCGGAATTGGCGGAATTGGCAGACGCACCAGATTTAGGCTCTGGCTCCGAGAGGTGTGAGGGTTCGAGTCCCTTGTTCCGCACCATAAATTAAATTATTTCTGTGTCATTACAACCTAATTATCTAAGGGTTGTTTTTTTATATCCAAAATAAATCATGCTTTTAATTATCTAACTTTTAAAGCTTGATACTAATAGGTTTTAATAATATAGTAGTATTTTTAGGCTTTTACCTTTATAATATAAACAAAATAAAACCAGAAAGCAGGAATTCAATTATGGTAAAAATAATTTTCACTGATGTAGATGGTACCCTATTTGATAGTGCCAGTGCTTTAAGCAAAGTTAATCTTAATGCGTGTTTAAAGGCTCATAAAAACAATATTAAAGTTGTTATTAATACTGGCAGATATGGCGAGAATGCCATTAGAGTTGGGGAAATGATTAATGCTGAAAAATATAATGGTTATATTATTGGTAATGATGGTGCTGAAATTTGATCATTTGAAAAACAAGAATGAATTTATTTACAACAATTAACGCAAACAGATACTACTAAATTATACAAATTTTTAACTAACTATAATGATAAAATGATTTTACATTTTAATAGTATTGATACGTTATATGTTAACCACGCAGCTAATAGTTGAGGAAAATGAGTAGAAAATTTACAAATTAAAATTGTCCAATTAAAAGATTTTAAAGATATTACCATGCCCATTTCAAAAATCATGGTAATTTTAGAAAAATATTTATTATCAGAAAATATTGCTAAGTTTATTAGTGCTTTTAAAAGTGAATTTCCTCATTTAACTATTGTTCAATATCACACTAATGTTTTTTCAATTGGTGTCAAAGACATTAGTAAAGGGTCTGCTGTCCAATGATTATGTAACTTGTTAGAAATTGATACCAAGGATGCACTAACGATTGGTAATGGATTTAATGATTTACCAATGTTTGAAATATCTGGGCATCCGATAGTCATGGAAAATGCTAATATTGCTTTAAAACCATTTGGCAAAATTATTTCTCCTAGTAATGATGACCATGGGGTTGGTCATATTATTAATAAGGCTTTTCTCCCTTTATGTACTATTTTTAAATTTTATCACATAAATGCTGAGAAAAGCCTATCTACGGACTTCTCCCCACATTTTTAAATTAAACATAGCATTACAGTTTCAAAACTAGGTATGTTATTGAATTTATATGCAGCTTCTTTTGCATATAAATGAATATGATGTTTTGCAACTTTGATATGTGTTTTAAATGTTCTTCGTATATGTTTTCATACTGACTCAATTTGGTTGGTATTTACACCAGTTTTTGAAACATAGCCATCTTGATGGTTAACTGTTTCATGCTTAGTGAAAACCGATTTCAAATCGCGATATCCTTTTCAAGAATCAGTATGTACATCACACTTTGAAGAAATGTGGTTTATTGCAAACTGCAAAAGATTTTTACTGTTTGCGTTTTTCAATACTTTAACAATCAGATTGTTGGTTGTTTTTTCATAAATACCAACAATCAAGGTTTTGTTCAACAAGGATCTTCCTTGTTTTTTAAAACCCATATGTGAAAGATACATTTCATCCATTTGCACTATGCCCTCAACAATGAATTGAGGTTCTTGTTTAGCAATGGCACTTCGGATTTTATGACCCATTCTTCAAGCTGTTTTCAAGGTCACTCCCAATTCTTTTGCAACATCAGTTGATGGAATTCCATGTTTGGTGTTTATTCATCTAAAGATGAGATAAAACCAAGATATTAAAGGTGTTTGTGACTGTGAAAATATATAGTGCCCGTGAGAATACTGAATGTTTGATGACATTTCAAACATCTCATTTTTCTTAAATTAGAAGTATTCAAATTAAAACTAGAACACCTAATACATTTGCTTTGTTTCAAACTTGCTATATATGCAAGACATTGTTTTTCGGTTTGAAAAGTATTATTGAACTCATTCAATTTCATTGTTTCCTCCACAAGTACATGTGGGGAGAAGTCTGATTTTGTTTTGCCATCAACACTAGTTGTTGAAATTTGAAAATCATTAATTGTAACATGAGCAAATGACTTATCATGTTGTAGTAATCTTCAAACAATTGCATGTTTAGCATTAACAATGCTTGCTGGTGGTGTTATAGTTTTTTGATAGTAGTGTAGACTTCCATCTTCTAAAACTGCTTTTTCTTTATCATTTTGATTTGCATTACATGCTACAACTGATGTTGCTGCGGTAGCGCCAAACGTTAGCATACCTAATAAGGCTAATATTTTTTTCATTTCTTTCTCCCTTTTTTCTTTATCTAATAAAAATCTAATAAAATTTATCATATGCTAATTAGAATTTCATGCTTATAATTATAAGCTAAAGTAATGAAATGTAAATAGGATAGTGGTAAATTTTAAATCTAAAAGTATGAATTGTCATTGCCTTATTATAATGTCTTACTAGTTATCTTTTAAACTCTAGGAAAGTTTTCATACTACTATTACTATGTTCAACATCATTTTCTAAAATATTAATTTTATCAACATAAAAAGTATCATAACTTTTTACTCAGGAGCAACTAGTAAATCAATATACAGAGAATAGTTACCTAGTTTTGAACTAAGTTAATATTTATATTTTCGTCATTTAAAAATTAAGGAATTACCAACAACAGTAATATCAGAAAAAGCCATGGCAGCAGCAGCTAACGGTGGAATAACAAACCCTAATGTCGCTAAAGGAATGATAACCAAATTATAGCTAAATGCTCAAATGAAATTCATTCAAATATTATTTTTAGTTTTTTTAGTTAAAACAATAGCTTTATAAACAACACTAATGTCATTATTGGTAATAGTAATATCGCCAATTCTTTTAGCAATGTCACTACCAGTACCCATGGCAATGGCTAAATCTGCCTGTTGTAAGGCTACAACGTCATTAATTCCATCACCAACAAAAGCTACTTTTTGACCTTGGGCTTGCAAATCAGCTACTAATTGGGCTTTACCAACTGGCTTGATATTAGCATAATAGTTTTCGACATTAATTCTTTTGGCAATATTTACCGTTTGTTGTTCATTGTCACCACTGATTATTACTATCTTGATTCCTTGTTTACGAATTTTAGCAATCGTGGTAATGGCATTTGCTTGTAATTGGTCACTTAAAACAAAAATATTAGTAATAACTTTATTGATTGCTAATGCCAAAACAATTTGTTGTTGGTCATTAACATCTAATTTTTGGCTTATTAAAAAAGGACTTAGTGGCATTTTAGCATTTTGTAAATTAGCAAGCGAAGAAATTTGTAAATTTTCATTATCACATTTTCCCTTTAACCCATAACCAATTTCTTCTTTAATATGATCAATAATTGGTAAATCAGTAATCTTATTATTTTTGGCATATAAATTAAAAGCTAGTGCTAAGGGATGACTTGAATATTTCTCTAAAGCAATTGCTTTATTAATATGTTTAGTTTGACCATAAATGTCAGTAATCATTAAATTACCAGTAGTTAAGGTTCCAGTTTTATCAAAACAAATCGTATCAATTTTAGTTATTTTTTCAAAGGCACTCGCCTTATTATAAATAATTCCCATTTTGGCAGATTTATTAATTCCAACGGCAACTGCTAAGGGGGTGGCAATCCCTAATGCACATGGACAGGCAATAATTAAAGTAGAAATAGCAACGGTTAGTGACTGTTGTAAACTTTCATTAATTGCTCAAAACCGAATAATAAAGACTAATAAGGCAATGATAATAACGGTTGGTGTAAATCAACCAGCAATTTTATCAGCAATTTTTTGTAATTGTGGTTTTTGGGATTGAACATCTTCAACCGCTTTAATAATAGTAGCAAGCACGGTATCTTTACCAATCTTGGTAGCTTTAATTTGAATACTTTCACCAATATTGACAGTACCACCAATCACATTTTGATTTTGGGTTTTTGTAATATTTTTACTTTCACCAGAAAGCATTGATTCATTAATTAAAGCACTTTTACTAATTAAAATACCATCAGTTGGAATATTTTCACCTTTACGTACTATCAAAATATCATTTAATTGAACATCTTCTAAATTAATAAATTCTTCTTTTTTCGTAACTAAATCACATTTTAAAATTGATTTGGGTTTTAATGACATTAAACTTTCTAAACCATTAGTTGCTTTCTTTTGGACAATAGCACTAATTAAATCACCCAGTAACACAATCATTACTATCGAAGCACTAACTTCAAAAAATAAATGCACAGTGTCATTAATTGCCATTAAATAAATACTAAAAATAAAAGCAGCAGTAGTACCTAATGCTACTAACGTATGCATACCTGGAAACTTTTGTTTCACTAATTCACGATAAATTCCAAAGTAAAATTTGCGACCAAAATAAAATTGAATGGGAATAGTTAATCCTAATTGGACATAGGGATTTCTAAACATATCGAAAAATGGCGTACTAGGAATGGCAATTAGTAGCAATGGGATAAGTAATATTCATCCAATCACAACTTCAATTAAATCACGTAATTTAATATTGTGAAAATGACCTTGCGTGTGCAATTCTTCCATATGTGTTTGATGTTGTTCACTGTTATGCTCATGACTTGTATATAAGCTTTGATTATCGGTATCAAAATTAAAAACTTCATAACCTAAACTATGCATTGCTTTTTGAATTTTAGTTTCATTTCAGACTTTAGGGTTATAAGTAAATAATGCTTTTTTGATAGCAAAATTAACATTAACAGTAATATCTTGCAACTTATTAAAATAATTTTCAATCACACTAGCACAAGATGTACAGGCAATATCAGGTAATGCTACTTTACTAGTAACAACACTGTTAGGATTATTAACCATTCTTATTCTCCTTTTTATGAAATATTTTGTGATAGGACATTAACTACTTCTTCGATTCCTTTTTTAGTAATACTAGAAAATAAAATAATAGGAGTAGTAGGAAGTAGATTTAATGTTGTTAATAATAGTTTTTTATTTTTAACTAATTGACTATTTTTAACTTTATCTAGTTTAGTTCCAATTAAATAAATTTTTAAATGATGGTGTTGTAAATATTCTATCATATCGATATCATCTTTGCTGGGAGCATGACGAAAATCTAATAATAAAAACACTGCTCTTAATGATTTTCGTGATTGGAAGTATTCTTCCATCATCGTAGCGAAATGAATTTTTTTGTCATTTGATACTTTAGCAAATCCATATCCTGGAACGTCAACAAACCGACATTCATTATTATTAATTGTAAAAAAGTTTAACATTTGAGTTTTACCAGGCGTTTGTGAAACTCTAGCTAACTTACCATTATTACATATTGTATTTAAGAATGTTGATTTCCCAACATTGCTTCTTCCCACAAAACAAAACTCAGGAGTTTCATCTTGTGGTCATTGTTCTTGTTTGACAGCACTTGTTAAAAATACTGCTTGTTTAATTCGTTCCATTTCGTAGCACCTCATATATTATTATATATGGATTTGGAAAGGAAAGGTTTAATATCTCAACAAAATTAAAAAAATAACTACTAAATGTTGCATTTTATTTTTATAATTGCTACACTTAGCATGAACTTAATATAAGTTTCTAATCCATTGCTTTATTTCAAAGTAAATGGTTTTTTGTCGTTAATAAAGAAAGGAAAAAAAACAAATATGCCTAGTCAACAAGGAAATAATGATTTAAATAGCACCAAACAACAATTAAATTGCAGTTTAACCGAAGAACAAATTAAATTACTTTCTAGAGAAGAACTACTTAATAATTTAAAATGGCTTTTCTCCCTTTATGTACTATTTTTAAATTTTATCACATAAATGCTGAGAAAAGCCTTAAATAATTTGCTTTTGCAATTAACATATTATTTAATGTTTGATAATGATATATTTTTGCTCCATTAGTTAAAGATTTTAAAAAATGATAAACATCACTTTCAGCACTACAACCTATATTTCATTCTTTATTTTGATTGACAATACCTATCTCATTATTTTTAAAATAATTATAAGTTTTTTTAGTAACTTTATTAAGATTATTTTCTAAAATAGTAATTAATCCATTATAATTACCATTTGAAAAAGTAGTTGTTACATCTAAATAATTTGTTCAATCAAGTGCTTTCTTTTGATGTTTACCACGAACATTAACAAAAGATTTTCATAAATAAGTATAAGCATGATATTTATCTAAAATATAATAACAACCCAATCAACTAGCCATTGCTCTAATTCATAATGCACCATCACCAGCAACTACTAAATTATAATTATTATATTCTCAATTAATAGCAAATATATTTAATTTAATATCATAATGATTATTAATAGTTTGCATTGTAAAATTATGTAATTCTTCTTGTTTTGGAGCATTATTAGTTTTAAATAACATAAATGAAGTTATTTTCTTGTCTAATTTATTTCTATATGAATAAATTTCTTTTTTTCCAAGATTAAAAGTTAAAAGTCTACAACAATATTGCTGTTTTAAACCATTTTCATCTCAACAAGTTATATAAGCATCATCTGCACATATATTTAATTTTTCATTATCTAATACTTTAAATTTTTTTTCTGGTATTAATTTTTCAATTTTTACATTTTTAAAAATTCTTGAAATAAGATTTTTAGAAAAAGAAGTATATTTAAATTCTGATTGAATATTAAAATAACCTTTTTTACTTATTAAATTTTGAATTAAATTATCTAATATTTCAAAATATAAATCATTAGTAATTCTTGCTCTTTTTTTAATACCAAATTCTTCATAAATTGGATAATAATGTTTTTTATTTATTTTATCTCAATAAACTCTTTGTTTAAAAGTTCCTATTCCAATTGGAGTATTTACTGTTCTATTACATGTTCAAGCAACTTTATATTGATTTTTATCTCTATTTATAAAAAAATATTCATCATAATCATAGATTTTTTGAAAATATTTTGCTAAAATACTAGTGATTTCAGATTTTAGAAATTCTTTAAAACTAAACATTTTTTCAACACCTTTCTATTTATTTTTTTATCATAACTATTCTAACAAATTTGTTAAAATATTGTTGAAAAATTTCACAGGTTAACTTACATTAACCAATAATAATTTCAAAGAACCGCCCCCAACATTTTTTATGCCACCATTGTTCTATTATTTTATAAATCAATAAAAAAATATATGAGATATTTTTAACTATGATAATATTAAAAAGGTCACATTATTTATCTATAGAAAGGTTAATTTTAATGAAAGAATATTTTACAATTCAATATCAAAATTGAAAGTTAAACTGAAAAAAAATTCTAATAAATCTCTTAATTTACATTATTGGAGTATTTTTATTTGGGATGGGAATTGCGCTTTATTTAAATACTAGAGTTGGAGCATCTCATATTGATATTACTAACTTTGCTTTTATTGCAATCTTAAAAGGATTAAATAGTAACGGTTCTCTTAGCGACCTAACTAGTTATGCTACAGTCTTATTAATTTTTTATTTATGTATGCTTACTGTTGTTGTTAGTTTAAGATCAACTAGTGCCATCATTAATTACAAAGCAACTCATAATAAACAAATAGTTATTAGTGCTGTAGTAAATACAATTTTAGACTTAATTCCAACTTTTGTTTGAGCATATTTTGTTAAACTAAGTGAATTATATATTCCAGTTGAAAAAATTGGTCAAATAAATGATACGTTAATTCAAACATGAATTTTTATTGCTGGATTTCTATTTTATTGCTTTGGTATTACCTTAACAGTTTTTGCTAATTTACTTTTTGGACCTTATAATGGTTTATCTTATGAATTACACAATTTAACAAAATGAAACTATAAATTATGCCGTGTTATCGTTGATTTTGCATTAATGATTGTCGGAATTATTTTAATTTTAGCAACAACAAAATTTGATTGAACAACAAAGGAACATTGATTTAGTTTATACTTTGGTTTTGGCACAATTTTTATGACCTTTATTGCTGGACCAGTTATTGGAACAATGTTGGTATGAGTTAAAAAAGTTATTAAAATTTAAATTAAATATGGCTTTTCTCCCTTTATGTACTATCTTTAAATTTTATCACATAAATGCTGAGAAAAGCCTATCTACGGACTTCTCCCCACATTTTTAAATTAAACATAGCATTACAGTTTCAAAACTAGGTATGTTATTGAATTTATATGCAGCTTCTTTTGCATATAAATGAATATGATGTTTTGCAACTTTGATATGTGTTTTAAATGTTCTTCTTATATGTTTTCATACTGACTCAATTTGGTTGGTATTTACACCAGTTTTTGAAACATAGCCATCTTGATGGTTAACTGTTTCATGCTTAGTGAAAACCGATTTCAAATCGCGATATCCTTTTCAAGAATCAGTATGTACATCACACTTTGAAGAAATGTGGTTTATTGCAAACTGCAAAAGATTTTTACTGTTTGCGTTTTTCAATACTTTCACAATCAGATTGTTGGTTGTTTTTTCATAAATACCAACAATCAAGGTTTTGTTCAACAAGGATCTTCCTTGTTTTTTAAAACCCATATGTGAAAGATACATTTCATCCATTTGCACTATGCCCTCAACAATGAATTTAGGTTCTTGTTTAGCAATGGAACTTCGGATTTTATGACTCATTCTTCAAGCTGTTTTCAAGGTCACTCCCAATTCTTTTGCAACATCAGTTGATGGAATTCCATGTTTGGTGTTTATTCATCTAAAGATGAGATAAAACCAAGATATTAAAGGTGTTTGTGACTTTGAAAATATAGTGCCCGTGAGAATACTGAATGTTTGATGACATTTCAAACATCTCATTTTTCTTAAATTAGAAGTATTCAAATTAAAACTAGAACACCTAATACATTTGCTTTGTTTCAAACTTGCTATATATGCAAGACATTGTTTTTCAGTTTGAAAAGTATTATTGAACTCATTCAATTTCATTGTTTCCTCCACAAGTACATGTGGGGAGAAGTCCGTAATCTAATTCCTAAATCTTTAATTCACCAACATGTTATGATTCTCCTACTTTTATCTGTTACCATTTAAAAATTTATTTATTTATCATAAATTGCACCAAAAAATAAATTCAATCTTTTATTACTCACAATTAGTAGAACTACTAATTTAACTAATTTATTGGTATAATAAACGATGTAGGTGATATTATGGCATTTTTCAAAAACTTAAAAAGTAAATTATTTGGTCAAAAAACAACAAAATATGAACAAGGACTAAAAAAGTCACGAACATTATTTGCTTCTAAAATTAAATCATTAGCAGCACGTTATCAAACCCTAAATGAAGAATACTTCGAAGAATTAGAAGAAACTTTAATTCTTGCTGACGTTGGCTACAAAATGGCACAAACCATTACTGATGAAATCCGTCATGAAGCTAAAGTTCAGAAATTAAGTAAACCGAAGGATATCAATGATATTATTATTGATAAAATGTTTGTAATTTATACTGATGGCGAAATTGTTTCGACCAGATTAAATTTTTCAGTAAACAAACCCACGCTCTTTTTAATGGTTGGTGTTAATGGTAATGGTAAAACTACAACCACTGCCAAATTAGCAGCTAAGTTAAAAGCTATGGGTAAAAAACCAATGCTAATTGCTGCTGATACGTTTCGTGCTGGTGCTGTTGAACAATTACAAGTATGAGCACAAAGAGTTGATGTACCTTGTTATTTAGGACAACCAAAACAAGACCCAGCCAGTGTTGTCTTCACTGGCATTGATGCTGCTAGTGCTGCTAATTGTGATGTTATTATTGTTGATACAGCAGGAAGATTAGAAAATAAAGTTAATTTAATGAACGAATTACATAAAATTAATAAAATTATTAATAAACAATTAGGCCATGATGCTAATGAAACATTATTAGTAATTGATGGAACTACTGGTCAAAACGGAATTAATCAAGCGCAAGAATTTATGAAAATTGTACCATTAACAGGTATTGTTTTAACAAAAATGGATGGAACAGCCAAAGGTGGTATTATTCTTGCTATTAAAGAATACTTAGATATTCCTGTTAAATTAATGGGATTTGGTGAAAAGGTTACTGATTTAGAAGAGTTTGATTTAGATAAATATATTTTTAGTTTAACAAGTGATTTATTTACGGAGTATATTGATGAATAGTTTAGAAAAACAAGTTTTATACTATAGTTTATTTGCTTTTTATCAATCGTTATTAACAAATAAACAAATCAAATATTTTACTAATTATTTTATCGATAATTTATCATTACAAGAAATTGCAACTTTACAAAACGTATCACGAAATGCTGTTCATGATAGTTTACAAAAAGTTATTACCTTGTTAACTAATTATGAAAGTAAATTGCAACTTTATAAAAGGTATAAAAAACGACAAAAAATTTATGAAAAATATACAGAAAAATATGATTTTATCAAACAATTACAATTAATTGATAAAATATAGATGAAGCAGGTGTAAAATAATGAAAGTCCTTATTATTGGTGATATTTATAGTAATATCGGCCGTGTGATGGTTAAAACATGAATTACTAAAATTAAAAAGAAGTACGAAAATGAATTTAAAATTGATTTAGTAATTGCCAATGGTGAAAACACTACTCATGGTAAATCATTAAATGAAAGACATTATCACGAATTAAAAGAGGCAGGAATTGACGTTATTACTTCTGGTAATCATATTTTTGCTCATCCTGATGTCGTTAAATATATTGATAAAAGTCCTGATTTATTAAGACCGTTAAACTATAACCCTTATCATCCTGGTAATGGGACGATTGTTGTTAAAGTAGGAACTAAAAAAGTTCGTGTTACTAATATTATTGGTCGTACCTTTATGGATAAAGCTGATAATCCTTATTATGCTGTTGAACAATTAATTAAAACAGCAGAAAAAAATGTTAATGAAACTAGTGACATTCATATTATTGATTTTCATGCTGAAGCAACTGCTGAAAAGTTAGCATTTGCTTGAAACTTTGATGGTCAAGTAACATGTGTTGTTGGAACACATACGCACGTTCAAACAGCTGATAATCGTTTATTACCAAAAGGAACAGCATTTATTAGTGATGTTGGCATGACAGGTCCATTTTATTCAATTATTGGCGCTAACCCAAAAGAAGTAATTTATCGTGATAAAAAAACTATGCCTGCCCATCTTAAACCAGCTGATGGTGAAGGTCAATTTTCAGCTGTTTTATTAACTATTGATAATGAAACTAATAGAGCAGAAAAATTAGAACGAATCTTTATTCACCCTCAAGCACCTGATTTAAAAATTAATCAATAAATTATAAGAAAGGAACTTAATTAAAAATGAAATGAAATTTTCTTAATTTCTTTATAAAAGATAATGGATTATACTCAATTATCATTGGTATCGTGATATTGCTAACCTTAATATTATGACGAAAGATAACCATTAGTAAAATTAAAGATAGTGTGGTTCATCAACAAACTGCAGAATTACGTGATCGTGATAAGATTATTATTTTACGTGATTTATACGAAGTGAAAATATTCAAACAAATGGTTGATAAAAGTAAGGTTATTATTATGGGTGTTCATGGTTTACAAGGTCAAAAAGAAGACTTTAAATTATTAAGTGCTTTTTGTAAAAAATCACAACTATCATTAATTTCATATGATCGTCGCGGGATTGGCAAAAATGCTTGTTTTTCCAAATTTAAATCATTAGGAACAGATATTAATGATTTAAAAGATGTGATTAATGCTGTTAAAACTAAGTATCCTAACCAAGAAATTGTTGTTTTTGGTGAATCTTTAGGAGCAGCGATTGCTAGTTATGCTGTTAAAAATAATCCCCAAGTTGCAGCATTAATTATTAGTAACTTAGTTACTAAACGTAATTTAGCGCAACATTCATTATCACTTGTTTTCCGTTATGGTTTTGCTTTTCTGTTTAATAGTAAAATTGAAATGCCGATTTTTATTGATAATCAAGATATTTCTAGTAGCAAAGCACACATTACTAACATGAATCAAAGATACAATGTTCGTCAAAACTGATCATTACGTTTCTTTTTACAATTTAAAAAAATTAATAAAAATAGTATAAATATCATTAGCAATTTAAAACAACAAACTTTAATTTTACAAAGCGCTGATGATGTCTTTAGTGATTTCCACCAGTTAAAAATTAATCATAAATATTGAAAATCTCAACACAATTATGTCTTTCTTTTTGATGGTAAACATGCTTTAATTAATGAACCTAGTATTAAAGATTTATTTGACAAAGAAATTATGCCGTGAATGGTAAAAAATATTAATATCCAGAAAGGTCCTACTAACAATGAAATCAATTCCTAATATTACTCATCATCTTTTCACTAGTGAATCAGTTGCCCCAGGTCATCCTGATAAAATTTGTGACCAAATTTCTGATGCCATTCTAGATGCTTTTTTGCAACAAGACCCTCATGCTAAAGTAGCATGTGAAGTTTTTATTACTACTGATTTTGTTTTAATTGGTGGTGAAGTTCATAGTCATGCCATTGTTGATTATGAAAAGATTGCTCGTAAAGTCATTGTTGATATTGGTTATGTTAATGACGAAATTGGTTTTAATGGTCACACATGCCAAGTTAAAATTTTAATTCATCAACAATCACCCGATATTTTACGTGGTGTTGATTTAAAAAACCACCAAATTGGTGCTGGCGACCAAGGAATTATGTTTGGTTATGCTTGTCAACAGACACCTGAATATATGCCTTTAGCGCTTGTTTTAGCCCATGCTTTATTGTTACGTGCTAATACTTTAAAACAACAAAACAAGTTTCCTCACGCATTACATGATATGAAAGCACAAGTTACTATTGATCAAAATAATCCTGAACATTTAAAAATACATACTATCTTAATGAGTATTCAACACCAAGCTGACTATGATGAAACTAAATTTAAAAAAATTATTCATGAAGATATTATGCAATTCATTGCTAAAAAATATAATTTAAATGATGATTTTAAATTCTTAATTAATCCCACAGGTAAATTTGTCATTGGTGGTCCTGCTGGTGATACGGGTCTAACAGGAAGAAAATTAATGGTTGATACTTATGGTGGTGCTGCTTGTCATGGTGGTGGTGCCTTTTCTGGTAAAGACCCTACTAAAGTTGATCGCACAGGTGCTTACTATGCTCGTTACATTGCGAAAAATATTGTGGCAGCAAAGTTAGCACAAGTATGTGAAGTGCAACTAGCATATGCGATTGGTACTCCTGACCCCATTGCTATATATATTAATACGCATCAAACAATTATTACTGGTTTAACAGAAGCGCAATTAACTAACATTGTTGTTAAAACATTTGATTGTAGCTTAAAAAATATGATTAATAGTTTGAATTTAACTAAACAAAATTACCAACAATTAGCAACTTATGGGCATTTTGGTAGAAATGATTTACAATTATCATGAGAACAATTAGACAAAGTTGAACAATTACAAAAATATTTACCAAAAAATAAAGTGAAGGAAATTAGTTAACAATGTTTTTAGAAGTTATTGCGACATCATTACAAGATATTGAAAATATTAATAAATCACAAACTGATCAAATTGAACTTTGTGCAAACATGGAATTTGGTGGCTATACGCCAAGATATGATTTAATTGCCCAAGCATGTAGTCTTGCTAAAGCCCCAGTAATGGTTATGGTGCGACACAATAATGATAACTTTGAAGTTGGTGACATGGCATTTAAGCAATTTAAAAAAGATATTGACTTTATTAAAACGACACATGCTGCTGGTATTGTTTGTGGTGTTTTAACAAAAAATAATAGTGTTGATATTAACAAAATGCAAGAAATTATTGAATTAGCAAAACCATTACGTGTAACTTTTCATCGTGCTTTTGATGGATTAAATAATCAAACAAAGGTTTTACAAGAACTAGTTGCTTTAGGGATAACTACTGTGTTAACAAGTGGTGGGGCAGATAAAATCACTAATAATATTGCTAATTTCAAAGTTTTGAAAAAGCTAAATTTGCCAATTAGAATCCTTGCTGGTGGCGGTGTTAGTATGGAAAATTTACCATTATTTTTAGAAAATGGCATTACTGATATTCATGTTGGTAAGTGTGTTCATAAAAATAATAGTTTTGATAATCCTATTGATCCGATGTTAATTAATAGAATTAAACAAATGGGTAGTAAGTAAGGTGTATTTATAATACATCTTTTATTTTGTGAGAAGTGAATATCTAGGTTGGCATCTATTTACTTACTTATGTTTAAATCTTTTTTAGGTTAAGTCTAAGATTGTGTGTAAATTAAAAAAGTAATAAAAAATGAGCCATATACCCCTCCTTATCAAATATAATTAGTTTGAAAATAAAAACTAGATAGGATGAGAAATATATGACTCCATTAAATTTTACAATAGATTCTGAAATAATTAAAAAATTTCTTTCAAAAGAGACTAAAAATGAAGGCATAAGATTGCTTATTGAATTATTTTTAATAAACTTTTAAAAAATCAATCAGATGATCAAATTGGTGCTAATAATTATGAACGAAATGAAGCAAGAACAGATTGCCATAACGGTTATTATCAGCGTGTTTTAAAATCTGTAAATGGAATTTTGAATTTAAATGTCCCTAGACATCGTAATAAATCTTTTGAAACTGAAATTTTCGAAAAGTTTAAACGTTCAGAACAAGCATTATTATCTACCATGATGCAAATGGTAATTGACGGTTTATCAACAAGGAAAGTTGATAACATAACAAGAGAATTGTGCGGTATTAATTATTATAAATCTACTGTCTCTAATATTTGTAAAGAATTAACTGAAGTAATAGGCACATGAAAAAACCGTGATTTAAGCGCAAATTCCTATCCTTTTATAATTATTGATGGAGTACATGTTAAGGTTCGAGAAAATAATCAAGTAATCTCTAAAGCAGTTTTTATAGCCCTAGGTATAAATGACCAAGGTCATAGAGATATTTTAGGAATGATGGTTGGTGATTCAGAATCATAAACTACATGAAGTGAATTCTTTTCTTCATTGAAAGAACGTAACTTAACTGGTCTTGATTTAGTTGTTTCTGATGCCCATAAAGGGTTAGTTAAAGCAGTTCAAAAACATTTTCAAGGCGTGCAATGACAAAGATGTCAAGCACATTTTATGCGTAATATCTTGGATAAAACACCTAAAAAGGATAGAGAAAAAGTCGAAAGAGATGTTAATGCCATTTTCAACGCTAGTAGTATTAAAATGGATAGAATGATTCTTAAAGAAATGAAAGATAATTATTCCCATCTTTTAGACTCGGCATTACGAATTCTTGAAAATGGATTTGATGATGCTTTAGCAATTTTAAGCTTTCCACTGTATTACCATAAAAAATTAAGAACTAGTAATCACATTGAACGCCTAAACCGTGAAATTCGAAGAAGAGAAGGTGTTGTTACCATATTTCATGGAGTTGATAGTGTATATCGAATAATAGGTTCAATTTTAATGGAATTTAATGAAAAATGAATGATAAATCGTGTTCATATTAATATGGACGAATATAATAATTTTAAAATTGAAAAGGCTTAAATTATTGCTTAACTACTATGTATTAAAATTTTATTCTTTATAAATAACTGCATTTCTTTAAAATGACTTTTTGTTGTGATTATTTAGAAAAAAATAAGGCTTTTCTCCCTTTATGTACTATTTTTAAATTTTATCACATAAATGCTGAGAAAAGCCTATCTACGGACTTCTCCCCACATTTTTAAATTAAACATAGCATTACAGTTTCAAAACTAGGTATGTTATTGAATTTATATGCAGCTTCTTTTGCATATAAATGAATATGATGTTTTGCAACTTTGATATGTGTTTTAAATGTTCTTCGTATATGTTTTCATACTGACTCAATTTGGTTGGTATTTACACCAGTTTTTGAAACATAGCCATCTTGATGGTTAACTGTTTCATGCTTAGTGAAAACCGATTTCAAATCGCGATATCCTTTTCAAGAATCAGTATGTACATCACACTTTGAAGAAATGTGGTTTATTGCAAACTGCAAAAGATTTTTACTGTTTGCGTTTTTCAATACTTTCACAATCAGATTGTTGGTTGTTTTTTCATAAATACCAACAATCAAGGTTTTGTTCAACAAGGATCTTCCTTGTTTTTTAAAACCCATATGTGAAAGATACATTTCATCCATTTGCACTATGCCCTCGACAATGAATTGAGGTTCTTGTTTAGCAATGGCACTTCGGATTTTATGACCCATTCTTCAAGCTGTTTTCAAGGTCACTCCCAATTCTTTTGCAACATCAGTTGATGGAATTCCATGTTTGGTGTTTATTCATCTAAAGATGAGATAAAACCAAGATATTAAAGGTGTTTGTGACTTTGAAAATATAGTGCCCGTGAGAATACTGAATGTTTGATGACATTTCAAACATCTCATTTTTCTTAAATTAGAAGTATTCAAATTAAAACTAGAACACCTAATACATTTGCTTTGTTTCAAACTTGCTATATATGCAAGACATTGTTTTTCAGTTTGAAAAGTATTATTGAACTCATTCAATTTCATTGTTTCCTCCACAAGTACATGTGGGGAGAAGTCCGAAAAATAATTTATAAACCTATAAACTTTGTAAAATTATTAACTATAAGAATTTTAAAATTAATTTTAGATAAGATTAACCTACCAACTTTTAAGTATGGTACAATAAATTAAACTAAATTTATTTGATATGAGAAATATTGCTCTGTAAAAATAAATTTACACAAGATTCGGGACTTAACCCTTTTTTAGAACATTATGCATATATTATGTAAAGTTAATAGATTTATATATAATCTAGATGAGAAACTAAAGATTGTTTTCAATCCATTATTTTTTTTTAAAAGATAATTGATTTTTTTATTTTGAAAGGAAGATAACCAATGATAGGAGTAATAAGTAAAGTTGCAGAAAAGCTATTAAGAGAAATACCACATGAAACATCAGGATTTTATAAAAAAATAGTTGACATAGTGTCTGAAAAAGAACTTGGTATTGCAAAATTAAATCAACAATCAGAAGAACTAGTACTTAAAATAGAAAAAGCAACTAAATATAAAACGAAAATATTAAACGAATTATTATCCAAAATAATTCAGTTGAAAGAACAATTAGAAATTAAAAAAGATGAAGAAATTAAAAAATTAAATAAAAAAATAAAGAAAACTAAAAAAGAAACTGAAATAATAGCATTAAAACAACAAATAACGGAAATAGAAACTGAAATAGTGCCAAAAATAGCAGGGTTCTATCAACAAATGACTGATTTGGAATCTGAAATATTAGAAATTAATCAACAATTAGAAGAAAGCCTAAAAACTGAAAAAATAGAAGCAATTGCAACATTAAACAAGCAAATAACTAAAATAATAAAGAATTTAGGAAATAAAAAGATATCAATAAATCAACAATCAGAAGAACTAGTAACTAAAATATTAGAAATTAATCAAGAACTAGGAAAACTAGCAGTTAAATGAGAAAAAAAAACAGAACAATTGAATAAATTAGAAACTGAAAAAGTATCTGAAATAGCAGCAGAAATTAATCAACAACTAAATAAAGAAATAGGTAAGATTGTAACAGTAGAAATAGAAGCAATCACAGCTAAAATTGATGTATTAAAGCAAAAATTACCTGAAAAAGCATCTGAAATATTAGAAATTAAGCAACAAGTTAAAGAACTGAAAACTAAAAAATCAGAAGAAATAGTAACTAAAATAATAGAAATTAATCAACAATTAGAAAAACTAGAAGTTAATAAAAATTTTGCAAAAATAAAATTTAACAAAAAAATAAAAGAACTGAAAACTAAAAAAATAGAAGCAATTGCAAAATTAAATCAACAATCACCTGAAGTAGAACAATTGAATAAATTAGAAGCTGAAATAGCATCTGAAATAGCATCTGAAAAAAAAACGTTTACTGAACAAGTAAGCACACTAGACAATGAAATAAGGTTTGGAATAGAAAAAATAAATAAAGAAATAGGTAAGATTGCAACAGTAGAAATAGAAGCAATCACAGCTAAAATTGATGCATTAAAGCAAAAATTACCTGAAAAAGCATCTGAAATATTAGAAATTAAGCATCAAATAAGTAATATAACATTTGAAAAAGAATTTAAAATAAAAAATAAAGTATTAGAAATAAAGCCAAAAGTAGAAAAAATAGTATGTAAATGAACTGAAAACATAGAAAAATTAAATGAACAAAAAACAAAAATAACATCTAAAAAAGAAGAACTCTATGAACAATTAGAAAAACTAGAAGTTAAAGAAACAGAAGAAATAGCAAAATTCTATCAACAAATAACTGAAGTAACAAAATTAAATGAACAAAAAAGTAATATTGTAGCAGAAGAAAAATGTAAAGCAGAAGAAATATCAGCTAAAATTGATGCATTAAAGCAAAAATTACCTGAAAAAGCATCTGAAATAGCAGAATTTTATCAGAAATTTAAAGAACTAAAAACTATAAATTTAAAGAAAATAGAAAAATTAAATGAAGAAATAACAAAAAAAACAAATGAAGTAGTACCAAAAATAGCAGGGTTCTATCAACAAATGACTGATATAATATCTGAAAAAACATCTAAAAAATTAAATGAAGTAGAAGGATTTAAGATTATAATAAAAGATAAAAGAAATGCATCAATTGGTGATTGTTTGACTCGTATAAAAGAAGAATTAGAAAATTCTGAAGTATTTTCTAATTCAAATATAAACTCTGCTGAATCAAATTCAGCAGGTAATAGTAATAATAAACATTTTACATGAATTGGAAAAACTGCTAATGGATTTAAAAAAAACGTTACAGCATTTTTTCAAGCTATTACAGATAAAGTTACAGAATGTGTAGATAACTTAACATTGGATCAATGCAATAGCAAAAAAAATAATATAGAAAATGAAATAAAAAAACTAGAAGTTAAAAAGCTGGGCAAAGGTTGAAATAATTTTTGAAAAAATCTTTCTTGTGGTATTTTTGATCGAAACGCAAGATTAGATAGAAAGATAGAAAAAAGACAAAAAGAGTTGAGTGAAGTTGAAAAAAAAATGAATGAAATCAATCCAAAATCACAAAGTTTTGAGGAAGAACAACCCTCAACTTCTGTAAATTTACGTTCTAGATTAGTTGGAGAATGTAATGCTGAAGCGCAAGTACATATGCCACTGGAAAGTTCCATTCAATTCCCAAATTATAGTCTCAATTGCTAAATCATGACATAAAAAACTGAAAAAATGTTGGTACAAAAGAAAGTAACATTAAAATTATATTAATTTTAAAATGTAAGCAGGTTTTATAAACTTGCTTACATTTTTTTTTGTAAAAATATTTTTCTAAATTATCAAAAATATGCTACAATATACACGCTTAATTTAGAATAAAAATAAGCATCACATTTGTGAATTCATTACCTAGTGCTTTTAATTAAAAGTGGTTAATGTTAGAAGCTAATGGAAGAAAAACAAATTAAAGGAGACATTATGTCAATTGTAACACGTGAACAACTGCTTGAAGCAGGAGTTCAGTTTGGACACCAAACTAAAAGATGAAACCCAAAAATGCGTAAATATATTTTTGGTCAAAGAAATGCTATCCACATCATTGATTTACAAAAATCAATGCGTAAATTAGATGAAGCATACAAATTTGTAAAAGAAATCAGTGAAACTGGCGGGAAAGTTTTATTTGTTGGTACTAAAAAACAAGCTAAAGATGTAGTTAAAGACCTTGCTATTAGTTGTAACTCACCATATGTAACAGAACGCTGATTAGGTGGTTTATTAACTAATTTTAAAACTATTAAAACAAGTATTAAATCTTTAATTGATATTGAAAATAAAGAAAAAAGTGGAGAAATCAAACTTTTAACTAAAAAAGAACAAATTCTTGTCGCCAAAGAAAAAGACCGTTTAGAACGTAATCTTGGTGGTATTAGAAATATGTACAAAATTCCTGAAGCTATTTTTATTACAGATACTATTGCTAATAACATTGCTGTGCAAGAAGCTAAAGTATTGGGAATCAAAGTTATTGCCATTTGTGATAGTAACTCAGATCCAGATGGTATTGATTATATTATCCCTGGTAATGATGACGCTACTAAATCAATTACTTTAATTACAAGTAAAATTGCTGCTGCTATTTTGGAAGGTCAAAGCATTAAACCTGTAGTTGATAAAAAAGAAGAAACTACTGAAACTATAATTGAAAGCATGGATGCTGATAAAGTAGTTAAAACTGAAGAAAAGTAATAAATTAAAGGAGTAAAATTTATATGCCAGATGTAGTAAAAGCTGATATCAAATTAGTAAAAGAATTACGAGCAAGCACTGATTTACCAATGAAAGATTGTATGGAAGCATTAATTGAAAGTAATAATAACTTAGAAGAAGCCCATAGAATTTTAAAAGTTAAAGGACTTGCTAAAGCTGAGAAAAAAAGTGTTAATACGGCAGCTGATGGTATTACTAAAGTGTTAATTGACGGTGATAGAGCTGTAATTGCTGAATTAAATTGTCAAACTGAACAAGTTGCTGCCCTTCAAGAATATAATAATCTATTTAATAAAATTGCAACTACTATTCTAAAATATTCACCAAAAACAGTTGTTGATGCTTTAAAATTAAAATCAAGTTCCAGCGCTGATAACCTTGGTGATGAATTAAAACTTGCAATTGCTAAATTAGGTGAAAATATCGTTCTAACACGTTTTGAAATTGTAACTAAAAATAAAGATGCAGTTTTTGGTTCATATGTTCATGGTGGAGGTAAATTTACTTCATTAGTTGTCATTAAAGGTGTTGACAACAAAAGTGATGTGCCTCATAACATTGCAATGCAAATTGTTTCAGGAAATCCTAAATTCATTGACCTTAACAGTATCCCAAAAGCAACTCGTGATAACGAATTAAAAATTCTACAAGAACAAGCTAAAGATGAGAAAAAACCTGCTGCTATTATTGAAAAAATGATTGAAGGTCGTTTACAAAAGTTTTTTGCATCACTAACTATTGTTGATCAAGACTATAGTAAAGACCAAACAATGAAAGTCAAAGACTACTTAACTAAAAACCATGCTACAATTATAACGATGGTACGTTATCAATTAGGAGAAAAAATTGATAATTCCACAAAATAATTAGGAGGTAACAAAATGCTGGACTTTAAAATTATATATTATATTGGATTAGTAATGTTTGTATTGTTACTAGCCATTCTTGGATGAGGATGATTTAGTTTCAATAAACCAAAAACTAATAATAGATTTTTAAATATAAAATTATTAATACCAACTTTAGCAATCGGAGTAATTGGTTTAATTTTATCAATTGTGCCTATTGGCATGCAAGTATGATCATATGATACTGTATTTGTTAAAAATGATCCCACTTTCTTAAGCATTTTAATTATCGAATATATATTCTTAGCTGCACTTTTAATATTAGCTTATGTTTTTAGTTTTGATTTTGGAATTGCTGTTGATGAAACTAACATTTATTTCTTTGGACAAAGTGTAAGTACAAATAAAATTGTTGCTTTAGACCAAAAAAAGCATGTTTTAAAAATTGTTTATGAACAAGGTATTAAAAAAATGAAAAAACGTTTAACTATTATTACACCACAATCTCAATTATTTGTAAAAGAACATTTAGTTCAAAAAATTGTTGATAATACTAAAGATTTAAAATCAAGCGAAAGCAATGATAAATAGTATAAAAAGCCACAGATTATTTTGTGGTTTTTTATAATGTTAAAAAGGTGAGGAGGGGATTATTAAATATGGAACAATTTAAATATAAAAGAGTCTTATTAAAAATAAGTGGTGAAGCTTTAGGTGGCAACGCTAGTGATTTATATAATAACAAAAGCATTGATAATATTTGTCAACAAATTCAAACTTTAGTAAAAAGCAAAGTACAAGTTGGTGTTGTAGTTGGTGGTGGTAATATCTGACGTGGTGCCAAACAAGGTGAAAATGTTGGATTAAAACGAATTAATGCTGATTATATGGGAATGTTAGCAACCATTATGAATGCTTTAGTAGTAGAATCAAAACTAAAAGCGTTAGGACTAAAAGTTATTGTTCAATCATCATTAGAAATTAACCAAGTAGCAGAACCATTTTATTATAAAAAAGCCATAAGTAGACTTGAAAAAGGTTATGTATGTATCTTTGCTGGTGGTACTGGTTCTCCATACTTTACTACTGATACAGCAGCAGCACTGCGTGCTACAGAAATTGATGCTGATGTTTTATTAATGGCCAAAAATGGAGTTGATGGTGTTTATGATAAAGATCCAACAATTAACAAGAATGCTGTTCGTTATGACCATCTAACTTATGAAGAGATTACTAACAAACGATTAAAAGTGATGGATTTAACAGCAGCAGCAATGTGCATGGAAGCTAATTTAAAAATTATGGTTTTCGACATTAATGGTGAAAACCATATTATTAAAGCAGTTCAAAATAAAGCTATCGCGACAATTATTAGCAAAAAATAACATTTTGAAAGAACTTATAGCAATATGTTTTAATTTTAGTTTCTAACAGTTATGTTATTTCTTTTGATATAAAAGTCCATGATGGTGGTATAATATTCATTAGCAAATCTTCTTTTTTTTATTTTTGTACAACTTAATTGTAATAGAAAGTTTGCTAATTTTAATTACGGATTTATTCTCACATGTACGCTAGAAAGAACAAATGTGAAATTCAATTCATTGTTGAAAACATAGTGCAGATTGATGAAATGTATCTTTTACATATGGGTGCTAAGAAACAATGAAGATCTTTGGTTATTGGTATCTATGAAAAATACAAACAGGAAAATCTTTTAAAGTTTGCACGAAAATATATTTCATCTCAATGCTATGTACATATTGCTTCAAAAAAATGATGTAAATACAAACCAAATTGAATTAATGTGAAAACATATACGTAGAATTTTAGGATATACATATCAGACTTTCAAAACAACATGTGCATTTATATATGCTAAAGAATCTGCATATAATAAATTCAACAAAAATCCTAGTTTTTAAGCAACGTTATTGTGTTTAATTTAAAAAAGATGTAGAGAAGAAATCCGTGGGTAGGTATTTTTTCAACATTTATATAGTAAAATTTTATTGTACATAAAGGAAGAAAAGCCTTTAATTAATAAGATAATTTTTATAAATTTTATTGGAATTTGATTATTAATTAAAATTTCCTGAATCATAAAATTAGTAGATATTGTTAAATCAACAACACACTTTGCCCATCTTTTACAATTTAATCCTATTAAATTAGCTTTATTGTCATACTCAACTGATAAAAGTGGTAGTGGCAAAAGTGCTGATAAAGTTCATAAATGCTACCGAATTAATAAGTTTCTAAATTAGAAAATGTGCAAGTGGTAGGACCAATTCAATTTGATGCCACTTGAGACCAAGAAGTACATGGCAAGAAATTACTAAGTGTTAAAATGTCAGGAAATTGTAATATCTTTATTTTTCCTGATTTAAATGCTGTTAATATTGGTTATAAAATTGCCCAATGTCTAGATGGATATAAAGCTATCAGTCCTATTGTGTTAGGTTTAAACCAATCAGTTAATGATTTATCACGTGGCGCTAGTGTTGATGATATTTATTATACAGTGCTAATTACATTGTTTCAAACTTTAATTAAAAAATAATAAGGAGAAAAAAATGTCAAATCATAATAAAATTTTAGTTATTAATGCTGGAAGCAGTTCTATTAAATTTCAAGTTTTTAGTATTGATGAAACAAAAAATCAACCAACTTTTACAATTCTAGGAAAGGGATTAGTAGAAAGAATTGGTATTAAAGATAGCAATTTTATTATTGAAGTTGCAAATGGTAATGATTTTACAAAACATGAAGGTGTGCAAGACGTTAAAGACCATGTCGCAGGAGCACAAGCTGTAATTGATGGTTTAATTAAATACCAAGTAATTGCTAACTTTGATGATATTGCCCGCATTGGTCATCGTATGGTTCATGGCGGACAAAAATTTAATAGTTCTATTGTTATTGATAAAACAGTTGTAAGTGGCATTGAAGCTTGTATTCCATTGGCACCGTTACATAATCCACCAGCTTTAAAAGGTTTATCTGCCTTTCAAAAATTAATTCCCCATGCTCATCATGTGGCAGTATTCGACACATCATTCCATACAACTATTCCACAAGAAAAGTTTTTATACTCAGTACCTTATGAATGATATACTGACTACGAAGTAAGAAGATATGGTTTCCATGGTATTAGTTATCGTTATATCTTAGAAAAATTAGCGATTGTTATGAACAAGCCACAAACTAAAGTTAATGCTATTGTTTGTCACTTAGGTAATGGTGCTAGTATTTGTGCCATCAAAGATGGTAAAAGTTATAATACTAGTATGGGGTTAACACCACTTGATGGGTTAATTATGGGTTCTCGTAGTGGAATTATTGATCCATCAATTCATGGATACATGTGTGATGTTAAAAAAGGTACAACGATTGCTAGTGTTACGAATGATTTAAATAAAGCATCAGGTTTATTAGGAATTAGTCAACATTCATCTGATTTACGTGATGTCATTACTGCAAGTGAAGATAAAATTCACCCTAAACATATGGAATCACAATTAGCAATTAAAATGTTTGTCCAAAGAATTGCTAATTACATTGTTCAATATGCCAATGACTTACAAAATAATATTGATGCCTTAGTATTTACCGCAGGAATTGGTGAAAACTCATTTATCATTCGTGATTTAGTAATTAATGAAATTAAAATATTAGCATTGAAACTAGTGGACAGTAAAAATAAAGATAAATACGATAATTTTTTACTAATTAGCGATAAACAGTCGCAATTTCCAATTTATAAAATTAAAACTAATGAAGAAATTATAATTTGCCAAGATACATATAATTTACTATTAAATATTTAAAATAAAGTGTTAAAATTAAATATATATTTCCTAGGTATTTAGTATTTAGGAAAATAGAAATCAGGAAGGAAATTTAAAATGGAAAAAAATCCAAAAATTGTTGTAATCGGGATTAATCATGCCGGAACAACTGCTTTAAAAGCAATTATGAAAACTAACCCTAATGCTCAAGTTGTAGCATATGACCGTAATGATAACATTTCATTCTTAGGATGTGGGATTGCCCTATGAGTAGGAAAAGAATTTAATGACTCAAAAGGTTTATTCTATTCTGATGAAGAAAAACTAACTAAACTTGGCGCTAAAGTTAATTTAAATCATGAGATGATTAGTTATAATGGTAAAGACAAAACCATTAAAATTAAAAACATGAAAACTAATGAAATAATCACTGAAACTTATGACAAATTAATTTTAGGTATTGGTTCATGACCAATCTTAAATCCAGGTGGTAAAGAAATTCCAGGTTTAATTGCACATAAAGATGGTGTAATTGTTAAAGATAACTTAAATGGTGTTAAATTAACTAACGGTATTCACTTATCAAAGTTATACCAACATGCTCAAGAAATTATTGCTCATTTAAATAAACCTGAAGTTAAAAAAGTAGTTGTAATAGGTGCTGGATACATTGGTATTGAATTAGTAGAAGCTTTCTACAAAGACAAAAAACAAGTTACTTTAATTGACTTTGAAAGCCGTATTATGCCTCGCTACTATGATGAAGAATTCACAACTGATGTTGAAACAACTATGAAAAATGCAGGTGTAAAGCTACAATTAGGTGAAACTTTACTAGAATTCATTACTAAAGACGATAAAGTATCGCAAGTAAAAACTAATAAAGGAACATATTATGCTGACTTAGTTATTATGGCAGTTGGATTCTTACCAAACACTACTGTTGTAAAAGATGAATCAGGAAAACCACAAATTACTTTAGATGCTCGTGGTGCCATTGAAGTTGACCAATACTTCCAAACTTCAGACCCTAACATTTATGCCATTGGTGATTGTATTAACATTCGTTCAAATGCTTGAAATAAAAACGTTAACATTGCTCTAGCTACTAACGCTGTTCGTACTGGTTTAGTAACTGGCATTAATGTTACAAAAACTAATCCAAAAGAAAGAGTTGCTTTCCCAGGTGTGCAAGGAACTAATGCAATTTCTGTCTTTGGTTGAAAACTTTGTGCTACTGGATTGTCAGAACTTTCTGCAGGAGCTATTTTTGGGAAAGATAAAATTGAAGCCTATTTTTACAAAGATACTGTTTTTCCTCCATTTATGGCAGAAAACCATGAAGTTAAAATTAAAATTATATGAGAAAAAAGTTCTCGACGTATTATTGGTGCTGAAATTGGTTCAACTCATGATCATACCGAAACTATTTCTATGTTCTCATTAGCTATTTTAAAACAAGTAACAATTGATGAAATCCCATTAGTTGATATGTTCTTCCTACCACATTTCAACAAACCTTATAACTTCGTAACTGCTGCTGCTTTACTAGCAACAGGTTTACTAACAAAAGAAGATACTGCTTATCCAGATCCATATAAGAAAAAATAATTACGGACTTCTCCCCACATGTACTTGTGGAGGAAACAATGAAATTGAATGAGTTCAATAATACTTTTCAAACTGAAAAACAATGTCTTGCATATATAGCAAGTTTGAAACAAAGCAAATGTATTAGGTGTTCTAGTTTTAATTTGAATACTTCTAATTTAAGAAAAATGAGATGTTTGAAATGTCATCAAACATTCAGTATTCTCACGGGCACTATATTTTCAAAGTCACAAACACCTTTAATATCTTGGTTTTATCTCATCTTTAGATGAATAAACACCAAACATGGAATTCCATCAACTGATGTTGCAAAAGAATTGGGAGTGACCTTGAAAACAGCTTGAAGAATGGGTCATAAAATCCGAAGTGCCATTGCTAAACAAGAACCTCAATTCATTGTTGAGGGCATAGTGCAAATGGATGAAATGTATCTTTCACATATGGGTTTTAAAAAACAAGGAAGAACCTTGTTGAACAAAACCTTGATTATTGGTATTTATGAACAAACAACCAACAATCTGATTGTGAAAGTATTGAAAAACGCAAACAGTAAAAATCTTTTGCAGTTTGCAATAAACCACATTTCTTCAAAGTGTGATGTACATACTGATTCTTGAAAAGGATATCGCGATTTGAAATCGGTTTTCACTAAGCATGAAACAGTTAACCATCAAGATGGCTATGTTTCAAAAACTGGTGTAAATACCAACCAAATTGAGTCAGTATGAAAACATATACGAAGAACATTTAAAACACATATCAAAGTTGCAAAACATCATATTCATTTATATGCAAAAGAAGCTGCATATAAATTCAATAACATACCTAGTTTTGAAACTGTAATGCTATGTTTAATTTAAAAATGTGGGGAGAAGTCCGTAGATAGGCTTTTCTCAGCATTTATGTGATAAAATTTAAAAATAGTACATAAAGGGAGAAAAGCCAATAATTATCTTAGTAATTTATAGTAGACTTATTCCGTAACTAAAATGCCTAGATATCAATAAAATATTAATTAATTTTATACATGTTATTGTGTTATAATTGTAAAAAACAACGAAATAGACCATTTAAAATTCAATTATAGTTTTTTTACAATTATAGCCATAGCCAATATTAAATTAAACACTGTTAATATTAAATATTTGAGTAATTTTCTACTTGACTTTTTCAAAAACTAGTTATGAGGTAAATCTATTTTATACAAATAATCTGTATAAAATATAAATTTTTGGTCTTTGAAAGGAATAAATAAGTAATGGCAAAATATGCAAGATATTTAAAACAACGTGCTACTATGACCATACCTATAGAGGAGGTTAAGTATAAAATCGCTTGGTGATTAAAAATAATTTTGTTATTAACTTTTCCATTATGAATTATTCTTTTTTTACTTACTAATGCCGTTTTCGGAAAAATTATGCGCAATACTATGCAAAAATTTCAACGAACAGGACGAATTGAAAATCCTAACTTTGAAAAAATTGACCTTAATAGTTTGTATTTTTATAATCGTGATATGGAATTACAACAAGCCCCCCAATTAATAATTGATGAAGCTAGTTGAAGTATGATGGAACCGCAAGATGTTACGATTACTACTTTCGATAACATTCAATTATCAGCCTTTGTAATTGTTAATCAACGTTGTAATAATAATCATAAATGAATTATTGCTGTCCACGGATGACAACAAAATCGTTATAGTATTTTATATTTAGTAAAACACTTTTATGAACAAGGTTATAGTATTTTAACTTACGATGCACGAGGCCATGGTAGTAATAATATTAAAGATAGTGTTACTTTTGGTACTAAAGAAGCTGATGATCTATACGCAGTTATTAGGTATCTTAATGGTTTCATTGAAAATCAAGATTTTAATCATGCAATTAGTATTAGTTTAATTGGTAATAGTATGGGTGCTACTACTATTTTAGAAACTATGTGCCGTTTTGAAATCGCCACCTTAGGTGTTAAGTGTGGTATTTTTGATTGTGGATATGATAGTTTTACTCATATTATGAAAGTTATTCCGCAAAAGTATTTTAAAATGTCATGATTTTGAGTTTATTTTGGTTTACAATTTTATTTTAAACATCAAGATAAATTTAAAATCAAAAGTATTAATACTATTAGTAAACTAAAATATTGTGCTAATATGCCTGCTTTATTTATTCATGGTATTGATGATGAAACTGTCCCAGTAGCCATGGCTAAACGTTTATTTGCGAAAAAAATTAGTTATGAACAAACACCAGAAATTAGCGAACTATTAATTATGCCAAAAGCTAAACATGCGCGAGCAATTACTACTGATTACAATATGTATTGTAACATTACATTAAAGTTCGTTCATAAATGAACTACCACTGACCAAGGAGAAACAAAATAATGATATATTATATTAATGATAGTAAAGACCCATATTTCAACTTAGCAACTGAAGAATATTTAATTAGTAATCCTAATATTACTGATGAAATCTTATTGCTATGACAAAACAATAATACAATTGTCATTGGCCGTAATCAAAATACCATTGAAGAAATTAATAATGAATACGTACGTGAAAAACAAGTTAATGTTGTGCGAAGATTATCAGGTGGTGGTGCTGTTTATCAAGACTTAGGTAATTTAAACTTCACTTTTATTTTTAATAAAAACCAAGATAATGCTCGTAACTATGCCCTATTTACGAAACCAATTATTGAAGTTTTACAAAGTTTAGGATTAAATGCCCAAAATAGTGGTAAAAATGATATCGTTATCAATGACAAGAAAATCTCAGGCAACGCGCAATACACATTTAATAATCGCATTTTACACCATGGTACGATCTTATTTAATGTTGATATGCAAATGTTACCAAAAGTATTAAAGCCTGATTTAGAGAAATTACAATCAAAAAGTATTAAATCAGTGCAAGCTCGTGTTACTAACATCTTACATTTGCTAAAAACCCCATTAACTATTGACCAATTTCAACAATTAATTGTTGAAAAATTACAACATACTAAAAATACTAAAGTTTTAAAATTAACCCCAGAAATGATTAGCGAAATTGAAACGTTAGCTACTAAAAAATATCGTACTTGAGATTGAAACTATGGTAAATCACCAACCTTTGATTTAAAACATAAAACTTTATTCCCTAATAAAGGTACGATCCATGTGTGACTTAATGTGCAAGCAGGAATCATTAATAATATTAAAATTTATGGTGATTTCTTAGGATCAGCAGGTACTGATGAACTAGAACAAAATCTAATTCATCAAAAATATAACGTTCCAACAATTACTAATATTGTTAAAAGCATTGATATTACTGCCATTTTTGGTCAAAATTTTATTGAAGAAGACATCATCAGTAGTATAATAAAATAGAATCTATAGGCATTATTTTAAAAATGAGTATAATTAAGAGTGCACGCTTGCAATTAACTAAAATATCTAGGAGGAAAAAAATAAATGTGAGTTGAGAAATTCGATAATCCACAACAAGAAATTTTTCAAATATTAAATGAAAAAGGAATTATAAAACCAGATTTTGTTACATATTTAAATAAATTTGATACTAAAATATTATTAACAGCATATGAAAACATGTGTTTATCACGACTACAAGAACAAATGCAAATGGAACTAAACTATGAAAAAGATGACCAAGGTAAAGTTATTTTAAAAAATGGTCTACCAAAAGTAATTGGAAAAGTCATTAACTTTTTATCATCACGTGGCCAAGAAGGTGTAGAAGTTGCTTACGCTAGTTGCTTACGTAAAGGTATCGATTGATTTGTTCCTGCTTATCGTAACAATGCAGCATGAATTACTGCTGGTTATCCCATTGAAAAAGTAATTCAATATTGATTAGGGAACGAAATGGGAAGCCAAATGCCCAAAGGTATTAATATCTTACCAGTTAACATTCCGATTGCTACGCAATATTCTCATGCAACAGGATTAGCTTTTGCTGAAAAATACAAAAAAGGAAAAGGTGTTGTCTTAACAACTATCGGTGATGGTGGAACTTCGGAAGGTGAATTTTTCGAAGCGATTAACTTTGCTGCCATTCAAAAACTACCTTGTGTTTTCTTTGTTGAAAATAACCAATGATCATTAGATACTCCAACATCAAAAGCTACTATGAGTCCAACTTTTGCCCAAAAAGGTTCAGCTTGTGGTGTTCCTAATATTCGTATTGATGGTAATGATTTTTTTGCTGTTTACTATGTCACACAACAAGCGATTGAAAGAGCTAAAAAAGGTGAAGGACCATCGTTAATTGAAGCTATTACTTACCGTCAAAATGCTCACTCAGCCTTTGATATTAAGAAAGATTACTTCACTGCTGAAGATTACAAAATTGAACAAGAATGATTTAAAAAAGACCCCATTGATCGCATTAGAGAATACTTAAAATCAATTAAGTTATGAGACGATAAAAAACAAGAAGCCTTAGACAAAAAGATTACCAAACAAATTAGTGATGCTATTGTTTGAGCACAAAAAAATGAAAGTGTTGCGATTGATGAAATCTTTGATTACACATTTGAAAAATTAACACCACAATTAGCTGAGCAAAAAGCACAAGCGAAAGCATTCTTCAAAGAAGGAGAGAAAAAATAATTATGAAAAGAAATAATGTCCAAGCTATTACTTTAGCATTAGAGTTAGCTATGAAAAAAAATCCTAATGTTGTTGTTTACGGTGAAGATGCTGGTAAAGTCGGTGGTGTCTTCCGTGCGACAAAAGGACTACAAGCCAAATTTGGGGTTAACCGTTGTTTTGATGCTCCAATTGCAGAAGCAGTTATTGCTGGTAGTGCCATTGGAATGGCGATTAATGGTTTAAACCCGATTATTGAAATGCAATTCTCTGGCTTTGCCTTTCCAGCTTTCCAACAATTACTTTGTCATGCTGCACGTATGCGTAACAGAAGTCGTGGTCGCTTCACTTGCCCATTAGTTGTTCGTATGCCTTCATATGATTGAAATAATGGCTATAATGGTGCTTTAGAACACCACTCAGAAGCGATTGAAGCTTTATTCTGTCACATTCCAGGGTTAAAAGTAGTTATGACTTCAAAACCTAATGATACGAAAAAATTATTATTAGCTGCAATTGAAAGTCCAGATCCGGTTATCGTTTTAGAATGTTTAGGAACTTATTTCAATAGTTATACTAGTCGTGATTATACTTATGATGTTCGTGAAGAAGTTAGCGATGATTATGAAGTTGCTGTTTTAGGAAAAGCGAAAGTAATAAAATCATATTCTGCTGCTGATAAACCTGATTTAACAATAGTTACTTACGGTTCAAAAGTTTATGATTGCGAAAAAGCTGTTGAGTTATTAGAACAAAAAGATAATTTAAAAATTGAATTAATTGACTTACAAACATTGCAACCATGAGATGAAGAAACAGTAGTTAATTCAGTTAAAAAAACTGGAAGATTACTAGTTGTTTCAGAAGCCGTTCGTTCATTTTCCGTAGCATCTGAAATCATTACTGTTATTAATGAAAAATGTTTTGAATATTTAGAATGTCCACCAACCCGACTAACAAGTTATGATGTTACTGTACCATTATCAAAAGGTGAAAAATGATTTATCATTAGTCCCGATAAAATTATTGACAAAGTTAAAATAATGATGAACTATCCAGTTTAGTTAGAAGAAAGGGAAGTGAAAATATGGAATTAAAATTTAAAGACATGGATGGAATTGAAGAAGTTACGGTAACTCAAATTCGTGTCAAAGTTGGACAAGATGTGAAAAAAGGCGATGACTTAGTTGATATCGAAGCTGATAAAGCATCTGATACTATCAAAGCCGAAGCTGATGGTAAAGTTTCTAAAATTAATGTTAAAGAAGGTGATAGCATCACTACTGGTAAAGTGGTGATGGAATTTGGTGGCCAAGCAAGTGCTCCACAACCACCTGCGAAAGAAACTTCAAAGCCTATAGTTGTAGATAAAGTGGAAGTTAAAACAAATCATGAAACACCTGTAGCTAGTGGAGAATCTGCAAAACCAGTTATTCAAACTGGTAAAGTATTAGCAACCCCATTAGCGCGAAGAATGGCTCATGATATGGGTATTGATATGGGAACTATTAAAGGAACAGGTCCTGGTGGTAGAATCTTAAAAGCAGATTTATTAAACGCAAAACAAGGTGGTACAACATCTGTTGCACCAACAGTTGTTCAAACAACAGTAGTACCATCAGCACCAGTTGTGAATCAAGGAATTAACGTTGCTAAAATTGAAAGCTTTGGAAAAGTTGAACATATGCCATTATCTGGAATTCGAAAAGCCGTTGCTAACCAAATGTCATTATCAGTTTATACAGCACCCCATGTTAGTTTAATTATTAATATTGATGCTGAAAACCTAATTCAATTGCGCGCTACTTTAAAAGAACCAGCAGAAAAAGACCCAGATGGAGCAGCAAAACTAACATTTATGCCGTTCTTCGTGAAGGCAGTTGCTAAAACTTTAAAAGAAGATCGTTTTAAACTATTAAACTCAACATTAAATATAGCAGGTAATGAAATTCTTGTTAAGAAATATTATAACATTGGTATGGCTGCTGATACTGATAAAGGATTAGTAGTACCTGTTATTAAAGATGCTGATAAAATTTCATTATTTGAAACAGCACGACAAGTTAATAGTTTAGGTGATAAAGCTCGTAAAGGGTTATTAAAAGGTGATGACATGCAGGGCGGTACTTTCACTATTACTAACTTTGGTTCAGCAGGAATTGAATTTGGTACACCTGTTATTAATTACCCCGAAGTTGCTATTTTAGGATTAGGTATGATGCAAAAAAAACTAGTCATTGTTGATGGTAAAATCATTGAACATAAATTCTTTCCATTATCACTTTCAATTGACCACCGTGTAATTGATGGCGCCCCAGCTGGATATTTTCTAACTCGACTTAAAGAGTTATTAGAAAATCCAACATTAATATTAGCATAAGGAAAATATATCTAGGATTGAATTTTAGGTTTACTAGACCATGATGTAACTAAGAAATTAATAACTATTTTAGAAACTTGCAGTGTAAAAAATACAACTCATATAAATAACAAATTTATATGAGTTGTATAACAAGTTCATTAGTTGAATAAATAATACATAACTACTTTTTGCTTTTCTCCCTTTATGTACTATTTTTAAATTTTATCACATAAATGCTGAGAAAAGCCAAAATTAAAATTAATTGTATGTATTCATGAACTTTAAGCAAGGCCAAAGCATTTGCTAACACCTATGACATCCCCAATCCAACAGATGATTAAAAACAATGATTAAACATGTTAATGTTGTATACATTGCTTCACCAAATGGTTTACATTTTAAACAAACTAAATTTTTTTTAAGTAATAACATTCATGTGCTAGTAGAAAAAACAATGACATTTACTGTTATAGAAGCGCAAGAACTAATTGATTTAGCCCGTAACAATAACTTAATTTTACAAGAAGCATTTATTACTGTTCATTTACCAATTTTTACTAAACTAAAGAAATTAGTTCATGAAGTGCAACCAGAAGTAGTTAACCTTAATTTTAATCGTGTTTCATCGCGGATGCCAATGGTCGAAAAAGGTATCTATGATTCAGTTTTTGACAAAGATTTAGGTAAAGGCTCAACTTATGATAGTTTAGTTTATCCCTTAGAATTAGCATTATATTTATTAGGAAAAGTAACTTGCGTTAAAGCAGTAGCAACCAAATTACCCAATGGTGTTAATTTAGCAACTATGTTATTCTTATCCATGAAAATAACACTATTACTACTATTACTTGTAGTAAAGGTGTAACCTCATATGCTCCTAGTAAATTCATCGGTCATGATAGTAGCATGACTATTGATAAAGTTCATCCTTTAAAAGGAATTAAAGTTTATAATAAACATGGTGTTAAAGACTATAGTGATGATACTAATATTAGTACCTTGATGACTTATGAATTAAGAGATTTCATAAAAATGATTATGACCAAAGACTATTTAAGTCGTGACTATTGATTAAATCATAGTTTAATGAATTTACAAGTTATTGCAGCAATTATTAAAAGTGAAAATGAAAACGGAGTTGAAGTATAATGAAAAACAGTATTAATTTAAATGAGTATATCGACCATACCCTTTTAAAGTCAGATGCTACTTTAGCCATGATTGAAAAATTATGTCAAGAAGCTAAAAAAGCTTATTTTAAAACAGTTTGTATTAACCCATTTTATGTTAAACATGCTGCTAGTTTATTAGCAGATAGTAATTTAAAAGTTTGTACAGTTGTTGGGTTCCCGCTTGGTGCTAATGCTACTAGTACTAAAGTTCAAGAAACAATTACTGCTATTAAAGCAGGGGCTACTGAAATTGATGTGGTTATTAATATTGGTGCCTTAAAAGATAATAATCAAGCAGTAGTTTTACAAGATTTACAAGATGTTCGTGCTGTATGTCCTAAAAATATAATTTTAAAAGTAATTATTGAATGTGCATTATTAAATGAAGAAGAAAAAATTATTGCTTGCCAACTTGTAACTAAAGCACAAGCTGATTTTATTAAAACTTCTTCTGGTTTTGCTGGCGGTGGAGCAACAGTAGCTGATATTAAATTAATGAAAGCCAATATTGGTCCTAACGTTGCGATTAAAGCTTCAGGTGGAATTAAAACTAAAGATGATGCTTTAGCTATGATTGCTGCTGGAGCAACAAGAATTGGAACTAGTAATGGTATTTTAATTATTGATAATCAACATGTTGCTAATGATGGATATTAGAATTAAGATCGTAAATAAAGTTTCGGACTTCTCCCCACATTTTTAAATTAAACATAGCATTACAGTTTCAAAACTAGGTATGTTATTGAATTTATATGCAGCTTCTTTTGCATATAAATGAATATGATGTTTTGCAACTTTGATATGTGTTTTAAATGTTCTTCGTATATGTTTTTATACTGACTCAATTTGGTTGGTATTTACACCAGTTTTTGAAACATAGCCATCTTGATGGTTAACTGTTTCATGCTTAGTGAAAACCGATTTCAAATCGCGATATCCTTTTCAAGAATCAGTATGTACATCACACTTTGAAGAAATGTGGTTTATTGCAAACTGCAAAAGATTTTTACTGTTTGCGTTTTTCAATACTTTCACAATCAGATTGTTGGTTGTTTTTTCATAAATACCAACAATCAAGGTTTTGTTCAACAAGGATCTTCCTTGTTTTTTAAACCCATATGTGAAAGATACATTTCATCCATTTGCACTATGCCCTCAACAATGAATTGAGGTTCTTGTTTAGCAATGGCACTTCGGATTTTATGACCCATTCTTCAAGCTGTTTTCAAGGTCACTCCCAATTCTTTTGCAACATCAGTTGATGGAATTCCATGTTTGGTGTTTATTCATCTAAAGATGAGATAAAACCAAGATATTAAAGGTGTTTGTGACTTTGAAAATATAGTGCCCGTGAGCATACTGAATGTTTGATGACATTTCAAACATCTCATTTTTCTTAAATTAGAAGTATTCAAATTAAAACTAGAACACCTAATACATTTGCTTTGTTTCAAACTTGCTATATATGCAAGACATTGTTTTTCAGTTTGAAAAGTATTATTGAACTCATTCAATTTCATTGTTTCCTCCACAAGTACATGTGGGGAGAAGTCCGTAAGTTTTTTAATAATTTGATTTCGAGGGATCTATCCCCATCTACTGTATAGCTTCAAAACATTTTATGTTTCTACGACACATTACCTTTTCCATATGGCACTTTCTAAGGTATTATTTTAACTTTAGATTAAGACATAATCACAAGATAACTATTAAGCCATTATCATAAGATAATGACAAATTATTAAAAAACTTATAAAAATAAATAGATTTTTCTTGCATTTCAATATATAATTTATAAGACCCAAAAGTAAGGAGGTAACAACTATGGCTGTACCAGCAAGAAGAACATCTAAAATGCGTAAAAATACTCGTCGTGCTCATGATGGATTAACTGTAACAACAACAACTAACTGTTTAAACTGTGGTTCAGTAACTAAACCACATCATGCCTGTATGAAATGTATGACATATAAAGGTGTACCAATTACTAACCCATTAAACCAAGCACCAGTAGTTCAAGTTGAAAACAAAAAATAAGTTTTAATACAAAATTTAAGTAAATATCCCTCTATATATTTGAAAAAATATTGCAGAGGTTTTTTATCCCATAAAACATTAGTAAAAAAAGAAAATAATCTTAATAAAATCATTGAAAAAAAGATTACATGATTTATGACTAATAATTTCAATTATAAATTTAATTATTAAAGGTGGATAGAAAACTATCCACTTTTTTATAATCATATCTTAACTTTATCTAATTAATCATTGCAATTATATTGACAACTTATCATAATTAAACATAATAAACAAGAGGGGGAGGGAACATTACAATGAAAAATAATGGATACTATGATTTGTTATTAAAACTAAGCGACAATGTTAATGATAACTATCAAATTTCTTCTATTAATAATGAAAAACATAATATTAAAGATATCGATAGTTATCTCATTAAACAACTATCTAGTTTACTCATTGAGCAATTGAAAACTATTAAACAACCAACTGATAAGATTATCTTTCTTAATAAAATGATAAGTAGTTTTACAACTCACCAGTTTAGCAACAATATCTTATTACACGTTAACAATAAAAATACCGAAGATTTTATTAATCATGATATTCGTTTAAGCGATAATTACCTCTTTACTAAAGATAACCAACAGGCGCTTATTAACCAACTAAATAAAGAAATCAAAACTTGCGATGAAGTATATTTTATTTACCCATTTATTGCTAACTCTTTAATTAACAAACTTCGAAGTGCTTTTACATATGCTAATAATCATAATATTCCTATTAATTTCATTACTACGACTTTTGATGATATGGCGTTATTTGTTAATCTTTATGCTTTAGTTAAATTAATTAAACAATACCCTAACATTAAAATTAGAGTGGAAAATAACTTAGAAAAACGTAGTGAACGCATTCATATTAAAGCTGCTATTTTTAAACGAAAATCAGGATTTTCATCAGCAATTATTGGTTCATCTAATTTAACAACCAAAGGAATGGTTCTTGGCAAAGAATGAAATATTAAAATCAATGAATTTGATAATCAAAATCTTTATCAAAACATCTTACAACAATATTACAAACTATGGAATGATAAATTAGTAGATTTTAACGATGAGCAACAACGGATCGCATTACTAGCTAAAATTGAATATAACCGTAACCTACTGACCAAAACCGATAACGAATTTCTTCCAACTAATTATTTCCTTTATGATTTTCAAACTCAATTAATTAATAAAGGCTTTTCTCCCTTTATGTACTATTTTTAAATTTTATCACATAAATGCTGAGAAAAGCCTTAATTTATTAAATTGTCCAGCAATAAAACCTCTTAAATGTTCTTGAGTTTCATAACCAATACCATTTTTACTATGAAAAGTACCACGTTCAATAATTAAATCAAAATTATTTTTAGAATTAGTTAATTCATTTTTTAATTCTAAAGTACCATATATAACATAATGCATATCTCTATAAAAATTATCAATAGAATTTTTTTTAAAACTACAACTACTAATTAATATTGGTTTTCAATATTCATATGGTGTATTATCTTGAATTTTTTTTCAATCTTTACTTATATTTTTTTCTCATAATGTAAACCCAGTATTTTTCATACTTGGGTCTACTGAAAGTAAATAATTAGTCATAATTATTTCTCCTTACTTTAAACTTAGTCTTTTTACTATTTTCATTAATTGTTTATCTTTGTTTGCTACTTTAATTCCATGTTCAACTAATTTTTCATTATATTTAAATTGTTTTTTTTATTCATTTTTAAATACCAAATTATATAAATTATCTATATTATTTTGTATTTGTGCATAATTAATATTTATTTCTTTTTTTGTTTCTTCAATTTCTTTTAATTTAATTTCTTTATTATCATTATTTGGATTATCAATATATATTTTTTCATTTTCAGTAATAATTGCTTGGTCACTTTCATATGCTATTTGCATTTCAGTACTCATAATTCCCCATTTTCTTAATAATTGAGTAAGTACAGTTTTTAATGCCATACTATCAAAATCACTAACAATAAATTTTTTATTTTTTGCATAAGTTTTTGAATATTTTTAAAAATGTTTTTCTATTTGTTCTTTTGACATATATAAAGTTTTTTCAAAACCATTTACTAATTGAAAATATGCTACATAACCAATAATAGGTTGTTTTAATCTTTCTAAATCATTTTGTATTCAATTAAATTCAATTCCTTTAAGTCTATCTACTTTTTCAATTTCTGTTAATCTAACATCACTTACATTAATTTCTTTATATTGTTGACTAATTAATGATAATTGAATATAACCTTTATATCCCATTTGAAATTGAGCATTATTAATTTTTTCTTTATTATCTCAATAAGGTACAACATAACAATAACCAAAGTTTTTTTTCTAATGGTAAATTTAATAATACTGCTTGATAACAACTATTAATAATAGTTTCTGGATGTGCTTCATCTAAACCATATTGATTTGAAATTGCTAATACATTACTTTTAAATTTTTGTATTTCTAAATTATTAATAATTCCTTTATTTTTAATATATTTTTCTACATTACCATTAGTAATATTTTTACGGACTTCTCCCCACATGTACTTGTGGAGGAAACAATGAAATTGAATGAGTTCAATAATACTTTTCAAACTGAAAAACAATGTCTTGCATATATAGCAAGTTTGAAACAAAGCAAATGTATTAGGTGTTCTAGTTTTAATTTGAATACTTCTAATTTAAGAAAAATGAGATGTTTGAAATGTCATCAAACATTCAGTATGCTCACGGGCACTATATTTTCAAAGTCACAAACACCTTTAATATCTTGGTTTTATCTCATCTTTAGATGAATAAACACCAAACATGGAATTCCATCAACTGATGTTGCAAAAGAATTGGGAGTGACCTTGAAAACAGCTTGAAGAATGGGTCATAAAATCCGAAGTGCCATTGCTAAACAAGAACCTCAATTCATTGTTGAGGGCATAGTGCAAATGGATGAAATGTATCTTTCACATATGGGTTTTAAAAAACAAGGAAGATCCTTGTTGAACAAAACCTTGATTGTTGGTATTTATGAAAAAACAACCAACAATCTGATTGTGAAAGTATTGAAAAACGCAAACAGTAAAAATCTTTTGCAGTTTGCAATAAACCACATTTCTTCAAAGTGTGATGTACATACTGATTCTTGAAAAGGATATCGCGATTTGAAATCGGTTTTCACTAAGCATGAAACAGTTAACCATCAAGATGGCTATGTTTCAAAAACTGGTGTAAATACCAACCAAATTGAGTCAGTATGAAAACATATACGAAGAACATTTAAAACACATATCAAAGTTGCAAAACATCATATTCATTTATATGCAAAAGAAGCTGCATATAAATTCAATAACATACCTAGTTTTGAAACTGTAATGCTATGTTTAATTTAAAAATGTGGGGAGAAGTCAGTAGATAGGCTTTTCTCAGCATTTATGTGATAAAATTTAAAATAGTACATAAAGGGAGAAAAGCCTAAAAAATATTATTTATGAGATTAATTTATATCGTAATAGTTTAATTAAAGTAACTGCAGGTGGTTCTAAAATTAGTCAAGATAATAAAAATAATTGAAATAATAAAAATAATATAGAAAAAGAAATACAACCATTAGATTTTTATTACAAGTTAATACTTTTAATTGATATTTTTAAACATTTCAATTGATAAAAGTGGAAAAAGTAATATAATTAAAACAAACTTAAAAATAAAAAATGCAACAGGCGTACTGGAAATACCCTATTGCTGACAGGTTATGCATGTAGACGTGAACCTGCATTTAAATTATATACTTTTCATAATTTTTTGCAACCGACATTTTAGACATGACCTATTCTGTTGGTTTTTCTTTTTTAAAGTTTTTAAAGAAAGGAAGTAAAATTATGAAAAAATTATTAACTAGTTTAGCAGTTTTAACTACATCAGGATTAGTAGCAACTCCAATCATAACTATTGTAGATGGTTTAAAACTAAATCAAAAAAAATGCAACAAATAACAATGATATTAATAATTATGTACCTTATCAAGCTCAAGCAACTTGAGAAAATTATATTCATAAAAATAAAGCATTTATCGATTTTATTAAAAATATCAAAGGTTTAAGTGATGATTATATATACCAAAAAAGTAATATTAAATTAAACACAATTAAAGATGCTAAAACTGCTACTGAGCAACCAATTGGAACCTTATTAATGAATGGTAAAATTCAAACAACAGTTGGTATCATAATATGGCATCACAACATATTATTGATAATTCTAAAGGTTCTAATCCTATTACTGTTGACTATGATTCAAAAACAGTAACAAATACTGCTACAGTAAGTGCTACTTTTAGTGAAAGTTTTTCACTTAGTATGAGTGCCGAAGAAAAGATAGGAATCCCATTTGATAATGCTGATTTAAGTACAACTTTATCATTTAATACTAGTACATCATTTTCATCAGCAGTTTCGACAGAATAAACAGTGACATTTGATAAATTTTCGACAACAGTAAAGTCAGGTGATAAAGAAGAAGTTGATTATGTTGTTATGCAAAACAAACAAGTATTTAATATGGTGTTAAAAACCCAATTAGATATAAGTAATTGCAGTTTTGTTTTTGTTAATAAAACTAATCCTCAAGATACTAAATTAATTTTATGAATTGATTTAGCAAACAATGAAGAAGTTAATCAACCTTTTGCTAAAGGCATATCTGATTCACTTAATCCTTCCGAAATTAAAACAAATGTTCAACCATTTCTAAGTGTTGATAAATTTAACGATCCTACTATTCCTGTCCAATCACAATTTTATAATCCAAATATTATGTTTATTTACTTACCTTTATCATTTACAGTTGATGGTTATTCTACTTTAATTACCCAATCAAAGATATAAAATTAAGATAAGGAGATTTATGCAATTATGAAAAAATTATTAACCACATTATCTTAATTTTATATCATCAATTTTTTTATCAAATACTAACTTTAATAACCAAAATATTAGTAAAAGTAATAATTATCCTAATCAATTAAAAAATAAAAATTGTAATAAACAAATTAAAACAATAATCAACAAATCTCTAAAAAATGATGATGAAACTAGATGTTATTTGAATGAGTATATTAGCGATTCAAATTTAATTTCTAGCATTCAAATTTCATTAAGTGCTATTATTCATAATGATAGTAATGGTATTTTTATTTACCAAAATGATGTTAATAGTGTAACTGCTTTAGATTTATCAAACGCTGATGTTAGCAGTTTTATTGGATTAGATTATTTTCCACATTTGACTGCACTTAATATTGCTAATAACAATAAAGTTATTAACTTAGGTGATTTAAAAATGGTTTTAAATCAGTTAATAGTGCTTAACATATCTGATAATTATGTTAGTGATATTGGGAAAATTATGTTTTTTTATTTCGTTAAAAGAATTAGATGTTTCAAGTATGAAAATAAGTAAGAAATTTAAATTTGATTGGAAAACTGTATTTTTTTCATTGTCTAATGTTCAAACTCTTTCAAAGTTAGTTTTATCTAATAATACAAACGTTACTGATCTTAATGATTTATCTAATTTAACTAATTTGACACAATTAGATTTAAGTTGTAGTAATATTTCCGAACTTTCATTTTTATCAAATATAAAAACACTAAAAGAATTAATCTTAAACCATAATAATATTTCCAACGTAAGTGACTTATTCCAATTAACAAATTTGGCACAATTAAATTTAAGTAATAACTTAATTTCTAATTTACCATCATTTACGGATTTAAAGAATTTAAGTAAATTAAATTTAGCTAATAATAGTATTAAAGACGTTAATAGTTTAGGTTCAATTAAAAATTTGACTGATTTGAATTTAGCAAATAATAAAATTTCTGATTTAATATTTTTATCTAATTTGACTAATTTAAGTAAATTAAATTTAACAGCTAATAATATTTTAGACCTTAATCCATTGTCTTCACTGGTTAATTTAGTGTCTTTAGATTTAACTGGTAATAATATTTTAGATCTTTCATCTTTGTCGATGATTAGTAGTTTAAGTGAATTAAATTTAGCAAATAATAAAATTTCTGATTTATCACCTTTAGTTAATTTAACTTGATTAAATTTATATAATAACAGTATCTCGAATATTTTATATTTATCTAATTTAACAAATTTGAGACAATTAGATTTAAGTTCAAATTTTATCCCAGACACTGATGTAGCGTGATTACCAATTCATACATTACCACATTATGATTCTAAATGAGATAGTCAAGATGTCAGAAAAAGTCAAAGAAGTTAGATTAAATTTTTTTATTCTTAAAAAGAGTTTTTATGAATAAAATTTATAAACTAAAATAACGTTAAAAGGCATACGCCAAAAATTCTTTTAATTTTATAGAAAAGAAGAAATTTAAAAACAAAAAAGGAGAAAAATAATATGAAAAAATTCATGAGTTTTTTGACTATAAGTATTTTAATAAATAGTTTGGTGTCTTCTACAATTAATTTAACAAATAATACAAAATTAGGACAAGAAATAAAACAAAATTTAGGTAGGATTAATAATCCTTTTATTAGTGAATTTAGTAATTTATCTGATGTTGATGTTTATAATTCTGTAGTTGCTTCAGATGGAACAATTTATGTAGGAACAGATAAAGGGTTTATAAGACAACTGATGGAACAAACTTTAGCCAAATGAACGGATTAAATATTGGTATAACATCAATTAGTTCTGATAAAAATGGAACAATTTATGTAGGAACAGCAGGATGTGGTTTATATAAATCAACCGATGGAACAAATTTTACACCAGTATCTGGTATTAATTTTGATATTTATTATATTAATTGTATAGCGATTGCTCCTGATGGAACAATTTATGTGGGAGCAGAGGCATGATCTAGCAATAAGGAAGGTTTGTTGTATATAAGTAAGGATGGAACAAACTTTACATCAGATACTGGTATTTCAGAAATCATTAATGATTTATATATATATATATATATATATATATATAATGGAACATTATATTTTACTACGGGGACTTATAAAACCAAAAGAAGTTTATATAAAGCAAATTTGTTGGATTACTTGTTGGATATTAAAAAATCTTACTATTATGGAGATAAGTATAATGGACTTGTTTATAATCAAGAACAAAAAATTAATATTAAACAAGAATATTTAAAAAATGATGTATTAGATGGAGCAACAATTACTATACCTGCAACTAATGTTAACTTAGATAAGGGTACACATACTTTAACTTTAAATTAAAAGATGAATATAAACAATACATTAACTTATTTGGCGGAAATAGTAGCACTGGTCAAATTAGTTATAATTTTTGAATTAAAACTGCGATTGATAGTAATGATTTGAATTATTTAAGTAATTCAGGTGATACTGATTTGTTAACGGGTTTAATTTCTGATTTAGGTAATACTATTAGGGTGAATAAAGTTAATAGTTATAATTTAATTTTCTTTAAATAAAAGACAACATTAAACTATTTAATTGTTATTATAATTATATCATATTTTGTTTAATAAACAAAATATTTTAATGTTTTATTTTATTATTTTATAACAAAAATTCCTAACTATTTAGGTTTAAGATTTATTAAGTTTTTAAAATATTAAAGTAAAAGATTTAATTTATTAATTCTTGCTGAATTAATTAAAAGCATATTTTTAAGTACTTTATCATTATAAATTTTAGCACCATAACCTTTTAATGATTTCACTAAATGTGATACATCACTTTCAGCACAAACTCCTTGATTTCAATTTTCTTTTTGATTAATAATACCTTCTTTATTATTTTTAAAATATTTATATATTTTTTCATCAATATTATTTACTTTTAAAAAATCTAATAATAAATAATATTTACCATTAATAAATAAGTTATATGCATTTGTTAATTTTTTATTATCTACTTTTCTATTAAAAATAAATACTTTTTTTAGTGCTTTAAAAACATGGTGTCTATCAATTACATAAGGAATGTTTTCTTTTTTAGCAGAAGTTTTAATTCAAGGTGCACCATCACCAATAAATACTAAACTACTTTTATTATAAATAAATTGTAAATCAAGAAATTCATAAATTTTATCAATTAATTCTTGTCTTTTAATTCTTTCACCATTTTTAGTTTTCATATAAGCTATTTTTTTATCTTTTAAAACATTTCTACTTTTAGTAGATTTTTCTAAATCTGTACCTTTATTTGCACTAATTGTACGAATACGATTTTTTTGTTTTTTATTATTAAATAATGAAGAAATAAAACAATCATCCATATTTACAAATAATTTTTCATTTGGTAATACTATCTTTTTCTCTTTTATTTTTTCAACACCTATTACTGCATTTTTCATTACATTAGTCATATATGTTTTAGAAAATTTAGCATTTTTTACTATATCTTGTACATCAGATTGTCTTTTACCATTACCTGAATTTTTTATTATTATATGTTCTAAATTAGTTAAGGTTCTTTTTCTTTTTTTAATTTTTATATAATTATCTAAAGGATAATAATATTCATTAGTTTCTAATATTAAATAACATCTACGATAAAAATCATTTATTTTACCATATTGAGTATTTGGGCTTCTTGGAGCAGTTTTAACATATTTATATTTACTTTTATCATATTTATTTTTATGTCAAAAATCATCATATGCTAATCATATATTTCTGAAATAATTAAGGCTTTTCTCCCTTTATGTACTATTTTAAATTTTATCACATAAATGCTGAGAAAAGCCTATCTACGGACTTCTCACCACATTTTTAAATTAAACATAGCATTACAGTTTCAAAACTAGGTATGTTATTGAATTTATATGCAGCTTCTTTTGCATATAAATGAATATGATGTTTTGCAACTTTGATATGTGTTTTAAATGTTCTTCGTATATGTTTTCATACTGACTCAATTTGGTTGGTATTTACACCAGTTTTTGAAACATAGCCATCTTGATGGTTAACTGTTTCATGCTTAGTGAAAACCGATTTCAAATCGCGATATCCTTTTCAAGAATCAGTATGTACATCACACTTTGAAGAAATGTGGTTTATTGCAACATCAGTTGATGGAATTCCATGTTTGGTGTTTATTCATCTAAAGATGAGATAAAAACAAGATATTAAAGGTGTTTGTGACTTTGAAAATATAGTGCCCGTGAGAATACTGAATGTTTGATGACATTTCAAACATCTCATTTTTCTTAAATTAGAAGTATTCAAATTAAAACTAGAACACCTAATACATTTGCTTTGTTTCAAACTTGCTATATATGCAAGACATTGTTTTTCAGTTTGAAAAGTATTATTGAACTCATTCAATTTCATTGTTTCCTCCACAAGTACATGTGGGGAGAAGTCCGATAATTAATATCATTTTTATTAATTTCTTTATCACATTCTTCATAATCAAGTTCATCAGTAAGAAAATTCATAATATTTAATTCCTTTCTTAATTTATGAATTTGATTATAATAGTAATTAAAAAGAAAATGTTGTAATAATATTTTTGACACTAATGTATAATTAATATAATAAATAATAAATAAGGTGAATAATATGCCCGCACAAAGAAAATATTTAGGAAATTATGAGGTTACAATTAGTAATTATTTACGAACAAAAAATAAAATATTAACACCACAAGGATTAAATAATGCACTTGGAATTGATAGAAAATATATATTTGATTGCCGACGCAGAAGCAGTCCATGACAACGTAATTTTTTAAAAAGTTATGATAAAGCACGTAGTATTATTTCAACTCATATGTTAGAAAAAGCATTAGTAAAACCAGAAATAATTTATCAACATTGATTAAAATTTCATCCAAATGAATTTGATATTAATGAAGAAGATAATAACACACAAAGTAATATAATTATTAATATTATTGAACCTAGAAAAATAGAAAATAATGACTAGAAACCTATAATAAATATAGGTTTTTTTCTTTATTTTAAAGGGTAAAAATGATATAATATATTAAAGTGAATATGTTAAATAACATATATTAAAGTGATGTATTAATATAATAAAAATTCATAAAGGGAGATTAAAGGTATGAGTAATTTTACTTTTGATGAAAAAGAGAATTATAGTTTAGATGATGTTAAAGGTTTACTAAAACAACATAGAAATGTAGTATATGATGAAAGTAAAAAAGATATTGAACCTAAATTAAGTGAATATGAAACTAAATTAAAAAATTATGAAAATAAAATTAATAGTTATGAAGAGCAACAATTATTTTCTAATATTAAAGATACTAAAAAAGTAAATTTAATTAAAAATTTAATGAGTACTGATAATTATAAATCTTTATCTAAACAAGAAGCATTTAATAAAATAAATGAAGATTATAAAGAATTTCTTATTGATAAAACATCAGAATCTATTAAACAAGAAAATAAACCTAATTCAAATGATTTTAATCTTAAAACTCTTTTAGATTTACATACAAATAGTATTAATCCAGAAGAATTAGAAAGAAAATTAAATGAAAAAGCTAAAACTACAGGTATTACTGACCCTAACGAATTAGAAAAACTTGTAAATTTAGCAAGAGGAACTACACTTAAATCTATTAAATAGAAAGAGGATAAAATGGCAATTCCAAAAATTCCAGAAGCATTTATTATTGGTGGTAATTCCCCTACTGAAAATGCTGTTTTAAGTGTACTTGAAGCACAAGTTCGTGGTGAATTAACTGCTGAATTAAGTACTTTATTTATGAGAAATACTGTTACTGCTGACCAAATAGCAAATATTAGTGGTGTAGCAATGGCAATATATAGAGCAACAGTACGGGTATTATGAGGCTCAACATGAGATGAATTTACAGGTACTAAAAGACAAAAAGGAACAGTTAAAACAACAACATTAATTATTGATAAAGAATTAACAATTGATTTTAATATTCCAGAATTTGATATTGAAAGATTTATGACTTCACCAGCAAATGTAGCAACTCAAATTGTTTCAAATTGAACAAATTCATTTATGAGAAATTTAAGAGAAAATTTTGAATTAATATTTTTACAAGGTACAAAAGATTATGCAATTGCTAAATCATTAGTATTACCTTTAAATTTAAATAATATGACAAAAGAACAAGCATTAAATGCTTATTATACAATTGGAGAAAGAAATAATAAATTAATTAAAAAAGTAGATAATATTACAGTTGGTATAAATAAAACAGATTTAACTGGTGCTTGTGGTATTGATAGTAGTTTTAATTTAGCAAAAGCATTTACATTATTAAATTATGGTCAAATTGCAGCTAATACTTTAGCAACTGGTAAAAGATATACAAATCAAATTATGGGTATGGAATTTTATGAAAGTTTTTATTTAGAACAAGATTTTATACATGATACAGTTTCTGGTATGCATTTAGAAAAAGATTATAAATTATTAGATTTATTTGGTGTAGTTTATAACAGATATATGTGAGGTATGCCTATTTCATTTACAAAAGTAAGAAATAAATTAGATAATGCAACAGATAATATTCGTATTATTGGAAAAGCATTATATGCATTACCAAGTGCAATTAGACCAGATTTAATGTATATTATTCAAGAAAAAATGCCAACAATTGATGAAATTAAAACAGCAAGAGCAAAAAATTATAAAGTTGATGCAACTAATATTAATGCAACTTATCAATCAACAGATTATGATAATATGAATATTTTAGATTTACAAAATATAATTTATTATAAAAATTTAGGAAAAATTACTATGGCTGGTGCAATACCTACTAATAATGAATTAGAAACTATAATAGTAAATATTGGTAATAATGGTTATGAAAAAGGTAAAGCAGAATTTAGTAATATTACATCAACAAGTGCTACTATTTCTGGTAATAATAAAGAATATTATGGAACAGTAAAATTAGAATTTACTAAAAAATAATTATGGAATATATTTATAAATATTTTGATGAAAAAGCACATATTACTATTTATTCAGCCAAACCAGAAGATTTAACTACATCTAATGATATAAGAGCAATTTTATTAGATGAATATCCTAAATTAAGAAATGATTATTTTATAGTAAGTGATGTTCATGATAATTTTGCTATATGTGTTGGAGATAATATAAATTGTCAAGGAACAGTTAGAATTCAAGTTAAAAAACAAACTAATTTAAAGGATGTTAAAAATGCCACATGTTGAGAATATACAATCAAATAAATATACTTTAACTAAATTAATAAGAACTGGAATTAGTCCAATTTTAGCAATGATTGGAACTAGTGCTTATTATGGTCAATTAATAGGTAATCCAATATTAGGTTCAATTAATAGTTTATTATTTGGTAAAAAATTAGGTTTAGATATTTGAAATTTAAATCAAAGACCTTCTGCTAAAACTAAACTAATTAATAGTTCTAAAAAAATATTATTAGGTTTAGGAACAATTGGCTTAGTAAATTATGCAAAATTTACTAATACAAATATCAATCCAAATCCAACTGAAAATCCAATAACTACAACAACAGTAGACCCATTTCCAGATAATGTATTATTAGTTAATAATGATAATAATTTAATGGATTGAGATACTTATATTTCATTAAATGCTTATGGTATTTCAAATCTTATAGCAGGAATTACTGAATTAATACCTAATAGATTTGAAACTATTCGTAGAATAGCAAATATGGCAAATGGTGGATGTTTGATTTCAAGTGGTGTTGCTATTGGTATTAATAATGCTTATGCAGTACCTACCATAGTTGCTGGTGCTTCTGAAATTATCCATAATTTACTACCTATTGAAACTACACATCATAACCAAGAAATGCAAGAAACACCATTTAATAATGAAACTGCAAGATTAATTAATGATAATAGATTTACTATTAATAGTGAAACATCTAGTCAATATGGTAGTGATAATATGAGTGAAGTACCATTAAATCATGATAATGCTTCATTAAATTGAGATTATAACCATATGAGTTTATAATGTTACCTTTAATTATTAGACTTATATACTCAGCATTAGCAAGTGATGATATTCGTGTATTAATTGTTAGTTTATTAAAAAATTATAGTAAAGATACAGGATTAAAAACAGTTTTAGATAGTGAAAATGTTAGTGAAGAAGAACTTGACCAACCATATTCAACTTTTAATCCAAATATTGCTAAAAATTATTATCTATATTAAAATCTAATGAATTAACTATTTTAAAAAATGAATTAAATAAATTATTTGTTAATCCTGCTAAAAAAATTAATAATTTATTAAAAGATAATACTAAAGATTTAAATGATAAAGATATAGAAGAAGCTAATAATAAAGATGAAAAAGGTTGAGTAGTATTATCTAGTTCATGATTAAAAAAAGGTAATTTTTATAAATCTAATAAATCATTAAAATTAGGTTTATTACAAGTATTAATACAAAGTGATACAAGTAAAAATAAACGTTGATATGGACCATATACTTATCCTAATGTAAGTGAAGAAACCTGAAACTTAATGAAAGTTCAAAAAGGTAAAAATGGTAGTGGTGCTGGAACAATATTTTGAAGATATTTTTTAAGGGATTTTTTACCATCACAGATACGTAAATATGTTAAGAAACAACTTAAAGAACAGAAAGGTATTAGTAAAGGTAAACAACGTTATAATGTGCTTAAATCAACGAATATTAATGTATTAAAAACAACTGCATTTATTAATAGATTAGAACGTGGATTTTTTAAACTTAAAGAATTTAAAACTTTACCAAAAACTGAATTAGGTAGTAGAGCATGAAGAGTAGAAAGAAAAGAATATTTAACTTTTCATAAAACTAATAATTTAAATAAAAATATTGGCATTTCTATTTATAAAAATAAAAGTAAATATAAAACGTGAAAGTAGGTGGTAATTATTATTGAATTAGATAAACCAATTGGTATATGAAATACTATTAATCCAATATCAAAAGATAATAAAGAATATAAAAGATTAAATAAAATTTGATTTAATAAAAATAGTACTCATATTGATAAAATAAAAATTTTAATATCAAATATTTTAAAAATAACTAGTCATATTATTGGTATATTAATAACATTATTTTTTACAATAACACCATGATTAATACCTAAAATACCAATAGAAATGGGAATAGGTAATTATACTACTCAATATAATTTTAGTTGACCAGATCATGTAGCATTAACTTTATTTCCAATGTTTAGTCATATAGGATTAAATGTTATTACTAAATTAGGTAATTATGGAAAATTAATTAAATATGGATTAATTACTATACCAATTATTATTACAAGTCCTTATTTAATTTATCAATATCAACAAATTAAAAAACATAAAAAAGAATGTAATTTATGTAAACAACATTCAAATAAAATTCAAATAGAAAAGGTGGAATAAATCATGAATTTAACAGTATATTTATTAAGTGGAATTATAGGAGGAGCAGTTACTAGTGGGGTTATTATTACTTTTGTATTATCTATTATTTCAAAAAAAATTAAAAAAAATAAACAAGATATAGTTGCAAAAGAACTTAAAATTAATAAATTAATTGAATATATTATTTTAAATACTAAACAATTAAATGATAAATTACAATTAACAGAAACTCCTATTGCACAAAAATTAGATGCTTTTGATGTTGATGAAAAAGATTTTGAAGATTTTATTATTGCTCAAAAAGCAAAACGTCAAGAATTAACAAATAAAGATAAGAAAAAAGTAACTAAAATTAAAATTTAAAGGGTTTAAATACCCTTTATTTTTACATTAAGGAGTAAATTATGGCTATTAAAGACCCAATTTTATTTATAACAGTTGAAGAATTTAAAAATTCTAAATATTTTAATGAATTATTATTTGATAAAGTTACTACTCCAGATAATGAAATTTGATTTGCAATATCTGTAGCTAGTAGTAATATTGATTATTTAAGTGGTTTTACTATTAGTAAAAAATGACCAGAAATAACACCAACAGATTTTACAGATAATATTCAAACAGCAACTACTAATTATGTTAGATTTTTATTAACTAAAGATGTAGATTATTTACGTGGTCAAGGTTCAATTAGTCAAGGTGGATTAACTTATAGTGAAACTAATCCAGATGACCCTTATTTTATCCCACCAGAAGTATTTAATTATTTAAGAAAAATTAAAGAATATCCAAATATTAAAGGTTTTGATTTAAAAGGAATAGAACCACAAAAAAATAATTATTGGCTTTTCTCCCTTTATGTACTATTTTTAAATTTTATCACATAAATGCTGAGAAAAGCCTATCTACGGACTTCTCCCCACATTTTTAAATTAAACATAGCATTACAGTTTCAAAACTAGGTATGTTATTGAATTTATATGCAGCTTCTTTTGCATATAAATGAATATGATGTTTTGCAACTTTGATATGTGTTTTAAATGTTCTTCGTATATGTTTTCATACTGACTCAATTTGGTTGGTATTTACACCAGTTTTTGAAACATAGCCATCTTGATGGTTAACTGTTTCATGCTTAGTGAAAACCGATTTCAAATCGCGATATCCTTTTCAAGAATCAGTATGTACATCACACTTTGAAGAAATGTGGTTTATTGCAAACTGCAAAAGATTTTTACTGTTTGCGTTTTTCAATACTTTCACAATCAGATTGTTGGTTGTTTTTTCATAAATACCAACAATCAAGGTTTTGTTCAACAAGGATCTTCCTTGTTTTTTAAAACCCATATGTGAAAGATACATTTCATCCATTTGCACTATGCCCTCAACAATGAATTGAGGTTCTTGTTTAGCAATGGCACTTCGGATTTTATGACCCATTCTTCAAGCTGTTTTCAAGGTCACTCCCAATTCTTTTGTAACATCAGTTGATGGAATTCCATGTTTGGTGTTTATTCATCTAAAGATGAGATAAAACCAAGATATTAAAGGTGTTTGTGACTTTGAAAATATAGTGCCCGTGAGAATACTGAATGTTTGATGACATTTCAAACATCTCATTTTTCTTAAATTAGAAGTATTCAAATTAAAACTAGAACACCTAATACATTTGCTTTGTTTCAAACTTGCTATATATGCAAGACATTGTTTTTCAGTTTGAAAAGTATTATTGAACTCATTCAATTTCATTGTTTCCTCCACAAGTACATGTGGGGAGAAGTCCGAAATTTATTTCAAATTGTGGTGAAGATAGTCCTTTAAATGAATATATTACTTATACTAATTTAGAATCATCAGATACTAGAACTAAAATCACTATTACTCATCCACAAAATAGATCAAGACCGGTTATTAATATTGATACTAGAGGTATTAATACATCTACTACAGTACCTGAATTTAAAAGTCCAAAAGAAACTATTGATATTAAATATGATAAAGAAACTCATATAGTTAATAGTGATGTTAGTGATAAAGTAATTTATTTTGATGACCTTGATGATAGAAAAAATGCTATTGAAATTTTAAAACATACTTTAGTACCTAATTTTATATATAAATGAGTTGCTTATAAAAATTTTGATCCTTTTACAGAAGATTACTCAAGTTATTTAAATGGAACTTTAATTCCTAAAAAATATGCAGATGATAAATTACAAAATAAGTTAATTGCTGGTACTAATATAACTATTGATAAAGATAATAAAATTAGCGCTACTGGTGGTAAAACTGATTTAACTGATTATTATAAAAAAGAAGAAACTAATGAACTATTAGATAAAAAACAAGATAAAACTGATAATGCATTAATAACAACAGATAAAACTATTACTGGTGCTATTAATGAAGTTAAAAATGTTAATGATACACAAGATTTACATATTAGTCAAATTAAGACTGAAGTAACTAATGTACAAGGTGTTTTAGTTTTAAAACAAGATAAATTAACAGCTGGTACTAATATAACTATTAAAGATAATGTTATTAGTGCTACTGGTGGTAGTTCAGTTGATGAAAATAGAATATTTAATAATAAAAATGATAAAGATAATACAACAAGATTAGTTAATGATATTATTAAAACTAATGTTGGTGGTAAAACTTTAATTTATAGAAATAATCCAGTTATAACTGATGATTTAGATATTCCAAATAAAAAATATGTTGATGAAAGAATAAAATCTTTAAATGTTATTAAATGAAAAAATATTGGTACAAAAGAAAGTAACATTAAAATTAATTATGATTTTAAAGTAAATACTTTATATAGAGTTGGTTATTGTTGAAAAAATGTAGAAAAAAGTCCAATTATATATATGCAATTTTTATGACAAGGTGAAGGTGCTGTATTAGCTAGTTTTTTTAAAGGAATTAGTGGTAAAAGAATTACTGAATCTTATGTTGATTTAGTAGTTATTTCAAATGCTATTGCAATGGATAGATTTAATGATGATGAAGGTAAAATATATTCATTATAAGAAGAATTAAAAGAAAATACTTATAAAATCACTAGTAATAAATTAGATATTACTTCACCAAGTATAATTAATATAGATAAACCAATTAAAATTAATTCAAAAAGTTTAGAAACTAATGAAATAGAAGACAATTGTTGAGATATTGAATTAAAAGATAATCCAACACCAAATCCTCCTAACCCAAGTGTTCCACAATGAAAAGAAGTAGGAACAATGATAACAAAAAACCAAATTAATTATAAATTTTTTTCCGGGAAAAAATATAGAGTTACTTATATATGGGATGGAGATACGCAACCTATTGCTTATTCTATAAGTAAAGAATTTAATAAATTATTATCAAATAAATATGATTGTGTATATATATTAGATAGTTGTGTAAGAAATTGAAATCTAAATTCAGGTTTAAAAATTGAATTATTAAGATTAGAAGTTATGGATAATATAATTAGAATAGTTACTGCAACTAGTGTATATAAAGGTAATATTTTAAAATTAGAAGAATTACAGGAATAATATTATGAATAAAGAATTTACTTATCTTAATGAAATTAGTTATTGATTATTAAATAAAAGTGATTTTACTCATAGTGAATATAATCTTAGTGGTTCACGATATAGTAGTAAAACATATAGTATTGCAGAAGAATTAGCAATATTAATAGCTATTTCAATTAAAGTTAATAAATCAATTGCTATATATTGTTTTAGAAAATTAAATAAAGATATTAATGATTTAGTAAAAGAAATATATAATGCTTTAATAACAATATGTTTAAATGATTATAAAGATTTTACTTTAAAATACCCTAATAAGCAAGCAGACTTTCGTTTTAAAGGCTCTAAATCATTTATAAGATAATGGGTGTATATAGTAATTCAAATGATAGAATACCTTTAAAAGGGCTTTCTCGTAGTGAAATAAAAGGTTTTGATTTAGCAATTGAATGATGTGAAGAAGCAAATGAATTTACTCAGCAAGAATTTCAAGCAATAACATTTGCATTAGGTAATGCTAAAAAAAGAATAAAAATAAAAAGTTGTAATCCAGATAATATTTATCAATATTATATTGAATATATGAATAAAATTGTACCTTTTAATTTAGAAATAATGAAAGAAAAAAATGAACAAATTAAATCAATATTTGATAATAATATTTTTAAATTATTTCATTATAGTAATTGAAAAGTAAATGCTCATAATCTTACATTAGATATGATTAATGATTTAGAAGAATTAAAAGTATTAGATCCAATTAAAGCACAATCTTGATATTATGGTGTACCAAGTATTCTTACTGGTGCTATATTTGCAAGATATCTTGATAAAGTTGGTACTAAATTAGATTTTCAAGTACAAAGATTAACTGGTGGTTTAGATATAGGTATGGCAACAAGTCCAAGTGGTCATCCTACAAGTGCTAGTTTATGATTTATTGGTGAAAATGATAATGGTAGAAGAGCACATAAAGAAAGTGAATTTTATCATAGTAATGTAACAATGCAATATAAAGATACTGATACATTAGCAAATGATATTATTAATTACGGACTTCTCCCCACATGTACTTGTGGAGGAAACAATGAAATTGAATGAGTTCAATAATACTTTTCAAACTGAAAAACAATGTCTTGCATATATAGCAAGTTTGAAACAAAGCAAATGTATTAGGTGTTCTAGTTTTAATTTGAATACTTCTAATTTAAGAAAAATGAGATGTTTGAAATGTCATCAAACATTCAATATTCTCACGGGCACTATATTTTCAAAGTCACAAACACCTTTAATATCTTGGTTTTATCTCATCTTTAGATGAATAAACACCAAACATGGAATTCCATCAACTGATGTTGCAAAAGAATTGGGAGTGACCTTGAAAACAGCTTGAAGAATGGGTCATAAAATCCGAAGTGCCATTGCTAAACAAGAATCTCAATTCATTGTTGAGGGCATAGTGCAAATGGATGAAATGTATCTTTCACATATGGGTTTTAAAAAACAAGGAAGATCCTTGTTGAACAAAACCTTGATTGTTGGTATTTATGAAAAAACAACCAACAATCTGATTGTGAAAGTATTGAAAAACGCAAACAGTAAAAATCTTTTGCAGTTTGCAATAAACCACATTTCTTCAAAGTGTGATGTACATACTGATTCTTGAAAAGGATATCGCGATTTGAAATCGGTTTTCACTAAGCATGAAACAGTTAACCATCAAGATGGCTATGTTTCAAAAACTGGTGTAAATACCAACCAAATTGAGTCAGTATGAAAACATATACGAAGAACATTTAAAACACATATCAAAGTTGCAAAACATCATATTCATTTATATGCCAAAGAAGCTGCATATAAATTCAAGAACATACCTAGTTTTGAAACTGTAATGCTATGTTTAATTTAAAAATGTGGGGAGAAGTCCGTAGATAGGCTTTTCTCAGCATTTATGTGATAAAATTTAAAAATAGTACATAAAGGGAGAAAAGCCATTAATTATTATATAAATGAAAGTAAACGTTATATAGCAATGTTATTTGGTTTTACTTGTTATGTTGATTATGGTAATGGTGGATTAGTATTTATTGATGTTTTAAAAAGTTGAGTTAAAAAACGTAATATAACATGATTAAAATTTATAGCAGTAGATAAATCAACTTTATATTTAAATGATAGAATGGATTTTACAACAATTTGTATGCTTAAAAATATTATTAGTTTTAATTGAGAAAGATGTCCAGAAACTAAAAGACAATATAATTTAATGCAATGATTATCTAAAGTAAAAATAGATAATGCTAATAATACTCCGCAAATGTTAGATTTACATGATGATACTTGAGATAGTGATATGTATGCTTTAATGCATGAAATGAAATGATTAATTAATGGTATTAATAATAAATTATTAATTAATAAAAATAATTTTGGTGGTGATTAATATGATAAATACAATGGAATATTTAAGTTGTGATAAATCAAAATGATATATTGATATACCAATGATTATTGCTCAAAAATCAACTAAATTATGATTAGGTAAAGGTTTTTTATTTAATTCAAGTAAAAAAGAAATATTAGATTATCTTAATGATATGAATTTAAAAGATAAATGATTAGAAAAATTTTATAAATTTGGTTTACAAAATTCACTAATGGGTAAAGTATTTATTATGATTATAATTAATGAAGATAATAGTAAATCACTTAAAATATTACCTAATAGTTTTTGTGGTAGAGTTGCTAAATATAATGAACAAGAACAATTAGCAGAATTTTATTTTATTAATGAACAAGCAGATAGTGCTACTTTAACTTGAGTAACAATACAAAATGGAAAAGTTAAATATGAAACATATAAAGATAATAATAAAGATATTATTTTAGGTTCTACAAGAACAAAATTAAAACCAAATATAACACCATTAAAAACTTATGAAATTAAAAATCCATTTAATTATATACCTATTTTTGAAATAACTAATTTACCAATTATTAATTTATATGGTAATGCAACTACTTTAAATGCATATCCAGATTGTACAGCAGTATGAGATTTAATATATGATTTAAATCGTGTTATTAGACAAAAAAGATTAGAAAGAGAATTAAATGTTACTACTTTATTTGCTTCATTACCTAATGAAACAGCAAAAGAAATGCAATAAAATGGTAATATTATTGAAAATCCTAAAAAAGATATGATAGTTAATGTTGGTAGTGCAGGTTATGATAAAAATGGTAATGGTGGTATGCAAATTATTCAAGGTGACCCTAAATTTAGTGAATATTGATTAGATTATAATGGTACTGCTAAAGCAATATTTAATGGTGCTGGATATGATTATGATGAACATGGTAATGATGTTTATACAAATAAAACACAAAGTATGTTTAATAATAAATTTGATATGGAAACAACAGAAATTAAAATAGCATTTTATAGTGCTTATTTTTATCGTATATTTGATTTACTTCTTATTAGTGAAAATTTATGAAATGGTATTGGTGAAAGACCTTATTCATTTAAATTTATACCTATAGCAATGACTGACCAAATTATACAAGACCAAATTATTAATTCAAGATTAAATAATGGCACAATGACAGTAACTGAAGCCATTGGTGAATATGATAATATTGACCAACTTATGGCTGAAAATAAATTAGAAACTATTATTACAGAAAATAAAAAATTAAATAAAGAATTAGGAGATAATGAAAATGAGCAATCATCAACGAATTCAATTAATGAAACACGCACATCTACATCTAAAGAGACAACAAGCAATAATTAAACGTTTAAGTCATTGAAAAATATTTCCATTTATAATTAATAATGGAGCAATACCTTTAACTGAAACTGGTTATAAACCTATTAATAGTAAAATTAGTGATTTTGGTCAATATGAATTAATACTTTCTGGTAATACTCCAGTTGTATGTATTTGAAAAAAAAGTACTAATATATATCAAAAAAATAAAGGTATAACTGACCCAGTAACACATAAAACAACAGGTCAAAATCAATATTATACTAAACAATATAAAATTGGTGATTATTGAAATGCTTATTTAATTGATGATACTAGTGGTGTAGATTTTGGTGGTTTACCTAATAATAGTTTATTTAAAACAATTTCTACTACAAGACAATATACATTAGTTATGTTTGAAGAACAAATTACAGTAGATGATTATTTACAATTTTTTTGTGTATTTAATGATAAAAATGAAAATATTGGTAGTAATACAGGTAAAAATCAAGATAGACAATTATTATATATTTCAAATGTAACTAATTATTATAGTCCTTATAATGGTGAATTTAGTATGCAAGTATTAACTTTTAGTTCAGTTAATGATAGAGCAGTAGCAAGTGGTCAAAATACGCTTGATTATGTACAATATGCAAGTCCAGGTAGTGGTTATGCTTTCCCTACTATTCAAGAAGGAGAAGTAACGTTAAATCGTACTTTAATGCGTGATATTGGAGTTAGATATAGTCATAGACAATCTTATGGATTAGAATTATTATCTAGTTGTTATTATTATGGTAGACCTATAATACAAGGTCAAGCACCTAATCAAATTGATAATAAAGAAATATTTGAACAAAAAGTATTTGCTTCAAGAAGATTATTTATTGCTGGTAATAATGACCATTCAAGTACATCAGTTAAAAATAATGGTGGTTTATTAGCTGTTATAAATGATAAAATAACTACTAATAGTCATCCAGAAACAACATTTTATAATTTAATGGATGCTAAACCTACTGGATTTACTAATTTTAAAAATTTTACAGAATGATTAAAAACTTCATTAAATTTTCAAGATAATTTATTTGTAACAAAAGATTTTAAAGGTATGCTTTCTTTTGATAAAGATAAAGCAAGATTAAGTAATGGTACAGCAATTGGAGAAGCTAAATTCTTTTGAGATAGTGAATGAAATATTAATAATATCTCTGGTAATTATAATGTTGATATGAGTAGTAATTTTAAATATAAAGACTCAGATACTAATTTAATTATTGGTTCACCAACTGTAGATTATTCTAAAATATCTCAAAAATATATGTCTGCTATCTTAAATTTTAATAGTGTAGTATTTTCTCCATTAATACAAATGCCTTATGATAGTACTCAATGATTACCATTTGCTTTAAGTGATATACCTTTAATTGGTAAATTATTAAATACTTTAACTTTAGGTATTTGAAGTAGTTGAGTTATTACTCAAAATGTTAAACAATAGAAAAAAATGTTATATTTTAATGGTTTTATGTCTGCATTTTTTACAAATAATTTAGAAAATATTATTGGTAATGGTGGTTTAATTCCATTAAATAATTTTGCTAATGAAAATGATTTTGCTATTGGTAAATTATTAGGTGCAAATGTTTCTACAACTGCTATGACTATGAAATTAAGTGATAGAATATCAGTATATCCATGAGACCCTACAACAGGTCATAAATTAACTACAAAAGAACAAATAATTACAGTTGATTTATCACAAAAGAAAAATAATAAAGTTTATATTTTAGCAGAAGATACAGAGTTTTTAGATATAGCAAGTCCATTTACTAATGAAGATACAGATTGTCAATGAAATCCAACTGCTAATGGTGTATCTGACGGTTCTAATTATGCTTATATTATTGATACAATTGTAACTCAATCATTACATCAAGGAGAAGAAAGACATACCTTTTATAGTGATAATCCATTTACTTATCAAGGTGATTATAATGAACTTTCAGTTGCACAATTTAGATATAAAAATAAAGGAGCATTAACTAGTAATGCTTTTAATTGAACTACTTTATATAAATTAAATCATGATGAATATAAAGAAACTGAAGAAACTACATTTAGTTATCCAGCAGAAATATTACCACCAGACCCATTAAATATTGCTAAAACAATTGTTATTATTCCAGAAAATCCAAGTATAACAGAAACAGTGAATTCATATCCAACTTTATTATATAAGGACAAAGAGCATTTAGAATATGATAAAAATACATGAATTAATAATAATAAAAATTTAAAAAATTTAGAAATTGATATTAATTTTAAAGATTATTTAGACCCAACATTATTAATTTATACTTTTAATGATTTAAAAAGATATTATAAAAGTATAGATATTTATCTATCATGAGACTACGAAACAATTTAAAGTAAACAAGGTAATAAAAATAATCTTTTAACTTCAGAACAATTTATACCTACAAAATCACAAAGTTATTTTTTTACTAAAAATTTATCTGAACTAAATACTTATAATGAAATTAAAACATCAAATAATTATGATAATTATAAAATTATAGAATACCCAGCCAGTGAAAGTTATGTGTTTGATAATTATGGAGTTTCAGTAATAGCAAAAGAACCAAATAATATTGATTGATTATATACAATTTCTAAATGTTCGCTTAAATCAGAAGCTAAACTTCTTAAACCATTAATGATGGAAAAAGATAATTATACTTATTTAGGTTTTTGTGATATTAGTGATAAAGAATTTAAATTTAAAATACAGATGTTTCCTATAATAACTCAAGTACAAGTGATATATCAAGACCGTAATACATTAAATCCTAGTTTTCATGATTCTCAAATTTTAAGATATATAAATAAATATTATTTAAGTATTGATAAAATAGTATTTAATTCACAATAATTTAAATAATATGTTAATATTAAAATATATTATTAATCAGGTTTTAATACCTTTATGAAAGGAAAACTATGAAAGTTGATGTAAATTATTTAATAATAATAATAATATGTATTATTTATGCATGGATAATGTTATTTTCTATTCCTTTTGGTATTAGTTTATGTAAGAAAAATCATTCTTTAGGTATAATATTATTATTTATAGGCTTAAATTTTATTGGATTAGTAGTAGCTTTGATTATTATTAAGAATAAATGTGATAATTTAATAAAAGAAATAGGGCATGATAAATTTAAAATAAATTTTTACAAGTTTAAATTCAAAAGAAAATCTAAACAAAATACTATTCCCTCACAATCTAATTAAAAAGTTACCTTATTGGTAACTTTTTTATTTATAAAATAATACAATGATTATGATTAGAATGATTATTGGTATTTAATAAATTTTCTTCATTATTTATATTTAATATGTGTTCTTGTAATAATGGTGTTGATTCGTTTATCAATTGATTTGGAATATTTTCTATTCTTTGACTTTCAAAAAATTCTCTATAAGCTTCTCTTTCTGAACGTTCCTCTATACAATCAGAAATTAAGCTACTAACTAAAAAGCCAGAAAATCCTCCTACAAACGAACCTATACATGCAATAATAGATAAATCATTATCAAAATTTTTATTTGTTCTTATTTCTATACTTTTTTCAAAAACTTTTAAAAATGAAAAGGTAAATCCCATACCTCCAATTATTATTCCTGATAATGTTCCACATAAAATTTTCTTATTCATATTTAATTGACTCCTTTCAAAATAAAAACTCATTTACTTTAAAATAAAGCAATGAGTTAAAAACTATTATTAAGTTTATATTATTTTTATATCATAAATATTTATTAAATATACATAATTTAATTATTAAGTTCCATTTCTCTAAGTAATTCTAAATTTGTATTTTCTTTTTCTTGCATAACTCAATAATGATATTTTTTATCAATTATGTCTTTTAATATTTTTATTGAATTATTATCTTTTAAATTATTATCTAAAATATTAACTAAATCTTCTATAGTAATAGCAATTAGTATTTTATTTTCCATTATTTATTTCCTTTCATATGATATTTTATATATTTAATATAGATAATTTAGTTATTAATCTTAATTAAATTCAGTAAAACTATCTTCTATTACTTGCATATATTCTTTATCATTATTTTTTCTTGCTTCTAATCATTGTTCCATTAATCATTTTGCAAAATCTCATTTAGTCATTTTTTACTCCTTATTTTTTATTTTATTATCATAATATTCTTTTATTTCTTTTACTTTATTATTAAAATCTAATTGATGTTTTTTACACATTTTAAAAAATTGAATAGAAGTATTTTCTAAATCTGTAGATTGTAATTTAATTAATACTTTTTTATTACATTCTTTAACAATACATTTTAATTTAGTATTCATTATTTATTCTCCTATTAATCAAAATCTTTATTATTTCAACATTTATTACATAAATACATTTCAAATTTAGTATCTTTATCTTTTAATTTTCTATTATTTAATTTAATACTTGCTTTTTTATTACAGTAATAACAAATCATTATTTATTCTCCTTCTCCCATTTTATGTTTAATAGACATTGGTAACATTCACATTTATTACCATAGTATTCATTACAATAGGCAATTTCGCATTCATTACATCAATATACTGTCATTTTATTTCACTTCCTTATTTAAATAATATCAACCAATTAATAAACTTTCTGCTTCATCATGATTTGATATTTTTATATTTCAATTATTTATAATAGTTAAATAATTAACAATTTTTATAGATAAATCTTTATTTCATTTATTATTATAATAACCATTATATTGTTCATAAAATTCACAAGATATTAATTCATTTTCATTAGCAGTAACATTTGGTATATTTTTTACATATTTTAAAATTTCACTACCTTTAATACTAGAAATATCATTTGTAATAGATTTTTTACCTAATTTATAATTTCAATCTTCAAATATTTTTATTAATATTTTTTTATTTTTATTATCAATAGTAGTATATTGTGTAGAAAATCATGTTTCATATTCACCAATTTCTAATAATATACCTTTCTCTGTTTCTCTAACTTTACTTTTTAATTCTAAATTAATAGTTGTCATATATATTTCCTTTCTATTACGTATAAGCCTTATCACTTACAGTGATAATAGGCTTATATACTAAATACTTATATCTTCTACTACTACGTAAGGCTTATGCTACTGTAAGTAGCAAAGCCAAGGGTAGGGGGTTGTAGGGGGAAGGGAACCAAAATTTCTTAAATTTTAAAAGAGCATGACAAAAATTACTATTAGTTATATCTGCACTATAGCCTTTAATAATTTTTTATTTAGTTATGTAATAATTAATTACTTTCATAAAGTACAGATTTATCAAAATAATTAATTATAATTGTTTAACAATTAAAAATGAGAGTATTATCTCTCATTTAAGTTCTTATTAATCTAACCATTAACTTGATACGCCCATACTATTAATTGTCCAATTATACAAACACGTACTAAATCAGGAAGCGGTATTCATGTTGCTACATTAAGTATTAATTTAAACACAAATGTCATTGATTATACTAATAGTTTTTTCATTTTAGGAACGATTGACAATAGCAATAATTTTATAGTTACAGGGAATAAAAAATCTATAAGTAAAGATACAAATATTAGCGTTGATGGAAGTTATCACTTACATTTAGTTGATATGGTTGGTAACTCTTATGATTCTTATTTAGAATTAGGACAAACAAACTGAAAGTTAAATGTCCAATTTGATGATAAAGATTTAAATGATAAAGCAAACAAGTTAAATGTGACAGTTGATAGTCATTCAGCAATTCAAGAAGTAAAGCAAGAAGCAAATGGGTGATTAGATAACTATAAAAACACTGTTAATATTATTTTTAATAATAATGTTAATTTTAATGGTAAAGGGTTTAATATTGTACCTGATGATTTAGCAGATGGATTTAAGACATTTTTAGATCATGTTAATTATGTTGATAGTTCAACAAAAGAAGCTATTAATCAAAGTAAATTAGATACAGAAATAGATACAATTGCTAATCAAAAATTACAAGATGGTTTATCTGGTTTACCACAAGATTTAAATGTTGATACAAGAAATATAATTAACAAATCAACTTTAGATAGTTATACAAGTTGAATTAATGGTTATCAAAAATTTATCACTGACAATAAAGACCAATGAATTAATCAAATCATCGCAATTGCTTCAAGAGGTTTTGCTAGTTCAGAACAAATCCAACTAATCCAACAACACATAAATCAAGTTGGAATTAAGAGTTATTTAAAACCAATAACTTGAACTTCTAATACTTTTAATTATTTAAAATCAAGTACTATTGATGATGACTATTTAAACCTAGTTTAATTAGATAAACTTCAAAGTGATACTATTACTTGAACGAATTCAAATTTACCTGATATAAATCAAAAATTTGAAAATGCAGTCACTAATGCAGAAAGTAATGTAAATTTACACGGTTATACTATTAAACAATTATTAAATGGAAAAGAGTTGCCGAAAAATAAGGGTGAAATTGATAATTTTGCCAATGGAATTAGTTTTCATGATTATTTACAAACACAAGCTAATAGTAAATTTCATGGATGACAATTACAAATGGGATTAGGAATTGGATTGCCACTACTTGGTGGTGCAATTATTTCTTACTTAATTTTTTATTGAAAATTTAGTGCAAGACACAATCCCATAAAAAAGAGCTAAAAAAGCTTTTAAACCAATTTCTGATAAAAACTTAAAAGAAAACATCAAACAAAAAAAGAATAAATAAGTGAATTTATTTTTTGAAATTATTTCTTTTATAATTGATTATTTCCATAATTATCATTTTATTCATAATTATTTGTATTTGTGTTTTATATTATTATTATTATTAAATTTAATCGTAAGTATTGATATCTCTTTTTTATTTCAAAAAGAGATATTTTATTTTAAAAATGATTATCATGACTGAAAAAGAAGTACTTAAAATTAAGTAAAAATTATTTAATTTAAATAAAATAAAAATTATTTATTTTTTTCTTGTAATTATATTGACATTGATTATTGGTTGCTGTAGTATTCCTATTGTGACCAAAAACAAAATGGTCATAAACCAGAAAAAACGATCTTTGAAAACTAAATAGAACAAAAATTAATCCGTCAATTTTTATTAAAAAATTAAATAAGTTAGACATCATTCTTTTAACAAAAAACAATTTTATTGAGAGTTTGATCCTGGCTCAGGATTAACGCTGGCGGCATGCCTAATACATGCAAGTCGAACGGAAGTAGCAATACTTTAGTGGCGAACGGGTGAGTAACACGTATCTAGCCTACCATTTAGTGGGGAACAACTGTTGGAAACGACAGCTAATACCGCATATGTTATTAGTATGAAAAAATAATAATGAAAGGAGCAGTAATGCTCCGCTAATTGATGGGGATGCGGCGCATTAGCTAGTTGGTAAGGTAATGGCTTACCAAGGCAATGATGCGTAGCCGGTCTGAGAGGACGAACGGCCACATTGGGACTGAGACACGGCCCAGACTTCTACGGAAGGCAGCAGTAGGGAATTTTTCACAATGGGCGAAAGCCTGATGGAGCAATGCCGCGTGACTGATGAAGGTCTTCGGATTGTAAAGGTCTGTTGTAAGGGAAGAAATACTATAATAGGAAATGATTATAGGATCGACGGTACCTTACCAGAAAGCCACGGCTAACTATGTGCCAGCAGCCGCGGTAATACATAGGTGGCAAGCGTTATCCGGATTTATTGGGCGTAAAGCGTGCGTAGACGGTTATGCAAGTCTGAGGTTAAATTTAGGGGCTCAACCCCTAACCGCCTTGGAAACTACATTACTAGAGTATAGGAGAGGTTAGTGGAATTTCATGTGTAGCGGTGGAATGCGTAGATATATGAAGGAACAACAGTGGCGAAGGCGGCTAACTGGCCTATTACTGACGTTGTGGCACGAAAGCGTGGGGAGCAAATAGGATTAGATACCCTAGTAGTCCACGCCGTAAACGATGAGTACTAAGTGTTGCCAAGAGGCAGTGCTGTAGCTAACGCATTAAGTACTCCGCCTGAGTAGTATGCTCGCAAGAGTGAAACTCAAAGGAATTGACGGGGACCCGCACAAGCGGTGGAGCATGTGGTTTAATTCGAAGCAACGCGAAGAACCTTACCAGGTCTTGACATACCTTGCAAAGCTATAGAGATATAGTGGAGGTTAACAAGGATACAGGTGGTGCATGGTTGTCGTCAGTTCGTGTCGTGAGATGTTTGGTTAAGTCCAGCAACGAACGCAACCCTTGTCCTTAGTTGCCAGCATTAAGTTGGGGACTCTAAGGAGACTGCTAGTGTAAGCTAGAGGAAGGTGGGGACGACGTCAAATCATCATGCCCCTTATGACCTGGGCTACACACGTGCTACAATGGCTGATACAAAGAGTCGCAAAACCGCGAGGTTAAGCCAATCTCAAAAAGTCAGTCTCAGTCCGGATTGAAGTCTGCAACTCGACTTCATGAAGTCGGAATCGCTAGTAATCGCAAATCAGCAATGTTGCGGTGAATACGTTCTCGGGTCTTGTACACACCGCCCGTCAAACCACGAGAGTTGGCAATGCCAGAAGTTGGTGTCCTAACCGTAAGGAGGGAGCCACCCAAGGCAGGGTTGATGATTGGGGTTAAGTCGTAACAAGGTATCCCTACCGGAAGGTGGGGATGGATCACCTCCTTTCTATGGAGTTTAATTTCTTTCGAGAAATCAAGACAACAAGAAAAATCAGATGTGTGACTTATTGGATTAATTTAATTGTTCTGTTTAGTTTTCAGGGATTGTTATCTCTGAGCAATTGTTCTTTAAAAACTGGATAATAGACATCTTTTAAAAAAAATAAGATAAATTTTATCTTGCAATAGGATATTCTAAAAATAAATTATTAAGAGCGTATGGTGGATGCCTTGGAATTGGAAGACGAAGAAGGACGCGATTACCTGCGATAAGCTTCGGGGAGCTGGAAATAAGCTTTGATCCGGAGATGTCCGAATGGGGAAACCCACTATCTTTAATCAGATAGTACTGCATAATGAATACATAGTTATGTAGAGTGATACCTAGAGAATTGAAACATCTTAGTACCTAGAGGAAAAGAAAGCGAATGCGATTCCCTTAGTAGCGGCGAGCGAAAAGGGACCAGCCTAAACCAGTCGTTAGACTGGAGTTATAGGGAGCCACTAATTAAGTTTGAAGGAGTTACAAAGTTTACATATAGCAGAAGTTGTTGGGAAGCAACGCCATAGACGGTGAAAGCCCAGTATGCGAAATGTGTAGACCTCCTTGGTAAACCCTGAGTACGGCGAGGCACGTGAAACCTTGTCGGAATTTGCGCAGACCACTGCGTAAGGCTAAATACTAACCAATTACCGATAGTGAACCAGTACCGTGAGGGAAAGGTGAAAAGTACCCCGAGAGGGGAGTGAAATAGTTCCTGAAACCATATGCTTACAACAAGTCGGAGCCCGTTAATGGGTGACGGCGTGCCTTTTGTAGAATGAGCCGGCGAGTTACGATTACATGCAAGGTTAAGTCGAAAAGACGGAGCCGAAGTGAAAGCGAGCCTGAATAGGGCATTTAGTATGTGGTCGTAGACCCGAAACCAGGTGATCTAGCCATGAGCAGGTTGAAGTTGATGTAACAGTCAATGGAGGACCGAACCAACGTTCGTTGAAAAGACCGTGGATGACTTGTGGCTAGCGGTGAAATTCCAATCGAACCTGGAGATAGCTGGTTCTCCCCGATATAGTTTTAGGACTAGCGTCAAAATTAGTGCAACGGAGGTAAAGCTCTGAATGTATGATGGCCCCACCTCGGGGTACTGAATGCAATTAAACTGCGAATGCCGTTGTTACATGTTTGGCAGTCAGTCTATGGGTGATAAGGTCCATGGACGTGAGGGAAACAGCCCAGATCATCAGCTAAGGTCCCCAAATCAATACTAAGTGGAAAACGATGTGGAATTGTTTAAACAGCTAGGAGGTTGGCTTAGAAGCAGCCATCCTTTAAAGAGTGCGTAACAGCTCACTAGTCGAATGATTCTGCGCGGAAAATGTACCGGGGCTAAGTATTGTACCGAAGCTATGGGTCTATATATATGTACGCATATATTGTGGGCGGTAGGGGAGCGTTCTAATCTGCAACGAAGCTAGACCGGAAGGACTAGTGGAGCGTTTAGAAGTGAGAATGCCGGCGTGAGTAACGATTGAAGGTGAGAATCCTTCATGCCGATTGACCAAGGTTTCCTGGGCTAGGTTCGTCCACCCAGGGTTAGTCAGGACCTAAGGCGAGGCTGAAAGGCGTAGTCGATGGACAACAGGTTGATATTCCTGTACCACCATGGTGACTGATGGAGTGACGAAGAAGGCTAAAATATCCCAGCCGTTGGTTGTGTTGGGCTAAATACAAAGAGGGTTGTGTAGGCAAATCCGCACAGCAATAACCTTGAAGTATGATGGGGAGTTAACGGTTCGCCTAGTAACGAAGTATTTGACGCCAAGCTTCCAAGAAAAGCTTCTAAAGACATCATCATGGTGCCTGTACCGAGAACGGACACACGTGGTCAAGGAGAATATCCTAAGGCAAGCGAGATAACTATAGCTAAGGAACTCTGCAAAATAACCCCGTAAGTTAGCGAGAAGGGGAGCTCATAGCAATATGAGTCGCAGTGAAGAGGTCCGGGCGACTGTTTAGCAAAAACACAGCTCTGTGCAAAGTCGTAAGACGAAGTATACGGGGTGACGCCTGCCCAGTGCTGGAAGGTTAAAGAGATTTGTTAGCGCAAGCGAAGCTTTGAACTGAAGCCCCAGTGAACGGCGGCCGTAACTATAACGGTCCTAAGGTAGCGAAATTCCTTGTCAGGTAAGTTCTGACCCGCACGAAAGGCGTAACGATCCGGACGCTGTCTCGGCTATAGACTCGGTGAAATCTTAGTACCTGTGAAGATGCAGGTTACCCGCGATTAGACGGAAAGACCCCGTGGAGCTTTACTACAACTTGATATTGAATTTTGGTGTAGTTTGTACAGCATAGGTGGGAGACGTTGATATGCAGACGCAAGTAGGCATGGAGTCACCATTGGGATACCACCCTTGCTATATTGAAATTCTAACTTGAAACCATGATCTGGTTTAAGGACAGTGTCTGGTGGGTAGTTTGACTGGGGCGGTCGCCTCCTAAAAAGTAACGGAGGCGCCCAAAGGTACCCTCAATATGAATGGAAATCATATGTAGAGCGCAAAGGTAAAAGGGTGCTTGACTGCGAGACATACAAGTCGAGCAGGAACGAAAGTTGGGCTTAGTGATCCGGCGGTCCTGTGTGGAAAGGCCGTCGCTCAACGGATAAAAGTTACCCCGGGGATAACAGGCTAATCTCTCCCAATAGTTCATATAGACGGGGAGGTTTGGCACCTCGATGTCGGCTCATCGCATCCTGGAGGTGTAGTCGCTTCCAAGGGTTGGGCTGTTCGCCCATTAAAGCGGTACGCGAGCTGGGTTCAGAACGTCGTGAGACAGTTTGGTCCCTATCTGTCGTGGGCGCAAGAAATTTGAGGAAAGCTGTTCCTAGTACGAGAGGACCGGAATGGACCTACCTCTGGTGCACCAGTTGTCACGCCAGTGGCACAGCTGGGTAGCTATGTAGGGCATGAATAAGCGCTGAAAGCATATAAGCGCGAAGTCAGTTCCAAGATGAGATTTCTCATTCGAAAGAAGTAAGATCCCTTGAATACTACAAGGTTGATAGGTCAGGTGTGTAAGCATAGTGATGTGTTTAGCTTACTGATACTAATAGATCGAGGATTTATTAAAGATATTCTCTATTGCAAATCAAAAGTAATCAAATTTAAAGATGTCTATTTCTAGTTTTTAGGGAGCAATTGCTGTAAACTATTTGGTGTCAATGGCGGAGTGGCCACACCTGTTCCCATCTCGAACACAGCAGTTAAGCACTCCAGCGGCGAAAATACCAGCAATGGGAAAATAGCACGATGCCAAATTTTTTGTTATTCTTTTTACAAGTCTTAATTTTAAACGTTAAGATTTTTTTTATTTTATTCAAACACTAAAATTAATGGGTAACCATTAAGTTAATAAATTTTGAAAATTAATTAAATAAGGCTTTTCTCCCTTTATGTACTATTTTTAAATTTTATCACATAAATGCTGAGAAAAGCCTATCTACGGACTTCTCCCCACATTTTTAATTAAACATAGCATTACAGTTTCAAAACTAGGTATGTTATTGAATTTATATGCAGCTTCTTTTGCGTATAAATGAATATGATGTTTTGCAACTTTGATATGTGTTTTAAATGTTCTTCGTATATGTTTTCATACTGACTCAATTTGGTTGGTATTTACACCAGTTTTTGAAACATAGCCATCTTGATGGTTAACTGTTTCATGCTTAGTGAAAACCGATTTCAAATCGCGATATCCTTTTCAAGAATCAGTATGTACATCACACTTTGAAGAAATGTGGTTTATTGCAAACTGCAAAAGATTTTTACTGTTTGCGTTTTTCAATACTTTCACAATCAGATTGTTGGTTGTTTTTTCATAAATACCAACAATCAAGGTTTTGTTCAACAAGGATCTTACTTGTTTTTTAAACCCATATGTGAAAGATACATTTCATCCATTTGCACTATGCCCTCAACAATTAATTGAGGTTCTTGTTTAGCAATGGCACTTCGGATTTTATGACCCATTCTTCAAGCTGTTTTCAAGGTCACTCCCAATTCTTTTGCAACATAAGTTGATGGAATTCCATGTTTGGTGTTTATTCATCTAAAGATGAGATAAAACCAAGATATTAAAGGTGTTTGTGACTTTGAAAATATAGTGCCCGTGAGAATACTGAATGTTTGATGACATTTCAAACATCTCATTTTTCTTAAATTAGAAGTATTCGAATTAAAACTAGAACACCTAATACATTTGCTTTGTTTCAAACTTGCTATATATGCAAGACATTGTTTTTCAGTTTGAAAAGTATTATTGAACTAATTCAATTTCATTGTTTCCTCCACAAGTACATGTGGGGAGAAGTCCGTTAAAAATTGTCTACTTGTAAATAAGTAGACAACATTAAGTTTTTATTTTAAGTAAGAAATAGCTTCAATTTCAATTAAAGCATCTTTAGGAATACGAGCAACTTGCACAGCAGCTCTTGCTGGTTTATGGTCACCAAATAGCTCTCCATAAACAACGTTCATATCCATAAAATGGTTTAAGTCTTGTAAAAAAAATATTTACTTTTACAATATGGTTTAAAGTAATTTTAGCAGCTTCACAAATGGCTTTAATATTTAATAAACACTGTTTAGTCTGAGTAGTAATATCCTTCCCAGCAAACTCACCTGTAACGCTATTAATAGGTAGTTGTCCGGAAATGTATAAGAAGTCACCAGCAACTATCGCTTGACTATAAGGACCAATAGCAAAAGGAGCTTTGTCAGTTTGAATGGTTTTATTCATGTTATCACTCTTTCTCTATATAAATATTTATGATGTTCAAATTAATCCTTGTGTTGGTCTAAACATTTTTGTAAAAGATTAATTCTTTTAAGTTAATAATAAAGTGAATATTAGCAACTTGAACTATAACTAAATTTTACCTGATTTTAATTTAATAATTAATAAAATTTTAATTATATAAAAGATTGAAGTATTTTAATAAATTTATCTAAGTCATGTTTATAATCTTTGATTTCCAGTTATATTCAGATTTAACCATTAGTAGTATAAGCAGTTTTAAAGTATAAGTATTTGTTTAAAGATAAAAAAATATTCATTTTTTTTGGAATCTTTGGTAAACTATTTTGATCATAAATAAGAATAAATTTTTTAATTTATAACAAAAATAAATGATACATGACAACTTATCTTGTGTAAATTATTAACATTTAAAGTATTATTATAACTAGTAATTAAGCAATAATTTTTTCAAATATTTTTCTGATAATTTTCTATTGTCATTATAGATAATTGTTAATTTTATAACACTTATAAACTTATTTTAATTTAAATATTATTTTTCACACTTATTTATTAATTTTTCTTGATTTATTTTCAAAAATATCAAAATTTATAGTTCATTTAGTTAAAACTTATTATATAATTTTAGTATAACCAGTATCATTTTTAATTTGGTTTGAAAAAAAGTTATAGTAAAAAATATATAACTTTTGAAAACATGAGGAGGAAATCTTTTATGCCAAAAGCTAATTCTAAAACTAAAGCAGATATTATTAAATTGATTGCAAAAAAGTGTAACATTACTATTATTTCGGCAACTCTTATTATTGATGCTTTTTTTGATGAAGTAAAAAGCGAAATTGCTAATGGAGGAAAAATTAATATACCTAAATTTGGTATTTTTGAATCTATTTTACGTTCTTCAAGGACAGTACGTAATCCCCAAACTGGTGAAACTATTACAATTAATGCTTCTAAGGCACCTAAGTTTAAAGCAAGTTCTGAATTTAAAAAACATGCCAACAAAGAAGAAACTAACATTTAAAGCAAAAATTTTAAAAAATCAAGAGAAAATGGATATAAAATTTCTAACTTATGTACATTTTTTGTTATCTCTTGATAAGAAAGGTTTTCTTTATTTAATCTTATGGTTTTTAATTGTTCTCAAAAAACGGTTAAGTCTAAGATTGTGTGTAAATTTAAAAAAGTAATAAAAAATGAGCCATATACCCCTCCTTATCAAATATAATTAGTTTGAAAATAAAAACTAGATAGGATGAGAAATATATGACTCCATTAAATTTTACAATAGATTCTGAAATAATTAGAAAATTTCTTGCAAAAGAGACTAAAAATGAAGGCATAAGATTGCTTATTGAATTATTTTTAAATAAACTTTTAAAAATCAATCAGATGATCAAATTGGTGCTAATAATTATGAACGAAATGAAGCAAGAACAGATTGCCGTAACGGTTATTATCAGCGTGATTTAAAATCTGTAAATGGAATTTTGAATTTAAATGTCCCTAGACATCGTAATAAATCTTTTGAAACTGAAATTTTTGAAAAGTTTAAACGTTCAGAACAAGCATTATTATCTACCATGATGCAAATGGTAATTGACGGTGTATCAACAAGGAAAGTTGATAACATAACAAGAGAATTGTGCGGTATTAATTATTCTAAATCTACTGTCTCTAATATTTGTAAAGAATTAACTGAAGTAATAGGCACATGAAAAAACCGTGATTTAAGCGCAAATTCCTATCCTTTTATAATTATTGATGGAGTACATGTTAAGGTTCGAGAAAATAATCAAGTAATCTCTAAAGCAGTTTTTATAGCCCTAGGTATAAATAACCAAGGTCATAGAGATATTTTAGGAATGATGGTTGGTGATTCAGAATCAGAAACTACATGAAGTGAATTCTTTTCTTCATTGAAAGAACGTAACTTAACTGGTCTTGATTTAGTTGTTTCTGATGCCCATAAAGGGTTAGTTAAAGCAGTTCAAAAACATTTTCAAGGCGTGCAATGACAAAGATGTCAAGCACATTTTATGCGTAATATCTTGGATAAAACATCTAAAAAGGATAGAGAAAAAGTCGAAAGAGATGTTAATGCCATTTTCAACGTTAGTAGTATTAAAATGGCTAGAATGATTCTTAAAGAAATGAAAGATAATTATTCCCATCTTTTAGACTCGGCATTACGAATTCTTGAAAATGGATTCGATGATGCTTTAGAAATTTTAAGCTTTCCACTGTATTACCATAAAAAATTAAGAACTAGTAACACATTGAACGCCTAAACCGTGAAATTCGAAGAAGAGAAGGTGTTGTTACCATATTTCATGGAGTTGATAGTGTATATCGAATAATAGGTTCAATTTTAATGGAATTTAATGAAAAATGAATGATAAATCGTGTTCATATTAATATGGACGAATATAATAATTTTAAAATTGAAAAGGCTTAAATTATTGCTTAACTACTTTGTATTAAAATTTTATTCTTTATAAATAACTGCATTTCTTTAAAATGACTTTTTGTTGTGATTATTTAGAAAAAAATAATTTATAAACCTATAAACTTTGTAAAATTATTAACTATAAGAATTTTAAAATTAATTTTATATAAGATTAACCTACCAACTTGTAAGTATGGTACAATAAATTAAACTAAATTTATTTGATATGAGAAATATTGCTCTGTAAAAATAAATTTACACAAGATTCGGGACTTAACCCAAAAAACTAAAAAATATTCATCGTATTGCCAAAAATAAATGATAATAAAAATAATCCCACCAAGATTAAAAACATTTTCTAGATATTCCAATTGATGAATTTTAAAATTATTTCAAGGTAGCGTTAAACTTTTAGTACTTTTAGCTTCAAAACATAAATATTTACCTTTGTAAATACCATGATAGTCAACATTACTTTTTTCCATAAACTTACCATGTTTATTATTCATAGTTAGAGGATTGTGTTTAAAAATTAATGCTCGTTTTTCATTATTTATTATTTCAATAGTATAATTAATTATGGCTTCCAAAAACATGCCACGATTTGCATAAAACATAATTATCAACTCCTAATGATAACTAATAAATTGCAAATAACTTTCCTTTTTAATTTACAAATAAAGTGAGGTTTAATTATGAATATCAATAAAAAAGATATAATTAATAAAGAATTTAGTGTTGACTATAAAGGTTATAACGCACAAGAAGTAGACTTATTTTTAGATTTAGTAGCTACTAATTTTGAATTGTTAGAAGAGTATGTTACTAAACTAAAAAAACAAAATGAAATTTTAGAAACAGATAATAATAAAATGTTGTTAGAAAATGATAGTTTAAAGACACAGTTAGTAATTTTAAAACAACAAAAACAAAAATTAGAAGCAAAAGGTGTAGAGAACATTGATATTATTACTAGATTAAGTAAACTAGAAAGTATTGTACATGAAGAATAAGTATGATATAATTTTATCCTAAAAGAATAAAAAATGAGCTAATCGCTGCAGTAATATGTAGAGGAAAGTCCACGCTCGCACTTTCTGTGATGAAAGTAATGTTTGTGTTAGAGGAAACAATAACTCTAAGCAGTAATCCTGACGGCTGACAAGAACCTAAGTTTAAATAATAAGGTTGGCGTCTATAAAAGTGTCATAGAGACGAGTTTTAGGGAAACCTAAAGTATGGAACGAGGTAAACCCCACAAGCGAGAAACCCAAATTTAGGTAGGGGCATTGGTTTATTGGAATCAAACAATAAACTGAACTATTGACAACAATGGTAGATAAATGGTTAGCACTTGCAAATGCAAGAACAGAACGTGGCTTATGATTTTTTTATTCTTTTTTTCTTTTAAAATATTTGATTGAAGGTTTAAAAGATGAATGAACTTATAGAATTATTACAAAGATTAAATTTTAAAATTAGCTCTTGCGAAAGTATTACGGGTGGTCTTTTTGCCCAAGAACTTACTAGTATTGCTGGTGCTTCACAATACTTTAATGGAGGTATTGTAGCATACAGTGATGAAGCTAAAATAAATATTACAAAAATTAAAAAACAAACAATTGAAAAATATGGTGCAGTTAGTAAAGAATGTGCATTAGAAATGGCAGTTAATAGTCAAAACATGTTTAAAACAGAAATTGCTATTAGTTTTACTGGTAATGCTGGACCAAAAACTATGGAAAATAAACCAATTGGTTTAGTTTACGTGGGCATTGTTATAAATGATAAAACTTGGTGTGAAACTTTTCAATTTGTTGGTAACAGAAATGAAATTAGAACTCAAGTTGTAGAACAAGCAATAATTATTTTAAAAAAGATTTTATTAAATTTTAAAAAATAAAAAAAGGTATCACCTCGTTTGCATGTTAATTGTTTACGAGGTGATTTTAATGCAAGAAAAAAATTTGCAAACAGATATTAAAAGTAAAGAAGATTTGGTTTCAATAACTATGAAACAAATTGAAAAATAATTTGGTAAAGGTGCTATCATGCTATTAACTGATAGTAGTATTATTACTGATATAGAAGTGATTAGTTCGGGTAGTATGTTATTAGACGATATTTTAGGAATTAAAGGTTTTCCTAAAGGCCGAATTATTGAAATTTATGGCCCTGAATCTGCTGGTAAAACTACATTAGCATTAATGGCTTTAGCACAAGCTCAAAAAATAAATGGTAAAATAGCTTTTATTGATGCTGAACATGCTTTAGATCGTCAGTATAGTCAAAAACTGGGAGTTGATATTAATGGTTTATTAGTATCACAACCAGACTCTGGTGAACAAGCTTTAGAAATCTTAGATATTTTAGTTAAGTCGCAAGCATTAGATATGATTATCGTTGATTCAGTAGCAGCATTGGTGCCACAAGTGGAACTTGATTGTGATATGAACGAACAAACAATTGGCGCTCAAGCGCGATTAATGTCCAAAGCCTTACGAAAACTAAGTGGAAGTATTGCTAAAACAAATTGTATTGTTATATTTATTAATCAAATTCGTGAAAAAGTTGGTATTATATATGGTAATCCTGAGATAACACCAGGCGGTAAGGCTTTACGATTCTATAGTAGTATTAGATTAGAAGTACGTAAAGGTGAACAATTACTAAAAAATAGTCAAATCATTGGACATAAAATAAAAATTAAGGTCGTAAAAAATAAAGTAGCACCCCCTTTTAAAAATGCAGTTATTGATTTCTATTTTGCGCAGGGGTTTTCACAGCAAAGTGAAATTATTGATATTGCCGTTGAAAAGGGAATTATTAATAAATCAGGTGGATGATATAATTATGGAGAAATAAAATTAGGTCAAGGAAAAGAAAAAGAAAGTTTAGAGTTAAATACTACACTTTTAACTGAAATTAAGTCACAAATCAATTTTTAATTTTTACAACTAAAAAATGTTAAAATTAAGGAAGGATAATAATCCTACGTATTTGTGTTATGATTAGAAAAAAACTTTTATTATTGAATTTTAATTTTTTCAATTTTAAGGCTTCTTTTTCCTTGCTATAAATCAAGGAGAGGATAGATTATGAAAATTAGTATAACAACATTATTAATAAATATAACTAGTGGACAAATGGGAATATACTTGAGTATAATAATATCGATAACATTGACTGTAGGGATAATAGCAGGTGTTTTCGTTAGAAAATTTTATTTAAAGAAACAAGAAGAAAAAAGTTTGGATAACATTAAACAGAAGGAAAAAGAAGCACAAAAACTAATTCAAACTACAAAAGCTGATGCTAAAGTTGAAATTGCAAAATTAAAAAAAGACTTATACGCTGAAATTGATTTTCGCAAAGAACAAAATTTAGATTATGAAAAAATATTAAATAAACGTGAACGCAAGTTAACTGAAAGAGAAGAAATAATTGAAACACAAACTCAAAATCTTTATCATCAACGTGAAATTATTAAAAATGTTAAATTAGACTATCATCACAAAATTGATCAAATTATTGTAGAATTAGAAAAAAACTCTGGTATGAGTAAACATGAAGCGAAAGAAGAACTATTTAAAAAATTAGAAGAACACTTGTCATTAGATTTTAATAAGATGATTAAAAATCATGAATACAACACTAAACTACAAGCAAAAGAACTTGCTAATAATATCATAAGCGAAGCCATTGAACGTTATGCTAGTAACTTTGTAGTTGATAAATCAGTTGCTTATGTTAAACTGCCAAATGATGAAATGAAAGGACGAATTATTGGAAAAGAAGGTCGTAACATTAAATTATTTGAATTAACTGCTGGTGTTGATATTATTATTGATGACACACCAGAAACTATTCAAATTTCATCTTTTAATCCTATTAGAAGAGAAATTGCCACTAGAGCGTTAGAAGATTTGGTTAAAGATGGACGTATTCATCCCATTAGAATTGAAGAAGTTTTAAAATTTCATGAACAAGAATTAAATGAAAACTTTAAAATTGATGGTAAAAAAATAATTGATGAATTAAAATTAACCAATTTTGAACCAGAATTAGTTAATTATATTGGCCGTTTAAAATATCGTACTAGTTATGGTCAAAATGTCTTATTACATTCCTATGAAGTTGCTAAATTAGCAGGTAGTATGGCCGCTGAATTAGGACTAGATATTAATCTAGCTAAACGTGCTGGTTTACTACATGATATTGGAAAAGCAGTTGATTATGAATTAGAAGGTTCGCATGTTTATAACGGTGTTATCCTAGCTAAAAAGTATGGTGAAGATGATATTATTATTAATGCTATTCATTCTCACCATGGTGATGTTCCTAAAAATAATATTTATTCTTGCTTAGTGTCAGCAGCCGATACATTATCAGCAGCACGACCTGGTGCTCGTAATAATTCATTAGAAGAATTTATTACAAGAATTAAAGAAATTGAAGATTTATGTAAAACAATTAAAGGCGTTGACAAAGCCTACGCTGTGCAAGCAGGACGTCAAATAAGGGTTATTGTTGATCCTAATGTTATTAATGACATTGATGCTCACACATTGGCTCGCACGTTAAAAGAAAAATTACAACGTATTATTACTATTCCTGGTGATATTCATATTACTGTGATTCGTGAAGTTCGTGCTACAGAATTAATTAGTTAAAATTTGAAATATAAATCAAAAATATAAGTTGTTAGGTGCTTATATTTTTGATGTTTAAGATAAATTTAATGTTAAAATTAAGTGTGTCTTAAAAAAACAAGAGGTGAATAACAAATATGAGTTTTGCTGATATGATGTCAAAAAAAGTTCAAAAAACTTTAGAAAAAAATTTAAATAAAAAAACATTAACATTGGAGAACATGGAAGATACGATTAAAGAGTTCAGATTAATTTTACTAGAAGCTGACGTTAACTTTCGTGTTGTTAAAACTTTAATTAATGAAATTACTGCTAAAGCAAAAGGTGAATTTATTAAAGAAGGTTTAGACCAAAAAGAAATGCTAGTTAAAATCATGCATGAAGAATTAACAAAAATTATGGGTGCTAAAAATATTGAGCTTAACCTATCTAGTAATCCAACAGTGATTATGGTTGTAGGTTTACAAGGTTCAGGAAAAACCACAACGATTGCTAAATTAGCTAAGTTAATAACTGATAAATATAAAAAACGATGCTTATTAGTTGCAGGCGATATTTATCGTCCTGCTGCAGTTGAACAATTAAAAGTTTTAGGAAAAAATCTACACATTGAAGTATTTTCATTAGAAAATGAAACACCACAAACAATCGTTAAAAATGCCCAAGCATATGCTGATAAAAATAAATTTGATACTGTCTTAATTGATACAGCAGGAAGATTACACATCGATGAAAAGTTGATGAATGAGTTAGCAGATATTAAAAAAATTACTCAACCACAAGAAATCTTATTAGTTTGTGATGGAATGGCTGGTCAAGATATTATTAATGTTGCTATTGAATTTAATAATGCTATTCCTATTACAGGAAGCATTATTACTAAATTAGATGGAACAGCCAAAGGTGGTTCTGCTCTTTCAATTGCTTATTTAACTAAAATTCCTGTTAAGTTTTTAGGTATGGGTGAAAAAGTTACGGATTTAGAAACTTTTTATCCTGAACGAATGGCAGAACGGATTTTAGGTATGGGTGATATTGCCACATTAATGGAAAAAGCCCAAAGTACTGTTTCCTCTCGCGATGTTGAAGAAACTATGAATCGCATGATGTTAGGACAATTTGATTTAAACGATCTTGTTAATCAAATGAAACAAATTAAAAAAATGGGTAAATTAGGTTCGTTAGTAAAAATGATTCCTGGTATGTCTGCTAAGATTAGTGATAGTAAGATTAGTGATGCCGAAGCTGATTTAAAAATTACGGAATACATTATTGCGTCAACAACCGCACAAGAACGTGAAAAACCACAAATCTTACGTTATCCAACTCGTAAAACACGAGTTTTAAAGGGCTCTGGCCGTAGTGAAAAAGAATTAAATAAAGTTTTAAATCAATTTGAAAAAACCAAAAAAGTCATGGATCAAATTGCTGGTCAAATTAAACGCGGTGAAATGCCAAGCATTCCTGGTATGGAAGAACTTATGAAAAAATAGTGATTATTTCAACGAATAATGTTAAAAAATGTTTTAAAAAAACAATTTATATAATTTTATAACTTAATTTTTAATACGTTTTTAATTTAAATATACATATAGGTAATAGATATTTAAATTAAAAGTCATAAAATATGTCAATTGTAAAGGTTAGCAAATTATAAAAAAGATTTGTTATTTTAAATTAATTTGTTAAAATTTATTCAACTCAAGAAATTTGTTGAAAATTCTTTGATTTTCTTGAGTTTTATAAATATTGTCTTAAAATGGGTTGTATTGAGTTTAAATTAAAAAGAACTAGGAAGTACAAATTTTCTACGCTCGAATGCTTAAAAAGTTTGGGCAAATCAGAAGACTTTTTCTTGAGTTTGGTAGTTAAATTAAATTCAGTTAGGAGACAATAATTATGAAAGATACATTTGCATCAGTTCGCTTATCTCAAAAACCACAAAATTCATTTTCCTGCTATCGTTGCGGAAGAGTAATTCTAATAGCAGATTACTTAGAGGGCATAAATATTCAAGTTAACTGTAATCGATGTGGTTTTAAAAAGCGCGTTGTAACCATGAAAATTGAAAAAAAAGAGAATAATATTAAATCAAACTCGAAACATAATGAGTTATTAACTGAGGAAAAAAATGAAATTCTTAATACCTAAAACTATTAAATTTGTTAAATTACAAATTTGAAGAAGTGTTGGTTTGGTTGATTTACTAATTATCTTAATGGTTATTGGTTTTGCTTCAATTATAATTTTATTGTTAAATATTAGTATCATCTTAAAATTATTATCTGTTTCTTTAGTAGCTATTGCAACAATTCCATTAACTTTTTCTTGACAACCAAGAAAAAAAGGTTGAGAAATAATTATTTTATGATTTAAATTTCATAGTAAAAGTCGTTATTATAAATCTGATAAAACTTCACAAGCATTAGTACCTTTTAAAAAAGTTATTAGTAAAAATGTGATGCAATTAAATGTTAAAAACACCAATTATGCGCGTGCGTTATTATTAGAAGGTTTTAATATTACGTTACTATCAAATGAGGAAGCATCTAATAAGATTAAAGATTTAGCTGCTGCTTTTAAAATTATTAATATTTCAATGTCACTAATAAAGATTGATATGCCATTAGATATTAGTGCTCAAACTAGTTTTTACCAAACTCAATTAGAGCAAGTGGATTTAGAAAATATTAGTGTTAAAGCCAAAAAAGCACGAATAGAACAATTATTAACAGCAATTGCTGTTAATAATGAAATTCAAAATGAAAGTGAAATGACTCAACCATTCTTTTATTTATTTTTTTACAGTTCTAATCAAGACAAACTTCGTGAAGAAGTGAATGCCTTTAAAAATTATATTAGTCGTAGTGGTGTCAAGGCTACTGACGTTAGTGTTTTGGAAATGATGGTCGTTTATAGCAAACTAATTAACACAAATGAAAATGCTATTTTAAATGACATGTTCACTACTAATTTAGATAAAACTATGAAAAGTAAAGATTTAACTAATGATTTAGCTATCAAAGAATTACTGGTTCATAAAAATAATTTAGAATTTGCTAACTGCTTTCAAACTATTTATAACATATATGATTATCCTTTTGAAGTATCAGCAGTTTGATTAGCTAATCTTGTTACTATTCCTAATTCCAGTTTAATTTTTACTTTTAATAGTATTAGTGAAGAAAGTGCTAAAAAACAATTAAATAAATCTATGCAAAATTTAGCAACTTTAAATTATATGACCAAATCAGTTTCAGAACGAAGAGATTATGATTATCACTATGAATCACTTAACGAGTTATTAAATCAAATTTCTGGCGGTGGTGAAAAAATTTTTAATACCAATTTATATTTAATGATTTCTGGTTCTGATCGTAAAGATTTGAAAAAGAATATGAGTACAGCAGAATATGAAATTAAAAATAATGGTATGAAATTTGATAAATTATATTATCGTCAGTTAGAAGCATTTTTATCAATCATGCCCGATAGTGCTGACTGATTTAAAATTACTGGTCATGAAATACCTTGTTTAACGATTGCTGCTAGTTTTCCATTTTTAAATCAAGAATTAAATGATAAACAAGGGTTATTTTTAGGATTTAATGAAAGTGGTAATAAAGTTTTCTTTGATCAACGAACAAAAAATAGTACCAGAAAGAACCATAATCAATTAATTATTGGAACTAGTGGTTCTGGTAAATCTTATACTTCTAAAAAAGAAGTTAATTATCAAATTATGCTCGGTCATAAAGTGATTGTTATTGATCCAGAACGCGAATATCGTGATTTATGTTACTATCATGATGGAAGTTGAATTGATGTTGGTGATGGTTCTTCAGGAAACATTAACCCCTTTCAAGTTACTTTAGCGTTAAGTGATGATGGTAATAATGATAACAATGGTCGTGATATTCTAGCACCCCATATGCAATTTTTAGAACAATTTTTAAATGTTGCTTCTGGTGGTTTAACTCGCAATGAATCAAGTTTACTTATGATTTATGTGCGTTTAATGTATGAAAACGCTGGCATTACAACAAGAACTAAAATTCATTTATTACAACCACATGAATTCCCCATTTTTCAAGACTTATACCATATCATTGAAAATGATATGGTAAAAGAAACTGATGTGCGTAGTAAAAATGACTTAAAAAATTTATTAATTATTTTATCAAGATTTGTGAGCGGAGGAACCGATGCCAACTTATGAAATGCCCATACTAATCTGAATGATACTAATAGTTTAGTACAAGTTTATGATTTATATACTTTAACACAATCTGGTAATAAGCGATTAGTTAATGCTCAAATGTTTTTAATTTTAAAATACATTGAAAATGAAGTGCGAAAAAATAAAAACGATAATGAAATCAGCAAAAAAGAACAATGAATTTCTATTACCATTGATGAAGCGCATTTATTAATTGATAAAGAATTTCCTGCGGCATTATTATTCATGTACCAAATTGTAAAACGAATTAGAAAGTATACAGGGATGATTAATATTATTACTCAAAATATTAATGATTTTCTAGGTTCTGAGGAAATTAAAAAATACACAACTGCCATTATTAATTCTAGTCAATATTTGAAAGTTCTAAATCTTCAACCCCATGACTTAGCAGAATTGAATGAACTGTATACTTCTTATGGCGGAATTTCCCCTAATGAAACTGACTTTATTGCTCGCGCCAAAGTCGGAGAGTGTTTATTTGCTATTTCTAGTTTATATCGTATGTGTTTAACTATTAATGTTAGTGTTGGAGAAACTAATGCGATTAAAGGAATTAGTACTTCGTATGAAAATGAAACTAATAATATTATTGAAATTAATAAATAATATTGTTAAATATTGTTTACTTTATTTCAAAAGTAACTATAATTAAATTGTATCAATATTATTTATAACATATGAATTTTGACTCTTAGTCCTAATTTACTTATTACAAGTAAAACAGGACTTTTTGTAGTCTTAATAAAAAAATTCATGCTTTATAAACAATTTTGATTAATGATATTTTTTTGTAATGTTCAAATCAAAGGAGAACCAAAATATGAATCTTAATTTTTTAGATGATTTTGATACAAACAAAATTATTGATGCCATAAAACCTTATGTAACAGCAGTAACACTACTTTTAATTGCTGCTTTAGTTGCTTTTAGTGTTTTCAAAATCGTTATTTTAGCAAAAGATTTAGCTGCTGCAGGTGATGACCCACAAAGAAGAAGTGAGATTAAAAAAGCCTTTATGTATACATTAATTGCTCCAATCATTGGTGTTGCTGCTTCAGGTACAATGATGATTTTTGTCAATGTTTTTAAAGCAGGTAGTGGAAACGTGCTTGGTAATTAGTTTTAAATAAAATAATTTATGAAACGAGGTGAGAACATATGGATTGACTATGAAATGGGCTATTGCATATACTATTACTCCTTCCATGAATGATATTTGTTTCTGGTCCATTAGAAATAATTCATTTACTATTATCACCGCATGGTATATTTTACTACTTAACAACTGATGCTTTAACTAATTTAATTTTTGGCAGCTTTATTGATGACCCATTTAATATCAAACATTTACCATTATTCTTTTTAGCACTTTCTATTGTTGCTATTGGCTTAATTGTTATTATGTTTATTATGCAATTGATAATTATTCAATTTACCGAAACTCATACCATTCGTGAAAAACTAGGTAAGGCCATTAAAAATACTTTTTTAGCAGTCTTAGTTATTATATTTATTCCTTTATTTTTTAGTTTAATTAACTATTTAGTAACAGGATTGTTAGTGGTTTTGAAAATTACTGCTGAAGGTAAGTTTACTGATTTAGCAGATAGGTTATGAGGAATTGGCGCCCCTGATGCGCAAAGTGCAAGCGATATTCCTAAAAATTATGGTATGCCACCAACAAATTTAACAATGTCTTGAAATTTCATTTTAGAACTTGTTGCAATTTGATTTACCTTATATGTATTATTTGTAGCAGCCATGACTTTAGTAGAACGAATTATTGATTTAATTCTTTTATTTTCAATTTCGCCAATTGTGGCTTCTATGATGCCTGTTGACCAAGGAAAAAGATTAGGTGTTTGAAAAGAAATGGTGATTGGTAAATTTATTATCGGCCCTGGTACGATGTTACCAATTTATATTTTTATGCAAGTATTACCTGAAGCGATTGCTGATATTAGTAAAACATTTAGTGGTTCTAGTGGTGATATTTGAATAGAAAGACAAATTCTATATGCCTTATTCTGTACAGCAGGTGCTATTAGTTGTTTAAAAACTCAAAAATTCATTAACCATTTAGTAACTCAAAATTTGGGAGTACAAAGTGCTATTGATTCTAACGGTGCTGGTATTGCAAGTAGTATAGCTGGTAAAGCGCGTGGTTTTGCAAGTCTTGCTGCTGGCGGAGCAGGTGCATTAAAACTTGGAAAACAAATGCTGATTGGTGGCGCCAAGGATGGTAAAAACCCTGATGGAAGTACTAATTCTGCCAATGGTCTATTGAAAAATGGATTAACTGGCTATCTTGGTAAAGGTGCTAAAGGTGCAGCTAACATTGCTGGAAGAATTGGTAAGTCCCATGCTGATGGTACTAAACTCAAAGATTTTGGAAGTGTAGTTGCAAGCCCAGTTACAAGACCATATAATGCTATAAGCAATTCTCTTAGCAGTGCTCGCGATGCATTAAGTAATGTTTATGGTGAAGGTAGATATGGTAGTCCTAATTACGATCAAATGGACTAAAATTATTTTTTAATAAATGTATAAATTAGGAGTTTATTATGAAACAAAGAGACAAAAATAACGAATTTAAAAAGAAGAAAAGTTATCGTTTTCGTCGTAATGTCGCAATTGGTATTTGTATGCTTATTGTTTGTACAATTGCTGGAGCAATTGCCACTTATGGTTAATATTCAACTTTATTAAAATTTAGGAGCAAAATATGAAATTTTTACGCACAAAAAAATGAGTATTACCAATTATTTTATTGATAGCAATTCCATTTTTAATTGTTATTAATACTTTAGGTGTTTATGCTATTATTTTCGTTAGTGGTATGTTTAATAATGTTAAACAAGGACAATCATTTACTTTACAGCATTTAACGCAAGATATTAAAAGTCATTGATTAATGTTTTTAGTTTTATGGGTAATTGAAATTAGTGTTTTATTATTTTACTTAATGATGCATAAATATAAAATTCATCGTGAAACACATAATAAAAGTCGTTTTCTTCGTGATTCTAAAAATAAAGTTTATGGTTCGGCAGCATGACTAACAACTAATGAAATTGCTAATATTTTCCCTTTATCAAAAACAGCCAAGGATGATTATGGAATTGTTGTCCAAACATCAAAAACCAAAATTGGTGGTGTTCAATTTAATATTAAACCTGATGCCCACAACATTGTAATTGGAGGAACTGGTTCTGGTAAAACCCAAAAATTAGTTATTCCTACTTTGTATTTAAATGCCCAATCAAAAGTTAAACCATCAATGGTTGTTACTGACCCGAAGGGAGAACTATTTCAAAATCATTCTAAGATTTTAAAAAATAATGGTTATGATGTTTATGTTATTAATTTACGTGATACTTCAGTTTCTAATTCTTGAAATCCTTTTGTTAAAGTTTATGATTTCTATGTGGAATCAATGCGCTTAAAAAAAGAAAATAATCCGTTAAACGATTCTATTACTTATGAATCAATGGCGTTATCGTGAATTAATGATATTGTTGAAGCATTATTTCCTGAATCAGACCCGAAACAAAAGTTTTGAAATCAATCAGCGATGCAAGTTGTGAAAGCGATTATGTTATTTATGCTTGAACAATTAGAAGACCAACCTGATGTGCCATTAAAATACTTTAGTATGTCTAATGCAGCTATTGTCGCTACTAATCGTCAACGCTTTGTTGAAATTCTAAAGAAGATGCCAACCCAAAGTTTAGCGCGACAAATTGGATTAGGAGTTTTAGAAGGAGCTGAAGAAACTGCAGGTTCAATTAGTCAAATGGTAGCCAATGGATTACGTTTATTTACTGACCCTGTTACGAGAAATATTAGTTGTAGCAATGATATTAATTTAGATGATGTTGTGAAAAAACCAAGTGCTGTTTTCTTAGTTGTTCCTGATGAATCTAATGAACGTAATGCCTTTGTCTCAATGTTTATTGCTCAGTTATATAAGAACACTATTCGTTATGCTAGTACTTTACCTGATTTAAAGTTACCGCGTCCTTTATATTTCATTTTTGATGAGTTTGGAAATATCCCAACGATTGCTAATATGGCACAAATGATTACCGTAGCTCGAAGTCGTAATATTTTCTTCATGATGATTATGCAAGATTTGCAACAACTAACACAAAAATATGGTAAAGAAACAGCAGAAACTATTTTTAATAACTGTATTTTACATACGTTTTTACAAACCATGGATTTACAAACTGCTAATAAATATTCTGATATGTTCGGTGAAAAAACTATTATTAACTATAGTCATTCTGGCAATAAAGATAAAAAGGCTGATAACATTAACTCTTCATTGCAAGGTAAGAAATTAATTACTGGTAGTGAATTGATGAAATTAGATTTCAATACTGCTGTTATTTTCTTAGCTAAACATAACCCTGCCAAAACAAGATTAATTCCTTTTTATGAATGAGGTGTTAAACCGACAGGAATGGCCACTGTTACTAATGCTTCACGATTAATTGATTTTAATAAAGATTACTATTTAAGTTATATTGGTCTCTTTTATTATATTGAAAAACGGAAAAATCCTGAAGCTGCTGCTAATCGTGAAAAGAAAGAAGCAGAAACTAAAGAATAAAAATAATTTAACTAAAGAAAACTTTTTTATTAGTAATAGCAAATTAATGCTAATAAAAAAGTTTTTTAAATTTTAAGTTAAACTCCAAACTTCTTTATACAAACTGTAGTATATAGTATAATAGATAAGTAAACTTATACGAAAGGATTTTGTCCATGAACGTTCCTAATTCAATATCATTATTCAGACTATTATTAGTACCAGTGATTATATTTTTAATGATAATTGCACCTGTTAATGATAACTTCTATTATTTATGAAATGCTACTATTAGTCTTAGAAACTATCAATTACCTATTAGTTGGTTAATAGCAGGTATCTTATTTATTATTGCTTCCATTAGTGATTTTATTGATGGATGGTGAGCACGAAAATTTAATCAAGTAACTGTCTTTGGTAAGTTTTTTGATTCAATTGCTGATAAATTACTAACTAATGGTGTCATAATTGTTATGGCTTGTGCTACTATTGTTCCGATTTGAATGGCAGTTATTTTAGTATTACGTGATTTTATTATTGATGTTGTCCGTCAAATTTTAGCAAGCAAAGGTACGATTATGGCTGCTGACAATTATGGTCGTGTCAAAGCAGCAGTACAAATGGTAGGAATCACAATCTTATTGTTTGTTAATTTTCGCTTCTTAAGTGGTTCTTCTAGTGGTAACAGTATCAATGATCAGTATGGTATAATTAACCAATTAGTATTACTACCAATGTATATTGCTACTATTTTAAGTATTTTTAGTGCTTATAATTATATTTATCTTAATGCTAAAAATTTATTTAGTGTGGAAAAAAATAAAAAAAAGGAGTATTAATTATGAAAAACAAAGTCAGCGTATTAAATCAATGAGCAGTTGTCACGGGTGCTTCTAAAGGTCTTGGATATTTTTATTGTCAATTTTTATTATCTCAAGGTTATCATGTCTTAGGTGTTTCTCGTAATAGTAAAAATATTTTAGACTTAGTTAAGCAATATCCCCATTTACAAGTTAAAAATTATGATTGCGATTTATCAGATATTAAAAATGCTTATCAGTTATTTGAATTTGCCAAAACATTAAATGTTACAGTAGTTATTAATAATGCTGGCTATGGAGTATGAGGTAAATTTCAAGCAAGTTCTTTAGACCAAGAATTAAATATGATTAATTTAAATATTGCTACTTTGCATATTTTAACGAAACTATTTGTGCAACGTTTTACTGAAAATAATTTTGGGCGTGTTATTAATGTTGGGAGCATGGCATCATTTACGCCAGGTCCTGCTTTTACTAGTTACTATGCATCTAAAGCTTATGTCTGAAATTTAGGAGTAGCAATTAATTATGAATTAATTCGCGCTAAAAGCAAAGTTCGTGTTATTACTATTTGCCCTGGTCCATTAGAAACTGATTTTTGAAATCGCAGTAGTAATGGCAAAGGTAGCAAAGAACATTATAGTTCATTATTACCAGTTTTAGATACGCAAAGTTATGCCGATAAGTCTTTAAAAAAAGCTTTAAAAGTAAAAAGAAAAGGATTTTTGGTAGTAGGTGTTTCTAACAAAATCACAAAATTGATTATGAAAATTTTACCATTTAGAATAGTATTAAAAATGGTTTACAATTATCAAAGTAAACGTTAAAATGTCCAACTTAAAAAAGGATAATATTGCTTTTAAATATCTTAATTATTAATTAATGATACTATGAGTATATTAAATTTCTTGTATAACATAACTCCAAATTAGACTAAATATTGTTTTGATTTTATTAATAAAAAGTTTTAAATGATTTAAGTTATGCAAGGAATCTAATTAATAATGTATGAAACTAATTATTTAACAAACCTAAAAGAATAAATACTAGCATTTCCATATTTTTAGAAAGGGATGATTGTATGAGAAAAAAGCAAAAGGTTTGATTATCTATTTTTTTATCATCAATATTAATTGCTAGCGGTATTATATTTGTTATTATTTTTAAATTTAGTTGCACTAATCAAAAAATAAGCACTTCTTTTAATCAATTATTTGGTTGACAAGAAACAAATGGTTATGTTTCGAGTTTAACAACGTTTGGTAATGATTTGTATATTTGAACAGAAACTAGTAATCATAAAGGTAAATTATTTAAGTTTGATGGTACGACAGTTACTCTGGTAAATAATTGACAAGAAGCGAATGGTTGAATTAATAGATTATACATTTTTGGTAATGATTTATATATCGGAACAATAACTTTAATGTTTTTCAACTAGTTTTTTAAATCAAAAATATTTAAAATATAACATCATAATTTTGATTATGCATCGTTAAGATAAAGCCATTGATGGGTTGAAATGTATAGATAGTTATAATTTTATTTAAAAATAATATAAAATATAATCTCAAATCTATTGATTGATAGAAGTTAATTGGAGGTTATTGAAATATGAAAAAAATAGTAAATCTTTTAACAGTTTTAACTTTATTCACAACAACAACTATTAATGTTATTGGTTGTGAAACTAGTCAAAAAAACTTAATAATTTCAAAACAACCGGATTTACGAGATGAAATTTTAAGCGGACTTCTCCCCACATGTACTTGTGGAGGAAACAATGAAATTGAATGAGTTCAATAATACTTTTCAAACTGAAAAACAATGTCTTGCATATATAGCAAGTTTGAAACAAAGCAAATGTATTATATGTTCTAGTTTTAATTTGAATACTTCTAATTTAAGAAAAATGATATGTTTGAAATGTCATCAAACATTCAGTATTATCACGGGCACTATATTTTCAAAGTCACAAACACCTTTAATATCTTGGTTTTATCTCATCTTTAGATGAATAAACACCAAACATGGAATTCCATCAACTTATGTTGCAAAAGAATTGGGAGTGACCTTGAAAACAGCTTGAAGAATGGGTCATAAAATCCGAAGTGCCATTGCTAAACAAGAACCTCAATTCATTGTTGAGGGCATAGTGCAAATGGATGAAATGTATCTTTCACATATGGGTTTTAAAAAACAAGGAAGATCCTTGTTGAACAAAACCTTGATTGTTGGTATTTATGAAAAAACAACCAACAATCTGATTGTGAAAGTATTGAAAAACGCAAACAGTAAAAATCTTTTGCAGTTTGCAATAAACCACATTTCTTCAAAGTGTGATGTACATACTGATTCTTGAAAAGGATATCGCGATTTGAAATCGGTTTTCACTAAGCATGAAACAGTTAACCATCAAGATGGCTATGTTTCAAAAACTGGTGTAAATACCAACCAAATTTAGTCAGTATGAAAACATATACGAAGAACATTCAAAACACATATCAAAGTTGCAAAACATCATATTCATTTATATGCAAAAGAAGCTGCATATAAATTCAATAACATACCTAGTTTTGAAACTGTAATGCTATGTTTAATTTAAAAATGTGGGGAGAAGTCCGTAGATAGGCTTTTCTCAGCATTTATGTGATAAAATTTAAAAATAGTACATAAAGGGAGAAAAGCCATTTTAAGTTTAACTACTGATAGTAAAGGAACAGTTTATGCTAGAACAGATGAAGGTGAGATTTATAAAAAAGTATTATGAAGAAACTTATTGTAGAAACTATATAAAAATGGTAGCATATAAAAAACATTTAATTTAACAACAATGAAAGCAGGTACTATATTTATGACAAAAGCAGGAAGCATTTTAATTCTCATTATTTTTATTATTGAATCAATTTTTATTATTCCATTATTTTGAACCATTCCTAGTTTTATTTTGTACTAAAAAGTAAATAAAGGCCAAGCAACTGAAGAGAAAAAAATTGCTTTAGCAATTTTAGGAATTATTTTTGGAGCATTACTAGGTATTATTGGAGGCATCTTAATGCTTGTTGATTTAAATAATAAAACAACAAGCATTAATCGTGATAGCAGAATTATAGAATAATTCTGCTATTTTTGTAGTTTATAATAATTTCCATTGGTTTTGTAAAAAAGTATTATATAATTTTTATAGTTTGATTTAAAAAACATAATACTAATCAAGTAACTGGAGGTAAACAATGGAAATTATTGTTTTAACAACAACAAAAGAAATGGATAATGTAATTTCACATTATAAACAAGAAATTAATAAAATTAGAACTGGAAGAGCTAATCCAGCAATTTTAGATGCTATTAACATTAGATGTTATGGGAGCATGGACCGTCTAAGTCATAATGCCCGTATTAATGTAGAAGGTGCCCATCAATTAGTAGTACGTCCTCATGATCGTAGTTTAGTTAAGTCTATTACCGAAGCTATTACCGCTGCTGATTTACGTTTACAAATTAAAACTGAAGCTGATGCTGTTCGTTTAATTTTCCCCCAATTAACAGAAGAAATTCGTAAGAGTCTAGTAAAAGATTTAGCAAAGATTACTGAAGATTACAAAATTAAAATTCGTAATGTTAGACGTGATGCTATTCATAGTCTTAAAAAACAAGAGTTACCAGAAGACCAAAATAAAAAAGGTGAAGAAATAATTCAAAAATTAACTGATATTAAAATTACTGAATTAATGAAAGTAGAAAAAAATAAAATTACCGAATTAATGAAAATTTAAATCAGAAGAGGTAAATTAGGTGGTTAAGATTGTGACAGTAAAAGCAAATTCTTCAACACAAAATGAAGATAACAAGGTATTAAAAGATAATTCTTGTTTTTTTAAAAAATATCAACAACGGATTATTACTAGCATCGTGCTAATTATGGCCGTATCAGTGTGAATGTTTATTGGTGCTGTGTATTTAGAACCAATATTTGGTGTCAAACCTTTATGGTCTGTATATACATTCATGGTGATTAATACTTTAATCTTAATTGGATGTCTGTGAGAAATCATTAATTTAAAACAAGCAGCAAAATGACCGTTAGTCTTAAAACTATTAATTATTACGATGGGAATTATCTTTTTATGATTTCCGATTGGTAAAGAAACTTTTGGTCCATATCTTTATAATCATTTATGATTTGAAACATGAATGTCAATGATAGTATTATTTGGATTTATTGCTATTTTTCTTTTAATCGCTTATCGTGCTAAAACCTTTCAATTAGGTGATGTGTTATTTGTGTTTTTATGAGTTATTTATTTAGTATTAGCGTTTAAAGCCGTTAACTTTTTGATGTTATCACAAATTAATTCTGTTCAAAAATTAGGTTGACCAACATTATTATTCTTATTTGTAATTGTCATGTCGAATGATATTGGTGCTTTTATCGGTGGCGTTATTTATGGTAAAAATAAGTTAGCACCTCGTGTTTCACCCAATAAAACTTGAGAAGGAGCAATTACTGGAATAGGAGTTGCGATGGTATTAAGTATGATAACAGTTATTGTTTTCTTACAAACAAGTAATTACAATCTGTTACCTTTCTATGAAGGTTCAATTGGTAAAGCGCCAATTTATATTGCTTATGTTGCTGTAGTTTTTATTTTATCACTGATTAGTCAAATGGGTGATTTATTGTTTTCATACTTAAAACGTAATTATGGTGTTAAAGATTTTTCTAATATCTTCCCTGGTCATGGGGGATTGTTAGATCGTTTAGATTCATTTTCTGGGGTTGCGATTGCCGGATTTATTGTGGCACTATTGTTTTTAAGTGTCATTTAATAATTAATAAAAAAATATTATTAAGGATGAAGTTATGTATATCTTTTTAGTCATTTTAATTGGTTTATTTACAATATTATTTTTAATTACCCTTCATGAATTTGCTCACTTTGTAATTGCGAAATTATCTGGTGCGTATGTTTATGAATTTGCCATTGGCATGGGTCCCAAGATTCTCCAGTGGGGAAAAAAAGAAACTCGTTATACATTGCGTCTATTACCGTTAGGTGGTTATGTATCAGTAGCATCGGAAATTGCTGATGCTCCTAAAGGTCGTGAAGCAGAAGTTGTTGATCCTAAGCGCATGATGGAAAATCTTCATCGTGGTAAAAAAGCAATTTTTATTAGTGCTGGGGCTTTGATGAACTTATTATTAGCATTTATTTTACTGATGGTTGGGTATGGAATTTATCCTTACAAATATGATCCTAATTTACTACCAACTTATGCTAGTAAAGGACCATTAGCTGATGCTGTGGAAAAATATAATTTGGCTAATACAACGATACCGATTTTAAGTAGTTCTGAGATTACTCATATTTGAAATACTGGTGATGGTGACCACAGTTCAGATAAAAACATTAAATCTTACTATGATTTACAAAAATGATTGAATAGTTATAATAAAAAATACAATGATGTTATTTCTGATTATCAAATTACCTTCTTCGACAATGATAAAGTTAATAAACTAGTTACCTTCAAACCAGAAGACCAAAAAGGTACCTTATTTATTGGTGTTAGTCAACGTAGTGATCATTTAAGTTCAGGTTCTGTTTTTAGCGAAGGTATCATTGATGCATTTAAAGACAGTTATAGTTTATTACAAGCGTTAGGCCAACTAGTTACTTTCCATTGACAAAATATATCTGGACCTGTCGGTATTGTTAAATCCACAAATATTTTTTTAAATCCTGACTTGTCAGCGACCCAAGGGGCAAGTACTTATTTTCGTTGAGCTGCCTTACTGTCTTCTAACTTGTTTTTATTAAATATGTTACCAATCCCACCACTGGATGGTTATAAGTTTGTTGAGAATGCAGTAGAAGCTGCCACTAGAAAAAAACTTAATACTAAATATAAAACAATTGTGACAATAGCAGGAGCCTTACTATTTTTAATTATCTTTGTTGCGATTACGATTAAAGATATATTCTTTTAATAGTAGTAATTATCTCCTATAGTAATAATGTTGAAAGAAAGGAATAAATAATATGCCAGTCAAGGTTTATGATTATTTATTTTTGACTGAAGAATATATTAAAAAAAGAATTATGACCTGTATATAAACCATTAGTACAAGGACAATGCAGAATTAAATTTGAAGTTTTTCTTAAGCAAAATAGTTTTAAGGTAAATAAAGGTAGTAGAATATTTCAATTTGTTTATGAAAATAATGACAAAATATTAGGTGTTGCTTTATTAATAAATAATTTTGAAATTGGTAGTTCATGTTTAAATTGAATATGTGTTGCAAACAAATTTCAAAGGCAAGGTATTGCTTCAGAAATTCTAAAAAGAATAGAAAGTCATTGTTTAGAAAATGACTATATGTGATTACAATTATATTATAACATATATGAAAAAATATCAGGATTAGAAAATAAAAAATTCCTAATCATTTTTGATTAGGAATTTGAGGGCTTACTCCCTTTAACAGTATAATAGTAACATATTAAAATTTTAACGCCAACTAATTCAAAAAAAACTTTAGAAATGACTGAAGAATTAAAACCATTTACAAATGATATTGTAGAACATATTAATAAAAATAATAATATATCAATTAACAATTCAACAATAAAATTAAAACATCTATCATAAATTACGATATAATTAACCCACTAATTATGATGAAAGGAAACATAAAACCAATGAACCAAGATTTACAAAAACTTTTCCATGAAATCGGATTTGATGATTTTGATAATGATTTTACTAACGCTACTGTCCATAGTGTTCAATACTTTCATCATAATCAACAAGCCAACATCACTATTAATTTACCTAACTTCTTACCAATTACTACCCTAAAACGCTTTGAACAACACTTCAAACAACTAGGAGTATCTAATCTTAATATTTACTTTACTGTTAATAACAATTTTGATGAACAATTAGTATTAATATATTTTGAATACATTAAAACCTACAAACTTCATTTACTAGCTGGTATTTATTATTCATTACCAGTATCTGCTCTTAGTTATACTAATAACATGCTTACTATTACTATTCACAATAGTGTTGAAGAAAAATTAGTTAAAAATGAATTAACACAATTTATTAGTTATTTTCATCAATATGGTTTTCTTAGTTTGCAAATTACAACTGTCATTAATCCAAATCAACAACCATTTTCTAGTTACGAAAGTGAAACAAAAGCACAAGTGCAAAAAATAGCAGAAGCCTTAAAAGCAAAACCAATTACTAATACTATTACTCCACCAAAACCAACCTATGGTACTTATCGCAAAAAATCCAAAGTGAACTTAGAAACTACTAATTACACACACCAAATTAAAGATATTCTTAACGATGAACCTAACATTATTGTGACAGGTAAAGTTTTTAAAATTAATAAATTCTTAACTAAAACGCAAAAATGATTTTATTCATTTTCCATTGCTGCTGATACTGACGCTATCACTTGTAAATCGTTTGTTAATAGCGACCAACCTGATGAAAAATTAGATAGTATTAAAGTTGATGATTGAATTAAAATTTTTGGCAATAGTCGTTATGATAACTTTAGTAAAGAACAAGTTTTATGGATTGATGATATTATTGTTGACCAATCATTAAATATTATTGCTAATGATGATGCTGTTTCAAAACGAATTGAATTTCATATCCATACCAAGATGAGCGCCATGGATGGCATTACTTCGCCACAAGATTATATTAATCAAATTGTCAAATGAGGCCACCAAGCTATTGGTTTTACTGATCACTTAAACGTGCAAGCCTATCCTGATATTGTTAGTACTGCTAAAAAACATCCTAATTTAAAAGTTATGTACGGTGTGGAAATGGATTTAATTCCTAATGATATTAGAATTGTTAAAAATGTTGTAAACGAAGAAATAGCAAACCTTGAATACATCGTACTTGACTTAGAAACAACCGGCCTATCTGTTAACTTTCATGAAATTATTGAATTTGGATATGTAATTATGAGAAATAATGTCGTTATTAAACAAGATACAATTCTCATTAAACCTAACGAGTTAGTACCAGAACACATTACTGAATTTACTAATATCACTAATGTGATGTTAAAAGATAAACCACAACTAGCAACAGTGTTACCAACCATTGTTGAATTAATTGGTGACCGAACAATTGTTGCCCATAATGCTAACTTTGATTTTGGCTTTTTACAAGCTGCCATGAAAAACCATAATCTTCCTTTATTAACTAATCCCGTGATAGACACTTTACAATTATCACGTGTCATGCAATCACAATTAAAATATTACCGTTTAGGTGCGATTTGTCGCGTTTATGGAATTAAATATGATGATGATACTGCCCATAGGGCTGACTATGATGCTAATGTGCTAGCACAAGTGTTTGGGAAAATGTTAAAACAACTGCGTGATGAATTTAATTGTTTATTATTAAGCGATGTTAATAAGTTAATTTCTGCTGATATTAACAATAAACTTCGTGGTGAACATATTACTGTTTTTGCTAAAAACCAAACAGGTTTAAAAAGTCTTTATCAATTAGTTTCATTATCACACACGCAATATTTTTATAAATCACCAAAAATTGTTACGAAAGCGATTGATGATTTACGAAAAGACTTATTAATTGGTAGTAGTTGTGTTAATGGTGCAGTTTTTGAAACTGCTATGAATAAAAGTGATGAACAATTAACAACGATTATGCAATGATTTGATTTCATTGAAGTACAACCACCTTCGGTTTATCAAAACTTAGTCCAAATGGGTAATATTACCCAAGAACAACTCCATGATATTATTAAAAAAATTATTGATACTGCCATGAAACTAAATAAATTAGTGATTGCCACTAGTGATGCTCATTATTTATATCCTCATGAAAAAATGTACCGTGATGTTATTATTAATAGCAAAGGGATTGGCGGAGTATTGCATCCACTATATGATCGAAGAGGGAAAGTTACTTCATACCCTGACCAATATGTCCGTACGACAAGTCAAATGTTGAAAGAATTTAGTTTTTTAGATAATCCCGATTTAATTAATGATATTGTTATTAACAATACTCAACAATTAAGCAAGCAATTTACCATGGTTAAACCAATTAAAGAAGGATTATTTACACCAAATATTGATAATGTTGACCAAAAATTACGGAATCTTTGTTATGAAGAAGCATGAAAAAAATATGGTAATCCCTTACCAACGATTGTTGAAAACCGTTTAACACGTGAATTAGATGCGATTATTACGCATGGTTTTGCTGTGGTTTATTGAATTGCTCACAAGTTAGTAGCAAAGTCATTGCAAGATGGTTATTTAGTTGGTTCGCGTGGTTCGGTTGGTTCTTCATTAGTAGCAACATTTGCTAATATTACGGAAGTTAATCCCTTACAACCACATTATTTATGCCCCCAATGTAAAGTCAGTCAGTTCATTAGTAATGGGGCAGTGAAATGTGGCTATGATTTACCACAACAAGTTTGTTTAAAGTGTAATGTTAATATGATTAGTGATGGTCATGACATTCCCTTTGAAACCTTTTTAGGATTTGATGGCGATAAAACCCCTGATATTGATTTAAACTTTTCAGGTGAATACCAAATGCAAGCTCATGATTTTACCAAAGAAATGTTTGGCGAAAACTATGTTTTTCGTGCTGGAACTATTTCTACGATTGCTAATAAAACTGCCTTTGGTTATGTTAAAGCCTATGCTGAAAAAATTGGACAAACGGATATGCGCATAGCAAAAATAGAAATGTTAAGTCAAGGTTGTGTTGGAATTAAAAGAACAACTGGCCAACACCCAGGCGGAATTATTGTCCTACCAAAAGCATATGATATTACCGATTTTACACCGATTAATTATCCAGCTGATGATACTAGTTCTACTTGAAAAACTACCCATTTTGATTTTAACGCCATCCATGATAATTTATTAAAGCTAGATATTTTAGGTCATGTCGACCCGACAGCTTTAAAAATGTTAGAAAACTTAACAGAAGTTGATCCAAAAACAATTCCTAATCAAGACGCAAAAGTATTATCATTATTTTCTAATTTAAGTGCCTTAAATATTACTAAACACGATTTGCTTGGTGAAACAACCGGAGCAATTGGAATTCCTGAATTTGGTACTACTTTTGTTCGGAAAATGCTAAGTGATACGCTACCAACTTCATTTGCTGAATTAGTGCAAATTTCTGGCCTTTCTCATGGGACTGATGTCTGATTAAATAATGCCGATGAATTAATTAGTAAGCAAGGATTAAAATTAAAAGATGTAATTGGTTGTCGTGATGACATTATGACTTACTTAGTATATCAAGGTTTACCTGCCAAAATGGCCTTTAGTATTATGGAAGATGTGCGAAAAGGTAAAGGAATAAAGCCAGAATATGAAACTGTGATGCAAGAAAAAAAAGTACCTAATTGATACATTCAATCTTGTAAAAAGATTAAATACATGTTTCCGAAAGCTCATGCTACAGCTTATGTTTTAATGGCATGACGGGTAGCTTGATACAAAGTTTATTATCCTCATGAATATTATGCTACTTACTTTACAACCAGATGTGATGGTTTTGATATTGAAACAATGTTACAAGGAATTGGTGCTATTACTAATAAATTAAAATCCATTAATGAACGATTAAAAAATAGTACTAATCAAAAAACCGCTATTACTAGTAAAGAACGAGAACTAATTCCACTATTAGAAGTAGCATTAGAAATGCATGCACGTAATATTAAATTTAGTAATATTAGTATTGAACATTCTGCAGCAAAAAGTTTTCAATTAATAACCATTGATGGTGAAAAACAAATTTTACCACCCTTCATTGCTTTAGATGGCTTAGGAGAAATTGTGGCTAATTCAATTATTAACGCTCGTAATGAAAAACCGATAGCTTCGAAAAATGATTTACAATTACGAACAGGACTTACTAAAACTAATTATCAATTATTGTTAACATTAGGTGTATTAGAACATTTAGATGAAAATAATCAATTAATGTTAGAATTATAGTAACAACTAATTTAGAAGTGTAGGTGTATTTATGTATAAATTAAGTAATAAATCCAATTTTTACATGCGTTTGTCGGCGTTAATTATGTTGATTTTATTTTTAATTATTGATTTGATTTCGGCCATTTATTTCCCCATGGATAAATTTAAAGATTTAGGTTATAGTGAGCGAGTAGGAAGTTACTATTCTTATTTTACAACTGAAAGTAATTATATGGTCGTAATATATTTTTGTTTGTATTTATTTGATGCTCATTTTCGAGGAACGAAACCTAGTTTTCAAACGCGATTAGCAGTAACAGTTTATATTACTATTACGATGTTAGTGTTCTGGTTAGGAATTTTTACTGCAGAACAAGACCCTAAGCAGTATAGTTTTTATAATTGAGTATCAACCGTTATTTTACATTTAATTATGCCCATAACCATGATTACTAGTTTTGTGTTAACTTGTGGTCATAATTTTGTTAGTTTAAAGAAGCAACATAAAATTGATTTATGATTAATTGTGCTTTATCCAGCTATTTATTGTATCGTGATTTTAATTCGTGGTCATTTACGTTATTTAGACTATATGGACAGCATTGCTCGAGGCGATGTCTTTCCACATCCCCCACGTGATACGTGATATCCATATTTCTTTTTTGATTATTCTGTTGAACCAGATGGATGATTATTGGCAGCAGCAACTGTGGTTGTTGTGTTTGGTTTGTGTTTTGGTTTGCAATATTTTTATATTTGAGTTAACAATTTAATGTATAAACGTTATCAAAGCCGTGAACATCGTCTTCATGATTTTTACCAAAAGGTATTACGAAAACTTGATAAAAAAAGTAAGAATAAACATAGTAAAGAGGATAATAAAAAGTAGATATTTTTTTATAAAATAACAAAAATAAGTGTTTACTTTTTGAACTTTTAGATTATAATTTAATTATTAAGTGTTATAGATTATAAACATTTGATAATTAAATTATGTGATTGAAAAATCTTTGTAGTAACTAGATGTTGCTATTAGGGGTTTTTTATTTTTTGAAAAGAAAACATGTGAACGTATTGCATTTAGGGTTAGATTAAAGAAATTAATGAAAATATCTTATATGTATTTGTAGTTAGTGTAGTTTCTTATAAAGTTGTTGAGAATTTTATATTCGAAAGTATAATTAACAAACAAATTAATCTAAATTTAATACGCTCAATAAAATCTAAAATGTTTTCCCCTAAAATCATTGAAAAGTTAATCCAATTACTTTTTTCGTTATATAATTAAATTATTAACTCATAGAATAGGTGATTCAACTGAAAGGTAACTTCATAAAAATGTTAAAACACGCCCAAGACAACAAATACGCTGTCCCTGCTTTTAACTTTGATAACTTAGAAATTTTAAAAGGTATTATCCTTGCTGCTGAACAAGAACACTCACCAGTAATTATTATGGCCACTGCTAGTGCCATTAAATTCATGGGCTTAGACTATACATTAGCCATTGCCAATAATGCCATTAACACAGCCACAGTCCCTGTGGTCTTACATTTAGACCATTGTTTTGACCCCCACTTTATTAAAACCAAAGTCACTACTGCTTTTGGCTCAGTAATGCTAGACTGATCTAAATACTCTCTAAAAGAAAACATTGAAAAAACCAAAGAAATTGTGCAATTTGCAGCTCCTTTAGGAATTGCTGTTGAATCAGAAATTGGCCATGTCGGTGGCAAAGAAGACGATATGAACAGTGATACAAATATTTATACAAATATTGATGAAGCAATCCTCTTTAGAAATAAAACTAATATTAATGCTCTTGCCATTTCTGTTGGTACCCAACACGGTGAATACCAAGGTAAACCAGTATTACAAATTGATTTAATTAAACAAATTGCTAGCAAAATGCCAGAAATTCCACTAGTACTACATGGTGCTTCAGGTGTTGATGATGAGCAGTTAGCATTAGCTATTAACGCTGGCATTTGCAAAGTTAATATGGGAACTGATTTAAAAATTGCTTATGCACAAAGTTTAAAAGATAGTTTTAAAAACGACCCGAAATTATTTGATGCCAGAATCTTTGGTCAAACTGCAATTGAAGCTGTAGCAATTGTAGCACGAACTAAAATCATTGCTTGTTTTGCTAATAACAAAGCTAAATAATTTTAAGTATATTGTCATTTTATTAAATAGTATTTGTTTATATATAAACAAATACTATTTTTAACATTAATCCTAAATAAAAAACCAATATTAATATTTTCTCCAAAATTTTTTATAAAATAGATAAAAAATACTAATTTTTATTTTTTAGTGTTAGAATATCAGTGGGATTATTGTTTAAATGAGTGGGAAATCATTTTTGAAAAGGAGGGCACAATTGTGCAAAAAGTTTTAGTCTTTAAAAGCGAACAATCAGCCTCAGAATACTTGGCTATTACTTTCGCTGCTAAGATTGCAAAAAATAATAGTTTAAATAAAAAAACTATTTTAGGATTTGCAACTGGTGTTACACCGTTATTAATGTATAAATATTTAATTCAGTTAAATAAAGGCACTTTTAAATCTGAAACAAATTTTTTAAATAACCAATCTGTTGATTTAAAAAATCCTGTTTCATGAGAAAATGTCATTACCTTTAACTTAGATGAATTTGTCGGTGTCGCTAAAGACCATCGTGAATTATTTTTTAACTATATGCAAGAACATTTATTTAAAGACCTTAATTTACCATCAGGAAATATTCACTTCCCTGATGGTAATGCTATTGATATTAAATTAGCTGCCCAAAAGTATGAAGATGAAATTACTAAGAATGGAAACATTGAATTACAATTAATCTCATTAGGTATTAATGGCCATATGGCATACAACGAACCAGGGACACCATTAGATTCTTGAACACATGAAGCAAAATTAACACCTGAAACAAGAAGAAAACTAGTTGCACAAAAGAAATTTGATAGTTTAGAAACAACTCCAACTTCTGCTTTAACAGTCGGAGTTAAAACTATTTTAGAAAAAATGAACGAAGTTATCATGGTTTCTTTTGGGAAATCAAAAGCCGAGATGACAAGACTAATGATTGAAGGACCAGTAAACTCTGAAGTTACTGCTTCTGCTTTACAAAACCATAAAAATTGTATTTTTGTTCTAGACAAAGATGCAGCAAGTAAACTAAATGGTAAAAACATAGAATTAATCCATATGGACTAGTTTTTCTATTATAACATACCATTTTTTATTTGGCTTTTCTCCCTTTATGTACTATTTTTAAATTTTATCACATAAATGCTGAGAAAAGCCTATCTACGGACTTCTCCTCACATTTTTAAATTAAACATAGCATTACAGTTTCAAAACTAGGTATGTTATTGAATTTATATGCAGCTTCTTTTGCATATAAATGAATATGATGTTTTGCAACTTTGATATGTGTTTTAAATGTTCTTCGTATATGTTTTCATACTGACTCAATTTGGTTGGTATTTACACCAGTTTTTGGAACATAGCCATCTTGATGGTTAACTGTTTCATGCTTAGTGAAAACCGATTTCAAATCGCGATATCCTTTTCAAGAATCAGTATGTACATCACACTTTGAAGAAATGTGGTTTATTGCAAACTGCAAAAGATTTTTACTGTTTGCGTTTTTCAATACTTTCACAATCAGATTGTTGGTTGTTTTTTCATAAATACCAACAATCAAGGTTTTGTTCAACAAGGATCTTCCTTGTTTTTTAAACCCATATGTGAAAGATACATTTCATCCATTCGCACTATGCCCTCAACAATGAATTGAGGTTCTTGTTTAGCAATGGCACTTCGGATTTATGACCCATTCTTCAAGCTGTTTTCAAGGTCACTCCCAATGCTTTTGCAACATCAGTTGATGGAATTCCATGTTTGGTGTTTATTCATCTAAAGATGAGATAAAACCAAGATATTAAAGGTGTTTGTGACTTTGAAAATATAGTGCCCGTGAGAATACTGAATGTTTGATGACATTTCAAACATCTCATTTTTCTTAAATTAGAAGTATTCAAATTAAAACTAGAACACCTAATACATTTGCTTTGTTTCAAACTTGCTATATATGCAAGACATTGTTTTTCAGTTTGAAAAGTATTATTGAACTCATTCAATTTCATTGTTTCCTCCGCAAGTACATGTGGGGAGAAGTCCGTTTTATTTTTATTAAATAGTTTAGAAAGGAAGAAAATAATATGCTTAATCAATTACAGCGTTTAGGAAAAGTACTAATCTTTCCAATTGCCGTATTACCATTTGCTGCGATATTAAATCGTTTAGGTGCCATTGGCTTAGACCCAACGATTGCTACCCAATATTCTGTTGGTTATTGAATTGGTTTTGTTATTAATGCTCCAGGTGCTGCTGTGTTTAATAACTTACCACTAATTTTTGCTGTGGGTGTGGCCTTTGGTTTGGCAAAAGATAATCGCGGTGAAGCTGCCCTCGTGGGAACATTGGCATTTTTAATTTTATCTGTCTTTTTAGGTGATAAAGGAATTTCCTGATTAATGTACCGTAATGTTTTAACAACGACAGGTAGAGTAACAGACCCTGCTACTGGTGGATTGGTTGATTCAGATCTATTTTCAAGATTATTATATATTTTGAAAACCTCATATGATGGAACAAAAGGAACAACTAGTCTTGCTTATCAACTAGATACTGGAGTATTTGGTGGCATTACTGTCGGAATTTTATCTGCTGTTTGTTATAACAAATTTAGTAGTATTATATTACCAGATTATCTTGCTTTCTTTGGGGGAAGAAGATTTGTGCCAATGATAGTAGGATTAGTAATGGTTCCTGTTGCCTTCTTATTTGCTGTGGTATGACCATGATGTCAATTTGGTCTATCAGAAATGGGAACTTGAATTGGTGGTACTAAAGGTGCTGCCCCAGCTGCAGCTACTTTATATGGTGTTGTTAATCGAATTTTACAACCATTTGGATTGCACCATATTTTAAATACTTTTTTATGATTCCAATTACCAATTAATGGTAAGAGTTTAACAGATATTTCGCAATTTGGATATGATGGTGCACCTAACCAAATGGTTAATGGTGATATTAATGCTTTTGCACAAGGAATTGTTGGTTCTGGAATTTGACAATCTGGATTTTTCCCAATGTTCTTAGGAGGATTGCCAGGTACTGCTGCTGCGATGTGATATTGTGCGAAAAAAATTAAGCGTAAAGAAACATTTGTTTTCTTAGCAGGAGTTGCTTTTGTGGCATTTTTAACAGGAATTGATGAACCGTTAGCATTTGCCTTTATTTTTGCAGCACCACTGCTATGAGTTGTCCATGCTATTTTTACTGGAATTATTTCAGGTATTACTGTGGCTATGGGAATTAAACTAGGATTTGGTTTTTCAGCTGGATTTATTGATTATGCGATTTCATTTTATCGTAGTTGACAAATGGCAACTTATTCAGCTAAAGTGTCATGAGCACCAACATGATTGGCTAATCCATTATGAGTGTTTCCATTAGCGATTGCTGCCTTTGGTACTTACTTTGGAACGTTCACACTATTAATTAATAAATTCAATATTATGACCCCTGGTCGTAATGACGATGAAGTAAAAACGCAATTAGCAAATACTAAATTGAAAGGTAATGCTAAGTATGATTTACTAGCAACGGAAATTATTAGCGCCATTGGTGTTGATAATATTCGTGAATTAGGGAATTGTACAACGCGTTTACGTATGGATTTATTAGATAATACTAAAATTGATGAGCAACGTATTAAAGCAGCAGGTGCTTATAATATAATTAAATTAAATACCCATGCTACGCAAATTGTGATCGGAAATGATGTCGAGCACGTAGCAGATCGGATGAAAGATTTAATTGTACAAACAAAAGAAAATCCTGATGTTAAAACTATAAAAACTAAAATAACAGATACTAAAACTTAATAATTAAGGCTTTTCTCCCTTTATGTACTATTTTTAATTTTATCACATAAATGCTGAGAAAAGCCTTATTTTATTAATGAACAAGCAGATAGTGCTACTTTAACATAAGTAACAATACAAAATGGAAAAGTTAAATATGAAACATATAAAGATAATAATGAAGATATTACTTTAGGTTCTACAAGAACTAAATTAAAACCAAATATAACACCATTAAAAACTTATGAAATTAAAAATCCATTTAATTATATTCCTATTTTTGAAATAACTAATTTACCAATTATTAATTTATATGGTAATAAAACTACTTTAAATGCTTATCCAGATTGTACAGCAGTATGAGATTTAATATATGATTTAAATCGTGTTATTAGACAAAAAAGATTAGAAAGAGAATTAAATGTTACTACTTCATTTGCTTCATTACCTAATGATGTAATTAAAGAAATGCAAGAAAATGGTAATATTGCAGAAAATCCTAAAAAAGATATGTTTGTTAATGTTGGTAGTGCAGAGTATGATAAAAATGGTAATGGTGGTATGCAAATTATTCAAGGTGACCCTAAATTTAGTGAATATTGATTAGATTATAATGGTACTGCTAAAGCCATATTTAATGGTGCAGGTTATGATTATGATGAACATGGTAATGATGTTTATACTAATAAAACACAAAGTATGTTTAATAATAAATTTGATATGGAAACAACAGAAATTAAAATAGCATTTTATAGTGCTTATTTTTATCGTATATTTGATTTACTTCTTATTAGTGAAAATTTATGAAATGGTATTGGTGAAATACCTTATTCATTTAAATTTATACCTATAGCAATGACTGACCAAATTATACAAGACCAAATTATTAATTCAAGATTAAATAATGGTACTATGACAGTAAGTGAAGCAATTGGTGAATATGATAATATTGACCAACTTATGGCAGAAAATAAATTAGAAAATATTATTATAGAAAATAAAAAATCGGACTTCTCCCTACATGTACTTGTGGAGGAAACAATGAAATTGAATGAGTTCAATAATACTTTTCAAACTGAAAAACAATGTCTTGCATATATAGCAAGTTTGAAACAAAGCAAATGTATTAGGTGTTCTAGTTTTAATTTGAATACTTCTAATTTAAGAAAAATGAGATGTTTGAAATGTCATCAAACATTCAGTATTCTCACGGGCACTATATTTTCAAAGTCACAAACACCTTTAATATCTTGGTTTTATCTCATCTTTAGATGAATAAACACCAAACATGGAATTCCATCAACTGATTTTGCAAAAGCATTGGGAGTGACCTTGAAAACAGCTTGAAGAATGGGTCATAAAATCCGAAGTGCCATTGCTAAACAAGAACCTCAATTCATTGTTGAGGGCATAGTGCGAATGGATGAAATGTATCTTTCACATATGGGTTTAAAAAACAAGGAAGATCCTTGTTGAACAAAACCTTGATTGTTGGTATTTATGAAAAAACAACCAACAATCTGATTGTGAAAGTATTGAAAAACGCAAACAGTAAAAATCTTTTGCAGTTTGCAATAAACCACATTTCTTCAAAGTGTGATGTACATACTGATTCTTGAAAAGGATATCGCGATTTGAAATCGGTTTTCACTAAGCATGAAACAGTTAACCATCAAGATGGCTATGTTTCAAAAACTGGTGTAAATACCAACCAAATTGAGTCAGTATGAAAACATATACGAAGAACATTTAAAACACATATCAAAGTTGCAAAACATCATATTCATTTATATGCAAAAGAAGCTGCATATAAATTCAATAACATACCTAGTTTTGAAACTGTAATGCTATGTTTAATTTAAAAATGTGGGGAGAAGTCCGTAGATAGGCTTTTCTCAGCATTTATGTGATAAAATTTAAAAATAGTACATAAAGGGAGAAAAGCCTTAATTTTAATATTACTTTCTTTTGTACCAACATTTTTTCATTTAATAACATTTAAATATTTTATTCTTTCATCAACATATTTTTTATTTGGAATATCTAAATCATCAGTTATAACTGGATTATTTCTATAAATTAAAGTTTTACCACCAACATTAGTTTTAATAATATCATTAACTAATCTTGTTGTATTATCTCTTTTCATAGTATGTTTTAAATAAATCATTATCGTTTTTTCGATAAAAGTTATTTTTTTTATATTTTGAAGGTTAATAAATTTTATAAATTATTGTCAATCCAAGATTAGATACAGAAAGGGTTAGAATAATGGCAAAAAAACTTAAAAAACGTCGTAAAGGAATTAATTATCAAACAATTAAAATTAAAAATGATATAACCAATGATTTAGACATAATTCAAAAAAAATACATTATTTAAGTCAAGAATTTAGAGATGAATTTGCAGAAGAAACTGAAGTAGTGTTTATTAATGATTCTCAAAAACAAAGTTTTTCATTAGTGGAATTTGATTCAGCTACTGCTGATACATTGGATGGGTCAACATGTGTGAAAGAAATTGTTAGCAAAGAAAAAAGCAAAAAATCATTAGGTGTTTATGAAACATGACTTAAAAAAATTGAAGTTTATAATAATAACATTAAAAAAATTTCTGTAAATAATTTAAAATTAAAGATTTGCGAATGAATTGATAAATAAAATAAATTTAATAAAACTTCAGAAAAAATTAAATTAGACTTAAAAGAAAAATTTGGAATTTCAAATATTGTCTTACTTAAAGGATTATTAACAAAACGACCAAATTTTTTTGAGAGAAATTTACCGTTTTGACTACTTCCTACAAGAAATTCACGTGATAAATCACGTGAATGAACTAAATTAAAAAAAGAATTAAAAAAAGAAAACAAGAAAATTGATCCTGGTAAATATTTAAGTGATAAATATAAGTATAAAATTAATGAATGAAATAAAACAATTGAAAAAAATATTAAGAAAAGAGGCGCATTTTTTAGAGAAAAATTAGCATATACACTTGATGTAAAAGAATATTTTAAAGAAAATAGGTTTGAAGTTAATGTGGAAACAATCATTTCAGAAATTTATAGTAATCAAGAATTAGCAACAAGTGAAGTAGCACTTAGTTCAAAAAAAACAAGCATTGAAGAAGAAAAAAAAGAATTTAGACGAAGAAATTAAAAATTTAGAAAAACAATTGGAAAATGAAGTACATGAAATTAAAACTAAAAATAAAGAAAATGTTTCTAAGTTAGAAGAGTTATTAAAAAATGTTAAGAAGCAAGAAGGAAAGTATGATGGCCTTACAGTTCAACAAGATGAAGAGAAATTAGATATTGAACTATTTAAAAAATTCGTTGGACTTAAAGATAAAATAAATACAAAAAAATTGAACTTAGAAAACTTATATAAATCAAACGATATAGTTAATTGAGATGTAGAAGTAGGACCTTCTAAAAAGCAATTCATTAAAGATGAAAAACCTGAAAATCATTATAATATAACTGAAGATAATTTTATTCCTATTTTAAAGAATCATAAATATTTGATTCCAGAAAAACAAGAAGAAAATTTTAAAAAACTTATATAATTTAAAATTACTCAATAAAATACTGAAAATCTTAATGATGAAAATATTTATCAAGCTTCAAAATCAGCTGTTAAGGTTACTGCATTGGGTGTTACTCTTGCTTATGAATGACCTACCCGAATTTGTGTAGGAAAAAAAGAGAAAGATAAAGTTTTAACTGATAAAAATCCAATATTAGTTGCACCAATCGATTTAAATAAAACATTTACAGATGTTAAAAGTACTGTTAATAGTATTGGGCAGGGACTTGGAGTATAAATTCAAATTTATAATCATATCTAACTTTAGAGTGTGAGTAATAAGTAGTAAAGGTTAATAAATAGTAATTATAAACGAGGTTTGGGAAATTTTTAAGCCTAAACATTTTATATTTTCCATAAAATTTTAAAAACTAACCCCATTACCAATTGCAATTTCATCACAAACAAGTTAATATTAATAATGGTAATAAGCCCAAGTAGCTCAGTGGATAGAGCATCGCCCTTCTAAGGCGAGGGTCGGAAGTTCGAGTCTTCTCTTGGGCACCATTACAATTAAAAAGTTTATACTAAGAAGGTCTAAAAATGGTAAATCATGATAGTTATTACCAAGACGTTATTGGTAAAATTAACCATCACATTAATGCCAATGAATGAGTTCAAGCTATGAAATTGGTCAAAAATGAATTAGAAATGCCTTATATTCCCAGCAACTACGAAGTTACTTTACAAGATTTATATCATGAAATCGCTGCTAATATTAGAGTAAATTCTAAGCCACAAGTTTATGAATGAAATTTAACAGAAATCACAAAAGTATTAATGAATCCATTCGATGAAGAACTTCATCCGGTGGCATTTTATTATTTACAAAGCCATAATGTTAGGTTAATTTTGCCAGCAATCAAAAAATATCTTGCTAGTAAAGACTTTAATAATATTAACAAAACACAACTATTATTTTTATTAAGCAATCAAGGGATTGATGAAACAATAACAGTGGTTAAAACTCATGGTACATTTCAAATTAATCCCAAACAGTTAATGCCATGCCATGAATTACCAATTTATATTAGTGTTATGAAGTTATTTGAGGATGAAGTTCATATTGATAATCCTGGTATCTATGATATTTGTTTATTTTTATTAAATAGTTATCTCGAAAATCTTTTACCAGAATTACCTGATAATAATCAAGTATCAGCTTTAGCTGCAGCATTATATGTTCATGCTTGCAGTTTTCAATCCATTACTGTAACGTTAATAACGAGTGCTAATAAGTTTCAGACAACTACCAATCTAGTTAAGAAGTACTTAAATATTATCAAACAACAAAAAATTACATAAGGAGCGTTAAAATATGAAATTAGAAATTATAAAAGATGAAAAAAATGGTCAAGGAAAATGACATGTCATTCTTGATGATAAAGTTTGAAAAAAACAATTAGACAAAGCAGAAACTAAACTAATTAATCAAGTAGAAATTCCTGGATTTCGTAAAGGGAAAGTACCTACTAAACTAGCTAAAAAACATGTTAAACCAGAAAGCATTATTAAAACGGCCACTCAATCAGCCGTTGGTATCGCTTATGATTTTGCTCTAAGTCAAAAACCAGATTTAATGCCTACCAATAACCAACCTGAAGTTCAAATTATAAAAAATACTGATAAAGAATGTGAAATATTATTTTTCTTTGATTTACCATCTGAAATTGTATTAGGACAATATCGCGACCTTAAAATCGCTAAACCAACTCCAAGTGTCACAGATGAAGAAGTTGATGAACAAATTAAATTATTACAAGATCGTTTTGCCATCTTTGCTCCTAAAGAAGACGGTGACTTAGCACTTGGTGATACGGCTATCTTTGATTTCACTGGATTTTTAGATGGTGAAAAATTTGCTGGTGGGGAAAGTAAAGGTATGGAACTAGAAATTGGTTCTGGAAAATTTATTCCTGGATTTGAAGAACAAATGGTTGGTATGAAAAAAGGTACTAAAAAAACATTTGAAGTTACGTTCCCAGAAGAATATCATGTTGCTACTTTAAAAGGGCAATTAGTGAAATTTGAAGTTGAATTACATGAAATTAAAACTAAGACTATTAATGATAACTTAGAAGAATTAGTAAAAGATGTTAATATTCCTGATGTTACAACTTATGAACAATTATTAGTAAATGTTAAACAACAAATTGAATTACAAAAAACCATGACTATTAAAGAACAATTTATGGAAGAATTAATTGCTAAAATTGTTAAAAATTCAAAAATTTTCATTCCTAATTATGCTGTAAAAATAGAAACTGATCGTTTAGAAGCTGAATTCAAAAAACAATTAGCTAGTCAAAATTTTACTATTGAAAACTACATTGCAGCAACCGGTATTAGTCATGAAGAAATTAGAAAAGAAATTGAAAAAGATGCTATCACACAATTACAAAATTTTTTAATTATTAAAGAGGTAATTGAAAAAGAAAAAATTGAAGTAACAGAAGCAGAATTTGAAAATCATTTATTGGGATTTGCTAACCAATTTAAAGTAACTATCGAAGAAGTTAAAAAGAACATTAAAGATTTATCACTAGTTACTACAACTTTAAAACGTAATAAAGCATTTGATTTATTATGAGACAATAATGGAACAGTCCCTAGTGTAGAAACTAGCGCGTAGTCCATTAACTAAATATAACCTAACTACTTAAAATAGCAGTTAGGTTATTTTAATAAAAATATAAAAATATTGCTACTATAAGTAAATATTGTCATAAATAACATAAATATATTAAAATTATATTAGTACGAATTAAATAAATTAGAGGGAATAACTGTTGAATAAGTATAGTATAAAACAAAAAAAGATTATTTAGCAATTAACTATTGCAAGTGCTAACGTTTTATATTATAATCCAGTTAATACATTATTCGAGGTGAGACAATGAAAGTAAAAAATCTTAACAATATTCCCGTACTAGTAACAAGAGGAAGTTTTGTATTCCCCACAGTTGAAGTGGAATTAGAAGTTGGTAGACATAAATCTGTTGCTGCTATTAATGAATCAAAAACTTATTTTAATTCACAAATTATTTTAGTTTCACAAAAAGATCCAAAAGTTGACAATCCACAATTAAGTGAAGTTTATAACCATGGAACGTTATGTAAAGTAGAAATCAGAAAAACCCATCCTGATGGAACGCTTACTGTTGCCTTTTATGGTCAACAACGGGTTAAAGTAACTAAATTTAATGATGCTAATTTTTACACTGGTGATGCTGAAACTTTAGTTATTACCAAAGTATCACAAGAGTTAGAGGAAGAATTAATTCAAAAAATTGTTAATAACTTACAATTTATCTTAGATGTTCATGGCTCAATCCCACAAGGCGTAATTAGTCAAATTACCGATGGTATGAAAGCCAGTGAAATCATTGATAAAATGGCTCAGTTTTTACCATATCTAACAATTAATAAACGTCAAGAAATTTTACAAGAAGAAGATGTTCAAAAGCGTTTAGAATTGTTACTAAAAGATGTTGGTGGTCAAAAACAAGTGGGAGCTATTGAAAAAGATTTAACTGCCAAAATTAAAGACCGTATCGATGAACAACAACGTGAATACTACTTACGTGAAAGACTGCGTGCTATTAAAGAAGAACTAGGTGAAATTGATGGTAAGTCTAATGAAATGAAACGTTACTTAGAACGTTTAGAAACCGAAAACTTTCCAGAAGCTATTAAAACTCGTGTTAAAGAAGAAATTGGTCGTTATGAAGATATGCCCCAAGCTTCTAGTGAGTCAAATATCATTCGTACTTACATCGACTGAATGATGAACTTACCATGATTTGAAAAAAACAAAGAAAAATTTGATTTAATCAATGCTAAAAAAATTCTTGATAAGTACCATTATGGATTAGAAAAAGTTAAAGAGCGTATTATTGAATACCTAGCCGTTAAAAAAATGGCGAAATCAATGCCAGGACAAATTATTTGTTTAGTAGGTCCTCCAGGGGTTGGTAAAACATCTTTAGCGAAATCAATTGCCGAAGCCATGGGTCGTACTTTTGTTAAGGTATCACTTGGTGGTGTTAAAGATGAATCTGAAATTCGTGGTCACCGTAAGACTTATATTGGAGCTATGCCAGGGAGAATTATCCAAGGTATGAAACGCGCTAAGGTAGTTAACCCACTATTCTTACTAGATGAAATTGATAAAATGTCTTCTGATTACCGTGGTGACCCTGCTAGTGCGATGTTAGAAGTTTTAGACCCAGAACAAAATGCTAACTTCTCTGACCATTATATTGAAGAAAATTATGACTTATCACAAGTTGTATTCTTAGCAACTGCTAACTATATGGAAGGAATTCCCGAACCATTAAAAGACCGTATGGAAATTATTGAACTATCTTCATATACAGAGTTAGAAAAATTAGAAATTGCTAAAAAATATTTAATTCCTCGTGTGATTGAAATTACTGGATTAACTAATAAATTATTAAAGTTTAAACCTAATTCTATTGAAGAAATGATTAAATACTATACAAGAGAATCTGGTGTTCGTCAACTAGAAAGACTTTTAAACAAAGTTGCTCGTAAATTCATCGTTAAACTTTTAAATAAACAAATCACTACTGATGAAGTTGTTGCTGACACTGTTAAAGATTATTTAGGAAAACAAATCTTTGATTATACAAAAAAAGAAAACGAATCGCAAGTTGGGGTTGTTACTGGATTAGCTTATACGCAATATGGTGGTGATATCTTACCGATTGAAGTTAACCACTTTAAAGGAAAAGGTAACTTAGTCTTAACTGGAAAACTAGGGGAAGTAATGAAAGAATCAGCTTCGATTGCTCTTGACTATATTAAAGCTAATACTATTACCTTTAATATCCCTGATACTTTCTTTGTTACTCGAGACATTCATATTCACGTGCCTGAAGGTGCAGTTCCAAAAGATGGTCCAAGTGCTGGTATTACTTTAACAACAGCTATTATTTCTGCTATTACAAGAAAGCCAGTTTCAAAAGATATTGGCATGACAGGTGAAATTACGCTTCGTGGTCATGTGTTACCAATTGGTGGATTAAAAGAAAAATCAATTTCTGCAAATCGTAGTGGGTTAAAAACGATTTTAATTCCGAAAGCCAATGTAAAGGACTTAGAAGATATTCCTGAAGAAGTAAAACGAAAACTTAATATTGTTGCTGTTGAATTTTATCTTGATGTTTTTGATTTTATTTTTAATAAACATAAAACTAAAATTAATCCTTCAACTATTAATTCAGTTAAATCTTTGCCTTCAGTATCTGAAGAGGGTTAGGATGAAACTTAAAGAGAGTGAACTGTACAGTTCACTCTCTTTTTAGTATTTAAGAATTATAAAGTTAATTGCTAGGCTGCTACTAATTGTTTTTGTTTTTTAGTGCCTTTAGAACTTGATGGCTTTGGTAACTCATCGGTACAAACTTTTAATTTTTCCAATTGGTATTCTGAAGATATTTTAATTTTATTTTCTTTTTGTTTTGATTTGCTGCTTATGTTTACTGCTTCACTATTATTAATAGTATTTTTAGTGATTTTAGTTCAAATTTCTGTATGATCTTTATTTATTGGTACTACTTCACTGTTAGTAATATCTACTAATAATGTTGTTTGACTATTGTTTTTATTATCTTCAACTACTATCTCAGTAGGAAGTGTTAAGTGTGTATTATTTTTCACTTCTTCAGGTTTAGAATTTAACTCAGGAGTTTGAGTTCAAATTTCTGTATGATCTTTATTTATTGGTACTACTTCACTATGGTTTTTATGAGAATGAAGTTCAGAAGTGACCAATTTTGTTGATTTAATAGTTGGTTGTGAATACTGATTATTTTTCATCTCTTCAAGACTAGGATATATCTTAGGAGTTAATGCTTCAATTAGTCAATTTTGTAAGCGTTGATTTTGAGCTGTACTTAATGCTTCAATTTTAATTTCCATTTTTTTAACAGTAGTTAAGTATGTAATTTGTTTGGGTTCTAATCATGAAATTTGTTCTGTAGTAATAGTGTTAAAAAAACCTTCATCATACAAAAATCCTAATTGAATATTAGACAGTGATGATAATACTTTTTTAGTTAAACTTTCTTCATTCAACTTATTATTTTTAAACAAAGATTTTCGAATTGATTCTGGTTCTATTGCTTGAATTTGTTCTGGAGAAAGTAAACGTAATATAACAGGTCTAAACCAAATTCTAATAGTTACTATCTTCAACTTGAGATGGTTCTAAGTATGAAACTTGTGTTGGAGAAAAATATTGTAAATAATCATTAAGTTTTTCTCTAGAAAGTACTTTAATTTCTTCTTTGGTTAACACTTTGGTTAACATGCAAATTTTTTAAATTTGTTTTTGTTCAGTGGGCGCATCACTTTAACCCTTAGATTCATAATTGGATAACAAAGAACGATATAACTATCGTTCTTTTTTTGTTAAGAATTAAATCCACTGTCGTAGAAGTCAAATTGTGAGTACGAAATGTAAATACTTCTATATCAGGATAAAAGCGTGATTTTAAAATATTAATAGAATTGTTAAATTATCTAATTGAGATTGATTTATATTAGCGCATAGGAAATAGTTTAACCATAAACCCTGTTTTATTTCTATTTTTAAATCATTACACATAAAGGGGGTTATATATTACATACATACCTTATCAATTATATATTAACATAAATTAAATAATTAGTAATATATATTTAATTTATTTAGGTCTTGTCACCACTAGTGAACAAGAACCGCAAACATATACGTATTAAAAAATAATTAAGAAAGGAGAAAAATAACATGAAATATACTTATTTATTAAAATATAAAGTTAATTATACAGATGAAACAAAATATAAAGTATTTACTAAAATTGAAAATGCTATTAATTTTCATAAAAATTATAAACATCCTATATTAAATGATAATACTTATGAAAGAATAGTTACTACAAAAGCATTTATTACAAATTATGAAATATTAGTAATGGAATTAGATATAAATAGTTAAAAGGAGAATATATATGTATTTATGAAAAGAAAATCTTGAATATAAAAAAACTTATTTAAATAATATTAGGCTTTTCTCCCTTTATGTACTATTTTTAAATTTTATCACATAAATGCTGAGAAAAGCCTATCTACGGACTTCTCCCCACATTTTTAAATTAAACATAGCATTACAGTTTCAAAACTAGGTATGTTATTGAATTTATATGCAGATTCTTTTGCATATAAATGAATATGATGTTTTGCAACTTTTATATGTGTTTTAAATGTTCTTCGTATATGTTTTCATACTGACTCAATTTGGTTGGTATTTACACCAGTTTTTGAAACATAGCCATCTTGATGGTTAACTGTTTCATGCTTAGTGAAAACCGATTTCAAATCGCGATATCCTTTTCAAGAATCAGTATGTACATCACACTTTGAAGAAATGTGGTTTATTGCAAACTGCAAAAGATTTTTACTGTTTGCGTTTTTCAATACTTTCACAATCAGATTGTTGGTTGTTTTTTCATAAATACCAACAATCAAGGTTTTGTTCAACAAGGATCTTCCTTGTTTTTTAAACCCATATGCGAAAGATACATTTCATCCATTTGCACTATGCCCTCAACAATGAATTGAGGTTCTTGTTTAGCAATGGCACTTCGGATTTTATGACCCATTCTTCAAGCTGTTTTCAAGGTCACTCCCAATTCTTTTGCAACATCAGTTGATGGAATTCCATGTTTGGTGTTTATTCATCTAAAGATGAGATAAAACCAAGATATTAAAGGTGTTTGTGACTTTGAAAATATAGTGCCCGTGAGAATACTGAATGTTTGATGACATTTCAAACATCTCATTTTTCTTAAATTAGAAGTATTCAAATTAAAACTAGAACACCTAATACATTTGCTTTGTTTCAAACTTGCTATATATGCAAGACATTGTTTTTCAGTTTGAAAAGTATTATTGAACTCATTCAATTTCATTGTTTCCTCCACAAGTACATGTGGGGAGAAGTCCGTAATATTATTACTAATAGTTGTGATATTTGTCGTAAAAAATCATCTATAAATAATAGAACATGTAATAAATGTTTTAAAAGGTTAAGTAATTATGAATAATTTAATTTTTAAAAAAGATACACATCAATATTTTTTAGAAGATAAAGAATTAATATCAGTTTCTAGAATTATTGATAATTATTTAGGTTTTGGTTATAGTCATATATCACCAGAAGTTTTAAAAAATGCTGCAGTTCGTGGTAAATGAGTTCATAAACTTAATGAATTATATTTAATTAATATTAATAAAGAAAATATTATTAATGATTTATTAAAAAAATTAAAACCTTTAACAAATGAAATAAATTATTCTTATTGTGAAAAATCATTAATATTTTTAAAAGAAAAATTTAAAGATAAAAATAATTTTTAATTTATTATTGAAAAACCAATTAGTCATAATAATATTGCCGGAACACCAGATTTAGTTTATTTAGATAAATTACAAAATAAGTATTATTTAGTTGATTATAAAACTTATGCTTGTATTGATAAAGATAAATTAAAAAGAATTAAATTACAATTAACTGCTTATTATTGTATGTTACTGGCTAATGGTATAAGTCTATTTAATAAAACTTATGTATATTTAACAAATAAAAATGAACAAAAAGAAATAGAAATTGAAATAACAAATGAATTATTAATTGAATGATTTAATGCAAAAACAAAATATTTTAAAGGAGAAATTAAAAATGAAAATGAATAATTTAAATAAAGAAGAAATAGAACAAATTAAAGAAAAAATTAAATATTTAAATGAATTATTAGAATATGCGCAGGATGAAGCAATTGAATTTGAAATTAGAAAACAAATTAAATATGAATTAAGTTTATTAAAAACAAGGATAAATAAATATGAATAGAAAAGAATGATAAAAATGATTACTGAAAAAACAATTAAAGAAAAAACTATTTATTCTTGTAATTCAATTGAATTTGATAAATTACCTAAAAAATTAGATAGTAATCTAAATAATTGAATTATTATTAATAGTCATTTAGTTATTAATCTAAATAAAAATATTGAAGTACATTTAGATAATAGATTTAAAAAATTTAAAAAATGAAAGTAGAAGGAGAAATAGAAAATGACTAATAATTTAAGTAATATTAATAAAAATCAATTAACTATTGAACAATGATTTACTAATAAAAATCAAGGGAGTATTATTAATGAAAAAGAAATACAAAGATTTAAAAGTAATGTATTAGCAATTAAAAATAATTTAGGTTTAGTAAATGCTAATTTAGGAACTATATTAGAAAGTTGTTATCAAGCAACATTATTAAATTTACCATTAGAAAAAAACTTTGGTTATTGTTGAGTTGTACCTTTTAAAGGTAAAGCACAATTTCAAATGGGTTATAAAGGTTATATTCAATTAGCATTAAGAAGTCAAAAATATAAAGAAATTAATGTTAGTGATGTAAGACTTGGTGAAATTAAAAAAATAGATAGATTAAAAGGTATTAAATTTACTTGAATACAAAATGAATTAGAACGTTTAAAAGCACCAGTAATTGGTTATGTTGCTTATTTTAAATTAAAAAATGGTTATGAAAAATATTTATATATGAGTAAAGAAGAAATAGAAAATCATTTTAATACTTATAGTGAAACTTATAAAAAAAATAAAAAATTTATTGTTAGTAGTTTTGAAGCAATGGCACTTAAAACTGTACTAACTCAATTATTAAGAAAATGGGGCATTATGTCAGTTGAATTACAAACTGCTTATGAAAATGACCAAGCAGTTATTACTGAAACTGAAAAAATATATATTGATAATCCAAATACTAATACAAATTATGAAGAAGTATTAAATAAATTAAATGAAGAAGAATAATTAATAGAAAATTTTGAAATTTAATTATGAATAAAGAAAAATTACTTAAATTATTAAATGAAATTATTAATGAAAATTTGAATTGCGCTTATACATCATTATTTGATGAATTAAATATTTTATTAGAAAAAATAGAAAATGGAGAATTTGATAATGAATAATCAACAAATAAGAATTACTTGTGAGTATTGTAAAGAAAAAGTTAATAAATGATTTACAATTTATAAAAATGATAATTGCGAAAGTGATTACATTAGAATATGTGATTATTGTTACACATATGGAAAGAAGCATTAATATGACTAATTATTTACTTTCAGTAGACCCAAGTATGAAAAATACTGGATTTACTTTATGAGATGTTAAATGATGTCATGGTGGATGTGGTAAAGAAATATGTCATCACCATACACCAATATTAATTAGTAGTTGTAGTTTTAAAAAAAATTATATTGATAATTTTTATAGAGATATGCATTATGTTATATATGGTACTTTAGAATTAAAAAATGAATTAACTAATTCTAAAAATAATTTAGATTTAGTTATTGAACGTGGTACTTTTCATAGTAAAAATGGTATTGGTTATGAAACTCAAGAACATTTACGTGGTTTTATTGCTGGACAATTTAATAAATTAATAACAAAAGATATGTTAATAATTCCAAGTGAATGAAAAAAATGATATGTAAAAAAATCATTTAGTCAATTTGAAAAAAACTTTATATGAATAAAAAATACTTAAATACATTTAGCAAATGAATTAATAATTAAACAAGGTTGAAATATAAAAATATCAAATCATGATGAAGCAGATAGTTTATTAATTGGTTGATATTATTTAAATAAGGAAGTGAAATAAAATGACAGTATATTGATGTAATGAATGCGAAATTGCCTATTGTAATGAATAACTATGGTAATAAATGTGAATGTTACCAATGTCTATTAAACATAAAATGGTAGAAGGAGAATAAATAATGCAAAAATATTTATTTATTTGTTCTTGTGATAATGTTTATCTTAGTTTATGAAGAGCAATGTTACATCAAAATTTTCATAAAAGTAAAATTACAGTTTATTTAATAATTTAATAAGAAAAAATTTATAAAAGGAGTAAAAAATGAAAATTAAATGAAAGAAAATGGGTTATAAAAAATTACATAAACATAAATTAAAAATTGAAAGAAATAAAAGAAGAGAAAATAAGGAGTAAATAATGAGAAATATTAAACTTGAATGATTTTATAGTGAAGAAAGTCCAAAAATTATTAAATGTCCTACAGTATGATTATTAAAAAATAAAGAAGATGCTTTATGTTATTTATTAGCATTACATTTATATCCAAAATTTTATCCACAAGATATTTATTATTCATGAATATTAGAAAATAATCAAACTGGATATTTAATTATTTGCGGCAATAATAGAGATACTATTGGAAATATGAAATTTAAATTTATAAAAGGAGAATAAATATGGAAACAAATAATTATACTTTAACTAAATTAATAAGAACTGGAATTAGTCCAATTTCAGCAATGATAGGTACAAGTGCTTATTATGGACAATTAATAGGTAATCCAATACTTGGCAGTATTAATAGTTTATTATTTGGTAAAAAATTAGGTTTAGATATATGAAATTTAAATCAAAGACCTTCTGCTAAAACTAAACTAATTAATAGTTCTAAAAAAATATTATTAGGTTTAGGAACAATTGGGTTAGCAAATTATGCAAAATTTACTAATACAAATATCAATCCAAATCCAACTGAAAATCCAATAACTACAACAACAGTAGACCCATTTCCAGATGATTTATTATTTAGTAATAATACTACTGATAATAATTTAATGGATTGAGATACTTATATTTCATTAAATGCTTATGGTATTTCAAATCTTATGGCAGGAATTACAGAATTAATACCTAATCGTTTTGAAACTATTCGTAAAGTAGCAAATATGGCAAATGGTGGATGTTTAATATCAACTGGTGTTGCTATTGGTATTAATAATGGTTTTGATAATGCAAGTGCTATTCCTACTATTATTGCTGGTGCAAGTGAAATTACACATAGTTTATTACCAATAGAAACCAATCATGATAGAGAAATGCAAGAAACATCATTTACAAATGAAGCTGCAAGATTAATTAATGATAATAGATTTACAATTAATAGTGAAACAAGTAGTCAGTATGGTAGTGATATGAGTGAAGTACCATTAAACAATGCTGATAATCATTCATTAAATTGAGATTATAATCACATGAGTTTATAAATAAAAATGCCTTTAATAGGCATTTTTTTAATTATTAACAGTATTTAATTTTTCTAATTTTTGTCTTAATTTTAATTCTTTTTTATCTTTTTTAGACATTTTAATTTTATTTTGTTTATCTTTTAAATGTGATTTAAGAGTATGATGTCCACCTAATATTACACCAATAGCCATTAAACAATCACCAATAATTTGTAAAATTTCATGTATTCCCATTTTTATCACCACCTTTCTAAATATGATAATGATAGATTATTAAAAATATTTTTATCATTATAAATAACATTATTATAGTAAAACCACTACCTAATATTGCACTTATAATATTCAATAATAATTTTAGTCATTTAAACATAATATTATTCCTGTAATTCTTATAATTTTCATAAATTACACCACGGTGTTCCAGCATATAAACTAACTCCATTATTTTTAATATACATAGGCATTACAGATAACATCATATTAAAAATACCTAATATAAAAGAATCTTTATTATCTTGATAATAAAATTCTTTTATTTCATGTGTACCTTTCCCAATATTAGTAATTAAATCTCTAGTAAGTCCATTATAGAATACTCGATAATATTTATTATTTTTTAAATTATAATTAATTGTTACTAAATCAGTACTAACTGCTACTTCTTTTCATTGTGGAACACTTGGGTTAGGAGGATTTGGTGTTGGATTATCTTTTAATTCAATATCTCAACAATTGTCTTCTATTTCATTAGTTTCTAAACTTTTTGAATTAATTTTAATTGGTTTATCTATATTAATTATACTTGGTGAAGTAATATCTAATGTATTACTAGTGATTTTATAAGTATTTTCTTTTAATTCTTCTTCTAATGAATATATTTTACCTTCATCATCATTAAATCTATCCATTGCAATAGCATTTGAAATAACTACTAAATCAACATAAGCTTCAGTAATTCTTTTACCACTAATTCCTTTAAAAAAACTAGCTAATACAGCACCTTCACCTTGTCATAAAAATTGCATATATATAATTGGACTTTTTTCTACATTTTTTCAACAATAACCAACTCTATATAAATTATTTACTTTAAAATCATAATTAATTTTAATGTTACTTTCTTTTGTACCAACATTTTTTCATTTAATAACATTTAAAGATTTTATTTTTTCATCAACATATTTTTTATTTGGAATATCATTATCATCTGTTACTGAAGGACCACTTTTATTTTTATAAATTAATGTTCTATTTCCAACATTTATAACATCATTAAATAATCTTGTAGTACTATCTTTATCATCTTTATTATTAAAAATTTTATCTTGTAAATTCTCTATTTTATCTTGTTTTTTATCTAATAATTTATTTGTTTCTTCTTTTTTATAATAATCAGTTAAATCAGTTTTACCACCAGTAGCACTAATAGTATTAGTTTCTTTATTAATAGTTATATTAGTACCAGCAATTAACTTATTTTGTAATTTATCATCTGCATATTTTTTAGGTAATAAAGTAGCAGTAGTATATTGTTCAAAATTAAATGCTCAATGTGGTTTGTCTACTTCACTAACATATCTATAATCAATATGTTTTCATAAAACATTTTGATTAGTAATATCATTTAATATTTGTGAAATATCACGATTATCTTTATTAGTAAATATTCTTTCTTCAATTTTATTACTAATATCACTATTAACTATATGAGTTTCTTTATCATAAGTAATATCAATAGTTTCTTTTGGACTTTTAAATTCAGGTAAATTTCCACCACCAGTACTATTAATTTTTAATTTAGGTATAGTATCACTAACATCTTGAATTGTTATACCAGTACCAGCAATAATTCCTTGTTTTCGTAAAAATGTTTTATTTCCAGAATCTCAAGTAATTACTCTTGTATCACTTTCATCAAAAATACTAGGTGTATTAAAATTATCTTTATTACATGATATATTACTAGATATTGCTTTTCTTGGTGTATGTAAATTTGCTTGTTGTAATAAATTATATACTTCCATTAAAACGTAATCTGGTTCACTTGGTGGACTAATACTACTTGATAAACCATTACCACTAATAGATACAGAACTTCTTAAAAACCCCATTCCATCAGTTAAATAATGAATAGTTAATCTTGCTGTTGCTCTTTTAACTAATTGTTTTTGAGTTTCATTAAGATTTTTAAATTCTGTTAATTCAATTTGATTACCAGTAATTGTATTAATTCTTTCACTACTAATAGCAATTGCCATTACTGTTAAATCAGTTTTATTAGTATCAGTTGTAGTTTGGTCTGCATCTGGAATAAAACCATATATAGTTTTTAAATCATCTTTAATAATATAATTTAAATTTACATTTCAATTATTTTTGTTTTCCATAATCTTTATACCTTTCATATCCTTGTACTGCTTGTGATTTATTAACTACACCAATAACTGATTTATATTTCTTTTGTTGAATTACTTTTTTACCTATATTTTTAGAATTTCTACGTGCTAAGTATTCTTTATCTTCTTTATCTAATCCACCATGATAATATTGTCTTATCAGTACTGAATTAGCCCCAGTACCATAAGCACCAGTTGCTTTACACATATCAATTCACATTTCTTTTGATATCATAAAATAATCATATGATTTACTTAAATTAGTTCTATATGTTAATGTAGCAATACCATAAGTACTAGATTGTTGTTGTACTACTGGTGTTAATATACCACCAGCAAGAGCAGAACTTGAAAGATTTACATAAACTCCAATCATACTGTCATAATCTTCTTGTGTTAAAGAATTCATTATTATTTCTTTACCTTTATCCATTAATGACTTACCATTTAAATATTGTTTTTGAATATGTTGTAATTTAGCAATATTATTATTAGTAATATGTGTCATTATTTTTTTATGAATTACTGGTAAATTTGTTAATTTTTGTAAACCTTGTTGAAATTCAGTTAATTCTTTTTGTGATTTCCCATGTCCTAATACTTTTGACATTAATTGATTTTTTAATATTCCGGCTGGATTTTTTAAAAAAGCATTAAATAATGAACTATTTTTTTTAAGTTTTTCTATATATTCAGCAGTTTGTACATCACTAACAGCAGTTTCTAATATTATTCTTAAAAGTAAGATAATAGGCATTTAAATTACTTCTTTGTAAATGTTACTTGTAAAGAACCATCATATAAAGTTTTACCTTCTACATTAGCACTTGTTACTGTTAAATTAGAATAATTAGTATTACCTTTAACATAATTTGGATTTTTAGTAATAACTGCTTTTTCTACTTCATCTGCAGTTGGTGTTGCTCCAGCCATATCAATTTTTCCTAAATTAGTAAATTCAATTGCTGTTGCAATATCAATACTTGAAGTAACTGTAAATCCTTTAACTAAATCTGGTCTTAATGCTTTACCTTCACTTACTAAAAATTTATGATAATTTCTAACATTACCATTAGTTTGTAAAATAAAAGTACGGACTTCTCCCCACATGTACTTGTGGAGGAAACAATGAAATTGAATGAGTTCAATAATACTTTTCAAACTGAAAAACAATGTCTTGCATATATAGCAAGTTTGAAACAAAGCAAATGTATTAGGTGTTCTAGTTTTAATTTGAATACTTCTAATTTAAGAAAAATGAGATGTTTGAAATGTCATCAAACATTCAGTATTCTCACGGGCACTATATTTTCAAAGTCACAAACACCTTTAATATCTTGGTTTTATCTCATCTTTAGATGAATAAACACCAAACATGGAATTCCATCAACTGATGTTGCAAAAGAATTGGGAGTGACCTTGAAAACAGCTTGAAGAATGGGTCATAAAATCCGAAGTGCCATTGCTAAACAAGAACCTCAATTCATTGTTGAGGGCATAGTGCAAATGGATGAAATGTATCTTTCAAATATGGGTTTTAAAAAACAAGGAAGATCCTTGTTGAACAAAACCTTGATTGTTGGTATTTATGAAAAAACAACCAACAATCTGATTGTGAAAGTATTGAAAAACGCAAACAGTAAAAATCTTTTGCAGTTTGCAATAAACCACATTTCTTCAAAGTGTGATGTACATACTGATTCTTGAAAAGGATATCGCGATTTGAAATCGGTTTTCACTAAGCATGAAACAGTTAACCATCAAGATGGCTATGTTTCAAAAACTGGTGTAAATACCAACCAAATTGAGTCAGTATGAAAACATATACGAAGAACATTTAAAACACATATCAAAGTTGCAAAACATCATATTCATTTATATGCAAAAGAAGCTGCATATAAATTCAATAACATACCTAGTTTTGAAACTGTAATGCTATGTTTAATTTAAAAATGTGGGGAGAAGTCCGTAGATAGGCTTTTCTCAGCATTTATGTGATAAAATTTAAAAATAGTACATAAAGGGAGAAAAGCCTAAAAGTATTATCTTGACCACGATTAAATGGAAATGCTAATGCTTCTTTATGTACTAATACAGCATCACAGCCTAAAAAATTAAATCCTTCTTTTTTATCAATTACTCCTGTTGGATAATTTCTACCTAATCATGGACATTCTACAATTTTAATACCACCAATTTCTACAATTTTACCATCTTTTAATGATTGACTTGCACTATCACTACCTAATGTAGTAGTTGCTAATAATACTAATGGTTTAAAAAAACTAGATACTCATAAAGTATAATCTTCTTCATATGTACCAATATATTCATCATTAATACGTGCTTTTAATGTTGCTAATGTATTTGATATTTTTAATCATAATAACATTCTATAATCATCTATTTTTGGATTACTTGGTAAAGCAATATTAATAATGCCATTCTCTTTTGCTGTTTTAACTCCTAATGCTAATAATTTAGCAACTAAATATATCTCTACTGATTTTGCTTTTCCATCAATTCAGCCACTAACATAACTATCAGCAATAGTAATAGCACCTTCTTCAAATTTTGCACCATATCTTTTCATGTCTAATGTTTCATATTCAAATTCAATTTGTTTACTTTTATCTAAAAGAATTTGTACAGTTCTAATTGCTGTTACATCATTTGCACCTGCACCTGATGAATAATCATCTGTAATATTACGTTTTGTAACATTATAAATAGCAGTACCTGAATCTAATTGTTCTCTATTTTCGGTTGTAGCATTAATTAATGATACTCTTTTTGATAATAAAACTTTTAAATTTTTAATATATTTAACACTTAAATCTGCTTTGCCACTAACAGTACTAGGGTCATTAATTGTTGTTGATTGTGTTGTAATAATTGCCATATTTTTAACCTACCATTCCTAATTTATTTGTTGCAATTTCATTTGATGTATCTTCTTTAAATTTATCTTTAACATTTAAAGAATTACTAATATTTGTATCTTTAGTTTTATTAAATAAATGTGGAAAATCTTTATTTAAATTTGATAATTCTTCATCAATATCTTCTTTATCACCAAGATATTTTTTTAATAAATTAATATTTTCTTGCGATAAATCATATTTTTTATAACTTTCTGTATGTCTAATTTCTCTATCTTTATCAGTTTTTTCTTTAAATAATTCTTTATATTTTGTTTCTAATTCTTTATATTTATCTTCTAAAGTTGGTTCTTTAGTTTCTTCAATTACTTCAGGTTTTTCTTCTTCTTTAAGTTCCTGAATTTCTTCTTGTTCTTTTTTTGTTTCTTCTTCCATATCTATACCTTCTTTCTTTTCATTTTCATTTAACATAAATTCATCACCACCTTTCTATGTTGAACTTTTTGGATTAATTACCAATGATTTAGTTTGTAAATTTCAATTAGCAGAATGAATTTGACTTGCAATATCTGTATATTCAATATCAAATGTCGCTATAAATTGATAAGTAATAGTTATAATATTTGGACGTGCTGGATTTGTAGTATTATTAAATGCAATAATTTTAAATCAAACTGAACTTGGTAATGTATAACCACTAGTTGGACTATCATTTGTTCAAATTAAATTATTTACATAAGTTAAATTTATTAATGAACTAGGATTTAAAGTTGCGCTTTGACTTGGTAATAAAGTTGGAGTAATAGTATTATTTATATTAAAAAGTCAATTATCATTAGCATCACTATGACCACCTGAATTATTATTATATTCATTATTATTATCAAAAAATGAACCATTTAAACGTGGATTAATTGAAGCAAGTTGATTTAAAGAAATTGTTATTGGTGTAAAATAATTTTTAGAATTTGTATAAGTACTATGAACATTATTATAACGTCATATAGCATTTACTGTTAATGAAAAATTAAAAGTTAAACTTTCATAATCTTCTTTAAAACGTAAAATTGAAGTATAACCATAATCTAAAATATCTATTGTAATAGTTCTAGTAAAATTATCAAAACTACCAGCTGCACCTTGTCTTTTTCTCATTTCATATAAATTTTCTTGACCTTCATTTGGTGCTGAACCATTAATATTATTAACAATTCCATATTTACTTTGATTACTTAAATCAATAAATATTGGGTGCGCTCTTTCAATTAATGGTGGTGGAATTATTGCTTTTGGAAAATTAAAAGGTGTATCAAATTTAAAAGTATTATTTGCTAATAAAAATGTATTTTGAATTAATCTACTATTATTACTTGCTTTACCTACTGTTTGATAAGTACCACTTCAAATTGCAAAATTATCATTAACAGCACCATTTCTATTATCAGGCATTGAATAAAATGTTATTTTAAAATTACTTTTACCAACTACTTTAATATCAATCATATCAATTGCTCATTTTACTATATTTTTATTTGTAAAATCTGGTGCTTGTAATAAAGGTTTGTCAACATCTGCTATTGGAAGTAAATTAATTAAATTTTTATTTATAGGTTCTATTTGCCCTAAATTAACTGTTTCTTGGTCAATATTAGAGATTAATGATTGACTATTAATATCAAACCTTGCCATTGTCATTTTATCGGTTAAATTAAATGTAAATGATGTCATATGACTTGCTGTACCTAATACTGATTGAATAGTATCTGGTGTATCATTTCTAAATACATCTAATGGAATTAATGCAGGATTAGTACTTTGTGAACTATAAAGTAAAGTTGTATAAAAACTATATAATTCAGCAGATATTAAACCATTAATATAAGGAAATTGTGGTATTAATAAATTACTTGATAATTTAGCACCAATATCTAAACCACCCACAAAAGCATTCATAAATGACCCAAATATTGGTATAGTATTAAGATTAATTTTAATTGTTTCTCGTTCTGTTAAAGGTATTTCGTTTAAAGGATTATATATAAAATAATGCATTGCATTAATAGTATTTAATTGTTTAAATTTATTATTATTCATATTATAATGAGTATTGCCAATAAATTTTTTAGTATTTTTATTATAATATTGAAAATAAGGATTACCTGCTGTTGCATAATTATAATCTTCAATTTCTGCACTATTTAAAAAGTTATCATCTCAATAATTTACTAATCTTTTAGAAACATCAACTTTATTAGTATTTTTAGTTTTATTGACATTAGTTTTTAAATGTCCTTCATAATGTTTAAGCGCTCCATCATCATAATTTGGAGCAATTACTTTTTGTCAATCTTGATAACTATCCATAACTGATTGACCTTGAACAGTTAATATATAATTTGTTTCAGGTAATGCTTGAAAACTTATAGGGTCATATGTTGAACATTGATATTGTCATGGAAATAATAGTTTAGTTGGAAATTGTTGAAATTTATGTTGTTTAATATTATCAGGATTATGGTCAATATCTCTACCCCATAAAGCAATACTAATTGGTTTTACTGAACCATAAAAAGAGATTTGACAATGAGTAACTGGTAATGGTGTTAAATAATTACTATCTAAAATAATATTATTATTTTCATCTAAAGTTGGTAATGCTACAGGGTCACCTGGTGCGCCTAATTGTACATATTGATTAATTGCTAAACCACTTGTTGCTAATTTATCATTTAATGAACTAAAAGTACATTGAATAAAAGCAAGTTCTTTATTTTCATTATTATAAGTTTTACTAGCAACTTCAAGAATATATCATTGTCTATCAACTTTATAAGTATTATCAGTATTTTTAACTTTATTAACTTCTGGTATCATATATAATTTATATAAATTTGAAACAATATTATTAATAAAATCAAAATTCTTTTCTTCATTTGGAATATTAATAACTACATTTTTAATTGCTTGTTCTTGAATAAATGCATTATTTGCGGGAGTTGCTGAATAAGTAATACCTAATTGGTCTGATAATATATTCCCATAAAATACATCACCAACTTGTAATTGCTTATATTTAATATCACCACTTATATTTATTGGTTTATAAGAATGGTCTCAAACTGCTTGTATTGCTTCTCTACCAGTAAAGATTTTACTAAATGATGTATAGTCATTAGGAATACTAGTTGGGGGTTTATAACCTGTTTCTGTTGAATTTATAGCACCTAAAATAATAGTAAATGGACATATACGAAATTGTAAATCTTTATTTTGTGTAAAATCTTTTTCAATTTCACCTGTACTTTTTCAAACAGTTTTAATTAATTGATGATTTATTTTCGGTATCATTCCCATTTTTAGTTTCTCCATCAACATCTTTTACTAATTGATTATTAAATTTAATTTCTTCTTTTTGATATTTTCTATTTTCATCAATAATTTGTTCTGCTTCTTCTTCACTTACACCATATCTTTTTACAATAATACGTTTAATATTAGTAATTCCTAATCTTAATTCTACTTCATCAATTTCTAATGATTTTAATCTATCTGTAATAGTATTTTCTTTAATTTCAAATGTTCATTTAGATTTATCACCATCTAATCCCATTAATAAAAAACATCTTTGAAATATTTCATTTCAATCACTTTGATTTAAAGTACGTTTAATTCTTGTAGTTTCCATATCTCTTGAATTAGTAATTAATACTTCTGCTTCTGTTTTTTGACTTGTAGTATCATTTACTGGACTATATCCAGCCCCTTCAAATGCTTTATCAATAATAAATTGTATAAATTCACCATATTTATCTAATATTGGATTACCTTGAATTATTGCTATTGGTGGTGTACCACTAGTACTTCCCATACTTCTTAAATTTGCTTGTAAAATAAATTTACCTATTAATTTCTTTAAATCAAAAGCAGTTTTAGATTGATTTATTTCTTGTTCAGTAATATCTAAAAATACACGAGTAATATTAAATTCAAGTTCATGGTCAATACTTTCAAAGGTTTTATTTAATAATTTTTGTAAATCTTTAATAGGTGTTGTATCTGGATAATAATCACCAACTACTCCACCAAAGAAATTCTTTTTAGGTAAATTTTGCATAAATTTAACTGGTATAATACCTAAATTATGATTTTCTATTAATGGTAATTGTAAATCTTTACTTATTTTTTCTTGTAAACCATCTAAAGTAACTGTATCACTAGTAAAATATCTTATGATTTGATTTTGAGTATATGTTGTTTTAACATATATACTTTGGTCATCATATTGTAATCTTGACCATGTACTTGCACTATATTCAGTTTCTAATACTCTTGCTACTCTTGATTGAGCATATGGTTGAGCAAAATTTAAAGATATTCTTCCAGTTTTAGTTTTATCAATTTGAGTAATACTATAACCATAAGCAGAATTTAATATGACAATCTTGATAAAATAATGAATCTAAATTATTTCATTGTTTTAATTTTTCAATTGCTTGTTTATATTCTTGATGTTCACTTGTTAAAGTATAACCATTACCCCAAAGTAATTTAGAAGCATGATTAGCAATCATTTCTGTTAAATTAAGCATACATCACTTTGATGTTAATATTTCTGTATTACTCATATGTTATTTCCTTTCAAAATAAGGATTTATATTTGCACTTAAATTTCTAATATATGGTTCAATAGCATAATCAAATGCATCACGTAAATGGTCATTCCCTGCTAATGGTATTTGTTTAATACTTTTAGGGTCTCAAACAGCAAGTCTAAATTCATCTAATAATAATTGTGCTTGAATACTTATATTTAAGCGTTCTGTTGCCATTAAAGCAATGTTTTTACCAATTCTAAACTCAAGTCTTAATTTCACACAATCTTTAAAATAAAGCCATGTATGAACCTTATATTTAATTGCTGTATCATTTAACATTTCAATAAAAGTATAATTACTAAAATCACAATATACAGTTAAACCATATTCATATAATAAGTTATAATCTTTTGCTAATTTAATATAAAATTCAACTACTAATCTTGCTAATTGTTTATTATCATATCTAACTAATTTATTTTCTATTTTTAAACAATCAATAACATTTACAAATTTAAAATCATAATCAAATCCTAATAATACACATGCCATAGCATCATCTTTAAAACCATAATCTAAACCTGCACTAAATCTATAACTAGGTTGTAATAATCTACTAATTTTATGAATAAGATGTGAATATATACCCCCACTTTCATAACCTACTAAACCATGACTTCTAACTCTTGCACTAATAGGGTCTAATTTTTCTATTTCTAATAATTGATATTTATCACTATCTTCTAAATAAGTATTTAATTTTCAATTTTGATAATGATAAATAGTATTATCAATAATAGTAAATTGTTCATATTCATTAATAATTTGCTTTTCATTTTGGGGAGAAGCATTTATAGTTTTTTTAATAAATTCATTTAAAATACTTCAAGGATTACAACTTTCTATTTCTAATAATTGTTTTGCACCACGAATAGCATCTTTTAAATCTTGATAATCATTTTCAGTAATTTCATATCTTTCATCACTTCATATAATTACATAATCATATAAATAATTACTGGCTAAACCAGTTAATTTAACATTACTATTATCTTGTGCATGTAAATATTTACAAGTTATTTTACTACCATTAAATTCAATAGTTTTTTTAGTTTCACTAATAATAAAATCAATTGTTGGATATGTTGCTTTAATAATTTGTTTTAATTCTTGTCAACTATCATTTAATTGTTTTGACATATTACGAATTAAATAAGCATGTACTTTAATATTATCTAACATTAATAAAATACCTAAGAATTCAATATCACTAAATGTTTTACCTGATTTACGTGAACCTAATTGTTTAATTTTAGTAATATTTAAAGATTTTTTTAAATACATTCTTTTAGCAATATCTAATAAATAACCAAAATTATTTAACATTTATTTTTACCTTTATTTTCTAAACTAATTGCTATAGGGGCGACGTTATCGTTACTTTTTATATCAATTTTTGTAGATAAATGATATTTATTAACATATGCTCTCTCTAAATATCATGATGAAGTATTTGCATTTGAAGTTAAATATCTTTGTAAATTTAAATGTTCAATTTGAGAATGTGCTCAATTAATTTGTTGTAAAAAAGTATTTCTTTTCTTTTGTTTTCAAGTTCTAATAGTACTTTCAGTTATATCTAAATAAATTAACATACCTAATTTTGTAGGAATTTCTTTATTAGTTTCACAATGAGTAAAATAATTTACTAATTCTTGTTTTAATACTTTTGCATCATTAAAAATTGTTCTTAATTTTTCATTTTGCACATAAAAATCTCCTTAATTTTGTTTTAAAATACAAAAATTTATGATATACTTAATATAACTTTTAAGTTAGGTCTGACAACAATAACTTATAAAACTTTATTAAATAGTTCATATATTTATTTCTTTAATTTTTATAATTATATTATATCACAAAATTATAATTAAGGGTTAGCATTTTCCCTTGCAGAAGAAATCTATTATCAATATCATTATTAATTAATCTTGCTGTTTCATTAGTAAATGATGTTTCTTGCATTTCTCTATCATGATTTGTTTCTATCGGTAATAAACTATGTGTAATTTCACTTGCACCAGCAATAATAGTAGGAATAGCACTTGCATTATCAAAACCATTATTAATACCAATAGCAACACCAATTGATATTAAACATCCACCATTTGCCATATTTACTACTTTACGAATAGTTTCAAATTTATTAGGTATTAACTATGTAATTCCTGCTATAAGATTTGAAATACCATAAGCATTTAATGAAATATAAGTATCTCAATCCATTCAATTATTAAGATTATTATTTTCATTCACCATTAATGGTCATGGTGGTGTTTCTGTGGTAGTAGTTGGAATTGGAGTTGGATTAATATTATTTTCTATTCATTTAGTATAATTTGCTAACCCAATTGTTCCTAAACCTAATAATATTTTTTTAGAACTATTAATTAGTTTAGTTTTAGAAGAAGGTCTTTGATTTAAATTTCATATATCTAAACCTAATTTTTTACCAAATAATAAACTATTAATTGAACCTAATATTGGATTACCTATTAATTGTCCATAATAAGCACTAGTTCCAATCATTGCTGAAATTGGACTTATACCTGTTCTAATTAATTTAGTTAAAGTATAATTATTTGTTTCCATATTTATTCTCCTTTTATAAATTTAAATTTCATATTTCTCATTATTTACTCCTTATTTTCTCTTCTTTTATTTTTTTCAATTTTTAACTATACATTTTAATTTAGTTTTCATTTTCTTTTTTCCTTTAGTCTAATTTTTCTCAATTTTTAGAGTTTCTACATTCACAATGTATATAGTCATTTTCACATTCATTACATCAATATACTGTCATTTTATTTCACTTCCTTATTCAAATAATATCAACCAATTAATAAACTTTCTGCTTGGTCATGGTCATTAATTTCAATATTTCAATTATTTTGTTTAATTAATCAATTTGCTATTTCTAATGATAATTCTTTATCTCAAGCACGTGGACCAATTCCTATTCAATCAAACTTAATAATATCTTCATTAATACTTTTACTTCATCAACTTTTTCATTCACTTGGACTTATTAACATATCTTTTGTTAATAATTTATTAAATTGTCCAGCTATAAATCCCCTTAAATGATCTAATGTTTCTTTACCACGACCCATTTTGGATTAAATATACCACGTTCAATTACTAAATATAAACTATAATCTGTTTTATCATCAATTAAACCTAAATTATTAGTTTGACATTGTAGAAAAACTATATTAATAAAATCAGTAAAATAATGATAATCTTTTTTAGAAAAATTAAGACTAGTTATTAATATTGGTTTTTTATTTTCTCATAATGTAAACCCAGTATTTTTCATACTTGGATTAATTGAAAGTAAATAATTAGTCATATTTTTAACCTCCCATTCCTATTTTTCTGTATTATTTAAGTTTGTTTTTTAATTCAAACTTTGACTCATCCTTGATAGACTTCATTATCACCAACTATTAAAGCAACATTATCTTCGGGGTCAGAAATAACTATATGTTTTGATTTAACATTAGGATATTTCATCAGGATAATTGCTCTAATATCATTATGTGTATGAAGTGCCTGCGGAGATGGTGATAATATTTCAATCTCATCTTTATTTCCAAATAAAGTAGGTAGTATAATCATATTTATTCCTTTCATTTTTTAAATCATTTAACATTAATGGAACAAAATGCACGATTTTTTGGAATATTTAAAGTATTAAAGATTTGTCCAGTTACCATAATTTCATCATTTTTGTTTAATAAAATACATCGTTTATAAAATTTGGGATTATTAAAAATTAAGGTAACATAGTTTAATCCATTTCATTGAGCACGAACAGTATAATATAATTCTTTATTAACTTTCTCATGATATTTTGCTTCTATACTGTTACTAAGTTTTACTGTTAATTTAATGTAATTCACTTTATCTTTCATTTTTTTAGTTCCTTAAATAATATTGAATGTGCTTATAAGCATCTTGTTCATGTTTTGTAAATTTTATATTTCCATTATAATTTTCTATTTTATTTTTGTTTTTTGGTTCACTTTCTTGATAATCTCAATTCATTACATCTTGAATTAATACCATTAAAGCACCAATAATTTTCGGTGTTGCTAGGGGATTAGTTAATAATTGTTTTGAATTTAAAAAGAAATTTTCTACAATAACTAAGATTTTTTTATTTTCAAAATGTTGTTTAATTATTAAAAAGTATTCTTTAAATAGATTTTTACTTTCTAGAACAGTTTTTGTTTTAAATGTTTCATTAAAAATAATATTATTAGTTTCGCTTGAATATATAACAATTCCATTATTACCAATTCCTGCGGGGTCAATTCCGATAATTAAGTCATATTGCATTAATCAAATTAACCTCTAAGAATTGTTTTAATAATTTCTAAATAACAATTACCTCAACAGTATTTACATTATTCAATAAATTCTTTATGTCCACAAACTAAATTATCTTTTTGTAAAATATCAATATGTTTAATTAATCCTATTTTATATTCAATAATTTTATTTTCCATTATTTATTATCCTTTCATTAAAATTCAATTCTATAACACTAATATTATTAATTTTTGCTAGGAAAATTGGCCTCGTAAATAATTTGAAAATTTTAAAAAACATTAAGGCATTTGATTCAATTTTTAATAACTTGCATTTAGCAAGTTATATTTATATTGAACCAGCCCTGCTTAATTTTTTTACAAGTTTAAAAATTATTTTCTCGGCCACAAAATTTTTTTAAATTTACCACCAACACCTACCAAACAACCGCTCACTGGGGGTGGCGGTATTGGTGTTGGTGAAATTAAGAACTAATACAGTACGTCCCCCAAAACGGGTCTATATACACTAGTTGCCAATCCGCTCCCACCCCAAGGATTACCATTATTCATGGTTAGTATATTTTATTAGGTATCACTCCACTTTTTATTTTTACATGCAAGTCCACATGCTAGCCACTATTTTGAACAACTGTGTTATGGTTCACTATTTTATGTCCCTAGCACGTGTTGATAATAGTACTAAAGACGGTTATAAAATTTGCAAATCTTACAATTACAAAAAAAGACGATACTTATTTCTCGTCTTTTGTGCTAATTGTATTTTAATAAAAAAGGAATTGAGTCTTTTAAAGATAAATTATTGATAATAGAATAATGACTACGGAAGTTTGTTACGCCCCCAAACAAAATATTAAATTTAACTAATGATAACCAAGTTTTATTTTTTATCTTTTCAAGATTTTTCTTTAAAAACGTTTTCTTTACCATTATAAGTGACAGTTGTTTTTCATTTCGGATAATTATTTGCTTTACTAATAGCGTTGGTATTGTTTAAAGGTACTAAATTACTAATAGTATTAGTACCCCCAGATGATAACGGTTTTTGATGAATAATGGTTCAGTTAAAACTTTTAATATCATCGTTTAAACGAACATGATTAAGGAAACTATTTTTGTACATTAAAGCACCAGCATAATCTTTACGATAGAGTGAAGGGTTAAAATTACGAATGATTTCACCTTTATTTCATACTTCCTCAATTTGTTGACTAGACCATACCATTTCACCTGTTGCTAGCAATGGTTGAGAAGATTGTTGATTAGATACAGGAGTATTTGGGACTGCTACTGATGGTTGGGAAGGAGGTTGTTGATTAAATACAGGAGTATTTGGAACTATTGGAATAACTGGTACTGGGGATTGAGTGGGAAATTGAGGTAAAGAAGAGTTATTAGTAATAATAATATTAATCCCTTGTTGACCAACAGGAGTACTTGGTGAACTTTGACCGCTAGTGATATGATTGGCATCTGTAGCTACCATTTCTGCTTTAGGTTCAACAAATGGTATTGGTTGCGAACTTGGTTCTGAAAAAAGTGACATGCCTTGACTAACTAATGACTTGTTTTCCTTAGCCTTGTTAACAACGGGAATTTCTAATTCAAACATCTTTTTCTTATTTCTAAAACTTGTAAAGATTAATAATGTACAAAATATCACTAAAACCACACAATAAAGCATTTCCAAACCTATAGGAATAGCAAAAAATAAAATATCAACGATATTATCTTTATTAACAACATAATTGTAAAATTCACAATAACCAAAAATACCAAATAAAACAGCACCAGTAATTAATAATGTTGAAATTACGAGCATTAAAATTCCTAAAATTAATGTAACTATACTTTTCTTTTTTAAAAAGATGAAGGGAAAAGTAGTAATTCCTAATGTGACAATTGCAATACCTAAAATAGCAATTGTTAAATTTTGAAATGTAATATCAAAGTTAATACCCTTCTTAGTAATTACTGTATTAACAATAGTAATTATCTCTTCAATGTTACTTTTAAAAACCGTTAATCATAATATTCAACCAACAATAAAGGTAATACTCATTAATGTTGAACTAATAATAATACCACCGCGAATAAAACCTTTAATATTATTTCTAACCACTGTTGTGACAACTTCAGTAGTTGGGTCTATGTTAGTAGTATTATTTTGTTGCCCAATAATTTGTTTTTCCATAACAAAACCTCATAACATCTACAACTATATATAATGAATTTTATCATAAAAAAGGTTATAAGATGGTTATGACCCAAATAAGGAAATTGTCTTTGCTTTTGTAAAAAGTAGTGATAAACTAGTTTTTTTCTATAAAAAAACATATATATAGTGAATTTTAAGCAATTTTTATTGGTTAAATAAATTTATGGGTGTTGATTATTAATATTATTAACACTTTATAATGTTTTATAAATTTAGTTACAAACTAACAAATTATTGAAGATTTAATAGAAAAATTTATATAATAACACTAAATTAGTTTAAAAGTTACTAGCTGTAGTTAACTATAATATTGTTGGCAGTACCAACAAAGTGATTACCGTTAGCAATGATTTTAATATCTAATGAAGAATTATGAAAAATATCTCAAGTTTGTAAATCAATCATATATTCACCAGCTTTGTAAATATCATAATCAGTAATTTGAATTGTTTTTAATTCATTTAATTTTCTTAATTGCTTTTGTAATTCAATTTTAAATACAACTACATTTTTTGTTACAAATTGGTCTAAATTTATAATGCTTGGAATTTTATTTGAAATATCAATTTTTATTGATGGTGAAATTGGTTTTTCTCCTTTATCACATGCTACAATACTGATACTAGTTATTATGCTTAAAAAAGTTGTTCCTAACATACTTAGTATTTTTTTCATATTTTAATAACCCCCTTAATGTTTTTTTAAATTAAAAGTTAGCAATCTTCATTTTATCTTTAGATTTTCCTTGTTCACTAGTAACAATAACAATTGGTGGTGGTGTTTCGGGATATGGTTTGTTCATATTACCAGCTAAGTTTCGTGCTCATTTTCCATAATGATAAATAAATCATACTAATATCATTTTCACCACATCAGCAGTACGCATAATTCCATAAATAAAAATAATATCTAAAGGATTATATTTTACTTGTAAAAATAAAGCTAAAACTGTAAAAATTCAAGTAAAACCACTGTCTACTAATAAAACTGTAATTCCTAATCCTCCAGCTCTAAATGCATAAATACAAGTATATAAAATAGTATATGCACTAAATACCATAGCATCAATTCGCATCATTCAACTAGAAATTCGTAAAGCTTCATTTGTAGCACTAAATAATAATTGTGGTAAAAAGAATGAAGAAAGTACTAGTAAACCAGCAAAGCCTAATGACACCATAAATCCTAATCGAATTAAATGTTTGGCATTATATTTAGCACCAACTATATCATTAGCACCTAACCGATTAGCAATCAACACCGAGGAGGCAATACCAAATCCAATATAAAGTGTATAAAACATAGTATTAATTGTTGAAGCAATGGCTGAACCACTTAATGCGTCAAAACTTCATTGCGAAATTAAACGAATAATCATCGTTGAAGCGATAGCAAATGATAAATCATTCAACATTAATGGCCATGCTTTAATTAAAATCTTTTTAAATAAATCACGTCTAATTTTAAACATTTTTAAAATCTTAGGTTGAAATTCATACTTTTTCCACATCACAAAGCCACTAATTAATGCCAGTTGCACAATCCGTGCTGTTAATGTTGCAACTGCTGAACCTCTAGCGCCAATTCCACCAATCGCACCTAAACCATTAATTAAAATTAAGTTTAATAAAAAGTTAATGATTACTGATACGAATGTTAAAAATAACGGAATGTAACCATGCTTGGTTTCACGAAATACTGAAACAAAAGCAAAGTTAATTCCTAACAACGGATAAGAAAAGACAATTCACTGATTATAACTAGCTCCTTGAATAGTAGCTAATTGAGCAGAACGATATTCATAGTAACGTAAAATGATTTGTGTAAATTGCACATCATCTTTAGCAATACCTCTAGCATTTATAAAGTTAGTAATATCATTTGTAACATATGGATTATTATAATCAAGAATATTTTTTAAATGCTCAATGTCATTGTTAGCTAAACCTTTAGCATTACACAATTCATTAAACTTCTCCAAAGCTGTTGCAGGACTTGTTGTATAAGAGATTAAATAAGTTCCAATCGTATAAGACAAAATAATAACTAATGTCCCAACTAAGAAACCAAAAATAATTTTCATTCGTACTGTTTGTCGTAAAGAACCATATCGACCAGCACCATAAAACTGGGCACCAAAGATGCCCACCGCATTAATAAAACCACCCATGATGGCAAAGATAATAACAAAGATTTGATTAGAACCTGTAACTCCCGATACGGCGATTTGACCTGCTGAATAATGTAATTGAAAAAAATGTTCTAAACCATTATTAACCCATCAATCTTTCTTTTCTCATAACCCTAAATCAGTAAAAATAGTTTTAATATTAGCATTCATGGGGTTTAAATCTGGAATAAACCTATCACTTAAATTACCAACCATAATATTATCTAATAAGTTCATAGATGCTGATAATATTTGTTGTAAAACAGCAGGGATAATAACCATCAATGCTAATAAATATCATTTTTTAGTAGTAAAGAAACTGCTAACTTTATGAGGTTGTGATTTATTACTAATTTTAAATCCAATATGTTTCATTTTTTCACCCTCATAAATAAACTATATTATTATTAATAATACATGATTTCATTAAGAAAAATTAGAATATAGATAAAGTAAAAAACCAACAGTAGAAACTGTTGGTTTTAAATATTAAATGATAATTATTGGTAATTTATGCAAAGTCTTTACGGTTAAAAACAAATCATGATGAAGCAAACAAGATTAATCCAATAATAAGGTAAACAGTTAAATCAGCAGTGAAACTAATAATTTTACTATCAGCTTTCTTACTTGTATCTACTTGATATTCGCCATTTGCATTTTTCTTTCAACTAAATAAGTAAGGGTCATAATTGCTAGTATATTTTCCAGAATCAATAAAACGTCCACCATCTGGTGTTGAGATACGATCTCAAATGTATCCTAAATGATAAAAAATTTTTAAGTAACGTAGTACTTTAGTTTTTAACAATTGACTATTAGAAACTTCATATTCTTTTTGCGTAATTGTTTCAGTAAGACCATCAATCATATCTTTAACTGAGTAATCAACTTTATTTTGCCCAGCATTAGAAGAACCACCAGTAGGAAGGGGCCCTACACGTTCACAAGTTAATAATTGATTAAAACTTTGTTGGTTTCATTGGCGAAAAACGTTAGCAACAGCAAGAATATGTTTAGTTAAATCAAGATTAATACCCCCTGTTGGTGGTATTTCACCTTTAGCGATTTTAGTAACAAATTCTTGTTCTAACTTATAATTATAATCAGTAGGATAATTTACACCATTGATATATTAAGTATAAATTGCTGTAAGATCATCAGTAATTAGTTTTTTAGTATTAGTAGTACCATCAGCAATATAACTATCTAACCATGTTAAATCTGAAGCATTAAGTTTACTTTTAGCAGTGCTATAAACAGCAGCAGCTTGTGAGGCTTGCATATATTCATTAGTTGGTGCAGCTATTTGGTTCATAATTAAAGATGATGATAATATTTGCAATAATGCTGCAAAACCAATCATAATAGCAATAATAGCTTTGGCATTCATTACTAATGATAATAAAATAGGAATTGATGAAACAATTAAATCAAAAATAATGCCTACACCAAATAAAATTCACATATAAGGAAACATTTTACTATAACTAGCTCCTGAACCAATGCCAGGAATGGCAATAAAAATACCAGAAATGAAAATTGATAAAAATATAAATAAAAGTATCATAGTTTGTAAAGATAATAATTTTTCTGTTCAAATTTTAGTTCTACTAACTGGTTTTGAAACTAAAATTAATAATGTTCCATCATCAATTTCATCACGAAATACTTGCGTTGCTTTAACAGCAATAAAGATAAACAACATTAAACCTAAAAATATTTGAAATACTAACATCTTTCAAATAGGTAAATAAAAAATTAACACTCCTTCAGCTGAAAAATAACTAATAACATCACTACCAAGTGATGTCAATGGTAATGAATTAAAAAGTGCTAAAAAAGCAACAGTCATCACAAGAATAATTCAAGTCGATGGCGTTAATAACATTTTTTTAAACGTATAACGAAATATTGGCATCTCTACTTATCTCCTTTCTGGCTACCTTGCTTGGCTTCCATAACAATGCGTTCATACATTGCTCGCAAATCAACGGTATATGGTTTTAAATACGTAATAATAATATGAGCATGAAAAGAAAGTTCTAAGACTTTAGCAACTTCAACTTCGGTTTTAATATTTACTAATAAACATTGTTCATGAACTTCAGTGTGAAATTTATTATCTAATAATATTTTCATTAACTTATCATTACTATTAGTAGTGCTTATTTCATACATGCTGTCACTCTTGTTAACAGTACCACTATAAACAACCTTACTATAGTTTAAAACAGTAACTTCATCAGTTAGATGTTGCAATTCAGATAAAATATGAGAGGAAATAAAAACAGTTTTTCCTTGGTCACGTAATTTTTTAAATCATTAAATAATTCTGTTCTGGCTGTTGGGTCTAAGTTAGCAGCAGGTTCATCTAAAATTAGAACATCAGGATTATTAAGCAATGATTGTGCTAATAATACCTTTTTCTTCATTCCTGAAGAATAAGCATTAGGATTACGTTTTTTAAATTTTCATAAATCTAATCCCTTTAAGATTTCTTCTGTTTTTGTTTTGGCCATTTTATAAGTTAAACCACTAATTTGACCCATTGATACTAAATAGTCATAAGTAGTAATTCGTTTGGGAAATCTGGCAGCTTTGGGAATATATCCGATTTGTTTTTTAGCTTCAACTGTTCATGAACGTTTACCATGAACAATTAAGTCACCTTTTGTTTCCACCATGGCGCTAACTAAACACTTAATAATAGTAGTCTTACCTGAACCATTGGGGCCAATAAAACCGTGAATAGTGCCTTTTTTAACTTTAATAGTAGCATTGTCAACAGCTTTAAATTTTTTAAAGATTTTACTAAAATCTCGAATTAAAATAGCATATTCAGCATCTTCAGGATTAACTATTACATTGCGGTTATAACGACTAAAAAAGTTTTTAATAGGTGAATTTTTGGCACCAGATTAATTTTTAGTATCAGGGGTTGGTGACATTATATTACTTGAACTTAAATGTAGTCTGCAATATTCAAAATAATATGTTTTAACTCAGGTTAAGTCTAAGATTGTGTGTAAATTTAAAAAAGTAATAAAAAATGAGCCATATACCCCTCCTTATCAAATATAATTAGTTTGAAAATAAAAACTAGATAGGATGAGAAATATATGACTCCATTAAATTTTACAATAGATTCTGAAATAATTAAAAAATTTCTTTCAAAAGAGACTAAAAATGAAGGCATAAGATTGCTTATTGAATTATTTTTAAATAAAATTTTAAAAAATCAATCAGATGATCAAATTGGTGCTAATAATTATGAACGAAATGAAGCAAGAACAGATTGCCGTAACGGTTATTATCAGCGTGATTTAAAATCTGTAAATGGAATTTTGAATTTAAATGTCCCTAGACATCGTAATAAATCTTTTGAAACTGAAATTTTCGAAAAGTTTAAACGTTCAGAACAAGCATTATTATCTACCATGATGTAAATGGTAATTGACGGTGTATCAACAAGGAAAGTTGATAACATAACAAGAGAATTGTGCGGTATTAATTATTATAAATCTACTGTCTCTAATATTTGTAAAGAATTAACTGAAGTAATAGGCACATGAAAAAACCGTGATTTAAGCGCAAATTCCTATCCTTTTATAATTATTGATGGAGTACATGTTAAGGTTCGAGAAAATAATCAAGTAATCTCTAAAGCAGTTTTTATAGCACTAGGTATAAATGACCAAGGTCATAGAGATATTTTAGGAATGATGGTTGGTGATTCAGAATCAGAAACTACATGAAGTGAATTCTTTTCTTCATTGAAAGAACGCAACTTAACTGGTATTGATTTAGTTGTTTCTGATGCCCATAAAGGGTTAGTTAAAGCAGTTCAAAAACATTTTCAAGGCGTGCAATGACAAAGATGTCAAGCACATTTTATGCGTAATATCTTGGATAAAACACCTAAAAAGGATAGAGAAAAAGTCGAAAGAGATGTTAATGCCATTTTCAACGCTAGTAGTATTAAAATGGCTAGAATGATTCTTAAAGAAATGAAAGATAATTATTCCCATCTTTTAGACCCGGCATTACGAATTATTGAAAATGGATTTGATGATGCTTTAGCAATTTTAAGCTTTCCACTGTATTACCATAAAAAATTAAGAACTAGTAATCACATTGAACGCCTAAACCGTGAAATTCGAAGAAGAGAAGGTGTTGTTACCATATTTCATGGAGTTGATAGTGTATATCGAATAATAGGTTCAATTTTAATGGAATTTAATGAAAAATGAATGATAAATCGTGTTCATATTAATATGGACGAATATAATAATTTTAAAATTGAAAAGGCTTAAATTATTGCTTAACTACTTTGTATTAAAATTTTATTCTTTATAAATAACTGCATTTCTTTAAAATGACTTTTTGTTGTGATTATTTAGAAAAAAATAATCGGACTTCTCCCCACATGTACTTGTGGAGGAAACAATGAAATTGAATGAGTTCAATAATACTTTTCAAACTGAAAAACAATATCTTGCATATATAGCAAGTTTGAAACAAAGCAAATGTATTAGGTGTTCTAGTTTTAATTTGAATACTTCTAACTTAAGAAAAATGAGATGTTTGAAATGTCATCAAACATTCAGTATTCTCACGGGCACTATATTTTCAAAGTCACAAACACCTTTAATATCTTGGTTTTATCTCATCTTTAGATGAATAAACACCAAACATGGAATTCCATCAACTGATGTTGCAAAAGAATTGGGAGTGACCTTGAAAACAGCTTGAATAATGGGTCATAAAATCCGAAGTGCCATTGCTAAACAAGAACCTCAATTCATTGTTGAGAGCATAGTGCAAATGGATGAAATGTATCTTTCACATATGGGTTTTAAAAAACAAGGAAGATCCTTGTTGAACAAAACCTTGATTGTTGGTATTTATGAAAAAACAACCAACAATCTGATTGTGAAAGTATTGAAAAACGTAAACAGTAAAAATCTTTTGCAGTTTGCAATAAACCACATTTCTTCAAAGTGTGATGTACATACTGATTCTTGAAAAGGATATCGCGATTTGAAATCGGTTTTCACTAAGTATGAAACAGTTAACCATCAAGATGGCTATGTTTCAAAAACTGGTGTAAATACCAACCAAATTGAGTCAGTATGAAAACATATACGAAGAACATTTAAAACACATATCAAAGTTGCAAAACATCATATTCATTTATATGCAAAAGAAGCTGCATATAAATTCAATAACATACCTAGTTTTGAAACTGTAATGCTATGTTTAATTTAAAAATGTGGGGAGAAGTCCGTAGATAGGCTTTTCTCAGCATTTATGTGATAAAATTTAAAAATAGTACATAAAGGGAGAAAAGCCAAAATAATTTATAAACCTATAAACTTTGTAAAATTATTAACTATAAGAATTTTAAAATTAATTTTAGATAAGATTAACCTACCAACTTTTAAGTATGGTACAATAAATTAAACTAAATTTATTTGATATGAGAAATATTGATCTGTAAAAATAAATTTACACAAGATTCGGGACTTAACCTTAACTCAGATAGAACAAAACTATTTGTAATAAGTTTTTTCACAATATCTATATTATTTTACACGATGTTGTAGAATTAACAAATTTATGAATCGGTCTTCAAAATTTTATATAGTTCAGGTAGTATCTTTTATATCACATTTTCTTATCTAAAATTAAGTTTTTTTATAAAAAAAACAAACAGTTATGTTTATTTAATAAAGTTGTTTTTAAATTAATGGTGGGGCTAAATGGACTTGAACCATCGACCTCACGCTTATCAAGCGTGCGCTCTGACCTGCTGAGCTATAGCCCCGAAAAGAGACAACAGAGATATTATATATTTGTTCAATAATGATTGCAATAACTATTATCAATATTTTTTAAAATTTTGTCATTATCTTATGATAATGTCTCAATCTAAGGTTAAAATAATACCTATTAAATTTTCGCACTTGAAATTACAATACAGAATCGGACTTCTCCCCACATGTACTTGTGGAGGAAACAATGAAATTGAATGAGTTCAATAATACTTTTCAAACTGAAAAACAATGTCTTGCATATATAGCAAGTTTGAAACAAAGCAAATGTATTAGGTGTTCTAGTTTTAATTTGAATACTTCTAATTTAAGAAAAATGAGATGTTTGAAATGTAATCAAACATTCAGTATTCTCACGGGCACTATATTTTCAAAGTCACAAACACCTTTAATATCTTGGTTTTATCTCATCTTTAGATGAATAAACACCAAACATGGAATTCCATCAACTGATGTTGCAAAAGAATTGGGAGTGACCTTGAAAACAGCTTGAAGAATGGGTCATAAAATCCGAAGTGCCATTGCTAAACAAGAACCTCAATTCATTGTTGAGGGCATAGTGCAAATGGATGAAATGTATCTTTCACATATGGGTTTAAAAAACAAGGAAGATCCTTGTTGAACAAAACCTTGATTGTTGGTATTTATGAAAAAACAACCAACAATCTGATTGTGAAAGTATTGAAAAACGCAAACAGTAAAAATCTTTTGCAGTTTGCAATAAACCACATTTCTTCAAAGTGTGATGTACATACTGATTCTTGAAAAGGATATCGCGATTTGAAATCGGTTTTCACTAAGCATGAAACAGTTAACCATCAAGATGGCTATGTTTCAAAAACTGGTGTAAATACCAACCAAATTGAGTCAGTATGAAAACATATACGAAGAACATTTAAAACACATATCAAAGTTGCAAAACATCATATTCATTTATATGCAAAAGAAGCTGCATATAAATTCAATAACATACCTAGTTTTGAAACTGTAATGCTATGTTTAATTTAAAAATGTGGGGAGAAGTCCGTAGATAGGCTTTTCTCAGCATTTATGTGATAAAATTTAAAAATAGTACATAAAGGGAGAAAAGCCTAAAGAATTTACATGACCCTTTTTTTATTTTTTTAGATTTACAATTCAAATAATAAAATAATCAGTCTTTCTAAGACAAAGACTGATTATTAAAGTTAATTATTTTCAATGAGATTGCTATTTTCTAAGTTATCTTTTCCTTTCAAGATTTTATTATTAAGTTTGACAATATTTTTTTTAATATTATTGTAATAAGTAAAAATGAAAGTAAATAATAAAACACTAACTGCTCCCATTGTTACACCAATGGTTAAAAAGACAAATGGGTTAGTACTAATATCATTAAACAACTTATAGAAAGCAAAAATTAAATTAATTAAAATAATTAATGGAATGACAATTAAACATAAGTACTTAAATCATTTATATCACTTTATAGCAGAATACTTGTTATTAAATTCAGCAAGGTCATCATAACATTTTCAAATTAGAATGGTACCAATTAATTCAAAGATACCGATTATCATTTGTCAAATTCCAGCAACTCAAGTGGCTAAACCATCAATTAACGAACCACTGTTATTAAAACAGAAAATAATTCCCATTGCAAACCCACTAATTATTGTTAATAATAATGCTTGATAACGTTTAATTTGATATCTACTAATTAATGGATTAACGACAGCTTCGGCCATGGTAATTAACGAAGATATACCAGCAAAGAACACTGATAAGAAAAAGAATACTGCTAACATATGGCTCAAAAACGATAAGCCTGTTTGTTGGGTAATGATAGCAAAAATTTGAGGAAATACTTGAAAGATTAAAGTTGGACCAGGCACAAATACTTCATCAATCGGTTTACCTGACTGATGAGCAATAACTCCAAGCGCGCCAAATACAGTACAAGCTGTTAGTAATGCTACCACTATTGTCCCAAACATAATAATTAATCCTTTATTAGTATTACTTTTACCAACTGTAGCACAACTAGAAAAGATAATAATTGCTCCAGTACAAGTGGAAAGCATAAAGAATGCTTGACCAAAGGCATCAGTTCAGATACTACTTGTTAATAATGACTTACCATGAAAAGCAAACATTGTTTGCAAACCATTAGTAGCACCAGGTAATGTTAAAACATAAATCATCATTAAGACAATCATTACAAACAGTCCAGGAATAAAAATCTTATTAGCTAAATCAATTCCTTTTGCTACTCCGCCTAATAAAATGATTCCTGTTAGTATTCACACAACAATTAAACTGATTAAAACTCAAGGGCTAATATTTCCTAGTTGACTGAAGTTTTGAGGATTGCTATTAGTTTGTTCAATTAGTTTATCTAAGAAAAAACCGTTTTGATTTAAACCTGGTAAAAAAGCCATAACTAATGCCAATAGTGACCAAGCAACTAAGACACTATAAAAAACACTCATTAATCATACAACTGCTGTTTGTAAAAAGCCAAAGAATGTGCCTGGAACTTTAGCTAAGTCAGTGAAAATATCAACATGATTTTTTCGATATTTATTACCTAAATTAATTTCAATTAATAAAATTGGTAAGGCACAAACTATCAAGGCAATTAAAAATGGGATTAAAAACATCCCACCGTGTTTATTAATTTGCGTAGGAAATCCTCAAATTCCACCTAAACCAACGGCAGCGCCTAATACTGACATGATAAAACCTCAAGCTGTAATGTTGATCTTTTTTTGCTTTCTCATAAATATAGCACCCAACTTTCATAAAATAGTAATATTAACATATTAAATGTGAATTTTATAGAAAATATTCATAATTTTAATTACAGAGATAGTTCATATCGTTTTCTGTTATCTAAATGATAACAACACAGCAAATTAGTTACGGAATACATCTAATTTACACCTATTGACAAAAACACCTACTTACCTTATAATTAACAGGCATTCACAAAAGCAGCAAATAAGTATTATTAAGTTGCAAATAGTTTACCCAAAGATTATTCTTTTTATTAGCAAAACTCTAAAGTTCTACTAATTTCAATAGTAACCAGTGCTGTTCTGGCGAACTGTAAACTGTCTTAATAAGAACTTATTAAAGTCTCTTTGTGTTTGTATACAATCTCAAGGAGGACTTATTATGTCAAGATATACAGGTCCAGTGTTCAGAAAATCAAGAAGATTAAACTTCTCAATTCTTGAAACTGGCAAAGAATTTGCTAAAGGTAAGAAACGTACTTTCGCTCCTGGTCAACATGGGCAAAAAAGAATCAAACTTTCTAACTTTGGTTTACAATTACAAGAAAAACAAAAAATTCGTTTCACTTATGGTTTAAACGCACGTCAAATGAAAAACTTATTTGATGAGTCAAAAAATACACATGGTGTTACTGGAACTAACTTGTTAATTTTCTTAGAATCAAGATTAGATAATATTGTTTATCGTTTAGGACTATCTTTAACAAGAAACGGTGCTCGTCAATTAGTAAACCATGGCCATGTTTTAGTTAACGGTAAAAAAGTAAATATTGCTTCATATCGTGTTAAACTTGGTGATAAAGTTACCCTAACGGAAAAAGCGCAAAAGAATGCAAAAATTCTTGAAGCTATTGCTACAAATGCATCAACATTGCCTTTTGTTGAATTTAACAAAAAATCATTTGTTGGAACATATGTGCGTCATCCATTACGTGAAGAACTAAATACTGATATTAATGAAGCATTAGTTGTTGAATCATACGGTCGCAGTTAATTTTTTATCGGACTTCTCCCCACATGTACTTGTGGGGAGAAGTCCGATATTAAATAACGGCAGTATTCATATTTTAAAATACCCTAGTAGTAAAGATTTAAATACTAACATCAATCCAATAGCTAATAAATTACCACAACTAATAAAAACTAATGCACGACCACCAATAAAAAGTCCAGTAACCAAGCCAAATACTAGTATTCCTACAACAATTAAATCTCAAAATAACGGTGATATATTAACAAAAATCATAGTTAAATCCTTCTATTGATGCACAACTACAAAATAATGACGTTTTCCTTTTTTAATAACAGTTAACCGTTTATTAATAGCATTATTTTTACTAACCATAAAATTAACATCACTAACTTTTTGACCATTAATCATAATCGAATTTTGACCAATTAATTCCCTTGCGATTCGTTTAGAAGCACAAATTTGATTATTAACTAGCACATCAACGATAGTTTCATCTCGTGCTAAATCAAAATGTGGAACATCTTTTAACACTCGTAAAATATCAACAGCTTTCATTTGATGAATTCGATCATGAAATAAAGCATTAGTAATATTAATAGAACTAAAGTAACCTGTTAATTTATGAATAAATACTGTTAATAAACTTGCTAAAATTTTTTGACCGTAATGTTGTTTGATATCACTTTTATGAATTTCTAAAATGCTCGTTATTTGTTGCTGATTAAATAATGTTAATGAATTAAAGAAACTTGCTAAATATTTATCTTCTTGATTAAATAAAAATTGATATAGTTCGTAAGCAGAAGTTTTGTTTTTATCTAAGAAAATAGCACCTTTTTCACTTTTGCCAAATTTTTCACCATTAGATTTAGTTAGTAAGTTAATAGTAATGCCAGCAGCATTATGGTCATCGCCTTTTTGTTTCCTAATTAACTCTAATCCAGAAGTAATATTACCTCATTGGTCACTACCACCTGATTGGACATAACATTCTTCTTGTGTATATAAATTATAAAAATCATAAGATTGTAAAACCATATATGAAAATTCAGTATAAGAAATTCCAATTTCTAAACGATTAGCAACCATTTCTTTATTTAACATTTGATTAATAGTAAAATGTTTACCAATATCACGTAAGTAAGTAGTAATAGTTAATGGTGCTAGTCATGTTTGATTATTAACAATTTTCAATGGTTTAATATTTTTATTAACTTCTCCCATTGGTAATCTTGAAAAAGCAATTCAAGTTTGAACAAAGCTATCACAATAATTTAATAATTCTTTAAATGAAGCATTAGGTAAATTATTTTTGATTAATAATCATTTTGAATCTAAATTACAAACTTCATACATTTTTTTCATTAATGGCAATGGCAAATTTAATTCTTCTCATGGTAATGGCAAATTTTTTAAGATAGCAACTAATGTACCATGATATTGGTTGTTTGGGTTAATACTCTTGATAACCATTTCTAATATTTCATATTCTTTATCATCTAATAGTTGATAATTTTTAATTAGTTCTAAACTTGATAACTTTTCAATGCTTTCATAGTTTAGTAATGATGTCAATTGCGTTTTAATTTGTTTAACATTATATTGTAAAACTTTTTCGCTCAATAAAGTACGTTCTTTGCTTTTACCACTAGGGTCCCCAATCATAGCAGTTGTACCACCAATTACGGCAATTGGTTGAAAACCAAAAGTAGCAAAACGGTGAAGTAAAATAATTTGTAATAAATTTCCTAGGTGTAGTGAATCATTGGTTGGATCGAATCCACAATAGATTCCTTTGCCTAATTTACCTGCGTTAATTACTTTATCAATATTACTAATATCTTTTAAAATATTACGTCATTTTAATTCTTCAATAATGTTATTGTTTGTTGTTTTATCCATGGTAACTCCTATTTTTTATTTAAATGTTATCAATTAATAAGTTAATTATAGTTATTATTGTATCATTAGTAATGATATAATTGGAATTATTATTGATAAGTTTTTGTGTTAACATTCTACCTTATTTAAAATATAAGTTAAGAAAAGTAAAATGTCATGATTATCAAATCATGACACTATTATTTAACATTGTTAACTATTTAATTAAGAAGGTCACTTGGCATCGGCAGAACTAGTAATAGAAAATGCGCATCCAGAATTATTGGATGGATTAAAACTAAAACTAAAAGCATTACCATTGATATTAATCTTCATATATATGCTATTCTTTCTAAATATATCTGTTTCTTTGTAATTATTAAGTATGAACTATTGCTAATGTTTTTTTTGTGTTGAATTTGAAAGATTGGAATTAACTCAAGCGATATTTCCAATAATACTTTGTTTTGCTAAAAACGCAGTTGTTTTATTTGTTATATATTCATAAATTTCTTGTAAACTAACATCATCTTTAACAAAATTATCAAAGTCAGTTGGCGGAATATTAAAGTTAAAAAAACGGACTTCTCCCCACATGTACTTGTGGAGGAAACAATGAAATTGAATGAGTTCAATAATACTTTTAAAACTGAAAAACAATGTCTTGCATATATAGCAAGTTTGAAACAAAGCAAATGTATTAGGTGTTCTAGTTTTAATTTGAATACTTCTAATTTAAGAAAAATGAGATGTTTGATTACATTTCAAACATTCAGTATTCTCACAGGCACTATATTTTCAAAGTCACAAACACCTTTAATATCTTGGTTTTATCTCATCTTTAGATGAATAAAAACCAAACATGGAATTCCATCAACTGATGTTGCAAAAGAATTGGGAGTGACCTTGAAAACAGCTTGAAGAATGGGTCATAAAATCCGAAGTGCCATTGCTAAACAAGAACCTCAATTCATTGTTGAGGGAATAGTGCAAATGGATGAAATGTATCTTTCACATATGGGTTTAAAAAACAAGGAAGATCCTTGTTGAACAAAACCTTGATTGTTGGTATTTATGAAAAAACAACCAACAATCTGATTGTGAAAGTATTGAAAAACGCAAACAGTAAAAATCTTTTGCAGTTTGCAATAAACCACATTTCTTCAAAGTGTGATGTACATACTGATTCTTGAAAAGGATATCGCGATTTGAAATCGGTTTTCACTAAGCATGAAACAGTTAACCATCAAGATGGCTATGTTTCAAAAACTGGTGTAAATACCAACCAAATTGAGTCAGTATGAAAACATATACGAAGAACATTTAAAACACATATCAAAGTTGCAAAACATCATATTCATTTATATGCAAAAGAAGCTGCATATAAATTCAATAACATACCTAGTTTTGAAACTGTAATGCTATGTTTAATTAAAAATGTGGGGAGAAGTCCGTAGATAGGCTTTTCTCAGCATTTATGTGATAAAATTTAAAAATAGTACATAAAGGGAGAAAAGCCTTATTTTTTTCTAAATAATCACAACAAAAAGTCATTTTAAAGAAATGCAGTTATTTATAAAGAATAAAATTTTAATACAAAGTAGTTAAGCAATAATTTAAGCCTTTTCAATTTTAAAATTATTATATTAGTCCATATTAATATGAACACGATTTATCATTCATTTTTCATTAAATTCCATTAAAATTGAACCTATTATTCGATATACACTATCAACTCCATGAAATATGGTAACAACACCTTCTCTTCTTCGAATTTCACGGTTTAGGCGTTCAATGTGATTACTAGTTCTTAATTTTTTATGGTAATACAGTGGAAAGCTTAAAATTGCTAAAGCATCATCAAATCCATTTTCAAGAATTCGTAATGCCGAGTCTAAAAGATGGGAATAATTATCTTTCATTTCTTTAAGAATCATTCTATCCATTTTAATACTACTAGCGTTGAAAATGGCATTAACATCTCTTTCGACTTTTTCTCTATCCTTTTTAGGTGTTTTATCCAAGATATTACGCATAAAATGTGCTTGACATCTTTGTCATTGCACGCCTTGAAAATGTTTTTGAACTGCTTTAACTAACCCTTTATGGGCATCAGAAACAACTAAATCAAGACCAGTTAAGTTACGTTCTTTCAATGAAGAAAAGAATTCACTTCATGTAGTTTCTGATTCTGAATCACCAACCATCATTCCTAAAATATCTCTATGACCTTGGTCATTTATACCTAGGGCTATAAAAACTGCTTTAGAGATTACTGGATTATTTTCTCGAACCTTAACATGTACTCCATCAATAATTATAAAAGGATAGGAATTTGCGCTTAAATCACGGTTTTTTCATGTGCCTATTACTTCAGTTAATTCTTTACAAATATTAGATACAGTAGATTTAGAATAATTAATACCGCACAATTCTCTTGTTATGTTATCAACTTTCCTTGTTGATACACCGTCAATTACCATTTGCATCATGGTAGATAATAATGCTTGTTCTGAATGTTTAAACTTTTCGAAAATTTCAGTTTCAAAAGATTTATTACGATGTCTAGGGACATTTAAATTCAAAATTCCATTTACAGATTTTAAATCACGCTGATAATAACCGTTACGGCAATCTGTTCTTGCTTCATTTCGTTCATAATTATTAGCACCAATTTGATCATCTGATTGATTTTTGAAAAGTTTATTAAAAATAATTCAATAAGCAATCTTATGCCTTCATTTTTAGTCTCTTTTGAAAGAAATTTTTTCATTATTTCAGAATCTATTGTAAAATTTAATGGAGTCATATATTTCTCATCCTATCTAGTTTTTATTTTCAAACTAATTATATTTGATAAGGAGGGGTATATGGCTCATTTTTTATTACTTTTTTAAATTTACACACAATCTTAGACTTAACCAAAAATGAACACCTTTATTATATAAATAGGTGTTCATATATTAATAAATTTTCACTATTCAACGATAATAGCATCGCCTAAACTAATTAAGGCAGATGAATCAACATTATCAAATCCTTGTGCAAAGAATTCACTAATAGTTGAATCTAATCCTTGAATGATTTTTAGAATAGCTACTAATGAAACATTTCTTGTTCCTCTTTCGGCATCTGAAATGTAGTTACGATGTAGTCCACTTGCTTCTCCAAGTTTTTCTTGTGAAAACTTTTTACCTTTTTGATTGCGTAAAACTTTCATTCTTTTCCCAAAAGCGTTTAAAACATCTTGACGGTTTTTGTGTAAAATTGTATTGGTTTTCCTCATATTTTTTTCCTCCAAAATAAATTTTTGGTCATAATAAATTATAATGACTCTTGATACTTCTTCTTAATTTCGCGAATTAAATGGTTAACACCTGATTTAGTAATTACAGAACCAGTTGCTACTTGATAAAGATCACATAATTCCAAAAGTGATACTTCTGGATTTTGTACCCTTAAATTTGATATAGTTTGCGTTTTCAATGATAATTCACTAAAGACTTTTTTGTCTTTTAAAAAATTAATCATTTCAACTTGTTGATTTGCAGCATTTAAAGATTTTTGTTGGTTAGAAATGTCAATATTATTAAAACGATTAATATTATTAAATAATTCTCGCGATATACGTTTATCTTCAAAAGCGAAAACTGCTTGTGGACAATCAATTATTTTTAAAAAGTCAGAAATTGCATTAGATTTTTTTAAATAAAGCACCGTTTTATTACGACGTTTTATTGATTTAAAAGTTAATTTAAAGTTTTGCAATAAAATCTTTTTAATTTTCTTTGCTAACAAATCATCACTAAATTGTAATTCTAAGTGATAATTAGAAGTTGAAGGCGAATTGATTGAACCAATTACAAGAAAGATTCCGGCAATATATGCTCTAGTACAATGCTCTTTTACTAAATGCTGCTGGTTTTTTTCTTTATCAATATAAAGATGTTTTTCTAAAAACATAAGGTCATTAATAATAAAATCAACATTATTATTAATATGAATATTATACACCTTTGGGCGTTCAAATTTGTGTAAAATATCTACTATTATTTTTAAACTGATATCTGGATACTGATTTTTGAAAAACTTATACACTAATCTCGTTGTTCGATTATGGAAACTATGAACTATAATCTCAGAATTTATACCTTGCTGATTTATAATTTTTCCATTAATTAATGTATAGGAAGATAGCAAGGATTTTTGACAACAAGGCTTAAAATTTTTTTGACAAATTTCATCTTTAACTGTTGTTGTAAATGATACCATTACTACCCTCCTAAATTGTACACTTTATTCATTGAAATTATCAATAAAATTTATTAAATATTGTGCAGCAATAGCACCATCATTGACTGCAGTCACGATTTGTCGTAAATTTTTAGCAATTACATCACCGGCAGCGTACAATCCAGGGATTTTTGTTTGACATTTATCATTAGTAATAATGTATCCATTACTATCACAAATATCCAATTCTTTAACAAAACTTGTTACCGGGTCTGAACCAATATACGGAAATAACGCATCCGTAGCAACTTCATTTATCACTTTTGTTTTGACATTTTGAATTTTTAATTTAATAACTTTTTTCTTTAAATCATCACCTATTACTTCTGTAACTACATAATCTGTAATTAAAGTAATGTTAGGATGATTTTTAATTTTATTAACGGTTTTTTCATCAGCACGGAACTGGTCTCGACGATGAATTAAATTAACTTGTTTAGTAAATCTTGTTAAATACAATGATTCTTCGCAAGCAGCATAACCACCACCAACAACGGTAATGATTTTACCTTTAAATAATGCACCATCACAAACAGCACAATAAGATACACCACGATTAGCATATTCTTCTTCACCAGGACAACCAATTTTACGCTCGACAGAACCCGTAGCAATGATAACTGCTTTAGCTGTAATTTTATTACCACAAAGCATGACTACTGTTTTAGATGTATGATTTTTATTATCAATAATAGTTTTTACTTCATCATAAATGAATTCAACTTTTAATTTTTCTACTTGTTGTTGCATTTTTTCTGATAAATCTGGCCCTAAAATATAATCATAACCAGGATAATTTTCAATTTCTGAAGTTTTAATCATTTTTCCACCAACAATATATTTTTCAATAATAGCGGTTTTTAAATTAGCTCTTTGCGCGTAAATAGCTGCGGTCATTCCAGCAGGACCTCCACCAACTACTATTAAATCATAATCATATTTAACTTTATCTTTAGTATGATCTTTCATACAATCATTCTCCTTTACGAAATCTTGATGGAGCAAAAAATTGGGCACATATTGCTAATGTGGCACCAAAAATAACCCATATGGCTGATAATAACATTGATATTGAGACATTACCAATCATCATAATATCACGACTATTACGTAATGGTTCTAAAATCATTCTAATAATACCATAAAAAGCAAAATATAGACTTCCGCATACACCAGTGTATGTTATGCGATATTGATTAGGATTAAATGCGTCGGTTAAAGGTTTGGCATGTGGTTGCATGTAATATTTAAATTTTTGAAATTTTTGTTTGATTTTATCTTTGATATTTCGCTTATATTCCTTGTTAATAATAACACTTTTTAATGTTTTTTTCACAATATTTGAATTTGGATTAAAATCAAAATAAGCAGTATTTCATGCTTGTTTTTTAAATTGACTATAACCATGATACTTTTTAATAGCTTTTCATGGTAAAACGTAATCTTTTTTAGTAATAGGGTTAGCTTTTAATGGTGAAACAAATTCACCAGCAAATAGTTTTCATGGTTTTCTACTAAACATTTGTCCAGCTTTAGGAACAAAAAAAGTTAAAAATCCTCATCCGAATAACGAAATTATCGATTCGTACAAGAATAATGGTTGTCGATAAACCTCAACTGGAACAGGTTTATCACCAGAATAATGTAAATGATTATTCATTCATGTTGGTAATCAACTAAATGGATGTCCCATATTAGCACCCAATAATTCCTGGTTAAAGAAGTTACCTCATCGTCCAATCGCTTGTCCTAATAAAATATTAGGAATAATACAATCCATAAATACTCACATAGAAATTTGTAATTGCTTGGAAGCACGATAGAAGATAAAGAATCCAACTACCATACCAACTGTTACACCACCTTCAATGGCCATACCACCACGTCAAACAGCAATCACATCAAGGATAGTATCCATATCCTTAGTATCGCTTACAACAAATCATAATCGTGCACCAATAATTCCAGATAATGCTATTACTAGACAACCTCACTCTAAGGTTTTAGTAGGAATATTACGACGATATAATTTAATTCATGAAGCAACAATAGCAACAATAAATCCGATTGCTACTAAGATTGAATAAATGTGAATACTAGTTCCTGGGATATCGTCAATCGCATCATTGTATCCTAAAAAATTAAACATAATATTTCCTTTTGATAATTTAATGAATAAATTATTTATTTTTTTGTTAAGTCACTAATAATACGTGCTTGAAATTGACTTGTAGCGTCTTGTCCTTCATTTTTTAATTTTAAACTAATAACGGCTGATTCAATTAAATCAGCTAGATTTCTTCCTGGGCTAACAGGAATGATTGTTTTAGGGATTTTAATTTCAAAATATGTCTCAAAATCATTTTGGTCACCAAGACGGTCAATTTTACTTCAGCCTTCACTTTCAATTCGATTTAAACTAATAATCAAATTAATTTGGCTCTCATGCATTATAACATGATATCCATACATTTTGGTAACATCTAGGATGCCAATTCCCCGAATTTCAATCAAATTTTTGACAGGAGGGTTAACTTTGCCTACTAACTTGTTATTAATCTTTAAAATATCGATGCTATCATCACCAATAAAGAGATGACCATTACGAATTAATTCTAAAGTAGTTTCTGATTTACCAATTCCACTTTCTCCCATAATTAAAACACCATAACCAAAAATATTAACTAATGTACCATGAACACGTTTTATTTCAGCTAAACGTTCAACAATGTAAATAGAAACAGTAGCAGCAAATTCTGAAGTAAAAAATGGAACAGCAATGATAGGGACTGTGGAATTGATTTCTTGGGCAAAAGCACATAATTCTTTAATATATTTAAAATTAGGGGTAACAAAAATTCCTGGAATATGATCTTCTAAAATATTTTTAAAATGATTGTTATAATCATTTTTTTCTAAAGAGGCGATATATTCACTTTCTTTACTACTTAGTAAAATAATTCTGCGGCTACGTGATACTTGTTTAGTTTTAAACCCTGTTAGTTCAAGTCCACCACGGTTAGTTCCAATACTAGAAATAACTCTTTTAGTGATAGGCTCTTTAGAATTTTCGTGTAGAACTTTTAAATTAAATTTTTCTACAATTTCATTAATGGTAAAGTTGTTCATTTTTGTTTCCTACCTTTATTGTAAAGTATTTTTTAAAACTTATAATTATGTAATTAATTACATCTAATATCTGATTAATTATTATTTAATTTGAATTAAATAAAGTTTTTTGGGATTTAAACAAAAAAATAGAAAATGAACTAAATAAAAATCAAATACAAAAACTTAATGATTTTGTTGAAAATAATTCTAAAAATAAAAAATTTTCATTTTCAAATCTTAAAGAAATAACTGTAGTTCAAATATTCTTTCATCATTTCTTTTTTTCTTTCATTAAATTTTCTTTTTCTTGTTCTAATTGTTGCAGTTGTTTTTCAATTTTTACTACCTGTTCATTTACTCTTTGCTTTAAGTCAATTTTTAAAGCATTTTCATCTTTTCTAGTATTTATTTTTAATAAAGGTGTTTTTTCTTTAACTATAGTTTGATATTTTTTTCGTTTCTTTTTTCTTAATAAACTTACTTGATTTCTTTGTAAGATATAATTTCTTTTTTCAATACTACTTTTCATTATTTCTTATCCTTTTTCTTTAAAATAAAAAGCCCATTTCCTTGTAAAAACAAGAAATGAGTTAAAAACCATATTTAGTTTATAAACATTATACTAAAACAAAATTAAAAATATAAGCAACTGGTAGTATTCATTCCTAAACTAAAACTAAACTATTGTTATTTTATTTCATTGTCCTTGGTATTTAAAAATTGGTGAAACAACAAATTTAATATTATTGATTTGATTATTTATTCTTAATAAGGGCAATTATATCTTGAGCAATATAATTATGAACTCATTTGTTAGGATGGACATCATCAAAAAAGAAATATTCATCAATGTTAGATTCATTAACACCCTTATTAAAATGAGTAGTAATAACACCATCTTTAATAAAATAATTAAAGTTAGTTTTAACTGCTCCATCAATCGTATTATGATTTTCATTGAGACTTTTAAATTTATTCATAGCATTGTGCATACTAGTAAATAAATCATATTTAACAATGGTCTTACTTTTATTATTAATTGTATCAATCATCGTAAATAGTGCGCTATTAAATCTCTTAGTTAACGCTAAGGCACGAGTTTTAACAGTATCATTATTTTTAAATAATGGAACAATACTAATATCAGGAGCATTAGCAACCATAATATTAGTTGCTCCTTTTTCCAATAATAGTTTTATATTGTAATTTAAAGCCTCAATGGCACTATCAATTATTTTTTCTTGTTCAATTAAATCTTTAATTTTAATAGCACGGAGAATATCATTGCCACCAATGCCAATAAAAATTAAGTCTTTTTCATGAAAATGATGTTGTTGCACTAACGCTTGTACTTGATGATAACTATCAAAATGATTATAAATAAATGAGTCAACACCAAATTCATTAATTTTACTTGCTAATGCACCAACAAAGGCATAATTATTACCAATTTGCTCATCACTAAAACCAAATACTTCAAATTTTCAACCTGAAGTTAAGGTTATTCCTAAGTGTTCTGCTACAATTTGAATTGCTACAGGACCATTACTGAACGAATTATTATAAAATGGTGGTAACATTTTTACGATTTTAGGCATTTTTAAATGCTTAAATAATGCAGTTGCGCCACTAACTAATGCTCCAGTGTCTGATAAACTATCACCTATAACATACATTGTTGGTTGTGCTTTAACATTTAACAATTGACGATGATTCATATTTCCTCCTTGAATAAATATAGGCTTTTCTCCCTTTATGTACTATTTTTAAATTTTATCACATAAATGCTGAGAAAAGCCTATCTACGGACTTCTCCCCACATTTTTAAATTAAACATAGCATTACAGTTTCAAAACTAGGTATGTTATTGAATTTATATGCAGCTTCTTTTGCATATAAATGAATATGATGTTTTGCAACTTTGATATGTGTTTTAAATGTTCTTCGTATATGTTTTCATACTGACTCAATTTGGTTGGTATTTACACCAGTTTTTGAAACATAGCCATCTTGATGGTTAACTGTTTCATGCTTAGTGAAAACCGATTTCAAATCGCGATATCCTTTTCAAGAATCAGTATGTACATCACACTTTGAAGAAATGTGGTTTATTGCAAACTGCAAAAGATTTTTACTGTTTGCGTTTTTCAATACTTTCACAATCAGATTGTTGGTTGTTTTTTCATAAATACCAACAATCAAGGTTTTGTTCAACAAGGATCTTCCTTGTTTTTTAAAACCCATATGTGAAAGATACATTTCATCCATTTGCACTATGCCCTCAACAATGAATTGAGGTTCTTGTTTAGCAATGGCACTTCGGATTTTATGACCCATTCTTCAAGCTGTTTTCAAGGTCACTCCCAATTCTTTTGCAACATCAGTTGATGTAATTCCATGTTTGGTGTTTATTCATCTAAAGATGAGATAAAACCAAGATATTAAAGGTGTTTGTGACTTTGAAAATATAGTGCCCGTGATAATACTGAATGTTTGATGACATTTCAAACATCTCATTTTTCTTAAATTAGAAGTATTCAAATTAAAACTAGAACAACTAATACATTTGCTTTGTTTCAAACTTGCTATATACGCAAGACATTGTTTTTCAGTTTGAAAAGTATTATTGAACTCATTCAATTTCATTGTTTCCTCCACAAGTACATGTGGGGAGAAGTCCGTAAATATATTTACTTAAATTATAATACCTAAAGAAAACAAATACCAAATTTATTCTCATATATGAGTAAATTTATGAGACAAACAAATAATTTTCAAACTAATATGTTACAATTTCATATATAAACAATTACTATTGAAAGGAAATTATTTAATGATAAAAGAATTTATCAACCCTATGATTAACAATCAAAAATCATATTTTATTATTAATAAACAAGAATGTGTATTAAAGAAATTATTAGCTATTTAGTAAATGAAAAATTACAATTAAAAGCTGTTATTATTACTCATGGTCATTGGGACCATATTATTGGTTTAAATACTTTAATTAGTCAATATCCTCAATTAACTGTCTATATTAATCAATGAGATGAAAACTTTATTTATCATCATCCATATTACAAAATGTTAGTTGACCATGAACAAATTAGTGAAGCAACTAAAACCAACATTAATTTGATTCCTATTATTGGCAGTACTGCTCTTAAGTTAATTGGGTATGACTTTTTATGTCAGCATATTCCTGGTCACACCCCTGGTAGTCAGTATATTTTAATTAAAGAGTTAAATGCTGTCTTTATTGGGTATACTATTTTAAAGATAAAATTGGTTATCATGGCATTCCTTATTGTGATTATGAGTATTTTAAAAAGTCATTACTTGAATTGACTAAACTTAATAAAGAATATCAAGTTTATCCAGGCCATTGAGATTCATATATTTTAAAAGATGTTTTAACAAATAATGAAATATTAATAAAATTTATTAAATAATGGAATTCCCTCTTTTTCGATAATCTTTAATAATATTAATAGTAATTAATATTGCTATTAAACAGGTAATACAACTAATAACATCTAAAATAACAGCAGCAATCGTAATTTGATATGAAAAAACTGTATTATTAAATTCAGGTAAAAGAACAATAATACTAATAATTTCACAAGCTGTACCGATAAAACCTAAGAAAAAACTTATAAAATCAAGCGAAATACTTATTTGGTCTTTTCGATACAATACTATATTTTGTTTGATTAAAGTCTTTTTTATTCTAATTAAACGGTACATTAAAAAAAGGCATAAAAGCAAAAATAAAACTGGTAATGTCAAATAAAATTGCGATAACAGTGAGTCAAAGTGATGCTTTATCACTATTTCAAAAAGGTTGAAGCGCCAAAATACTTAGGATTCCTAAAATTATACCAATTAAACCAGAACCAAAACTTATTAAGTCCATTTTAAGAATTTTTTTATTAAACTTTAAAAAGTATACTCTTTTTTCCAAAGTAGCAACTACTTTTTTAAAAGATATAATTAATTGTTTTAATTTTATAGAAAAGGAAGTAATGGAACAATTTTTACTATCACGTCGCATTTATAATTAATTTTTGTTGACTAATTAAAATCTTGAATGTCAATTATTAATATAAGTAACATTCTATCATGTATCACTACTTTTGTTAAAAATTAATTATACCATTTTACATGACTTCTACAAAATTTTTCTAAATAAAATTTTTTCAAATAATTTTAAGTTACTAACCATTTTAATAATTCTATTATCTAATTTGTTTTTTTGTGATTTAAGGCTAATTAATTTTTCTACTAACTTTTTTAAAAAATCTTCTCTATTGTTCATAAATTCATCAGAAATAGAGGAGGGTACATTGTTGACAACTCATTGATTATTTTTTTAATTTTGTTGTCTAATTCTTTATATTCTTTTTTAATTTCATCAAAAAGAGCAAAATCAATATTCCTGTCTAACTTTTTTCTTAATCTTTCTTTAATTAAATTTTATATATAATTCATAAATTTATCTGAAGCAATGTTTTCATTACTCATAATACACTCCTCTTTACAATTTAGTAATTTAAAAAAACCATTTACTTTGAAAATTAAAGCATTGGTTTAAAAACTTATATTTAATTTATGAAAGAATCATATAACAGTTTTTATTTATTGTTTGTCAACAATGAAGTTACTTAATTAAAATTAAATAGGTATAACAATACTACTTCATATGTTTATTTTTGTTCATATTTTGTTATTGTGTTATCGAATGATTTTTGATAGCATTCTCCACTGCAATATAGAAATTTATCACGATACAAAGAATCAAATGTTTGCTCTTTTTCACATGACGATAAATAGCATTTGACTGTAACAATTGGCATATAAAACACTCCCCTAATATTTATGATACTTAATCCAGTTATATTCTACATAATTTTTTTAATAGACTTCTTAATATGCTTATTTTTGGAATAAATAAAATTTTAAGTGTTATAAAGAAAAACTGCATAGCTAACTACACAGCCTATAAAGATATTTTGAAATTTTTTACTCTTGTTTACTACGTGTTGAAAGTACACTCTATTTTCGTTTTAAATCACGAGTTATTACTTTCTTTAAATATTGACCAGTATAAGATTTTTCAACTGCTACAACTTGCTCAGGTGTCCCTGTTGCAATTACTTCACCACCATATTTACCACCTTCAGGTCCTAAATCAATAATATAGTCAGCAACTTTAATTACATCTAAGTTATGTTCAATAACGACCACAGTATCACCATGATTAACAATTTTATTTAACACTTCAATTAAATGTTTAATATCATGCACGTGTAATCCCGTTGTTGGTTCATCAAGAATATACATAGTCTTACCTGTTGCTCGTTTTTGTAATTCTTTGGCCAGTTTTACTCGTTGGGCTTCACCACCTGATAATTCCGTGGCTGGTTGTCCTAAGGTAATATAACCTAATCCAACTTCTTGCATCATTTTTAATTTTTTACTAATTTTCGGATGATTAGCAAAGAAATTTAATGCCAAATCAACTGGTAATGCCAACACATCAAAAATATTTTTACCTTTATATTTTACTTGTAAAGTTTCACTATTGTAACGTTGTCCTTCACAAATCTCACATGTAACATAAACATCAGGTAAAAAATGCATAGAAATTTTAATGACACCATCACCAGAACAACGTTCACATCTGCCACCTGATACGTTAAATGAAAAACGTCCTTTCGAATAACCACGGATTTTTGCTTCAGGAGTTTGGGTAAACAAATCACGAATATCATCAAATACTGAAGTGTACGTAGCTGGATTACTTCTTGGCGTTCTACCAATTGGTTCTTGGGAAATAGGAACAATTTTATCAATAAATTCCATACCTTTTATAGTTTTGCATAATCCTGGTCGTTCACCTTTAATGCCTAAATTCTTTTGAATTCTGGCTAATAAAACATCATTGACTAAAGTTGATTTACCACTACCTGAAACTCCAGTTACACAAATAAACTTACCTAATGGAAATTTAATATTAATTTTTTTCAAGTTATTAGTTTGTGCTTCTTGAATTTCAATGTCTTTACCATTACCGCTTCTTCGTGTTTTTGGCAAGGTAATATACTTACTGCCGTTTAGATATTGACTAGTAATTGATTGAGAATTATCTGCTACTTGTTGGGGTGTCCCTTCAGCGATGATTTCACCGCCATAAATTCCAGCCATGGGTCCAACATCAATTAACCAATCTGCTGCTCACATTGTATCTTCATCATGTTCTACTACTAGTAAGCTATTATCTAAATCACGCATTTTTTTTAACGTTTCAATAAGTTTAGCATTATCACGTTGGTGTAAACCAATCGAAGGTTCATCTAAAACATATAGAACTCCTGTTAATTGTGAACCAATTTGCGTAGCTAATCTAATACGTTGTGATTCACCACCTGATAAGGTTTGTGCCATTCGTGATAAATTTAAGTAACCTAATCCGACATTAGTTAAAAAATTTAAGCGATTAATAATTTCTGTTAAAATTAGTTTCGCAATTTCTTGTTGGTTGTTTGTTAGTTTTAATTGTAAAATAAATGTTAAACTTACTTCAATATCTAAGTTAGTATATTCACTAATATTTACTTTTTGATTTTTTTCATTAGTAAGTTTAACTGCTAAAGCAAATTCGTTTAGTCTTGTTCCTTTACATGTTAAGCAGGTACGTTCACTCATGTATTTACGATAGTACTCACGAGCAAAATCACTAGTTGTTTCTAAATATCGGCGTTCAATTAAGGTGCTTATTCCCTCAATATAATCATGATTAGGATATTTACGACCGTTGGCTGAAACTAAACTGTAACTAATAATTTCATCACTACCACGCATAATATAATTAATTTGTTCTTTCGTTAAGTTTTTTAATGGCTGATTTAAATCAATTAAATAATGATGACAAAGCACTTTCAAACGTTGTCATTCTAAATTACTAGTATCAACCACATTTTTATAGTATTCAATTCCACCATTATTAATGGACAGTTTAGTATCAGGCATTAGTAAATCTTCATTAACTTCTAATTTTATTCCCAATCCTTTACATTCAAAACAGGCACCACTAGGGGCATTGAAAGAAAACAAACGTGGTTCTAAAGCAGGAATAGCAAATCCACAAACTTTACACGCATATTTTTGTGAGAATAATCATGATTCATTATTATCAGTTAGAATAATTTTAGCTAAACCACCACTATGATTTAGAGCAACTTCTAAACCATCATGAATGCGAGAGATCATATTATCATTATTAATGAATCTAACGCGATCAATAACGATGTCAATATCATGACGTAATGATTTGTTTAAATCAATTTCTTCATCTAAACTATAGATTTTACCATTAATTTTAACACGTAAAAAATTTTCTTTTTTTAATTTAACTAATAACTCTTGATGACTACCTTTTTTTGCCACAACTACTGGTGATAAAATTTCAATACTAGTATTATCTTGTAAGGTTCTAACTTTGTTAACCATTTCTTTTAAGGTTTGACTGCTAATCGGACCATGACCTTTATTACAATATGGTGTTCCTACTCGTGCATATAATAAACGCACATAATCATAAATCTCAGTTACTGTTCCGACTGTACTTCGCGGATTGTTACTTGTTGTTTTTTGGTCAATCGAAATAGCAGGTGCTAAACCTTCAATGGCATCAACATCAGGTTTTTCATTATTACCTAAAAATTGACGGGCATATGCTGATAATGATTCAACATAACGTCTTCTACCTTCAGCATAAATCGTTTTAAATGCTAGTGATGATTTACCACTACCTGAAACTCCAGTAATTACTACTAGTTTATTTTTGGGGATTTTAATATCAATATTTTTTAAATTATGTTCACGTGCCCCTTTAACAGTAATATATTTTTGATTATTATTCATTTGTTCCTCCATTTACTTTCATTTTCTTGTTTAATTATACTATATACGTAATATTTTACCAATAATTATTAACCTAGAAAAATGATGTTAATAGTGATAATAAAACATTTATAGTATTAAATTAATATTTTAAGTTGTTATTTTTTATAATTTTATTTATAATAAGTTTAGTATTACTATAATAGTAGTACTAAAAATTAATTTTAGACTTTAAGTCCTAATTATAACATTTTGCTATAATTAGGTTTTTTATGTCAAAAAAACAAAAAAGGAGACTCTATTTATTCCAAGAGATTTAAAAATATAAATTGCAGAAACACACAAACTTTTAACAAATTTAATAACAAAGAAAATACCTTCTTCACCAAATGAACCTGAAATTAATCTTTATAACATTATTGATTATATTAAAGATTATACAATCAATACCATTTTAATGAATATATATGGTATTTATGCACAAAAAAAAGATAGTAAAAAAATTAGCAAAAATATCATTAAAAGTGATGATTTTATAAGAATATTAAAAGCTAATATTATTTTACATATTAAGATAACAAAATTAGCAAGTTATTATCTTGACAAAAATAAAGCTATAGAAACTATTAATAGAACTTTCTTCTTAGCTAAATTCATGAAAATTAAAGATATAGAAAACAAATTGGAAAAATTAATTAAACTAAAAACAAAACTTTCTAACTACATTAGTAAATATAATGATTTAATTCGTGAAGATTGAATTAAAAAAACCGAAGAAAAGATTATTATTCTTCAAGAGAATACCACGGATAATAATCTAAACGGAAATATAAAAAACATTTTTTTAATGTTTGAAAAATGTAAAGAAAATATGGATAAACTTAAAAAAATACTTAGTGAACACAATAACTTTATTGGAGAATGTAATACTATTAAAATTCCTAAAGTTTATCAAACAATTTTTGAACAAACTTATAATGCCCTTGCTGCAGTTTATCCTGAATATTATGTACCATCAAACAGCAGTGCTCCAAATACATTAGCAAGTATTATTAAAGGAATCTTTGAAAAAATGATCCAAATATTCTTGAAATCAAACTTAATAATAAAGAACTTGTCTTACCTTCAGGAGGAGCATTGAAATTTAATTTTAATATTGGATCTTACAAAAAACAACATATTATTCTTACTAGAAAACCAGATTCTGTTACTAAAACAACTATTGAAACTGATGACAATGACACCTCAAACATAAAAATATATAAAAAAGTCTTTTCTCCCTTTATGTACTATTTTTAAATTTTATCACATAAATGCTGAGAAAAGCCTATCTACGGACTTCTCCCCACATTTTTAAATTAAACATAGCATTACAGTTTCAAAACTAGGTATGTTATTGAATTTATATGCAGCTTCTTTTGCATATAAATGAATATGATGTTTTGCAACTTTGATATGTGTTTTAAATGTTCTTCGTATATGTTTTCATACTGACTCAATTTGGTTGGTATTTACACCAGTTTTTGAAACATAGCCATCTTGATGGTTAACTGTTTCATGCTTAGTGAAAACCGATTTCAAATCGCGATATCCTTTTCAATAATCCGTATGTACATCACACTTTGAAGAAATGTGGTTTATTGCAAACTGCAAAAGATTTTTACTGTTTGCGTTTTTCAATACTTTCACAATCAGATTGTTGGTTGTTTTTTCATAAATACCAACAATCAAGGTTTTGTTCAACAAGGATCTTCCTTGTTTTTTAAACCCATATGTGAAAGATACATTTCATCCATTTGCACTATGCCCTTGCCCTCAACAATTAATTGAGGTTCTTGTTTAGCAATGGCACTTCGGATTTTATGACCCATTCTTCAAGCTGTTTTCAAGGTCACTCCCAATTCTTTTGCAACATCAGTTGATAGAATTCCATGTTTGGTGTTTATTCATCTAAAGATGAGATAAAACCAAGATATTAAAGGTGTTTGTGACTTTGAAAATATAGTGCCCGTGAGAATACTGAATGTTTGATGACATTTCAAACATCTCATTTTTCTTAAATTAGAAGTATTCAAATTAAAACTAGAACACCTAATACATTTGCTTTGTTTCAAACTTGCTATATATGCAAGACATTGTTTTTCAGTTTGAAAAGTATTATTGAACTCATTCAATTTCATTGTTTCCTCCACAAGTACATGTGGGGAGAAGTCCGTATGAAATTTCAAAAAATACTGATTTTTAGATCTTGTGACTACTAATACAAAACAGTTTAAACAAGCTCTTGTATCAACTACAAATGACAATAAACCACCATGTCAAATAACAAATCAAAATTACCTCATTCCTCCATTACTTAATAAACGAAAAAGCACAAGCATGAATAATTTAAATTCAGATACTTTAATACCAAAAGAACCATCACCATCGCATGAAGAAATCATGAAAAATAATACAGAACAAATATCAGATTTACAAAGAATATGTTCTACTCATGAAACATCATCAAATCAAGATGCACCATCAACTAGTACTAATAAACTATAATTGCTCATGTTTTAACAAAAACATCTTAATATCACTACCATAACGATAATTAATAATATTTTTATTTTTACTAACCACCCGATGACAAGGTACAATAATTGCAATCGGATTTTTACCCAATGCTGTCCCTACAGCACGTACTGCTTTAGGATGACCAATATTAATAGCCAATTGTTCATAAGTTAAAGTAGTACCATAAGGAATAGCACAAGCTTTACTTCACACTAATTCTTGAAACGGTGTCCCTTTCAATCCCATCGGTACTGAAAATTTAGTTATTTTTTTATCAAAATACATTGCTAATTGTTGTAAACAGTTAGCAATTACTATATCATCTTTACTATTAATAAATTGTGATTTATCAACAAAGCTAAGGTTAGTTAATTGTTCATTTTCAATAATGATTTCAATCATTCCAGTCTTACTTTTAAAATATCCATATTTTTCATAAGCACTTTCTCCTATCATTTATTTTTCACTTTCAATACTCAAGATTAAATCACGCAATGTTGCTGCTTTTTCAAATTCCAAATCCTTAGCTGCTTGTAACATTTCCACACGTAAATCAGCAATAATTTTAGCTTTCCCCTTACTAGAATTTAATAGTTTTAAATCATTATCTAATTCTCTGGTACTCACAATTTCACTTAACGGTTTTTTTACAGTAATGGGAATAATATTATGTTTTTCATTATAAGCAATTTGAATCTCGCGTCTTCTTTTAGTTTCATTCATCGCTTGTGTCATAGCATCAGTAATAATATCACCGTATAATATAACATGACCATTAACATTTCGTGCAGCTCTTCCGATGGTTTGAATTAAAGATTTAGTATTACGTAAGAAACCACTTTTATCAGCATCAAGAATACAAATTAATGAAACTTCAGGTACATCCAAACCTTCTCGTAATAAATTAATTCCGACAATTACATCAAAGACTCCTTTTCGTAAATCTAATAAAACTTTCGTTCGCTCTAGAGTTTTTAATTCATTATGAATGTATGCCACTTTAATTTTCTTTTCTTGTAAAAAGTTAGTTAACTCTTCGGCCATTCTAATAGTTAATGTCGTAATGAAAACACGTTCGTTATTTTTAATTCGTTCTCCGATTTGCGTAATAATATCATTAATCTGATTAACTGTTGGCTTAACTTCAACAGTTGGGTCTAATAATCCTGTGGGGCGAATAACTTGTTGAACAGGCACATTAAATGGTGGTTGTGCATCTTTAATTAATTCTAATTCATAATCAGATGGCGTTGCTGATGTATAAATGATTTGTTTTAATTTATTAGAAAATTCATTAAAATTCAGTGGTCTGTTATCCATGGCACTAGGTAAACGAAAACCATATTTAACTAATGTTTCTTTTCTACTTCGATCAGTATTATACATTCCACGCACTTGGGGAATAGTCATATGTGATTCATCAATAATCGTTAAAAAATCATCAGGAAAAAAATCAATTAACGTAAAAGGTGGTGTCCCAGCTAATCGTCCTTCGAGATGACGAGAATAGTTTTCAATGCCACTACAAATCCCAAACTCAGTTAATGCTTCTAAATCATGATTAGTGCGTTGTTCTAAACGTTGGGCTTCTACTAACATATTATCGGCTTTCAATTGCGCTAATTTTATTTTTAATTCTTCACTTATTTTAACAATTGCTTTATCAACACGATTTTTACTAGTAATATAGTTTTGGGCAGGGAAGATTGTCACAAAAGGAAAACGTTCTAAAACATTAGCACCTAAGGTATCAATGCGGGCAATTTCTTCAATTTCATCACCAAATAAACTAATACGCAAATAGTATTGGTCATTTCATGATGGTGCTAATTTAATCAAATCACCTTTCACACTAAAACTTCCTGGGTATAAAGTAGTATCATTACGAACATAACCATTTTTGATTAATTTTAAAAGTAAATCTTTCCGATTAATTGCTTGGCCTTTGCGTAATTCAAAAAAATTGTTTTTATATTCTGCTGGTTCTTGTTCACCATAAATAGCAGCAACTGATGCGACAACAATGACATCTTTACTAATAGAAAGTCCATTTAAAGCACTTAGTCGTAACATTTCAATTTCTTGGTTTTGTTTAGAATTCTTATCAATATAAGTATCAGTTTTTGGTAAGTAGGCTTCGGGTTGATAAAAATCGAAATATGAAACAAAATATTCAACACGATTTTCAGGAAAAAAAGTTTTTAATTCTCCATATAGTTGCATAGCTAAAGTTTTATTGTGAACTAAAATTAATGTTGGCTTTTGAACTTGGACAATTACATTAGCCATCGTAAAAGTTTTACCTGTTCCTGTGGCGCCTAATAAGACTTGATGTTTAATTTTTTGGTTAATACCAGCTACTAATTCTTTAATAGCAGTTGGTTGGTCACCAGTTGGTTGATATGGAGCTACGAGTTTAAACATGTTATCATTCCTTCAGTAATAGATTGTTTATTATATTTACTATATACCATTATTTTAACTAAATTAAATTATTAAACAGTAAATAAGAAAAACAAGCAGTTAAAAACGTTTGTTTTATAGGAATTTATTATGAATATATTTTTTAGTTTAATTAGTGTTTAGTCTTAACGATGATATCCACTCTAAGTTTATAATTCCGTTATTTCTTATGTTAAAAAACTTAAATTTGATGTTATAATAGTTACTGAAAATATGAATTACTCATTTGTATTATTTTTACAAACTAATTATAATAGTGATTATTTACATTTTAATTAAAAGAAATACTTTTAATTAGGATTTATGAAATTAACTTAAGTGAATTTTTTTAAATATAATCATCGTAAAAAAAATCAGTATTTAAAATTATTCTAATTAAATTACGGACTTCTCCCCACATGTACTTGTGGAGGAAACAATGAAATTGAATGAGTTCAATAATACTTTTCAAACTGAAAAACAATGTCTTGCATATATAGCAAGTTTGAAACAAAGCAAATGTATTAGGTGTTCTAGTTTTAATTTGAATACTTCTAATTTAAGAAAAATGAGATGTTTGAAATGTCATCAAACATTCAGTATTCTCACGGGCACTATATTTTCAAAGTCACAAACACCTTTAATATCTTGGTTTTATCTCATCTTTAGATGAATAAACACCAAACATGGAATTCCATCAACTGATGTTGCAAAAGAATTGGGAGTGACCTTGAAAACAGCTTGAAGAATGGGTCATAAAATCCGAAGTGCCATTGCTAAACAAGAACCTCAATTCATTGTTGAGGGCATAGTGCAAATGGATGAAATGTATCTTTCAAATATGGGTTTTAAAAAACAAGGAAGATCCTTGTTGAACAAAACCTTGATTGTTGGTATTTATGAAAAAACAACCAACAATCTGATTGTGAAAGTATTGAAAAACGCAAACAGTAAAAATCTTTTGCAGTTTGCAATAAACCACATTTCTTCAAAGTGTGATGTACATACTGATTCTTGAAAAGGATATCGCGATTTGAAATCGGTTTTCACTAAGCATGAAACAGTTAACCATCAAGATGGCTATGTTTCAAAAACTGGTGTAAATACCAACCAAATTGAGTCAGTATGAAAACATATACGAAGAACATTTAAAACACATATCAAAGTTGCAAAACATCATATTCATTTATATGCAAAAGAAGCTGCATATAAATTCAATAACATACCTAGTTTTGAAACTGTAATGCTATGTTTAATTTAAAAATGTGGGGAGAAGTCCGTAGATAGGCTTTTCTCAGCATTTATGTGATAAAATTTAAAAATAGTACATAAAGGGAGAAAAGCCTTAAATTATTTATTAAAAAAAGTAAATTTTAACTAATAACCGTAAAATTTTACTATGAATATTATAAGGAGTTGAAATATATGCCATATACTGATAAACACGTTTCATTAATGAAGAAAATTTATTCAAAAAAAAGTTTTAATGATTTTTATAAAGATAATAGAAAGTGAATATATAAGACAGAATTTAAAATTACGAAACTGAACGAAATATTTAATCAAATAAAAAATGAAGAAACATCAAAACAAATACTATCTCATATTTTATCTTTAAAAAAATTAAAAAAATATTGTGAAAACCAAAATCAACCTATTAGTTCTAATGAAGAACTCTTGCTAGTATGAGTAATAACAATGAACTATTTTCAATACTTATAACTCTATACAATAATTTAGTACTTAGTGAATATGAAAAACAATTTCTTTTACACCTAACTGCACAAGAAGGACGTGCAAACATTGTTGAACTACTTTAAAAAATAAAGCTGACATTAACGCCAATACTAGTAAAGGTTTCACAGCCCTACATCTAGTTACACAAAAATGAGAAAAAAACCGCTACATTACTTTTAAAAAATAAAGTTGAAATTAACGCCAATTCAATTGGTTCGTAGTAATTATGGACGTTCTTACTGACTTAAAAACATCGAGAACTTAGATAAAAAAAAGGATGATTTTTTTGCTGAAGCATTTGACCAATGATTAGATACACCAAAAAACAATCGTACTTGAAATTGAGAACTATTAAATAACTTTTTCACTAAAAAACTCCCTAGTTATTTATCTTAAGTCACCCTACCCTAATATAATTTACTTTTTAAAATTCATTAATTCATATAAAGATTTACGAAACTCAGGTCCATACATAACCCCACCAACTGGGATTTTATACTCAATAGCCTCACTAATCTTAGTAACCCACTGTGGTCCAAAGCCACCACATAACTCAATGGTTTGTACCCCTTCTGATAGTAAACGTTTAGCAATATCAATTGCTAGTGCTTTTTCATTAACATCTAAAGCAATAACTTGAAATTGACATGGTCCAACTTTAGTTTTAAAACTATTATTTTGCTCATTGAAACCAGGGTTTAAATAAATAAATGCTCATGAAATAAGTGCCATATAACTTTCTCGCTTTCCTTTGAAAATTATTCTATTTTCTTTTACTAGTATAATTATTATTATAAAATAACACTTTTAATATTAAATTAATGTAATATAATAAATTAGTAAGTATTACTTTTTAGATATTTACCAAGAAGATAGAAATGAGATGAAAAAGTATGAAATCCCTTTTAGGACTTATTACAAAAGTGTTAGTGAGTACATCATTAACACCAATCATTACTAACACTATTAATAATAAAACAACTACCAACACTAATCTTTATGTTTTAGGAGATAGTCTATCAGATACAGGAGCCTTAGCTGGGGCTGGAACACAATTTTTCAAGCAAGCAGTTTATTATTTCCCAACATTTAAAGAAGTAAAATTAGAACCTCGATTTACAATAGTTCATTTTCAAATGGTCGCGTTGCTATGCAAATTGTAGCAGATAAATTAGGAGTTAAATTAACACCTGGTTGAAAATTTAATGATTTAAATCTTAAAACACATCAACAAGTAGGCAATAACTACGCCGTTGGCGGGGCGCAATCTAGTATTTGTGTTGATGTCGAAGGAATATTTATTAATAAATTTGATATTAATACCCAAGTTGATGCTTTATTAGACCAACATACAGTACAAAAGAATGATAAAATCTTTTTAGAAATTGGTGGTAATGATATTATTTATGCAATGACAAAAGTTTTCAATTGTGAACAAGATATTATTATTAATGATGCTATTTTTAATGAAAAAACAGCACTAGAAAAATTAATCACTAAGGGGGAAAATCATATTTTAGTTGCTAATTTACCAGATTTTAGTACAATCCCTATGTTTAATAAACATATAGCTAAAAGTTCAAGAGTTAAAGAATTTGTTAACATGTTTAATGATAAATGAACAGTAATGATTAATAGCTTAAATGAAAAGTATAATAATCCTATTAAAACTTATAGTTTATTTAATGGTATGAATCAAGCAATAAGCACTTTTAAACAAAATCCTAACCACAATATCACTGATAATGCAGTAACTATTGATTTTAAAGGACTTTTAAAAGATGGTACTTTTAGTCCAAAATATAATCCTGGTGTTAATCCTGATAATATTGATAATTATTTTCGGACTTCTCCCCACATTTACTTGTGGAGGAAACAATGAAATTGAATGAGTTCAATAATACTTTTCAAACTGAAAAACAATGTCTTGCATATATAGCAAGTTTGAAACAAAGCAAATGTATTAGGTGTTCTAGTTTTAATTTGAATACTTCTAATTTAAGAAAAATGAGATGTTTGAAATGTCATCAAACATTCAGTATTCTCACGGGCACTATATTTTCAAAGTCACAAACACCTTTAATATCTTGGTTTTATCTCATCTTTAGATGAATAAACACCAAACATGGAATTCCATCAACTGATGTTGCAAAAGAATTGGGAGTGACCTTGAAAACAGCTTGAAGAATGGGTCATAAAATCCGAAGTGCCATTGCTAAATAAGAAACTCAATTCATTGTTGAGGGCATAGTGCAAATGGATGAAATGTATCTTTCACATATGGGTTTAAAAAACAAGGAAGATCCTTGTTGAACAAAACCTTGATTGTTGGTATTTATGAAAAAACAACCAACAATCTGATTGTGAAAGTATTGAAAAACGCAAACAGTAAAAATCTTTTGCATTTTGCAATAAACCACATTTCTTCAAAGTGTGATGTACATACTGATTCTTGAAAAGGATATCGCGATTTGAAATCGGTTTTCACTAAGCATGAAACAGTTAACCATCAAGATGGCTATGTTTCAAAAACTGGTGTAAATACCAACCAAATTGAGTCAGTATGAAAACATATACGAAGAACATTTAAAACACATATCAAAGTTGCAAAACATCATATTCATTTATATGCAAAAGAAGCTGCATATAAATTCAATAACATACCTAGTTTTGAAACTGTAATGCTATGTTTAATTTAAAAATGTGGGGAGAAGTCCGTAGATAGGCTTTTCTCAGCATTTATGTGATAAAATTTAAAAATAGTACATAAAGGGAGAAAAGCCATTATTTTTTCTTTGATGCTGTTCATTCAACTAAATGAGGACATCATTTCATTGGAAATCAACTAATAAAATTAATTGAAAAATGATAATATTAATTAAAAAAACACACCTTCTTAAATTAAAAATGTAAAATATTGTTGATTTTACGATACAATTTACTTAATGTTATTATATACCAACTAATTTAAAAAATATTTGTATTAAAATTGACAATTAATCTTGTTTTTGTTTTTAATATTATATATAATTATTAATGCTTTAAGCAATGTAGTCCCGGTAAAATTACACTGTAAGGAGAAAAATATGCGTCAAACAACAATGAATTTCAAGAACAATGAAAAAAAATGATATGTTATTGATGCCAACGGTTTAGTTTTAGGACGTCTTGCAACTAAAGTTGCAATGATATTGCGTGGTAAAAATAAACCTTCATTCACACCTCATCTTGATTGTGGAGATTATATTATTATTATTAACGCTAACAAAATTAAATTAACTGGTAATAAACTACAAGACAAGAAGTATTACAATCACTCACAATTTCCTGGCGGATTACGTACACGTAATGCCCAAAGTATGATTGCTAAAAATGCTTCTGAATTAGTAGAAATAGCTATTAAAGGCATGCTTCCAAGCACTACTTTAGGTCGTAAGCAATTTACACATCTTCATGTTTATAATCATGACCAACACCAACACCAAGCCCAAAACCCTGAAGTTTTAAAACTAGGCCAAGAGGAGTAGACTTTTATGACAACATCTAACAAACCCGTAACTTATTCAAGTTCAGGTGGGCGTAAAACGTCAACTGCACGTGTGCATTTAAAAAACAGTGGTAAAACAAAGATTTTAATTAACGGTTTAGAACCAATAAAGTATCTAGAGCAAGAAATCCTAGTTCAAGATATGTTATTACCTTTAAAAGTAACTAACACTTTAGAAAGTTTTGAAATCAACATTAAAGTTGAAGGTGGAGGAAGAACTGGTCAATCTGGTGCTGCACGTTTAGCATTATCAAATGCTTTAGTGAAAGTATCAGAAGATTATAGAGTATTATTACGTCAATTCGGGTTATTAACTCGTGATGCACGTAAAAAAGAGCGCAAAAAATATGGTTTAAAAGCTGCTCGTAAAGCACCCCAATTTTCAAAGCGTTAAGATATTATTGGTATATATGAAAAAAGAGTTCGTAGAACTCTTTTTTACTACTTATAATTTAAAAATATGTTCATTAGGTATTTTAAATTAATTTTATGATGATTAAAATCTAGATATTATGGTTGGTGAATTAAAAGTATTACAACTCGGTTCTATACCAAGTTTACTATAAACTAGTAGTCTTAGATGATTTTGATATACTCTCACAATCAGATTCTGGAAACTATATTGATGACAATTTTATTTCCAACCCATCTACTTCTTCCAGTAATTCTTCAAATTCACAATCACCTTGATTTGTTAAAATAAAATCATCTACTGGTTAAACATCAAAGTATTGAGGTGGATGTTCATCTTCATAATTATCATGTACTGTTTTTATTGCAAGTATACTATTAAATGACCAGATTTTGCAAGTAAATTTCTTATTTTTTCAATTCTAATGCGTTCCAAATTTAAATCTTTTTCAATATTCTTATTTTTATCAAATAATTCATTTAAAAATAATGAGAACTCTTCGGAAATCTTTTTTATTTTTACTCAATTTTTAATGTTTTGTTCAAATTTCTCTTTAACGGATTTATATCAATTATCTTTTTTTGTTTCAGTTTGGTTCATTCATGAATCTCACTGGCTTTGTTCAAAAACTTCAGGTTTATTAATACTGCTATCAATTATTTTTTTAAACAAATTGTTAGTATCTTTTTTTGGCATGTTTAATTTCTCCTTTTAAAAATAAAAACCCATTTACTTCGTACTAAAGTAATGGGTAAAAACTTATGTTTAGTTTAGGTATTATTTTATTCTGGTAATTTCATACCTTCATAAATTGGGAATTTTTTTAATAAATTATCTACTTCTTTTCGTAAATCATGGAAACCATTATCCTCAATTCCTTTTGGTAATTTTCATGCCTTAATAATAATATTCGCCAATTCAATAAAATCTTTTTCTTTAAACCCTCTCGTTGTCATAGCAGGACTACCAAAACGAACACCACTCGTAGTGATTGGTGGTAATTTATCAAACGGCACACTATTTTTATTAGCAACAATATTGATTTTTTCTAAAATATTAACAGCAACTGCACCATTTAAGCCATTAATAGTAGTAACATTAATAGTTAATAAATGATTATCTGTACCACCAGCAACAACATGGAAACCAGCTTCATTAAATGTTTTTGCTAAAGCTTGGGCATTCTTTATTACTTGTTGTTGATAAATCTTAAATTCAGGTTGTAATGCTTCATAGAATGCTTGTGCTTTAGCAGCAATAATATGTTCTAATGGTCCACCTTGATTACCAGGAAAGACAGCACTATCAACTTTCTTTTTTAAAGCTTCTGTACAAAGAATAGCACCACCACGTGGTCCACGCAATGTTTTATGAGTTGTTGTAGTAGTGATATCAGCATAACAAATAGGATTTTGATGTAATCCTGCAGCAATTAAACCAGCAATGTGTGCCATATCAACCATCAAGTACGCACCAACTTCATCAGCAATTTTACGAAATTTAGATCAATCAATGGCGCGAGAATAAGCACTAGCGCCAGAGACAATAACTTGTGGTTTACATGCTTTAGCAATTTTTAAGATTTCATCATAATCTAGTAATTCATCTTTATTGACACCATAGCCAACACCATGATAAGTTTTACCTGAGAAATTAATTTTATAACCATGTGTTAAGTGTCCTCCAGCGTCAAGTTCCATCCCTAAAATAACATCTCCTGGCTTTAAAATAGCAGCATAAGCTTCGGCATTGGCTTGGCTACCAGCATGGGGTTGCACATTAGCATGAAAGTTACCTTTCTTACATGCTCCTGGTTTGTGTTGACAATCAAATAATTTTTTAAAACGTTCAATAGCTAAGGTTTCAACTTTATCAACAAATTCACAACCATTATAATAACGAGCATTAGGATAGCCTTCGGCATATTTATTAGTTAAAACAGTTCCGGCAATATCTAAAACTGCTGGTGATACGTAGTTTTCTGAAGCAATTAACTCCACATGATGTTGTTGACGATTTAATTCTTGTTCAATAACTTTTTTGATTTCTGGGTCAAGACCCTTCTTAAAAGATTTATCCATTTACAATTACTTCCTTATCTTAATTTAATTTTTTAATTCGTGATTTATGTCTTGCTTGGTCACTAGTTTTAGTTGTTAAAAACACTTTTACTAATTCTACAGCTTTATGACTAGCAATAATTCGCGCACCCATCGCTAAGACATTAGCGTCATTGTGTAATCGTGCCATTCTCACTGTTTCTTCTTCATAACATAGTGCACATCTAATGCCACGAATTCGATTAGTAGCAATACTAATACCAATACCTGTACCACAAATAACAATACCAAAATCAGCTTTTTTATTAGCAAGCGCTTGTCCCACGGCTTGTCCAAAATCAGGATAATCCACTGGTTCACAACTATTAGTACCAAGATCTAATACTTCATAACCCGCTGTTGTTAAATATTCAATAATTGGTAGTTTAAATTCATAAGCAGTATGGTCATTACCAAGAGCAACTACTAACTTTTTTGTTTTCAACGTTATCACTTCCTTGATTTTATTATACTAACAAATTACCAAAGATAATACATTTTTTATTTATTTAAATAAGGCTTTTCTCCCTTTATGTACTATTAATTTTATCACATAAATGCTGAGAAAAGCCTATCTACGGACTTCTCCCCACATTTTTAAATTAAACATAGCATTACAGTTTCAAAACTAGGTATGTTATTGAATTTATATGCAGCTTCTTTTGCATATAAATGAATATGATGTTTTGCAACTTTGATATGTGTTTTAAATGTTCTTCGTATATGTTTTCATACTGACTCAATTTGGTTGGTATTTACACCAGTTTTTGAAACATAGCCATCTTGATGGTTAACTGTTTCATGCTTAGTGAAAACCGATTTCAAATCGCGATATCCTTTTCAAGAATCAGTATGTACATCACACTTTGAAGAAATGTGGTTTATTGCAAACTGCAAAAGATTTTTACTGTTTGCGTTTTTCAATACTTTCACAATCAGATTGTTGGTTGTTTTTTCATAAATACCAACAATCAAGGTTTTGTTCAACAAGGATCTTCCTTGTTTTTTAAAAACCATATGTGAAAGATACATTTCATCCATTTGCACTATGCCCTCAACAATGAATTGAGGTTCTTGTTTAGCAATGGCACTTCGGATTTTATGACCCATTCTTCAAGCTGTTTTCAAGGTCACTCCCAATTCTTTTGCAACATCAGTTGATGGAATTCCATGTTTGGTGTTTATTCATCTAAAGATGAGATAAAACCAAGATATTAAAGGTGTTTGTGACTTTGAAAATATAGTGCCCGTGAGAATACTGAATGTTTGATGACATTTCAAACATCTCATTTTTCTTAAATTAGAAGTATTCAAATTAAAACTAGAACACCTAATACATTTGCTTTGTTTCAAACTTGCTATATATGCAAGACATTGTTTTTCAGTTTGAAAAGTATTATTGAACTCATTCAATTTCATTGTTTCCTCCACAAGTACATGTGGGGAGAAGTCCGTTAAATAATTATCATTTAAAGGATTATAAAAAAATAAATTTTCTATTCTTAACGTGTGTGTTACAATAGATAAAGACAATTTCTACAGTGAGGTAATAAATATGAAAATTAAAAAAATGTTAGGTAATAAATATGCCTTAATTATTGAAAAAGATGAAATGATTATTGAGATATTAAGTCAATTTGCTAATAGTGAAAAGATTGGAATGGCTCAATTTCAAATGATTGGTTCTGTTACTGATATTACTTTAGGATATGTACCACCTAAAAATAGTGAGTATGTATGAAAAACATTTAAAAACCAATGAGAATTACTTTCAGGAACAGGTACTATTAGTTGAGATAAAGAAAATATGACACCTATTATCCATTGTCATAGTACCATTGGTGATGATGATTTTAAAGTAATTGGTGGTCATATGCGTGATGCTAAAGTTGCTATCAAGGCTGAAATAATTGTTGATGTTTTAAGTGACAAGCAAATTTATCAAGTAATTGATAGCAAGTCAAACTTCCATGTTTGAGATATTTAAAAACATAAACTTATATCCATAGAAACTATTCTATGGATATAAGTTTTTTATTTAACCTGAATTGTAAATTATTTGTACTCAAAATAATATGTTTTATCATTTGATCCTATACCAATACCTGTTGTTTCTGAAAAAGGATAAAAATTTATTAATACTTGATCTAATTGTATAAAAGGTGTAGTTGTAATGTTAACAACATTAAAAAATAATGTTTTAAATGAATTAGTATTAACAATTGCAGTTGTTGGCGATAGTATTTTAATTGTTTGAAGATTTAAATCTTGCTTTAAATCAGTATTTACTGGCTGTCCACTAGTAATATCAAATAAATAACTAGCTGTACCATTACTATATAATCCTGTTGTTTAACTCATAGTAGTAAACAACCTAATATCTTGTTTTAAATCAGTAAAATTATTACCAACAGTATCAAATAAATAACTACTTGTTGCATCACTAACAATTGCCTTAGTATCTGATAATCTTGTAACACTAGTAATTCGTTTATTTAAATCAGTAAAAGGATTTGTTACAGCATTAGTACCATCAAAGAAAAAAGAATTACTGGCAGAACCTGTTGTATCATCAATAAAAATACCTGTTGTTTCACTAATGCGATAAAAATTGGTAATTTTTTTACTTAAGGCAGTTCCTAAATTAATAGTAGGCGCATCAAAATAATATACATCATTACTTTGACCATTTTGAATAATAGCTTTAGTATCACTAAGGCGATAAACACCTCTTATTCCTCCAGCACCTACTTTTATTCCTAAATCTGTAAATACTGGTTGTCCACTAGTAACATCAAAAAATCAAGCATTTCTATTAGAACATATCATAGTATCTAATAAAAATATTCCTGTTTTATCACTAAGACGATAAAAAGTATTTATAAAATGATTTAAATCTGTTAACTGGCTACCTACTGGTTTAGAACTGTCAAAAAATCAAGCTTTCTGATTAGTACCAGAACTAAGAATAGTAGTTGTTGATGATAAGGAATATGCCTCATTAGTCTTAAAACCTAAATCAGTCAAATATGAAGGCTTAACATTATTATCAGGACCACAAGCTATAACACTAACCGACAATGGTGTTGTCAAACTAATTGCTGATAATATTTTAAAGTTTTTTTCATATCTTCTTACCCCCCTTGTATTATCTTATTTTAAATTAGGCTTTTCTCCCTTTATTTACTATTTTTAAATTTTATCACATAAATGCTGAGAAAAGCCTATCTACGGACTTCTCCCCACATTTTTAAATTAAACATAGCATTACAGTTTCAAAACTAGGTATGTTATTGAATTTATATGCAGCTTCTTTTGCATATAAATGAATATGATGTTTTGCAACTTTGATATGTGTTTTAAATGTTCTTCGTATATGTTTTCATACTGATTCAATTTGGTTGGTATTTACACCCGTTTTTGAAACATAGCCATCTTGATGGTTAACTGTTTCATGCTTAGTGAAAACCGATTTCAAATCGCGATATCCTTTTCAAGAATCAGTATGTACATCACACTTTGAAGAAATGTGGTTTATTGCAAACTGCAAAAGATTTTTACTGTTTGCGTTTTTCAATACTTTCACAATCAGATTGTTGGTTGTTTTTTCATAAATACCAACAATCAAGGTTTTGTTCAACAAGGATCTTCCTTGTTTTTTAAACCCATATGTGAAAGATACATTTCATCCATTTGCACTATGCCCTCAACAATGAATTGAGGTTCTTGTTTAGCAATGGCACTTCGGATTTTATGACCCATTCTTCAAGCTGTTTTCAAGGTCACTCCCAATTCTTTTGCAACATCAGTTGATGGAATTCCATGTTTGGTGTTTATTCATCTAAAGATGAGATAAAACCAAGATATTAAAGGTGTTTGTGACTTTGAAAATATAGTGCCCGTGAAAATACTGAATGTTTTATGACATTTCAAACATCTCATTTTTCTTAAATTAGAAGTATTCAAATTAAAACTAGAACACCTAATACATTTGCTTTGTTTCAAACTTGCTATATATGCAAGACATTGTTTTTCAGTTTGAAAAGTATTATTGAACTCATTCAATTTCATTGTTTCCTCCACAAGTACATGTGGGGAGAAGTCCGTTAAATTATATACACATTTTAAAAAAACACTTATTTTATACACAAAAAAGTTAACCTTTTTACTAATTATTTATAACTATGCTTTCCCTAATGAACCAAATTCGGTTAGTAATTCTTTGGCTTTAGTTTTAATAGCTTCCATTCCTGGCTTAAAGATTTTTCTTGGGTCAAAACCTTTATCTTCTTTTAACTTACCAGAGGTAACATATTTTTCAATAGCGTCAGCAAAAACTTCTTGCAACTCAGTGTTAACATTAATTTTGCTAATTCCTAAACTAATAGCTTTTAACACTTGATCTTTGGGAATTCCTGAACCACCATGTAATACCATTGGTTTTTTCGAAGCAACAGATAGTTTTTCTAACACATCAAATTTTAAACCATCTCATTTAGCAGGATATTTACCATGAATATTTCCAATTCCAGCAGCCAAGAAATCAATACCTAAATCAGCAAGTGCCATACAGTCTTCTTCACTAGCGATTTCACCATTACCAATAACGCCATCTTCTTCGCCACCAATAGTTCCAGCTTCTGCTTCTACTGAAGCATGAGTTTTTTTAGCATATGCTACTACTTCTTTAGTTCCTTTTACGTTTTCATTAAATTCTAAATGTGAACCATCAAACATAACAGAACTAAATCCGGCATCCAAAGCTTTCTTACATGATTCTACTGATTGGCCGTGGTCTAAATGTAATGCAACAGACACAGTAATTTTTAAATCATTTAATAAAGCAAATACCATATCGTGAACAGTTTTATATCCGCCCATGTATTTCATAGCACCTTCTGAAACACCAATAATTACTGGTGAATTAGTTTCTTGCGCTATTTCTAAGATTGATTTTGTTCATTCTAAGTTATTAATATTGAAATGGGCAACAGCATATCTACCTGTCTTGGCTTTGTTAATCATGCTTGCTGCACTAACGAATTTTATCATTTTCTTCCTCCTTGAATTATTGTGAATATGTATTTCATAAAAATTATAACAATTTTATGTGTAAAATCTTTATTTAATATTTTATTTAGGCTTTTCTCCCTTTATGTACTATTTTTAAATTTTATCACATAAATGCTGAGAAAAGCCTATCTACGGACTTCTCCCCACATTTTTAAATTAAACATAGCATTACAGTTTCAAAACTAGGTATGTTATTGAATTTATATGCAGCTTCTTTTGCATATAAATGAATATGATGTTTTGCAACTTTGATATGTGTTTTAAATGTTCTTCGTATATATTTTCATACTGACTCAATTTGGTTGGTATTTACACCAGTTTTTGAAACATAGCCATCTTGATGGTTAACTGTTTCATGCTTAGTGAAAACCGATTTCAAATCGCGATATCCTTTTCAAGAATCAGTATGTACATCACACTTTGAAGAAATGTGGTTTATTGCAAACTGCAAAAGATTTTTACTGTTTGCGTTTTTCAATACTTTCACAATCAGATTGTTGGTTGTTTTTTCATAAATACCAACAATCAAGGTTTTGTTCAACAAGGATCTTCCTTGTTTTTTAAACCCATATGTGAAAGATACATTTCATCCATTTGCACTATGCCCTCAACAATGAATTGAGGTTCTTGTTGAGCAATGGCACTTCGGATTTTATGACCCATTCTTCAAGCTGTTTTCAAGGTCACTCCCAATTCTTTTGCGACATCAGTTGATGGAATTCCATGTTTGGTGTTTATTCATCTAAAGATGAGATAAAACCAAGATATTAAAGGTGTTTGTGACTTCGAAAATATAGTGCCCGTGAGAATAATGAATGTTTGATGACATTTCAAACATCTCATTTTTCTTAAATTAGAAGTATTCAAATTAAAACTAGAACACCTAATACATTTGCTTTGTTTCAAACTTGCTATATATGCAAGACATTGTTTTTCAGTTTGAAAAGTATTATTGAACTCATTCAATTTCATTGTTTCCTCCACAAGTACATGTGGGGAGAAGTCCGTTATTTATTAATAATATTTTTAATTAATCCCAAAAATAAAGGATTTGGTTTGTTAATTCGTGAAGTAAATTCAGGATGGTATTGACTAGCAATAAAATAAGGATGAACTTTGGTTGGTAGTTCAATTACTGCTACTAAATTTTCTTTTGCATATGTTCCACTAAAAATTAAACCTTTTTCTGCAAACAATGTTTTATATTCATTATTGAATTCATAGCGATGACGATGACGTTCAATAACTACTGTTTGTTTATAAAGTGTTTTTGCTAATGAACCATCAACTAATGTGGTTGGATAATTTCCTAAGCGTAATGTTCCACCAATTTGGTCAGTTTTAGTTTTACCACGTAGTAAGTCAAAAATCGGACTTGTCGTTTGTTCATTAAATTCAGTAGAATGAGCGTCTTTTAAATTACATACATTTCGTGCATATTCAATACATGCTAATTGCATTCCTAAACATAACCCTAAAAATGGAATTTTATTAATTCGTGCGTAATTAATGGCAAGAATTTTACCTTCAACACCACGAATTCCAAAACCACCAGGCACTACTAATGCTTGGAAGGTACTTAAAATTACTTTTAAGTTTTTACTATCTAATGTTTCAGCATTAATAATTTTATAACTAACTTTGGTGCTAAGATTATAACCAGCAATTTTTAACGATTCAATTACTGATAAATAAGCATCACTTAAATCAGCATACTTGGCAATAATTCCAACAGTAACTTCATGATTCATAGTTTCTAATTTTTTAATTACCAATTGTCATTCTCTCATATCAGGTTTAGTATTATTTAAATTTAATAATTCAGAAATTACAACGTCGGCTTTTTGTTGTGCTAATGATAATGGCACTTTATAAATATTATCACAATCAGGAATCGCCAAAACATTAGCACGTTTAATATTACAGAATAATGATAACTTATCAAATATATGGTCAGGGGGCATAAATTCACTACGACAAACTAAAATGTCAGGTTGAATTCCTAATGATAATAATTCCTTAACTGAATGTTGACTTGGTTTAGTTTTAAATTCACCAATCGCATGTAAATAAGGAATTAAAGTAGTATGAATAACAATAACATTATCATGACCTTTTTCATTTTGTACTTGTCTAATCGCTTCAACGAAAGCTAATGATTCAATATCACCAACGGTTCCACCAATTTCAGTGATAATAACATCGGCTTTACTATTTCTAGCAGATTTAAAAATATGATTTTTAATTTCATCAGTAATATGAGGTACCACTTGCACAGTTTTCCCTTCATAAAATCCATCACGTTCTTTTTGTAAAACTCGCTGATAAACCTTACCAGTAGTAATGTTAGAATCTTTAGTCAGATTTTCATCAATAAAACGTTCATAATGACCTAAGTCAAGATCAGTTTCAGCACCATCACCAGTCACATACACTTCACCATGTTGATAAGGACTCATAGTACCTGGATCAACATTGATATATGGATCAAATTTCTGCATGAAAATTTTAATATTTTTTTGTTTTAAAAGTCTTGCTATTGAAGCAGCAGTAATACCCTTTCCTAGTGATGAAACAACACCACCAGTAATAAATATATATTTTGAATTCATAGTTATTTTTCTCCTAAATGTTAATATGAGTAATATAATTCATATTACTCATCATAGTTGTCTTCGACTATTTTTATACCAATGGCATCATCTTCATCTTCTGATTCATCAAATTCGTCATCATCTAATAATGTTTTAGTTAGGTCTGTCGTTAATGTTAAATCAACAGTCATATCACTGCTATCTTCTTTACTGGTTGGCAGTTCAATTCTTATCATTTGTTCTTTGATTTCTTCTAATGAAACTTCACTACGAGGGTATCAAATTTTATCATTTTTTAAGAAAAAATTAGTATCTAAAATCATGGCAGTGTATAAATCACCACCAACTTTTTCTTCATCCTCTTTAGCAATATTACATTGCTTTTTAACGTGTTTTAAAATTTCTTTAAAATCAGCTTTTTTGTTTTTGCATAAAAATCTATATGCTTCTTCAACTAATGTTGGTTTTTTTTGCATGTTCTAATCACCTTCTACATTGTATATCATAAATTATAAAAAAATGTATTTTTTTACATTTTTTCTGGTGCCTTTACGCCAATCAAATTTAGAGCGTTAGCCATAATTTGTTTTATTGCTAAAACTAAGGTTAATCTTTGTGTTGTTATTAAAGGTTCATCTGGCACAATAACTTTGTATTCATTATAGTACGAATGAAATAATTTTGCTAATTTTTGAATATAATTAGTTAATAAATGGGGTTGATGCTGGTTTTCAATTCTTTGTAAAACTAATAAATACTCATCTAGAGTGATTAATAATTCTTTTTCTTTATGATTAGTTAATAAATTAATTTCATTAACGACCTTAAAGTTAGGTTGATTTTTAATAATTTGATTAATACGAGCATGAACATATTGGGCATAGAAGACTGGATTATCAGTTGTTTGTTTTTTAGCAACTTCTAGTTCAATGTCTAATGATGATTCAATACTTCGCGAAACCATGAAATATCGTAAAGCATCAGTTCCAATAATGTCTAACATATTACGTAAAGTAATCGATGTGCCAGCCCGCTTTGACATTTTTTGTTCTTTACCATTGTCAATAACTTTTACCATTTGCATACATAAAATATCTAAGTTGTTAGCATTATGACCCATCATTGTTAACCCTGCTTTAATACGAGGAATATAACCATAGTGGTCAGCACCTCAGACATTAATTAGTAAATCACTACGTTGATACTTAACATGGTGATATACTAAGTCGGGTAACATGTAAGTATAACTACCATCTTTTTTAACAATAACACGATCTTTATCATCACCAAAAGGTGTGGTTTTTAAGAATAGACCACCATCTAATAAATAGGTATGTCCTTGTTCTTCTAGTTTCTTAATTAAATTAGGAATAATATTATTTTGGTATAAAGTTAATTCAGAAAACCATTTATCAATTTTAATATTGAATTTTTTTAAATCCTTTTTAATTTCGTTTAACATATACTTAATACCAAACTTTTGAAACATTAGACTTGTAGATTCTGCAAAAGGTTCTTTATAATATTTGGTAGCGTGTTCTTTTTTAAAAGCGATAGCTGCATCGTGAATTTCAGTACCACGATAACTTTCTTCAGGTAACTCTAATCTAGCACCACAAAGATTTTGATAGTTAACATAAATTGAATTAGCTAATACACTGATTTGTTTACCTGCATCATTAATATAATATTCACGAATAACATCATAGCCACGTAATGCTAAAATATTAGATAAACTATCACCAATGGCACCATTTCTGGCATGACCTAAGTGTAATAAACCTGTGGGATTAGCACTAATGAATTCAACATTGAAAATAATATTTCTTTTTTCAATACGACCATAATCAAATTTTTCTTTAATAATTTTCATTAATAAAACACTAAAGACTTCAGGATTAATATCAATATTAATAAAACCAGGGGCAACAAAATCAATTTTTTTAATTAACGGATATTTTTGATGAATATGTTTAACCAAAGTTTGAGCAATATCTAATGGTCTTTGCTTATACTTCTTAGCCAACACCATGGCAATGGGAATAGCATAGTCACTTAATGCGCTATTTTTATTAATTTCAACGACAATTAGATTTTCATCTATTTCATATTTAGTATTAACTAGTGCATCTTTAACAATATTTGTTAACTCATTAATAACATAACTATTCATAAAACATTTAAACTCCTTTCTCAATACACAATCTCTTTATTATACTTACATTTTCAGTTTATATCACATTAAATAATAAAAATAAAGTTTTTTTACAAAAGTTGTTCAATAGCATTGTTAACATATTGCATAAATCCAATTCTAATTAAAAATTCCAAGATGGCAACATCATCATAACTTAAACTAATTAATTCTTGATAGTTACCAAATATTTGATTATCTAAAACATTCCGTAGTTTTTCATTTACTTTATGTGGATCATCAGATTTACTAATTCCTGATACTTTTGCTAATTCAACATCAATATTCTTTTGTGTTATTTGTTCTTGATGCTGTTCTTCAATATCATATAATTCAATTAGCTTTAAATATAACTCTTGTAGTAAACTTAGACCTTGCACAAAATTAGTTAATAACTCTTGTTCATTAATAATATCTGATGTTAAATTGCTAAAATAACTATGATTATCATCAGCTTCATAACGTGCTGCTTGACCACCGGGATTAATTTGTTCAAAGTAACGTAAACGTTCACGAAGATTTAGCAAAATATTACTCATATTCTTATCTTCAACTCTTGTCGTACTAATAAGTTTAATTAAGCGTACTAAGTTGTGAAAATTAAATTTTTTCTTTTTGGCCGAAGCTTCAACTTGGATATATTTGCGTAAACAATGTTTTAATTTTAATTCTAGTGATTGATAAACAGAAAATAAAATAATATGAAAGTTATGGTAGCCAATACCTTTTTTAATATTTAAAATCGCATTAACAGCGTACATATTAGCACGATCATTATCGTTGCCAAGTACACTAGTTAAATTAAGTGTACGTGGTAAATATTTAATAACAATTGTTAATACCTCTTCAAATTTGATTTGTAATTCTTTACTATCTAAATAAGGAATATTGCTTTTAACTGATTTTAAATCATTATATTCCGCGCCAATAAAAAGAAAAGCAAAAATAGCAAAATAAGTAACTATTTTTTCGTCATTATTTTCTCACGTTAGATTTAAAGTTTTAATTGCACCATCTAGTTTTTCCTTATTAATTAGCACACCTAAAACAATAACTAGTTCTTGAGTTTCCAAATCATATTCTTGAGCTTTAAGATAAAAATCACTAGGTGTTAAATCTAAAACTTGAGGTTTTAATAAAACTTTTTGAACTGTGGTTCTAATTTCCATGATAACCTCTTTACAGTAGTATTTATTATCAACTTTTAATTTGGTAATTTTAATATAATTATTCATATACAGTATAGAAATTTTTGTTTTAAAACAAAAAAAGTGCGTGTATAATTTAATAGATACTTATAAGATAGAAGATTTAAGTATTGACAATTAGTAGTTAGTAATAACTACTATTTTTTTTAAAAAAATACGTAGTAGTTTGAATTTTAGTGGGACTTTGTAAAATTTGTGAAAGTTTTTCTAAAGGTACGTAGTTACCATTAGTAGTTTTAATTAAAATAGGGTCTTTAGTCAAATCATAAAGTACATTATTTAATCTTCGTTTAAAACCTTTATCGGTGGTAGTAACATTAATTTTTAATGAATCTACTTGTTCTTGCCATTCGTGACAAAAGAGAATAGTTTTAGCAATATCTAGCAAGACACTATCTTGTTCTAATAAAATAATATCTTGTAATAATTTGATAATGGTAGCATCGGTTCAACTTAAATAAGTAGTGATATTAATCTTATTACCTATAAAAATTGGCATAAATTCATCAACATTAATTGCAAAATTATAATTTTTATCATTATGCAATGTTGTTAAATGACTAAATAATTGTTGTAAATAACTATCAAAGACAATTCCACTTTTATGATAGTAGACTTGTGAATACATATGAAATCTAGTTATTAAATAGTTTTCAATAGCAGAAATAGCTTTTTGAGAAAAAGTTAATCCAACTTTAACATCAATAATCATACTAGTTATAATTCATTCTAAATCAATACTTCCAAAATTAACACCTGTGAAATAACCATCACGCATTAGATAATCAATACGGTCACAATCTAATTGTGAAGATACTAATTGAATTTGATATTTAGGATGGTTAAGATAGTTCTTTTTAATAATGCCAATAATAGTGTCAACATCAATTTTAAATTGTTTTAAAATGCTATTAATTTCAGTATTGCTATCTTTAATAATATCACAACTATATTGCTCATGAGTAAATTGATGCTTACTAACGTTATTAAGATTTAATATTTTTTCAAAACTATGAGAAAAAGGACCATGACCTAAATCATGTAATAAACCAGCAATTTTAATACTTATTTTTTCTTCATTACTAATCTGTTCAGAACCAGTGACTTCATTAAGAACTCGATTTAAGATATGATAAACACCAAGGCTATGTCCAAATCTCGTATGAGTAGCGCTAGGAAAAGCAATTTGAGCTCCTCCAAGTTGACTAATTCATCTTAGTCTTTGAAATTCTTTACACCCGACAAGCGCCTTAATGACTGGTTCACTAATGTTAATATTTTTATGAACAGCGTCACGAATGAAAGTTTGTTTAAAATGAATATTTGGCATATGATTATCCTTTCATAATAAAAGTTTTTGGTTAAGTTCCGAATCTTGTGTAAATTTATTTTTACAGAGCAATATTTCTCATATCAAATAAATTTAGTTTAATTTATTGTACCATACTTAAAAGTTGGTAGGTTAATCTTATCTAAAATTAATTTTAAAATTCTTATAGTTAATAATTTTAAAAAGTTTATAGGTTTATAAATTATTTTTCGGACTTCTCCCCACATTTTTAAATTAAACAGAGCATTACAGTTTCAAAACTAGGTATGTTATTGAATTTATATGCAGCTTCTTTTGCATATAAATGAATATGATGTTTTGCAACTTTGATATGTGTTTTAAATGTTCTTCGTATATGTTTTCATACTGACTCAATTTGGTTGGTATTTACACCAGTTTTTGAAACATAGCCATCTTTATGGTTAACTGTTTCATGCTTAGTGAAAACCGATTTCAAATCGCGATATCCTTTTCAAGAATCAGTATGTACATCACACTTTGAAGAAATGTGGTTTATTGCAAACTGCCAAAGATTTTTACTGTTTGCGTTTTTCAATACTTTCACAATCAGATTGTTGGTTGTTTTTTCATAAATACCAACAATCAAGGTTTTGTTCAACAAGGATCTTCCTTGTTTTTTAAAACCCATATGTGAAAGATACATTTCATCCATTTGCACTATGCCCTCAACAATGAATTGAGGTTCTTGTTTAGCAATGGCACTTCGGATTTTATGACCCATTCTTCAAGCTGTTTTCAAGGTCACTCCCAATTCTTTTGCAACATCAGTTGATGGAATTCCATGTTTGGTGTTTATTCATCTAAAGATGAGATAAAACCAAGATATTAAAGGTGTTTGTGACTTTGAAAATATAGTGCCCGTGAGAATACTGAATGTTTGATGACATTTCAAACATCTCATTTTTCTTAAATTAGAAGTATTCAAATTAAAACTAGAACACCTAATACATTTGCTTTGTTTCAAACTTGCTATATATGCAAGACATTGTTTTTCAGTTTGAAAAGTATTATTGAACTCATTCAATTTCATTGTTTCCTCCACAAGTACATGTGGGGAGAAGTCCGAAATTGAATATGATTTACAAGATAATGAACAAACATTAAAAGTATTTATTAGTTAGGAAGTGAAATAATGCAAAAACAAAAACAAGAAAAAGTATTATTAAAATGTATTGTTAAAGATTGTAATAAAAAAGTATTAATTAAATTACAATCTACAGATTTAGAAGAAGCATCAATTCAATTTTTTAAAATGTGTAAAAAACATCAATTAGATTTTAATAATAAAGTAAAAGAAATAAAAGAATATTATGATAATAAAATAAAAATTAAGGAGTAAATAATGAATTTATGAGACTTTTTAAAATATAGTGATAAATATAATGTTTTTAAAATATATACAAAAAATACAGAAATATATTTTTCATGAAATGGTGGAAGTAGTGAATTAGATGATGACCGTACTTTATTAGGTTATGAATTAGCAGATTGAAAAGTATTATCATATAAACAATATCCAGAAGAAATTAAAGTTTTTATTGAATTAGATAATCAAGAACTGTGTAATTATAATCATTTTCCAAAAACAAAAGAAGAAAGATTAAATTATAATAAGGAGTAAATAATGAAAATTAAATGAAAGAAAATAGGTTATAAAAAATTACATAAACATAAATTAAAAATTGAAAGAAATAAAAGAAGAGAAAATAAGGAGTAAATAATGACTAAATGAGATTTTGCAAAATGATTAATGGAACAATGATTAGAAGCAAGAAAAAATAATGATAAAGAATATATGCAAGTAATAGAAGATAGTTTTACTGAATTTAATTAAGATTAATAACTAAATTATCTATATTAAATATATAAAATATCATATGAAAGGAAATAAATAATGGAAAATAAAATACTAATTGTTATTACTATAGAAGATTTAGTTAATATTTTAGATAATAATTTAAAAGATAATAATTCAATAAAAATATTAAAAGAAATAATTGATAAAAAATATCATTATTGAATTATGGAAGAAAAAGAAAATACAGATTTAGAATTACTTAAATTAAAAGTAATTAATAACTAAATTATCTATATTTAATAAATATTTATGATATAAAAATAATATAAACTTAATATAAGTTTTTAACTCATTACTTTATTTTAAAGTAAATGAGTTTTTATTTTGAAAGGAGTCAATTAAATATGAATAAGAAAATTTTATGTGGAACATTATCAGGAATAATAATTGGAGGTATGGGATTTACCTTTTCATTTTTAAAATTTTTTGAAAAAAATATAGAAATAAGAACAAATAAAAATTTTGATATTGATTTATCTATTATTGCATGTATAGGTTCGTTTGTAGGAGGATTTTCTGGCTTTTTAGTTAGTAGCTTAATTTCTGATTGTATAGAGGAACGTTCAGAAAGAGAAGCTTATAGAGAATTTTTTGAAAGTCAAAGAATAGAAAATATTCCAAATCAATTGGTAAACGAATCAACACCATTATTACAAGAACACATATTAAATATAAATAATGAAGAAAATTTATTAAATACCAATAATCATTCTAATCATAATCATTGTATTATTTTATAAATTAAAAAGTTACCTTATTGGTAACTTTTTAATTAGATTGTGAGGAAATGTTAGTTTCAATTTTTCTAGTTTTTAAAATTAATCAAGTTATTACAAAAGTAAATGAACAGAATAACATTAACACTAACATTTTTATTAAAAAATATCTATCGCTATTAAAATAAATTCCTATCTTATCAGTTAAAATATTTAAATTGCTAAAATAATTATCTCAATAAATTAATGTTATTAAATAATATAACGCTATAAATAAAAATATAATACTAAAAACTATTAATAATGTTTTTTTTCTTTAAATTTTATTTTTTTAAACTTTTTTTCATTTAAATATACTCCATAAAAATAATTAACTTTTAAGATTATAACATAAAAATATTTTTTTATCTTGCATTTAATACTATTTTAGTAATATTCGTTTTTATAGTATTTATATATCTCATACCATAAGTTGAAAACGAACTTATTGCAGTGTAATTATCTCATCTACATTCAATTTTACCTAAATTGGCTTGTAAATAAAATAGGCTTTTCTCCCTTTATGTACTATTTTTAAATTTTATCACATAAATGCTGAGAAAAGCCTATCTACGGACTTCTCCCCACATTTTTAAATTAAACATAGCATTACAGTTTCAAAACTAGGTATGTTATTGAATTTATATGCAGCTTCTTTTGCATATAAATGAATATGATGTTTTGCAACTTTGATATGTGTTTTAAATGTTCTTCGTATATGTTTTCATACTGACTCAATTTGGTTGGTATTTACACCAGTTTTTGAAACATAGCCATCTTGATGGTTAACTGTTTCATGCTTAGTGAAAACCGATTTCAAATCGCGATATCCTTTTCAAGAATCAGTATGTACATCACACTTTGAAGAAATGTGGTTTATTGCAAACTGCAAAAGATTTTTACTGTTTGCGTTTTTCAATACTTTCACAATCAGATTGTTGGTTGTTTTTTCATAAATACCAACAATCAAGGTTTTGTTCAACAAAGATCTTCCTTGTTTTTTAAAACCCATATGTGAAAGATACATTTCATCCATTTGCATTATGCCCTCAACAATGAATTGAGGTTCTTGTTTAGCAATGGCACTTCGGATTTTATGACCCATTCTTCAAGCTGTTTTCAAGGTCACTCCCAATTCTTTTGCAACATAAGTTGATGGAATTACATGTTTGGTGTTTATTCATCTAAAGATGAGATAAAACCAAGATATTAAAGGTGTTTGTGACTTTGAAAATATAGTGCCCGTGAGAATACTGAATGTTTGATGACATTTCAAACATCTCATTTTTCTTAAATTAGAAGTATTCAAATTAAAACTAGAACACCTAATACATTTGCTTTGTTTCAAACTTGCTATATATGCAAGACATTGTTTTTCAGTTTGAAAAGTATTATTGAACTCATTCAATTTCATTGTTTCCTCCACAAGTACATGCGGGGAGAAGTCCGATAAAATATTCAACTTAAATTATTATCTACAATACTCATACTAATACATGATTTATTTTCATAACTTTCATCTACTTTTGTGCCAGTACCAAAAAATATAGATAGATTAAAATTATAACCAATTAATTCATAAGGCATTTGTCTATTATCACTAAAAAAATAATTATATGCCATACCAGAAGTAGTATCACTATTTGCTGTGTGATATCAAGTATTTTCATAAAGATTTTCTTGGGGTTTATCTTTATTAAATTTTAAATCTTTTAACTCGATAGTGGTGCTGGTATCTTCTATTTTAGCAGGATTAAAACTTTCAATACTTGAATATTTTATTAATTTATTATCTGGTGAATTTTGTATTTCTTCTTTAGTTTCAATATTATAACCATAATATATAGTTATACTTTTATAATATCTTTGTAAATCATTAAAAGTATTAATTAATAATGTTGGGTCTAATAATGATTTTCAATTAATTTCATAATTAACTAATTTATTTGGATTATTTTTTTTCATTCGTTATTATTAGATTTATATGGTCTAACATTTATATTTGTTAAGGGAATATTATTTGCTGTCATTTCTATTTTTAAATCTGGAATTATTATAATAGTTTTTGCTATGTTTTGTGGACTTGGTGGTAATATTTCTGCTGGATAACTAAATGTAGTTTCTTCAGTTTCTTTATATTCATCATGATTTAATTTATATAAAGTAGTTCAATTAAAAGCATTATTAGTTAAAGCACCTTTATTTTTATATCTAAATTGTGCAACTGAAAGTTCATTATAATCACCTTGATAAGTAAATGGATTATCACTATAAAATGTATGTCTTTCTTCACCTTGATGTAATGATTGAGTTACAATTGTATCAATAATATAAGCATAATTTGAACCATCAATAACTCCATTAGGGGTAGGATTTCATTGACAATCTGTATCTTCATTAGTTAATGGTGAAGCTATATCTAAAAACTCTGTATCTTCTGCTAAAATATAAACTTTATTATTTTTCTTTTGTGATAAATCAACTGTACTGATTTGTTCTTTAGTTGTTAATTTATGACCAGTAGTAGGGTCTCATGGATATACTGATATTCTATCACTTAATTTCATAGTCATAGCAGTTGTAGAAACATTTGCTCCTAATAATTTACCAATAGCAAAATCATTTTCATTAGCAAAAGCATTTAATGGAATTAAACCACCATTACCAATAATATTTTCTAAATTATTTGTAAAAAATGCACTCATAAAACCATTAAAATATAACATTTTTTATATTGTTGATTATTTTTATTAATAATAAAAACCAATTGGAATACCTAAACTTAAAACATTTAATAATTTACCAATTAATGGTATATCACTTAAAGCAAATGGTAATCATTGTACACTATCATAAGGCATTTTTATTAAACTACTAAATACTACTGAATTAAAATTTAATATAGCACTCATATATTTTTGACTTATTTTAGAATAATCTACAGTTGGTGAACCAATAATTAAATTAGTATCTGGGTCTTTATATTTAAAATTACTAGACATATCTACATTATAGCTACCAGTTAAATTATTAATATTTCATTCACTATCTCAAAAGAATTTAGCTTCTCCAATTGCACTACCATTACTATTAGTTGCTTTTGTTTTATCAAATGCTAACATACCTTTAAAATCTTTTGTAACAAATAAATTATCTTGAAAATTTAATGAAATTTTTAATCATTCTGTAAAATTTTTAAAATTAGTAAATCCAGTAGGTTTAGCATCCATTAAATTATAAAATGTAGTTTCTGGATGACTATTAGTAGTTATTTTATCATTTATACCAGCAAGTAAACCACCATTAGTTTTCGTACCTGTTGTAGATTTTTCATTATTACCAGCAATAAATAATCTTCTTGAAGCAAATACTTTTTGTTCAAATATTTATTTATTTTCTTGTTGTATTGGTGCTTGACCTTGTATTATAGGTCTACCATAATAATAACAACTTGATAATAATTCTAAACCATAAGATTGTATATGACTATATCTTACTCCAATATCACGCATTAAAGTACGATTTAACGTTACTTCTCCTTCTTAAATAGTAGGGAAAGCATAACCACTACCTGGGCTTGCATATTGTACATAATCAAGTGTATTTTGACCACTTGCTACTGCTCTATCATTAACTGAACTAAAAGTTAATACTTGCATACTAAATTCACCATTATAAGGACTATAATAATTAGTTACATTTGAAATATATAATAATTGTCTATCTTGATTTTTACCTGTATTACCACCAATATTTTCATTTTTATCATTAAATACACAAAAAAATTGTAAATAATCATCTACTGTAATTTGTTCTTCAAACATAACTAATGTATATTGTCTTGTAGTAGAAATTGTTTTAAATAAACTATTATTAGGTAAACCACCAAAATCTACACCACTTGTATCATCAATTAAATAAGCATTTCAATAATCACCAATTTTATATTGTTTAGTATAAAATTCATCTTGGCCTGTTGTTTTATGTGTTACTGGGTCTGTTATACCTTTATTTTTTTGATATATATTAGTACTTTTTTTCAAATACATACAACTGGAGTATTACCAGAAAGTATTAATTCATATTGACCAAAATCACTAATTTTACTATTTATAGGTTTATAACCAGTTTCAGTTAAAGGTATTGCACCATTATTAATTATAAATGGAAATATTTTTCAATGACTTAAACGTTTAATTATTGCTTGTTGTCTCTTTAGATGTAGATGTGCGTGTTTCATTAATTGAATTCGTTGATGATTGCTCATTTTCATTATCTCCTAATTCTTTATTTAATTTTTTATTTTCTGTAATAATAGTTTCTAATTTATTTTCAGCCATAAGTTGGTCAATATTATCATATTCACCAATGGCTTCAGTTACTGTCATTGTGCTATTATTTAATCTTGAATTAATAATTTGGTCTTGTATAATTTGGTCAGTCATTGCTATAGGTATAAATTTAAATGAATAAGGTCTTTCACCAATACCATTTCATAAATTTTCACTAATAAGAAGTAAATCAAATATACGATAAAAATAAGCACTATAAAATGCTATTTTAATTTCTGTTGTTTCCATATCAAATTTATTATTAAACATACTTTGTGTTTTATTAGTATAAACATCATTACCATGTTCATCATAATCATAACCTGCACCATTAAATATTACTTTAGCAGTACCATTATAATCTAATCAATATTCACTAAATTTAGGATTACCTTGTATAATTTGCATACCACCATTACCATTTTTATCATATCCAGCACTACCAACATTAACTATCATATCTTTTTTAGGATTTTCAATAATATTACCATTTTCTTGCATTTCTTTTGCTGTTTCATTATCTAATGAAGCAAATAAAGTAGTAACATTTAATTGGGCGTATCAAGTTAATGGTTAGATTAATAAGAACTTAAATGAGAGATAATACTCTCATTTTTAATTGTTAAACAATTATAATTAATTATTTTGATAAATCTGTACTTTATGAAAGTAATTAATTATTACATAACTAAATAAAAAATTATTAAAGGCTATAGTGCAGATATAACTAATAGTAATTTTTGTCATGCTCTTTTAAAATTTAAGAAATTTTGGTTCCCTTCCCCCTACAACCCCCTACCCTTGGCTTTGCTACTTACAGTAGCATAAGCCTTACGTAGTAGTAGAAGATATAAGTATTTAGTATATAAGCCTATTATCACTGTAAGTGATAAGGCTTATACGTAATAGAAAGGAAATATATATGACAACTATTAATTTAGAATTAAAAAGTAAAGTTAGAGAAACAGAGAAAGGTATATTATTAGAAATTGGTGAATATGAAACATGATTTTCTACACAATATACTACTATTGATAATAAAAATAAAAAAATATTAATAAAAATATTTGAAGATTGAAATTATAAATTAGGTAAAAAATCTATTACAAATGATATTTCTAGTATTAAAGGTAGTGAAATTTTAAAATATGTAAAAAATATACCAAATGTTACTGCTAATGAAAATGAATTAATATCTTGTGAATTTTATGAACAATATAATGGTTATTATATTTTTAAAAATGATAAAGAAGAAGAATGTTTTAAATATAACATTACATGAGAACAAGATAGAAAAAGTTTTAAAATAAATAATCCATATAATCATAATGATTTATTCATAAATTATATAGTAACACCAATGAAAGATATATTAACTCATAATGAAAAAATATTTTATTTAAAATATTAGAAAGGAATGAATATCTATATGTATTTATGAAAAGAAAACCTTGAATATAAAAAAACTTATTTAAATAATATTATTACTCATAGTTGTGATATTTGTCATAAACAATCTTCAGTTGCTAATAGAACTTGTAATAAATGTTTTTATAAATTAATGGGTGAAAATAATGAAATGTAATATTCATAATGAAAAATATATTTGAATTAGTGAAATAGATAATTCTTATTATTGTAATAAAGATATTAATGAAATGATTGAAGAAGATATACATTTAACAAGTGATAATTCTGATAGTTTATATAACTATTATATTAATGAATTACAATTAGAAAATTTTTAAGGAGAAATAAAATGACTAGAAATGAATTTAATGAAAAATATATAAAACATGATATCAAAATTGATAGAGATTTTGATTTACATATTGAGAATTGTTTTAAATTTACTGAAATTAACATATTATAAGAAGCAATTAATGATTATAAAAAAATAATTAATGAAATGCCACAATTAGTTAAAGATTGATTGTTATTTTTAAAATAATTAAGAAAGGAGAAAAGATAATGCAATATGCTTATTTATTAAAATATAAAGTTCATTATACTGATGAAATAAAATATAAAGTATTTACTAAAATTGAAAATGCTATTAATTTTCATAAAAATTATAAACATCCTATATTAAATGATACTTATGAAAGAATAGTTACTACAAAAGCATTTATTACAAATTATGAAATATTAGTAATGGAATTAGATATTAAAGGAGTGAATAATAATGGATAAATTAAGAAATTATTTAGAATTACAACTTACAGTGAAAGAATATATTAATATTAAAGATTTATTAAAAGATATAGAGGATGGTGATTTTAATGCCAGCACATAAGAAAAAAATAGAAGATTTAATTAATAAACAAATTTTTGTTAGATTAACTAAAGAAGAACATTATGAATTAAAAAAACTTTGCTTAGAAAATAATAATATGTCAATTACTAATTTTGTAAGGAATTTAATTAAAAATGCAATTAAACAATCAAAATAATAATTTAATTTTTAAAAAAGATACACATCAATATTTTTTAAATAATCAAGAAAAAATATCAGTATCTAAAATTATTCAATATTATTTATATAGTAATAAAAATCCTTATGAAAATGTACCTTTTGATAGATTAGAAAATGCTAGATTAAGAGGAGAAACTGTTCATAAAGTAGCAGAATTATATTTTAAAAATATAAATATTAATAATATTAAAGATAAATTAATAAATAATATTAGGCTTTTCTCCCTTTATGTACTATTTAAATTTTATCACATAAATGCTGAGAAAAGCCTATCTACGGACTTCTCCCCACATTTTTAAATTAAACATAGCATTACAGTTTCAAAACTAGGTATGTTATTGAATTTATATGCAGCTTCTTTTGCATATAAATGAATATGATGTTTTGCAACTTTGATATGTGTTTTAAATGTTCTTCGTATATGTTTTCATACTGACTCAATTTGGTTGGTATTTACACCAGTTTTTGAAACATAGCCATCTTTATGGTTAACTGTTTCATGCTTAGTGAAAACCGATTTCAAATCGCGATATCCTTTTCAAGAATCAGTATGTACATCACACTTTGAAGAAATGTGGTTTATTGCAAACTGCAAAAGATTTTTACTGTTTGCGTTTTTCAATACTTTCACAATCAGATTGTTGGTTGTTTTTTCATAAATACCAACAATCAAGGTTTTGTTCAACAAGGATCTTCCTTGTTTTTTAAAACCCATATGTGAAAGATACATTTCATCCATTTGCACTATGCCCTCAACAATGAATTGAGATTCTTGTTTAGCAATGGCACTTCGGATTTTATGACCCATTCTTCAAGCTGTTTTCAAGGTCACTCCCAATTCTTTTGCAACATCAGTTGATGGAATTCCATGTTTGGTGTTTATTCATCTAAAGATGAGATAAAACCAAGATATTAAAGGTGTTTGTGACTTTGAAAATATAGTGCCCGTGAGAATACTGAATGTTTGATGACATTTCAAACATCTCATTTTTCTTAAATTAGAAGTATTCAAATTAAAACTAGAACACCTAATACATTTGCTTTGTTTCAAACTTGCTATATATGCAAGACATTGTTTTTCAGTTTGAAAAGTATTATTGAACTCATTCAATTTCATTGTTTCCTCCACAAGTACATGTGGGGAGAAGTCCGATATTAATTATGAACAAATACAAAATAATATAAATAATTTAGATAAGTTGGTATTTAGTAATGAATAAATACTTATTATCAGTAGACCCAAGTATGAAAAATACTGGGTTTACATTATGAGAAAAAAATATAAGTAAAGATTGAAAAAAAAATCAAGATAATACACCATATGAATATTGAAAACCAATATTAATAGAAAGTTATAGTTTTAATAAGAAAAGTGAAGTTAATTCTTTTATTACAAATAATTTTAATGATTTAATTAATGATTTTATTTTTTCAATGTTAACTGTTAAAAAAAATACTTTTTTACAACAAAGTGATATTGATAATATACTGAGTAAATTAACTTTAATTATTGAACGTGGTATATTTAATCCAAAAATGGGTCGTGGTAAAGAAACTTTAGACCATTTAAGAGGTTTTATTGCTGGACAATTTAATAAATTATTAACTAAAGATATGTTAATTAGTAGTAGTGAATGAAGAAAATGATATTTAAATCAAGAAAATATTATTGATACATTAATTTATAATGAAAATGAAAATATAGGGATTGCAAATCATCCTAATAATAAATGAAATAAAGATTTATCTATAAAAATTGTTAATTATTTAACTATTATAAATAATCGAAATATAAAAATATCAAATCATGATGAAGCAGAAAGTTTATTAATTGGTTGATATTATTTAAATAAGGAAGTGAAATAAAATGACAGTATATTGATGTAATGAATGCGAAATTGCCTATTGTAATGAATACTATGGTAATAAATGTGAATGTTACCAATGTCTATTAAACATAAAATGGGAGAAGGAGAATAAATAATGATTTGTTATTACTGTAATAAAAAAGCAAGTATTAAATTAAATAATAGAAAATTAAAAGATAAAGATACTAAATTTGAAATGTATTTATGTAATAAATGTTGAAATAATGAAGATTTTGATTAATAGGAGAATAAATAATGAATACTAAATTAAAATGTATTGTTAAAGAATGTAATAAAAAAGTATTAATTAAATTACAATCTACAGATTTAGAAAATACTTCTATTCAATTTTTTAAAATGTGTAAAAAACATCAATTAGATTTTAATAATAAAGTAAAAGAAATAAAAGAATATTATGATAATAAAATAAAAAATAAGGAGTAAAAAATGAAAAAATATTTATTTATTTGTTCTTGTGATAATGTTTATCTTAGTTTATGAAGAGCAATGTTACATCAAAATTTTCATAAAAGTAAAATTACAGTTTATTTAATAATTTAATAAGAAAAAATTTATAAAAGGAGTAAAAAATGACTAAATGAGATTTTGCAAAATGATTAATGGAACAATGATTAGAAGCAAGAAAAAATAATGATAAAGAATATATGCAAGTAATAGAAGATAGTTTTACTGAATTTAATTAAGATTAATAACTAAATTATCTATATTAAATATATAAAATATCATATGAAAGGAAATAAATAATGGAAAATAAAATACTAATTGCTATTACTATAGAAGATTTAGTTAATATTTTAGATAATAATTTAAAAGATAATAATTCAATAAAAATATTAAAAGACATAATTGATAAAAAATATCATTATTGAGTTATGCAAGAAAAAGAAAATACAAATTTAGAATTACTTAGAGAAATGGCACTTAATAATTAAATTATGTATATTTAATAAATATTTATGATATAAAAATAATATAAACTTAATAATAGTTTTTAACTCATTGCTTTATTTTAAAGTAAATGAGTTTTTATTTTGAAAGGAGTCAATTAAATATGAATAAGAAAATTTTATGTGGAACATTATCAGGAATAATAATTGGAGGTATGGGATTTACCTTTTCATTTTTAAAAGTTTTTGAAAAAAGTATAGAAATAAGAACAAATAAAAATTTTGATAATGATTTATCTATTATTGCATGTATAGGTTCGTTTGTAGGAGGATTTTCTGGCTTTTTAGTTAGTAGCTTAATTTCTGATTGTATAGAGGAACGTTCAGAAAGAGAAGCTTATAGAGAATTTTTTGAAAGTCAAAGAATAGAAAATATTCCAAATCAATTGATAAACGAATCAACACCATTATTACAAGAACACATATTAAATATAAATAATGAAGAAAATTTATTAAATACCAATAATCATTCTAATCATAATCATTGTATTATTTTATAAATAAAAAAGTTACCAATAAGGTAACTTTTTAATTAGATTGTGAGGGAATAGTATTTTGTTTAGATTTTCTTTTGAATTTAAACTTGTAAAAATTTATTTTAAATTTATCATGCCCTATTTCTTTTATTAAATTATCACATTTATTCTTAATAATAATCAAAGCTACTACTAATCCAATAAAATTTAAGCCTATAAATAATAATATTATACCTAAAGAATGATTTTTCTTACATAAACTAATACCAAAAGGAATAGAAAATAACATTATCCATGCATAAATAATACATATTATTATTATTAAATAATTTACATCAACTTTCATAGTTTTCCTTTCATAAAGGTATTAAAACCTGATTAATAATATATTTTAATATTAACATATTATTTAAATTATTGTGAATTAAATACTATTTTATCAATACTTAAATAATATTTATTTATATATCTTAAAATTTGAGAATCATGAAAACTAGGATTTAATGTATTACGGTCTTGATATATCACTTGTACTTGAGTTATTATAGGAAACATCTGTATTTTAAATTTAAATTCTTTATCACTAATATCACAAAAACCTAAATAAGTATAATTATCTTTTTCCATCATTAATGGTTTAAGAAGTTTAGCTTCTGATTTAAGCGAACATTTAGAAATTGTATATAATCAATCAATATTATTTGGTTCTTTTGCTATTACTGAAACTCCATAATTATCAAACACATAACTTTCACTGGCTGGGTATTCTATAATTTTATAATTATCATAATTATTTGATGTTTTAATTTCATTATAAGTATTTAGTTCAGATAAATTTTTAGTAAAAAAATAACTTTGTGATTTTGTAGGTATAAATTGTTCTGAAGTTAAAAGATTATTTTTATTACCTTGTTTACTTTCAATTGTTTAGTAGTCTCATGATAGATAAATATCTATACTTTTATAATATCTTTTTAAATCATTAAAAGTATAAATTAATAATGTTGGGTCTAAATAATCTTTAAAATTAATATCAATTTCTAAATTTTTTAAATTTTTATTATTATTAATTCATGTATTTTTATCATATTCTAAATGCTCTTTGTCCTTATATAATAAAGTTGGATATGAATTCACTGTTTCTGTTATACTTGGATTTTTTGGAATTATTATAATAGTTTTTGCTATGTTTTGTGGACTTGGTGGTAATATTTCTGCTGGATAACTAAAGGTAGTTTCTTCAGTTTCTTTATATTCATCATGATTTAATTTATATAAAGTAGTTCAATTAAAAGCATTACCAGTTAAAGCACCTTTATTTTTATATCTAAATTGTGCAACTGAAAGTTCATTATAATCACCTTGATAAGTAAAAGGATTATCACTATAAAATGTATGTCTTTCTTCACCTTGATGTAATGATTGAGTTACAATTGTATCAATAATATAAGCATAATTTGAACCATCACTAACTCCATTAGGGTTAGGATTTCATTGACAATCTTTATCTTCATTAGTAAATTGACTTGCTATATCTAAAAACTCTGTATCTTCTGCTAAAATATAAACTTTATTATTTTTCTTTTGTGATAAATCAACAGTTGATATTTGCTCTTTTACACTTAATTTCTTCCCAGTAGTAGGGTCTCATGGATAAACACTAACTCTATCACTTAATTTCATAGTCATAGCAGTTGTACTAACATTTGCACCTAATAATTTACCAATAGCAAAATCATTTTCATTTGTAAATACATTTAATGGAATTAAACCACCATTACCGATAATATTTTCTAAATTACTTGTAAAAAATGCAGACATAAAACCATTAAAATATAACATTTTTTTATATTGTTTAACATTTTGTGTAATAACTCAACTACTTCAAATACCTAATGTTAAAGCATTTAATAATTTACCAATTAATGGTATATCACTTAATGCAAATGGTAATCATTGATTTGAATCATAAGGCATTTGAATTAAACTACTAAATACTACTTAATTAAAATTTAATATAGCACTCATATATTTTTGGCTTATTTGTGAATAATCTACAGTTGGTGAACCAATAATTAAATTAGTATCTGGGTCTTTATATTTAAAATTACTAGACATATCAACATTATAGCTACCAGTTAAATTATTAATATTTCATTCACTATCTCAAAAGAATTTAGCTTCTCCAATTGCTGTACCATTACTATTAGTTGCTTTTGTTTTATCAAATGCTAACATACCTTTAAAATCTTTTGTAACAAATAAATTATCTTGAAAATTTAATGAAGTTTTTAATCATTCTGTAAAATTTTTAAAATTAAGATAACCAGTAGGTTTTGCATCCATTAAATTATAAAATGTAGTTTCTGGATGACTATTAGTAGTTATTTTATCATTAATACCTGCTAATAAACCACCATTATTTTTAATTGATGTACTTGAATGGTCATTATTACCAGCAATAAATAATCTTCTTGAAGCAAATACTTTTTGTTCAAATATTTCTTCATTTTCTTTTTGTATTGGCGCTTGACCTTGAATAATTGGTCTACCATAATAATAACAACTTGATAATAATTCTAAACCATAAGATTGTCTATGACTATATCTAACTCCAATATCACGCATTAAAGTACGATTTAACGTTACTTCTCCTTCTTGAATAGTAGGGAAAGCATAACCACTACCAGGGCTTGCATATTGTACATAATCAAGTGTATTTTGACCACTTGTTACTGCTCTATCATTAACTGAACTAAAAGTTAATACTTGCATACTAAATTCACCATTATAAGGACTATAATAATTAGTTACATTTGAAATATATAATAATTGTCTATCTTGATTTTTACCTGTATTACCACCAATATTTTCATTTTTATCATTAAATACACAAAAAAATTGTAAATAATCATCTACTGTAATTTGTTCTTCAAACATAACTAATGTATATTGTCTTGTAGTAGAAATTGTTTTAAATAAACTATTATTAGGTAAACCACCAAAATCTACACCACTTGTATCATCAATTAAATAATCATTTCAATAATCACCAATTTTATATTGTTTAGTATAATATTGATTTTGACCTGTTGTTTTATGAGTAGTTAGGTCTGTAATACCTTTATTTTTTTGATATATATTAGTACTTTTTTTTCAAATACATACAACTGGAGTATTACCAGAAAGTATTAATTCATATTGGCCAAAATCACTAATTTTACTATCAATAGGTTTATAACCAGTTTCAGTTAAAGGTATTGCTCCATTATTAATTATAAATGGAAATATTTTTCAATGACTTAAACGTTTAATTATTGCTTGTTGTCTCTTTAGATGTAGATGTGCGTGTTTCATTAATTGAATTCTTTGATGATTGCTCATTTTCATTATCTCCTAATTCTTTATTTAATTTTTTATTTTCTGTAATAATAGTTTCTAATTTATTTTCAGCCATAAGTTGGTCAATATTATCATATTCACCAATGGCTTCAGTTACTGTCATTGTGCCATTATTTAATCTTGAATTAATAATTTGGTCAGTCATTGCTATAGGTATAAATTTAAATGAATAAGGTCTTTCACCAATACCATTTCATAAATTTTCACTAATAAGAAGTAAATCAAATATACGATAAAAATAAGCACTATAAAATGCTATTTTAATTTCTGTTGTTTCCATATCAAATTTATTATTAAACATACTTTGTGTTTTATTTGTATAAACATCATTACCATGTTCATCATAATCATAACCTGCACCATTAAATATGGCTTTAGCAGTACCATTATAATCTAATCAATATTCACTAAATTTAGGGTCACCTTGAATAATTTGCATACCACCATTACCATTTTTATCATACCCTGCACTACCAACATTAACAAACATATCTTTTTTAGGATTTTCTGCAATATTACCATTTTCTTGCATTTCTTTAATTACATCATTAGGTAATGAAGCAAATAAAGTAGTAACATTTAATTCTCTTTCTAATCTTTTTTGTCTAATAACACGATTTAAATCATATATTAAATCTCATACTGCTGTACAATCTGGATATGCATTTAAAGTAGTTGCATTACCATATAAATTTATAATTGGTAAATTAGTTATCGGACTTCTCCCCACATGTACTTGTGGAGGAAACAATGAAATTGAATGAGTTCAATAATACTTTTCAAACTGAAAAACAATGTCTTGCATATATAGCAAGTTTGAAACAAAGCAAATGTATTAGTTGTTCTAGTTTTAATTTGAATACTTCTAATTTAAGAAAAATGAGATGTTTGAAATGTCATCAAACATTCAGTATTCTCACGGGCACTATATTTTCAAATTCACAAACACCTTTAATATCTTGGTTTTATCTCATCTTTAGATGAATAAACACCAAACATGGAATTCCATCAACTGATGTTGCAAAAGAATTGGGAGTGACCTTGAAAACAGCTTGAAGAATGGGTCATAAAATCCGAAGTGCCATTGCTAAACAAGAACCTCAATTCATTGTTGAGGGCATAGTGCAAATGGATGAAATGTATCTTTCACATATGGGTTTAAAAAACAAGGAAGATCCTTGTTGAACAAAACCTTGATTGTTGGTATTTATGAAAAAACAACCAACAATCTGATTGTGAAAGTATTGAAAAACGCAAACAGTAAAAATCTTTTGCAGTTTGCAATAAACCACATTTCTTCAAAGTGTGATGTACATACTGATTCTTGAAAAGGATATCGCGATTTGAAATCGGTTTTCACTAAGCATGAAACAGTTAACCATCAAGATGGCTATGTTTCAAAAACTGGTGTAAATACCAACCAAATTGAGTCAGTATGAAAATATATACGAAGAACATTTAAAACACATATCAAAGTTGCAAAACATCATATTCATTTATATGCAAAAGAAGCTGCATATAAATTCAATAACATACCTAGTTTTGAAACTGTAATGCTATGTTTAATTTAAAAATGTGGGGAGAAGTCCGTAGATAGGCTTTTCTCAGCATTTATGTGATAAAATTTAAAAATAGTACATAAAGGGAGAAAAGCCATAATAATTATCATTATTATTAGTTTCTGCTATAAGTTCAGTAGGTTTTCCTATGCCTTGATATTTATATATTTTATCAATATTGGCGCCATAATTATTACTATTACTATTGAAATAAATTATGTTTGTCTTAAGATTTAGCAATAATGTTATAATAACATTATCTTTTAAGATTAATTTATCTAATATGACATCTGTTGGTGAGATATTTTGATTTTTAACGAATTGAAATTTTGAAGTTTTTTTAACAAGATATAAATCATCATAATTCTGAAATCCATAATCTCAAAAAACTATAAATCATTTGTTAATATCATCATTAGGAATTGGAATTTGCTCATCGATACGTTTCCATAAAGGACTTGTTTCGATATTAAATCAATTATTTTTAATATTTTCAATTTCTATATTTGCTAACTTAATATTATTTTCATTACTAGTAATCCGTTTTTGTTGTTTAGCAGAAAAATCAGCAGTTGGAGCATGAGTAAAATCACCCTCTTGTTGATTATTTTGTAATGCTTCAGGTGGTAATGTACCAATTTCACTTGGTCAATTAAAATCATTGTTTCAGTTTCAGGGTCATATTCAGTTGCTACATAACTTTTATTTACAAGTTTAGTAACTGCACCACGAAATACTTCATGTTCTTTTTCACTTACAACATCATCATATAATTTTATTTGTTTAGTTAATATAAAATCATGATTATCTTTATCACCACTAATTCTTTGTTCTTTTTCATTTTCAATTAATTCATCTACTTGATTTCTTGTATAAAATGCTTCTAAATCAATTTTATCAACATCAATTTCTTGTTCATCATAACTCATTAGTAACTCTTTTAATTGTGTTAATTGAGCTAGTATTTTCATTCTACTTGGTGCTAAATCTCAAACATTAATTGTTGGAATACTACTTGCACTAAACTGTGTACCATTATTAAATTGAATATTAGCATCAACATTAAATTCAATTGGAGTACGATTAAATACTCAATGTTCTATCATTACATAAACCATATATCTTAATGTTTCTTGAATTAATTTATCTTTAAAACTATCAAAATGAAATTTATATAAAATAAAATTAAGATAAGCATTAATATCATTTTGTGCGCGAATAGCAAATGTAGTAAATCATTCATTAGCATTTGGTCATGTATTTACATATTGTTGTGGAGTATCATTAATTATTCCAGTTAATGGATACCACTTATTATAATTTTCTAAACTAATATCAGTTCAAAGTTCTTTTATCATATTATCATTCCTTAAAAAATGCTTTTTTATAATGTTTAGTACGTTGTTTAGTTTTTCTATGTGCTATATGTATAATTTCTTTGGGAGTATAACAAAAATCCGGAATTAATTATTCAATATTGTCTAATTATCATTTGAGACGAGAAATAATTAAGAATTTTTATGTAATTGTAATTTAATAATACTCCTAATAATAAATAATTGCAATTAAAATGCATATTATAATTATTTTCAATAGTTTAGTATATGAAGTCCATAACAAAAATGCTTACTAAACAGACATTTAATAAGTTTTTAAGATTTAATTTAAAAATAGATTATGGTTTTAAATTAATTTCTTGACATTTAAAGATAATCATTTTCTTATATGTTTCAATACTATACGTGCGATTACCAAGCATTGACTTTAAAATATGTCAAACATTACTTTCAGCAAAACAACCAATATTTTCTTTACAAGATTGATTAGTAATGCCTTCTTTATTATTAAGAAAGTATTTTTTCTTTAGTTTTTTATGTTTTAAAGTTTTAAGATAATCAAGTAATTTATCATATTCACCATTTTCAATGTATTTGCGACAAGTATTATATTCTTGATAATACTTACCTTTATTACCAGCAATAATGCCAAGATATAATACTTTAATTAAATGAAATTTATCTAAAATAAATTTAGCATTAAGATGTTCAGCAGTTTTTTTAATTCACCCAGCACTATCACCACAAACAATTACTTGTGCTTGGTCAAAATTTTCAAAAAATTGCTTTCCTTGTTCTAAAATAAAGTCAGCAGTTTTGCTAGCACCAAGCACAGTTTTATTTGGTCTAATGATAACGTTTGCTCTTTTATTAACTAATGTATGATTAATATTATCTGTATAAAATACTACTAAGCGCATGGAATATTGCTTAATTTTACGCTTATATTCTCAAAATTTTCGATGACCATCATCAATACTAATATAAATAGGTTGGTTTGGTTCTAGTTTAATTTTACTAATATTTTGCATGACAACTACATATTTCTTAAATATGCGACAAATAGTCATACGATTAACATTTGCTAGTAACATTGTATGACAGATATCTTTGTATCTTTTTCCATCAGCAAAATAAGCAAAGGCATTTTGTTCAATATCTTCTCCAATTCTCTTATATTTAGGTAGTTCTAGTTTTTCATCAACGAGACAAATATATACTCATTGGTTTAGTTCTGTGTTATAATATTTGTAAATACGTCGTTTGTAAATTACTACACCATATATTGTGTTTCTTTTTCTTTTTTCAAAGTCAACAATAATATATTTGCTTTTATCTCTTGTTTTAAATAATTTTAGGTCTAGTTTTTCTCATCTTTTTTTAATATATTCTAAAGTTAACTGATTAATTTTTTGGTATTCTTCTCGATAATTTCAAGACATTATATGTCTCCGTTCTATTTAATGTTTGATACATTAATATTTTAATTTATAGTAAAGGTTAGGTGATCAAATATGAAACTTATTAGTAGTTATGCACAATTAAATAAAAAATATGACCTTAATTTTAGTGATAATAATTATGGATTTAGTTGGGATGTTTTTAAAGAGTTTGTTGGTGAACAATGAGCAGAATTTTTCACTACTAATTGTTTTTATCGTTTTGTACCAACAGCACGTTTAACAAGAAAAACATGAAATTGTTTAGCGTTTGATTTATTTGTGTGCTGTAATTTTAATGATAGTTCTGTTCAAGAAGTAAGACGTTATGAAAATACTCATAATGAAACAACTATTGGTTCTTTAATGGATGTTTGTCAATATTTAGAAGATAAGTATGATATTCACTTAGGACCTAATAATCCCCATGGTATTAAATGAAAAATTACTAAGGATGGTGGTTGTATTATCTTTCCTAATAATCAACAAATAGATTTTATTGGTTATGCTAATGGTAATAAGATTTTTGGAAAATCAGTTGGTGGTTCTAGTTATTTATGTTCTAGAACTGATGAAATTATTATGGCCGAAGAAAAAGAAACTTTAAGTGAAAAACAATTAACACAACGTTATGAGCGTTTAAAATTATCAATGTTTCGTAGTAATCGTATTAAAGTATCTAATGAACCAATTCAAGACTGAAGTTGAACATTTACTGATAGAAATATATTTAGTCCAACTTATGGTAAAAAAATTACTCGTTATTTTTATAAAAATCACTTTATTGCTTTTACTTGTAATCCCTATGATAAATACCACCCCTTTTATTTGCTCTACTGTATCCCCTATTTGCCGTTAAATGAGCAAGCTATAGATACTCTTAAAAAAATTGGTAAGGTCTACTATGAAGATACGGAAGCGTTTTCAGGTCTAGGATTATTTATTTTAAGATTTACTTTATTACCATTTTGAAAAAAATTAGAACCAGTAACACAAAAAATAATTTTAGAATTAAAAAAGAAAAATCCTGATGAATTTAATACTGTTTATTATGGATTTGAATATTTAGATAGTGATGCAACTGTTTTTCCATTTCTAAAAGCAATAAAATATTGACAACCATATAATTTACAAGAATTCTATAATAAAGAAAAAGATACTTATAAATTTGATTTTTATAGTGTTGGTGTGGATTGAGCAACAGGTAGTAAAGACCATAGCGTACTTATGGTAACTGGATTAAAGAATATAATAATAGTGGTTATTATGACCCTTATATTATTTGTGAATTAATAGTTACTCCCAATGATTTTATTAATGAAAATGAAAAGATTAATGCTTATGTTGATGAAATTTGCGGATTACTTGATAATTTTGAAAATTTTGACCAAGCAATTTATTATTATGACGATAAAGCAAAAACCGCTATCGATTGAATAAGTCAAAAATTAGCAGATGAACATAATATCTTAATTATGAGTCAAGTTGCTATTAAGCATTCTTCAAGTCTTAACCAAGAAGCAGGATTAACTGACCGTTGTGTATGAATGCGGAATATTATGAGTTATGGTAATTTTTATGCTAATCAAAATGATTTATGCAAAACGACACAATGTTTAGAAGAATTACGATATGACCAAATCAAAACTAACATTCCTGACAAAACTATGTATCAAGACCCTTATGATGCGTTATTTTATGCACTATATCCCTATAAAAATATAATTAGGGGTAAAAATAATGCTTCTACTAAAATAAGTGTTTTTTCTTATGCCATATAACCAACGAAAACAATACTAGTAATAGGATAGGTATCACAAAATTAACGCCTTGTATTTGGCGTTATTTTAACGTTTAAAGCATATTTGCAAAAAATACAAAAATTAAGTACAATTTACTAGTAAAATTAAGAAAAAAGGAGGGTTTATGAGCAAAAAAAGATGTAAGACAAAAACAAAAATTAAAAAAACAAAATAAATTTAATAATCAAGAAAAAAATAATATTATTTGTTATTGAGAAAAATGCATTAAAAATTGAAGCGAAATAATTGAAGTACAAAATTTAGGAAATTTATACTTTTGTGAAGAACATAAAATAAAATTTGATGAAGAAGCACCAATACTTCAAGATTATTTTATAGATGAAGAAATTGAAATTTGTGAAAGAAAAAAATGTAATAATAAATCTGTTAATCATATTCAATTAAAATTAAGTGAAGCAATAATACGTGATTATTTTCTTTGTCAAGAACATACAAAAGAATATCAAAATAAAATATTACCTGAGTTATTAGAAAAATTGAACAAAATAGAAAAATATCAAGAAATTAATAATAATTTAGAACTTATAATAAATGGAGAAGTAAAAAAAATTAACAAAATAAAAGAAGGAGTTATTTAATATGAAAACATGAATACAAACAAATTTAAGCAAAATAACATTAGCATTAGCACTAATTGGTGCTGTAAGTGGAGTAACTGGTTTGATAATTGGTTCAGTAGCACATCATAAAACAAATGAACTAACTTATTATTTAGATTATGAAGGTAATGCGCACTGGGGGGGCAACTATATGAGAATATAAAGTAAGTGATAAACATAAAATATGACTATATTTTGACATTAAACCAAAACATAAAGAAGACAGTAAATGAGATGGTATATATCCTAGTGGATATTTTGATTAAATTTCTAAATTTATATAAGAAATATTTTCATTGTATTTATCAAATAAATTAATATTAGTTAAACTGATTTCTTGTTTATCTGTTATTAAAATTAAATCATAATTACCAGTGCCAAATATGCCACTCATTTCAATTCTATTTAATTCACTAATTGGATTTTCAATTTGTAATTCAAATTCATTGGTATTATCAATTTTTAATATTTCTTTATAAAATTCTAATTTAGAAAATAATTGTGATTTATTTGAACCATATAAATTTAGAGCATTTTTAATTTTAGTTTTATCAATAATTGCTCTTGTAAAGTATTTTCCATATTCACCATTTCCTAATGTTCAATCAGAAGGAATTAATGAAGGTATATTATTACTTTCTAACTCATTTGTAATGGATAATCAGTTAAATTGATTATCATCAAGTTTAAATAATGGATTTTGACTAATATCATCATTTTTTAATTTAATATTATAAATATCTGTAAAATCAAAATATACAGATTTTAATACTACTTTTGCATCTTTAAATTCTCAAACTTTATCTGGTACCGAATGAATTGGGTTTGATTTTAATTCAAAATAATAAGGTAATAATATTTTATTATCATCGTTTAAGCCTTTATTAATTGACATATTAGAATAAATATTACTTGATAACATACACACTATTTGCTTAAAAATTTGTATTTGTGGTAAGTTTATATAATTTGGATAATCTAATTTTCATTGTTTAAATAAATTTGTTATTACATCATCAGGTTTTTGATTTTCAAATTTAGCACGTAATTTTGATATGTCATCTTTTAAAATTGTAGGGTCAAAACCATCAAAATTTCTGTTATAAGTATATGTATAAGTTAACATATCTAATAATACTTTTTGTAAACTATCAACTGGTGGTTTATCATTTATTTCTAGTTCAACATCATGAAATTTATTATTAGTTGAAACATTGGGATAAAAAATAGATATTCCACTATGTAATTTTCATATTTCTTTATCTTTTAATTCCTTTTCTTCGGTTAATGGTCATGTAGGATTAGCATTATCTGAATAACCTAATCAAGCATTAGTGACACGTGCATTGCTAATAATTTCTTTTCTTGGTTCTCTACCACCACCAATAGCAATTAAATCTAAAATTGATTTTTCTTGTCCAATAAATTGTTTTGCTAAATTTCAAGGTAATATTTGTTCACTAAATCATTGTTCTAGTATTCTAACTTTTGGTTGAGTTTCAATCGGCATTGATAATAGTGGAAATGCTATCTTATCTTTAACAAATAACTTAGGGTATACTTCCATATTATCAACTTCACCAAGTACCTTTATATTGCCAAAGAGCATGCTTCTAGGTGCTTTAATTTTTAAACCAATAACTTTTGTATCTTTATCTAATGGTTTTTGTAATTTAATAATGATTGGATAACCATCTCTTGTTTTAAAATCTTTAATTTTTATTATAGTAATGCTTTTGGTACTTCTTGTTTTTGGATTTTGATAAGGTTGTGAATAACTATTAATGATATATAAGTTATCAATATTACTTTCAGTTAAAGTTTCATTTATACTAACAGCATATAACTTAAATTGATTTAATAAATCTATTTCTTGAAAGATTAAATTTTTAATATCAGTCATACTATATTCAATGGCATTATCATTAATATTAGTACTTGCTCTTTGATTTAATTGCATATTAAAGTCTGATGTTTCAACAGCATTAGTAGTTAATACTTTCTCAATATCAATAAAACCAATCTTAATAGTATTAGGTGAGAATTTTAAAGTATTATTATCATTATTTTTGAATAAACGTTCAATTTCATAAATATAGATTGTTCTTTTTTTAAATTTATCATATATTCTATTAATATCAGGGTCACTAGTATTACCCATAAGGTTTGAAAAATCATAAGGTATATTATCTATTAAATAATCATTTTCTGCTTGATTGAGTTTAGTTTGCTTTTGTGGAAACTTAGTTTGTGGTTTGTTGTTGTTGTCCATTGTCATTTTCTCCTACTAATTGATTATTTACTGGATTAAATAAATTTAATTTAACAGTTAAATTTTCAATTGCTTGTTCATCTTTAATTTCAAATGTTTTACTATCTAATAAATCTTTATCAATACGTACTAATAATTGAATAAATTTAAGAGTATCAATATTAAATTGTCATAGTTTTTGTTCAATATAATTAACTGTTGAAATATTTACAGCAGTACTTTCAGGAACTGATTGTTGTGCTGATTTCTTTTGACTTGGTATATGTAAACCACAACGCTTAGATATTTCATTAATTAATCAATCATAAACATCGCTTAATGTTTTACCTTTAAAATTACCTTGGATAACAGTTACTAAACCATTAGGAGCATCATTAGGACTTTTATCAGTAAATAAATAGTTTTTAGCAATTAATTTTCTTATAGCATCATCAATTAATTGTTGATTATTACCATAAATATTATTAAAAACAAATTTAGGTGAGTTTAAAATGACATCTAAAATGATTTGTTCAAAGAAAATATCTAATGCTTTAATTTTATCCATTACTTTATTACAGTCAGGTTCTTCATTAGCACGATTACGCATAATTGCTATTGGTATATAATTAATGTTTAATATTTGTTCTTGTTCTAAGTTAGGATTATTGTTATATGTTTTAAAATCTAATACAAATTGTTTTTTATTATCACTAATACTATAAATTGCACGATTAATAGTTACTTGTTCATTATTTAAAGTATAAATTTCAAATAATCTTACTGTTTGAGCATTTTTTTGATAATTCTCATAAAAAATAGTACATTGAATTAATTTACCAGTAATATCATAATTTCTTTGTTGTATATCTACTAATTGAAAATATAGATTATCATTAGCAATATAAATCAAATATCCACTAATTCCTAATTTACTTAATTTAAAAATAGAATTTCAATTTTTACGATAATAGTCTTGATTAATTAAATATTGTTTAATTTTATCGTTATTAATTTCTAATGGTGCATTATATAAATTAGCATTATTTTCTGCTACAAAATCAGTAAAATGAGTTTCATGATTAAAACTATTAAATCCAAAAAAATCTAATATAGAAGCATGTATGGTTTTTTCTTTACTTAAACTAAATAACTTTGTATTATCATTTTCATTTAGTTTTTCTTTTCTTTTAAATATTTTCATAATAATTTACCTTTCTATAATACTTTATTAACTATTAATATAACTTTATAAATAATAAACAACATTAAACCAACAAATGAACAACTAATCAAAATACCTAATATACTTAAAATTATTTTTAATATTTTAAACATAATATTATTCCTGTAATTCTTCTAATTTTCATAAATTACACATCCGTGCTTCAGCATATAAACTAACTCCATTATTTTTAATATACATAGGCATTCCAGTTAACATCATATTAAAAATACCTAACATAAAAGCATTTTCATTATCTTGATAATAAAATTCTTTTATTTCATGTGTACCTTTCCCAATATTAGTAATTAAATCTCTAGTACGTCCATTATAGAATACTCTATAATAATTTTTATTTTTTAAATTATAATTAATTGTTACTAAATCAGTACTGACTGCTACTTCTTTTCATTGTGGAACACTTGGGTTAGGATTTGGTGTTGGATTATCTTTTAATTCAATATCTCAACAATTGTCTTCTATTTCATTAGTTTCTAAACTTTTTGAATTAATTTTAATTGGTTTATCTATATTAATTATACTTGGTGAAGTAATATCTAATGTATTACTAGTGATTTTATAAGTATTTTCTTTTAATTCTTCTTCTAATGAATATATTTTACCTTCATCATCATTAAATCTATCCATTGCAATAGCATTTGAAATAACTACTAAATCAACATAAGCTTCAGTAATTCTTTTTCCAGAAATACCTTTAAAAAAACTAGCTAATACTGCACCATCACCTTGTCATAAAAATTGCATATATATAATTGGACTTTTTTCTACATTTTTTCAACAATAACCGACTCTATATAAAGTATTTACTTTAAAATCATAATTAATTTTAATATTACTTTCTTTTGTACCAACATTTTTTCATTTAATAACATTTAAAGATTTTATTTTTTCATCAACATATTTTTTATTTGGAATATCATTATCATCTGTTACTGAAGGACCACTTTTATTTTTATAAATTAATGTTCTATTTCCAACATTTATAACATCATTAACTAATCTTGTAGTACTATCTTTATCATCTTTATTATTAAAAATTTTATCTTGTAAATTCTCTATTTTATCTTGTTTTTTATCTAATAATTTATTTGTTTCTTCTTTTTTATAATAATCAGTTAAATCAGTTTTACCACCAGTAGCACTAATTTTATTATCTTTATCAATAGTTATATTAGTACCAGCAATTAACTTATTTTGTTTTAAAACTAAAACACCTTGTACATTAGTTACTTCAGTCTTAATTTGACTAATATGTAAATCTTGTGTATCATTAACATTTTTAACTTCATTAATAGCACTAACAATAGTTTTATTTTTTGTTTGTAAATTTTCGTCACTAATATCTTGTTTTTTATCTAATAATGTATTTGTTTCTTTTTTAGTATAATAATTATCATTATTATTAGTTTCTGCTATAAGTTCAGTAGGTGTTGCATTACCTTGATATTGATAAAATTTAATAATATATGTAGTATAATTAGGATTATTAGAGGTAATATAAATTTTTCTTTCGCTTATATTAAATAATAATGTTATATTAACATCATCATTTAAAATTAATTTATCTAATACAACATTTGTTGGCTGATAACTACTAGGTTCTCAAAGTAATTTAAATTTTGAAATTTTTTGGGTAACACCATAAAAATTCTCAGGATGATTTAAGTCTTCATAACCATATTCTCAAATAACTAAGTATAATTTATTAATATCAGAATCAACAATTGGATTTGTATATAATTTTCATAAAGGACTTGTTTCGATATTAAATCAATTATTTTTAATATTTTCAATTTCTGTATTCGCTAACTTAATATTATTTTCATTACTAGTAATCCGTTTTTGTTGTTTAGCAGAAAAATCAGCAGTTGGAGCATGAGTAAAATCACCCTCTTGTGGATTATTTTGTAATGTTTCAGGTGGTAATGTACCAATTTCACTTGGTCAATTTAAAATCATTGTTTCAGTTTCAGGGTCATATTCAGTTGCTACATAACTTTTATTTACAAGTTTAGTAACTGCACCACGAAATACTTCATGTTCTTTTTCACTTACAACATCATCATATAATTTTATTTGTTTAGTTAATATAAAATCATGATTATCTTTATCACCACTAATTCTTTGTTCTTTTTCATTTTCAATTAATTCATCTACTTGATTTCTTGTATAAAATGCTTCTAAATCAATTTTATCAACATCAATTTCTTGTTCATCATAGCTCATTAGTACCTCTTTAATTGTGTTAATTGAGCTAGTATTTTCATTCTACTTGGTGCTAAATCTCAAACATTAATTGTTGGAATACTACTTGCACTAAACTGTGTACCATTATTAAATTGAATATTAGCATCAACATTAAATTCAATTGGAGTACGATTAAATACTCAATGTTCTATCATTACATAAACCATATCTCTTAATGTTTCTTGAATTAATTTATCTTTAAAACTATCAAAAGGAAATTTATATAAAATAAAATTAAGATAAGCATTAATATCATTTTGTGCGCGAATAGCAAATGTAGTAAATCATTCATTAGCATTTGGTCATGTATTTACATATTGTTGTGGAGTGTCATTAATTGGTCCAGTTAATGGATATCACTTATTATAATTTCCTAGACTAATATCAGTTCAAAGTTCTTTTATCATATTATCATTCCTTAAAAAATGCTTTTTTATAATGTTTAGTACGTTTTTTAGTTTTTCTATGTGCGATATGTATAATTTCTTTTTGTAATTTCTTCTTACCTTTTTCAACCACTTGACTATAAGTAAATTTTTCTAAATGATGTAATAACCCAGTACCAAACAAAGTATGAACGCTAAATTTTAAACTGACACTTTTGAAAGATTTATTAATATTTTCAACCGGATTATTAATAACGTTAATAACTTTATGATAAGTTCTTATTGTTCTTAATATTTCACGATGTAGCTTAAAAGCATCTCTTATAATCTGTTGAACAACTGGTGGCGCAAATGCTATTGTTTTTAATCATTTATTAGTATTAACTCCATAACCAATATATCAACCACTATTTCAGCGATATCAATGAAAAGGATGCACTTGTGTAACAAAAGTTTCTGCTTTAATAATAGTATCAATAACAACAAATGGCTTATATTTAGGATTACGGTGATAAATAGTAATAGCACATTTATCTAGTGATAATGGTTGAATTTTACATCCCATAAATACTGGTGAATTTAAAGGTATTAATTGTGCATGTTTAATTGCTTTTTTCTCAGCACTAGTAAATAAATCACTTGCTTTTTCTTTTAATTTATTAATTTTTGCTATTGCTTTTTCTTCTAACTTTTCAAATCTTTCTTGTATTTTATAGATTTTCTCTCGTAATTTTTCAAAATAAGGTGTATTTTTTCAAAATTTATTTAATCCTGTTCTTAAATAAAATCTAATGTCAAAATATTTAAAAGTTTTATTAGTTTTTAAAACAAATTTATGAATATTACTATTTTTAAAATTAAATTTTATTGCATTAGCACGTATTTGTTCTAAAGTTAAAATCAACGTTTTACCCTTATTTTGTATTTGTAAAGTATGAACTAAATTTAATCATTCATGTTGGTTCATATTTAATACTTCTTTAAATTCAATATTATATTGTTTTAAAAAGTTATTTACTCTATCTATATCTTTGATTTTAAATTTTGGAGTTAATTGTGGACTTAACTTTATTAATGTATTTTGTAATAACAAGTAATCTTTTAACTCTTGTTCTTCTAATTTTTTAAAACGGACTTCTCCCCACATGTACTTGTGGAGAGAAGTCCGTTCATTAATTTAACTTTATTATTTTTTAAAAATAAGCAAGGGAATTTTTTCACAGAAAAAGGAGGAATAAAATGGAAATTTTTATTCAAATTATTGGTTATTTAGCAGGAATTTTAGCTGTTATAACATTTATACCACAAGCTATCAAAACAATAAAAACTAAAGAAACTAAACACATAACATTATTAACATATATTATTTATAATATTGCTAATTCATTTTTCTTGTTGTTTGGGGTATTGTCAATTGCCTTACCAGTAATGTGGGCACCAGGGGCAACTACACTATCAATTGTCTTATGAGGCTCAACTTTAATCTTACCTTATACAGCGACAATTATTGCTACTAACTGTATTTATGTTAAAGTAAAAAATATGAAAACACTAGGCGAAAAAGCTGGAACTTTGGAGGTAAATTCATAATGGGAGGTCAATGATTAATTGTAACAACGATTGGATTTATTGCTACTTTAATTGCAGTAGTAGCATTCTTTCCACAGTCATTACGAACAGTAAAAACTAAAAAAACTAACGGTATTTCTTTATCAACATTTATTATTTACACTATTGCTAGCAGTCTTTGAGTATTATGAGGTGTATGTCACCTTGCATATTTTGGTGCTAGTGAATCAACAATCTTAATGAAAGATTTAGTTGTTATTTGTGCTAATACACCGTGTGCTATGTGATCAGGTATCATTCTAGGCATTAAAATTAATAATATGTACAAATATGGCGAAGATTGTAAAAAATGAAAAGGTAAAATTAATCTAAAATAAAATTCAAGTTTAGTTTAGTTACAATCAATAGTTTAATTTAAATTATATTTCTTAAAAATGCATCAATTGATGCATTTTTAATTATCCTGAGTTGTTAAATCCAAAGTCTGGACACATATAATAAAAAACATAATTTGCTAAATTTTCTTCTGGAGTGAAATAATGGGACATTATCAAAACCTATTCTTATTTACAATTCAGGTTTATTTCCTTTAAATAAGTACTTATTTAAACTTGCTTATATATGTAAAAAGTAATTATTTAACTCTATCCTCTCTGTTCCAAAATTTAAAAAAAATAATTTAAGTTATAATATATTTAACTAATAAAAAGGATATAGTGGGGTTAGAACAATGAATATACAAACTATCGCATATAAAATTTTATTAAAAGTCATATTAGAAAAAGGTTACTGTAATGTCTTATTAGAAAACATGATGCAAGATAAAGATCTCTCTATGTTTGAAAAAGAACTAATTGAAAAACTAGTTTTTGGTACTTTAAAAAATCAAATTTATTTAGATTATATTTTAAACCAAATTTGATTACGTTTACAACCAACTGTCAGTATCCCCTTTAAATTAACAATCTTTCTATGAACAGTCCTTTATGAAATTTATTTCTTAGAAATTACTGACCGACAATTGTTTACTGAAGATATTTTAAATATCGTTAAGACAATTAATAAAAATATGGTTCATATTAGTTCGACATTATTAGAACTTTGCTTTGCTGAATTCAGATCAGAATTTAATTTACCAAAAGCCAAACGCAGTACCATCAGACTCATAAAACATAGTTATCCACAATGACTCTACAACCTAGTAGAATCACAATTTAGTACGAACATCGCTTTACAATTAATGAAAGATAATCTGAAACAACCATTAATTAGTTTTCGTGTTAACACCTTAAAAACAACAGTTCAACATGTGCTAACTAATGCTCATTACCAAACCTTTGGTTTTCAACCAAGTAATATCGTTTCCGATGGCATTATTAGTAATAAATCAATTTTCAATACTAAACTTTATAAAGAAGGAAATATTATTAAGCAAGACCAAGCAAGCATGATTGTGAGTCACATGCTTGCTCCTAAACCTTATGATGAAGTTTTAGATATGTGTGCAGGGATTGGTTCAAAAACTGCCCATATTGCAGCCCTTATGACTAATAAAGGTACGATTATCGCTACCGATATTAATGCCAATCGTTTGAAATTTGCTCATCAATATTTAATTAAACTAGGAGTAACTAACACCAATATCATAGTTTGCGATGCTATTACCTTTAATTTTAAACAAAAGTTTGATAAAATTTTAATTGATGCCCCAAGTACTGCTTCAGGACTAATTAAACGCAAACCAGAAGTTAAATTAATTAACTGAAGCAAAGAAGAAATTGATAGTTTAATTACTGTTCAAACACAACTACTAGAAAAAGCATATCATCAATTAAAACCACAAGGCATATTATTATATGTAACTTGTACTTTTAACATCGAAGAAAATCAAAATCAAATTGAAACATTAATTAAAAAATTCTCTAAAATGACGATTATTGAAGAACGACAAATCTTTGGCTTTCATGAAGGAACAGATGGCTTCTACATTTGCAAGTTAAAAAAAGAAGTATAGAGATGAGTGGTAACTATGAAAATAATTGCTAGTTACAAAACTGATATTGGTAACTATCGTAAAAATAATCAAGATGCTGCTTTATATATTGAAAATAAAACTGGACAAAGTTTAGCTGCTGTCTGTGATGGCTTAGGTGGCCACAAGTGTGGAGAAATTGCCAGTAACATGGCTATTAAGATGTTAAAAAATGTTTTTCAAACGACAGATTTTAATAAATTAAAACACGATATGCAAATTCATGCTTGACTACAAGTACAAATTGATACCATTCATGAAGCTATGTATGATTATAGTTTATCCAATCATGAAGCAATGGACATGGGAACGACAATGGTCATTGTCTTAATTGCTAATAATAAAGCTTACTTAGTTAATATTGGTGATTCACGAATTTATTTATTTAATGAAAATGGTTTAAAACAACTAACTGTTGACCATAATGTTTTAAATTTATATTTAAAAACTCAACAAGAAGAACAACAAGAACTAGTAGATTTAAATCAAACTTATTGAAAAGCATTAACGAGTGCCTTAGGACCATCTAAAACTTTAAAAACTGATATTTTTCATTTACCAATTTTCACAAATACTTATTTTTTATTAACAAGTGATGGTGCTCATGACTTTCTAGAAAACCACGAAATTACTAGTATTTTAATGAAAAAAGTTAGTCCTAATATCAAAGTTAAGCTATTAATTAAACAAGCACTAAATAATGCTTCAACTGATAACGTAACAGTATTATTAATAGAAATTAATTAATAAAAAAGTTCTTTTTAAGTAATTGTGATATAGTAATATAAATACATTTTAATGTAAAATATATTAGACGACAATTAAAACTAGAGTATTGGTGAATCTAATGGCAATAAATAAAATCTTAAACAACCGATATCAAGTTACTAAACAAATCGGTGCTGGTGGCATGGCTAAAGTTTATGAAGCTCATGATAAATTTTTAGACCGTAAAGTGGCCCTTAAAATTATTAATCCTATTTCCCCATTAGATGATTTGATTAAAGAACGATTTTTACAAGAAATCAATGCTGTAACACGTATTAAACACCCTAATGTCATTTTAGTTTATGATGTTTTTATTGATAAAGCTGACTGATGTTTAGTATTTGAACTACTAGAAGGTAAAACTTTAAAAGAATATTTAACTACTAATTCGGTCTTAGGAGTTAGCGAAGCAGTGGCTATTACTCAAGAAATTTTAAAAGGAATTAATGCTTGTCATGTAGCAGGTATTATTCACCGTGATTTAAAACCAGAAAACATCATTCTAACAGCCAGCGGTGCAATCAAAGTTTTAGATTTTGGAATTGCTGTCATTGATAATTATGAAGTAAAAAAACATGCTAATCAAGTTGTTGGGACTATGAAATACATTGCTCCTGAAGTAGTTCTCTTTCAACAACCAACGACACAAAGTGATATTTACGCGATGGGAATTATCTTATATGAACTATTAATTGGTGAACCACCATTTTTCCATAAAAATCCCCAAATTTTAGCATCTAAACATATTAAAGAACCCATGCCCTTAGTTCGTAATATTAATAATAATATCCCCCAAAGTTTGGAAAATATTATTATGAAAGCCACTTGTAAAACCGTTGCTGGTCGCTACCAAATGATTGAAGAATTACAAATCGATCTTGCTACTTGTTTAGAAAGTGCACGTAAAAATGAAAAGCGAACTAATAAAACACAAGTCATAATTCTCAAAAATAAAACAGTTAATCTCAATGTTGATAAGTTAAAACAACCCTTCTATGCTAAAAGATGATTTTTATTTATTTTAATTATCATAATTTGCGGTTTAATTGGTGTTATGATTACATTATTAGTCTAATACTTAAGGAAAGGAACTAAGCAATGCATTTCCAACAAGCAATCGTTATTAACGTTGCTAATAATTTTGTTGATGTGGCCATTAATCAAATTATTCATCGTTGTTTAATTAGAGGTAATCTGAAGTTTAGCAAACCTAGAATTTTAGTTGGTGATTATGTTGAAGTCAACTTTTCAGATCCAGATTATCCATTAGTTGAAAGGATTTTACCACGCATTAATGAACTATATCGCCCTAGTATCGCCAATGTTGACCAAGTATTAATTGTTAGTGCTTTAGTGCAACCGGCGTTTAGTAGTTTTTTACTAAACAAGTTACTAACGATTTTTAATTTCTACCATTTAGCAATGATTTTAGTTTTCACAAAAACGGACTTAGTAACTAAAGACCATGAAGTATGAACTAAAGTCCAAGCCTATCAAGATTTAGGAATCCAATCAATATTGCTTTCTAATGTTACTAAACAAGGCTTACAAGATTTAAAACAAGTTTTTCCTAATAAACTATCACTTTTAACTGGTACATCAGGTGTTGGAAAAAGTACAACTTTAAATAGCTTAGATAAAGATTTAAAATTGTGAACACAAAATATTTCTGTTGCTTTAAATCGTGGTAAGCATACGACAACTAAATCACGGTTATATTTTTGTCTTGGTGGTATTATTGCTGATACGCCTGGTTTTTCCGTTTTTCAACTACAAGGTCTAACTAATGTTGATATTGCTACTAACTTTCCTAGCTTCAATAACATTTGACAAAAATGCAAATTTCGCACTTGTTTACATCAACAAGAACCAGAATGCGCTATTAAATTAGCTGTGAAAAATAAAGTTATTTCGACATTTTTTTATGAAGATTATTGTAAAATTGTAGGAGAGTTTCAACATACTAAAAAATAATTTATGGAGGTAAACATTATATGAAAACTAATGTTACGATTGCAGCTAGTGTCTTAACAGCTAACTATTTATCTTTAAAAGATGATTTAACAAACTTACAAAAAGCAGGAATTAATTGAATTCATTTTGATGTCATGGACCATCATTTTGTCCCTAATTTAAGTTTTGGTCCGAAAATCTTAAGTGATATTTGTCAATTTAGTCCTAATTTTAATCTTGATTGTCATTTAATGGTTAAAATCACAACACCCAAAGTTCATGATTATTTAAAACCATTTATGTTACCGCAAGTAAAAAACATTACTTTACACTATGAAGCATTAACAACAGAACAACTAACAGAATTTTTGATGTGAAAAGAGCCAGGATTCAAAAAAGGTTTAGCTATTAATCCAGAAACTGCTATTTCTAAAGTCTATGAACATTTACCATATCTTGATACTATTTTAATTATGAGTGTCAAACCAGGTGCTGGTGGTCAAACATTCATTGCTGATAGTACTAATAAAATTAAATCATTAGTAAAACATATTGCTAATAATTTTCCTAATTTAACGATTGCTGTTGATGGGGGTATTAATGATTTAACAGTCTCTGCTTGTATTAATGCTGGCGCTAATTATTTAGTAGCAGGTAGTTATTTATTAAATAGTAGTAATCCGATTAAAATTCAAGTGGATAAGTTATTTTTTTATGAATAAGGATAACTTTCGACAATTAGTAATTGTCTGTCGTGATTATAAAATTGATTTTAAACAATTTATTAATCCCATTTATGTGGGGGTGGAAACTGGGATTATAAATTTATTAAAGCATAATAAAACGATGGCTTTTATTTGTGGAGACAATGACACGATTACAAAACAACAATTATCAAAAGTAATTAAAGATAAGAAAAATTTGCACTTAGAAAGCATTGTTTTTAATAGTGTCAAAGACCAACTTGACAGTGAACTAGCAATTATATTAGCTTTAGAACGAAAACTAAATTTTCAACAAATTGTGTTAGTAGCAGATGGCACACGTTGAGATATGTTAATGGCAAGTATTAATATTTGTTTGAAATATCAACAATATAATCTAATTTTAGTCGGAGAAAATAATTATTGTTTTATGTTAAAAAATAATCAACACTATACCTTTACCCCACACCAACTTAATTATGATTATATTTCTTTTTTTAATTATGGCAACCAACCAGTTATTTATAATTTTAGTGGTTGTAAATATTATCCTAATCAAGACATTATCATTAATGCTAATGATACTCAATCATTTAGTAATGAATTTTTAATCTTGCCTAATCAAACTCCTAATTTAAAAATTAAACAAGGTAATTGCTTAATATTTTTACATAAAAATATTCGGTAATGATATAGGAAAATCAAATTTATTATATATAAAAAGTGAACACTTATAAAAAACTTCACCACAAAAAAAAGAATTGCTTTGTGTCTATTTTTTTATTATAAGTGTTCATTTTTTCAAAAGGTAATTAATCAGTTATAAGTTAAACTTTATAGTATGACCAAGTCTATTTTATGATTTATATAATTTTGTTGATATGGTAGAACCAGAGCCAGAAACAGCAACTGCATAAATAGTTCCATTCACATTTATTAATCCACTAAGGTGACCGGCAATTCCGGTGGTTACTACTTCAGTAAAATTTTTTGAATCTGGTGTTGGTACTGGGGATGCGTTAGATTTAGTTCCACATGCAACAACATTTGTACTTGCTGTTGTTGCTATAAATGTTGTCACTAAAATAGATAATATTTTTTTCATATTTTAAATACCTCCTGATATTTTATTTGTTAATTATACTTAATAAAATTAGTTTATATAAAATCTTAATTTATTTACACTTACTTCAGTAATTAGATTAAAAAGGGAATAAATATTTAATAGACAATAGATTGTTAATACTTAACTAACTTACACAAAACGGAAAAAAATAAAAAAATATTTGGTAATGATACAGGAAAACCAATAATGATTTTCAACTTGATATTATTATATTAAGAAACGGACTTCTCCCCGCATGTACTTGTGGAGGAAACAATGAAATTGAATGAGTTCAATAATACTTTTCAAACTGAAAAACAATGTCTTGCATATATAGCAAGTTTTAAACAAAGCAAATGTATTAGGTGTTCTAGTTTTAATTTGAATACTTCTAATTTAAGAAAAATGAGATGTTTGAAATGTCATCAAACATTCAGTATTCTCACGGGCACTATATTTTCAAAGTCACAAACACCTTTAATATCTTGGTTTTATCTCATCTTTAGATGAATAAACACCAAACATGGAATTCCATCAACTGATGTTGCAAAAGAATTGGGAGTGACCTTGAAAACAGCTTGAAGAATGGGTCATAAAATCCGAAGTGCCATTGCTAAACAAGAACCTCAATTCATTGTTGAGGGCATAGTGCAAATGGATGAAATGTATCTTTCACATATGGGTTTTAAAAAACAAGGAAGATCCTTGTTGAACAAAACCTTGATTGTTGGTATTTATGAACAAACAACCAACAATCTGATTGTGAAAGTATTGAAAAACGCAAACAGTAAAAATCTTTTGCAGTTTGCAATAAACCACATTTCTTCAAAGTGTGATGTACATACTGATTCTTGAAAAGGATATCGCGATTTGAAATCGGTTTTCACTAAGCATGAAACAGTTAACCATCAAGATGGCTATGTTTCAAAAACTGGTGTAAATACCAACCAAATTGAGTCAGTATGAAAACATATACGAAGAACATTAAAACACATATCAAAGTTGCAAAACATCATATTCATTTATATGCAAAAGAAGCTGCATATAAATTCAATAACATACCTAGTTTTGAAACTGTAATGCTATGTTTAATTTAAAAATGTGGGGAGAAGTCCGTAGATAGGCTTTTCTCAGCATTTATGTGATAAAATTTAAAAATAGTACATAAAGGGAGAAAAGCCTTAAGAAATTATAGGAGAAACAAATATGACAAAAATTGGTGCATCAATTTATTTACATTTAACAACCTTAGAACAACTTACTAGTTACACCCAATTGTTGGGTGAAAATAAAGTACAAATCATTTTCACAACCTTAATTAATTTTAAACCAACCGAAAAAGAACAATTAAAAAAGTTAATAGTCTTAACAACAACTGCTAAAAAATATAATATGGATGTTTATGTTGATATTAACCAAGAATTTATTGATAATTTTAAACTTAATATTACCAAACGTGATGATTTTATTAAATGATTTAAAAATCAAGGTTTTACCGGAATTCGTTGCGATGAAGGGATTGCCATCCAAGAACAAGCTAAACTGAGTCAAAATAAATTAAATTTTAAAATTATTATTAATGGTTCACATGCAATTGAGGAAGTAGAACGTTTATTATTACAATATAATGCTAATGCTAAAAATTTAATTAGCTGTTACAACTTCTACCCTCAACGCTATACAGGCGCTGATATTGAATTTTTTTCTTTAAATCAAGCAGAAAGTATTATGAATAAAATTCCGTTTGCTTCATTTGTTACTTTATTGGGAAAAGACAAGGTCGGACCATGAGCTTACAATGACAATTTACCAGCATTAGAAATGCACCGTGATTGACCATTAACAACGCAAATTCGCCACTACGTTGCTTTATGTTTAGATATGATTATTGTTGCTAATCAGTTTTTAACTGAAGATGATTTAGTTCAAATGAACAATATTGATTATGAAACCCTATCTTTAAATATTCAGTTAAGTAAAAATGTTACTAACAATGAAAAAACTATTATTTTTGATGACAATATTCATATTGTTCGTCCTGATTTAGCCCAAGATTTAATTCGTAGTTCTATGCCTCGTATTACGTATAAAGATTTATCAATTCCCAATCAAAGAACTAATGAGTGATTGGAAATTGGTGATGTAGTAATCCTTAATAATGATGCGCAAAACTATCGTGGTGAACTTCATATTATTACTAATAAAATTAAAAATGATGGCATTCGTAATGTTGTAGGAAAATTAGCCCCCAAAGATTTAAATTTCATTCCTTACTTAGTCTCCAATCGTCCCTTTAAATTTATTGGAGGTAATAATCACGAAAAAATATAGTTTCCCTGACAAATTTTTATGAGATAGTGCCTTTTCTGGTCCTCAAACTGAAGGTGCTTTTGCCATTGATGGCAAAGCCCCAACCAAACCTTCTGAGACCACTGCTTTAAAATTGAAAAAAATCGTTTTTTTGAAGGAATGAATGTCAAGAATGACCTTTATCATAAATAACCTGAAGACATCAAAATTGCCAAAAACTTAATTTTAATTAATGATAACTTTAGCACAACTTAATAATATTGATGAAATTTCTACTATGGAATTAAAACAATTATTAGAACATGAGAAAACTAGTCCTCAATTTCACGAAGCTGCTAGCATTATTATTCACACTCTTGAGGCACTAACTAACTCCCCATATGTCAACTATGATTTATGCCTTAAATCCACAAGTTATTATCCTAGCAGGTGATTTAACTCTATTAGGACCAGAATTCTTGACTTTCCTTAAAGCCCAAGTCAAGTCTTTAATAAAATTTCTGCTAAATTATATTATGAAACGGAAATTATTTTTGGCAAAAATCAAGAAAAAGCAGGCTTCATTGACATTATTCATTATACAATGTAAACCATGAAAAAAAGAAGAATTGTAAAATATGGAATATTTTGCCGAAAATGAATTAACATTTATTAATAGAATTACAAGCTAAAAAACAAAATTTAAGTAAAAATAAATACACTTCACGAATTAGCGAATCACAACGCATTTTTACTATTATTAGTAAAAACAAAAAATTAAAAATCAATGTGATTGCCAGTGCCAACACAATTTTTAATTTATGTTTACAATCAATCCATAAAGATTTAACTATTGGGTAATTGCAAAATCGCAAAATTATTAAAGTTAATAATCAAAATAAAATTGATTACTTATGAGTTAGTGAATACATTGAAAATCAAAAACCAATTCTCATGTTTAATAAAATATGATAAAATATCTTTGAAATATCAAAAAAACAATTATTAGTAAATATAAAAATTTCAAATGCTAATGTTGACTAATAATTATTGATAATATTAGGCAAATGATACTAATGGTGTACTTTATTTTTTTTATTTTTAAAAATAAAACCTCATTATTCGTTGAAAGTTATTGCTAATTTTATGATTTACTAATATAATTGTTAAGTAAAACGAAAATATAGGAGCTGACATGAATGCAATCAGTGAAACAATCACCACAAGCAGATAACAATGAAAATGAAGAGCGAACAATTGGTGAGCAAGACTTTCAAAAAGCGTTAAAAAACTTCAGTAAAAAAGCGCAAGAAACAAAAAGAGCGCAAAAAAGACACGACCATTATCTTTCTTCACGTGATAAAACTCGTGAAAAACGTGCAACTGCCGCTAAGAAAAAGAAAATTCGTAAATAGTAAAAAAGGAAATTTTGGTAATCATCGTCAATTAATCATTGGCGGTGATTTTTTTATGAAGTATCCTTTTATTTAACAAGAAACAAATAATGATTGTGGATTAGCATGTTTAGCAATGCTTTATCGTTATTTTTTTAAACGTAAAATTTTAATTAATGATTTAAAACAAAATGTAAATGGCTTTTCTCCCTTTATGTACTATTTTTAAATTTTATCACATAAATGCTGAGAAAAGCCTATCTACGGACTTCTCCCCACATTTTTAAATTAAACATAGCATTACAGTTTCAAAACTAGGTATGTTATTGAATTTATATGCAGCTTCTTTTGCATATAAATGAATATGATGTTTTGCAACTTTGATATGTGTTTTAAATGTTCTTCGTATATGTTTTCATACTGACTCAATTTGGTTGGTATTTACACCAGTTTTTGAAACATAGCCATCTTGATGGTTAACTGTTTCATGCTTAGTGAAAACCGATTTCAAATCGCGATATCCTTTTCAAGAATCAGTATGTACATCACACTTTGAAGAAATGTGGTTTATTGCAAACTGCAAAAGATTTTTACTGTTTGCGTTTTTCAATACTTTCACAATCAGATTGTTGGTTGTTTGTTCATAAATACCAACAATCAAGGTTTTGTTCAACAAGGATCTTCCTTGTTTTTTAAAACCCATATGTGAAAGATACATGTCATCCATTTGCACTATTCCCTCAACAATGAATTGAGGTTCTTGTTTAGCAATGGCACTTCGGATTTTATGACCCATTCTTCAAGCTGTTTTCAAGGTCACTCCCAATTCTTTTGCAACATCAGTTGATGGAATTCCATGTTTGGTGTTTATTCATCTAAAGATGAGATAAAACCAAGATATTAAAGGTGTTTGTGACTTTGAAAATATAGTGCCCGTGAGAATACTGAATGTTTGATGACATTTCAAACATCTCATTTTTCTTAAATTAGAAGTATTCAAATTAAAACTAGAACACCTAATACATTTGCTTTGTTTCAAACTTGCTATATATGCAAGACATTGTTTTTCAGTTTGAAAAGTATTATTGAACTCATTCAATTTCATTGTTTCCTCCACAAGTACATGTGGGGAGAAGTCCGAAAATTAATTTATCACAACTAATTTTAATTACTTCTATTAATGTTTATTTAGTTAATTTCTTTACTAATCTTGGTAGCATTTTCATATTTTGACCAGATTTTACTAACTTTCAACAACGGATTAACACTTTTTTTAATTTGAATCAAAAAATAGATAGTAACAATAAAATAACAACTTTACCACCGATTACCAAAATCAATATCACAAATTGTTATTTTAAATTGGATAACAAAACTTTGTTTACTAACATTAATTTAACATTACAAAACACTAATATGATAGTAGGAACATCAGGAATTGGTAAAACTTCATTACTAATGCTAATTGCGCACAAATATATTCCTACAAGTGGAAGTATTAATATTAATGATACTATTGATTTACAAGCTATTAATCGTCACACATGACTAAAAAGATGTATTTATTTATCTTCTAATCCTTATATTTATCATGGTAGTGTTTTGGAAAATATTTTATCATTTTTCGCTACTAACGAAAAATTATCTTTGTGACAACAACTAGGGATTGATAATATTTTACAAGCTATAGGTCTAACATCATTTTCTATGTGTCATGATTATGGTTCTAATCTCAGTCAAGGTCAAAAACAAATCATTGTCTTTTGTAGTTTATTTTTTAGTAATTGTCAAGTGCTATTATTAGACGAAATCTTAAGTAATGTTAATAATGAAATAAAAGTTGCTTTAATAACATTATTAGTAGCAACCTTACCCCATACTATTATTATTTATGCTGGTCATGATTTAACATTAAAACCATTATTTACTAATATTATTAAGGCTTTTCTACCTTTATGTACTATTTTTAAATTTTATCACATAAATGCTGAGAAAAGCCTATCTACGGACTTCTCCCCACATTTTTAAATTAAACATAGCATTACAGTTTCAAAACTAGGTATGTTATTGAATTTATATGCAGCTTCTTTTGCATATAAATGAATATGATGTTTTGCAACTTTGATATGTGTTTTAAATGTTCTTCGTATATGTTTTCATACTGACTCAATTTGGTTGGTATTTACACCAGTTTTTGAAACATAGCCATCTTGATGGTTAACTGTTTCATGCTTAGTGAAAACCGATTTCAAATCGCGATATCCTTTTCAAGAATCAGTATGTACATCACACTTTGAAGAAATGTGGTTTATTGCAAACTGCAAAAGATTTTTACTGTTTGCGTTTTTCAATACTTTCACAATCAGATTGTTGGTTGTTTTTTCATAAATACCAACAATCAAGGTTTTGTTCAACAAGGATCTTCCTTGTTTTTTAAACCCATATGTGAAAGATACATTTCATCCATTTGCACTATGCCCTCAACAATGAATTGAGGTTCTTGTTTAGCAATGGCACTTCGGATTTTATGACCCATTCTTCAAGCTGTTTTCAAGGTCACTCCCAATTCTTTTGCAACATCAGTTGATGGAATTCCATGTTTGGTGTTTATTCATCTAAAGATGAGATAAAACCAAGATATTAAAGGTGTTTGTGACTTTGAAAATATAGTGCCCGTGAGAATACTGAATGTTTGATGACATTTCAAACATCTCATTTTTCTTAAATTAGAAGTATTCAAATTAAAACTAGAACACCTAATACATTTGCTTTGTTTCAAACTTGCTATATATGCAAGACATTGTTTTTCAGTTTGAAAAGTATTATTGAACTCATTCAATTTCATTGTTTCCTCCACAAGTACATGTGGGGAGAAGTCCGATTATTAATTTACAAGAACTGATTGCAGAAGGGAGAAAATAATATGAAATGAAATACCCATTATCAAGTTATTTCCATGACCATTATGATTACAAGTTTATTTATAAGTTTACTTTTAATGTTAAGCATTATTACAAAACCACAAGTTATAGCTACTAGTAGTCAAATCATTTTTATTAATGACAGTAAATATGAGCAACAAGGACAATTTGCTTATGTTGTTAATTTTAAGAAAACGAATTTTACACAAATGCACACTAATAAAATTACTATTTTTTAGTTTCTAACAACAATTACTTTACAATTAACTTTCCACAATGAATTAATAATGAACAATTTTTGGTTACTAAAAACATGAATGATAATACATATGCTAACCAACCAGTCCTAATAATGACCCAAAATGAAAGTTTATTAACATTTATTTGAAATAATTTTACAACATAAATGTAAATATTGATATAATTTAAATAAAAAGAAACTAGGAAGAAAAATGGTCACTAAAAATTTAAATATAGTAAATGTTTACAATGAACATTGTTATGATATTAACACCTTTAATGTTTTTTCGCAAAAAATTTTGCAAACGCTTGCTAGTAAATTAAATGCCAAGAAGCCATGGATGATTGCTGTTATTTTTAGTGATGAAACCACAAGTCAGCAATTGAATATTGATTATCTTCAAAAAGATTATGTACCTGATGTCCTATCATTTGGCAATGAAGATGACAACTTCCCCACAGAAGATAATGAAATTAGAGATTTAGGTGATGTGTATATATGCTATGCCAAGGCTGTTAATCAAGCCCAAACTTATGTTCATAGTTTAATAAGAGAACTATGTTTCTTATTCCTTCATGGACTACTTCATACTTTAGGATATGATCATCAAACTGTTGAAGAAGAAACTATTATGTTTGGTTTACAAGATGAAATTTTAAATCAACTTAATATTACTAGAAACTAAGGAGTTGTCTTATATGAAACAAACAGTAGATTTACAAGCATTATTAAAAAAAGCTAAGTTATTACAAACCTATGCCTATGCACCATATTCTTTATTTAGAGTCTCTGCCATTGTTACATTAAAAAATGGTAACCACATTACTGGTGTTAATGTTGAAAATGCTGCTTACTCTGCTGGTATTTGTGCTGAAAGAAATGCTTTAGCCCAAGTCTTTGCGCAAGGATATCAAAAAAATGATGTTAGTTATTTATTTTTAATAACTGATAGTAAAATAATTGGCTCGCCTTGTGGTGTTTGCCGTCAATTCATGATTGAAACTATGCCTAGTGAAGCAATTATTTATATTAGTAATAAAAATGATAACAATGACATTAAATCTATTATTAGTATTGTTGTTAAAGACCTATTACCGATGGCCTTTAAACCCAATGCATTGAAAGGAAATTAATTTATGAGTGAATATTTTAAGTCAGGATTCGTTAGTTTTGTCGGAAGAAGCAACGTTGGTAAATCAACCTTACTAAATACTATCTTAAAAGAAAAAGTAGCCATTGTTTCTAATAAACCACAAACAACAAGAAACCAAATCAAAGGCATTTACAATAGTGAAGATATGCAAATTATTTTCTTTGATACACCAGGAATTCACAAACAACATAATCAATTAGGTCGTATGATGAATCGAACATCCAATCGTGCCACGAAAGAAACTAATATTATTTGTTTACTAGCACCTTGCGACGAATATATTGGTGGCAGTGATCAACATATTATTAAATTACTATCGGAACGCGTTGATACTATCATCTTTCTCTTACTAACAAAAGTTGATCTTGTTAATAAAGAGCAGTTAATGAAAAAAATTAATGAATGAAAAGATTTACTACCATTTCAAGAAATTATTCCCATTTCTTCAACTAAAGATGTTAATCTTGATATTCTTTTTAAAAAAATCCATCAATATTTACCAGTTGGTAATAGAAATTACTTAGTAGAAAATGTTGATGATGTTTCTGATAGTACTTTAATAAAAGAAATTATTCGAGAAAAAATTTTAAATTTAACTGAAGAAGAAATTCCTTATAGTGTTGCTGTTTTGATTGAAAATATTAATTATAAAGCCAAAACTAATATTACTGAAATTAATGCTGTAATTGTTGTAGAACGTGATTCACAAAAAGGAATTATTATTGGTAAAGGAGGTTCTATGATTAAAGAAATTGGGATGTTAGCAAGAATGGAATTAGAAAGTATTTTTGACTCACACATTATTTTAAAAACTTTTGTCAAAGTAATACCAGATTGACGTAATAATCCACGAAAACTAAAAGATTTAGGCTATAGTTAAAAATGTTTAATATTACCACAGGAGTGATTTTAAAAATTGATGCTTATTTTCCAAATCGTAATATTACAATTTTAACAGACAATAGCGGTATTAAAGTTGTATCATTATCCAATCTCCAACAATATTTCCATAATTATTACATCTTAGATGTGTGAACGTTTATTGTCAGTAATAATAAAAATGAAGTTTGGATTCCCTATGAACAACTATCAAGTTTTAAGCAATTATTAAAAAATCGTGACATTTTAAAACTTATTTATTATTTTAATAACAGACTTCTCCCCACATGTACTTGTGGAGGAAACAATGAAATTGAATGAGTTCAATAATACTTTTCAAACTGAAAAACAATGTCTTGCATATATAGCAAGTTTGAAACAAAGCAAATGTATTAGGTGTTCTAGTTTTAATTTGAATACTTCTAATTTAAGAAAAATGAGATGTTTGAAATGTCATCAAACATTCAGTATTCTCACGGGCACTATATTTTCAAAGTCACAAACACCTTTAATATCTTGGTTTTATCTCATCTTTAGATGAATAAACACCAAACATGGAATTCCATCAACTGATGTTGCAAAAGAATTGGGAGTGACCTTGAAAATAGCTTGAAGAATGGGTCATAAAATCCGAAGTGCCATTGCTAAACAAGAACCTCAATTCATTGTTGAGGGCATAGTGCAAATGGATGAAATGTATCTTTCACATATGGGTTTTAAAAAACAAGGAAGATCCTTGTTGAACAAAACCTTGTTTGTTGGTATTTATGAAAAAACAACCAACAATCTGATTGTGAAAGTATTGAAAAACGCAAACAGTAAAAATCTTTTGCAGTTTGCAATAAACCACATTTCTTCAAAGTGTGATGTACATACTGATTCTTGAAAAGGATATCGCGATTTGAAATCGGTTTTCACTAAGCATGAAACAGTTAACCATCAAGATGGCTATGTTTCAAAAACTGGTGTAAATACCAACCAAATTGAGTCAGTATGAAAACATATACGAAGAACATTTAAAACACATATCAAAGTTGCAAAACATCATATTCATTTATATGCAAAATAAGCTGCATATAAATTCAATAACATACCTAGTTTTGAAACTGTAATGCTATGTTTAATTTAAAAATGTGGGGAGAAGTCCGTAGATAGGCTTTTCTCAGCATTTATGTGATAAAATTTAAAAATAGTACATAAAGGGAGAAAAGCCATTAATAAAATTGTTATTAATTCCGAAACAAAATATCATAATAATACTACCTTAAACTTTTTATTAAATTGTTATCAAGAATTAATTTTAAATAGTAGTAATTTAGAAAAAATATATGCTTTCCTTTTGTTTCATACCTTATCATTACAAGGTATTCAATTTAATTTTAAAAACTGTATTAATTGTGGTGCTAACAGTAGTATTATTGATTTTAATTCACAATTAGGTGGTATTATTTGTTACAATTGTTTTGGGCCATCACTAGTAATAACTAATAACTTACCATTATTTAATACACTTATGAAGTTAAATAATATTAATAATTGAAAAATTACTCAGAAAGAACTTAAGTATATTATTAATATTTTAGAATTCCATTGTCAAACATACAGTGGTATTCCTATTATTAGGATTAATAAATACTTATAAACGGTTGACAAAACCAAAATAAGTCAATATTATTAAAATAATTATTTTAAAATACAATTACTACTTTAATTTTTAATATAGAAAAATTAACATGTTATTACCATTTTATATACTATAAATGGTAATAACATGTATCATTATTTTATAAAGAAATATATAAGATAATAAAAGGAGGAAAATATGGCTAGTAATGATAGTTTATTTAAAGAAATAATTATCCATTTAAAAGAAAAAGGTTTTATTTTTCAAGGCTCAGAAATTTATTCTGGACTTGCTAACACTTGAGATTATGGACCACTTGGGGTCAAACTTAAAAATAATATTAAACAACAATGATGAAATTTTTTTGTTGAAAAAAACCAATACAATGTAGGATTAGACAGCTCTATTTTAATGAATTCTAAAGTCTGAACTGCTTCTGGTCACCTTAGTAATTTTAGTGATCCATTAATTGATTGCAAATCTTGTAAAGCACGTTTTCGTGCTGATAATCTAATTAATGTTAAGCGCCCTGACATTATCTTTGATGGTTGAAGCAGTGAAAAATTAGAAAAGTTTATTGTTGATAATCATATTAAATGCTTAAAATGTAATCAAGAAGATTGAACATCAATTCGTCAGTTCCAATTAATGTTTGAAACTCATCAAGGTGTAATCAAAGATGAACATAATAAAATTTACTTACGTCCTGAAACAGCACAAGGTATTTTTATTAATTTTAATAATGTGAGAAAAAGCGTTAACCAAAATATTCCCTTTGGCATTGGTCAAATTGGTAAAAGTTTTCGCAATGAAATTACTCCCAGTAATTTTATTTTCCGTACTAGAGAATTTGAACAAATGGAATTAGAGTTTTTCTTTATTCCACAAAACCAAAATGATAACACATGATTTGATTATTGAGTTAATCAATGTAAAATATTCCTAGCAAGTGTTGGATTATCAAATTCTAAAAATCTTAGTTTTAAACAGCATGAACCCAATCAATTAGCGCATTATGCACTGGCAACTACTGATATTGAGTATAATTTTCCCTTTGGCATGAGTGAATTATGTGGTATTTGCAACCGTGGTAACTATGATTTAACAAAACATAGCGAAAGTTCTGGTGTTAAAATGGAAGTTCAAGACCCTAATGTTGCTACTAAAAAAATGGTAATTCCATCAGTTATTGAACCATCAATGGGTGTCGAACGACTTTTATTAGCTTTAATCTGTGAAGCTTACACTAAAGAAGTTTTAACTGACGGTCGGCAAAGAATAGTGTTAAAATTAGATAAAAACATTATTCCATTTCAAGTTGCAATTATGCCTTCTAATAAAAATAAATTTGGTGCGCTTGCTACTAAAATCTTTGATAATTTAAAGTACACTCAATTAAAAGTAATATATGAAACTGCTGCTAATGTTGGAAAATCTTATCGTTATCAAGATGGTATTGGCACTATGTATTGTGTGACAGTTGACTATGCAACTGAAGAACAAGGTACTGTAACTGTTCGTGACCGCAATACTACTCAACAAGAAATAGTACCTTTAAGTAGTCTTAAAAAATATTTATATAACAAATTAGATATTATTTGTTAAAGTTGTGTGAAATATGGATTTAGAGTTTAATAAAAAAGTTAGTGAAATTAAAGCAAAAATTAGTATTGTTAAAGTAATCAGCAAATATTTAAATTTGATTCAAAAAGGCAATAATTTTTGAACTATCTGTCCATTTCACGAAGACTCAGCACCATCACTATCAATTTCAGAATCCAAACAAATTTATAAATGTTTTGCTTGTGGTGAACAAGGTAATGTTTTTATATTCTTACAAAAATTTAAAAACATTAGTTTTATTAATGCCTTAAAAGAAGCAGCAGAAAGTGCTAGTATTAATTTAAAAGAGTATGATATTAATCTTAATGATAATATTATCGAACCAAAAACTAATCCATTACTAACCATCAATAACACAGCCATGCAGTTTTTTAGTTATCAATTGCTAACTGATTCAGGAAAAAAAGCCATGAACTATTTAGAATTTCGTAATATTAATTATGATGCTATTAAAAATTTTAATTTAGGTTATGCTCCTAGTAATAATGAATTACGAGATTACTTGCGTGCCCAAGGTTATAAAGACAGTGACATAATTAACTTAGGTTTAGCAAAAATTAACAATAATGACCAAGTTATTGATAGTTTTTTCAATCGTATTATTTTTGCTATCAAAGATAATAATGGTAATTGTGTTGGATTTTCAGCTCGTAGTTACCTTGAAGATGATAAAAGTGCTAAGTATATTAATAGCCCCCAATCACAAATCTTTAAAAAAGGTAATATTCTTTATAATTTTGAACAAGTCAAACTACATTTAAAAAAAGATGATACCATTTATTTAACAGAAGGTTTTATGGACACTATTGCTCTAAGCACAATTAATATTAAAACTAGTGTGGCATTAATGGGAACTAACTTAACACAAGAACATATTATACTTTTAAAAAAAGCCACTAATAATATTATTATTTTTTTAGATGGTGATATTCCAGGTAAACTAGCTTGCTTAAAAATTGCCACTGTTCTCTTGTCACAAAATTTCAAAGTTCAAATTATTAATAATAATACTAAATATGACCCTGATGAATTAATTAATAAACATCCTAACCAATTTAAAAATATCATTGCTAGTACTATTCATCCCTTTGAATTTGCTATTAACTTAGGTTTAACCCAAAATGACATTAAAAAAGATAGTTATCAACTTAATGCCTTTCTTAAATCACTATTACCAATATGGGAAACAATGACCGACATTGTAACTAAAAGATTTTATTTAAATCACTTAGTAACCATTACCAATTTAACAATTAATGATTTAACACAAATTTTGTTACTAGAAAAACCACTACATAAAGAAACGATAATTTCGAAACCAGTTATTAGTAATTATCAAAAACCACAAACTAGATTAGTAACTAAAAATAAAATTATTGAAGCCCAAAAGCAGCTTATATTTCTAGTATTAATGTCACGTGATGTTTATGTAATTTTAGAAAAGGAAAAATTTATTTTTCCACATCAAGATTATATGACCTTATATTTCTTAATTAGTCAAATTTATCAAAATGAAACTATCAAATATATTGACTTCAGAACTATTATCAATGAACTTCAAACAAATTTATTATTAGATACTTTACAAACCATTATTAATCAATACAAAGATAAAGAATTTGATTTAAAACCACGAATTATTATTGATTATTTAAAAATTATTAATAATGAATTAATTGAATATGAGATAAGAGGTATTAATGAGCAATTAAAAAACGAAACCAATCTTACTACTCAAATTCAACTTTTAAAACAAATATCACTTTTAAAAACAAAAATTAAACAATAAGTAAACTAAACTACAATAAGGATAAGGTGTAAACATGGCTAAAGAAAACCCAACTGCTAAACTAAAAAAACTACTAACGTTAGAAGAAGTAGAACGTAATCTAATTGTTAAATTGGAAAACAATAAAGATATCAAACAAGAAGAAGTTATTAAAGCCTTTAGTCATTTAAAATTAGATGATGATACAATTGAAGAAATCTTTGATCGTTTAGAAAAAGAAGGCGCTATTTTTACCGACATCTTAATAGATGATGAAGACGAAGATGATATTAGTCTTTTAGAACTTGATGAATACCAAGTTTCTGTTGATTTAGATATCGATATTCTAGCTAGCGATTTAAGTTTTAAAAATACAATGGGTATTTCTAATGACACACGAAGAAAAGATGGAATTAAATCATATTTTAATATTTTAGGAACTAGTCAAATTTTAAGCCAAGAAGAAGAAATTAAATATGCCAAAATGTTAGAATCAAAAGATGATGAAGAATGTACATATGGCCGTGAACAATTAATTAAATCAAATTTAAAATTAGTAGTATCTGTTGCACGTAAACACTTAAATCGTGGTTTAGATTTTGCCGACTTAATTGAAGAAGGAAATATTGGTTTAATTAAAGCCGTTGATAAATTTGATTATCGTCGTGGTTACAAGTTCTCAACTTATGCTACTTGATGAATTAGACAATCAATTACTAGAAGTTTAGCAGATCAAGGAAAAATGGTTCGTGTTCCTGTGCACATGGTAGAACGAATTAATAAACTAACAAGAATTGAAAGAAACTTAACTCAAGAATTAGGTCGTGATCCAACCCATGAAGAAATTGCATTAAAGATGGGTCAAAACATGACAGCAGACCGTGTACGAGAAATTAAAAAATTAGCTATTGAACCAGTTTCATTAGAAAAACCCATTGGTGAAGAAGATGACACTCACTTTGGTGATTTTATTAAAGATAAAAACATGTTATCACCTGATGAATATGCCGAAAGACATTGATTAAGTGAGCAATTAGATCGTGTCTTTGCCGAAGTTTTAACTAAACGTGAAGAAAAAGTTATTAGAATGCGTTTTGGAATTTTACCAACAAAACTAAGAAGACTATTAGAACTATGTGAAGATGACACTGAAATCAATGAACTAAAAATGGTTGTTAACACCTTACAATTACATTATGATACCAGTTTAGACAAAACAGAATTATTACGTGATAAAGTAGTACATAAACACATTAATAAATATGATTCACCTAAAACATTAGAAGAAGTAGGAAAAGAATTTACGGTTACTAGAGAAAGAATTAGACAAATCGAAGCTAAAGCGATTAGAAAACTAAAACGTCCATCAAAATCTAAACATATTAAAGAATTTTATAAAGGATAAATTATTAACATGTTACCCATCAAAACAATCATTACTGTCATTGAGGATAAGTTTCCGCTTGCCAATGCTTGTTTATGAGATTTTACAGGATGACAAATTAAAGGAAAAATTACTATTAATAAAATTTTAGTATGTTTAGATATTACTAATATTGTTTTAGACCAAGCACTTGCTGCTGATATTGAGTTAATAATTTGTCATCATCCACTTGTTTTTGCTAGCGATATTAATCATCCTACTATTTCGCCATGAAAAAAGAAATTATATCAAAAAATTAAAAATAATGATATAAACGTTTATACTCTTCATACTAATTTTGATAAAGATGACAAAGGTATGAATGTCTTAATGGCGCAGGATTTAAATTTAGAAAACATTAATTTCTTAGGTCAAGAAAAATTAGCAGTTGTTGGTAATTTAAATCAGGCACTATCAGTTTCTACGATTATCAAAAATGTTAAGAATTATTTTAAGATTGAATATTTGCAATTAATTGGTAATCAACACCAAATTATTAGAAATGTTGCATTGTCTGGTGGTGCTGGCGGTGATGCCATTACTATCTTGCCTAATAATGTTCAGTTATTTATTACTGGAGAAATGAAATGACATCATATCATTGAAGCTCAAGATTGTGGAATTAACGTACTTTTAGTTGGTCATTATATGGAACAAAAATTTGTTGATTTTATCTATGATTTTTTAAATCAAACATTTAATGGTCAATTAGAAGTAATTAAGTATAAACACCAACAACCACTCACAATAATATAGTGTAGTCTATTCATTTTTTTAATTTTAAAAAAGGCTTTTCTCCCTTTATGTACTATTTTTAAATTTTATCACATAAATGCTGAGAAAAGCCTATCTACGGACTTCTCCCCACATTTTTAAATTAAACATAGCATTACAGTTTCAAAACTAGGTATGTTATTGAATTTATATGTAGCTTCTTTTGCATATAAATGAATATGATGTTTTGCAACTTTGATATGTGTTTTAAATGTTCTTCGTATATGTTTTCATACTGACTCAATTTGGTTGGTATTTACACCAGTTTTTGAAACATAGCCATCTTGATGTTTAACTGTTTCATGCTTAGTGAAAACCGATTTCAAATCGCGATATCCTTTTCAAGAATCAGTATGTACATCACACTTTGAAGAAATGTGGCTTATTGCAAACTGCAAAAGATTTTTACTGTTTGCGTTTTTCAATACTTTCACAATCAGATTGTTGGTTGTTTTTTCATAAATACCAACAATCAAGGTTTTGTTCAACAAGGATCTTCCTTGTTTTTTAAACCCATATGTGAAAGATACATTTCATCCATTTGCACTATGCCCTCAACAATGAATTGAGGTTCTTGTTTAGCAATGGCACTTCGGATTTTATGACCCATTCTTCAAGCTGTTTTCAAGGTCACTCCCAATTCTTTTGCAACATCAGTTGATGGAATTCCATGTTTGGTGTTTATTCATCTAAAGATGAGATAAAACCAAGATATTAAAGGTGTTTGTGACTTTGAAAATATAGTGCCCGTGAGAATACTGAATGTTTGATGACATTTCAAACATCTCATTTTTCTTAAATTAGAAGTATTCAAATTAAAACTAGAACACCTAATACATTTGCTTTGTTTCAAACTTGCTATATATGCAAGACATTGTTTTTCAGTTTGAAAAGTATTATTGAACTCATTCAATTTCATTGTTTCCTCCACAAGTACATGTGGGGAGAAGTCCGATAAAAAATATTATAAAATTAAATAAAAAAAATATTTAATAACTTAGTACTAAAAAATATAGTAAAATGATTGTGGTTTAAATGTGTAAAGGAAATATTTAAATTAGAATTCGAACTAAATATTAATCTTAGTTTATTAATTTATATATTCAAGAAAGGAGAAACACTATGACAACAATCAAACCTAGCAACGAATCATTTACAGCAAAACCATCACTTTTAGGGAAAATTATAATATATTTATCTTTTATTTTAATTATCCCTATTATTATATTTATTGTTTCTCGTAATAACTTTTTACGATTACAACAATCAATTGAGGAAACAGCTTCTGATATTGATGTACAACTAAAACGACGTTTTGACTTGTTAACAAAATTATTGGATGCTACTAAAGGGTACATGAAATTTGAAAAAGAAACATTATCACAAATTGTTGCTTTAAGAAATGGAAAAATGGAAACAATGCAAGATTTTTCTAAAGTTGACAGTGGACTTAATTCTGCCTTTGGTAAGTTTAATGCACTATTAGAAAACTATCCTGATTTAAAAGCTAATACAACGGTTTTACAATTACAGTCAGGAGCAAAAGATTGTGAAGACAATATTGCTGCTGCAAGAAGGTTTTACAATGCTAATATTAAAGTATTTAATAGTAAAATTAAAACATTTCCTAGTAATGTTATAGCTGAATCATTACATTTAATTTCAAAAGACTATTTTGCTGCTACTGAAAACGATCGTCAAGATGTTAAAATTGATCTAGCATTAAATTAATAATTAAAACATTTTCAGTAAAAGACTAAAATTAGTCTTTCAGTTTATTCAAAGGAAAAATATTGGAAACAATCATTGATTTGATTGCACTTATTACTTAATTATGCAATAATAGTATATTGTGTATAACTTAAATTAATAATTATTATTCCAGGAGGTGCCTAATGCGTGATGGCCTAACTTTAAGATGTGACATATGTAAAGAAGAAAACTACATTGCAGATCGTAATAAAAAAACTCAAACTGAAAAATTAGAAACTAAAAAATATTGTTCACGTTGTAATCAACATACATTGCACAAAGAAAAGAAATAAGTAAAACCTTATTTCTTTTCTTTAAGTTAGAGTACAATATATGTATAATAAATAAACTAAATTTATAAAAAGGAATGAATTAAAGATGAATAGTTCTAGTAAACATGAAACCATAAAAAAAATTTTAAGTGAGCAAAAAATTGATGCTATGCTATTCTATGCTCCAGAAAATCGCTTTTGATATAGTGACTTTATTTCTACTCTGGGTTACTTATTAATTGACAAAACAAACGCTACGTTACTACTTGATGGTCGCTATATTACTGAAAGTAAACTAAAAGCCAAAAATGTTAATTGTCAAGATTTCACTAACCCTTTTGTTAGTTTAACTACCATTTCTAGTGAACAAAAAATTAAAACGATTGGTTTTGAAGCTGAATACATTACGTATGCTCAATTAGAATCATGAGAAAAAGCCATGCCTAATATTACTTTTAAACCTGTATATGTTCATGATTTACGTGCTATTAAAGATGAAGCAGAAGTTAAAAGAATTGCTAAAGCATGTGCTATTGGTGATTTAGCTTTTAATGAAGTCTTAAGTTTTATTAAACCTGGTGTTAGTGAGAAAGACGTTGAAGATGTTATTTTACGTACCTTTACTAAATATGGTGCAACTAAAGCATCATTTGACACTATTGTTGCTTCAGGTGTTCGTGGATCAATGCCCCATGGTAAAGCAAGTGATAAACTTATTGCTAATAACGAACTAGTTACTTGTGATTTTGGTTGTGTTTATGAAGGATTTTGTTCAGATATGACTAGAACCTTTGCTATTGGAAATATAGTTCCTAAATTAAATGAAATTCATGAAATTGTAAAAGCTGCACAAATGGCAGGTATTAAAGCTGTTAAGCCAGGCATTGCTATTGGGGCAATTGATAAAATTTGTCGTGATTATATTAATGAAAAAGGTTACGGTCAATACTTTACCCATGGAACAGGTCATGGATTAGGAATTGAAATTCATGAAGCACCATGAGTAATTAAAGATGAACCTACTATCTTAGTTCCAGGTATGGTTATTACTGTCGAACCTGGTATTTATATTCCTAATCTTGGTGGTGTAAGAATTGAAGATGATATTCTTGTTACTAAAGATGGATACGAAATCCTAACTAAATCACTACGAGAAATAAATGTTTGAAAGGAAAATAAATAATTATGATTAACGTTAATGACTTTCGTCCTGGTACAACATTTCTGCATAATAATAAAAATGATATTCTAACAGTTATTGAATCAGCGCACTCAAAAAGTGGTCGTGGTCAAGCTCATGTCAAAGTAAAAGCTAAAAATTTAAGAACAGGTGCTATTACTAGTATTACTTTTACTGGCGGTGATACTGTTTATCCTGCTGTTATTGATAAACGCCCAGCTATTTATAGTTATGATGATGGTGACTATTCAATTTTTATGGATAATTCTGATTATAATGAAATCAGAGTTAATAAATCAAGATTACAATGAGAAAAAAACTTTTTAATACCAGGCAATGAAATAAAATTACGAGTTTATCAACAAACAGAAATTATTGGTGTTGACTTACCAGCATCAATTGAAGTAGAGGTTACTGATGCTCCTCCAGGTGTCAAAGGTAATAGTGCAACTAATACTACGAAAACAATTACTATTGAAACGGGTTGACAATTACAAGCCCCCATGTTTATTAATAATGGTGATAGAATTATAATAGGTACTGATGACGGTAAGTACAAATCTCGTGCTTAAAAGATTGGAGAAAGAAATGGATATTCTTATTGAGGAAAACAAACGTGGAACTTTAAAATTAACTTCATTAGTTGTTAAAAAATTAATTTATATATTATTAACTAGTGATAACTACCAAGTTGAATTCGCTGATATTGATGCTTCAATTTTAGAAGATAATTCAATTATTGCTGAAATCAAATTAGCAGTTGCTTGTGATACTGATTTATTAAGTTTAAAAAGTAAGCTTAATAAAATGATTTTAAAACGTGTTAACTCCGTATTAAATTCAGTATTATTAAATACCCATTTGGTATTTATTACCAATAACAAGGAAGAAGTAAAAAAATAATGTCAGAATATAAAAACCTAACCCAGCATGAAAAACGGATTGGTCTTATGAAAGCACTTTATCTATATTTTCTTGATGGTCAATCAGAAAAAGAATTTGAACAATACATTTTTGAAGAAGAAGGTATTAGTTTAATTACCGAACAATGTAATATCTTAAAAGGTATTATTAAAAATGAATATGATTTAATTGATATTATAAATTTACATTTAAAAGTTAATTGACATTTTGAAAGTTTAAAAGCTATTGAAAAAGCAATTTTAATTTTAGCTACTTACGAAATTATTCATACTAACATTGATAAAAAAATTGCTATTAATGAAGCAATTAATATTACTAAAGCTTACTGTCCTAATGATGCTTATAAATACATTAATGGTGTTTTAGATAAAATTAATAAGTAGTGCACTATTTATAAATCCCCTATCAATGATATAATATTAGTATAATAATAACTTTAATTATAAATTTTGGATTGGAAAAACAATATGGTTCCTGAATATCGGTTAATTAATCATTTGTTGCTTTTAAAAAGTAACTATTTTTTTAAACGTGAAATTAAGAAAATATTAGCAACTTTGCCGGGTAACTCTTTTCGAACAGCTTATCATTTGGTTTTTAATAGTAACAAAAACTTAATGTTCGTGAAAATTATTAGCGTTTATTTAGAATTAAATAAAATTAATTACAAAGAAAATATACAACTTGTTGCTAATTTTATTTTAACTATTACAGCTTTAAGTCCCGTTTTTTTACGTCAAACAAAGTATTTAGAAAATTATGAACATGTAAAAACTACCTTGTTACATATAGGTTCACAAGATATTATTAATCAGTGATATAATGAAACTACAAAAAATGATTTATTACCTGATTTTTTTAACAATAAACCATTACCTACTGACAAAGTTGATCATTTGCTAGCAATTAAAAAATTAATGCATATTAGTGGTCAAATATTTGTTCATCTTAATAACAAGCCAAAAAATGTTTCTTATAATTATGATTTTGGTAAATTTTTAATATTATTTTATCTTTTAGATTTAGAAACTAGAAAAACTTTAGTAAACCGCGATATTACTAGTTTTAATTTAAAAAGTGTTATTCCATATCAACAATTATTTACTACTAAATTATTAATTTTAGACAGTTTAATTAATAGTGCTATGTCTTTAGAACCAACACATTTTAACTTGTATATTAGAATTATGAATTATACTTTACTAGGAAAATATGAATAATTATTTAACCCATGGTTAATATGCTTATTGTAAGATATATTTTTATTTGTTATTATTTAGTATGAAAATACAATTTTTCTTTAGATACATTTTTATATGCCAAATCTTGTTTATAAAGTTAAAATAGATATGAAGGGCATGAAACTAAATTATTCTAATCAATGATATGGTTCAAAACCTGATAAATTAAATGGAACAGGTTTAACAATTAAAACTGCTGATACTCATAATTCTATTAATAATAAATAGTTTGTCCTTTTCAAATAATTAGTGCAACAAACCACAATTAAATTAAAAAACATATCTTAATCCAATACAATTATTTTATAAATCAAAATAATTTGAATCTTCAAATTTCCCATATTTTAAAACAAACTATAACGAAAATTGGTTCTATTTAGAATTATTAAATAACGTTACTGCTTGGGGATATCTTTCGTATAAATTAATAACGGACTTCTCCCCACATGTACTTGTGGAGGAAACAATGAAATTGAATGAGTTCAATAATACTTTTCAAACTGAAAAACAATGTCTTGCATATATAGCAAGTTTGAAACAAAGCAAATGTATTAGGTGTTCTAGTTTTAATTTGAATACTTCTAATTTAATAAAATGAGATGTTTGAAATGTCATCAAACATTCAGTATGCTCACGGGCACTATATTTTCAAAGTCACAAACACCTTTAATATCTTGGTTTTATCTCATCTTTAGATGAATAAACACCAAACATGGAATTCCATCAACTGATGTTGCAAAAGAATTGGGAGTGACCTTGAAAACAGCTTGAAGAATGGGTCATAAAATCCGAAGTGCCATTGCTAAACAAGAACCTCAATTCATTGTTGAGGGCATAGTGCAAATGGATGAAATGTATCTTTCACATATGGGTTTAAAAAACAAGGAAGATCCTTGTTGCACAAAACCTTGATTGTTGGTATTTATGAAAAAACAACCAACAATCTGATTGTGAAAGTATTGAAAAACGCAAACAGTAAAAATCTTTTGCAGTTTGCAATAAACCACATTTCTTCAAAGTGTGATGTACATACTGATTCTTGAAAAGGATATCGCGATTTGAAATCGGTTTTCACTAAGCATGAAACAGTTAACCATCAAGATGGCTATGTTTCAAAAACTGGTGTAAATACCAACCAAATTGAGTCAGTATGAAAACATATACGAAGAACATTTAAAACACATATCAAAGTTGCAAAACATCATATTCATTTATATACAAAAGAAGCTGCATATAAATTCAATAACATACCTAGTTTTGAAACTGTAATGCTATGTTTAATTTAAAAATGTGGGGAGAAGTCCGTAGATAGGATTTTCTCAGCATTTATGTGATAAAATTTAAAAATAGTACATAAAGGGAGAAAAGCCATTAATAAAATAAAAAGACTGAATAATTAAAAGGAGTAACTATGAATAATTATCAATTGCAAGTTATTAGTTATGCTAGCAAGACACTAACCATGAATAAGGATATTATTATTGCCTTACCACCTAATTTTGAAGAAACTAAAAGTTATGTCACTTATTTAGTATTTGATGGTAAAGATTTATTATTAAATAACCATAATATCCTAACTAACAACAATAGCAATTGTGTGTATATTGGTATTAGCAGCACTAATAATATGACAAGATTTAATGATTTAGCAATGTATACTAATAGTGAAGTAAAAACATTAATGACAAAATATTTTCCCATCCTTACTAGTAGTAATATTAATAGTTTAGGTGGTAATGGTGAAAACTATTTAGCATTCATTGAAAATGAAGTTTTACCTTTCGTTACTAATAAATTTAAAATAAAAATAATTTCATTAAATGCTCTTGGTTGCTCAATGGGTGCCTACTTTTGCTTACAAATGTTGTATTGTTCATCATTAACTTTTAATACTATGATTTTATTATCACCTGCGATTTGATTTAATGAACAAATTTTTAATGATTTAGCAATTAAAGCTCTAAATAAAAATCAACCCCTAACCATTAAGTTATGAGTTGGTAAAAAAGAACCCAAGTTCTTTGAAGGTAAAATCAGTACTAATTATGAAAGTAATACTATCTGTTTAGAACAACTACTAATATCGCATAAAATTATCACTACTATAATGATTGACAATAATGGTAGTCATGGCTTTAAATGATGAATTAATTACCTAAATAATAATCCCTTAATCTTCGTTTAACAAGATTAAGGTTTTTCATTTTTTTAATAATATTAATAATTTTTAAAATCAAAATTATACTTGCTAAAACCGCTACAATACTATTAGTAACAATAATAGCTGGTTGATTTGAAAGTATGGCAAATGTAATTCATACTGTTGCTGATAGTTCAAAAATAATATACATGTATAACGATAATGATTGTGTGTCACGCGTTCTAATAATTTTATAACTCTGTGGTTTTAAAACAATACTAGTTAGTACTGCCCCCATCCATGATAGGATGGTAATTGTTGTTTCCATTTTTTACCTCCTGTTTTTAATATTAATATAATTAATTATCTCTTATTTTCCAATTTTTCATACAATAAACTTGTTAATTTCTTAATTAACAAGCGATATTTAATAAAAAAACATTAATTTTAGTTATAATTACTTTATACTATAAAACTTATATTTTACTTGGCTTTTCTCCCTTTATGTACTATTTTTAAATTTTATCACATAAATGCTGAGAAAAGCCTATCTACGGACTTCTCCCCACATTTTTAAATTAAACATAGCATTACAGTTTCAAAACTAGGTATGTTATTGAATTTATATGCAGCTTCTTTTGCATATAAATGAATATGATGTTTTGCAACTTTGATATGTGTTTTAAATGTTCTTCGTATATGTTTTCATACTGACTCAATTTGGTTGGTATTTACACCAGTTTTTGAAACATAGCCATCTTGATGGTTAACTGTTTCATGCTTAGTGAAAACCGATTTCAAATCGCGATATCCTTTTCAAGAATCAGTATGTACATCACACTTTGAAGAAATGTGGTTTATTGCAAACTGCAAAAGATTTTTACTGTTTGCGTTTTTCAATACTTTCACAATCAGATTGTTGGTTGTTTTTTCATAAATACCAACAATCAAGGTTTTGTGCAACAAGGATCTTCCTTGTTTTTTAAACCCATATGTGAAAGATACATTTCATCCATTTGCACTATGCCCTCAACAATGAATTGAGGTTCTTGTTTAGCAATGGCACTTCGGATTTTATGACCCATTCTTCAAGCTGTTTTCAAGGTCACTCCCAATTCTTTTGCAACATCAGTTGATGGAATTCCATGTTTGGTGTTTATTCATCTAAAGATGAGATAAAACCAAGATATTAAAGGTGTTTGTGACTTTGAAAATATAGTGCCCGTGAGCATACTGAATGTTTGATGACATTTCAAACATCTCATTTTTCTTAAATTAGAAGTATTCAAATTAAAACTAGAACACCTAATACATTTGCTTTGTTTCAAACTTGCTATATATGCAAGACATTGTTTTTCAGTTTGAAAAGTATTATTGAACTCATTCAATTTCATTGTTTCCTCCACAAGTACATGTGGAGAGAAGTCCGTACTTTTATTAGGAGGAATTATGTCAGAAGTTAAAAAGATTGTTAATTTTAATGACGAAGAATTTAAAATTATTAAAGATGATGTGAGTAGTATTTATCAAAATGTTTTAAATACTTCATTTAAACGTTTCTTTATTAGTAATAAATACAAATGATTGTCATATATAATTTTGATTGTCGGAATCATTCTTTTTATTACTGGAATTACTTGTACAATGATATTTAAAGAAGAACCTTCAAAAACAATATATTTTGGATTAATTTTTTCTGGTTTTGCAATCATTATTATTGCCATTATATCTTTTTCTATTGGACAAGTTTTTAATAATAAAATTAAAAATGCTTTTCGTAAGCATAATACTAAATATATTAAAATGGCAGCTCATAATGCCTTTGAACAATTAGAAATTAAAGATGTTAGTAATAATTTTACGATTATTCCACAAAAATTTTTAGTATTTGGTAGTAGTATGAATCATCGTGTGTGAACCGAAAAAGTCTTAGTTGGTAATGTTAATAATCAAGATTTTAATTGTGGAACAATGATTGAAAAAATTGTTCGTGTTCAAAAAACAGGAAAATCCACAACCAACCGTACTACATATAATCGTTATTTATATTTTACTTGTCATATTAATCCCCAAGATTTTGTAACTACTATTAAACCCGAAACTTTAGGTTCAAGAATTATAGGTTCTAATCGTGGTGATCAATTAGAATCATCAGAGTTTGAAAAATTATTTGCACTTGATTATAGTGACCCCATAAAACTAAGAAAATTATTAGTACCAAAAATTATGAGTAATATGATTGATTTAGCTACTATGCAAAAACCATTACCAAATATTTTTGTTAATGAAACACAAGTAACATTAATGTATCCATATATGAATATTAGTTCGCCTAATAGTAGTAATGCTAACTTACTTAACTTGATTATTAAAAATAGTAGTGAAGAAGAACTATTAAATGATGTTCTTGCCATGCTTGATTTTACACTAAACATTGTTATGTATTCTTATGCATGAATTAGTAGTTTAGAGTTAAATTCTAAGTTAGTTAGTAAAAACTAATTAAGAACGTTTATAACACACTTAATAATTTATGAATATTTTATATTTCAATTATCTTATTTTTCTCGTATAATTTTATTTATAGTAAGTTATTAATATTTACTACAATTTAAAAATTTGTTTTTATCTTTTTTGGTCTACCTTTGTAACTAAAAAAGATTTTTATTTTATATTTATAAGAATCGTATTAATATGGCACCAGATTTAAAAAAATGCCCAAATATAAACATTAAAAATTGACTGGTATATATACCAGTCAATTATATTTTATATTAACTTTGTCATTTTAATTTTTTAGCAGTAATGCCAATAAAACCAGCAAGGATTACTAAACTAACTACCCCATAAACATACATTTCTCATGTCATTTTAAATGTTCCTGATCAACAATTAAAGTATGGTAAAGTTGAATATTTAAATGGTGAGAAATAACTAATTACATTTAAGGCAGGAGTTCCAATAATTAAATCAATTGGTAAGATAGAACCACTCAAATAAGCAATCGGTAAATATAATACATTAGCGACAGCAAAATATGAAGTCATTGTCTTAAATAATGATGCTAACATTAATCCCATACTAATGGCACTAACAAAGATAATTAAAACTCACGGAATAGAAATGATAATTTGCTTTGGCAAAGCAATATTTCCTCAACCATAAGTTCCACCAAAATAAATTCCACCTCATAGTAATGTTCATAAGAATGAAATAATTGACATAACTAATCCCATAACTATAACAGCGCTCACAAAAAACAAAGGATGAATATTAGTTGCTCCAATTCTTTTTAATAAAACAGAGGTTTTAGATTCAATAATTGTTTGGGGGATAACAAAAATACCAACAGAAATAATATTAACAATGGCGATTCCAGCAATCATTTGTCGCACTAATGCTAATCTTGCCATAAAATCAGACCCAGCGTTTTGAATAGAGAAACTTTGAATTCCTAAAATTAAGATAGGATAAATAATTAAGAAAAACGGAACAAAGAACCCTTTCAAGTAATATTTAAACATTAATTTTAACAGCGATCGCTGTTTTTTGGGACTAGTACTTAAAGCATTAACTACTTTATTAGGGTCAGTTTGACCTTTTTTATTACTTAATAATTCTTTTTCAGCAGCAACACTTGGTTTTTTATATTTTTTAAGGCTTTTCTCCCTTTATGTACTATTTTTAAATTTTATCACATAAATGCTGAGAAAAGCCTATCTACGGACTTCTCCCCACATTTTTAAATTAAACATAGCATTACAGTTTCAAAACTAGGTATTTTATTGAATTTATATGCAGCTTCTTTTGCATATAAATGAATATGATGTTTTGCAGCTTTGATATGTGTTTTAAATGTTCTTCGTATATGTTTTCATACTGACTCAATTTGGTTGGTATTTACACCAGTTTTTGAAACATAGCCATCTTGATGGTTAACTGTTTCATGCTTAGTGAAAACCGATTTCAAATCGCGATATCCTTTTCAAGAATCAGTATGTACATCACACTTTGAAGAAATGTGGTTTATTGCAAACTGCAAAAGATTTTTACTGTTTGCGTTTTTCAATACTTTCACAATCAGATTGTTGGTTGTTTTTTCATAAATACCAACAATCAAGGTTTTGTTCAACAAGGATCTTCCTTGTTTTTTAAACCCATATGTGAAAGATACATTTCATCCATTTGCACTATGCCCTCAACAATGAATTGAGGTTCTTGTTTAGCAATGGCACTTCGGATTTTATGACCCATTCTTCAAGCTGTTTTCAAGGTCACTCCCAATTCTTTTGCAACATCAGTTGATGGAATTCCATGTTTGGTGTTTATTCATCTAAAGATGAGATAAAACCAAGATATTAAAGGTGTTTGTTACTTTGAAAATATAGTGCCCGTGAGAATACTGAATGTTTGATGACATTTCAAACATCTCATTTTTCTTAAATTAGAAGTATTCAAATTAAAACTAGAACACCTAATACATTTGCTTTGTTTCAAACTTGCTATATATGCAAGACATTGTTTTTCAGTTTGAAAAGTATTATTGAACTCATTCAATTTCATTGTTTCCTCCACAAGTACATGTGGGGAGAAGTCCGTTAAAAAATTAGCGTTAACAACTGTTTTTTCAACTGGTTGCTGAGTTTCATTCATGGATTTTTCTGAATTGTCTGGTTGCGCTTGAAGTTTTTTTAATTTTTTCACATTTAAATTTCCTTTCTTTTAAAAACTATTACATTATAAGTGTATCATGAACATTAAAATAACCTTAAAAATTTAATGATACTAAATTATAACATTTAAAGTAGAATTTGTTATCAAAACATAATGTTATTTTTATTCTCATAGCACCAGTACCATTTAATAAACATTAATTTATTAACTAAAATCATAAAATAATTTCTAATTATTTTTCATAATAATTTAGGGAAAATGATATTATTTTGTTAAAATATAAGTGATTTAATTTCTGAAAGGGGTAATAACAGTGGAGCAATATTTAAGTTTATGCCGTCATATTATGAAATATGGTTACCAAAAAAATGATCGAACAGGAACAGGAACCATTTCCACTTTCGGTTACCAAATGCGCTTTGATTTAGCGCAAGGTTTTCCTTTATTAACTACCAAAAAAGTTCATTTCCCAGCTATTGTTCATGAACTATTGTGATTTATTGCTGGTGATACTAATATTGAGTACTTAGTAAAAAATAATGTTCGCATTTGAAATGAATGACCATATAAAAATTATGTTAAAAGTAAGTCATATCAAAATGAAACATTACAAGAATTTATAGAAAAGATTAAAACTAACCATAACTTTGCTCTTAAATTTGGTGATTTAGGGCCAGTCTATGGTAAACAATGACGTAATTTCAATGGTGTTGATCAATTAACTAATCTTGTCACAAACCTAAAAAATAATCCATTTTCACGAAGGCATATTTTATCAGCGTGAAACCCTAGCGAAATTAACAACATGGCTTTACCACCTTGCCATACTTTAATTCAATTTTATGTTTCTGATGATAAGAAATTATCTTGCCAACTATACCAACGTAGTGCTGATATTTTTTTAGGTGTTCCTTTTAACATTGCTTCATATGCTTTATTAACTATCATGTTAGCACAAGTATGTGGCTATGAATTAGGCGATTTTGTTCATACTTTAGGCGATGCTCATATTTACAATAATCATATTAATCAAATTAATGAACAATTACAACGTGCACCTAAAGTTTTACCAAAGTTAGTTATTAGCAAAAATATTAGTAATTTATTTGACTTCCAATATTGTGATTTTACTTTAGAAGGATATGACCCACATCCATTAATTACTGGTAAGGTTGCTGTCTAATGATAAATTTAGTATGAGCTATGACTGAAGAAGGAGTTATTGGTGCTGATAATTCCCTACCATGAAAAATCAAAGCAGAAATGCAATACTTTCAAAGCATTACTATTAATAAAACCGTAATTATGGGTGCCAAAACATTTGAAAGCATTGGTTCTCCTTTAAAAAAACGCTACAATATAGTAGCAACTCATCATCAAGAACGTTATCAAAAATGACATAATCTTGATAATATTATCTTTAGTGATAATTTATTAGCATATTTACAACCATACAAAGGTAATAAAATCGAAGATATCTGTGTGTTAGGTGGGAAAACAATTTATGAACAAGCTTGAAAACTTGCTGATTACTTATATATTTCAATCATCAAACACCCCTACTCAGGTAATATCATCTTTCCAAATTTAGATTTTTCAGATTTTAAGTTAATTAAAACAACTGATTATGACCAATTTACAGCTAAGATTTATCAAAGAAAGGAATTAATTTAAATGAACATATGAAAAGCCATTTTGACTTGACCCTACTTATTACAAACGTATACTAAGTCAGGTTCAATGACCAAAAAAGTACTAAAAGACCCTAATTTAGTATCAGAAGCAAAACGCTATATATGAATAAAAAAGCGAGTACGCTATATCAAATGATTATACAATATCAAACTAACTATTCATAATATTGACTTATGACCAAAACGTAAAGGTTGTGTTATGGTTGCTAATCACCAATCTAACTTTGATCCGTTGCTAGTATTATCAGTTAATGATTTTAGCTTACATGCTCCTCTAGGTTTTATTGCCAAAGAAGAACTTAAAAAAAGTCGCTTAGCACGACGTTTTATCTTCTTAATTGATGTGTTATTTATTGACCGTAATAACCCCAGAACAGCAGTAACTGCTTTTCAAGAAGCCAAAGAATTAATTAGAATTCCTCGTACTATGATGATTTTTCCTGAAGGAACGAGAAGCCATGGTCAAGAAATGGGTGAATTTAAAGCAGGTGCCTTAAAAATGGCATACCAAGCTTATGTCCCAATTATTCCAGTTTCAATTATTAATTCTTATCAAATTTTTGATAAAAAACATAAAGGAAAAGTTCATGTACAACTTGTTTTCCATAAACCAATTGAGCCAAGTCACTTTATCCACTTATCAACTGATGTTTTATCAAAACAAATCTTTAATATCATTAAAAATGGTATAGTATTTTATGATAAATAAAAAATAATAATTGCTTTTATCTTATAAAGGTGTTAAAATTTTTCAAACTTTAATTTAATAATTTTCTTGGAAACCTATTATTCATTTTTTATGGATAATAGGTTCGTTTTATTTAAGGCTTTTCTCCCTTTATGTACTATTTTAAATTTTATCACATAAATGCTGAGAAAAGCCTATCTACGGACTTCTCCCCACATTTTTAAATTAAACATAGCATTACAGTTTCAAAACTAGGTATGTTATTGAATTTATATGCAGCTTCTTTTGCATATAAATGAATATGATGTTTTGCAACTTTGATATGTGTTTTAAATGTTCTTCGTATATGTTTTCATACTGACTCAATTTGGTTGGTATTTACACCAGTTTTTGAAACATAGCCATCTTGATGGTTAACTGTTTCATGCTTAGTGAAAACCGATTTCAAATCGCGATATCCTTTTCAAGAATCAGTATGTACATCACACTTTGAAGAAATGTGGTTTATTGCAAACTGCAAAAGATTTTTACTGTTTGCGTTTTTCAATACTTTCACAATCAGATTGTTGGTTGTTTTTTCATAAATACCAACAATCAAGGTTTTGTTCAACAAGGATCTTCCTTGTTTTTTAAAACCCATATGTGAAAGATACATTTCATCCATTTGCACTATGCCCTCAACAATGAATTGAGGTTCTTGTTTAGCAATGGCACTTCGGATTTTATGACCCATTCTTCAAGCTGTTTTCAAGGTCACTCCCAATTCTTTTGCAACATCAGTTGATGGAATTCCATGTTTGGTGTTTATTCATCTAAAGATGAGATAAAACCAAGATATTAAAGGTGTTTGTGACTTTGAAAATATAGTGCCCGTGAGAATACTGAATGTTTGATGACATTTCAAACATCTCATTTTTCTTAAATTAGAAGTATTCAAATTAAAACTAGAACACCTAATACATTTGCTTTGTTTCAAACTTGCTATATATGCAAGACATTGTTTTTCATTTTGAAAAGTATTATTGAACTCATTAAATTTCATTGTTTCCTCCACAAGTACATGTGGGGAGAAGTCCGTTATTTAAAAACAATGTTTATAAATTAAAGTTAAAAAGAAAGAAGTGATTATAATGCCTATAGAAATAGAAAATAACACTATGATTGAAGAAATGATAGAACAATTAAAAAAGACGGGTGTGTTTGCAATGTCTAGTTTTGCTCAGACTATATTACAATCGTTAATTAGTATGAGAGTAGCACAAACAAAATGAAGTTGAAATAACTTTAAAACCAGTTGTAAGTATAGTGTAGGAATTACTATGTCGGAAACGTTTTTAGAATCAAAAAAATTTCAATGAATTAGCAATATAAAATCTTGAATCTATAGTAAAAGTAATCAACATTATCAAACTGAGGTTACTAATTTACAATTTGGGATATCAATGTTTGGATATACTGCCACCAGTATTTTTCAAAGTTATTGCTCAGTATTATTAGATAAATTATCTAATAATAAATTTGAAACTTTTTTTGATTTAGATATTTTAGAAAGTACTGTTACTGATTTATTTTTTACAATAGCAATTGAAATTTTTGAAGAAAAAATAATTGAAATATTAAAAGAAAATATTAAAAAATTTGAAACTAATAAAAATGAAATTAATGATTTAAATGATAGTAAAAGTCAAGATATAGAATCAGATAGTATTAAACAAGAAGAACTAGAAAATATTTCAACATCTAGCGATAGTGGAGAGGAAGCAAAATTATTAGATGTTGAAACTAAAAAAGTTAGTCACAAATCTTTACTACTAACACTACCTTTATCTTTTTTAATTTCAACAACATTTACATGACTTAATGAATCATTTAATAACCGTGCTGATATTAACATTAAGAAATTATTAACTGATTCACCTTATCTTTTATTGTATAATTTGGATTCATTGCTTTATTCATTAGTTAATTGTATAGTTAATGGAGACGAATTGCCTCTGTTTTCCTTATTCAAGAATTGTACTAAAAATAATAGTATTACCGATAATGCAGATTTTACAGAAGTAGTAACTCAAATCAATGATAGAAAAACTATTCCTATTAAAGAAAATATTAAAAAATGCAATTCTTATTCAAATTTAAAAGCAAGCAAAGAAACGATTAGAGAGAGAAGTGCTACAATTTAAAAAAGTAGCATTTTAAAATAATTACATTTATAATTACTTAATGTTATTATTTTAATGATTTATAAAGGAGAAACAAACTTATGAATAATCAAATTCAAGTATACAGTTCCAATGAACCTATTGGAGCTAAAAGTGTTACTTACAAAGAATTCTTAATTGTTAATAAAGTCAAAAGTAGAAATGCTTTTAGTAATATCAGTTCTGGTTTCAAAAGCATGTTCGGTGGAGAGATTAGTGGTTTAACAAAATTAACTAGTGATATTAGAAATGAACTACTAAGTTAATTATTAGTTCAAGCACAAAGCATTGGTGCTAATTGCATTCTTGCTATTCGTTTTGAAACTAATGAATTATTTGAAGGCATGTTAGATATCGTTATTTATGGTACTGCTGTCTATTGTGAGTGGGATTAATTTTTAATATTAAAATCGTTACGTTTGCATTGACAATCTTCCTAGCATCAAAAAAGCAATTACTGATGCACATGATGAATTAAGCAAAAATTCAAATTATAATCTTGCTTGATTACATGAAAAAAATATTGAAATTTGAAAAAAGTTTTAACATAGACAAGATTAACTACTTATTAACTATAGGAAATAACGATAACATTACAAATTTCAATATTTTACAAAATAATTGATAATTCTTTTCAAAAAATACAACAAGCATATAAAGATGAAAAATACACAGGTTTCTTTATTTTTAAAGGAGAGTTTCTACAACATGAAAAGTTGCTTACAAAAGAAGAAGTTACTATTCCCACTGAATTGTAAAAATAAAAAAACAATTAAATGACATCCAAAATAGCAACATATTACATTCTAAAATAGAGTTTAAAAAAATTACTATCTTTTGAAAGATTGCTTCAATAATTTTTTACAACAAAAACGCAAATAAAATATAAAGATGACATAAATGATTTGCAAAAAAACTTTTAAGACAAGTAGATAAAAAAGAAAAATATTTTACCAAAATTAAAGAAAAGGCTTTTCTCCCTTTATGTACTATTTTTAAATTTTATCACATAAATGCTGAGAAAAGCCTATCTACGGACTTCTCCCCACATTTTTAAATTAAACATAGCATTACAGTTTCAAAACTAGGTATGTTATTGAATTTATATGCAGCTTCTTTTGCATATAAATGAATATGATGTTTTGCAACTTTGATATGTATTTTAAATGTTCTTCGTATATGTTTTCATACTGACTCAATTTGGTTGGTATTTACACCAGTTTTTGAAACATAGCCATCTTGATGGTTAACTGTTTCATGCTTAGTGAAAACCGATTTCAAATCGCGATATCCTTTTCAAGAATCAGTATGTACATCACACTTTGAAGAAATGTGGTTTATTGCAAACTGCAAAAGATTTTTACTGTTTGCGTTTTTCAATACTTTCACAATCAGATTGTTGGTTGTTTTTTCATAAATACCAACAATCAAGGTTTTGTTCAACAAGGATCTTCCTTGTTTTTTAAAACCCATATGTGAAAGATACATTTCATCCATTTGCACTATGCCCTCAACAATGAATTGAGGTTCTTGTTTAGCAATGGCACTTCGGATTTTATGACCCATTCTTCAAGCTGTTTTCAAGGTCACTCCCAATTCTTTTGCAACATCAGTTGATGGAATTCCATGTTTGGTGTTTATTCATCTAAAGATGAGATAAAACCAAGATATTAAAGGTGTTTGTGACTTTGAAAATATAGTGCCCGTGAGAATACTGAATGTTTGAAATGTCATCAAACATTCAGTATTCTTAAATTAGAAGTATTCAAATTAAAACTAGAACACCTAATACATTTGCTTTGTTTCAAACTTGCTATATATGCAAGACATTGTTTTTCAGTTTAAAAAGTATTATTGAACTCATTCAATTTCATTGTTTCCTCCACAAGTACATGTGGGGAGAAGTCCGAAAGAAAATTTATGCAAGGATGAAAATCCTGCTCCAGAAAAGTTGAAAACATACTCATTTATTAATCTAGTAGAAGTCACTAATTTTTTTGACCAAGAAAACAAAAAATCATATTCTATTAAGAGTTCAGCATCAGTTAAATAAGTTCATAATTTCCTCACTTATGAACTTACTAAATTCTCAAGTTTTTACTAATTTATTTAATCGCTGTAGTTCAACCACGCGTACGTTTAATTGCTTTTTGTCATCCCTTATACAAAATTTTAGCATCTTCTGGTTTCATAATCGGATTATACTCTTTTTCAACAACATAATTCTTCTTAATCTCATCAATACTCTTTCAAAACCCAACAGCTAATCCTGCTAAATAAGCAGCACCCATGGCTGTTGTTTCTGTATTTTGCGGTTTAATTAAAATCGTACGACTAATATCACTTTGAAATTGCATAATATATGAATTATTACTTGCTCCCCCATCAACTTTAATTTTAATGGTTAAGTTTTTTAAACCCTTATTAAGAGCAATATCTTCTTGCATAGCCATAATCACATCTTGTGATTGATATGCTAATGATTCAATAGTTGCTTTAACAATATGTTCGCGTTTGGTTCCACATTCTAAACCAAAAATCGCACCACGAGCTGTTGAATCTCAATATGGTGCTCCTAAACCCACAAATGCTGGCACGACATAAACACGTTGTTCATCTTTAGGATCAACAATTTGTGAGTATCATAAACTTTCATCAGAACGATATAACATCCGTAATTGGTCACGTAAAAACTGAACAGCAGCGCCTGCTATAAATACTGAACCTTCTAAGGCATAAACTGGTTCTTGTCCTGTTAGTTGATAAGCAACGGTCGTTAACAACCCTTGTTTTGATAACAAAGGTTTATCACCAATATTCATTAAAATGAAACATCCTGTACCATAAGTGTTTTTAACTTCACCTGCTTTTAAACATAGTTGGCCAAACAATGCTGCTTGTTGGTCACCAATAGCAGCAGCAATCATAATTTCAGTATCATCGTTTTTTGATAACATTCCTTTATAAGTTTTGCCAATTTCACCAGAACTAGGAATAACTTCCGGCAACATTATCTCAGGAATATCAAATAATGCTAAAAGTTCTTTATCCCATTGTTTAGTATTAATGTTAAATAACATTGTTCGTGAAGCGTTAGTAATATCAATAACATGTTTAGCTTGCACTTGATTGTTATGTGTACCTACTGTCATTTTGTAAATTAATCAACTATCAATGGTTCCGAATGCTAACTTACCATTTTTGGCAAGTTCTCGTGCATCTTTGACATTGTCTAAAATTCATTTAATTTTAGTTCCTGAAAAATAAGCATCAATTAGTAATCCTGTTTTTTGATGAATTTTATCTTTTCATCCTTTTTTAGTTAATTCATCACAATAAGTAGCGGTTCTACGGTCTTGTCAAACAATAGCATTGTAAATCGGTAAGCCTGTTTCTAAGTTTCAAACAACAGTAGTTTCTCGTTGGTTAGTAATACCAATGGCTTTAATTTCGTTTGAGCTAATACCACTTTTACTTAATGATTGCACCATAGTCGTTAACTGGTTATTTCAGATACCAATCGGGTCATGTTCAACCCATCCTGATTGTGGAGGATAGTGCTGGGGAATTTCAATTCGATGACTACCAACAATTTGCCCTTTTTGATTAATAATTAAAGTACGACAACTAGAAGTACCCTCATCTAAAGTCATAATGTATTTTTCAGCCATGATCTTTGCTTCCTTTCGTTGTGGTTATAATACCATTATTAATTGGATTAAACCACCAGCAAGGATTCCCCCAAGTAATGGCCCGACAACGGGTACTGGTGCATATTTTCAATCGTTTTTTCCTTTGTGTTTCATTGGTAAAATGGCATGAATAATTCTTGGCCCTAAATCACGGGCGGGGTTAATAGCAAAACCTGTTGGTCCACCAATTGCTAGTCCAATTACCATTACCCCGATTCCTACCGTGCAAGAACCAGCAAAACCACCGCTTGTTGGCACTAAGTTTTTAATTGAGAATGTACCACCAACAATCATTACTAAGATAAATGTGCCAATTACTTCTGTTACTGTATTTCAAATGTAACTACGATGAGCTGGTGATGTTGAAAACGTTGCTAAAATACGATTTGTGTCTTCAGTATTGTTATATTCTTTGAAATATGCTAAGTAAACAACAATTTGTCCTAACATAGCTCCTAGAATTTGAGCAACAATGTATATTGGAATATACGCATAGTTACAATCGACAAATGCTAATTTTTTCCCTGCCACTCATAGTCCAATCGTTACTGCTGGGTTTAAATGTGCTTTTGAAATTTGACTTAGCATAGCTGCAATTGCTACAGCAAATCCTCATCCCACACAAATAACAATTCAACCACTATTTTCTCCCTTAGAATTTTTTAATAATGTGTTAGCTACGACACAATTTCCTAATAAAATTAATATAAATGTACCAAATAATTCACCAATAATTACTTGTGCAACTTCTGACATAGTTATTACCTCCTTTTAAACAATTTGTTATTTTAATAATTCAGCAACTAGTAAAGCAATGGCTGGAGCTGCACTTAAACCAGGTGATTTAATTCCTGTCACATTAATAAAGTTTTTATTATTACTAGCACTAGCAATCACAAAATCATCAGTTTCAACAGAAATTGGTCGTGAACCACTAATTACTTTACAAGTTTTATTCATTTTTAATGATGGGATTAAACGTAATCCAATCTTATTGATATACTTAATATCATCAACAGTAATGATTCGCGTTTCGTTTTTTGCCACATTATCAATAGCAGTTGGTCCTACTAAAATATGACCATCAGTCATAGGAGCAACAATTACTCCTTTACCATGAATGGTAGGAACCATAAATAAGACATGGTTATTAATAATATTACGTTCCGTTTTTTCAAGAATACAATATTGACCTCTTCTAGTTTTTAAAGTAAAATCATGACAATCAATCATATTGGCCATTTCATCAGCATAGTGGCCAGCAGCATTAATTACATATTGACAAGTAAAACTAAGTTCTTTGTTATTAGTACGACAACTAATTTTAAATCCTGACGTTAATGATTTGATGCTAATTACTTCATGGTTTAAAAATAATTGTGCTTTATATTTAAGTGCACGCTTAACTAAACTTTGTGTTAATAACACAGGATCAACAACATAAGATGCTGTGCATAATAGTGCTCCAACAATATTGGAGTTAACATTAGGTTCTAACTTCATAACTTGTTCTTTTGTTAAAACTTTTAATTCATTTTCACTAACACCATTGGTTAGTCCTCTTTTATACAATTTTCCCACTTCTGACATTTCTTCTTTATTAAATGCCAATACTAACGAGTCAATTTTAGTTCATGGAAAATCAAGTTCTTTAAATCAAGATTTTTCATAAATTTTACGTCCTTGTAAATTTAAAGTGGCATTGAGTTTACCTGGTGTTGGATCAAATCCACCGTGGATAATACCTGAATTACCTTCTGATGTTTCTTGGGCAACACGTGGATTTCTTTCAAGAATTGCTACTTTGTATTTGTTTTTAGCCAACTCATCACTAATAGCAACACCAATTACACCAGCACCAATGGTAATTACATCAAAATCAAATGTCATTGTTTACCCCTTCTTTCAACTATTAAGAATAATTTTATTATCTACATTAAGTATAGTGCATTTTAGTCATTGGTGAGATAAGTTTACTAATTTTTAATTATGATAAAATAAATTTACACATAAAATGGATTTAACCTTTAATTTCTATTCTTCTTGATTCTATAACTGTTGCTATAATTTACTTTTTTATTTAATAACTGACAAAATATTAAGGCTTTTCTCCCTTTATGTACTATTTTTAAATTTTATCACATAAATGCTGAGAAAAGCCTATCTACGGACTTCTCCCCACATTTTTAAATTAACATAGCATTACAGTTTCAAAACTAGGTATGTTATTGAATTTATATGCAGCTTCTTTTGCATATAAATGAATATGATGTTTTGCAACTTTGATATGTGTTTTAAATGTTATTCGTATATGTTTTCATACTGACTCAATTTGGTTGGTATTTACACCAGTTTTTGAAACATAGCCATCTTGATGGTTAACTGTTTCATGCTTAGTGAAAACCGATTTCAAATCGCGATATCCTTTTCAAGAATCAGTATGTACATCACACTTTGAAGAAATGTGGTTTATTGCAAACTGCAAAAGATTTTTACTGTTTGCGTTTTTCAATACTTTCACAATCAGATTGTTGGTTGTTTTTTCATAAATACCAACAATCAAGGTTTTGTTCAACAAGGATCTTCCTTGTTTTTTAAACCCATATGTGAAAGATACATTTCATCCATTTGCACTATGCCCTCAACAATGAATTGAGGTTCTTGTTTAGCAATGGCACTTCGGATTTTATGACCCATTCTTCAAGCTGTTTTCAAGGTCACTCCCAATGCTTTTGCAACATCAGTTGATGGAATTCCATGTTTGGTGTTTATTCATCTAAAGATGAGATAAAACCAAGATATTAAAGGTGTTTGTGACTTTGAAAATATAGTGCCCGTGAGAATACTGAATTTTGATGACATTTCAAACATCTCATTTTTCTTAAATTAGAAGTATTCAAATTAAAACTAGAACACCTAATACATTTGCTTTGTTTCAAACTTGCTATATATGCAAGACATTGTTTTTCAGTTTGAAAAGTATTATTGAACTCATTCAATTTCATTGTTTCCTCCACAAGTACATGTGGGGAGAAGTCCGAATATTAATTATTTCAGGACATGATAATTTAGTATTATGGGGACTAAATCCTTTTAAATCTCATTGTAAACAACATTCAATAATTAAAAATTAGGGGTTGAGAATAATTGAAATTTATTGGTAATAATACGCATTATATTAAGTATAACTTTCTTTGATTGCTACTATTCATAATTTAGAAGTAGTTAAACTTAATTTAACAAGAACTCTAATGATTAGTATAAGGAAAATGATATTGATTTCAGAAAGCAAAAACTGTTTCATTTATTCTTACAAAAACTCTTTTAAATATTTTAAATCTAATTCTTTTTCATATAATTAATAAACTGATAACTGATTTTTTATAATAATTAAATTAAGATTATCAATTTTTGCTTTATCATCCAATCTAATTAAAATTTCATCAATCGCTTCTAAATATTTAAATGGATAATTGTATTTTTTTAATAGTTCAATAGTAGAAATATTGTTATTAGTATTCAAAATAAAAATTTTACCAACATCAAACTTAGCGACTGGTCCACTATAAATTAAGTTTCCCAAATCAATAATGGTACAGTTATCAACAATATCTTTCACCTCATTAATCATATGCGTAGTTAAGAAAATAGTTTTCCCTTCCGCTTTTAATTGTTTTAAGACATTAGTAAAATACTTTCGTGATTCTGAATCTAAATTCGCTCCTGGTTCATCTAAGATAATTAATTGTGGATCATGAACTAATGCTTGAATTAACATAGTGCGATTTTTCATTCCTGAAGAATAAGAATTTAATTTCTTATGGCGATGTTCTCATAAATTAAAAGATTTTAATAATTTTTCTAAGTTAACTACTAAATTATCATTATTAATACCTGTTGTTTTACCTAAATATTTTAAAAAGTTGTAAGCACTTAATCCTTGTGGAAAGTTTTCTAAGTTTAAAGAATAACCCATTCCTAATTTAGATTTGGCACTACCAGCAAGATGACCATCTATATTAATTTCACCTTTATAACAACTACTAGGAAAAGCACCGATAATTGATTTAATAATAATGATTGACCACTACCTGATTGACCAACTAAGGCATGAATGGTACCTTTATAAACTGTAAAATCAGCTTGTGGAATTTTAAATCTTTTAAATTTAATATTGTAGTTTTTAACACTAATCATAACATCTGACATAAGATTTTTACTCCTTACTTAGTTATATTTTTATTTGTTAATTATAACATTTGTTGAAATAGGAACTTAAAATATGAATGATGATAGCAATTCACATTTATAAACGAAACATATAAATTCATTTTTCTAATTAGTGCGTTAATTACCCTCATCTACTAAATAGTTTCTTTATACCCTATCGCACTATGGATTAATACCTCATCAAAAATCTACCATGTTGTACTTTGCTATATAAAAAATAAAAAATTTAATAAAATCAAATTTTAGGTTGTATTGATACCTTTTTTATTTTTTTCCTACTTTTTTTTCAAAATTGTATTTTATTTAAAGTAATATTAAAAGAACCATATTTTATAGTATGACTGTTTTTATATTGGATGTATTAACTTTGTGGATAGAATTTCAAAGCAGTAATTGTTCCTATAGGTCAGCCTGCCGTTGAACCTTTAATATTATAATTCCTAGAAAACTTTCGTTTTGTACTTTCAAAAGTAAGTTACTGCTAGGTAATTTTCCAAATAAAGTTTTTGTTTGATATGTATATTCATTTTCTAGGTTCTTAGTTTCATGATTATTTGTAATGTTTCCACTAACAAATTATTATTAATATAATACTATTTGTTACCTAAGTTGTAAAATTTAATGGTACAGTCAAATTTTTTATCTAATTTTCCATAATAACATCATTAAAACGACTATTATTAATTTGACGATGACCTAAAACATATGAGAAACCCGTTAAAAACGTCACACTCAAGAAAAAAAATAAAAGCAAAATTGCTGAAAAATTAAATAATAACAAAACCCCAGCGATTTGAAATAATAATTGTAAAGTAACTTGGAGCAGAAAATAAATTATGATTACCGAAAAAATAAAAGTACTTATAAAACTAATAACATAAGGAATCATAATCAATGAGGTAATTCGATTAGGCTTTTCTCCCTTTATGTACTATTTTTAAATTTTATCACATAAATGCTGAGAAAAGCCTATCTACGGACTTCTCCCCACATTTTTAAATTAAACATAGCATTACAGTTTCAAAACTAGGTATGTTATTGAATTTATATGCAGCTTCTTTTGCATATAAATGAATATGATGTTTTTCAACTTTGATATGTGTTTTAAATGTTCTTCGTATATGTTTTCATACTGACTCAATTTGGTTGGTATTTACACCAGTTTTTGAAACATAGCCATCTTGATGGTTAACTGTTTCATGCTTAGTGAAAACCGATTTCAAATCGCGATATCCTTTTCAAGAATCAGTATGTACATCACACTTTGAAGAAATGTGGTTTATTGCAAACTGCAAAAGATTTTTACTGTTTGCGTTTTTCAATACTTTCACAATCAGATTGTTGGTTGTTTTTTCATAAATACCAACAATCAAGGTTTTGTTCAACAAGGATCTTCCTTGTTTTTTAAACCCATATGTGAAAGATACATTTCATCCATTTGCACTATGCCCTCAACAATGAATTGAGGTTCTTGTTTAGCAATGGCACTTCGGATTTTATGACCCATTCTTCAAGCTGTTTTCAAGGTCACTCCCAATTCTTTTGCAACATCAGTTGATGGAATTCCATGTTTGGTGTTTATTCATCTAAAGATGAGATAAAACCAAGATATTAAAGGTGTTTGTGACTTTGAAAATATAGTGCCCGTGAGAATACTGAATGTTTGATGACATTTCACACATCTCATTTTTCTTAAATTAGAAGTATTCAAATTAAAACTAGAACACCTAATACATTTGCTTTGTTTCAAACTTGCTATATATGCAAGACATTGTTTTTCAGTTTGAAAAGTATTATTGAACTCATTCAATTTCATTGTTTCCTCCACAAGTACATGTGGGGAGAAGTCCGAAAAATTAATATAAAAATTCCAATGAAACTAAATCACTTTTTTCAAATCATCTTTAATTGATTTTTAAAAAATATTTTCATATTATAAGTCTATCATTAATTACTTTGTTTTTTAAAACTAATATTTGGATAGTTATATACTAACTTTTATTATTTTAAATTCCTAGAGTGAACTTAGAATAGTTCTCATTTTATAGCAATTATTATTTAAATAGTAGGTCAGACATCATGATTAGATCTAGTAATTTCAAATTCTGTATAACCATATTGGTTAGTACTCATAGAAAAAGCATTACCATTAATATTATTAGATTTTTTTCTGTTGTTGTTAATTCATTATTAAAATATGAAGTAGTTTTATTAAACCTGTTACTATAAATAACATTAATAGCATTAGTTAAATGTGAATAACCAATAAAAAATTTCATTAATTCATTAGGCTTTTGAGGGTAATCTTTTTCGGCATTAAAATATTTTGTTTTGCCAGAAATCTAGCGCATTATTCAATCAAAAGGTTTATGAAGTCTGATTTGTAAATATGTTGGCATGTTTTTAAATAATTTACTACCATCTACATAACCAAAATAAAGTTAAAAGCGACGTAATCCTAATTTAAATTTTCGCACTTGAGATTACAATTTGGGAAAATTCCGACATTAGTTTTCAATCATTTCTTACGACCAACAATAATTTTCTTCACTTCACAGGTAAATTTTTACATTTTTATCTCAAAAATAAGATAAAATATTAGTATTAAAGAAAAAGGTGAACCAATGTCATTTCAACAATTCAATTTACAACCATGATTAATTGCTAATTTACAAAAAGAAAAACTTATCACTCCCACACAAGTGCAAACAGAAATTATCCCACTTGCTCTAAATAACCAAAATTTAATTATTCAAAGTCCAACTGGCAGTGGTAAAACCCACGCTTTTTTAATTCCGATTTTAAACAAATGTGACACTACCATTAAAGCTACCCAAGCAGTTATTATTGCTCCAACCAGAGAACTCGCTCAGCAAACATTTAACTTTTGTAAAGCGTTAATTAAAGACCAAGATATTACTATTGCTTGTTTAGTTGGTGGAAAAGATATTAATCGCCAAAGTAATAATTTAACCCATAATCAACCACAAATTGTCATTGGTACTCCAACTAGATTAAAAAAAATATATGAATTAAATATGTTAGCAATTACTACTACTAAAGTTTTAGTAATTGATGAATGCGATATGCTCTTTGAAATGGGTTTCATGGATGATTTAGACTTTTTAATTTCTAAAATTCACCAACAAGTACAAATCATGACTTTTTCAGCAACGATTTTACCACAACTTGCTAGTTGATTAAAAAAATATATGACTAATACAACAACTATTACTATTGCCAATAAATCTCAACAAATTCGTCATGTTTTTATTAATCGCCATCATCAAGATGTTAAAAAACAATTACAATTTTTACTGTCGATGTTTGATCCATATCTATGCTTAATTTTTGTTAACAATAAAGATGAAATTAAGACCATTGGTGATATTTTAATTAAACTAGATAAAAAAGTAGCACTATTACATGGTAGATTACCAGCTCGTGAACGAGCACAAACTTTCAAACGAATTAAAAACTTTGATTATCAATACGTTATTTGTTCTGACATCGCAGCACGTGGCATTGATATTGAAGGAGTATCACATGTTATTTCTTTACAATTACCAACTAATAATATGGAGTATTATTTTCACCGTGCTGGAAGAACTGGACGTGGTAAATACTCTGGTATTTCTTATGTCTTCTATGACAAAAATGATAACTCAGCACTCCGTAAATTAAAAAATTTACACGTTCCCTTAGAATACTATAAAATTAAAGATAATAAATTAGTAGTAGAAATTACTAATGAAACTATTATTCGCAAAGGCAAAAAAAACCAACCTAACAAAGAAGAACAATACATTATTAATAAATTTAAAGCCAACAAAAAAGTCACGCCCGGCTATAAGAAAAAATTAAACCGTGATTTAGAAGCAGTTAAAAAAGAAACTAGACGCCAGCACATTAAAGCATCAATTAAAAAAATAAAAAAAACGGAAGCCATTGCCCGTAGAAAAAAATTATTTGAAGAATCTAAATAACGAAAGTTGGATAAATTAATGAAAGTAAAAGAATTAATTATTGGTTGCCACGTTGCGATGAAAGCACCTAAATATTTACTAGGAGCACTTCAAGAAGCGCTTAGTTATGGTGCCAATGCTTTTATGATTTACACAGGGGCACCACAAAATACCATTCGTAAACCAACCAAAGATTTATTCATTACTGAATTTCAACAAGCGTTAAAAACTAATAATATTAGTATTGATAACGTTATTGTTCATGCCCCATATATTATTAACTTAGGTAATAGTGTCAAACCTAGTACTTTTCAATTGGCAGTTGATTTCTTACGTACTGAGATTATCCGATGCCAAGACATTGGCATTAAAACCTTAGTTTTACATCCAGGTGCTGCTGTGGGAGCATTACCGCAAGTTGCTTTAGAACAAATTGTGAAAGGACTAGACGCTGCTTGTTTACCTAATCAAACTTTAAAAATTGCTTTAGAAACGATGTCAGGTAAAGGTAGTGAAGTAGGAATTAATTTTGAACAATTACAATACATTATTAATAATGTTAAACAACCTAATTTAATTGGTGTTTGTTGAGACACTTGTCATTTATCTGATGCAGGTTATGATTTAAATAATAATTTAGATGAGGTTATTAATAAGTTTGATAATCTAATTGGCTTAGAAAAATTATTTGTTATGCACATTAATGATTCTAAAAATCCACTTGATAGTCATAAAGACCGGCATGCCAATTTAGGAATGGGTTATTTAGGTTTTGAAACTTTAATTAATATCATTTATCATCCTAAGTTAATTAACAAAGTTAAAATTTTAGAAACACCATGAATTAATGGCCAACCACCATACTTGCATGAAATCAAAATGATTATAACTAAACAATATAATAAAGACATCTTATTAGCATTAGAGGAAAAATAACATGAAAAAAATTGGTATTTTGGGTGGTACCTTTGACCCGTTTCATAATCAGCATTTAAATATTGCCAAAACTGCTTATCAAAAATTACAATTAGATGAAGTATGAATTTTACCAACCAAACAAAATCCCTTAAAAGATAGTGTTAGCGCAACTAATGAGCAACGAGTAGCAATGATTAACTTAGTCATTAACGATTATCCATGATTAAAACTTAACGAATATGAATTGACAAATAGTGCACCTAGTTATACTATTAATACTGTTACTTATTTTACTAACACTTATTGTAACTATAAATTCTATTTTATCATTGGTTCTGATAATTTATACACTTTAAACCAGTGGCAGGGCATTGAGCAATTAATTAATTTAGTAAAAATTGTTGTTGTTAATCGTCCCCATTTTCGGAAAACTTTAGATTTAATGAAAAAATATCAATGTCGTAACTTAGTTGTTAGTCCAAGTAGTGACATTAGTTCTGCCAAAATCAGGAATGGCGAAGTTATAAATCAACTTGATAGTAGGGTAAATAATTATATTAATGATAATTTATTATACAATAATACTAGGTTGCAATTTAATTTAGATGAAAAACGAACACAACATTGTTTTAATGTTGGTGAAATGGCACGAAAATTGGCTATTCACTATAAAATTAATCCTATTCACGCCCAAATTGCTGGTAATTATCATGACCTTTGTAAACAGTGAAGTAAAGGCAAAATGACAAGGTATTTAACGAAATATAATAAAGATATACTACGAGAACCGTTTCCAGTTTGACACGGTTATGTAGCAGCATTATATTTAAAAAATCATTATCTAGTTACTAATGACTCTATTATAAATGCGATTGCTAAACATACTACTGGTGCTATTATGATGACAGAATTAGATTTAATAGTGTTATTAGCTGATAAAATTTCTATCGAGCGTTCATCACCTCATGTCGAACAATTACGAACACTAGCATTTAAAGATTTAACTTTAGCCTTTAAATTTTATTTAAAAACCTTAAAAACTTATTTGGAATCAAAAAATCAACCACTAAATAAAAAATTTTTAACAATTTATGAATTATGAATCAATAAGGAGTAACAATGATGGCAGAAAAAAATAACAAAAAATCGAAAATGATAAATGGTGATGAAATTAATGTGCAACCAGAAAATAAATCAGTAGTAGCAAGTCTTAACAATAACCAAACTGCAGAAAATAAAAAACAGAAAAAACGGGATAAATCTAAAAAAGGAATTTCAGGTTTTAGTGAGCTACGTATTAAAAAAAGTGGCTTCATGTTAACTGTTTTAAATACTTTATATGATTGCCATGCTCGCAACTGTAACATCAGCTGCAGTGTCAGTAATCATCCCTAAAATTACCAATAACTTTTTAGCAAAACCTGATGGTTTTACTAATTTAAGCAACATTCTAAATTTAGCTTACATTCTTATTAGTTTACAAATTGGTTCAGGATTATTTATGTATATTCGTAACTTAACAGGAAGTATGATTGGTGTTAAAGTAGAAATTGAATATCGTAATAAAGTTTTAAAACATTTATTAGAATTAGATATGTCATATTATGAAGACCGTAACATTGGCGACACTCTAACTAAACTTATTAGTGATACAGGTGTGATTGGTGAAAACATGCAATCAATTCCTTTAACTATTCTTAGTTCTGTTGTTACCTTTTTCTGCTCAATTTATGTTATTTTCTCTTTAAACTGACAGTTATCATTAATTGTTTTAGGAATTGTCTTATTAATCTTAGTAGTATCAATATTAAATGTTCAAATTATTCGTTACTTAAACTACAAATGACGAAAAGTATATACTTATGTTAATGCTGATATTACCGACCGTTTAAGCACCATTACCTTAATCAAAAGTAATGCTACCGAAAAAACAGAAAATGAAAGATTTTTCAATGAACATCTTAAATACTATCAAGCTGTTAAGAAAACTATTACCTTTGATAGTTTTACTAGAGCATTACTAATTACCCTACTAACAGGTATTAATATTGTTGGATTAGTAGCAGGATTTATTTTCGTTAATAAAGGAATGTTACAACCCACAACTTTAATTCCTTTTATCTTAGCTGTTAATACTTTAATTTTCCCTGTTATTCAAAGTATTGTCTTACTTGGTAACCTTGCTAAAACATCAACTTCAATTATCCGAGTTAACGAAATTTTAGAAGTTGAACCAAAAATTAAAACGAAAGATAATGCTTTAGCAGTTAATGAAATTACTAATGATATTATTTTTGAAAATGTTAACTTCCGTTATGATGATAAAGAAGCATGAATATTAGAAAACTTTAATTTCACATTTGAAAAAGTAAAAAGTTATGCCATTGTTGGTGCTACAGGAGTTGGAAAAACTACTATTTCAAAATTATTATTACGTTATTATGATCCTGCTCAAGGTCGGATTTTAATTAACAAAGATACTGACTTACGTGATGTTGATTTAGCACAATATTTACATCACATTGGTTATATTGAACAAGATCCACAAATTTTATATGGTACCTTTGCTGAAAACATTAGTTATACCAAGCAAGGTGCAACATTAGATGAAATCAAAGCACCAGCAACAAAGGCTAATCTTCATGACTATATTCAAGAACTACCTAATGGTTATAATACTATTTTAGGAGAACGTGGTATTAACTTATCTGGTGGTCAAAAACAAAGAGTTGCCATTGCCCGTATCTTTTAAAAAATCCTGAATTACTAATCTTAGATGAAGCCACAAGTGCGCTTGATAACATTGTTGAAAAAGAAATTCAAGCTCAATTTAATAAGTTGATGATTGGTCGGACAAGTATTGTTATTGCTCACCGTTTATCAACCATTAAAACTGTTGATAAAATCTTAGTATTAGAAAAAGGAAAAGGATTAGTGCGAATTGGCACTTTTGATGAATTAAAAAACGGACTTCTCCCCACATGTACTTGTGGAGGAAACAATGAAATTGAATGAGTTCAATAATACTTTTCAAACTGAAAAACAATGTCTTGCATATATAGCAAGTTTGAAACAAAGCAAATGTATTAGGTGTTCTAGTTTTAATTTGAATACTTCTAATTTAAGAAAAATGAGATGTTTGAAATGTCATCAAACATTCAGTATTCTCACGGGCACTATATTTTCAAAGTCACAAACACCTTTAATATCTTGGTTTTATCTCATCTTTAGATGAATAAACACCAAACATGGAATTCCATCAACTGATGTTGCAAAAGCATTGGGAGTGACCTTGAAAACAGCTTGAAGAATGGGTCATAAAATCCGAAGTGCCATTGCTAAACAAGAACCTCAATTCATTGTTGAGGGCATAGTGCAAATGGATGAAATGTATCTTTCACATATGGGTTTAAAAAACAAGGAAGATCCTTGTTGAACAAAACCTTGATTGTTGGTATTTATGAAAAAACAACCAACAATCTGATTGTGAAAGTATTGAAAAACGCAAACAGTAAAAATCTTTGGCAGTTTGCAATAAACCACATTTCTTCAAAGTGTGATGTACATACTGATTCTTGAAAAGGATATCGCGATTTGAAATCGGTTTTCACTAAGCATGAAACAGTTAACCATCAAGATGGCTATGTTTCAAAAACTGGTGTAAATACCAACCAAATTGAGTCAGTATGAAAACATATACGAAGAACATTTAAAACACATATCAAAGTTGCAAAACATCATATTCATTTATATGTAAAAGAAGCTGCATATAAATTCAATAACATACCTAGTTTTGAAACTGTAATGCTATGTTTAATTTAAAAATGTGGGGAGAAGTCCGTAGATAGGCTTTTCTCCCTTTATGTGATAAAATTTAAAAATAGTACATAAAGGGAGAAAAGCCTAATTTAATTGCGTTCATTAAAACAAAAATAAATAAAAGAATGCCATATAAAATCATAATATAATATTGAAAATTAATAAAAAATTTATTAGCGTCTAATTGGTTAAGTCTAAGATTGTGTGTAAATTTAAAAAAGTAATAAAAAATGAGCCATATACCCCTCCTTATCAAATATAATTAGTTTGAAAATAAAAACTAGATAGGATGAGAAATATATGACTCCATTAAATTTTACAATAGATTCTGAAATAATTAAAAAATTTCTTTCAAAAGAGACTAAAAATGAAGGCATAAGATTGCTTATTGAATTATTTTTAAATAAACTTTTAAAAATCAATCAGATGATCAAATTGGTGCTAATAATTATGAACGAAATGAAGCAAGAACAGATTGCCGTAACGGTTATTATCATCGTGATTTAAAATCTGTAAATGGAATTTTGAATTTAAATGTCCCTAGACATCGTAATAAATCTTTTGAAACTGAAATTTTCGAAAAGTTTAAACGTTCAGAACAAGCATTATTATCTACCATGATGCAAATGGTAATTGACGGTGTATCAACAAGGAAAGTTGATAACATAACAAGAGAATTGTGCGGTATTAATTATTCTAAATCTACTGTCTCTAATATTTGTAAAGAATTAACTGAAGTAATAGGCACATGAAAAAACCGTGATTTAAGCGCAAATTCCTATCCTTTTATAATTATTGATGGAGTACATGTTAAGGTTCGAGAAAATAATCAAGTAATCTCTAAAGCATTTTTTATAGCCCTAGGTATAAATGACCAAGGTCATAGAGATATTTTAGGAATGATGGTTGGTGATTCAGAATCAGAAACTACATGAAGTGAATTCTTTTCTTCATTGAAAGAACGTAACTTAACTGGTCTTGATTTAGTTGTTTCTGATGCCCATAAAGGGTTAGTTAAAGCAGTTCAAAAACATTTTCAAGGCGTGAAATTACAAAGATATCAAGCACATTTTATGCGTAATATCTTGGATAAAACACCTAAAAAGGATAGAGAAAAAGTCGAAAGAGATGTTAATGCCATTTTCAACGCTAGTAGTATTAAAATGGCTAGAATGATTCTTAAAGAAATGAAAGATAATTATTCCCATCTTTTAGACTCGGCATTACGAATTCTTGAAAATGGATTTGATGATGCTTTAGCAATTTTAAGCTTTCCACTGTTATTACCATAAAAAATTAAGAACTAGTAATCACATTGAACGCCTAAACCGTGAAATTCGAAGAAGAGAAGGTGTTGTTACCATATTTCATGGAGTTGATAGTGTATATCGAATAATAGGTTCAATTTTAATGGAATTTAATGAAAAATGAATGATAAATCGTGTTCATATTAATATGGACGAATATAATAATTTTAAAATTGAAAAGGCTTAAATTATTGCTTAACTACTTTTTATTAAAATTTTATTCTTTATAAATAACTGCATTTCTTTAAAATGACTTTTTGTTGTGATTATTTAGAAAAAAATAACGGACTTCTCCCCACATGTACTTGTGGAGGAAACAATGAAATTGAGTGAGTTCAATAATACTTTTCAAACTGAAAAAAAATGTCTTGCATATATAGCAAGTTTGAAACAAAGCAAATGTATTAGGTGTTCTAGTTTTAATTTGAATACTTCTAATTTAAGAAAAATGAGATGTTTGAAATGTCATCAAACATTCAGTATTCTCACGGGCACTATATTTTCAAAGTCACAAACACCTTTAATATCTTGGTTTTATCTCATCTTTAGATGAATAAACACCAAACATGGAATTCCATCAACTGATGTTGCAAAAGCATTGGGAGTGACCTTGAAAACAGCTTGAAGAATGGGTCATAAAATCCGAAGTGCCATTGCTAAACAAGAACCTCAATTCATTGTTGAGGGCATAGTGCAAATGGATGAAATGTATCTTTCACATATGGGTTTAAAAAACAAGGAAGATCCTTGTTGAACAAAACCTTGATTGTTGGTATTTATGAAAAAACAACCAACAATCTGATTGTGAAAGTATTGAAAAACGCAAACAGTAAAAATCTTTTGCAGTTTGCAATAAACCACATTTCTTCAAAGTGTGATGTACATACTGATTCTTGAAAAGGATATCGCGATTTGAAATCGGTTTTCACTAAGCATGAAACAGTTAACCATCAAGATGGCTATGTTTCAAAAACTGGTGTAAATACCAACCAAATTGAGTCAGTATGAAAACATATACGAAGAACATTTAAAACACATATCAAAGTTGCAAAACATCATATTCATTTATATGCAAAAGAAGCTGCATATAAATTCAATAACATACCTAGTTTTGAAACTGTAATGCTATGTTTAATTTAAAAATGTGGGGAGAAGTCCGTAGATAGGCTTTTCTCAGCATTTATGTGATAAAATTTAAAAATAGTACATAAAGGGAGAAAAGCCTTAAAAATTTTCCTACTAATTATTTAAACTTAGGCGCAATTAATCTTAATAAAAGTATTGTTATGGACACATTAACATATGAAAGTTATTTTTTAACTACTACTTTAAGTTAAAACATTATCTTTTATTTACTTAATATTTAAAACTTGTTAGTTGTTTAAACAAATAACAAGTTGGGCGTATCAAGTTAATGGTTAGATTTAATAAGAACTTAAATGAGAGATAATACTCTCATTTTTAATTGTTAAACAATTATAATTAATTATTTTGATAAATCTGTACTTTATGAAAGTAATTAATTATTACATAACTAAATAAAAAATTATTAAAGGCTATAGTGCAGATATAACTAATAGTAATTTTTAGTGTGTTCTTTTTAAGAAAAGAGAAAGAAAAAGTTTTTTCTCCCCCACACCCCCTCTTTTTTCAAAAAGAAAGAGAAAAGAAGTTTTCTCTTTTAAGACTTCTTTTAAATAAGACTTAAATTAAAGAAAGGATTATATTTTATGTTTAAAGAAAATATTAAAAAAGATTTATCACAAGAAGAAATTACTAATTTACTTTTAGATTTTGATAAAGATAATATTATTACTCAAAATGAAAAATATAAGATAGATTTATCAAATCAAGAAATAAATGAATTATTAGAAAAAACAAGAACTAATTTTACTTCTATTTTTTTATCAAAGATAGCAATTATTAATGAAACTACTTCAGCAAGTTTTATTAAATTATTAAATGAAAATAATTCTAATATTATTGGAGTTTGAATTAATAAAAAATTTATTCATAAAAGTAAAGATAAAAATGAAATTAGAATAAGTATTAAAAGAAATTATGAATTTACTATTTATGAATATGATTTAAAAAATAAAACAAATAAAAAATTAGAAAATATTAAAGGTTATAAATTACTTTTAAAATTAAAAAAATTAAAAGCAAGTTTACCAATTGAAAATAATTTTTGAGAAAAATTAAAAGAAAAAAATAATTTTATTAAGAAAGGAATTAATTCTAATGTTTAATTGAAAAGAAAACCTTGAATATAAAAAAACTTATTTAAATAATATTATTACTCATAGTTGTGATATTTGTCATAAACAATCTTCAGTTGCTAATAGAACTTGTAATAAATGTTTTTATAAATTAATGGGTGAAAATAATGAAATGTAATATTCATAATGAAAAATATATTTGAATTAGTGAAATAGATAATTCTTATTATTGTAATAAAGATATTAATGAAATGATTGAAGAAGATATACATTTAACAAGTGATAATTCTGATAGTTTATATAACTATTATATTAATGAATTACAATTAGAAAATTTTTAAGGAGAAATAAAATGACTAGAAATGAATTTAATGAAAAATATAGAAAACATGATATCAAAATTGATAGAGATTTTGATTTACATATTGAGAATTGTTTTAAATTTACTGAAATTAACATATTAGAAGAAGCAATTAATGATTATAAAAAAATAATTAATGAAATGCCACAATTAGTTAAAGATTGATTGTTATTTTTAAAATAATTAAGAAAGGAGAAAAGATAATGCAATATGCTTATTTATTAAAATATAAAGTTAATTATACTGATGAAATAAAATATAAAGTATTTACTAAAATTGAAAATGCTATTAATTTTCATAAAAATTATAAACATCCTATATTAAATGATAATACTTTTGAAAGAATAGTTACTCAACAAGCATTTATTACAAATTATGAAATATTAGTAATGGAATTAGATATTAAAGGAGTGAATAATAATGGATAAATTAAGAAATTATTTAGAATTACAACTTACAGTGAAAGAATATATTAATATTAAAGATTTATTAAAAGATATAGAGGATGGTGATTTTAATGCCAGCACATAAGAAAAAAATAGAAGATTTAATTAATAAACAAATTTTTGTTAGATTAACTAAAGAAGAACATTATGAATTAAAAAAACTTTGCTTAGAAAATAATAATATGTCAATTACTAATTTTGTAAGGAATTTAATTAAAAATGCAATTAAACAATCAAAATAATAATTTAATTTTTAAAAAAGATACACATCAATATTTTTTAAATAAACAAGAAAAAATATCAGTATCTAAAATTATTCAATATTATTTATATAGTAATAAAAATCCTTATGAAAATGTACCTTTTGATAGATTAGAAAATGCTAGATTAAGAGGAGAAACTGTTCATAAAGTAGCAGAATTATATTTTAAAAATATTAATATTAATAATATAAAAGATAAATTATTAAATAATATTAAACATTTATTTAATGAAAATTATTTACAATATTGTGAAAATTTATTAAATAATTTACAAGAATTTAAAGTAAATACTAAATATATATGTGAACAAGTATTTACTTATGATATTGTTGCTGGAACACCTGATTTAATTTATGAAGAAAATAATTTATATACAATAATTGATTTTAAAACATTATCAAATATGTATAAAGAAAATAAAGAAAAATCAATATTACAATTAACTGCTTATTATTGAATATTAAAAAATAATGGTTTTAATTTATCAAATATACATTATATTTATTGAATTCAAAAAGATAAAGTAGAAAAAATATTAGTAGAAATAACAGATGAATTATTACATGAATGAGAAATGGCAATTGCCCTTTGAAAGGAAGATAAATATGGCAAATTTAACTTTACCTAAAAATATAAATAAATCAAAAATACAACAATTTACTAACTATTATGAATTAACAAAATTAAATGATAAAAAATTATCTACTTTAAATCCACAATCAGTTATTAATACTTTAGCAACTATATTTGAATTAGACCTTTCAAATAATCCAATTAAAAAAGAAATTGCTTTAATTCCTTATGGAAATGAATTACAAGTACAAATTCAAGAAGATGGTTTTTTAACTTTATTACAACGTTCAAATTGTGTTATTGATTTTCAACGAGAAATTATTACTGATAAACATATTTTTAATAAAGAAACTCAACGTTGAGAATTAGAACCTAGTAAAATATTTGAAAATAAAATAATTATTGGTTATTATGGTATGATTTTTATTAAAAATTCTTTTAATAAACCAATTAGATTTATTAAAGGTATGACTAAACAAGAATGTGAAGAACATAGAAAAAAATATAGTAAAGCAAATGGTAATAGTCCATGAACTACTAGTTTTAATGCTATGGCACTTAAAACAGTTATTAAAGCAATTATTAGAGATATTAATAAAGACCCTAGTATTAAATTAGAAAATCAAAATATTGTTGATAGAGCAATGCAAATTGATCAAGCAATAGTATTAGATAATGAAAATATAATGTATGTTGATAATCCAAATAATGATAATAAAGAAATTAAATTAAAAGAAATTGAAGAAACAAAAGAAGAAATAAATATTAATTATGAACAAATACAAAATAATATAGATAATTTAGATAAGTTGGAATTTAGTAATGAATAAAGAAAAATTACTTAAATTATTAAATGAAATTATTGATGAAAATTTGAATTGTGCTTATACATCATTATTTGATGAATTAAATATCTTATTAGAAAAAATAGAAAATGGAGAATTTGATAATGAATAACTACTTATTATCAGTAGACCCAAGTATGAAAAATACTGGGTTTACATTATGAGAATATATTTATCAACATTGTAAATGTTTTGGTAATTGTAGTTGTAATAATATAGATATATGAAAACCAATATGAATAGGAAGTTGTAGTTTTAAAAAAAATTCTATTGATAATTTTTATAGAGATATGCATTATGTTATATATGGTACTTTAGAATTAAAAAATGAATTAACTAATTCTAAAAATAATTTTGATTTAATTATTGAACGTGGTACTTTTCATAGTAAAAATGGTATTGGTTATGAAACTCAAGAACATTTAAGAGGTTTTATTGCTGGAAAATTTAATAAATTATTAACAAAAGATATGTTAATAAGTCCAAGTGAATGAAAAAAATGATATGTAAAAAAATCATTTAGTCAATTTGAAAAAAACTTTATATGAATAAAAAATACTTCAATACATTTAGCAAATGAATTAATAATTAAACAAGGTTGAAATATAACAATATCAAATCATGATGAAGCAGAAAGTTTATTAATTGGTTGATATTATTTAAATAAGGAGAATAAATAATGAAAGATTTAAAAAAAGTAACAAGATTTGAATTAATAAATAAATATGAAAGACAAATTGTAATTTATAGTAAAGAACATAAAAATGGTAATAAAAATATTAATAAAATTGAATATGATTTACAAGATAATGAACAAACATTAAAAGTATTTATTAGTTAGGAAGTTAAATAATGCAAAAACAAAAACAAGAAAAAGTATTATTAAAATGTATTGTTAAAGAATGTAATAAAAAAGTATTAATTAAATTACAATCTACAGATTTAGAAAATACTTCTATTCAATTTTTTAAAATGTGTAAAAAACATCAATTAGATTTTAATAATAAAGTAAAAGAAATAAAAGAATATTATGATAATAAAATTAAAAATTAAGGAGTAAATAATGAATTTATGAGACTTTTTAAAATATAGTGATAAATATAATGTTTTTAAAATATATACAAAAAATACAGAAATATATTTTTCATGAAATGGTGGAAGTAGTGAATTAGATGATGACCGTACTTTATTAGGTTATGAATTAGCAGATTGAAAAGTATTATCATATAAACAATATCCAGAAGAAATTAAAGTTTTTATTGAATTAGATAATCAAGAACTGTGTAATTATAATCATTTTCCAAAAACAAAAGAAGAAAGATTAAATTATAATAAGGAGTAAATAATGAATTGATATGAATATGGATTAATAATATGAATTATTATAAGTACAATTTTAATTATTAATTTATTTTTAATAATTAAAATAAAAGAAAAACATATTTTAGAAATGCAAGAAATTAATGTAAAACATTTAAGAAAAATAATAGATATGCAAGATAAACATTTTCATAAAATGTTGGGTATGCATAAAAAAATATTTAAAATAATGGATAAAAGAATAAAAATGACAAATAAAAGAATAGATGAAGTAATTGAATATCTTAATACTGAAAATAAGGAGTAAATAATGACTAAATGAGATTGATTTACACATTGATTTTATTTAAGTAGATGAGAATTAATGAATGTACCAATATGATATGAAATAGTTGCTAGTTTAATAATAATTGGTATTGAATATTTAATTTATGAAAAAATAACTAATTAAATTATACATATTTAGTAAATATTTATGATATAAAAATAATATAAACTTAATATAAGTTTTTTAACTCATTGCTTTATTTTAAAGTAAATGAGTTTTTATTTTGAAAGGAGAAAAAATGTCAAAAAAAAATAATTTATATGAACAAAATAAAAAAATTGCTGAAAAACAAGAAAAAAACTTTGAAAAAACAAAAAAAGAAATATTAAAACAAGAAAAAGAAAGAGAAAAAAACTTAAAAACATGAAGAAAAGACCTAGAAAAAGAGGCTAAGAAAGAAAAAGAATTAAATATACATCCTTTAAATAAAGTTTTACGAAAATTATCTTAGTTTTTCCAGAAAATTTCCAGAAAAAATTTTTTTTAAAAATCTAATATTCTCACATTATTAAATATTTTATGATATAACTTAATAATTTTTATTAATAATTTATGATAAAAATATAAATTTAATATATTTTTTTATTTTGAAAGGAAGAAAAAATGTTAAAATCAGTAAATGAGAAAGCAAAACAAATAAGAAAATTAGAACAAGAAGAAATTCAAAAGTGACAAAAACAATTTAAAAATGATTTAGAAAAAGTGGGAAAAAAAGAACAAGAGAGAACAAAAACAGTTAATAATTTTGAATTCGAAAAAAATAAATCTAAAATCAATAATATTAATTTCAAAAATATATATAAATTTTGAAACCGTAAATTTCCTCAAATATAAAGTTTATACAGACTAAACATTAGCATTAAAAAGTTACCAATTAAGGTAACTTTTTAATTAGGTGCCAACCTAATGAGACAATGAATTTAACACTTACTTATGTAAGTGTTTTTATTATATATTACTTTTATAGATTTTAAAATAAATTTTGGAAAATAAAAAGTTATCATAAAGATAACTTTTAACCTTAAATTAATCTATTGTCTAATCTAATAGATTACTTAAATTATACATTAATATTTAAGATTGTGGGGGAATAGTATTTTTATCAATGAAATATTTATTTAATTTTTGAAATTTTTTAAATTCATAATTAATCTTATTATCTTGATTATTTTTATTTAAAATAAAACATCCAATTAAGAGGCCAATTATATTTAATGATATAAAAAATAATAATATTCCCCATGCATTATTTTGTTTACAATAAATATAGCCAAATAAAATAAATAATAAATACATAGGAATAAATAATAATATAATAACTGCAATTAATACTATGTCTAATGTGGGCATTTATAAAATCTCCTTTAAATTCTTAATAATAATTATACCAATCATTATCTAGGATTTAATATAATTTTTGAAATATTAGCACTAACTTTAGTTGTTTCTCTTCAGGCAGTAGCATATTGAATACCTTCGAATGGATTTTTTTGATAATATCCACCTTCTACTTTTCCTAACGAAGCATTTAAAAAAATATCTCAAATTAAAACATTATTTGAATTAACAATTTCAAATGTAATTATATTACTTTGAAAATTCGTATTAACATCTTTAAAATCTTCTCTATATTCTAAATTATATGAATTTAAAACATAATGAGGTTTATAAAAATTATAATAAGTATTTGCTCAACCAATATTATAATTATTAGTTACTAGTTGTGTGTTTCAAAAACTTTTTGTTAAATATTCTTCATGTTTTTTAGAAAAAAGTATATCTAAAATATTAATTTCTTGAATTTGGCTAATAATTGATTTAGAATTAACGAATGTTTCTTTTGTGCTATTTCTATTAACACGGTCTATAGGGTTTTGTGTATAATTTTTGGTTTCTATTTCATAATCATAATAAATTGAAATTGATTTATAAAATCTATTTAAATCATTAATACTATTAATTAATAATGTTTGGTCTAATAATGTATTTAAATCAATATTCTTTGTTTCACTAATAGGTTGATTATTATTTAATCACTCTGTAGTATTATTAGTAGGATTTTCAATATTATTAAAATTATTTAAAGATATAGTAGGAATATATGCTAATTTACTTACGCTTAAGTTTAAATTAATAACTATTTGTTTCGCTATATTTTGTGGACTTGGTGGTAATATTTCTGCTGGATAACTAAATGTAGTTTCTTCAGTTTCTTGATATTCATCATGATTTAATTTATATAAAGTAGTTCAATTAAAAGCATTACCAGTTAAAGCACCTTTATTTTTATATCTAAATTGTGCAACTGAAAGTTCATTATAATCACCTTGATAAGTAAATGGATTATCACTATAAAATGTATGTCTTTCTTCACCTTGATGTAATGATTGAGTTACAATTGTATCAATAATATAAGCATAATTAGAACCATCACTAACCCCATTAGGGGTAGGATTTCATTGACAATCTGTATCTTCATTAGTTAATGGTGAAGCTATATCTAAAAACTCTGTATCTTCTGCTAAAATATAAACTTTATTATTTTTCTTTTGTGATAAATCAACTGTACTTATTTGTTCTTTTGTTTCTAATTTATGACCTGTTGTAGGGTCTCATGGATATACTGATATTCTATCACTTAATTTCATAGTCATAGCAGTTGTACTAACATTTGCACCTAATAATTTACCAATAGCAAAATCATTTTCATTAGCAAAAGCATTTAATGGAATTAAACCACCATTACCAATAATATTTTCTAAATTATTTGTAAAAAATGCAGACATAAAACCATTAAAATATAACATTTTTTTATATTGTTGATTATTTTGATTAATAATAAAACCAATTGGAATACCTAAACTTAAAACATTTAATAATTTACCAATTAATGGTATATCACTTAAAGCAAATGGTAATCATTGTACACTATCATAAGGCATTTGTATTAAACTACTAAATACTACTGAATTAAAATTTAATATTGCTGACATATATTTTTGACTTATTTTTGAATAATCTACAGTTGGTGAACCAATAATTAAATTAGTATCTGGGTCTTTATATTTAAAATTATTAGACATATCAACATTATAGCTACCAGAGATATTATTAATATTTCATTCACTATCTCAAAAGAATTTAGCTTCTCCAATTGCACTACCATTACTATTAGTTGCTTTTGTTTTATCAAATGCTAACATACCTTTAAAATCTTTTGTAACAAATAAATTTGCTTGTAAATTTAAACTAGTTGATAATCATTCTTTTCAATCTTTAAAATTAGTAAATCCAGTAGGTTTTGCATCCATAATATTATAAAATGTAGTTTCTGGATGACTATTAGTAGTTATTTTATCATTTATACCAGCAATTAAACCACCATTTTTTTTAACTGATGTACTTGAATGGTCATTATTACCAGCAATAAATAATCTTCTACTTGCAAATACTTTTTGTTCAAATATTTCATTATTATCAATTTGATTAGGTGCTTGACCTTGTATTATAGGTCTACCATAATAATAACAACTAGATAATAATTCTAAACCATAAGATTGTCTATGACTATATCTAACTCCAATATCACGCATTAAAGTACGATTTAACGTTACTTCTCCTTCTTGAATAGTAGGGAAAGCATAACCACTACCAGGGCTTGCATATTGTACATAATCAAGTGTATTTTGACCACTTGCTACTGCTCTATCATTAACTGAACTAAAAGTTAATACTTGCATACTAAATTCACCATTATAAGGACTATAATAATTAGTTACATTTGAAATATATAATAATTGTCTATCTTGATTTTTACCTGTATTACCACCAATATTTTCATTTTTATCATTAAATACACAAAAAAATTGTAAATAATCATCTACTGTAATTTGTTCTTCAAACATAACTAATGTATATTGTCTTGTAGTAGAAATTGTTTTAAATAAACTATTATTAGGTAAACCACCAAAATCTACACCACTAGTATCATCAATTAAATAAGCATTTCAATAATCACCAATTTTATATTGTTTAGTATAATATTGATTTTGACCTGTTGTTTTATGTGTTACTGGGTCTGTTATACCTTTATTTTTTTGATATATATTAGTACTTTTTTTTCAAATACATACAACTGGAGTATTACCAGAAAGTATTAATTCATATTGACCAAAATCACTAATTTTACTATTTATAGGTTTATAACCAGTTTCAGTTAAAGGTATTGCTCCATTATTAATTATAAATGGAAATATTTTTCAATGACTTAAACGTTTAATTATTGCTTGTTGTCTCTTTAGATGTAGATGTGCGTGTTTCATTAATTGAATTCGTTGATGATTGCTCATTTTCATTATCTCCTAATTCTTTATTTAATTTTTTATTTTCTATAATAATATTTTCTAATTTATTTTCAGCCATAAGTTGGTCAATATTATCATATTCACCAATAGCTTCAGTTACTGTCATGGTACCATTATTTAATCTTGAATTAATAATTTGGTCTTGTACTATTTGGTCAGTCATTGCTATAGGTATAAATTTAAATGAATAAGGTCTTTCACCAATACCATTTCATAAATTTTTACTAATAAGAAGTAAATCAAATATACGATAAAAATAAGCACTATAAAATGCTATTTTAATTTCTGTTGTTTCCATATCAAATTTATTATTAAACATACTTTGTGTTTTATTTGTATAAACATCATTACCATGTTCATCATAATCATATCCAGCACCATTAAATATTGCTTTAGCAGTACCATTATAATCTAATCAATATTCACTAAATTTAGGGTCACCTTGAATAATTTGCATACCACCATTACCATTTTTATCATACCCTGCACTACCAACATTAACAAACATATCTTTTTTAGGATTTTCAATAATATTACCATTTTCTTGCATTTCTTTTGCTGTTTCATTATCTAATGAAGCAAATAAAGTAGTAACATTTAATTCTCTTTCTAATCTTTTTTGTCTAATAACACGATTTAAATCATATATTAAATCTCATACTGCTGTACAATCTGGATATGCATTTAAAGTAGTTGCATTACCATATAAATTAATAATTGGTAAATTAGTTATTTCAAAAATAGGTATATAATTAAATGGATTTTTAATTTCATAAGTTTTTAATGGTGTTATATTTGGTTTTAATTTAGTTCTTGTAGAACCTAAAATAATATCTTTATTATTATCTTTATATGTTTCATATTTAACTTTTCCATTTTGTATTGTTACTCATGTTAAAGTAGCACTATCTGCTTGTTCATTAATAAAATAAAATTCTGCTGATTGTTCTTGTTCATTATATTTAGCAACTCTACCACAAAAACTATTAGGTAATATTTTAAGGGATTTACTATTATCTTCATTAATTATAATCATAATAAATACTTTACCCATTAAACTATTTTGTAAACCAAATTTATAAAATTTTTCTAATCATTTATCTTTTAAATTCATTTCATTAAGATAATCTAATATTTCTTTTTTACTTGAATTAAATAAAAAACCTTTACCTAATCATAATTTAGTTGATTTTTGAGCAATAATCATTGGTATATCAATATATCATTTTGATTTATCACAACTTAAATATTCCATTGTATTTACCATATTAATCACCACCAAAATTATTTTTATTAATTAATAATTTATTATTAATACCATTAATTAATCACTTCATTTCATGCATTAAAGCATACATATCACTATCTCAAGTATCATCATGTAAATCTAACATTTTTGGTTGATTATTATTAGTATCTATTTTTACTTTAGATAATCATTGCATTAAATTATATTGTCTTTTAGTTTCTGGACATCTTTCTCAATTAAAACTAATAATATTTTTAAGCATACAAATTGTTGTAAAATCAATTCTATCATTTAAATATAAAGTTGATTTATCTACTGCTATAAATTTTAATCATGTTATATTACGTTTTTTAACTCAACTTTTTAAAACATCAATAAATACTAATCCACCATTACCATAATCAACATAACAAGTAAAACCAAATAACATTGCTATATAACGTTTACTTTCATTTAAATAATAATTAATAATATCATTTGCTAAAGTATCAGTATCTTTATATTGCATTGTTACATTACTATGATAAAATTCACTTTCTTTATGTGCTCTTCTACCATTATCATTTTCACCAATAAATCATAATGAAGCAGATGTAGGATGACCACTTGGACTTGTTGCCATACCTATATCTAATCCACCTGATAATCTTTGTACTTGAAAATCTAATTTAGTACCAACTTTATCAAGATATCTTGCAAATATAGCACCAGTAAGAATACTTGGTACACCATAATATCAAGATTGTGCTTTAATTGGATCTAATACTTTTAATTCTTCTAAATCATTAATCATATCTAATGTAAGATTATGAGCATTTACTTTTCAATTACTATAATGAAATAATTTAAAAATATTATTATCAAATATTGATTTAATTTGTTCATTTTTTTCTTTCATTATTTCTAAATTAAAAGGTACAATTTTATTCATATATTCAATATAATATTGATAAATATTATCTGGATTACAACTTTTTATTTTTATTCTTTTTTTAGCATTACCTAATGCAAATGTTATTGCTTGAAATTCTTGCTGAGTAAATTCATTTGCTTCTTCACATCATTCAATTGCTAAATCAAAACCTTTTATTTCACTACGAGAAAGTCCTTTTAAAGGTATTCTATCATTTGAATTACTATATACACCCATTACTCTTATAAATGATTTAGAGCTTTTAAAACGAAAGTCTGCTTGCTTATTAGGGTATTTTAAAGTAAAATCTTTATAATCATTTAAACCTATTGTTATTAAAGCATTATATATTTCTTTTACTAAATCATTAATATCTTTATTTAATTTTCTAAAACAATATATAGCAATTGATTTATTAACTTTAATTGAAATAGCTATTAATATTGCTAATTCTTCTGCAATACTATATGTTTTACTACTATATCGTGAACCACTAAGATTATATTCACTATGAGTAAAATCACTTTTATTTAATAATCAATAACTAATTTAATTAAGATAAGTAAATTCTTTATTCATAATATTATTCCTGTAATTCTTCTAATTTTCATAAATTACATCACGGTGCTCCAGCATATAAACTAACTCCATTATTTTTAATATACATAGGCATTACAGATAACATCATATTAAAAATACCTAATATAAAAGAATCTTTATTATCTTGATAATAAAATTCTTTTATTTCATGTGTACCTTTCCCAATATTAGTAATTAAATCTCTAGTACGTCCATTATAGAATACTCGATAATAATTTTTATTTTTTAAATTATAATTAATTGTTACTAAATCAGTACTAACTGCTACTTCTTTTCATTGTGGAACACTTGGGTTAGGATTTGGTGTTGGATTATCTTTTAATTCAATATCTCAACAATTGTCTTCTATTTCATTAGTTTCTAAACTTTTTGAATTAATTTTAATTGGTTTATCTATATTAATTATACTTGGTGAAGTAATATCTAATGTATTACTAGTGATTTTATAAGTATTTTCTTTTATTTCTTCTTCTAATGAATATATTTTACCTTCATCATCATTAAATCTATCCATTGCAATAGCATTTGAAATAACTACTAAATCAACATAAGCTTCAGTAATTCTTTTTCCAGAAATACCTTTAAAAAAACTAGCTAATACAGCACCTTCACCTTGTCATAAAAATTGCATATATATAATTGGACTTTTTTCTACATTTTTTCAACAATAACCAACTCTATATAAAGTATTTACTTTAAAATCATAATTAATTTTAATGTTACTTTCTTTTGTACCAATATTTTTTCATTTAATAACATTTAAAGATTTTATTTTTTCATCAACATATTTTTTATTTGGAATATCATTATCATCTGTTACTGAAGGACCACTTTTATTTTTATAAATTAATGTTCTATTTCCAACATTTATAACATCATTAACTAATCTTGTTGTATTATCTTTATCATTTTTATTATTAAATATTCTATTTTCATCAACTGAACTACCACCAGTAGCACTAATAGTATTAGTTTCTTTATCAATAGTTATATTATTACCAGCAATTAACTTATTTTGTAATTTATCATCTGCATATTTTTTAGGAATTAAAGTTCCATTTAAATAACTTGAGTAATCTTCTGTAAAAGGATCAAAATTTTTATAAGCAACTCATTTATATATAAAATTAGGTACTAAAGTATGTTTTAAAATTTCAATAGCATTTTTTCTATCATCAAGGTCATCAAAATAAATTACTTTATCACTAACATCACTATTAACTATATGAGTTTCTTTATCATATTTAATATCAATAGTTTCTTTTGGACTTTTAAATTCAGGTACTGTAGTAGATGTATTAATACCTCTAGTATCAATATTAATAACCGGTCTTGATCTATTTTGTGGATGAGTAATAGTGATTTTAGTTCTAGTATCTGATGATTCTAAATTAGTATAAGGAATATATTCATTTAAAGGACTATCTTCACCACAATTTGAAATAAATTTATTAAAATAATTATTTTTTTGTGGTTCTATTCCTTTTAAATCAAAACCTTTAATATTTGGATATTCTTTAATTTTTCTTAAATAATTAAATACTTCTGGTGGGATAAAATAAGGGTCATCTGGATTAGTTTCACTATAAGTTAATCCACCTTGACTAATTGAACCTTGACCACGTAAATAATCTACATCTTTAGTTAATAAAAATCTAACATAATTAGTAGTTGCTGTTTGAATATTATCTGTAAAATCTGTTGGTGTTATTTCTGGTCATTTTTTACTAATAGTAAAACCACTTAAATAATCAATATTACTACTAGCTACAGATATTGCAAATCAAATTTCATTATCTGGAGTAGTAACTTTATCAAATAATAATTCATTAAAATATTTAGAATTTTTAAATTCTTCAACTGTTATAAATAAAATTGGGTCTTTAATAGCCATAATTTACTCCTTAATGTAAAAATAAAGGGTATTTAAACCCTTTAAATTTTAATTTTAGTTACTTTTTTCTTATCTTTATTTGTTAATTCTTGACGTTTTGCTTTTTGAGCAATAATAAAATCTTCAAAATCTTTTTCATCAACATCAAAAGCATCTAATTTTTGTGCAATAGGAGTTTCTGTTAATTGTAATTTATCATTTAATTGTTTAGTATTTAAAATAATATATTCAATTAATTTATTAAATTTAAGTTCTTTTGCAACTATATCTTGTTTATTTTTTTTAATTTTTTTTGAAATAATAGATAATACAAAAGCAATAATAATACCACTAGTAACTGCTCCTCCTATAATTCCACTTAATAAATATACTGTTAAATTCATTTTTTATTCCACCTTTTCTATTTGAATTTTATTTGAATGTTGTTTACATAAATTACATTCTTTTTTATGTTTTTTAATTTGTTGATATTGATAAATTAAATAAGGACTTGTAATAATAATTGGTATAGTAATTAATCCATATTTAATTAATTTTCCATAATTACCTAATTTAGTAATAACATTTAATCCTATATGACTAAACATTGGAAATAAAGTTAATGCTACATGATCTGGTCAACTAAAATTATATTGAGTAGTATAATTACCTATTCCCATTTCTATTGGTATTTTAGGTATTAATCATGGTGTTATTGTAAAAAATAATGTTATTAATATACCAATAATATGACTAGTTATTTTTAAAATATTTGATATTAAAATTTTTATTTTATCAATATGAGTACTATTTTTATTAAATCAAATTTTATTTAATCTTTTATATTCTTTATTATCTTTTGATATTGGATTAATAGTATTTCATATACCAATTGGTTTAATTGGTTTATCTAATTCAATAATAATTACCACCTACTTTCATGTTTTATATTTACTTTTATTTTTATAAATAGAAATGCCAATATTTTTATTTAAATTATTAGTTTTATGAAAAGTTAAATATTCTTTTCTTTCTACTCTTCATGCTCTACTACCTAATTCAGTTTTTGGTAAAGTTTTAAATTCTTTAAGTTTAAAAAATCCACGTTCTAATCTATTAATAAATGCAGTTGTTTTTAATACATTAATATTCGTTGATTTAAGCACATTATAACGTTGTTTACCTTTACTAATACCTTTCTGTTCTTTAAGTTGTTTCTTAACATATTTACGTATCTGTGAAGGTAAAAAACCCCTTAAAAAATATCTTCAAAATATTGTTCCAGCACCACTACCATTTTTACCTTTTTGAACTTTCATTAAGTTTCAAGTTTCTTCACTTACATTAGGATAAGTATATGGTCCATATCAACGTTTATTTTTACTTGTATCACTTTGTATTAATACTTGTAATAAACCTAATTTTAATGATTTATTAGATTTATAAAAATTACCTTTTTTTAATCATGAACTAGATAATACTACTCAACCTTTTTCATCTTTATTATTAGTTTCTTCTATATCTTTATCATTTAAATCTTTAGTATTATCTTTTAATAAATTATTAATTTTTTTAGCAGGATTAACAAATAATTTATTTAATTCATTTTTTAAAATAGTTAATTCATTAGATTTTAATATAGATAATAATTTTTTAGCAATATTTGGATTAAAAGTTGAATATGGTTGGTCAAGTTCTTCTTCACTAACATTTTCACTATCTAAAACTGCTTTTAATCCTGTATCTTTACTATAATTTTTTAATAAACTAACAATTAATACACGAATATCATCACTTGCTAATGCTGAGTATATAAGTCTAATAATTAAAGGTAACATTATAAACTCATATGGTTATAATCTCAATTTAATGAAGCATTATCATGATTTAATGGTACTTCACTCATATTATCACTACCATATTGACTAGATGTTTCACTATTAATAGTAAATCTATTATCATTAATTAATCTTGCAGTTTCATTATTAAATGGTGTTTCTTGCATTTCTTGGTTATGATGTGTAGTTTCAATAGGTAGTAAATTATGGATAATTTCAGAAGCACCAGCAACTATGGTAGGTACTGCATAAGCATTATTAAAATCATTATTAATACCCATTGCAACACCACTTGAAATCAAACATCCACCATTTGCCATATTTGCTAATTTACGAATAGTTTCAAATCTATTAGGTATTAATTCAGTAATTCCTGCCATAAGATTTGAAATACCATAAGCATTTAATGAAATATAAGTATCTCAATCCATTAAATGATTATCATTATTAACTAATAATACATTATCTGGAAATGGGTCTACTGTTGTTGTAGTTATTGGATTTTCAGTTGGATTTGGATTAATAGAAGAGTTAGTAAATTTACTATAATTTGCTAACCCAATTATTCCTAAACCTAATAATATTTTTTTAGAACTATTAATTAGTTTAGTTTTAGCAGAAGGTCTTTGATTTAAATTTCAAATATCTAAACCTAATTTTTTACCAAATAATAAACTATTAATTGAACCTAATATTGGATTACCTATTAATTGACCATAATAAGCACTAGTTCCAATCATTGCTGAAATTGGACTTATACCAGTTCTTATTAATTTAGTTAAAGTATAATTATTTGATTGTATATTCTCAACATGTGGCATTTTTAACATCCTTTAAATTAGTTTGTTTTTTAACTTGAATTCTAACTGTTCCTTGACAATTTATATTATCTCCAACACATATAGCAAAATTATCATGAACATCACTTACTATAAAATAATCATTTCTTAATTTAGGATATTCATCTAATAAAATTGCTCTTATATCATTACTTGTAGTTAAATCTTCTGGTTTGGCTGAATAAATAGTAATATGTGCTTTTTCATCAAAATATTTATAAATATATTCCATAATTATTTTTTAGTAAATTCTAATTTTACTGTTCCATAATATTCTTTATTATTACCAGTCATAGTAGAACTTGTTGCTGTAATATTACTAAATGTTGCTTTACCTTTTTCATAACCATTATTACCAATATTTACTATTATAGTTTCTAATTCATCATTAGTAGGTATTGCACCAGCCATAGTAATTTTTCCTAAATTTTTATAATAAATTATATTTTGTAAATCTAAAATATTCATATTATCATAATCTGTTGATTGATAAGTTGCATTAACATTAGTTGCATCAACTTTATAATTTTTTGCTCTTGCTGTTTTAATTTCATCAACTGTTGGCATTTTTTCTTGAATAATATACATTAAATCTGGTCTAATTGCACTTGGTAATGCATATAATGCTTTCCCAATAATACGAATATTATCTGTTGCATTATCTAATTTATTTCTTACTTTAGTAAATGAAATAGGCATACCTCACATATAGCGGTTATAAACTACACCAAATAAATCTAATAATTTATAATCTTTTTCTAAATGCATACCAGAAACAGTATCATGAATAAAATCTTGTTCTAAATAAAAACTTTCATAAAATTCCATACCCATAATTTGATTTGTATATCTTTTACCAGTTGCTAAAGTATTAGCTGCAATTTGACCATAATTTAATAATGTAAATGCTTTTGCTAAATTAAAACTACTATCAATACCACAAGCACCCGTTAAATCTGCTTTATTAATACCAACTGTAATATCATCTACTTTTTTAATTAATTTATTATTTCTTTCTCCAATTGTATAATAAGCATTTAATGCTTGTTCTTTTGTCATATTATTTAAATTTAAAGGTAATACTAATGATTTAGCAATTGCATAATCTTTTGTACCTTGTAAAAATATTAATTCAAAATTTTCTCTTAAATTTCTCATAAATGAACTTGTTCAATTTGAAACAATTTGAGTTGCTACATTTGCTGGTGAAGTCATAAATCTTTCAATATCAAATTCTGGAATATTAAAATCAATTGTTAATTCTTTATTAATAATTAATGTTGTTGTTTTAACTGTTCCTTTTTGTCTTTTAGTACCTGTAAATTCATCTCATGTTGAGCCTCATAATACACGAACAGTTGCTCTATATATTGCCATTGCTACACCACTAATATTTGCTATTTGGTCAGCAGTAACAGTATTTCTCATAAATAAAGTACTTAATTCAGCAGTTAATTCACCACGAACTTGGGCTTCAAGTACACTTAAAACAGCATTTTCAGTAGGGGAATTACCACCAATAATAAATGCTTCTGGAATTTTTGGAATTGCCATTTTATCCTCTTTCTATTTAATAGATTTAAGTGCAGTTCCTCTTGCTAAATTTACAAGTTTTTCTAATTCGTTAGGGTCAGTAATACCTGTAGTTTTAGCTTTTTCATTTAATTTTCTTTCTAATTCTTCTGGATTAATACTATTTGTATGTAAATCTAAAAGAGTTTTAGGATTAAAATCATTTGAATTAGGTTTATTTTCTTGTTTAATAGATTCTGATGTTTTATCAATAAGAAATTCTTTATAATCTTCATTTATTTTATTAAATGCTTCTTGTTTAGATAAAGATTTATAATTATCAGTACTCATTAAATTTTTAATTAAATTTACTTTTTTAGTATCTTTAATATTAGAAAATAATTGTTGCTCTTCATAACTATTAACTTTATTTTCATATTCTTTTAATTTAGTTTCATATTCACTTAATTTAGGTTCAATATCTTTTTTACTTTCAGCATATACTACATTTCTATGTTGTTTTAGTAAACCTTTAACATCATCTAAACTATAATTCTCTTTTTCATCAAAAGTAAAATTACTCATACCTTTAATCTCCCTTTATGAATTTTTATTATATTAATAAATCACTTTAATATATGTTATTTAACATATTCACTTTAATATATTATATCATTTTTAACCTTTAAAATAAAGAAAAAAACCTATATTTATTATAGGTTTCTAGTCATTATTTTCTATTTTTCTTGGTTCAATAATATTAATAATTATATTACTATTATTTGCTTCTATATCTTGATTATCTATTAAATCATCAAACATATCTCTATGATTAGTCCTTAAATAAGCTCATTCATATTGAGATACTTGTGTAACATTTTTTAATCGCGCAATTCCTATTTTAAGGCACGCCTTATCATATTCATCTATAAAATCTTTTTGCCATTTTGTCGACCTTCTTCGGCAATCAAATATATATTTATTATCAATATTTAAAATATAATTTAATTCTTGTTTAGTACATTTTTTTAAATTATCTTTATTTGTTCTTAAATATTCTTGTATCTTTTCTTTATAATTTCCTAAATATTTTCTTTGTGCTGGCATATTATCACCTTAATTTATTATTTCTTATATTAATTATATCATTAGTATCAGAAATATTATTACAACATTTTCTTTTTAATTACTATTATAATCAAATTCATAAATTAAGAAAGGAATTAAATATTATGAATTTTCTTACTGATGAACTTGATTATGAAGAATGTGATAAAGAAATTAATAAAAATGATATTAATTATTTCAGAAATATATGATTAGCATATGATGATTTTTGACATAAAAATAAATATGATAAAAGTAAATATAAATATGTTAAAACTGCTCCAAGAAGTCCAAATACTCAATATGGTAAAATAGATAATTTTTATCGTAGATGTTATTTAATATTAGAAACTAATGAATATTATTATCCTTTAGATAATTATATAAAAATTAAAAAAAGAAAAAGAACCTTAACTAATTTAGAACATATAATAATAAAAAATTCAGGTAATGGTAAAAGACAATCTGATGTACAAGATATAGTAAAAAATGCTAAATTTTCTAAAACATATATGACTAATGTAATGAAAAATGCAGTAATAGGTGTTGAAAAAATAAAAGAGAAAAAGATAGTATTACCAAATGAAAAATTATTTGTAAATATGGATGATTGTTTTATTTCTTCATTATTTAATAATAAAAAACAAAAAAATCGTATTCGTACAATTAGTGCAAATAAAGGTACAGATTTAGAAAAATCTACTAAAAGTAGAAATGTTTTAAAAGATAAAAAAATAACTTATATGAAAACTAAAAATGGTCAAAGAATTAAAAGACAAGAATTAATTGATAAAATTTATGAATTTCTTGATTTACAATTTATTTATAATAAAAGTAGTTTAGTATTTATTGGTGATGGTGCACCTTGAATTAAAACTTCTGCTAAAAAAGAAAACATTCCTTATGTAATTGATAGACACCATGTTTTTAAAGCACTAAAAAAAGGTTTTATTTTTAATAGAAAAGTAGATAATAAAAAATTAACAAATGCATATAACTTATTTATTAATGGTAAATATTATTTATTATTAGATTTTTTAAAAGTAAATAATATTGATGAAAAAATATATAAATATTTTAAAAATAATAAAGAAGGTATTATTAATCAAAAAGAAAATTGAAATCAAGGAGTTTGTGCTGAAAGTGATGTTTCACATTTAGTGAAATCATTAAAAGGTTATGGTGCTAAAATTTATAATGATAAAGTACTTAATAATATGCTTTTAATTAATTCAGCAAAAATTAATAAATTAAATCTTTTACTTTAATATTTTAAAAACTTAATAAATCTTTACCTAAATAGTTAGGAATTTTTGTTATAAAATAATAAAATAAAACATTAAAATACTTTGTTTATTTAACAAAATATGATATAATTATAGCAACAATTAAATAGTTTAATGTTGTCTTTTATTTAAAGAAAATTAAATTATAACTATTAACTTTATTCACCCTAACAAGTTTTATGGCTAAACATTTGAAGAATCAATTCACTTCTTAACATCATCTAAAATTTCAATAATATTAGACTCATTTAAAATTGCATGCTTGCCATTTTCGTAGAAATTATAAGTAATCCCATCTCGCCAATGTTTATTATTAATTTTAATCTTATTGAAATCAGCAAATGCATCTTTACCTGATTGCACAATTAAAACTGGACATTTAGCACTATTAAGATTTTTAGGAACATTTTTACTTAACTTTTGTGCTTGCAAGGAAAATAACAAAGTAAATTTCATATTAGTCATTGCTCGCATTTTACCATTTTTAATATATTTAGGATTAGTTGATATTTCTTCCATTTCAAAAGTAATCGGTAAATTATGATGCTTATGAAACAGAAAACCTCATAACGATTGACAAACCAATGATGGTTTTAATTTAAGTACTTGTTTTTTAGTAACAAAATTCGTTAATATTGCACCATCAATCATTTTAGTTAATTTCTTAGCAGCTAATGCTGTTAAAGCAGAACCTAATGACTCACCCATTAAGATAATCTTTTTATCAGGATATCGTTCATTTAAAACACTAATAATATCTTTAATATCATTAATAGTTGTTCCTAATGTATGATATTTTCATTTTTCATTTTCGCCAAAACCACGTTGATCAAAACTTAAAAAAGAAATGCAATTTTTAGTAAAATATTTAGTTGATGTTTTAAAATCAGTTAACGAAGCACCCATGCCATGAACACCAATAATAATATACTTACTATTATCAACAAATTTAAATTCAGTATGTAAAAAATAATTATCACGGGTTATGATTCCTTCATTACTTCATTGAGGAAAATGGAGATTTCGTTCTCAATAATAGTCAATATGAAAAATTTGATAAATGCGATAAATAATATAAATTAATAGTAAGACTGCTAAAATACCAATGACTACTGTTCATCAATACTGTTGCCAAAAATTATCCATAATAATTTAATAACCTCCAAAAATAGCACAAGAATAAAACTGCTTATTAATATTTTATCAAATTAATTAATAATTTATTCAAACTAAAGCAATTCTAGTATATTTAATTAAAAAAGTGTTTTAAAATGCATCTAGATAATTATTAGATGCATTTATTCTTTATAAAATTATTATTTTTTAACAATCTCAGCAATTAATTGTCCTTGTGTTACTTCACCTTTAACTAACACATTAACTTTATAGTCTAACATTGTTTCAGTAGTAAATAAAATTGGTGTAACAACTTCTTTTTTACCTTTTTCTTTGATTTCTTGTAAATTTGCAATCACCATAACATCATTTTGATTAATTCTATTGCCTTGCTTAACTTTAATGTCAAAACCTTTACCTGCTAATTCAACTGTATCAATGCCAATATGAACTAAACATTCAATACCAGTAGTATCATCTTTAATACCATAGGCATGACCTGTACTGAAAACAGTTGCTAAAACTCCACTAAATGGTGCAACAAAACTAATTCCTGCTTTTTCTTTATAATGAGGAATAATGGCAAAACCAGTTCCTAACATTTCTTGGGAAAAAACAGGATCTTGCACTTCACTAAGATTAATAATTTTTCCAGAAACTGGGGCATAAATTTCTAATTTCTTACTTTGACCCGTATTTTTTGAAAATCATTTTCGCATTTTTATTCTCCTCTTTAATTACAATATATGTATACTTTATAATTCTAGCATAACTTTTATTAATTTAACCAACTAATTAATGCCATAATGGAACTTATTAACGAAACTAAAAACATAAAGGCAATCATTAAAAAAATTTTACGTTTAATGAATACTAAAATACCTTCTTCTTTGCTAATCTTCAAATACTTTTGATTATTTGGTCGTTTACTTCATCATAAATGAATCCCTAAAAAAATCATTCCTAGCACTACTGATGAAGTTATTCACACAATAAATCCAACAGTTGTTGTAGTTTGAGGTGTTTCTACTGCTTGAAAATTTCAATACATTTTATACATATCCTTTTTATTTTGTTTTTAACATTTTTTCAACTAATGATTTAACTTCATCGTTCGTTTCACATTCTAAGGCTTTGGCAACTAATTGTTCCATATCCTTTTTATTTAAAGTACTAATAATCTTTCTTGTTTCTAAAACACTAGATGCTGACATTGAAAATTCGTCTAACCCTAATCCTACTAATAATGGGACAGCAATTTGGTCACCAGCCATTTCACCACACATGGCAACAGGACAATTATATTTATGACCACCATCAATTGTCATTTTAATTAAACGTAAAATAGCAGGGTGATATGGTTGGTACAAATATGATACTTTTTCTGACATACGGTCAGCTGCAATACTATATTGAATTAAATCATTTGTACCAATTGAAAAGAAATCAGCGTATTTAGCGAATGTTTCAGCATTAATAGCAGCAACCGGAATTTCAATCATCATTCCAATTTTAATATCATCGCTAACAGCAATCTTAGCTTTTTTTAATTCATCTTTACATTCTAAAGTTAATGCCTTGGCTGCTTTGAACTCTTTAACTGTGGCAATCATTGGAAACATAATAGCTAATTTACCAAAGACAGAGGCACGCAATAAAGCACGTAATTGGGTTTTAAAAATATCTTTACGATCTAAACATAAACGAATAGCACGATAACCAAGGAATGGATTCATTTCTTTTGGTAAATCTAGATAAGATAATTCTTTATCACCACCAATATCTAAAGTTCTAATAACAATTTTATTTTTTGTTTTTTCCAATACGGCTTTATATTGTTCAAATTGGAAATCTTCCGTAGGGAAATCTTTACTTTCCATGTATAAAAATTCAGTTCTAAATAATCCTACACCTTGCGCATCAAATTCTAATACTTTATCCATATCTTTTGGTGAACCAATATTAGCTTCTAATTTCACTTCATGATTATCTTTAGTTATAGTTTTTTGGCCTTTAAATACTAGTAATTCTGCTTGCAATTTAACTCATGATGTTTGTTTAGCAACCCATTTCGCTTTTTCACTACCGTCCAAATTAATTTCAACGGTTCCTTCACTACCATCTAAAGCACAAATTTGATTATCTTTGATTTTAATAGTCACATCTTGTAAACCAAGAACAGCAGGAATGCCAATACTACGTGCCATAATGGCTGCATGTGATGTTCTACCACCAATATCGCATAAGAATCCTTTGACAAATTTTGGATTTAACTGACTAGTTTCTGATGGAGTTAAATCATGACTAACAATAATTATTTCTTCTTTAATGTTTGTTAAATCGATAGTTTTAATATTTAAGATTTTTCTTAAAATACGATCACGAACATCAATGACATCCCCAACACGTTCACGGAAATAGTCATCATCCATTCCTTGTAAAGTAGTAATAGTTTTATTAGCAACAATTTCAGTAGCACGTGCTGCATTTAACATTTCTGATTTAATTAGTTCCTCTACGCCTTCTACTAGTTCAGGGTCGGTTGTGACACTAAGATGAGCTTCAAAAACAGCAGATTTTTCTTCACCCATCTTTAATGTTGTTTCTTGAATTAAAACTTTAATTTCTTTACCAGCAGCTTCTAAAGCGTCATGAAATTTTTTAATTTCATTAGCTAATTCTTTTTCACTAACCTTTTTATCACTAGTTTTAATTACTTCATGTTTTAAAACTAAAGCTTTAGCTACAGCGATACCGTTACTAGCGCCAATGCCTTTTAATTTTAGCATTCAATTCACTCCTTATATTCTTTGTATTTGTTTAACATCTATTTAAATTATAATGAATATTTCCTATAATTGGTGAAAAAAATTATTTATTTGTGATAAATATCATAGTTAAATAGTAAATTAGTTTTTAACATTCTTAATAAAGTCAAAGTTTTTCTTTTTTTTGTGTTAAATAAAATGGGGTTTGACCTTTACTATCTTTAATATAAACATTAGCACCAAGTGTTGATAATATTTCAGCAACTTCTTTGTTGTTATTAACAATTGCAGTATGCAATGGAGTATGTCCAAATTTATTATCTTTACTATTAATATTCATTACTTTTTCAATAAGTAACTTAATAAAATTATTTTTCTTATAAGTAACAACAGTATGCAATAATGATACATCATTATCTAAATCACTGCTAATGTTTAAATCAACACCATTATTCAATAGTAGTTTTAAAACAGTTGGCGTGCTTATCATTGCAGTAATGACTAATAGCAAAGCATTATTATTAGTAATATCAGCACCATTATCAATTAATAATTGAATAAGTTTAATGTTATTAGTTTCAATAGCTATATAAAGAGGCACTTTATAGTTTTTATCTCTAATATTAACGTCAGCACCACTATCAGTTAATAACTGTAGTATTTCATGATTATTTTTCTCAATCAGCATTTCAATAGTACTAACATCATCAGCTAAAATGTTAATATTAGCACCATTTGCTAATAAATATTTTACTATGGCAATATTTTCCTGATAAGCAGCAATAAACAAAGCATTAGCTCCTAATCCATCAACAACATTAATATCAACTCCTCATGATAAAATTGCTCTTACTAATTCATAATTTCCACTGTTTGCTGCTGAATGTAATGGTGAATATTTTATTTCTTTATTCTTTTCAGCAATAACATGATTAATTAATTGGTTAAAATCAACACCAATCTCATAAAATAATTTGATTAATGAAATCTCTTTAAAACTTTCCATTTCAATTTTTAAATAATGATATTTTTTATTTAGTGAAATTATTTTATAAATCATTTTATTAATTTGAGTAGTAAATTGTTTACGAAGCTGATTAGTATTTTTACCAACTTTAATATTCATATCAATTAATAAAAAAAGGCTTTTCTCCCTTTATGTACTATTTTTAAATTTTATCACATAAATGCTGAGAAAAGCCTATCTACGGACTTCTCCCCACATTTTTAAATTAAACATAGCATTACAGTTTCAAAACTAGGTATGTTATTGAATTTATATGCAGCTTCTTTTGCATATAAATGAATATGATGTTTTGCAACTTTGATATGTGTTTTAAATGTTCTTCGTATATGTTTTCATACTGACTCAATTTGGTTGGTATTTACACCAGTTTTTGAAACATAGCCATCTTGATGGTTAACTGTTTCATGCTTAGTGAAAACCGATTTCAAATCGCGATATCCTTTTCAAGAATCAGTATGTACATCACACTTTGAAGAAATGTGGTTTATTGCAAACTGCAAAAGATTTTTACTGTTTGCGTTTTTCAATACTTTCACAATCAGATTGTTGGTTGTTTGTTCATAAATACCAACAATCAAGGTTTTGTTCAACAAGGATCTTCCTTGTTTTTTAAAACCCATATGTGAAAGATACATTTCATCCATTTGCACTATGCCCTCAACAATGAATTGAGGTTCTTGTTTAGCAATGGCACTTCGGATTTTATGACCCATTCTTCAAGCTGTTTTCAAGGTCACTCCCAATTCTTTTGCAACATCAGTTGATGGAATTCCATGTTTGGTGTTTATTCATCTAAAGATGAGATAAAACCAAGATATTAAAGGTGTTTGTGACTTTGAAAATATAGTGCCCGTGAGAATACTGAATGTTTGATGACATTTCAAACATCTCATTTTTCTTAAATTAGAAGTATTCAAATTAAAACTAGAACACCTAATACATTTGCTTTGTTTCAAACTTGCTATATATGCAAGACATTGTTTTTCAGTTTGAAAAGTATTATTGAACTCATTCAATTTCATTGTTTCCTCCACAAGTACATGTGGGGAGAAGTCCGTAATGCTTTTTTAGTGCTAGCAGCTTTTTTGAAAGTAGTAAAAAAAATCATAAAATCCCAAAATAATCTTAGTTTTACTGATATTGTTGGCAACTGCTAGTTTTTCATTACTATCATTAATAGTTGCTACATATTCTTCTTGAAATTCTAAGCAAACACTTACAATTTTTTGATTTTCTTTTGATGCCCTACTCATTTCTAAATGTGCTAAATTAACAGATAGTTTTTCTTTTACTAAAGTTTCTATAAAATCATTTCTTTTTTTAATAATATTTTTAGAATTTATTGAATATTTCTCTTCCATTTCCTTGCTCCTTTTTTTAATCCTATATATAATTAAGGTTGTATCACATAAATATCAAGCAATACCCAAGAATTCATTGATATTTATTTGTTATTTTTGCATACATGTGTGGGAGAAAATTTGAAAATAAAATATCTTGAAATTTCATATTAGACATGTTTTAGCGATTTTTATTAAATACAAACAAAACTATTAAAAATGATAGAATCATAATTATAAAAATATTAGGAGGTAACGAAAAATAATGTCAAACAAAGTATTAGTAATCAAATCATCACCAATTACCAAAGAAAAATCATATTCAACAGCACTAGTTAATCGTTTTGTTAAATATTATCGTGAATTTCATCAAGAAGACGAAATTATTGAATTAGATTTAAATGAAATAGATATGAGTAAAAAAAATATTAATACTCATAACTTTAATGAATATTTCAATGAGACTGACTCAGATTTTTATATTAACCAATTAAAAAGTGTCCAAAAAGTAATTTTTGTTTCACCGATGATTAATTTTAATATTAGTCCTATTGGCAAAATATACTTAGATCATATTCTAGTAGCTAACAAAACTTTCTCTTATAAATATCAAAAAAAGGGTGACGCCATTGGTTTATTAGATAACTTAAAAGTACAAATCTTAACAACACAAGGTGCACCCTTTGGTTGATATCCTTGAGGAAATCATACTGAATATTTACGTGGCACTTGAAACTTTGTTGGGGCAAAAGTAGTAGAACCGATATTAGTAGCAGGAACAAAAGTTAAGCCAGAAGGTGATTTAACACCTGAACAATTAATTGATAAATATGATACTAAAATTAAATCTGCTGCTAAAGAATTCTAGAATAAAGACTTTTCTTAAAATGGAGTTACTAAGGGTTTTCTTAGTAGCTCCATTTCATTTATTAATGTTAAAACTTTATAGAATTTAGGATTAAGCAGGTCAAATTGAATCATTATCACCTTGTTTAATAGTAATATTATTTCTACTAAACATTCCATAGTTATAACCATTAATTTCTAAATCAAAGCGGAATAAATTATTGTTTATTTCAATAATAAAACTATTTGCACTTTTCAAATGTTGATTTAAAATTTGATTAGTAAATTGTATATCAGCCTTTTCTGTACCAGCATATTTATTATAAGTTTGAAACAAGTCATTAGGGTCTAAAATACCCTGGTTAAGAGCATATTTTTTAATTTTATCATTAGCATAATCAATAACATTACCAAAAGTTTTACCGTCATTTTTATAATTTTAAAAATCAGTTTTATTCATTGTTAATGTAAAAGAATTGTTATCACCTATAAACAACTTATCTTTCAAAAGTCCATTGTTCATAAAAATAGTAGCATATTTATTAGCAACATCATCAATTTTTGCCACTCTGCTTTGATTTTCTACAATTACTGTTGGAATAGTAACTGGCAATAAAGTTAAGTTATCATAATTTCAATCATTAATGTGATACTGTGATGCTAAGCTAACATTTGGTAAATCATTAACAGAAATTAAAGATTTAAATTGTCATGAATTTAAATACGTTTCAAAAGTTTGATTATAATAATTCATGCCAGTATCTTTATTATTTTTTAAAGAACTAATTACTTCTGATTTACTATTAAAACCAGGATCAGAAATACCACCTTGTTTACCAGCACCATTAACTCATAATTCCCTTCCTGTCATAACATTTTTTGAAACTGCTCCTAAAAATTAGAATTAGTAATGGCTTTTCTCAGCATTTATGTGATAAAATTTAAAAATAGTACATAAAGGGAGAAAAGCCATAATTTATTAAATTCTTTACTTATAGAATAAGCAATAGGTTGCGTATCTCCATCCCATATATAAGTAACTCTATATTTTTTCCCGGAAAAAAATTTATAATTAATTTGGTTTTTTGTTATCCTTGTTCCTACTTCTTTTCATTTTGGAATACTTGGATTAGGATTAGGATTTGGTGTTGGATTATCTTTTAATTCAATATCTCAACAATTGTCTTCTATTTCATTAGTTTCTAAACTTTTTGAATTAATTTTAATTGGTTTATCTATATTAATTATACTTGGTGAAGTAATATCTAATGTATTACTAGTGATTTTATAAGTATTTTCTTTTAATTCTTCTTCTAATGAATATATTTTACCTTCATCATCATTAAATCTATCCATTGCAATAGCATTTGAAATAACTACTAAATCAACATAAGATTCAGTAATTCTTTTACCACTAATTCCTTTAAAAAAACTAGCTAATACAGCACCTTCACCTTGTCATAAAAATTGCATATATATAATTGGACTTTTTTCTACATTTTTTCAACAATAACCAACTCTATATAAAGTATTTACTTTAAAATCATAATTAATTTTAATGTTACTTTCTTTTATACCAATATTTTTTCATTTAATAACATTTAAAGATTTTATTCTTTCATCAACATATTTTTTATTTGGAATATCTAAATCATCAGTTATAACTGGATTATTTCTATAAATTAAAGTTTTACCACCAACATTAGTTTTAATAATATCATTAACTAATCTTGTTGTATTATCTTTATCATTTTTATTATTAAATATTCTATTTTCATCAACTGAACTACCACCAGTAGCACTAATAACATTATCTTTAATAGTTATATTAGTACCAGCTGTTAATTTATCTTGTTTTAAAACTAAAACACCTTGTACATTAGTTACTTCAGTCTTAATTTGACTAATATGTAAATCTTGTGTATCATTAACATTTTTAACTTCATTAATAGCACCAGTAATAGTTTTATCTGTTGTTATTAATGCATTATCAGTTTTATCTTGTTTTTTATCTAATAGTTCATTAGTTTCTTCTTTTTTATAATAATCAGTTAAATCAGTTTTACCACCAGTAGCACTAATTTTATTATCTTTATCAATAGTTATATTAGTACCAGCAATTAACTTATTTTGTAATTTATCATCTGCATATTTTTTAGGTAATAAAGTAGCAGTAGTATATTGTTCAAAATTAAATGCTCAATGTGGTTTGTCTACTTCACTAACATATCTATAATCAATATGTTTTCATAAAACATTTTGATTAGTAATATCATTTAATATTTGTGAAATATCACGATTATATTTATTAGTAAATATTCTTTCTTCAATTTTATCACTTACATCACTATTAACTATATGAGTTTCTTTATCATAAGTAATATCAATAGTTTCTTTTGGACTTTTAAATTCAGGTAAATTACCACCACCAGTACTATTAATTTTTAATTTAGGTATAGTATCACTAACATCTTGAATTGTTATACCAGTACCAGCAATAATTCCTTGTTTTCGTAAAAATGTTTTATTTCCAGAATCTCAAGTAATTACTCTTGTATCACTTTCATCAAAAATACTAGGTGTATTAAAATTATCTTTATTACATGATATATTACTAGATATTGCTTTTCTTGGTGTATGTAAATTTGCTTGTTGTAATAAATTATATACTTCCATTAAAACGTAATCTGGTTCACTTGGTGGACTAATACTACTTGATAAACCATTACCACTAATATATACAGAACTTCTGAAAAACCCCATTCCATCAGTTAAATAATGAATAGTTAATCTTGCTGTTGCTCTTTTAACTAATTGTTTTTGAGTTTCATTAAGATTTTTAAATTCTGTTAATTCAATTTGATTACCAGTAATTGTATTAATTCTTTCACTACTAATAGCAATTGCCATTACTGTTAAATCAGTTTTATTAGTATCAGTTGTAGTTTGGTCTGCATCTGGAATAAAACCATATATAGTTTTTAAATCATCTTTAATAATATAATTTAAATTTACATTTCAATTATTTTTGTTTTCCATAATCTTTATACCTTTCATATCCTTGTACTGCTTATGATTTATTAACTACACCAATAACTGATTTATATTTCTTTTGTTGAATTACTTTTTTACCTATATTTTTAGAATTTCTACGTGCTAAGTATTCTTTATCTTCTTTATCTAATCCACCATGATAATATTGTCTTATCAGTACTGAATTAGCCCCAGTACCATAAGCACCAGTTGCTTTACACATATCAATTCACATTTCTTTTGATATCATAAAATAATCATATGATTTACTTAAATTAGTTCTATATGTTAATGTAGCAATACCATAAGTACTAGATTGTTGTTGTACTACTGGTGTTCATATACCACCAGCAAGAGCAGAACTTGAAAGATTTACATAAACTCCAATCATACTGTTATAATCTTCTTGTGTTAAAGAATTCATTATTATTTCTTTACCTTTATCCATTAATAACTTACCATTTAAATATTGTTTTTGAATATGTTGTAATTTAGCAATATTATTATTAGTAATATGTGTCATTATTTTTTTATGAATTACTGGTAAATTTGTTAATTTTTGTAAACCTTGTTGAAATTCAGTTAATTCTTTTTGTGATTTCCCATGTCCTAATACTTTTGACATTAATTGATTTTTTAATATTCCGGCTGGATTTTTTAAAAAAGCATTAAATAATGAACTATTTTTTTTAAGTTTTTCTATATATTCAGCAGTTTGTACATCACTAACAGCAGTTTCTAATATTATTCTTAAAAGTAAGATAATAGGCATTTAAATTACTTCTTTGTAAATGTTACTTGTAAAAAACCATCATATAAAGTTTTACCTTCTACATTAGCACTTGTTACTGTTAAATTAGAATAATTAGTATTACCTTTAACATAATTTGGATTTTTAGTAATAACTGCTTTTTCTACTTCATCTGCAGTTGGTGTTGCTCCAGCCATATCAATTTTTCCTAAATTAGTAAATTCAATTGCTGTTGCAATATCAATACTTGAAGTAACTGTAAATCCTTTAACTAAATCTGGTCTTAATGCTTTCCCTTCACTTACTAAAAATTTATGATAATTTCTAACATTACCATTAGTTTGTAAAATAAAAGTATTATCTTGACCACGATTAAATGGAAATGCTAATGCTTCTTTATGTACTAATACAGCATCACAGCCTAAAAAATTAAATCCTTCTTTTTTATCAATTACTCCTGTTGGATAATTTCTACCTAATCATGGACATTCTACAATTTTAATACCACCAATTTCTACAATTTTACCATCTTTTAATGCTTGACTTGCACTATCACTACCTAATGTAGTTGTTGCTAATAATACTAATGGTTTAAAAAACTAGATACTCATAAAGTATAATCTTCTTCATCTGTACCAATATATTCATCATTAATACGTGCTTTTAATGTTGCTAATGTATTTGATATTTTTAATCATAATAACATTCTATAATCATCTATTTTTGGATTACTTGGTAAAGCAATATTAATAATGCCATTCTCTTTTGCTGTTTTAACTCCTAATGCTAATAATTTAGCAACTAAATATATCTCTACTGATTTTGCTTTTCCATCAATTCAGCCACTAACATAACTATCAGCAATAGTAATAGCACCTTCTTCAAATTTTGCACCATATCTTTTCATGTCTAATGTTTCATATTCAAATTCAATTTGTTTACTTTTATCTAAAAGAATTTGTACAGTTCTAATTGCTGTTACATCATTTGCACCTGCACCTGATGAATAATCATCTGTAATATTACGTTTTGTAACATTATAAATAGCAGTACCTGAATCTAATTGTTCTCTATTTTCGGTTGTAGCATTAATTAATGATACTCTTTTTGATAATAATACTTTTAAATTTTTAATATATTTAACACTTAAATCTGCTTTGCCACTAACAGTACTAGCATCTTTAATTGTTGTTGATTGTGTTGTAATAATTGCCATATTTTTAACCTACCATTCCTAATTTATTTGTTTCAATTTCATTTGATGTATCTTCTTTAAATTTATCTTTAACATTTAAAGAATTACTAATATTTGTATCTTTAGTTTTATTAAATAAATGTGGAAAATCTTTATTTAAATTTGATAATTCTTCATCAATATCTTCTTTATCACCAAGATATTTTTTTAATAAATTAATATTTTCTTGCGATAAATCATATTTTTTATAACTTTCTGTATGTCGTATTTCTCTATCTTTATCAGTTTTTTCTTTAAATAATTCTTTATACTTTATTTCTAATTCTTTATATTTATCTTCTAAAGTTGGTTCTTTAGTTTCTTCAATTACTTCAGGTTTTTCTTCTTTAAGTTTCTGAATTTCTTCTTGTTCTTTTTTTGTTTCTTCTTCCATATCTATACCTTCTTTCTTTTCATTTTCATTTAACATAAATTCATCACCACCTTTCTATGTTGAACTTTTTGGATTAATTACCAATGACTTAGTTTGTAAATTTCAATTAGCAGAATAAATAGTTGAACTTCCTTTACTTATCAATTCAAAAGTTGATATAAATTGATATTCAATATTAATTAAATTATTTTTCGGACTTCTCCCCACATGTACTTGTGGAGGAAACAATGAAATTGAATGAGTTCAATAATACTTTTCAAACTGAAAAACAATGTCTTGCATATATAGCAAGTTTGAAACAAAGCAAATGTATTAGGTGTTCTAGTTTTAATTTGAATACTTCTAATTTAAGAAAAATGAGATGTTTGAAATGTCATCAAACATTCAGTATTCTCACGGGCACTATATTTTCAAAGTCACAAACACCTTTAATATCTTGGTTTTATCTCATCTTTAGATGAATAAACACCAAACATGGAATTCCATCAACTGATGTTGCAAAAGAATTGGGAGTGACCTTGAAAACAGCTTGAAGAATGGGTCATAAAATCCGAAGTGCCATTGCTAAACAAGAACCTCAATTCATTGTTGAGGGCATAGTGCAAATGGATGAAATGTATCTTTCACATATGGGTTTTAAAAAACAAGGAAGATCCTTGTTGAACAAAACCTTGATTGTTGGTATTTATGAAAAAACAACCAACAATCTGATTGTGAAAGTATTGAAAAACGCAAACAGTAAAAATCTTTTGCAGTTTGCAATAAACCACATTTCTTCAAAGTGTGATGTACATACTGATTCTTGAAAAGGATATCGCGATTTGAAATCGGTTTTCACTAAGCATGAAACAGTTAACCATCAAGATGGCTATGTTTCAAAAACTGGTGTAAATACCAACCAAATTGAGTCAGTATGAAAACATATACGAAGAACATTTAAAACACATATCAAAGTTGCAAAACATCATATTCATTTATATGCCAAAGAAGCTGCATATAAATTCAATAACATACCTAGTTTTGAAACTGTAATGCTATGTTTAATTTAAAAATGTGAGGAGAAGTCCGTAGATAGGCTTTTCTCAGCATTTATGTGATAAAATTTAAAAATAGTACATAAAGGGAGAAAAGCCTTATTTTTTTCATTGAATGCCATTATTTTAAATCAAACTGATGAATATATTTTAGCCCCACTACTGGGACTATCATTTGTTCATAATAAATCATTAACATAATTGTCATTTAATCTTTCTGAATGAGTTAAAGAAGCAATTTGATTAGGTAATGGTGGGACAGCACCACTATATTTATTATTTACATTAAATATTCACCCATTATATTCATCATTATGATTTCCTGAGTTATTATTATATTTATTATCATTCATAAAAACTGCAAAAAAAGCACTTCATTTTTTTGGTTTAATACTACCTAATTCACTTAATTTAATACTAATTGGTGTAAATCAATTTTTATTATTTGTAAAATTATTTCCTGCTGATTGAACATTCATATTTGTTGAAATTGTAAAATTAAAAGATAATGTCATACTTTCATAATCTTCTTTGAATTTATCAATATTATCATATCCATATGATTTTACATTTATTGAAATTTTATTGTAAAATTTTCCCATTTCTTCATTTTCAATAATAGTTGGTCTCATTTCAAATACATCATCACTTGAACTAACAAAATGACTTGGTTGAATATTATTAACAATCCCATATTTACTTTGGTCGCTTAAATCAAGAAATATTGGGTGCGCTCTTTCAATTAATGGTGGTGGTTGTATTGCTTGTGGAAAATTAAAAGGTGTATCAAATTTAAAAGTATTATTTGCTAATAAAAATGTATTTTGAATTAATCTACTATTATTACTTGCTTTACCTACTGTTTGATAAGTACCACTTCAAATTGCAAAATTATCATTAACAGCACCATTTCTATTATCAGGCATTGAATAAAATGTTATTTTAAAATTACTTTTACCAACTACTTTAATATCAATCATATCAATTGCTCATTTTACTATATTTTTATTTGTAAAATCTGGTGCTTGTAATAAAGGTTTGTCAACATCTGCTATTGGAAGTAAATTAATTAAATTTTTATTTATAGGTTCTATTTGCCCTAAATTAACTGTTTCTTGGTCAATATTAGAGATTAATGATTGACTATTTCAAACCTTGCCATTGTCATTTTATCGGTTAAATTAAATGTAAATGATGTCATATGACTTGCTGTACCTAATACTGATTGAATAGTATCTGGTGTATCATTTCTAAATACATCTAATGGAATTAATGCAGGATTAGTACTTTGTGAACTATAAAGTAAAGTTGTATAAAAACTATATAATTCAGCAGATATTAAACCATTAATATAAGGAAATTGTGGTATTAATAAATTACTTGATAATTTAGCACCAATATCTAAACCACCCACAAAAGCATTCATAAATGACCCAAATATTGGTATAGTATTAAGATTAATTTTAATTGTTTCTCGTTCTGTTAAAGGTATTTCGTTTAAAGGATTATATATAAAATAATGCATTGCATTAATAGTATTTAATTGTTTAAATTTATTATTATTCATATTATAATGAGTATTGCCAATAAATTTTTTAGTATTTTTATTATAATATTGAAAATAAGGATTACCTGCTGTTGCATAATTATAATCTTCAATTTCTGCACTATTTAAAAAGTTATCATCTCAATAATTTACTAATCTTTTAGAAACATCAACTTTATTAGTATTTTTAGTTTTATTGACATTAGTTTTTAAATGTCCTTCATAATGTTTAAGCGCTCCATCATCATAATTTGGAGCAATTACTTTTTGTCAATCTTGATAACTATCCATAACTGATTGACCTTGAACAGTTAATATATAATTTGTTTCAGGTAATGCTTGAAAACTTATAGGGTCATATGTTGAACATTGATATTGTCATGGAAATAATAGTTTAGTTGGAAATTGTTGAAATTTATGTTGTTTAATATTATCAGGATTATGGTCAATATCTCTACCCCATAAAGCAATACTAAATTAATGGTAATTGTAAATCTTTACTTATTTTTTCTTGTAAACCATCTAAAGTAACTGTATCACTAGTAAAATATCTTATGATTTGATTTTGAGTATATGTTGTTTTAACATATATACTTTGGTCATCATATTGTAATATTGACCATGTACTTGCACTATATTCAGTTTCTAATACTCTTGCTACTCTTGATTGAGCATATGGTTGAGCAAAATTTAAAGATATTATTCCAGTTTTAGTTTTATCAATTTGAGTAATACTATAACCATAAGCAGATTTAATATGACAATCTTGATAAAATAATGAATCTAAATTATTTCATTCTTTTAATTTTTCAATTGCTCTTTTATATTCTTCATCTTCACTTGTTAAAGTATACCCATTACCTCACAGTAATTTAGAAGCATGATTAGCAATCATTTCTGTTAAATTAAGCATACATCACTTTGATGTTAATATTTCTGTATTACTCATATGTTATTTCCTTTCAAAATAAGGATTTATATTTGCACTTAAATTTCTAATATATGGTTCAATAGCATAATCAAATGCATCACGTAAATGGTCATTACCTGCTAATGGTATTTGCTTAATACTTTTAGGGTCTCAAACAGCAAGTCTAAATTCATCTAATAATAATTGTGCATTTAATTTTATATTTATATTTAAGCGTTCTGTTGCCATTAAAGCAATGTTTTTACCAATTCTAAACTCAAGTCTTAATTTCACACAATCTTTAAAATAAAGCCATGTATGAACTTTATATTTAATTGCTGTATCATTTAACATTTCAATAAAAGTATAATTACTAAAATCACAATATACAGTTAAACCATATTCATATAATAAGTTATAATCTTTTGCTAATTTAATATAAAATTCAACTACTAATTTTGCTAATTGTTTATTATCATAACGTACTAATTTATTTTCTATTTTTAAACAATCAATAATATTTACAAATTTAAAATCATAATCAAATCCTAATAATACACATGCCATAGCATCATCTTTAAAACCATAATCTAAACCTGCACTAAATCTATAACTTGGTTGTAATAATCTACTAACTTTATGAATAAGATGTGAATATATACCACCAGATTCATAACCTACTAAACCATGACTTCTAACTCTTGCACTAATAGGGTCTAATTTTTCTATTTCTAATAATTGTTGTTTATCACTATCTTTTAAGTAACTATTAAGTTTTCAATTTTGATAATGATAAATAGTATTATCAATAATAGTAAATTGTTCATATTCATTCATTATTTGTTTTTCATTTTGAGGGCATGAATTTATAGTTTTTTTAATAAATTCATTAAGAATACTTCAAGGATTACAACTTTCAATTTCTAATAATTGATTTGCACCACGAATAGCATCTTTTAAATCTTGATAATCATTTTCAGTAATTTCATATCTTTCATCACTTCATATAATTACATAATCATATAAATAATTACTGGCTAAACCAGTTAATTTAACATTACTATTATCTTGTGCATGTAAATATTTACAAGTTATTTTACTACCATTAAATTCAATAGTTTTTTTAGTTTCACTAATAATAAAATTAATTGTTGGATATGTTGCTTTAATAATTTGTTTTAATTCTTGTCAACTATCATTTAATTGTTTTGACATATTACGAATTAAATAAGCATGTATTTTAATATTATCTAACATTAATAAAATACCTAAGAATTCAATATCACTAAATGTTTTACCTGATTTACGTGAACCTAATTGTTTAATTTTAGTAATATTTAAAGATTGTTTTAAATACATTCTTTTAGCAATATCTAATAAATAACCAAAATTACTTAACATTTATTTTTACCTTTATTTTCTAAACTAATTGCTATAGGGGCGACATTATCACTATTTTTTATATCAATTTTTGTAGATAAATGATATTTATTAACATATGCTCTCTCTAAATATCATGATGAAGTATTTGCATTTGAAGTTAAATATCTTTGTAAATTTAAATGTTCAATTTGAGAATGCGCTCAATTAATTTGTTGTAAAAAAGTATTTCTTTTCTTTTGTTTTCAATTTCTAATAGTACTTTCAGTTATATCTAAATAAATTAACATACCTAATTTTGTAGGAATTTCTTTATTAGTTTCACAATGAGTAAAATAATTTACTAATTCTAGTTTTAATACTTTAGCATCATTAAAAATTGTTCTTAATTTTTCATTTTGCACATAAAAATCTCCTTAATTTTGTTTTAAAATACAAAAATTTATGATATACTTAATATAACTTTTAAGTTAGACTTGGGTAGTAAAACTTATAAAACTTTATTAAATAGTTCATATATATTTTATTTAATTTTTATAATTATATTATATCACAAAATTATAATTAAGGGTTAGAATTTTCCCTTGCAGAAGACAAAAATAAATGACGACTAGGAACTTTAATAAAGCAGTCTTATTTATTAATTGTGACAAATAGTCAAAAAATAGCATTTATTGTGCTATTTTTTTATTTCTTTTTTTAAATTTAAACATTTTCTTAAACTTATTTCCAAAACTATTTCAAAATTTAAATTCTGGGTGTTGTTTTTTATATATTTTACATGCTCAAAATAAACCAAAAAAATTTAATGATATAAATAAAAATAATATACCAATTTTTTTTCTTTATGACATAAATCATGACCTTTACATGTAATTAAAATTAAAAATATTATTCCAAATATAACTGAAAGTACTATTATATCTGTTAACCATTGCTCTATCATTTTTATTCTCTTTTCTATTTTTGATTTAATTGTACATTATTTTATTAAAAAAGAAAAGATAACTAATTAAAGTTATCTTTAAACGTTGCAATAGATTTGCTAGTTATTTCAATCGTTCTTTAAACTTAAAATTTTTTCAACAATAAATTAATAAATTTGATAAAATGCTAGGAGTTAAAAATAAATAGAAAGATGTTGAAAAATGTTTAGTTTTAAAGAATTTCAAGCAATTGAAATCAATAATAGTATAACAAAATTTGTTAAAAAAGTCGAAAATTGAGATGAATATTTTTTTCAAACTAGAGATAAAGATAGATATAAAGTTGCTAAAAAATGTAATAGAACAATAAATATTGAAATTGGATTTGCAACTTTTAATAGAAGAGTATATTGAGATAAAATAGAAAAAAGATATCGTTATTTTACTGATGAAGAATTTAATATTGAAAAACGTGCAAGAATTATTAAAGATTTAAAACAAGAGATAGCATCATATCTTGGCAGAAAAAAACATTATCAAGATATACAAGATATTTTAAAATATACTTATGTTTCAAAAGTAACAATTAGTAAAATTTATAAAAATGCAAAAATTGAAGAAAAATTACCAGAACAAAAATTTAAAGTAAAAAATAATGAATTTATTTATATTAATGCTGATGATTGTTTTGTTCCAGTGTGAAATAAAAATAATAAAAGAGAAATGCAAAAAATTCGTAGTATTAGTTATAATACTGGTAAAAAACAAATAGGTAAAAATAGAAATAAGTTATTATATAAAATATATACTTTTATGGGTGATTATAAATATAGTAATAAAGAATATTATTTACAAGCAAATCCGACAGTTGATTTTACTTGAAATGGATTAAAAAAATATTTTGAATTTGAAACTGCTAAATTAGTAGTATCTGGTGATGGTGCGAAATGAATATATAATTTAGCAAAATATTTAGGTGCTTATTATGTATTTGATAAATATCATGCTTTTTATTTTTTATGAACTGCATATAAACCTGATAAAAGAAAAAATAAAGTTAATCCCGAAAATTTAAAAAACTTTTTAATTGCTTGAAAATATTTTTGTAAAGGTCAATATGATGAATTAATAGCATTTTTGATTGAAACTAATATTAATAAAGATACTTTAAAGACTTTTGTAAATAATAAAGAAGGTATTATTAATCAACCTGCTAGTTGAAATATTGGCTGTAGTGCTGAAAGTGATATTCAACATTTAGTTAAATCTCAAACAAAAGGTGCAAAAATATATGCTTATCCAACATTGCTTAATAAGTAGTCAATACGGTAGTAATATGAGTGATGTAATTTTAGATAATCATTCATTAAATTGAGATTATAATCACATGAGTTTATAATGTTACCTTTAATTATTAGACTTATATACTCAGCATTAGCAAGTGATGATATTCGTGTATTAATTGTTAGTTTATTAAAAAAGGCTTTTCTCCCTTTATGTACTATTTTTAAATTTTATCACATAAATGCTGAGAAAAGCCTATCTACGGACTTCTCCCCACATTTTTAAATTAAACATAGCATTACAGTTTCAAAACTAGGTATGTTATTGAATTTATATGCAGCTTCTTTTGCATATAAATGAATATGATGTTTTGCAACTTTGATATGTGTTTTAAATGTTCTTCGTATATGTTTTCATACTGACTCAATTTGGTTGGTATTTACACCAGTTTTTGAAACATAGCCATCTTGATGGTTAACTGTTTCATGCTTAGTGAAAACCGATTTCAAATCGCGATATCCTTTTCAAGAATCAGTATGTACATCACACTTTGAAGAAATGTGGTTTATTGCAAACTGCAAAAGATTTTTACTGTTTGCGTTTTTCAATACTTTCACAATCAGATTGTTGGTTGTTTTTTCATAAATACCAACAATCAAGGTTTTGTTCAACAAGGATCTTCCTTGTTTTTTAAAACCCATATGTGAAAGATACATTTCATCCATTTGCACTATGCCCTCAACAATGAATTGAGGTTCTTGTTTAGCAATGGCACTTCGGATTTTATGACCCATTCTTCAAGCTGTTTTCAAGGTCACTCCCAATTCTTTTGCAACATCAGTTGATGGAATTCCATGTTTGGTGTTTATTCATCTAAAGATGAGATAAAACCAAGATATTAAAGGTGTTTGTGACTTTGAAAATATAGTGCCCGTGAGAATACTGAATGTTTGATGACATTTCAAACATCTCATTTTTCTTAAATTAGAAGTATTCAAATTAAAACTAGAACACCTAATACATTTGCTTTGTTTCAAACTTGCTATATATGCAAGACATTGTTTTTCAGTTTGAAAAGTATTATTGAACTCATTCAATTTCATTGTTTCCTCCACAAGTACATGTGGGGAGAAGTCCGTTAAAAAATTATAGTAAAGATACAGGATTAAAAGCAGTTTTAGATAGTGAAAATGTTAGTGAAGAAGAACTTGACCAACCATATTCAACTTTTAATCCAAATATTGCGAAAAAATTATTATCTATATTAAAACCTAATGAATTAACTACTTTAAAAACTGAATTAAATAAATTATTTAAAGATAATAAAACTAAAGATACTAAAGATTTAAATGATAAAGATATAGAAGAAACTAATAATAAAGATGAAAAAGGTTGAGTAGTATTATCTAGTTCATGATTAAAAAAAGGTAATTTTTATAAATCTAATAAATCATTAAAATTAGGTTTATTACAAGTATTAATACAAAGTGATACAAGTAAAAATAAACGTTGATATGGACCATATACCTATCCTAATGTAAGTGAAGAAACTTGAAACTTAATAAAAGTACAAAAAGGTAAAAATGGTAGTGGTGCTGGAACAATATTTTGAAGATATTTTTTAAGGAGTTTTTTACCTTCACAGATACGTAAATATGTTAAGAAACAACTTAAAGAACAGAAATGTATTAGTAAAGGTAAACAACGTTATAATGTGCTTAAATCAACGAATATTAATGTATTAAAAACAACTGCATTTATTAATAGATTAGAACGTGGATTTTTTAAACTTAAAGAATTTAAAACTTTACCAAAAACTGAATTAGGTAGTAGAGCATGAAGAGTAGAAAGAAAAGAATATTTAACTTTTCATAAAACTAATAATTTAAATAAAAATATTGGCATTTCTATTTATAAAAATAAAAGTAAATATAAAACATGAAAGTAGGTGGTAATTATTATTGAATTAGATAAACCAATTAAACCAATTGGTATATGAAATACTATTAATCCAATATCAAAAGATAATAAATAATATAAAATATTAAATAAGATTTGATTTAATAAAAATAGTACTCATATTGATAAAATTAAAAGGCTTTTCTCCCTTTATGTACTATTTTTAATTTTATCACATAAATGCTGAGAAAAGCCTAAATTTATTTCAAATTGTGGTGAAGATAGTCCTTTAAATGAATATATTCCTTATACTAATTTAGAATCATCAGATACTAGAACTAAAATCACTATTACTCATCCACAAAATAGATCAAGACCGGTTATTAATATTGATACTAGAGGTATTAATACATCTACTACAGTACCTGAATTTAAAAGTCCAAAAGAAACTATTGATATTAAATATGATAAAGAAACTCATATAGTTAATAGTGATGTTAGTGATAAAGTAATTTTGGTGGTGATTAATATGATAAATACAATGGAATATTTAAGTTGTGATAAATCAAAATGATATATTGATATACCAATGATTATTGCTCAAAAATCAACTAAATTATGATTAGGTAAAGGTTTTTTATTTAATTCAAGTAAAAAAGAAATATTAGATTATCTTAATGATATGAATTTAAAAGATAAATGATTAGAAAAATTTTATAAATTTGGTTTACAAAATTCATTAATGGGTAAAGTATTTATTATGATTATAATTAATGAATATAATAGTAAATCCCTTAAAATATTACCTAATAGTTTTTGTGGTAGAGTTGCTAAATATAATGAACAAGAACAAGCAGCAGAATTTTATTTTATTAATGAACAAGCAGATAGTGCAACTTTAACTTGAGTAACAATACAAAATGGAAAAGTTAAATATGAAACATATAAAGATAATAATAAAGATATTATTTTAGGTTCTACAAGAACTAAATTAAAACCAAATATAACACCATTAAATACTTATGAAATTAAAAATCCATTTAATTATATTCCTATTTTTGAAATAACTAATTTACCAATTATAAATTTATATGGTAATACAACTACTTTAAATGCATATCCAGATTGTACAGAAGTATGAGATTTAATATATGATTTAAATCGTGTTATTAGACAAAAAAGATTAGAAAGAGAATTAAATGTTACTACTTTATTTGCTTCATTAGATAATGAAACAGCAAAAGAAATGCAAGAAAATGGTAATATTATTGAAAATCCTAAAAAAGATATGATAGTTAATGTTGGTAGTGCAGGTTATGATAAAAATGGTAATGGTGGTATGCAAATTATTCAAGGTGACCCTAAATTTAGTTAATATTGATTAGATTATAATGGTACTGCTAAAGCCATATTTAATGGTGCAGGTTATGATTATGATGAACATGGTAATGATGTTTATACAAATAAAACACAAAGTATGTTTAATAATAAATTTGATATGGAAAAAACAGAAATTAAAATAGCATTTTATAGTGCTTATTTTTATCGTATATTTGATTTACTTCTTATTAGTGAAAATTTATGAAATGGTATTGGTGAAAGACCTTATTCATTTAAATTTATACCTATAGCAATGACTGACCAAATTATTAATTCAAGATTAAATAATGGTACTATGACAGTAAGTGAAGACATTGGTGAATATGATAATATTGACCAACTTATGGCAGAAAATAAATTAGAAAATATTATTATAGAAAATAAAAAATTAAATAAAGAATTAGGAGATAATGAAAATGAGCAATCATCAACGAATTCAATTAATGAAACACGCACATCTACATCTAAAGAGACAACAAGCAATAATTAAACGTTTAAGTCATTGAAAAATATTTCCATTTATAATTAATAATGGAGCAATACCTTTAACTGGAACTGGTTATAAACCTATTAATAGTAAAATTAGTGATTTTGGTCAATATGAATTAATACTTTCTGGTAATACTCCAGTTGTATGTATTTGAAAAAAAGTACTAATATATATCAAAAAAATAAAGGTATTACAGACCTAACTACTCATAAAAAAACAGGTCAAAATCAATATTATACTAAAAAATATAAAATTGGTGATTATTGAAATGCTTATTTAATTGATGATACAAGTGGTGTAGATTTTGGTGGTTTACCTAATAATAGTTTATTTAAAACAATTTCTACTACAAGACAATATACATTAGTTATGTTTGAAGAACAAATTACAGTAGATGATTATTTACAATTTTTTTTGTGTATTTAATGATAAAAATTAAAATATTGGTGGTAATACTGGTAAAAATCAAGATAGACAATTATTATATATTTCAAATGTAACTAATTATTATAGTCCTTATAATGGTGAATTTAGTATGCAGGTATTAACTTTTAGTTCAGTTAATGATAGAGCAGTAGCAAGTGGTCAAAATACACTTGATTATGTACAATATGCAAGTCCTGGTAGTGTTTATGCTTTCCCTACTATTCAAGAAGGAGAAGTAACGTTAAATTGTACTTTAATGCGCGATATTGGAGTTAGATATAGTCATAGACAATCTTATGGTTTAGAATTATTATCAAGTTGTTATTATTATGGTAGACCAATTATTCAAGGTCAAGCACCAATACAAAAAGAAAATGAAGAAATATTTTAACAAAAAGTATTTGCTTCAAGAAGATTATTGATTGCTGGTAATAATGACCATTCAAGTACATCAATTAAAAATAATGGTGGTTTATTAGCAGGTATTAATGATAAAATAACTACTAATAGTCATCCAGAAACTACATTTTATAATTTAATGGATGCAAAACCTACTGGTTATCTTAATTTTAAAAATTTTACAGAATGATTAAAAACTTCATTAAATTTTCAAGATAATTTATTTGTTACAAAAGATTTTAAAGGTATGTTAGCATTTGATAAAACAAAAGCAACTAATAGTAATGGTACAGCAATTGGAGAAGCTAAATTCTTTTGAGATAGTGAATGAAATATTAATAATATCTCTGGTAGCTATAATGTTGATATGTCTAGTAATTTTAAATATAAAGACCCAGATACTAATTTAATTATTGGTTCACCAACTGTAGATTATTCAAAAATAAGTCAAAAATATATGAGTGCTATATTAAATTTTAATTCAGTAGTATTTAGTAGTTTAATTCAAATGCCTTATGATTCAAATCAATGATTACCATTTGCATTAAGTGATATACCATTAATTGGTAAATTATTAAATGCTTTAACATTAGGTATTTGAAGTAGTTGAGTTATTACTCAAAATATTCAACAATATAAAAAAATGTTATATTTTAATGGTTTTATGTCTGCATTTTTTACAAGTAATTTAGAAAATATTATCGGTAATGGTGGTTTAATTCCATTAAATGTATTTACAAATGAAAATGATTTTGCTATTGGTAAATTATTAGGTGCAAATGTTAGTACAACTGCTATGACTATGAAATTAAGTGATAGAGTTAGTGTTTATCCATGAGACCCTACTACTGGGAAGAAATTAAGTGTAAAAGAGAAAATATCAACTGTTGATTTATCACAAAAGAAAAATAATAAAGTTTATATTTTAGCAGAAGATACAGAGTTTTTAGATATAGCAAGTCCATTTACTAATGAAGATAAAGATTGTCAATGAAATCCTACCCCTAATGGAGTTAGTGATGGTTCAAATTATGCTTATATTATTGATACAATTGTAACTCAATCATTACATCAAGGTGAAGAAAGACATACATTTTATAGTGATAATCAATTTACTTATCAAGGTGATTATAATGAACTTTCAGTTGCACAATTTAGATATAAAAATAAAGGTGCTTTAACTGGTAATGCTTTTAATTGAACTACTTTATATAAATTAAGGCTTTTCTCCCTTTATGTACTATTTTTAAATTTTATCACATAAATGCTGAGAAAAGCCTTATATTATTAAGTTAATTAACAAAGGAGTAAATTATGAATACAGAAAAAAACAATGTTAAAATTCATGAAATAAAAAAAGATAAATTTATTGATAAAATTTATAATAATACATTTTTCTTAATTACTATTTCTATAGTTTCCATAGTAGTTTTGTTGGTAGTTATTGCTCTTTTAGTTGCTTCATTTACTGTTTGAAACTAACATTCCCCCACAATCTTAAATATTAATGTATAATTTAAGTAATCTATTAGAATAGATAAATAGATTGAGTTTAAGGTTAAAAGTTATCAGAAATGATAACTTTTTATTTTCCAAAATTTATTTTAAAATCTATAAAAGTAATATATAATAAAAACACTTACTTATGTAAGTGTTAAATTCATTGTCTCATTAGGTTGGCACCTAATTAAAAAGTTACCAATTAAGGTAACTTTTTTTATTTATAAAGTAACACCATGATTACGATTATAATGATTATTTGAATTTAATAAATTTTCTTCATTATTTATATTTAATATGTCTTCTTGTAATAATACTGTTCTTTTGTTTGACTGTGGATTTGAATTTTTATCAGTATTTATTAATAATAATAATTTATTATATTTTTCTTCTAATTCTGTCAAACGTTTTATTAATATTTTCTTTTCATCATTATTATCAATTTTTCCAAATGATTTTTTTATATTATTTCAAATACAATTCATAGCACCAACTTGAATAAAATTCATTCAAAATATACCAGCAATAGAAGTTCCTATAACACTAATAGTTAAAGAATATTCCAAAATTTCTTCTTTTCATCAAGTAAAACTAAAAAAAGAAATCTCTTTTCCACTATTAATTTTTGTTGCTAAAACATTTCACATATTATTTAATTGTAAAGTTCCTACGCCAATTAAACTTCATACTGTTAATTTTTTAATTTTAATATTTCTCAATTCATATAATTTTTCTAATAAAAAATTCATTTTTTTTCTCCTTATCTAAATTAAAAAACTCATTTATTTTTTATTAAAATAATGAGTTAAAAACTATTATTAAGTTTATATTATTTTTATATCATAAATATTTATTAAATATGTATAATTTAATTACGGACTTCTCCCCACATGTACTTGTGGAGGAAACAATGAAATTGAATGAGTTCAATAATACTTTTCAAACTGAAAAACAATGTCTTGCATATATAGCAAGTTTGAAACAAAGCAAATGTATTAGGTGTTCTAGTTTTAATTTTAATACTTCTAATTTAAGAAAAATGAGATGTTTGAAATGTCATCAAACATTCAGTATTCTCACGGGCACTATATTTTCAAAGTCACAAACACCTTTAATATCTTGGTTTTATCTCATCTTTAGATGAATAAACACCAAACATGGAATTCCATCAACTGATGTTGCAAAAGAATTGGGAATGACCTTGAAAACAGCTTGAAGAATGGGTCATAAAATCCGAAGTGCCATTGCTAAACAAGAACCTCAATTCATTGTTGAGGGCATAGTGCAAATGGATGAAATGTATCTTTCACATATGGGTTTTGTTCAACAAGGAAGATCCTTATTGAACAAAACCTTGATTGTTGGTATTTATGAAAAAACAACCAACAATCTGATTGTGAAAGTATTGAAAAACGCAAACAGTAAAAATCTTTTGCAGTTTGCAATAAACCACATTTCTTCAAAGTGTGATGTACATACTGATTCTTGAAAAGGATATCGCGATTTGAAATCGGTTTTCACTAAGCATGAAACAGTTAACCATCAAGATGGCTATGTTTCAAAAACTGGTGTAAATACCAACCAAATTGAGTCAGTATGAAAACATATACGAAGAACATTTAAACACATATCAAAGTTGCAAAACATCATATTCATTTATATGCAAAAGAAGCTGCATATAAATTCAATAACATACCTAGTTTTGAAACTGTAATGCTATGTTTAATTTAAAAATGTGGGGAGAAGTCCGTAGATAGGCTTTTCTCAGCATTTATGTGATAAAATTTAAAAATAGTACATAAAGGGAGAAAAGCCTTTAATTATTAATGTTCTTTTTTATGTTTTTCACTTATGTCAATTAAATGTTTACTAATATTTATATAATTATTAATAATTATATTTAATACTTCTTGTTCAGTGTTAGTTAATTTAATATTTATTTGATTAGTAAATTCTTTAATTTGTTGTTCTATTTCTTTATTCATTATTTACTCCTTATTTTATTCTTCTTCATCAATTTCTATTTGAGAATTATGATGATGACATTGTTTACATCTTTCTTTTATATTTCACATTCTTACATTTATTTCATAATCATTTATCAATTCTTTAAATTCTTCAATATTATTTTTATCAATATGTAATTGTTTAAAATTTAAAGTAAAATCTTGTTCAACTGAAAAATGACCAACACTTACATTATAATATTTTTCTTTTTTTCATTTATTTAAAAATTCATCTATTGTACAATTTATCATTATTTACTCCTTAATTTTTATTTTATTATCATAATATTCTTTTATTTCTTTTACTTTATTATTAAAATCTAATTGATGTTTTTTACACATTTTAAAAAATTGAATAGAAGTATTTTCTAAATCTGTAGATTGTAATTTAATTAATACTTTTTTATTACAATCTTTAACAATACATTTTAATAATACTTTTTCTTGTTTTGGTTTTTGCATTAATTATTCTCCTTATTTTCTCTTCTTTTATTTCTTTCAATTTTTAATTTATGTTTATGTAATTTTTTATAACCCATTTTCTTTCATTTAATTTTCATTTTTTACTCCTTTTATAAATTTTTTCTTATTAAATTATTAAATAAACTGTAATTTTACTTTTATGAAAATTTTGATGTAACATTGCTCTTCATAAACTAAGATAAACATTATCACAAGAACAAATAAATAAATATTTTTTCATTATTTATTCTCCTATTAATCAAAATCTTTATTATTTCAACATTTATTACATAAATACATTTCAAATTTAGTATCTTTATCTTTTAATTTTCTATTATTTAATTTAATACTTGCTTTTTTATTACAGTAATAACAAATCATTATTTATTCTCCTTATTTATATAATATCAACCAATTAATAAACTTTCTGCTTGGTCATGGTCATTAATTTCTATATTTCAATTATTTTGTTTAATTAATCAATTTGCTATTTCTAATGATAATTCTTTATCTCAAGCACGTGGACCAATTCCTATTCAATCAAACTTAATAATATCTTCATTAATACTTTTACTTCATCAACTTTTTCATTCACTTGGACTTATTAACATATCTTTTGTTAATAATTTATTAAATTGTCCAGCAATAAAACCTCTTAAATGGTCTAAAGTTTCTTTACCACGACCCATTTTTGGATTAAATATACCACGTTCAATAATTAAAGTTAATTTACTAAGTATATTATCAATATCACTTTGTTGTAAAAAAGTATTTTTTTTAACAGTTAACATTGAAAAAATAAAATCATTAATTGCTCACTGGGGGTGGCAGTGCTGATGAATAAAGAATTAATTACAATATGTCCCCCAAAACGGGTCTATATACACTAGTTGCCAATCCGCTCCTACCCCAAGGATTACCATTATTCATGGTTAGTATATTTTATTAGGTATCACTCCACTTTTTATTTTTACATGCAAGTCCACATGCTAGCCACTATTTTGAACAACTGTGTTATGGTTCACTATTTTATGTCCCTAGCACGTGTTGATAATAGTGGTAAAGACGGTTATAAAATTTGCAAATCTTACAATTACAAAAAAAGACGATACTTATTTCTCGTCTTTTTGTGAATTTTGCTATAGATTGTAATGAGGGTTAGAAAGGAATCTATTGCCAGCAATGATGTAGTTATCGACATCTTCGCCATGCTCCCAATAAATCTTGAGATTGAAGAAAATTACAAAGAGGTCGTGGTATAAGAGTTCAAATAATCAATGATATTGAGAAAGAAACTGGAAAACAAAAATATCGTCCTGTCATTGTTATTAAGTCTTATCCAAGTCATGTAAAAGTACAACTAATGACAACTGAATCTAGCAATCATGATTATTTTAATATTAAAAATGATAATCATATCAATTTTATAAGACCTATATATTCTAGAACAATTAAGTTCAACGAGATTAGTGATATTTGAAAAGACACATTTAATAAATCTATTGAATTAGATCGATATAGTACATTTTTTATAAAACTTGTTCAGATGGAAATAAAAGAAAATTTTGGATACATTAAAAAAATAAAAAGCATTAACTATTCCTTGTATAACTTTCATCTTATAACATTAATATAATACCACTTAGGTATAAATATTTTTATTATTTATACCTACAATCACCGTTTATTAACTTTAATATAAATCATTTTTAACAATTGACTAGCAAAGAAGTATACTACTACTACTCCTGATAAATAAACATAAAAGATTGGTGAAATTGTTGTTAAACCAATAATAGTTCCTAATGCTGTATAAGGGATTAAAATCCCAATTCCGGTAATTAAAACGGTAGTACTGAATAACTGTCATGATGGACGACTTTGTAAAAAGGGGATTTTTGAAGTTCGTAATAACTGAACAATTAAGGTTTGACTAGTAACTCCTAAGATAAATCATCCTGTTTGAAATAACGATATTCAATATAAGGCATCTGCTCCTGATGAATTATTATAGTTGCTAAAAATATGTAAACCGTATCCTAAAAATAAGAAGGTGGTGATGTCAAAGAACGAACTTAAAGGACCATTTCAGAAGGCAAAGGGTAAAATACTCTTAGTATCTCACTTTTGTGGTTTAGCCACAAAGTCATTATCAACACGGTCTCAAGGAATTGCTAATTGTGAAATATCATATAACAAGTTTTGCAACAACAATTGAATAGCCATCATTGGTAAAAATGGTAATCAAATTGAAGCAATTAAAATACTTAGTGAATTACCAAAATTAGAAGAAATAGTAATTTTAATATATTTCAAAATATTACCAAAGGTAATCCGACCACTAACAACACCTTGTTCTAGAACTTCTAAATCTTTTTCTAATAAAATAATATCAGAAGCTTCTTTGGCAATATCAGTAGCACTATTAACAGAAATTCCCACATCAGCATGGTGTAAAGCCACAGCATCATTAATACCGTCACCTAAAAATCCAACAGTATAACCATTTAGTTTTAGCATATCAATAATACGTGCTTTTTGTAGTGGATCCATTTTTGCAAAAATAGTTGTTTTATCAACAATAGTGCGTAAAAGTTGGTCATCCATATTTTCAATATCAGTTCCCAACAATGGAACACCTGGTTCTAATCCTACTTTTTTACAAATGGCTTTAGTAACAATTTCATTATCACCAGTTAAGATTTTAACTGCTACCCCATGTTGATTTAATGAATTAATTGCTTTAATAGCACTTGGTTTGGGTACATCTAAAAAACCAATATATCCTGATAAAATTAATTTTTCTTCATCACTAATTTTAAAGATTTTTTTATCACTTGTAAATGGTTTATAGGCAATAGCAATTACCCGTAAGCCATCATTATTCAGATCAACACTTAATTTTAAAACATTATCTTTAATTTTATCAGTTAATGTAATAACTTTGCCACCAATATCAACTTGTGTACAAATTTTTAATATTTCTTCAACGGCACCCTTACAAATTAAAGTGTTAGTTACTTTATTTTTTGATACGACAACTGACATTCTACGTCGTGCAAAATCAAAAGGAATTTCATCAATTTTACGATATGGAATATCAGTAACACTATTATGATGAGCTTTAATATGTTCAACAATTGTTTTATCAATATTATTTTTTAATCCTGTTTGAAAAGAACTATTTAAATAAGCCATTGCTAACACTTTATCGGATTCAACACCTTCAGGATTTAAATGTTTAACTAACTCAATACGGTCTTCAGTTAATGTCCCAGTTTTATCGGTACATAAAATATCCATGGCGCCGAAATTTTGAATACTAGTTAAATTTTTAACAATAACTTTTTTACGTGATAATTTTACAGCACCTCGTGCTAGATTAGCACTAACAATCATTGGTAACATTTCTGGGGTAATACCTACAGCAACCGAGATTGAAAAGATTAACGCAGTTAAAATACTTTCTTTAGTAACGACATTAACAATAAAAATTAATGGTACCATCACACACATAAAACCAACTAAAATATAACTTACTTTTTTGATACCTTTATTAAAACTAGTAGTAGGTCGTTTTCCTGTGACAGCACTAGCAATCGAACCAAAGTATGTATTAGCACCTGTCGCCATAACAATAGCAATAGCACCACCAGAAACAACACTTGTTCCCATAAAACATAAGTTTTGTAGTTCCAAGATACTACTTTTCTTAACATCGTTAGTGGGGTCAATAGCGTGTTTCTCTACTGGTAAGGTTTCACCTGTTAAGGCTGCTTGATTAATAAATAAATCGGTTGATGCTAAAATTCGAACATCAGCAGGAATCATATCACCTGAAGATAAGAAAATAATATCACCAGGTACTAAATTCTCAATTAGTACTTCTTGCGTAAAATTTGAAATACTATTTAAATCATTAAAATCAATATTTTTATTTTTGTCCTGAAATCGAAAAACACTGGCGGTTGTTTCAATTAATTGTCTTAATTTTTCTGATGATTTATAGGAACGATAATCTTGAAAATAAGAAATAAATACGCTCATTACAATCATCACTAACACAATAATAGCACTAAACAAATCGACATTACGATCATCGCTATCATCAATCACACTATAACTAATAAAATTATAAATAACAATTAATGTTAATATAATAATAAATGGATTAATAATATTATGAACTAATTTTTTGTATCAGACAAAACGTTTATGAGAAAAAATATTTTTCCCATATTCTTTGATTCTATCTTCAACATCATTGATTTTTAAACCTTTCATATTACCATTTAATTTTTTGATGGCTTCTTCTTTTGACATTTGGGAGAATTTTTTAAACATAGTCGTTGTTTTTAGTTCTTTATGTTTCTTCTTTCAAAAGCGCATGACACAAAACCCCAGTTCTAAACTTGTTTACTTTAATTGTATACTATAAATAAAAAAACTTTATTCAAAGAGAATAAAGTCGTGATAATTACAAAAAATAGCAGGACATTAATATTCCCTCGTTGCAGAATGAGCACGATATAGCTTAGGGTATACTACCAGCTACATTAGCAAAAGCCTTAATCCGACTGTTGCTGTTGACCCATAAAATGTCTTTGGACATAGGATGGGCGCAGTAGCGTATTTCTATAAAGGAGCCTTTTTGAACAGAATATAATTATTAGTTTTTAAAATACAAGTTATTTATAACAGAATTAAAAATAAACATCAATCAATATTGATATAATTAACCTAATCTTTATCTATTTCCCATATTGATGATTAATATTACGTTATTAAAATATTCGTGTTATAATATTAAAAATGTAAGTCCTTAAACTTTTTTACAAGTTTAGAGATTTGCATTTTTTATTTAAGAACATAAGAGAGGAATAATTGAAATGGCTAAATCTTATGAATTAATTACTGAAGAAATGATTACCCGTAATCTTGATATTGTTAAAGCTTTTCAACTTCAGTTAAAAATAAAAACACTATAGATTTGAAAAAAAGATAGTACAAAAGATATTTTTACAACATCAATTCTAAAAGAGATAAAAGAAAATAAAATAAGGCTTTTCTCAGCATTTATGTGATAAAATTTAAAATAGTACATAAAGGGAGAAAAGCCTTGTTAAAAAATGAAAAAGATAATCTTGTCAAAGTAAACAAAGAATTAACTAATCAAATTCAAAATTCAAATACTCAAAAAGAGAAACGTAAATTACAAGAAAAACTAAAAAAGAATGAAACATTGCTTAAAGAAGTAACTAGCAAATTAACACAACTTGAAATAGAAAACCAACAATTAACAATTCAAAACCAGCAAAGACTGTCAACAGAAATTGAATTACAAAATAAAATAGAGACTTTAAATCAAGAATTACAAAATTTACAGCCTGCAGTTGACTTATCCTCAAGTTATGACCTATGCCCTGCTACTTGCGTTACAAAACACATTCAAAATGTTACAAGCACTTATACCCAATATCTTTACGAATCATCAAACAATAACACAATAGTAACACCAGTAGAAGTAACTACAGATATACCCGTAGTAGTAGCTGTTAACATAGAATCAGGAGTTTATCTTAAACCGGGCGCATAACTTTAACTCATAGATTAAAACTAACAAGAACGATATAACTATCGTTCTTTTTTTGTTAAGAATTAAATCAACTGTCATAGAAGTCAAATTGTGAGTACGAAATGTAAATACTTCTATATCAGGATAAAAGCGTGATTTTAAAATATTAATAGAATTGTTAAATTATCTAATTGAGATTGATTTATATTAGCGCATAGGAAATAGTTTAACCATAAACCCTGTTTTATTTCTATTTTTAAATCATTACACATAAAGGGGGTTATATATTACATACATACCTTATCAATTATATATTAACATAAATTAAATAATTAGTAATATATATTTAATTTATTTAGGTCTTGTCACCACTAGTGAACAAGAACCGCAAACATATACGTATTAATATATTGACCTTTCTGCTGTAGGCAACGGTCAATATTAAAAAATTTTTAAGGAGAAATAAAATGACTAGAAATGAATTTAATGAAAAATATAGAAAACATGATATCAAAATTGATAGAGATTTTGATTTACATATTGAGAATTGTTTTAAATTTACTGAAATTAACATATTAGAAGAAGCAATTAATGATTATAAAAAAATAATTAATGAAATGCCACAATTAGTTAAAGATTGATTGTTATTTTTAAAATAATTAAGAAAGGAGAAAAGATAATTCAATATGCTTATTTATTAAAATATAAAGTTAATTATACTGATGAAATAAAATATAAAGTATTTACTAAAATTGAAAATGCTATTAATTTTCATAAAAATTATAAACATCCTATATTAAATGATACTTATGAAAGAATAGTTACTACAAAAGCATTTATTACAAATTATGAAATATTAGTAATGGAATTAGATATAAATAGTTAAAAGGAGAATATATATGTATTTATGAAAAGAAAATCTTGAATATAAAAAAACTTATTTAAATAATATTATTACTAATAGTTGTGATATTTGTCGTAAAAAATCATCTATAAATAATAGAACATGTAATAAATGTTTTAAAAGGTTAAGTAATTATGAATAATTTAATTTTTAAAAAGATACACATCAATATTTTTTAGAAGATAAAGAATTAATATCAGTTTCTAGAATTATTGATAATTATTTAGGTTTTGGTTATAGTCATATATCACCAGAAGTTTTAAAAAATGCTGCAGTTCGTGGTAAATGAGTTCATAAACTTAATGAATTATATTTAATTAATATTAATAAAGAAAATATTATTAATGATTTATTAAAAAAATTAAAACCTTTAACAAATGAAATAAATTATTCTTATTGTGAAAAATCATTAATATTTTTAAAAGAAAAATTTAAAGATAAAAATAATTTTGAATTTATTATTGAAAAACCAATTAGTCATAATGATATTGCCGGAACACCAGATTTAGTTTATTTAGATAAATTACAAAATAAGTATTATTTAGTTGATTATAAAACTTATGCTTGTATTGATAAAGATAAATTAAAAAGAATTAAATTACAATTAACTGCTTATTATTGAATATTACAAAATAATGGTATAAGTCTATTTAATAAAACTTATGTATATTTAACAAATAAAAATGAACAAAAAGAAATAGAAATTGAAATAACAAATGAATTATTAATTGAATGATTTAATGCAAAAACAAAATATTTTAAAGGAGAAATTAAAAATGAAAATGAATAATTTAAATAAAGAAGAAATAGAAAAAATTAAATATTTAAATGAATTATTAGAATATGCGCAGGATGAAGTAATTGAATTTGAAATTAGAAAACAAATTAAATATGAATTAAGTTTATTAAAAACAAGGATAAATAAATATGAATAGAAAAGAATGATAAAAATGATTACTGAAAAAACAATTAAAGAAAAAACTATTTATTCTTGTAATTCAATTGAATTTGATAAATTACCTAAAAAATTAGATAGTAATCTAAATAATTGAATTATTATTAATAGTCATTTAGTTATTAATCTAAATAAAAATATTGAAGTACATTTAGATAATAGATTTAAAAAATTTAAAAAATGAAAGTAGAAGGAGAAATAAAAAATGACTAATAATTTAAGTAATATTAATAAAAATCAATTAACTATTGAACAATGATTTACTAATAAAAATCAAGGGAGTATTATTAATGAAAAAGAAATACAAAGATTTAAAAGTAATGTATTAGCAATTAAAAATAATTTAGGTTTAGTAAATGCTAATTTAGGAACTATATTAGAAAGTTGTTATCAAGCAACATTATTAAATTTACCATTAGAAAAAAACTTTGGTTATTGTTGAGTTGTACCTTTTAAAGGTAAAGCACAATTTCAAATGGGTTATAAAGGTTATATTCAATTAGCATTACGTAGTCAACAATATAAAGAAATTAACGTTAGTGATGTAAGACTTGGTGAAATTAAAAAAATAGATAGATTAAAAGGTATTAAATTTACTTGAATACAAAATGAATTAGAACGTTTAAAAGCACCAGTAATTGGTTATGTTGCTTATTTTAAATTAAAAAATGGTTATGAAAAATATTTATATATGAGTAAAGAAGAAATAGAAAATCATTTTAATACTTATAGTGAAACTTATAAAAAAAATAAAAAATTTATTGTTAGTAGTTTTGAAGCAACGGCACTTAAAACTGTACTAACTCAATTATTAAGAAAATGGGGCATTATGTCAGTTGAATTACAAACTGCTTATGAAAATGACCAAGCAGTCATTACTGAAACTGAAAAAATATATATTGATAATCCAAATTGAGATAAAACCAAGATATTAAAGGTGTTTGTGACTTTGAAAATATAGTGCCCGTGAGAATACTGAATGTTTGATGACATTTCAAACATCTCATTTTTCTTAAATTAGAAGTATTCAAATTAAAACTAGAACACCTAATACATTTGCTTTGTTTCAAACTTGCTATATATGCAAGACATTGTTTTTCAGTTTGAAAAGTATTATTGAACTCATTCAATTTCATTGTTTCCTCCACAAGTACATGTGGGGAGAAGTCCGTAAAAAAATTATAGTAAAATTAATATTCCCCAATGATCCACAATTTAGATTAAGATCACAATAATAATATCTCATTTTGGGACACAGGAATAATTTTAAAATATTTAGTTTTTCTATATTTTAAAAATATACTTTTAGGTATAATTATATAATAACTTTTAACTAAATTGAAGGAGCAAAAATAACTAAAATGTCAAATTTTAATATTGAATTCATTAAACAAATAGCACCAACTACAATATTATATCGTGGTCAAAGCATATATAAAAATAATTATTTAACATTACTTAAAAAAGAAATAATTAATATCAGTAATGAAAGAAATCAATTGATTTTTATTTTTTCCTGTTTAGCTTCACAAAGTAATGAAGAGTATAAAGTTGGAATTAGTTTTTTATATTTTAATAATAAAGTTGAGTTAGAAAAGGTAACATGTAATTGCATGTATGTTTTAACTAATCGATCTGATTGTAAACATATTATTGGTGCTTTACTTTATTGTTTTTATAAATCAAATGGAGATATTTTACAATGAAGTGGCTTTCTCCAACCAACTACTGATTTAATTAACTTTTTTAAAATGCAACAATCATCTAATAAAATTGTAACAACAGATACTATTGATTGTAAAATTACATGTGAAATTATTAATGAAAACAAAGCTGCATTAAAATTTAGTGTCGGAATTAAAAATTTCCAAGAAGTAAAAGATATTAATGAATTTTTGGAATTATTAATGAAAGAAAAACCGACATTTGTGCAAGAAAGACGTTTTGCCAATCTTTATGGTATTCCTTTAATTCCTGAATCAGAACAATATAGTAACAAATTTTTAAGATTATTAAAATTTTTAAAAGAAGAAACAGAGTTGTTTAATCATTCCCAAATAGCACAATTTAACTATGTTTATCATAAAAATAGAAGCAATTGTTTTAATATGTTAGCGTTACAAACGGAACGTTTTTTCAAGTTTATGAAAAATGAAAGAATTGATTTAGTAATAAAAGATACTTTATATGCTAATGTTCCCATAACTGAAAAATACTACCAAGTTAATTTAAGTGTTAAACTCCAAGATAATAAAATTCTAATTAAAAATGAAAAGACTAACCCTTTATTTTTAACTATCCGCCTACAAACCATTTTCGATAACAATAAAATATCATTTTTACAAGATAAATATCTTAATAGTAGTGGGTTTATTTTACAAACCATGAACTTGCAAAATAAAAATGAAATTTTATTTGATGAAAAGGGTAGTCAAGAAGCATTTCAATATATTATTCCTGTTTTAAAACAAGAAACAGATATTGTTACTATTGATGAACAAATACCAGAATATGTTGAAAATAACAGTTTAGTAATTGAAAGTTACTTTGATTTTGATGGAAAATCAGTAATCTTAAAACCAATTTTTAATTACAGTAAAGTCTTTTTTGATATAGATAATAATCGTAATCACCCTACAAAACTAGTAATCCGTGATTATGATAAAGAAAAAAAATACTATAATTTTATCAATTTACTACCATTTGTTAAACAAGATAATCAACTATTTTTAAGTGATATTAATGATATTATGAAATTACTAGACCAATTCCTACCACCATTAGAAGAACATTCAACCATTTATTATACTGATGATTTTAAAAAAGTACGTTTTATTGAGTTTAAATTAGTTACTAGTGCTGTTCGTCTAAACCCAGAAAATAGTCTGTTAGAATTTGATTTTTCCTTAGGCAAAATCCCTGCTACAGAACTACAAGCAATCTTTAATGCCATGAAATCTACTAATAAATATCACCGCTTAGAAGATGGTGCGATTATTGACTTGCAAAATAAAACACTACAAAAATTTGCGAAATTGATTGATAAATTTGATGTCCCAGTAAATGTTCTAGCACCTGGTAAATTAAAATTACCAAAATTTAACGCCTTCTTTTTAGAGCAACAACTAAAATCATTTAAAGGTGTGTCAATTAAAAAAGATCAATTTTTTAAAGATTTTGTTAAAAAAGTTAAAAATTTTGCAGAAAATAAAATTACTATTAATTCAAACCTTAATGCTACATTACGTGATTATCAAATCAAAGGTCATCAATGATTAAAAACCTTAGCCGGAATTGGGTTTGGTGGCATTCTAGCTGATGAAATGGGTCTTGGAAAAACATTACAAACTATTAGTTATATTGCTCAAGAATACGAAGAAAATCCCAGCATGAAACCAATATTAATTATTGGCCCTGCTTCTATTATTTACAACTGAGAAAGTGAATTCAATAAGTTTGCTCCTCACATAAAAACTATTGTTATTGCTGGTGACAAAGCGACAAGAAAATCTATCTTATCTGATCATCAAAATTACCAAGTGTTAATTACTTCATATCCACTATTACGACGTGATTTTACTCAATATGAATCTCTATCATTTTCTCATTGCTTTATTGATGAAGCCCAACACATTAAAAATCCTACTTCGTTAAATGCCAAAGCTACTAAAGATATTAATGCTCCAATTCGGTTTGCCCTAACAGGAACACCAATTGAAAACAATTTAACAGAGCTATGATCAATCTTTGATTTTGTATTACCTGGTTTCTTATTATCACACCATAAATTTAAAAAACAATATGAAACACCAATTGTTAAAAATGAAGATAAACTGTTATTAAACGAATTAAATAGTAAAGTACAACCTTTTATTTTGCGAAGATTAAAAAAAGATGTAACTTTAGAGTTACCTGATAAAATTGAAAATAAAATTATTATTGAGATGACTGACCGTCAGAAAAAAATGTATAGTGCCTACGTGAGTGCTGCCAAAAAAGATTTAGATGCTACCATTGATACTAAAGGTTTTAACCAAAGCAAAATTAAAATTTTAGCTGTCTTAACAATGTTACGTCAAATTTGTTGTGACCCTAGTATTTTAAATGAAGGTTATGCTAATGAAAGTTCTAAAATTGATGCTTTAAAAGACATGCTATCAGAGTTAATTGGTTTAGGACATAAAATTTTAATTTTCTCTCAATTTACTTGTGTTTTAAAAAATATTGCTCCCATTTGTGAAAAATTAAATATTAACTTTCTTTATTTAGATGGTAGCACTAAAACCCAATCACGTTTAGCGATGGTAGAAGAATTTAATAATGATAAAAATATTAGCGTATTTCTAATTTCTTTAAAAGCAGGAGGAGTTGGTCTTAATTTAACTAGCGCTGATGTTGTAATTCACTTTGATCCATGATGAAATCCATCAACAGAAAACCAAGCTACTGACCGTGCCCACCGCATTGGACAAAAAAAAGTTGTCCAAGTCATCAAACTAATTACCAAAGGCACAATTGAAGAAAAAATAATTACCATTCAAGATAAAAAACGAGCAATGATTGATTCTGTAATTGATAGTTCTGATGATGCACAACTAATTACTAACTTAAGTGAAACTGAACTAAAAAGTCTACTAGATCTAAATTAATTTTCGGACTTCTCCCCACATGTACTTGTGGAGGAAACAATGAAATTGAATGAGTTCAATAATACTTTTCAAACTGAAAAACAATGTCTTGCATATATAGCAAGTTTGAAACAAAGCAAATGTATTAGGTGTTCTAGTTTTAATTTGAATACTTCTAATTTAAGAAAAATGAGATGTTTGAAATGTCATCAAACATTCAGTATTCTCACGGGCACTATATTTTCAAAGTCACAAACACCTTTAATATCTTGGTTTTATCTCATCTTTAGATGAATAAACACCAAACATGGAATTCCATCAACTGATGTTGCAAAAGCATTGGGAGTGACCTTGAAAACAGCTTGAAGAATGGGTCATAAAATCCGAAGTGCCATTGCTAAACAAGAACCTCAATTCATTGTTGAGGGCATAGTGCAAATGGATGAAATGTATCTTTCACATATGGGTTTTAAAAAACAAGGAAGATCCTTGTTGAACAAAACCTTGATTGTTGGTATTTATGAAAAAACAACCAACAATCTGATTGTGAAAGTATTGAAAAACGCAAACAGTAAAAATCTTTTGCAGTTTGCAATAAACCACATTTCTTCAAAGTGTGATGTACATACTGATTCTTGAAAAGGATATCGCGATTTGAAATCGGTTTTCACTAAGCATGAAACAGTTAACCATCAAGATGGCTATGTTTCAAAAACTGGTGTAAATACCAACCAAATTGAGTCAGTATGAAAACATATACGAAGAACATTTAAAACACATATCAAAGTTGCAAAACATCATATTCATTTATATGCAAAAGAAGCTGCATATAAATTCAATAACATACCTAGTTTTGAAACTGTAATGCTATGTTTAATTTAAAAATGTGGGGAGAAGTCCGTAGATAGGCTTTTCTCAGCATTTATGTGATAAAATTTAAAAATAGTACATAAAGGGAGAAAAGCCTTTTTAAATATAATTTGCGTTTTATTAGTATTAATAGTTTTTACTAAGCCTTCTAATTGTAAAAATAAACTTCTCAAATCCAACATCACATTTTCAATTTCAAATTTTAAGTTCTTATCAATTTTCTTTTGTGATTTAGTTTTTTCCAAATTAAGATAATTAACCATAATTGTCATATTAAAATAGTCAATTAGACTAATAACACCATCTTTTTTAAACATATACACTTATCCACCATTCTTTTATTATTGAATAATATAACCTTATGTTTTTCTAATATCTATATCTAAACACTATTTATCATAACAAAGTTTAGTAACTAAGTCATTAAAAACTAGCAAATTTGTCTTTCTTTCTAAATTATAGGTGTTCAAAGTTACTGTAAAATAAATTTTATTGTTTGAAAATATTGTTTTATCAATAAGATTATTGTATAATAATTTATGAATTAGAATTATAGCAAGACAGCTACAAGCTGTCTTTATTATTTTTAATGTAATATATTAATCTTTCTTTATCAGGGAATAATTAATATATAAACATTTTGAAATAAATCTATTTCAAATATTATAAAAACATAATTTATTTACCAAACTTTAAGGAGGATAAAATGAGCGAAAAAGAACGCAATGAGGTTATTTTAGCAGCAATTAAAGAAATCGCTGAAGAAAAACAAATTAATGAAGAAGACATTATCGAAGCTTTAAAGGAAGGGTTAATTAAAGCTTATGAACGTCAAAGTCAAAGTGATACACTTGAAAATATCCGTGTTGAAATTGCTTTGCAAAAAGGCGAAATTAAAATTTATCAAGATTTAAAAGTAGTAGCAAAGGTAGAAGATATTGATACTGAAATTGCTTTATCAACTGTTAAAAAGTTAAATCCAGATTTAACGATTGGTGATACATATACCAAACTAATCCCCACTGATCAATTTTCACGTTTATCAATTTTTCAAGCTATTCAAGTAGTCAAACAATCAATTCGTGAAGCTGAAAAAATATCAATTTACGATGAATTCATTGACAAAAAAGACCATATCTTAATTGGTACTGTTGAAAGCAGAGAAGAAACATACATGCTTATTAAAATTGGACGTGCTTATGCCTTTTTACCACGTCAAAATCAAATTCCTAATGAAATTCCAACCAAAGATACACCAATTGTTAATACTGAACACATTAAATTTTATGTTGAGGACATCATTAAAAATAAAAACTATGGTCAAATCTTAGCATCAAGAACTCATCCCAACTTCTTACGTTGTTTACTAGAATTAGAAGTACCAGAAATTGCTCAAGGCGTAATTGAAATAAAAGATGTGGCCCGCATTCCTGGGATTCGTGCTAAAGTAGCCATTTTAAGTCATGACCCAAGTATTGATGGAATCGGAGCTTGTATTGGTAAAAACGGCGAACGAACAAAACTAGTTACTACTGAACTAAGTGGTGAAAAAATTGATATTATTGCTTGAAGCCCTGATATTAAAACTTATATTATTAACGCTTTAACACCTGCTAAAGTTATTTCAATTACGATTGACGAACAAAATAAACAAGCTAATATTATTGTCCCAACTGAACAGTTATCATTAGCCATTGGTAAAAATGGCATGGCAGCAAAACTAGCAGCTGGAGTTACTCACTGAAACATTAATATTTCTTCATTAGAACAAGCACAAGAAAACAATATTAAATTCACTTGAAATGGTAATATTAAAGAAAACGAGTACGATAATTTTATCAAAGAGTTGAAAAAGAAAACTCACTGAAATAATAAAGTTCGTTATTAAATAAAAGGAGGAGTTTATGGAAAATCACCCATTAATCCAACGCAAAAAAATCTCTATGCGCAAATGTGTTATTACTAACACTATTTTACCAAAACGCGAACTAATTAGAATTGTTGTTACCAAAGACGGGACACTGCTAATTGATACTTCTGGTAAACATGCTGGTCGTGGTGCTTACATCCAACCCAGATTGAATTTAATTCCTCAATTGAAAAAAAATCAGGGATTAGCACGTGCGCTAAAAACAAAAATTCCCAATGAATTTTATGATGCACTAATAAAAGAAATCCAAGAAAATTGAGACTAATTTTCCCAAACGAAAGGCGAGATGCACATGGCAAAAAAACGAGTATCTCAACAAACACAAAATATTAACCAACAATTAAAACAAAAAACATCACGAATTAACGAAAAAGGAACATTCTTATTTAGTGAACCACTAACAATATCAGAATTTGCCAAAAGTTTAAATCACCCAGTAACCGACATCATCCGATACTTCATGAAAAAAGGTCAACTATTTAATCAAAATAAAGTATTGGACAAAGATAGCATGGCTGAAATCTGTTTAGAATGAGGTTTTGACTTTGAAGAAACCAAAGTCATTACTTATGAAAACCTATTAGAAAATATAGAATTAGATAATGACCCGAAAAAACTAGTAGAACGCCCACCAGTGGTAACCATCATGGGACACGTTGACCACGGCAAAACAACACTACTAGATACCATTCGTAATTCTAAAATTACACACAAAGAGCATGGTGGTATTACCCAACACATCGGTGCTTATCAAGTAAAAACTGCCACTAATAAACTAATTACTTTTATTGACACACCAGGTCACGAAGCATTTACAGAAATGCGTTCTCGTGGTTCTAAAATTACCGATATTGTCATATTAGTAGTAGCTGCTGATGATGGTGTTATGCCTCAAACCCGTGAAGCTATTGACCATGCCAAAGTAGCTGGCGTTTCCATTATTGTTTTTGTTAACAAAATGGATAAACCTACCGTTAACACTGACCGCATTATGAATGAACTATCAGTATGTGGATTAACTAGTGAAGAATGAGGTGGTGATACTATCTTTGTTTATGGTAGTGCCTTAAAACATCAAGGTATTGATGACTTGTTAGAAGTGATACTAGTAGTTGCAGAACTTAAAGAATTAACAGCTAATCCTAGTCGCATTGCTAATGGAACAGTTATTGAATCACACCATGATAAAAACGTTGGATCAATTTGTACATTATTAGTACAAGGTGGAACATTAAAAGTAACCGATATTGTCGTAGCAGGTAGTGTTAAAGGAAAAATTAAACGCTTAATCAATGATTTAGGAAAAGAAATTACTAAAGCAGGGCCATCAATGCCTGTCCAAGTATTAGGTTTTGAAACTGCACCTAGTCCTGGTGAATCATTTATTGTTTTTAATGATGATAAAACAGCACAAAGAGTAGCTCTTGCACGAAAAACACAAGAAACAAATACATCACGTAATAATCGTCAAATTACTTTAGGTAACTTAGTACAAGATGCATCTGATGGTGAATTAAAACAAATTAACGTTATTATTCGTGCTGACACGCAAGGTTCAGTCCAAGCAATTGTGCAAGCCGTACAAAAAATTAATGTTAATGATATTACTGTTAAATTTATTCGGGCCAATGTTGGCGGAATTAGTGAATCTGATATTAAACTAGCCCAAACTTCAAATAGTATTGTTTATGGTTTCAATGTTCGCCCTAATAATGTTGTTCGCACCGCAGCAGAAAATGCTGGCGTTGAAATCAGGTTACATAACATTATTTACAAAGTAACTGAAGAACTACAATTAGCCGCTAAAGGACTACTAGAGCCAACTTTTGAAGATAAAGTCCTTGGTCAAGCACAAGTAATCCAAACCTTTCACTTCTCAAAAGTAGGAACAATTGCTGGTTGTGTGGTTATTGATGGGTTAATTAAACGTAATAGTAAAGTTCATATCATTCGTGATGATGTTGTAATTTACACTGGTGATATTAGCACTTTAAAACATGAAAAAAATGATTTAAAAGAAGCAAAAAAAGAAACGCAATGTGGAATTACTATTAAAAACTATAATGACTTAAAAGAAAATGATATTATTGAATCATTCTTAGTTGAGGAAGTATTGGAGAAATAACATGGCCTTATTAAAATTAGAGCAACAAGCAAGTGCTTTTAAAAAAGAAATAAACATTATTCTTAAAACACAAGCTAACAATATTTTATTCAAAGATATTACTATTACTGATGTTAAAATTACTAAAGATAATAGTTATGCAACCATTTATTGAACTATTTACTTTGATAACATTGATATCAAAGCAGTAAGTGTAGCTTTAGAAAAGGCGAAAGGTTTCTGTCGTAGTGCTTTAGCTAAAACTAGTAGTAAATATAAAGTACCGATTCTCCGTTTTAAATATGATGAAACTAGTACTAAAGTTAAAAAGATTGATGAAATTCTTTCAAACATTAAAAAAAATTCAAATAACAATGAATAATAATAAATAATTTTAATACTTAAATTAAAGCAATAAATCAAGTCTATTTCCATAATTAGACTGACTTTTAAAGGCTAAATTTTTTGAAATTTTCATACTATAGTTGCTATAATGGTAGTAAAAGTGATAACTATGAAAAAAATATTAGCAACAACTTTAATAGCAAGTATGATTGGTGTTAGTAGCGGACAATTATTTCATCAAAATCATGAACATACTACCGATAAAATCCAAACAAATCAAAATTTAATTATTAATACATCAGATCCGTTTTTAGTTAGTGCCAGTTTACTATTAAGTGAAAATACTTATAATTCTTTACAAAAAGATTGAACATATTTTCCAGTTTTAAATACTATTTATAAATTTGATACTCAAGGTGACAGATTACCAGATGAGTTCTATAGTGCAGCAGCAACGTTAATGGTAAAACCAGATACTAACGTTAAAGTAACAATGTAATACATCCTAATGCTGTTCAAATTGTCTTTCAAGCGAATAATATTGTTGGACTTGTTATTTTTTCTATTACTAGTCAATCTTAAAAATAAATTTCATTAACACTAAAATATCTATTCTTTACAAAAAATAGATATTTTTTATTGTTTAATTAAAAACCTGGTTTGAATAATAAACGCACTGTCAGGACAAATGACTCCAACCTTACTATTACTATACATCATTAGTTTAAACATGTTAATTCAATTGCAATAATAATTAAAATTTAAACTCAAATTTTTAAAATTACCAGTATAATAAAAAAAGGAATTATCAATAAAATAAGGGAACTATTCAGTAGCAACACAGAAAGGAATGCTACCAATGGCACAAAAAATTTATTCAACACCCAGCAGTGATGATTTTTATGCTGTTCCCCATTTTAAATCATCAACAATGTTGAATGGTCTGACCAGAGCGAACAGATAATTGAAGACTAGGGGCAAAACCAGCCCAACAAAAAATTACAGCAATTGCTAATATGTTAACGGACTTCTCTCCACATGTACTTGTGGAGGAAACAATGAAATTGAATGAGTTCAATAATACTTTTCAAACTGAAAAACAATGTCTTGCATATATAGCAAGTTTGAAACAAAGCAAATGTATTAGGTGTTCTAGTTTTAATTTGAATACTTCTAATTTAAGAAAAATGAGATGTTTGAAATGTCATCAAACATTCAGTATGCTCACGGGCACTATATTTTCAAAGTCACAAACACCTTTAATATCTTGGTTTTATCTCATCTTTAGATGAATAAACACCAAACATGGAATTCCATCAACTGATGTTGCAAAAGAATTGGGAGTGACCTTGAAAACAGCTTGAAGAATGGGTCATAAAATCCGAAGTTCCATTGCTAAACAAGAACCTCAATTCATTGTTGAGGGCATAGTGCAAATGGATGAAATGTATCTTTCGCATATGGGTTTTAAAAAACAAGGAAGATCCTTGTTGAACAAAACCTTGATTGTTGGTATTTATGAAAAAACAACCAACAATCTGATTGTGAAAGTATTGAAAAACGCAAACAGTAAAAATCTTTGGCAGTTTGCAATAAACCACATTTCTTCAAAGTGTGATGTACATACTGATTCTTGAAAAGGATATCGCGATTTGAAATCGGTTTTCACTAAGCATGAAACAGTTAACCATCAAGATGGCTATGTTTCAAAAACTGGTGTAAATACCAACCAAATTGAGTCAGTATGAAAACATATACGAAGAACATTTAAACACATATCAAAGTTGCAAAACATCATATTCATTTATATGCAAAAGAAGCTGCATATAAATTCAATAACATACCTAGTTTTGAAACTGTAATGATATGTTTAATTTAAAAATGTGGGGAGAAGTCCGTAGATAGGCTTTTCTCAGCATTTATGTGATAAAATTTAAATAGTACATAAAGGGAGAAAAGCCTTAATTAATTTTCCATTTTTCTTTTTGCCAGTACAAAATACTATTAATCTCATAGAACATTTTTTACAATTTTTACTATTATGGTTATCATTAAATTTAAATTTTCGATGTCCGTCATCAATATTTATATATAAAGTTTGTTTTGATTTTAATGGTATTTTATGAATATTAATTTTTGGTAATTGAAATTTTCTACAAACAGTACTATTACTTATTAAGTCTTCTATAAAAGTATCGCAAATATCACGATATCTTTTACCATCAGTAAAATATTTTAAAATTTGTTTAATCACATCAGGAGCAAGTTTACTATACTTTTTAACACCAAGATAGAAATCTAATAATAGGGCGCATTAATTTAATAGATAGATTTAAAACTAACAAGAACGATATAACTATCGTTCTTTTTTTGTTAAGAATTAAATCCACTGTCGTAGAAGTCAAATTGTGAGTACGAAATGTAAATACTTCTACATCAGGATAAAAGCGTGATTTTAAAATATTAATAGAATTGTTAAATTATCTAATTGAGATTGATTTATATTAGCGCATAGGAAATAGTTTAACCATAAACCCTGTTTTATTTCTATTTTTAAATCATTACACATAAAGGGGGTTATATATTACATACACAGCTTATCAATTATATATTAACATAAATTAAATAATTAGTAATATATATTTAATTTATTTAGGTCTTGTCACCACTAGTGAACAAGAACCGCAAACATATACGTATTAATATATTGACCTTTCTGCTGTAGGCAACGGTCAATATTAAAAAAGGAGAAATAAAATGACTAGAAATGAATTTAATGAAAAATATAGAAAACATGATATCAAAATTGATAGAGATTTTGATTTACATATTGAGAATTGTTTTAAATTTACTGAAATTAACATATTAGAAGAAGCGATTAATGATTATAAAAAAATAATTAATGAAATGCCATAATTAGTTAAAGATTGATTGTTATTTTTAAAATAATTAAGAAAGGGGGAAAGATAATGCAATATGCTTATTTATTAAAATATAAAGTTAATTATACAGATGAAACAAAATATAAAGTATTTACTAAAATTGAAAATGCTATTAATTTTCATAAAAATTATAAACATCCTATATTAAATGATAATAATTTTGAAAGAATAGTTACTACAAAAGCATTTATTACAAATTATGAAATATTAGTAATGGAATTAGATATAAATAGTTAAAAAAGGAGAATATATATGTATTTATGAAAAGAAAATCTTGAATATAAAAAAACTTATTTAAATAATATTACGGAATTCTCCCCACATGTACTTGTGGGGAGAAGTCCGTTTGATATTTATAATAAAATTCAAATTTACTTTTTAAAAGAAAACGTATCACCAAACTTTAATGAAAACAATGATGAATATAATAATATTGAAACAAGAGAGGGTTTTAATACAGAAGTAATAAATACTAGTGATAGTTGACATTGTCAATCATCAACACATGAATATAATGCAGTAGTAATGTAATGTAGGTGTATTATAAATATTAAGAATAATTTATTTAATATTTTAATGACATTTTTCCTAATTTTATTATTAATATTTTGATAAAAGTAGTATTATTTAATTATGAAACATACATTTAAAATTCAACATTTATATTTATATATTCCTGATTTAAACTATGATGATTTTCAAGGTGCACAACAGTTTTTAACAAAAATAGCACATGAGCTAAAACTTATCATTAAACAATATGATTTAACATTAAAAACAATTTATATTGCTAATAGTACTAAAGCAATTTCTTTGTTATTTTTAAAAAGATTATTATCACTATTAGCACCTATTGTCAAAAATATTAATCAATATAGTTTTGAAACTAGTGTTAATACTATTAATGATAATATGCTAAAATTATTACAAACATTTAGTGTTAACCGTTTAGTATGAAAAGTGACAACATTTCAACAAGAACCAATCAATGCTACTATTCATAATAGTATTAAGATGGGCTTTACTAATTTTTCACTTGATTTAAATTATAATATTCCTAACCAAACAAAACAGCAATTATTATATGATTTACAACAGTGCATTTTCTTGCAAGCACCACACATTAGTTTTGATAATGCTGATGAATATGTTAACTTACAGTTTAAAAAAATAATTAATTATTTTTTAACACTTCATAATTACCATAATTATGAATATTATAGTTATGCAAAAAATAGTAATAACTATTCACAATATACTATTGGTTATTGTTTATTAGAAAGTTATTATGGATTAGGGCCAGATGCTGTTTCTTATATAGAAACTAATAAGGGAGCGCAGATAATTACTAATAGCAATGATATTATTTATCAGAAAACAATTACTGATTTTGATAGTAATCAATGTTTTATTAATAAATTATTGCAAGGTTTACTATTAAGAAGTGGTGTTAAATTAACAAAAAAAAATAAGAAAGATATGGTTAATAACCAACAATTAATTACAAGATTATTGGATAATGGTCAAATAATCATTAATAATCAACAATTATTTTGCACAAATACTGGTTGGGGATTGTTAAATGAACTTATAATTGATATCATAAATAATAGTACTGTGTAAAAGTTAATAACTTATAACATTGTTGTATAATATTGCATAATTATTTAGGAGTGTGAAACATATGGAATTCAATGAAAAATTATTAAAAGATACTTATTTCCCACAAGCAATATCAAAAATTAAAGAGATTGTTAAAATAAAATCTTTTGCCCAAACTCCCACTAAAGATGTCCCTTATGGGATTGGTGTTGCTGAAGTATTAACGTTTGCTATGGATTTAGGTAAAAGTTTAGGGTTTAAAGCTGTTCGCAACCCTAAAGGTAAATATGGATATTTAGAATTTGGTGAGGGTGAAGAAATTTTTGCCATATTAGGTCACCTTGATGTTGTACCACCAGGTAATTTAGACGAATGAAAAATTCCTCCTTTTAGTCCTGAAATTATTGATGGTATCTTATATGGTCGTGGTGTTCTAGATGATAAAGGTCCAACCATTATTATTTTATATTGTTTAAAATATTTAAAAGACCATGGCTATGTTCCAACTCGTCGCATTCGTGTTATCTTTGGTTTAACTGAAGAAACAACATGAGATTCTATTAATACATATATGAAACAAGAAGGAAGTCCAACTTTTGGCTTTACTCCTGATGGTATGTTTCCTTTAGTTTACGCTGAAAAAGGAATTATCGATTTGGATATTATTGGAACAGGACATAATACGCTTAACATTAATGCCGGTGATGCTTATAATGTTACGTGTTCAACAAGTACTATTTCAGGTGTTGATGTTGATAACTTTGTTAAATTAGGAAAAAATAAAAAATATCGAATTGAAAATAAGGATAAACAAGTTACTATTCATGGAACACCTGCTCATGGTTCACGTCCTAGTGAAGGTGTTAATGCAGGATTACAAAGTTTGTTAATATGTCATGAGTTAAATATTAAACATAATTTAGTGCAATTCGTTGGTGAAATTTTACATGAAGATACTGCTTTAACAAAGTACTTCGGTGACTTAGATGATGAATCAGGTAGTTTCACTATTAATGTTGGAATTGTTAACATTGATAAAAAAAGTTCAATGCTAGGATGTAACATTCGTATCCCAGTTAAAACTGATTTAGTAGTTGTTATTAAACGTTTAGAGGCGATTTTAAAACCGTATGATTTAACTATTAAAGAGCAACACTATGATAAACCATTATATATGCCGCAAGATTCAACTATTGTCGTGGAACTAATGAAGATTTACCATGAAGTAACAGGTGACAAAAAGGCTGTTCCCATTGCTATTGGTGGCGGAACATATGCTCGTGCCATGGACAACTGTGTTGCCTTTGGCGCTATCTTTGATCATCTTGCTTCAACTGAACACCAGTATAATGAAAGTGTTAAAGTTGATGAATTATGAAAGTCGATGTTAATTTACGTACGTGCTATTAGTACGTTAGGTATGTTAGATAAATTTAAATAGGCTTTTCTCAGCATTTATGTGATAAAATTTAAAAATAGTACATAAAGGGAGAAAATCCTAAAATATTTTAAAAACTGCCATATCATTAGGAAAAACTTTTTTATTTCTGATAACTTTTCGTAATTGACTATTTACAGATTCAATAGCATTTGTTGTATAAATCACTCTTTTAATTTCTGCAGGATAACTAATAAAAACCATTAAATTATCTCAATTTTTATATCAAGATTTAGCAATTTGATGATATTGTTTATTTCACTTATTTTCAAAGTATTCTAAAGCCTGCATTGCTTGTTCTTCACTACATGCAGTATAAATTGTTTTTAAATCTGCAACTAGAGATTTTCTATGCTTATATGAGACATATTTCAAACTATTTCTAATTTGATGAACTATGCATAATTGATGTTCTGTTTTAAGATAAACTGATTGTATTGCTTCTGACATGCCTGTTAAATTATCACTGCAGGCAATAAGAATATCATTTAAGCCACGATTTTTCATTTCTGTTAAATTTGCTAATCAAAATTTAGCACCTTCATTTTCACTAATTCATAAACCTAAAACATCTTTTTTACCTTCTAAATCAACTCCTAAAGCTATATAAACTGATTTATTAATAATCCTTTTATCTTGTCGTACTTTCACTACTATCAGCACCATGATATAACTATTGTAATTGCATTCTAATATCTGATAATGTCATACCTTTTGCATATAAAGAAAGAACTTGTTGATCAAAACCATCAAATCTTCTTTGTCTTTTTGCAACTATTACAGGATTAAAATTACTATTGCGATCTCGTGGTACATCAATCTCAATTTTACCTTGTTGAGTTATTAATTTTTTTGAACTTATACCATTACGAGCATTGTCACTATTACTATGTTGATTCTTATCATATCCTAAATAATTTTGCATCTCAGAATTCAACATTTTTTCTACTAATCTTTTTGTTAATTCTTTATACAATCCTCCCTCTTTAAAAACTGTTGTTAAATCTTCAGTATTTTCTAATAATAAATCTACTGCTTTTGATATTGGATCATTATTATTAATATTTTGCTTTTTAGCCATCTGTAACTCACTCTTTCTAGTAATTTAATTATATTTACTAGAATTAATTAAACATAGTTATTTTTGTAAGTTACACAGATTACTAAACATTACCATAATGTTTGTTTTTGGGTCTTTTATTTCTCCAATAAATCACCCATTATGTTTTTCGTAAAATGTAAGTTCTTCTAATTTAGTTTTATTAATATAATATTCTTTTTTAGCAGGGAGTTTATTAACCGTTATTTTTTGCTTAGCAAGAAATGGTTGTAATAAATTTAATAACTCTTGCCCATTCATTTCCCTTTTAACATTTTCTAAATTAAAAACTCAATATTTATATTTATCATCAACCATAAAACTATTGTTTTTAATCATTAAATTTGGAACCGACAATTTATATTCGCCATAATTAATCAAAATAGAATTTGATTTTTCAGTAATTTGTTCTTTTTGAAATTCTATTTGCATTTTAAAATCCTTTCTTTTTTTATATATCCTGTCGCATACAGCGTAAAGGATATATATTTTATTAACACTAATATAATTAATATTCGGACTTCTCCCCACATGTACTTGTGGAGGAAACAATGAAATTGAATGAGTTCAATAATACTTTTCAAACTGAAAAACAATGTCTTGCATATATAGCAAGTTTGAAACAAAGCAAATGTATTAGGTGTTCTAGTTTTAATTTGAATACTTCTAATTTAAGAAAAATGAGATGTTTGAAATGTCATCAAACATTCAGTATTCTCACGGGCACTATATTTTCAAAGTCACAAACACCTTTAATATCTTGGTTTTATCTCATCTTTAGATGAATAAACACCAAACATGGAATTCCATCAACTGATGTTGCAAAAGAATTGGTAGTGACCTTGAAAACAGCTTGAAGAATGGGTCATAAAATCCGAAGTGCCATTGCTAAACAAGAACCTCAATTCATTGTTGAGGGCATAGTGCAAATGGATGAAATGTATCTTTCACATATGGGTTTTAAAAAACAAGGAAGATCCTTGTTGAACAAAACCTTGATTGTTGGTATTTATGAAAAAACAACCAACAATCTGATTGTGAAAGTATTGAAAAACGCAAACAGTAAAAATCTTTTGCAGTTTGCAATAAACCACATTTCTTCAAAGTGTGATGTACATACTGATTCTTGAAAAGGATATCGCGATTTGAAATCGGTTTTCACTAAGCATGAAACAGTTAACCATCAAGATGGCTATGTTTCAAAAACTGGTGTAAATACCAACCAAATTGAGTCAGTATGAAAACATATACGAAGAACATTTAAAACACATATCAAAGTTGCAAAACATCATATTCATTTATATGCAAAAGAAGCTGCATATAAATTCAATAACATACCTAGTTTTGAAACTGTAATGCTATGTTTAATTTAAAAATGTGGGGAGAAAAGCCTTAATATTTTCTAGAAAAAGTGGGATCGTAAATAAATTGTAAAATTTTGAAAAAAACTTAAAGCATTTGATTCAATTTTTAATAACTTGCGTTTAGCAAGTTATATTTATATTGAACCAGCCCCGTTTAATTTTTTTTACAAGTTTTAAAATTTATGTTACTCGCCCAAAAAAAATGAAAAAAAATAAATCAGCAACTGCTCACTGGGGGTGGCAGTGCTGTTGAATAAAGAATTAATTACAATATTTCCCCCAAAACGGGTCTATATACACTAGTTGCCAATCCGCTCCCACCCCAAGGATTACCATTTTCATGGTTAGTATATTTTGTTAGGTATCACTCCACTTTTTATTTTTACATGCAAGTCCACATGCTAGCCACTATTTTGAACAACTGTGTTATGGTTCACTGTTTTATGTCCCTAGCACGTGTTGATAATAGTGGTAAAGACGGTTATAAAATTTGCAAATCTTACAATTACAAAAAAAGACGATACTTATTTCTCGTCTTTTTGTGAATTTTGCTATAGATTGTAATGAGGGTTAGAAAGGAATCTATTGCCAGCAATGATGAGTTATCGACATCTTCGCCACGCTCCCAGATTTACTAACAGAAACAGGTCATGGTGATAGTTTTGTTTCAAGTCATTTAGTAAATGAATTTGGTAAACCAATGAATATGCCCCATGCTCCTGACAATATTACGGTTAATACACCTAATATTAACGGTATTAAAGTTGGTGTTATCTTTACAATTATTATTAGTCAGATTTTAATAATTTTATATATTCTATTATTTGCTTTATTTTGAATTGATAAAAACTATCGTTTTGCTATTAAAAATAAAATTCATTCACTAAAGAGAACTTTTACAACTAAAACTAAACAAATTTAACTTAAAATTAATGATCGCTGAAATATATAAATGAATCTCACATGCTAATTAAAAATGCCTATTAATAGGCATTTTTAATATTTAAGGGAACATTATACGAACTTTTTAATAGCATTGTGGCTAGCACTAAGAATTCGCATACCACCATTGTTTTTATGAAAAGCAACTTGAATTTTATCACCAATTAGTTTAGTGATTACTCCTTTACCAAAAATTTCATGAACAATAATATCTCCAACTTTTCAATCATTACTAATAGCTTGGTTATTGTCTTTGTTAGCATCAAATTTAAAATAATTAAATTTTGAAATACTACGATTCTGGTAACTTTCTGCTATCTCTTGATGTTCATTATTAATTATTTTTAAATGAGTAATATCTAAATCTTTTAAGAAACGCGATGGTTGTTTCATAGTATTTAAAACATGTGAGAAACCATCAGCACTTGATAAAAATAAATATTTTTTAGCTCTGGTAATAGCAACATAAAATAAACGACGTTCTTCTTCAATTTTATTATCTTTATCATTATTTTTACTATGACCTGGTAAAATACCTTCGTTAATTCCAATAATAAAAACAACTTCAAATTCTAAACCTTTAGCACTATGAATAGTCATCAAACTAACAGCTTTTGCACTACTGTTTTCATCTAAGTCAGTATATAAACTTATTTCTTGTAAAAAAGCAGTAAGCAAAGCAGTTCCTTTTGTTTCATTAGCACTATCAAAATCTAATAATTGTGCCAATAATTGTTTTAGGTTTTCAATGCGCTCAGTTTCTAAGTTTTCTTCTAATGTTTTTAAATACTTAGTTTCTGATAATACTTGTTCTGTTAATTTATGTAATGAAGTAACATCTTCAATATTACTTTGAATATCACTAATTAATTTAATTAATGGTTGCAAATGTTGACGGTAATTTTTTGGTAAGTTGTATTGATACTGAAATAAATATTCATTTAAACTTAATGAATTTTGTTTAGCTAGTTCTAATAAATGGTCAATAGCTTTAGGACCAATTTTTGGTGTAGCATTTAAAATACGAACCATTGATAAATTATCATTTCAAGCAATAACTTTTAAGTATGCTAAAATATCTTTAATTTCTTTACGCTCGAAAAATTTGTAACCACCAAAAATTTTATAGTTAATATTATTATTAATTAATGCTTGTTCTAAATCTTTTGATAAGTAGTTATTACGATATAAAATAGCAATATTATTTAAGCCTAAATGATATTTTAAATGAATTTTTTTAATATTTGTAGCAACTCAATGTGCCTCTTGCGTACTGCTGCTGGCATGATAAACAACTACTTCACTACCCATATCATTTTTAGTAAATAAGGATTTATCAATGCGTTGGACATTATTTTTAATTAAACTATTGGCAGTATTTAAAATTTTAGTGGTACTTCGATAATTTTCATTTAAAATAAAGGTTTGGGTATTAGGAAATTTTTTAGTAAAATTTAAAATTAAATTAATATTAGCACCCCTTCAACTATAAATAGTTTGGTCTGGGTCACCAACTACTGTGATATTATTATGATTTGTAGAGAGAGATAATAATAAACTATATTGAATATCATTAGTATCTTGAAACTCATCAACTAAAATAAAGTTAAATTGGTCTTGTCATTTCTTTAAGACATAAGGAAATTCGTTAAACAAACGTTGTACTAACAATAATAAGTCATCGAAATCTAAACAGGAATTACTAATTTGATATTGTTTATATGATTCATAAACTTTAGCTCGTAAAATTCATTGGTCTTGATTTTGATAATCGTTTACTAATTCATCATAAGTAGTATGATGATTTTTTCAATTAGAAATACTACTACTCAATAATCTTAATTCTGCTAAATCAGCTTTATTTGAAAATTCTTTTTGATAAATATCTTTTAAAATTTTTCGTTGGTCTTCTTGATCAATAATATTAAAACTATTATTAATTTTTAAATTATGAATATCTTTTCGTAAAATTTTAGCACATAGTGCATGATAAGTAGCAATAGTAACTTTGATATCATCATTTTCTAACAACTGCATTACGCGAAGTTTCATTTCTTTGGCTGCTTTATTTGTAAATGTTAAAGCTAAGATTTTTTCGCTTGGTATTTTTATTACATTAATTAAATAAGCAATTTTGTAAGTCAAAACACGAGTTTTTCCCACTCCAGCTCCAGCAATAATACGGCATGGTCCATCAACGTTAATAATTGCTTGCAATTGTTGGTCATTAAGATTGTTAAGAAATTTATTTTTGTCCATTTTTTGGTGTCCTTAAATTAGTAAATATCGATACATTTAAAGATTATGAATATTTTCTAATTCGTCATCACTAATATTGCCTGGTTGACAGAACAATAAGTGGATATGTGGTTCATTATGCTTTTCTTGTTTAACATTTATTTTTTGGATAATTGGGTTTTTATTAATAACATAAGTTTTTGCACGACGGTCATAAAACAATTGGTGATATTTGTCAATTTTTGTTACAATCATTATACCGCAATATCAAGCAAAATCAAAACTAACCACAATACGAACAAGAATATTTATTCAAGAATTTAAAGTATTATTCGGTTTAATAGTAACAATATTTATATTAAAAGTCAATCTCAGAAATAAAATTATTCCCATTGTTAAACCTAATGGAATGAAAACTAAAAACATTTCTCGATAAAAAAGTTGCTTTAAAGTTAGGTTTTCATTATTACCATTTACTAACTTAATTTGTAAAATTAGTTTGCCTAACGTTCGACCATTGCATTTTCAAGGAATAATAACAAAATAGATAGTAACAATAACAATATTAATAATAAATACAATCACAATTTTTCATCATTCTTGATTAGTTTTATCACCTAAATAGATTCCTAAGCCAATTATTAATGGGATAATACTAACAATAATTATATCAAAAATACGCGCTGTAAGACGCTTTCATGTTTGAGCGATTTTATAAGTTTCAGTTAATTTCTTGGTTTTGTTGTTCATAGTTTTTTACTCTCAATATTTTGAATCATCCACAATTTTATTTTCACGGCAATATGTTTTAATATACTTACTTAAATTAAGGCAATATGTCGTGAACACATCGTATTTATTAATAGTTTTTAAATAAGGATTTTTAAGAAAATTTTTATAACGAAAATCAATGGTATCTTTAACACGATTATAAGCTTTTTGAATTAGTAATGGTTTTTTGGTAATACTAATAAAACGTAAGAATGTGTATAAATAATAACGAACAAAGGCATATTCTAGTTCATCATGTAATACTTTTTTAATTTTTTGGTTATTATAATAGTTTAAAATATGTACTCACTGATTTAATAAATCAAAGGTATTATCATGTTCTAAAGAATTAAATCTACAAGAGTTAAATTTACAAGTAATTAATGTATCAATAATAGCATAATATTCTGTACAATGCGCTAAAAACGAGTAAAGAAATAAACTATCAAATTGGATTTCTTTCCGAAACTGGATACCATGTTCTCTAATAATACTTAATTTCATTACTTTTGTACTTAAAATTGGTGATGTTAAGGCATAAACACTTTTTCCCATAAACGTATTTAGTTGATACACTTCATTAGTTTCAATTCTAATTGTTGAATGAAAAACGGAATTAGCATCTAATTCATAATGAACACGATATTCGATACAATCAATTTTGGGATTTTTTTCTAATATTTGTGTAATAAACGATACAAAATCAACATTTGGAATTTCACTCGGATTTAAAACAATTACATATTCTCCTCGTGCATACTTTAATCCTAAATTACGGCCAATAGAAATACCACTATTTTGAAAATAAGTAATAAGAACTAGTTGCTCTGAATATAATTTAAAAAACTTAGACATTACTTCTAAGTTTTCATTGTTAACTCCATCATCAATAACAACAACTTCAAAATCAGAACTTTTTTGTTGGAAGATATTTGTCAATCAATCGTTTAAAACTTCTGATTCAATAGCTGTTGTATTTAAAATAAAACTTAGCAACATAACATTCCCTTTCTAGCTTCTCTTTTAATTATAACATTACTTATTTTTTTCTTAATAAAAATCAAAATAAGTAGTTAGTTATAAAGTGTTATTTTTCGTTGAAACGTTCTTGTTTTTTGATAACAGATGAATATAATTTCTCATCATTTAAATTATACTTTAATTTTTTTCCATTACTCAATTTTAGTGGTAAATTATCCTCTTCTTTTACTTTTTTCCTATTAGTTTTACCAATTAATTTTGTTGTTTGTTTTTCTAAAGCACGTATTTTTTTGGTTTCAAATCTTTCTATTTTCAATAAAAAACTACTAATGAATTTTTTATAAGAATTAACATAGTAACGTAATAGTTTTTTATTTTGCGCATGATTATGATATTTAAGCAAAATACAAACATAATTTAATTCCTTATCTTTTTCTTTAGCAACAATCGTATCAAAGAAACTTTGATAGTTATGACTTAGATTATATTCTTGACCCTTAACAGGACTATGGTAGGCAGTAAAACCTAAATTACCTGTGGTATTATAATATTTAAAATCAGCAATGCGTGTTGTTTTTTGCCCATGAGGGTGTTCTTGTGATTTAATATCTGAAATTTTAAAAACATTGTCCTCATCAAAATCTAAAAAATAACAATAAATCTTATGATTAAAATCAGTTTTTGTTTTAAATGATATGTATAAATCAATTTTAGTCTCATAATTTAATTTATCAAAAGTACTAACATAAGGTTGATAAAAATCATATTTTTTTTCAATAATTTCTCAGTCTTTATTTTTAGTAATTACCTTTTCAATTTCATCAATACAAATACTTGTTTTTAAAATATTTTTTTTCATAATCATTTGCTCCAATCTTTACTTTATATCATAATCTAGTAATTATTTTATCAAATTATAATCTGATAGTGTGATAAGATAAACTATAATAAGTAAGTATCTAAGGTTACTAATAAAATCTTATTCACCTTCTTCTAATAAAGATATATTGTTCGTTTCAATTAGTAAAGTTTCTGATTTATTAGTTTCTAGTTTTGTTCCCAGCTGTTTAGCATCACGTTTATCATATCATCAATTAACTAATAATGACAATGGTACTAAGATTACCACAAATAGTAATAAGCAACCAAGACTTCATAAAATATTAAGTGCATTAGGATTAATAAGGATTTCCCTTAATCCTTTAATAGCATAACTAAATGGTAAGACATGATACATAACTTGGAAGAAACCTGGTTCTAGTTCCACTGGAAAAGTTCCACTTGATGATGAAAGTTGTAAAATTAATAAAATAACAACTAAAAATCTTCCTAAATCATGATTGCGGAACATATGAGCAATACTCTGGACTACTAAGTCAAAAATTATTCCAATACACCACATATATAATAATAATTGTCAACAACGACTTCAAAAATCAGCACTATGGAATAACAATAATAATGAAGTAGTTAAAATTGTTGATTGTATTAATCCGAATATGACCATTCATAATGATTTGCCTAAGTAATTAGGCCAAAACTTAGATTTATTTACATCCTTATCACGAATAAAAGTAAAGGTTAATAATAATGTTCCTACTCACATGCCAATACACATGAAGTACGGACCTAAACCAAAACCATAAGGTGATTTATCTTGTCCTTCAATATTAATATTAAAGTCAATAAAATTTAGTGGTGCTAATAGTTCATGATTCATCCAATATGCATGTTCTAAGTTTTTAACATCATTAATTTTATCATTGCTATCAACACTACCAATTCGAGCATTAAACTCATCAGCATGCGGACCTAGACCAGGGACAACAATTGATAAAAAATTATACAAAGTTTTAAAAATTGGTTGAAACTTTTTATAGCCATCAGGACCTGGTTCATTAATAGCATTATTGTATCAATAATCAAAAATTTGGTCACTAATAACGACTGGTAAGAATTTACCAAAGATACTATCTTTTAAAGTATTTAAGGCAAAATCATTAATTTCTCCTAAAATGGGATTAACTTTATATGAAGCTTCTAAACTAATTTTGGGACGCTCAGAAATTTTATTAATTAAATTCCAGATCTTTTCAGGAGTTGTAATATTATCTTCGACAATTTTTAAAACTTTACTAAAAAAAATATTAAAATCGTTAGTAAAGTTTTTATCAACTATAATTTCTGTTAAAAACGTTTTATCATTTTTATGTTCTTGGTATGTTTTATCATTATCATAATAATAAACGGTAAAGGTTTTCTTCTCATTACTAATTTGTAAATCATTAATATTAAATTGATAAGCACCATATTTATTTTGTGAAGTTCCATCTAAATTTAAATTATGTAAGTTAATTATACGGTTATCATGACCAGAAGCGTCACTATACGTATCATCGTTAACTAATGCAATCGGTAATTTATTAATATTACCTAAAGGATTAAAGAATGCTCACAAGGCAATAAAGGCATATAAGAAAGGAATAAAACATAAGGAAATACTTTTAACAATGGTTTTTCGATTTTTATATACATGATTATAACCTATTGCTTTAAAAGCAATTTTAAATTCCTGATTACCATTTTTTATTGATTTTAAAAGTTTTTGCACAACCTTTTCTCCTTAATTTTTATTTATCACTAGTTTTTAGTTATAATAATATTATAAAATACATTTACTAAAAAGGAGAAATAAATATTATGATTCAACTAACAATTAAGGGTAACCCTGTTCATATTAAAAATAATCCGATTAAGGTTGGCGATATCTTAAACTTCACGGCAGTTGATAATCTCCTACGTGAAATGAATTTAACACAATTTCCTCATCGTTTTAAAATTATTTCTAGTGTTCCTAGTATTGATACTAAAACTTGTGCTTTACAAACTGCATATTTTAACGCGGAAGCTACTAAATTACAAGAACTAGTTGTTATTACAATTTCTAAAGATTTACCATTTGCGCAAAGCAGATTTTGTGAAAACTTAAAACTTAACGGTAATTTCCATATTTGAAGTGACTATCGTAATAATGAAAATAATTTTAGTAATAAGACTAATTTATTAATTGATGAAACACAATTGTTAGCACGTAGTGTTATGGTCCTAGATGATAGTAATAAAATTTTATATTTACAAATTGTCAAAGAGGTAAGTGATGAACCAGATTATGACCAAATATTAAAGTTTCTTAAAACATTAAACTAATAAAATTTCCTTAACTTATTCATCTAAATCAAAATCTTCTAATTTTGCTTGCTTATCTTTTATTTTATTAATAGTTATGTCAAGTTCCCTTATTATCTTTTCGTTATCTAATAATTTCTTTTTAATTACTTCTCATCTAGTGTTAAATCTTTGATACTCATCTTTAATTTCGATAATTACTTTTTTAACTTTACTAATATTTTTACGGACTTCTCCCCACATTTTTAAATTAAACATAGCATTACAGTTTCAAAACTAGGTATGTTATTGAATTTATATGCAGCTTCTTTTGCATATAAATGAATATGATGTTTTGCAACTTTGATATGTGTTTTAAATGTTCTTCGTATATGTTTTCATACTGACTCAATTTGGTTGGTATTTACACCAGTTTTTGAAACATAGCCATCTTGATGGTTAACTGTTTCATGCTTAGTGAAAACCGATTTCAAATCGCGATATCCTTTTCAAGAATCAGTATGTACATCACACTTTGAAGAAATGTGGTTTATTGCAAACTGCCAAAGATTTTTACTGTTTGCGTTTTTCAATACTTTCACAATCAGATTGTTGGTTGTTTTTTCATAAATACCAACAATCAAGGTTTTGTTCAACAAGGATCTTCCTTGTTTTTTAAACCCATATGTGAAAGATACATTTCATCCATTTGCACTATGCCCTCAACAATGAATTGAGGTTCTTTTTTAGCAATGGCACTTCGGATTTTATGACTCATTCTTCAAGCTGTTTTCAAGGTCACTCCCAATTCTTTTGCAACATCAGTTGATGGAATTCCATGTTTGGTGTTTATTCATCTAAAGATGAGATAAAACCAAGATATTAAAGGTGTTTGTGACTTTGAAAATATAGTGCCCGTGAGAATACTGAATGTTTGATGACATTTCAAACATCTCATTTTTCTTAAATTAGAAGTATTCAAATTAAAACTAGAACACCTAATACATTTGCTTTGTTTCAAACTTGCTATATATGCAAGACATTGTTTTTCAGTTTGAAAAGTATTATTGAACTCATTCAATTTCATTGTTTCCTCCACAAGTACATGTGGGGAGAAGTCCGTTACTTAATTACTCCATATAAACATATTTCAACTCATAATGAAGAATTATTTTTGTTATAAAGGAATCGATAATGAAATGCAATATGACTTAATTATCGGAATTGACCCGGCAGGAATTGGTAATAATGGAATTGTTATATATTCAAGCGAAACTAATAATATTATTTTTAATGAAACATTTAAAACAAAAACTGTTCTAGAAAGTAAAAATCTATTTAAAGAATACTTTTTAATAATTAAACAACATTTTGAAAATAAAAAAATCTTAGTTATTGTAGAAAATTTCTTTTTAAATTCAAAACAATTATTAACTAATCCCCTAGCAACACCGAAAATTATTGGTGCTTTAATGGTATTAATTCAAGATGTAATGAATTGAGATTATCAAGAAAGTGAACCAAAAAACAAAAATAAAATAGAAAATTATAATGGAAATATAAAATTTATAAAACATGAACAAGATGCTTATAAGCACATTCAATATTATTTAAGGAACTAAAAAAATGAAAGATAAAGTGAATTACATTAAATTAACGGTAAAACTTAGTAAAGCACTGTTAGTTAGATATCTTATTTCTGAATCTACACTAAATTACTCGAAAATATTTTCAGTCGTAAATTTTGTTCTACTTACAAATTGAACATTAATTAAATTAATGTTCAATAGTTATTTTTTTAAGTTCGTGCTTTTCAGTTTTGTTCTTTAATAACATTTTCATTACCTTTTGATGATAACTTAGTTGTTCAACGTGGGTAATTTTCTGCTTTATTTTTGGCATTAACTATATTCATGGGATCTAAATTATATAGTTCAGTTGTTCCGCTTTGACTAGCTGGTCGGTGTAAAACAATAGTTCAAGAATAAGTTTTCTCATTATTGGCTTCTGATAAATCATTAGTAAATGAATCACGGAACATTCAGGCTCCTGCATAATCTTTACGATATAACTTATCACTAACCCCATCAATTGTTTCTGCTTTTTCTCACACAGTTTGAATTTGGTCTAATGTTCAATGATTAATATTAAATTTAGATGTAGATTTAGGTGTTGATGCTTGCTTCATATTAGATTTTGATTGTGTTTTTTGCTCATGGTTTTTTGCAACTTGTTTTTCTTGTCCAAATTTAGAATCATCTGGTTGTCCTTGCGCTGCACCTTGCACATCAAATCCACCTTGATTTTGTGGTTCATAACTAACTGCTATAGGATTAGGAGCATTGCTCAATATTTCTGGTTCTTTAATTGTTGAATCTTTACTTTCATCAGCTAAATCATCATATTTTGAAACACTAGATGATGCAATTGATTCTTCATTGTTGGTTCGTGAATAAATTGATGTATCTACTGTAGATGCTGTTAATGTTACTTCTGGTTCTGAACTATTTTCTAACATTGGATCTGCTAATCGTATTGGATTATTTTGAATATTACTTGTTTGATTTTGGTTAGATACAACTGCTTCTGAAACATAGGCACCTGTATTATTAGATGCTTCAGCTGTAGTTCTTGTATAAGTAGGAGTAGATGTTGCTTGTGAATCAGGAATATTTTTGTCATTTGTTGAAATATTAGGTGTTGCTCCAAAACTACCTTGGCTTTGAACACTAGATTGTTGATCAGGAAAAGCACTATTATTAGTTACTGTAATAGTAATAGGTTGTTGACTAGTAGGAGTTAGCGTTTCTGTTTGCGCTGTTGCTAAGGGGATAGAAATCTCACTTTCTTGTGGAATCGGAGTTGCTTCAACAACGGGAACTGGTTTTTCTGGTTTTACAACTGGTACTATTAAAGCGTTAGAACTATATTTTGAACTAATATTAATTAATAATCAAATACTATTACCTACTAAAAAAAGCGCACCTAATGCTGCTAATGCTCATGGTAAAAAAGCAGCAATCACAAGACCAATAGTATTGATTGGATTATTAGTATCTTTTTGAATTAGAAAATTTACAATATCAAAACGAATATAGGTAAAAACAATAAATCCCACAACTAGTAATGTTGAAAAAATAAAACTAATTAAACTAAATAGTGCTGAAAAACCATTTTTAGTTCTAATAAACACAAAAGGAATAACAACTAAACTAATTGCAAATGCTGAAACAGCAAAAACAATAGTGCTTAATTCCTCAAAACTCATTTTTAAGGTATTAGGGGCCATGGTATTAAAAACAGTAATATAATAATCAATTCCTGTGCGAAAAGCTGTTAATCATACTACTCAACCAATTAATAAGCTTAGAGCAATAAATCCCCCGCTAATCATAATTGCTAGCCGATTATACAAAGCAACCCGATGCACTTTAGGACTTGCTATGCCAACTGATGATGTTATTGATTCAGAAGTTGTTTCTTCAATCATAAAAAAAGACCCCAATCTATTCTAGTATATATTCACTCTCTTAATAATATTATATCAAAATATATTACGATAGTGTCGTGTAACCAATACAGGGGTTATTAGGCATGAATTATAATTGAAAACTAATTTAGAATTTATAAAAGTTTATTTAAAAGTAAATTTAACTAGTTTATTATAATTAAACTCATTGTTGATAGATAATAAAGAAAAATTATTATATGATATCTCGTGAACTAAAGATAGTTTTTAACTCATTGCTTTTTTTGAAGTAAATGAGTTTTTATTTTTGAAAAGGAGAGAAATAAATGAATTTTATTAGCTGAATTGGAAAGTTACATTGTTACAGTATGAACATGAGTAATAAATTTAAAACATTGGGTAATTTTTTTGGTGGCATCATCGCAGTAGTTACTGCTGTATCTTATATTAAAAAGACCGAAAGTTTCATTATGGATTCTGTGCATCAAATAAGTGATTCAATTAATGAAGCAGAAGTTTACACAGCGGGTGCTTGTGTAGCATTAACTATTGGCGGATACACTAGTGGTTTTACGCTAGGAGTTATCGGTTATTCATTAGGAACTATGAACTTTTTACTGCACCCATTATGAAAAAAATGTTTGAAATTAGAAGACATAACAGTTAATCAAGAAAATAACAATTTTAATATAAAAGAATGTCTGTTTACAATTAGGAAGTTTAGTTGGTGGAATTTCAGTTTTGATTTTAACGACAAAAATTATTAATAAGTATAATCATGATTACGAAGACCCTGAGTTAGGTCCATGTTTATCATTACAACCGTATTTTATATTTGGAGCTACAGCAATAACTATCGGTGGATATACTAGTGGTTTTATACTTGAAAAATCATGTTATATTAGCAATATAGCATGACAAGGTATAAATTATATTGGAAATAAATATGGTTAAAATATACGTAATTTATTAACTAGAAATCATTTGGCAATTGATAATGAAGATTGTGAAAGTCTAATAATATCAACTTCAGAAATTAATAATTCTAATGATAGTTCAATAGTTGAAGGAAATCATCAATTACCGTTCCAGTCAGAAGACGTAAATACAATAAATTTGAATGATGGTTCAAATAATAGTTCAAATCCATCACCAATATTGGATAGGTAAGTTTATTTAACCAATTAAAAACGGATTTCTCCCCACATGTACTTGTGGAGGAAACAATGAAATTGAATGAGTTCAATAATACTTTTCAAACTGAAAAACAATGTCTTGCATATATAGCAAGTTTGAAACAAAGCAAATGTATTAGGTGTTCTAGTTTTAATTTGAATACTTCTAATTTAAGAAAAATGAGATGTTTGAAATGTCATCAAACATTCAGTATTCTCACGGGCACTATATTTTCAAAGTCACAAACACCTTTAATATCTTGGTTTTATCTCATCTTTAGATGAATAAACACCAAACATGGAATTCCATCAACTGATGTTGCAAAAGAATTGGGAGTGACCTTGAAAACAGCTTGAAGAATGGGTCATAAATCCGAAGTGCCATTGCTAAACAAGAACCTCAATTCATTGTTGAGGGCATAGTGCAAATGGATGAAATGTATCTTTCACATATGGGTTTAAAAAACAAGGAAGATCCTTGTTGAACAAAACCTTGATTGTTGGTATTTATGAAAAAACAACCAACAATCTGATTGTGAAAGTATTGAAAAACGCAAACAGTAAAAATCTTTGGCAGTTTGCAATAAACCACATTTCTTCAAAGTGTGATGTACATACTGATTCTTGAAAAGGATATCGCGATTTGAAATCGGTTTTCACTAAGCATGAAACAGTTAACCATCAAGATGGCTATGTTTCAAAAACTGGTGTAAATACCAACCAAATTGAGTCAGTATGAAAACATATACGAAGAACATTTAAAACACATATCAAAGTTGCAAAACATCATATTCATTTATATGCAAAAGAAGCTGCATATAAATTCAATAACATACCTAGTTTTGAAACTGTAATGCTATGTTTAATTAAAAATGTGGGGAGAAGTCCGTAGATAGGCTTTTCTCAGCATTTATGTGATAAAATTTAAAAATAGTACATAAAGGGAGAAAAGCCTAAAATATTTACCTAAACTATTAGCAGTAGTACTATCAATGCCACCAGGAATACGTTCTGCTTTAGCAATATAATATAAACCTAATGTTTCACTCAAACTATTACTATGTTCTACTTTATTAGCTAATTGTTGACTACTAATATCAATATGGTTTTCAACACCACCCATTTGTAAATATTTTCAATTACTATTATCACCGCTAAAGAAACTATCATTATAAACACTTTTACTATATGGATTATAAAAATCTTTAACACTTGTTATTTTTTTATGGCTATTCATTTCTGCTTGAATATTATTTAACATACTTTTATCAGCCTCAGTAAGTTTTAAACTAGAATCAATCGTTAGATTTCCATTACTATCAACAATAAAAGTATTTTTCGTTGGTGTTCCATCACTTAAATTACCAATAGCATGACTTGTATCATAACTATAATATTTATAATATCTTATGTATTGTATTATTCCTAAAACTGCTTTTTGACTAAATATACCAAGTTCTAATTGCATAATATTTGGTAATAATTGTATTTTTCATTTAAATTCTTTATCAGATAAATCACAAAAACCTAATAGTGTATCTTTTTCGTTTTCAATGCTTTGTCTAGTAATATTATCTTCAATTTTAGTTTGCATATAAGTACTTTCAATATTATATAAATTATATTCATTTCTATCAACTTCTATACCTATTTTACCATTCCTATAATATCCCGCATATAATCCATGATATGTGATATTATTTTCTTCATAATATTTTAACTTTAATGGTTGATTTTATATTGACAATTCTTTTAATTCTCTTGAAAAAATAAAAGTTTGAGTTTTAGAAGGTTTAAAAATTTCTGTTGTAGAACAACCTTCTGTTTGATGATTAATAAACTCATTTGTTTCATATTCATAATTTAAATATACATCTACACTTTTATAATATCTTTTTAAATCATTAAAATTATTAATTAATAATGTTGGGTCTCTAAATAATCTTTAAAATTAATATTTATTTCTAATGGTTTAATTTTAGGTACTACATTTTCTACTCATGAATTATAATCTCATATTAATTTATCTTGTGTATGACTAAATATACGTGTTTGTGGTATATTAACTTCTATACTTGGATTTTTTGGAATTATTATAATAGTTTTTGCTATATTTTGAGGACTTGGTGGTAATATTTCTGCTGGATAACTAAAGGTAGTTTCTTCAGTTTCTTGATATTCATCATGATTTAATTTATACAAAGTAGTTCAATTAAAAGCATTACCAGTTAAAGCACCTTTATTTTTATATCTAAATTGTGCAACTGAAAGTTCATTATAATCACCTTGATAAGTAAATGGATTATCACTATAAAAGGTATGTCTTTCTTCTCCTTGATGTAATGATTGAGTTACAATTGTATCAATAATATAAGCATAATTAGAACCGTCAGATACACCATTAGCAGTTGGATTTCATTGACAATCTGTATCTTCATTAGTAAATGGACTTGCTATATCTAAAAACTCTGTATCTTCTGCTAAAATATAAACTTTATTATTTTTCTTTTGTGATAAATCAACTGTACTTATTTGTTCTTTAGTTGTTAATTTATGACCAGTAGTAGGGTCTCATGGATATACTGATATTCTATCACTTAATTTCATAGTCATAGCAGTTGTAGAAACATTTGCTCCTAATAATTTACCAATAGCAAAATCATTTTCATTAGCAAAAGCATTTAATGGAATTAAACCACCATTACCAATAATATTTTCTAAATTATTTGTAAAAAATGCAGACATAAAACCATTAAAATATAACATTTTTTTATATTGTTGATTATTTTGATTAATAATAAAACCAATTGGAATACCTAAACTTAAAACATTTAATAATTTACCAATTAATGGTATATCACTTAAAGCAAATGGTAATCATTGTACACTATCATAAGGCATTTGTATTAAACTACTAAATACTACTGAATTAAAATTTAATATTGCTGACATATATTTTTGACTTATTTTTGAATAATCTACAGTTGGTGAACCAATAATTAAATTAGTATCTGGGTCTTTATATTTAAAATTACTAGACATATCAACATTATAGCTACCAGAGATATTATTAATATTTCATTCACTATCTCAAAAGAATTTTGCTTCTCCAATTGCTGTACCATTACTATTAGTTGCTTTTGTTTTATCAAACGCTAACATACCTTTAAAATCTTTTGTAACAAATAAATTTGCTTGTAAATTTAAACTATTTGATAATCATTCTTTTCAATTTTTAAAATTAAGATAACCAGTAGGTTTAGCATCCATTAAATTATAAAATGTTGTTTCTGGATGACTATTAGTAGTTATTTTATCATTTATACCAGCAAGTAAACCACCATTATTTTTAATTGATGTACTTGAATGGTCATTATTACCAGCAATAAATAATCTTCTTGAAGCAAATACTTTTTGTTCAAATATTTCTTCATTATTTTGTTGTATTGGTGCTTGACCTTGTATTATTGGTCTACCATAATAATAACAACTTGATAATAATTCTAAACCATAACTTTGTCTATGAGAATATCTTACTCCTATATCACGCATTAAAGTATGATTTAACGTTACTTCTCCTTCTTGAATAGTAGGGAAAGCATAACCACTACATGGACTTGCATATTGTACATAATCAAGTGTATTTTGACCACTTGCTACTGCTCTATCATTAACTGAACTAAAAGTTAATACTTGCATACTAAATTCACCATTATAAGGACTATAATAATTAGTTACATTTGAAATATATAATAATTGTATATCTTGATTTTTACCTGTATTACCACCAATATTTTCATTTTTATCATTAAATACACAAAAAAATTGTAAATAATCATCTACTGTAATTTGTTCTTCAAACATAACTAATGTATATTGTCTTGTAGTAGAAATTGTTTTAAATAAACTATTATTAGGTAAACCACCAAAATCTACACCACTTGTATCATCAATTAAATAAGCATTTCAATAATCACCAATTTTATATTGTTTAGTATAATATTGATTTTGACCTGTTGTTTTATGTGTTACTGGGTCTGTAATACCTTTATTTTTTTGATATATATTAGTACTTTTTTTCAAATACATACAACTGGAGTATTACCAGAAAGTATTAATTCATATTGACCAAAATCACTAATTTTACTATTTATAGGTTTATAACCAGTTTCAGTTAAAGGTATTGCTCCATTATTAATTATAAATGGAAATATTTTTCAATGACTTAAACGTTTAATCATTGCTTGTTGTCTCTTTAGGTGTAGATGTGCGTGTTTCATTAATTGAATTCGTTGATGATTGCTCATTTTCATTATCTCCTAATTCTTTATTTAATTTTTTAACGGACTTCTCCCCACATGTACTTGTGGAGGAAACAATGAAATTGAATGAGTTCAATAATACTTTTCAAACTGAAAAACAATGTCTTGCATATATAGCAAGTTTGAAACAAAGCAAATGTATTAGGTGTTCTAGTTTTAATTTGAATACTTCTAATTTAAGAAAAATGAGATGTTTGAAATGTCATCAAACATTCAGTATTCTCACGGGCACTATATTTTCAAAGTCACAAACACCTTTAATATCTTGGTTTTATCTCATCTTTAGATGAATAAAAACCAAACATGGAATTCCATCAACTGATGTTGCAAAAGAATTGGGAGTGACCTTGAAAACAGCTTGAAGAATGGGTCATAAAATCCGAAGTTCCATTGCTAAACAAGAACCTCAATTCATTTTTGAGGGCATAGTGCAAATGGATGAAATGTATCTTTCACATATGGGTTTTAAAAAACAAGGAAGATCCTTGTTGAACAAAACCTTGATTGTTGGTATTTATGAAAAAACAACCAACAATCTGATTGTGAAAGTATTGAAAAACGCAAACAGTAAAAATCTTTGGCAGTTTGCAATAAACCACATTTCTTCAAAGTGTGATGTACATACTGATTCTTGAAAAGGATATCGCGATTTGAAATCGGTTTTCACTAAGCATGAAACAGTTAACCATCAAGATGGCTATGTTTCAAAAACTGGTGTAAATACCAACCAAATTGAGTCAGTATGAAAACATATACGAAGAACATTTAAAACACATATCAAAGTTGCAAAACATCATATTCATTTATATGCAAAAGAAGCTGCATATAAATTCAATAACATACCTAGTTTTGAAACTGTAATGCTATGTTTAATTTAAAAATGTGGGGAGAAGTCCGTAGATAGGCTTTTCTCAGCATTTATGTGATAAAATTTAAAAATAGTACATAAAGGGAGAAAAGCCTTTATTATTAAATAATGAAGTTGAGGTTTGGTCATTGCTAGTATTACTAGTAAGAATATTATTAATAGTAGTGTTGCTATTAACAACATTCACCACTACATTGCTTGCTAACGTTTAAGTAGTTAAACTACTTAAAATAATTAATGATTGCTTCACAATTTATACTCCTTTGCTTTTTAATTCATTTAGTATTAATATATAAACTTGTTATTTAATAAAGTTTTTTGAATAATTTTAATACCTACATAAAAAATAAATTCAAAACGTATTCATTAAAATTATAAGGATAATTAAATCCTTATGATTAATAATAAAACTTTTAACTTGAAAAAGCAATATTTTTTTAACACATTTTAATCATATTAACATCTTTATTAGGAATTTTATTACCAAAAAATTAATAAAGAAAACAATTGTTTTTTCAAAAAAATATTATATAATTTCATTTGTATTATTTAACTTAAAGTTTAGTAAAAATAAACAAAAAAGGAGAAAATAATAACTATGAAAATTGGTAGAAAACTAAAAACTTTAAGATTAAAACATAATCTAACCATGGAAGAACTAGGTAAACGCTGTGATTTATCAAAAGGTTTTATTAGTCAACTCGAACATGATGTTGCATCACCTAGTATTGAAACATTGAAAAACATTCTTGATGTTTTCGACTATTCATTATCTGCTTTCTTTGAACAAGAAACCAAAGAAAAAATAGTTTTCAAGGAACAAGATATTACCATCCTTGATGAGCGCGAATACCAAATTAAATGAATTATCCCTAACGCCCAAAAATTGACCTTAGAACCAGTCATCTTAATTTTAAAACCATTTGGTAGTTCCAACAAGGTTCCTCCCTTTCAAGGTCAAATCTTCGGTTATGTTCTTAACGGTACGGTCTTTGTCCATTATGGTGGTAACAAAATTAAAGCCACTACTAATGAAACATTTTATCTTAAAGGTAATGAACGACATTATCTGGAAAATACTAACAAAAATTCTGCTACGATTTTATGGGTTTCCAATCCACCAATTTTTTAAAAGCATTTCAAGGAGGTTAATATGAGCACTAATATTTTAGAATTACGTAACATTACTAAAGAATATGACGGTACGGTTGTTTTAAAAGGAATTAGTTTAAACATTCATGAAGGTGAATTTCTTACCATTTTAGGCCCCAGTGGCTGTGGTAAAACCACCATGCTAAGAATAATTGCTGGGTTTGAACAACCCAATAATGGTCAATTATTATTTAAAAATAAAGACTTAACTAAAATCCCTATCCACAAACGTGAAATTAATACTATTTTTCAAAACTATGCTTTATTTCCTCTTTTAAATGTTTTTGACAATATCGCTTATGGTTTAAAATTACGTAAAGTTGATAAAGAAAAAATTAAAAAAGAAGTTAAAAAGGCTTTGGAATTAGTAAAACTGACTGGAGTTGAAGATAAAGATGTTAATGATTTATCAGGTGGTCAAAAACAAAGAATTGCCGTAGCACGAGCATTAGTTCTTAATCCAAAAGTTTTACTATTAGATGAACCTTTTGCCGCTTTAGATTTAAAATTACGTCAACAAATGCAAACAGAATTAAAAAAAATTCAAGAAGAAGTTGACATTACTTTTATTTTTATTACCCATGACCAAGAAGAAGCTTTCACAATGTCAGACCGAGTAGTTGTTCTAAATCAAGGACAAATTCAACAAATTGGTAGTCCCCAAGATATTTACAATGAACCAGAAAATAAATGAACTGCTCAATTCGTTGGTACTTCTAATGTGATTGACAATGGTATATTTGTTAATGATAATTGTGTGCGATTTGATGGAAAAAAATTTGCTTGTTCTGATACTGGTTTTGGTGAAAATGAACGTAACATCGATATTGTTATTCGTCCTGAAGACATTGATTTAGTTAATGCTGGCGTTGGATTTTTTGATGGCACTATTAAATCAGTAGTGTTCAAAGGTTTATTATGGGAAATTAATATTACGACTAACAAAAGAAAATGAGTAGTACATACTACTGATACTTTTGAAGTAGGCAATCGTGTTGGTTTAAAATGAAATGTCGAAGATATTCATGTTATGTGAAAGGAAATTGAAGAGTAATATGAAAAAGTGATTTAAAAAAAACAAAGCCACAACTCCGATTCTTGAACCTACTGAAACTAATCCCATTGTACACAACAAACTACCAGTTGTTAGTCATCCAAACCAGAAACAAAAAACACTTAATATTAAATCCTGATTTAAATTTAAAAAATTAACTATCAAAACAACAAAACCTGCAAAATTAAAAAATCATAAAGAAAAAAAATCTAAAACTACTAAAAAAAAAATTCATTTCTATGATGAAAAAATAGCAAAAAAAGATTATTTAATATTAAAAATAAAATTAAAGACAAATCAGTTAACTTTGGTTTTAAATCCTGAGTAACACTGTCTTATCCTTATTTGGTCTTAATGGTCATTTTAATTGTCTTACCTTTATTAATCGTTATTTTATACTCAATTATTAAAGCGACTAACAATGCTTGAATCTTTCGTTTTACTTTTAGCAACTTCAATGATTTCTTCAAAGAAAATAGTTTTGTAATGGTATTGTTACGTTCAATTGGATACTCATTTGTTGCAACATTAATTGCTGTGGTATTTGGTTATCCGATTGCCTATATAATGGCTTTTATGTCAACAAAAATTGCCTCAAAAAATATTTGAGCGCTAGTAACATTACCAATTTGAATTAATATTTTATTACGAACGATTGGTTTACAAATTATTTTCAGTATCTTAGGGCCTAATATTTTATTAGGAACACCAATTGGCATTATTTTAGCCATGGTTTACATGTTTATGCCCTTTGTAATATTACCTATTTATAACTCTTTAGAAAAAACTGACCACACTTTATTAGAAGCTAGTCAAGACTTAGGCGCTTCACCTTGAAAAACATTCTGAAAAGTTACCTTTCGTTTTTCAATACCAGGCATTGTTTCTGGTTTCACATTAATGATGTTAAGTGCCATGACATCACTAGTAGTTGTTAAATACATTGGCGAAGGAAAAACGATTTTAATTGCCAATATTATTGAGTCTTATTTTTATCGTGGTGCTAATTTTGCTTATGGTGCTGCTATTTCAGTTATTCTTGGAGTTATCGTCTTAATTATTATTTTTACATTAAAAGTTGTTGGTCGTTGAGCCACAGGTAAAAAAATCGGAGGGATTGTCTAATGAAATCTTTTTTCAAAAATAGTTATTTAGCTATTATCTTTTTATTGCTTTACATACCCATTTTAGTGTTAATGGCTTTTTCATTTAATGGTGGTGATTCAGTTCGCAGTTGAAGTTATTTTTCTTTTGATGCTTATGGTGATTTATTTGCCCAAAGCCAATTATGACAATCAGTTAGTGTAACATTAATTGTGGCATTTATTTCAACCTTTGTCGCTGTTATTATTGGTACTTTTGCAGCCTTAGGCTTAAGTAAAACCCGTAAACTAACTCGTAATTTAACTCTGGGAATTACTAATATTCCTTTAGTCAACGCTGATATTGTAACTGCGGTTTCACTAATGTTATTATTCATGGCCTTAGGATTTAGTTTTGGTTTAGGAACACTAATTTTATCTCACATTTCTTTTAATATCCCTTATGTTATTATTACTGTCTTACCAAAGATTAGACAAATTAATGTTTCACAATTAGAAGCCAGTCAAGATTTAGGTGCTTCGCCTTGATATACACTACGAAAAATTGTTTTACCAACGATTAAACCAGCAATTTTTGCTGGAGCTGCCATTGCCTTTGCTATGAGTTTTGATGATTTTTTAATTTCTTATTTTACAGGGGGTAATACTTCAAATGTTTCAACTTTTATTTATTCTTTGAAACGAATTAAACCATATATTAACGCCTTTTCAACCATTATTATTGTTTTAATTACCTTAACTATCATTTCATGAAATGGTTATGTGGTTGTTAAAAAACAAATTAAACAACGTAATGAAAAAATAACTAAAAGCATTTATCACAACCAAAAAATAACTAAAAATGAAAAATTATTAACTAAATGTTATTTACAATTAAATAACTTTAATAACAAAAAAGTGAAATTAAAAAAGGGGAAATCACCTTATCGAGAAAATAATTTTGAACTAGTTACGGAACAAGATATTAGCAATGCCGAAAATCGCATTGCTAAAAACCCAAAATTAATTGCCCAAATTTTAAAACTAGAAGCCAAAATCGAAACGGAAATGATTTGGATTAATCACATAAAAAGCAAAATTAGTGCTAAAAAAATTTTAAAAGAAGAACGTTCTAAAGCATGAAGAGATAAATACCGTTTCTTGGTTTGACCTTGAAAAATGATTATGATTAGCATTATATTAGGTTCAGGATTCATTGCTCTAGGTGCATTTTATATGTATACTAACTTTTATGACTTATCAATTGCCAATTGGGGTGAATATATTAGTCCCGAAGTTTTAAATGGATTTGAAAAAGAATATCAAGTAAAAGTTAAATATACAACATATGATGATAATGAATCATTATACGCAAAACTATACACTACTAGCTATGATGTAATGGTTCCTAGTGATTACTTAGTAGCAAAACTAGCAAGTGAAGATCGTATTATTGACTTTAATGACCCGCAATATGCTGGTAAATTAGATTTTATACCCAAAAATGTTATTAACACTGAACTATATAATTTCATGCAAAAATATCAAATTAAAACTATTGATGGTACAATCAGTCCTAATGGTCTAAATGATTACAGTATACCTTACTTCTGAGGTGATGTGGTTATGGTTATTAATGCAACTAATCCTAATAATTTAACTGACCTTGGTATCACAGACCCTGACCAAGCGCAATGAAATGTTTTACAAACAGCAGCAAATTTAAACAAGAGTATTATTTTAAATGATGATATGCACAACTTATTTATGACAGCACTAACTGATTTACATTACAAAAATAAATGAGGAGAAAATACAGGTACTGGCGATAATAACCAAATCAATAATATTTTCCATGACAATATTAACGCCCACAGTAATACTGAAATTGATGATGCTAATAATTGATTATCACCAATTATTAAAAATAGTAATACTAAACTACTAAATGACAGTATTGTTGATGAAATTGCTAAACCTAATAACTGAGATATTGCCATGATGTATAATGGTGATTTATTATCAGCTATTAGAGATAACACTGCTTTTCTAGATGGCAAATATTTAGCAATCAGACCTTATATGGGAACTAATATTTGAAACGATGATATGGTTATTAGTAAAGATTCACCTCACAAAGATTTAGCATTTAAATTTATCAATTACATTATGAATAAAAACCAACAAATAAGTTTAAGCAACGAATTTGGTTATACCTCTCCATTACAAGAAGCAATGGATGAAGTTAGCATACTTTATCCCCCAGCCATTTGAAAACACGTATATATTCCTAGTGACGGTCAAAAAACCGACCCTGCTAATCACCCTTTAGGATTCTTCAATGGTTTATACCATCGTGATTTTGATGCCTACATGCAAACTGTTTACAATCGATTATTAGCACGTTAACTATCACAATCTATAAATACAATCGTTAATATAAAAAAGATAAAAAATATTGCAATATATTTATATTCTATTATATAATTGAATACGAAAGGGGTTAATTTATAGTTATACGTCGTAAAAAATGAGAAAAACATGAAATAATTACATTGATAAAATGAATTATTCATGGCTTTTCTCCCTTTATGTACTATTTTTAAATTTTATCACATAAATGCTGAGAAAAGCCTATCTACGGACTTCTCCCCACATTTTTAAATTAAACATAGCATTACAGTTTCAAAACTAGGTATGTTATTGAATTTATATGCAGCTTCTTTTGCATATAAATGAATATGATGTTTTGCAACTTTGATATGTGTTTTAAATGTTCTTCGTATATGTTTTCATACTGACTCAATTTGGTTGGTATTTACACCAGTTTTTGAAACATAGCCATCTTGATGGTTAACTGTTTCATGATTAGTGAAAACCGATTTCAAATCGCGATATCCTTTTCAAGAATCAGTATGTACATCACACTTTGAAGAAATGTGGTTTATTGCAAACTGCAAAAGATTTTTACTGTTTGCGTTTTTCAATACTTTCACAATCAGATTGTTGGTTGTTTTTTCATAAATACCAACAATCAAGGTTTTGTTCAACAAGGATCTTCCTTGTTTTTTAAACCCATATGTGAAAGATACATTTCATCCATTTGCACTATGCCCTCAACAATGAATTGAGGTTCTTGTTTAGCAATGGCACTTCGGATTTTATGACCCATTATTCAAGCTGTTTTCAAGGTCACTCCCAATTCTTTTGCAACATCAGTTGATGGAATTCCATGTTTGGTGTTTATTCATCTAAAGATGAGATAAAACCAAGATATTAAAGGTGTTTGTGACTTTGAAAATATAGTGCCCGTGAGAATACTGAATGTTTGATGACATTTCAAACATCTCATTTTTCTTAAATTAGAAGTATTCAAATTAAAACTAGAACACCTAATACATTTGCTTTGTTTCAAACTTGCTATATATGCAAGACATTGTTTTTCAGTTTGAAAAGTATTATTGAACTCATTAAATTTCATTGTTTCCTCCACAAGTACATGTGGGGAGAAGTCCGTTATTCATTTAAAGGCCTATCTGATTTTTGGACATTAAATGTACAAGCACCATGTCCATGATGTTGCTTACCAATGATAAAAGGTGCATACCAAGGTGAACAACCAACATCAGCCTTTGTTTGAAATATTGACCATATAGATGGCGATCCAAGTAATAACGATTGACAAAACCTACAACCAATGCACGTAGAATGTAATATTAAAAAAGACTAACATTATTGACTAGGAACATGTTCTTAATTTTGTAAAAATAGAGGAAAAATAAAAAAGGTGCCAATTAAGATCTAAGATTTGATTTTATTAAATTTTAGGTTTTTTATTTTTAAATTTCAATAAAACCTATTGTAGTAATAAAATATTAGGAATATAATAGTGTTATTCATTCACAAGAATTCTTATTATAATTTATTGCTTTGGGAGTTACAGGACATCAAATAGATATTCTTAACTTTTTGTAAGAATAATTGTTCTATGAATAATGATATTTAGGAGGTTTATTAAAATAAAAAAACTTTTACCAACTATTACTGCTGTAATTTTAGGAACAACGTTTTCACCAAATATATCAAATGCTTTTAGTAATAATAGTAATTTTACTTCTAATAATTGAACTTGAAACAATGTTCAAGTTAATCATAATGTTGCTACACCAGCAACAGGAACACATGAAGAATCAAACACAAAAACAGATACTAAAGCAACAGTTCAACCATGGTATATTTTTCTGAATTCTCAACAAATTATTAGTAACGTATACTTTGCTTTGCATACTTATGATGGAGCTGTTTATTTAAACCAAGTTGTATTAAACTTAAAGCAAGATGTCGCAACTGATATTTTTAGACAATGAGATTTTTCACAAACTAATGATGTTTGACAAGGATGAGGTCATCAAATCAACTATTACCCTGACAGTAACTGCTAAATATGATGAAAGTGAATCATTAACATCACTATTTATTTCATCATACATTTATGCAAGAACTGCTGGTTCTGTTCATGAAGCATTAAAAACTTCTCAAGTAACTATTCTTGAATTTATTAACTAATAAATATTCTTAAAAATTTTAGAAAAAGGTGCATTAACATATGAGCGATGAGCATTCTTATGAAATTGAAATAAATAATGTTACAAAAAAATATTCTGAAACAGTAGGTGTTTTTGATATCAACATTAAAATTAAAAAAGGGGAAATCTATGGATTCATCGGACCAAATGGCGCTGGTAAATCCACAACAATTAGACAAATGGTTGGTTTTATTAACCTGACCAAGGAAATATTACTATCAATAATAAAGATGCTTGAAATGAATCCAAAGAAATTATGAGTATCCTTGGTTATCTGCCTGGTGAAAATATCCTTCCAGACTATATGAAAGCTATTAATTATTTAAAACTTGTTTCTGATATTAGAGGTAATGTGGAATGAACATATGTTGAAAAATTAATTAATTATTTTGAAATTAATCCGAAAGTAAAAATTAAGAAAATGTCAAAAGGAATGAAACAAAAAGTTGCCTTAATAACTGCTTGTATGCATAAACCTAAGATTTTAATTTTAGATGAACCAACATCAGGTTTGGACCCATTAATGCAAGAAAAGTTTTTAAAAATAATTAAAGATTTTAGAAACAAATGGTACAACAATTTTTTTAGTTCCCATATTTTTAGTGAAGTTGAAGCGCTTGCTGATAAAATTGCTATTATTAAATCAGGAAAAATTATATCTGAAATTGTAATGAAAGACGTTAAAACACCATATGAAAAAGTTTATTGGGTGAATAAAGTTAATAGTTATAATTTAATTTTCTTTAAATAAAAGACAACATTAAACTATTTAATTGTTGCTATAATTATATCATATTTTGTTAAATAAACAAAGTATTTTAATGTTTTATTTTATTATTTTATAACAAAAATTCCTAACTATTTAGGTTTAAGATTTATTAAGTTTTTAAAATATTAAAGTAAAAGATTTAATTTATTAATTCTTGCTGAATTAATTAAAAGCATATTATTAAGTACTTTATCATTATAAATTTTAGCACCATAACCCTTTAATGATTTCACTAAATGTGAAACATCACTTTCAGCACAAACTCCTTGATTTCAATTTTCTTTTTGATTAATAATACCTTCTTTATTATTTTTAAAATATTTATATATTTTTTCATCAATATTATTTACTTTTAAAAAATCTAATAATAAATAATATTTACCATTAATAAATAAGTTATATGCATTTGTTAATTTTTTATTATCTACTTTTCTATTAAAAATAAATACTTTTTTTAGTGCTTTAAAAACATGGTGTCTATCAATTACATAAGGAATGTTTTCTTTTTTAGCAGAAGTTTTAATTCAAGGTGCACCATCACCAATAAATACTAAACTACTTTTATTATAAATAAATTGTAAATCAAGAAATTCATAAATTTTATCAATTAATTCTTGTCTTTTAATTCTTTCACCATTTTTAGTTTTCATATAAGTTATTTTTTTATCTTTTAAAACATTTCTACTTTTAGTAGATTTTTCTAAATCTGTACCTTTATTTGCACTAATTGTACGAATACGATTTTTTTGTTTTTTATTATTAAATAATGAAGAAATAAAACAATCATCCATATTTACAAATAATTTTTCATTTGGTAATACTATCTTTTTCTCTTTTATTTTTTCAACACCTATTACTGCAATTTTCATTACATTAGTCATATATGTTTTAGAAAATTTAGCATTTTTTACTATATCTTGTACATCAGATTGTCTTTTACCATTACCTGAATTTTTTATTATTATATGTTCTAAATTAGTTAAGGTTCTTTTTCTTTTTTTAATTTTTATATAATTATCTAAAGGATAATAATATTCATTAGTTTCTAATATTAAATAACATCTACGATAAAAATCATTTATTTTACCATATTTAGTATTTGGGCTTCTTGGAGCAGTTTTAACATATTTATATTTACTTTTATCATATTTATTTTTATGTCAAAAATCATCATATGCTAATCATATATTTCTGAAATAATTAATATCATTTTTATTAATTTCTTTATCACATTCTTCATAATCAAGTTCATCAGTAAGAAAATTCATAATATTTAATTCCTTTCTTAATTTATGAATTTGATTATAATAGTAATTAAAAAGAAAATGTTGTAATAATATTTCTGACACTAATGATATAATTAATATAAGAAATAATAAATTAAGGTGATAATATGCCAGCACAAAGAAAATATTTAGGAAATTATGAGGTTACAATTAGTAATTATTTACGAACAAAAAATAAAATATTAACACCACAAGGATTAAATAATGCACTTGGAATTGATAGAAAATATATATTTGATTGCCGACGCAGAAGCAGTCCATGACAACGTAATTTTTTAAAAAGTTATGATAAAGCACGTAGTATTATTTCAACTCATATGTTAGAAAAAGCATTAGTAAAACCAGAAATAATTTATCAACATTGATTAAAATCTCATCCAAATGAATTTGATATTAATGAAGAAGATAATAACACACAAAGTAATATAATTATTAATATTATTGAACCTAGAAAAATAGAAAATAATGACTAGAAACCTATAATAAATATAGGTTTTTTTCTTTATTTTAAAGGGTAAAAATGATATAATATATTAAAGTGAATATGTTAAATAACATATATTAAAGTGATGTATTAATATAATAAAAATTCATAAAGGGAGATTAAAGGTATGAGTAATTTTACTTTTGATGAAAAAGAGAATTATAGTTTAGATGATGTTAAAGGTTTACTAAAACAACATAGAAATGTAGTATATGCTGAAAGTAAAAAAGATATTGAACCTAAATTAAGTGAATATGAAACTAAATTAAAAGAATATGAAAATAAAGTTAATAGTTATGAAGAGCAACAATTATTTTCTAATATTAAAGATACTAAAAAAGTAAATTTAATTAAAAATTTAATGAGTACTGATAATTATAAATCTTTATCTAAACAAGAAGCATTTAATAAAATAAATGAAGATTATAAAGAATTTCTTATTGATAAAACATCAGAATCTATTAAACAAGAAAATAAACCTAATTCAAATGATTTTAATCCTAAAACTCTTTTAGATTTACATACAAATAGTATTAATCCAGAAGAATTAGAAAGAAAATTAAATGAAAAAGCTAAAACTACAGGTATTACTGACCCTAACGAATTAGAAAAACTTGTAAATTTAGCAAGAGGAACTGCACTTAAATCTATTAAATAGAAAGAGGATAAAATGGCAATTCCAAAAATTCCAGAAGCATTTATTATTGGTGGTAATTCCCCTACTGAAAATGCTGTTTTAAGTGTACTTGAAGCCCAAGTTCGTGGTGAATTAACTGCTGAATTAAGTACTTTATTTATGAGAAATACTGTTACTGCTGACCAAATAGCAAATATTAGTGGTGTAGCAATGGCAATATATAGAGCAACAGTACGGGTATTATGAGGCTCAACATGAGATGAATTTACAGGTACTAAAAGACAAAAAGGAACAGTTAAAACAACAACATTAATTATTGATAAAGAATTAACAATTGATTTTAATATTCCAGAATTTGATATTGAAAGATTTATGACTTCACCAGCAAATGTAGCAACTCAAATTGTTTCAAATTGAACAAGTTCATTTATGAGAAATTTAAGAGAAAATTTTGAATTAATATTTTTACAAGGTACAAAAGATTATGCAATTGCTAAATCATTAGTATTACCTTTAAATTTAAATAATATGACTAAAGAACAAGCATTAAATGCTTATTATACAATTGGAGAAAGAAATAATAAATTAATTAAAAAAGTAGATGATATTACAGTTGGTATAAATAAAGCAGATTTAACGGGTGCTTGTGGTATTGATAGTAGTTTTAATTTAGCAAAAGCATTTACATTATTAAATTATGGTCAAATTGCAGCTAATACTTTAGCAACTGGTAAAAGATATACAAATCAAATTATGGGTATGGAATTTTATGAAAGCTTTTATTTAGAACAAGATTTTATTCATGATACTGTTTCTGGTATGCATTTAGAAAAAGATTATAAATTATTAGATTTATTTGGTGTAGTTTATAACAGATATATGTGAGGTATGCCTATTTCATTTACAAAAGTAAGAAATAAATTAGATAATGCAACAGATAATATTCGTATTATTGGAAAAGCATTATATGCATTACCAAGTGCAATTAGACCAGATTTAATGTATATTATTCAAGAAAAAATGCCAACAATTGATGAAATTAAAACAGCAAGAGCAAAAAATTATAAAGTTGATGCAACTAATATTAATGCAACTTATCAATCAACAGATTATGATAATATGAATATTTTAGATTTACAAAATATAATTTATTATAAAAATTTAGGAAAAATTACTATGGCTGGTGCAATACCTACTAATAATGAATTAGAAACTATAATAGTAAATATTGGTAATAATGGTTATGAAAAAGGTAAAGCAACATTTAGTAATATTACATCAACAAGTGCTACTATGACTGGTAATAATAAAGAATATTATGGAACAGTAAAATTAGAATTTACTAAAAAATAATTATGGAATATATTTATAAATATTTTGATGAAAAAGCACATATTACTATTTATTCAGCCAAACCAGAAGATTTAACTACAAGTAATGATATAAGAGCAATTTTATTAGATGAATATCCTAAATTAAGAAATGATTATTTTATAGTAAGTGATGTTCATGATAATTTTGCTATATGTGTTGGAGATAATATAAATTGTCAAGGAACAGTTAGAATTCAAGTTAAAAAACAAACTAATTTAAAGGATGTTAAAAATGCCACATGTTGAGAATATACAATCAAATAATTATACTTTAACTAAATTAATAAGAACTGGTATAAGTCCAATTTCAGCAATGATTGGAACTAGTGCTTATTATGGTCAATTAATAGGTAATCCAATATTAGGTTCAATTAATAGTTTATTATTTGGTAAAAAATTAGGTTTAGATATATGAAATTTAAATCAAAGACCTTCTGCTAAAACTAAACTAATTAATAGTTCTAAAAAAATATTATTAGGTTTAGGAACAATTGGGTTAGCAAATTATGCAAAATTTACTAATACAAATATCAATCCAAATCCAACTGAAAATCCAATAACTACAACAACAGTAGACCCATTTCCAGATGATTTATTATTTAGTAATAATACTACTGATAATAATTTAATGGATTGAGATACTTATATTTCATTAAATGCTTATGGTATTTCAAATCTTATGGCAGGAATTACAGAATTAATACCTAATAGTTTTGAAAATATTCGTAGAATAGCAAATATGGCAAATGGTGGATGTTTAATATCAACTGGTGTTGCAATGGGTATTAATAATGATTTTAATAATGCTTATGCAGTACCTACCATAGTTGCTGGTGCTTCTGAAATTATCCATAATTTACTACCTATTGAAACTACACATCATAACCAAGAAATGCAAGAAACACCATTTAATAATGAAACTGCAAGATTAATTAATGATAATAGATTTACAATTAATAGTGAAACAAGTAGTCAATATGGTAGTGATAATATGAGTGAAGTACCATTAAATCATGATAATGCTTCATTAAATTGAGATTATAACCATATGAGTTTATAATGTTACCTTTAATTATTAGACTTATATACTCAGCATTAGCAAGTGATGATATTCGTGTATTAATTGTTAGTTTATTAAAAAATTATAGTAAAGATACAGGATTAAAAGCAGTTTTAGATAGTGAAAATGTTAGTGAAGAAGAACTTGACCAACCATATTCAACTTTTAATCCAAATATTGCTAAAAAATTATTATCTATATTAAAACCTAATGAATTAACTACTTTAAAAACTGAATTAAATAAATTATTTAAAGATAATAAAACTAAAGATACTAAAGATTTAAATGATAAAGATATAGAAGAAACTAATAATAAAGATGAAAAAGGTTGAGTAGTATTATCTAGTTCATGATTAAAAAAAGGTAATTTTTATAAATCTAATAAATCATTAAAATTAGGTTTATTACAAGTATTAATACAAAGTGATACAAGTAAAAATAAACGTTGATATGGACCATATACCTATCCTAATGTAAGTGAAGAAACTTGAAACTTAATGAAAGTACAAAAAGGTAAAAATGGTAGTGGTGCTGGAACAATATTTTGAAGATATTTTTTAAGGAGTTTTTTACCTTCACAGATACGTAAATATGTTAAGAAACAACTTAAAGAACAGAAAGGTATTAGTAAAGGTAAACAACGTTATAATGTGCTTAAATCAACGAATATTAATGTATTAAAAACAACTGCATTTATTAATAGATTAGAACGTGGATTTTTTAAACTTAAAGAATTTAAAACATTACCAAAAACTGAATTAGGTAGTAGAGCATGAAGAGTAGAAAGAAAAGAATATTTAACTTTTCATAAAACTAATAATTTAAATAAAAATATTGGCATTTCTATTTATAAAAATAAAAGTAAATATAAAACATGAAAGTAGGTGGTAATTATTATTGAATTAGATAAACCAATTAAACCAATTGGTATATGAAATACTATTAATCCAATTTCAAAAGATAATAAAGAATATAAAAGATTAAATAAGATTTGATTTAATAAAAATAGTACTCATATTGATAAAATAAAAATTTTAATATCAAATATTTTAAAAATAACTAGTCATATTATTGGTATATTAATAACATTATTTTTTACAATAACACCATGATTAATACCTAAAATACCAATAGAAATGGGAATAGGTAATTATACTACTCAATATAATTTTAGTTGACCAGATCATGTAGCATTAACTTTATTTCCAATGTTTAGTCATATAGGATTAAATGTTATTACTAAATTAGGTAATTATGGAAAATTAATTAAATATGGATTAATTACTATACCAATTATTATTACAAGTCCTTATTTAATTTATCAATATCAACAAATTAAAAAACATAAAAAAGAATGTAATTTATGTAAACAACATTCAAATAAAATTCAAATAGAAAAGGTGGAATAAATCATGAATTTAACAGTATATTTATTAAGTGGAATTATAGGAGGAGCAGTTACTAGTGGGGTTATTATTGCTTTTGTATTATCTATTATTTCAAAAAAAATTAAAAAAAATAAACAAGATATAGTTGCAAAAGAACTTAAAATTAATAAATTAATTGAATATATTATTTTAAATACTAAACAATTAAATGATAAATTACAATTAACAGAAACTCCTATTGCACAAAAATTAGATGCTTTTGATGTTGATGAAAAAGATTTTGAAGATTTTATTATTGCTCAAAAAGCAAAACGTCAAGAATTAACAAATAAAGATAAGAAAAAAGTAACTAAAATTAAAATTTAAAGGGTTTAAATACCCTTTATTTTTACATTAAGGAGTAAATTATGGCTATTAAAGACCCAATTTTATTTATAACAGTTGAAGAATTTAAAAATTCTAAATATTTTAATGAATTATTATTTGATAAAGTTACTACTCCAGATAATGAAATTTGATTTGCAATATCTGTAGCTAGTAGTAATATTGATTATTTAAGTGGTTTTACTATTAGTAAAAAATGACCAGAAATAACACCAACAGATTTTACAGATAATATTCAAACAGCAACTACTAATTATGTTAGATTTTTATTAACTAAAGATGTAGATTATTTACGTGGTCAAGGTTCAATTAGTCAAGGTGGATTAACTTATAGTGAAACTAATCCAGATGACCCTTATTTTATCCCACCAGAAGTATTTAATTATTTAAGAAAAATTAAAGAATATCCAAATATTAAAGGTTTTGATTTAAAAGGAATAGAACCACAAAAAAATAATTATTTTAATAAATTTATTTCAAATTGTGGTGAAGATAGTCCTTTAAATGAATATATTCCTTATACTAATTTAGAATCATCAGATACTAGAACTAAAATCACTATTACTCATCCACAAAATAGATCAAGACCGGTTATTAATATTGATACTAGAGGTATTAATACATCTACTACAGTACCTGAATTTAAAAGTCCAAAAGAAACTATTGATATTAAATATGATAAAGAAACTCATATAGTTAATAGTGATGTTAGTGATAAAGTAATTTATTTTGATGACCTTGATGATAGAAAAAATGCTATTGAAATTTTAAAACATACTTTAGTACCTAATTTTATATATAAATGAGTTGCTTATAAAAATTTTGATCCTTTTACAGAAGATTACTCAAGTTATTTAAATGGAACTTTAATTCCTAAAAAATATGCAGATGATAAATTACAAAATAAGTTAATTGCTGGTACTAATATAACTATTGATAAAGATAATAAAATTAGTGCTACTGGTGGTAAAACTGATTTAACTGATTATTATAAAAAAGAAGAAACTAATGAACTATTAGATAAAAAACAAGATAAAACTGATAATGCATTAATAACAACAGATAAAACTATTACTGGTGCTATTAATGAAGTTAAAAATGTTAATGATACACAAGATTTACATATTAGTCAAATTAAGACTGAAGTAACTAATGTACAAGGTGTTTTAGTTTTAAAACAAGATAAATTAACAGCTGGTACTAATATAACTATTAAAGATAATGTTATTAGTGCTACTGGTGGTAGTTCAGTTGATGAAAATAGAATATTTAATAATAAAAATGATAAAGATAATACAACAAGATTAGTTAATGATATTATTAAAACTAATGTTGGTGGTAAAACTTTAATTTATAGAAATAATCCAGTTATAACTGATGATTTAGATATTCCAAATAAAAAATATGTTGATGAAAGAATAAAATCTTTAAATGTTATTAAATGAAAAAATATTGGTACAAAAGAAAGTAACATTAAAATTAATTATGATTTTAAAGTAAATACTTTATATAGAGTTGGTTATTGTTGAAAAAATGTAGAAAAAAGTCCAATTATATATATGCAATTTTTATGACAAGGTGAAGGTGCTGTATTAGCTAGTTTTTTTAAAGGAATTAGTGGTAAAAGAATTACTGAATCTTATGTTGATTTAGTAGTTATTTCAAATGCTATTGCAATGGATAGATTTAATGATGATGAAGGTAAAATATATTCATTAGAAGAAGAATTAAAAGAAAATACTTATAAAATCACTAGTAATACATTAGATATTACTTCACCAAGTATAATTAATATAGATAAACCAATTAAAATTAATTCAAAAAGTTTAGAAACTAATGAAATAGAAGACAATTGTTGAGATATTGAATTAAAAGATAATCCAACACCAAATCCTCCTAACCCAAGTGTTCCACAATGAAAAGAAGTAGGAACAAGGATAACAAAAAACCAAATTAATTATAAATTTTTTTCCGGGAAAAAATATAGAGTTACTTATATATGGGATGGAGATACGCAACCTATTGCTTATTCTATAAGTAAAGAATTTAATAAATTATTATCAAATAAATATGATTGTGTATATATATTAGATAGTTGTGTAAGAAATTGAAATCTAAATTCAGGTTTAAAAATTGAATTATTAAGATTAGAAGTTATGGATAATATAATTAGAATAGTTACTGCAACTAGTGTATATAAAGGTAATATTTTAAAATTAGAAGAATTACAGGAATAATATTATGAATAAAGAATTTACTTATCTTAATGAAATTAGTTATTGATTATTAAATAAAAGTGATTTTACTCATAGTGAATATAATCTTAGTGGTTCACGATATAGTAGTAAAACATATAGTATTGCAGAAGAATTAGCAATATTAATAGCTATTTCAATTAAAGTTAATAAATCAATTGCTATATATTGTTTTAGAAAATTAAATAAAGATATTAATGATTTAGTAAAAGAAATATATAATGCTTTAATAACAATAGGTTTAAATGATTATAAAGACTTTAATTTAAAATACCCTAATAAGCAAGCAGACTTTCGTTTTAAAGGCTCTAAATCATTTATAAGAGTAATGGGTGTATATAGTAATTCAAATGATAGAATACCTTTAAAAGGACTTTCTCGTAGTGAAATAAAAGGTTTTGATTTAGCAATTGAATGATGTGAAGAAGCAAATGAATTTACTCAGCAAGAATTTCAAGCAATAACATTTGCATTAGGTAATGCTAAAAAAAGAATAAAAATAAAAAGTTGTAATCCAGATAATATTTATCAATATTATATTGAATATATGAATAAAATTGTACCTTTTAATTTAGAAATAATGAAAGAAAAAAATGAACAAATTAAATCAATATTTGATAATAATATTTTTAAATTATTTCATTATAGTAATTGAAAAGTAAATGCTCATAATCTTACATTAGATATGATTAATGATTTAGAAGAATTAAAAGTATTAGATCCAATTAAAGCACAATCTTGATATTATGGTGTACCAAGTATTCTTACTGGTGCTATATTTGCAAGATATCTTGATAAAGTTGGTACTAAATTAGATTTTCAAGTACAAAGATTATCAGGTGGATTAGATATAGGTATGGCAACAAGTCCAAGTGGTCATCCTACAATTGCTAGTTTATGATTTATTGGTGAAAATGATAATGGTAGAAGAGCACATAAAGAAAGTGAATTTTATCATAGTAATGTAACAATGCAATATAAAGATACTGATACATTAGCAAATGATATTATTAATTATTATATAAATGAAAGTAAACGTTATATAGCAATGTTATTTGGTTTTACTTGTTATGTTGATTATGGTAATGGTGGATTAGTATTTATTGATGTTTTAAAAAGTTGAGTTAAAAAACGTAATATAACATGATTAAAATTTATAGCAGTAGATAAATCAACTTTATATTTAAATGATAGAATTGATTTTACAACAATTTGTATGCTTAAAAATATTATTAGTTTTAATTGAGAAAGATGTCCAGAAACTAAAAGACAATATAATTTAATGCAATGATTATCTAAAGTAAAAATAGATAATGCTAATAATACTCCGCAAATGTTAGATTTACATGATGATACTTGAGATAGTGATATGTATGCTTTAATGCATGAAATGAAATGATTAATTAATGGTATTAATAATAAATTATTAATTAATAAAAATAATTTTGGTGGTGATTAATATGATAAATACAATGGAATATTTAAGTTGTGATAAATCAAAATGATATATTGATATACCAATGATTATTGCTCAAAAATCAACTAAATTATGATTAGGTAAAGGTTTTTTATTTAATTCAAGTAAAAAAGAAATATTAGATTATCTTAATGATATGAATTTAAAAGATAAATGATTAGAAAAATTTTATAAATTTGGTTTACAAAATTCACTAATGGGTAAAGTATTTATTATGATTATAATTAATGAAGATAATAGTAAATCACTAAAAATATTACCTAATAGTTTTTGTGGTAGAGTTGCTAAATATAATGAACAAGAACAATCAGCAGAATTTTATTTTATTAATGAACAAGCAGATAGTGCTACTTTAACATGAGTAACAATACAAAATGGAAAAGTTAAATATGAAACATATAAAGATAATAATAAAGATATTATTTTAGGTTCTACAAGAACTAAATTAAAACCAAATATAACACCATTAAATACTTATGAAATTAAAAATCCATTTAATTATATTCCTATTTTTGAAATAACTAATTTACCAATTATTAATTTATATGGTAATACAACTACTTTAAATGCATATCCAGATTGTACAGCAGTATGAGATTTAATATATGATTTAAATCGTGTTATTAGACAAAAAAGATTAGAAAGAGAATTAAATGTTACTACTTTATTTGCTTCATTAGATAATGAAACAGCAAAAGAAATGCAAGAAAATGGTAATATTATTGAAAATCCTAAAAAAGATATGATAGTTAATGTTGGTAGTGCAGGTTATGATAAAAATGGTAATGGTGGTATGCAAATTATTCAAGGTGACCCTAAATTTAGTGAATATTGATTAGATTATAATGGTACTGCTAAAGCCATATTTAATGGTGCAGGTTATGATTATGATGAACATGGTAATGATGTTTATACAAATAAAACACAAAGTATGTTTAATAATAAATTTGATATGGAAACAACAGAAATTAAAATAGCATTTTATAGTGCTTATTTTTATCGTATATTTGATTTACTTCTTATTAGTGAAAATTTATGAAATGGTATTGGTGAAAGACCTTATTCATTTAAATTTATACCTATAGCAATGACTGACCAAATTATACAAGACCAAATTATTAATTCAAGATTAAATAATGGTACCATGACAGTAAGTGAAGCTATTGGTGAATATGATAATATTGACCAACTTATGGCAGAAAATAAATTAGAAAATATTATTACAGAAAATAAAAAACGGACTTCTCCCCACATGTACTTGTGGAGGAAACAATGAAATTGAATGAGTTCAATAATACTTTTCAAACTGAAAAACAATGTCTTGCATATATAGCAAGTTTGAAACAAAGCAAATGTATTAGGTGTTCTAGTTTTAATTTGAATACTTCTAATTTAAGAAAAATGAGATGTTTGAAATGTCATCAAACATTCAGTATTCTCACGGGCACTATATTTTCAAAGTCACAAACACCTTTAATATCTTGGTTTTATCTCATCTTTAGATGAATAAACACCAAACATGGAATTCCATCAACTGATGTTGCAAAAGAATTGGGAGTGACCTTGAAAACAGCTTGAAGAATGGGTCATAAAATCCGAAGTGCCATTGCTAAACAAGAACCTCAATTCATTGTTGAGGGCATAGTGCAAATGGATGAAATGTATCTTTCACATATGGGTTTTAAAAAACAAGGAAGATCCTTGTTGAACAAAACCTTGATTGTTGGTATTTATGAAAAAACAACCAACAATCTGATTGTGAAAGTATTGAAAAACGCAAACAGTAAAAATCTTTTGCAGTTTGCAATAAACCACATTTCTTCAAAGTGTGATGTACATACTGATTCTTGAAAAGGATATCGCGATTTGAAATCGGTTTTCACTAAGCATGAAACAGTTAACCATCAAGATGGCTATGTTTCAAAAACTGGTGTAAATAACAACCAAATTGAGTCAGTATGAAAACATATACGAAGAACATTTAAAACACATATCAAAGTTGCAAAACATCATATTCATTTATATGCCAAAGAAGCTGCATATAAATTCAAGAACATACCTAGTTTTGAAACTGTAATGCTATGTTTAATTTAAAAATGTGGGGAGAAGTCCGTAGATAGGCTTTTCTCAGCATTTATGTGATAAAATTTAAAAATAGTACATAAAGGGAGAAAAGCCATAAAAAATTAAATAAAGAATTAGGAGATAATGAAAATGAGCAATCATCAACGAATTCAATTAATGAAACACGCACATCTACATCTAAAGAGACAACAAGCAATAATTAAACGTTTAAGTCATTGAAAAATATTTCCATTTATAATTAATAATGGTGCAATACCTTTAACTGAAACTGGTTATAAACCTATAAATAGTAAAATTAGTGATTTTGGTCAATATGAATTAATACTTTCTGGTAATACTCCAGTTGTATGTATTTGAAAAAAAAGTACTAATATATATCAAAAAAATAAAGGTATAACAGACCCAGTAACACATAAAACAACAGGTCAAAATCAATATTATACTAAACAATATAAAATTGGTGATTATTGAAATGCTTATTTAATTGATGATACTAGTGGTGTAGATTTTGGTGGTTTACCTAATAATAGTTTATTTAAAACAATTTCTACTACAAGACAATATACATTAGTTATGTTTGAAGAACAAATTACAGTAGATGATTATTTACAATTTTTTTTGTGTATTTAATGATAAAAATTAAAATATTGGTGGTAATACAGGTAAAAATCAAGATAGACAATTATTATATATTTCAAATGTAACTAATTATTATAGTCCTTATAATGGTGAATTTAGTATGCAGGTATTAACTTTTAGTTCAGTTAATGATAGAGCAGTAGCAAGTGGTCAAAATACGCTTGATTATGTACAATATGCAAGTCCTGGTAGTGGTTATGCCCTACTATTCAAGAAGGAGAAGTAACGTTAAATCGTACTTTAATGCGTGATATTGGAGTTAGATATAGTCATAGACAATCTTATGGTTTAGAATTATTATCAAGTTGTTATTATTATGGTAGACCTATAATACAAGGTCAAGCACCTAATCAAATTGATAATAAAGAAATATTTGAACAAAAAGTATTTGCTAGTAGAAGATTATTTATTGCTGGTAATAATGACCATTCAAGTACATCAGTTAAAAATAATGGTGGTTTATTAGCAGGTATTAATGATAAAATAACTACTAATAGTCATCCAGAAACAACATTTTATAATTTAATGGATGCAAAACCTACTGGATTTACTAATTTTAAAAATTTTACAGAATGATTAAAAACTTCATTAAATTTTCAAGATAATTTATTTGTTACAAAAGATTTTAAAGGTATGCTTTCTTTTGATAAAGATAAAGCAAGATTAAGTAATGGTACAGCAATTGGAGAAGCTAAATTCTTTTGAGATAGTGAATGAAATATTAATAATTTAACTGGTAGCTATAATGTAGATATGTCTAGTAATTTTAAATATAAAGACCCAGATACTAATTTAATTATTGGTTCACCAACTGTAGATTATTCTAAAATAAGTCAAAAATATATGAGTGCTATATTAAATTTTAATTCAGTAGTATTTAGTAGTTTAATTCAAATGCCTTATGATTCAAATCAATGATTACCATTTGCATTAAGTGATATTCCTTTAATTGGTAAATTATTAAATGCTTTAACATTAGGTATTTGAAGTAGTTGAGTTATTACTCAAAATGTTCAACAATATAAAAAAATGTTATATTTTAATGGTTTTATGTCTGCATTTTTTACAAGTAATTTAGAAAATATTATTGGTAATGGTGGTTTAATTCCATTAAATGTATTTACAAATGAAAATGATTTTGCTATTGGTAAATTATTAGGTGCAAATGTTAGTACAACTGCTATGACTATGAAATTAAGTGATAGAGTTAGTGTTTATCCATGAGACCCTACTACTGGGAAGAAATTAAGTGTAAAAGAGCAAATAAGTACAGTTGATTTATCACAAAAGAAAAATAATAAAGTTTATATTTTAGCAGAAGATACAGAGTTTTTAGATATAGCAAGTCCATTAACTAACTTAGATACTGATTGTCAATGAAATCCAACTGCTAATGGTGTATCTGACGGTTCTAATTATGCTTATATTATTGATACAATTGTAACTCAATCATTACATCAAGGAGAAGAAAGACATACATTTTATAGTGATAATCCATTTACTTATCAAGGTGATTATAATGAACTTTCAGTTGCACAATTTAGATATAAAAATAAAGGTGCTTTAACTAGTAATGCTTTTAATTGAACTACTTTATATAAATTAAATCATGATGAATATAAAGAAACTGAAGAAACTACCTTTAGTTATCCAGCAGAAATATTACCACCAAGTCCACAAAATATAGCAAAATCAATTATAATAATTCCAGATTTAAAAATTGAAATGACAGCAAACGATATAGATTTAACTATTAATACTGGTTCTCAAACAATAAATAATACTACTGAGTGATTAAATGCTAACACAAATAAATTAATGAACTATGAAATAGATTTAAAATCTTTATTAGACCAAACATTATTAATTAATACTTTTAATGACTTACAAAGATATTATAAAAGTATAACTATATATTATGATTATGATATTGAAACAAAAGTAGAAATAAAAGATACAAGCTTACCATATGTAGGATATACTAAATTTTCTACTATTGAAAATTTTTCTAATCCAAAAAAACATGATGGATTTCAAGAAATAATTTTAAAAGATTTAATTTTTCAAGATAATCCACCACATAATGATTTAAATTCTATTTTTTGAATGCCGAATTTGAATGGTGACCCAAAATTAAGAGACGGAAGTGGTATATCTTCTGCTTATGGAATTACAAATACTAATTATCAATTAAATGGTTATAAATTTACTATAAGTGATAATGGAAATATTGGAGGATGAAATCAAAATTATGAAAATAATAAATTATTAGGATTTTGTATAGTAGATAATAAAGATTTTAAATGAAATTTTTATTTACAAGCAACATTAGGAAAGATTGAAGATGTGTGATATGCATATCCAGATAAGGGTTATGCAAAAAGATATATTTCTAATATTAAAGCAAATATTAATAAAATAGTTTTAAATAGTAGATAATTATGATATTATCTTAATATAATTTTATTAAAACTAATTAAAAAGGATAAAATATGAATATTATAACCACATGTCAAAATTGTATATCTGCACCATATTTAGCATTAATAATTTTACTTTCATTATCTATAATAATACCTATTTTTGTAGTAGGAATAATACAAGGTAAAAAAAAATGCTATAAAAATGACGCAATGGGTGTTTTAATTTTATTTATTTTTTTAAATATATTTGGTTTGATGTGAGGATTAGCCATTTTGTATAATTGTAGACATAATGTAACTAATAACGAAAAAAACGAAAATGATGATGAAAATATTATTACTGTAAAGCCTAAAACTAACATTCCCCCACAATCTAATTAAAAAGTTACCTTAATTGGTAACTTTTTTTATTTATAAAATAGTACAACGACTATCATTAGAATGATTATTTGCATTTAATAAATTTTCTTCATTATTTATATTTAATATGTGTTCTTGTAATAATGGTGTTGATTCGTTTACCAATTGATTTGGAATATTTTCTATTCTTTGACTTTCAAAAAATTCTCTATAAGCTTCTCTTTCTGAACGTTCCTCTATACAATCAGAAATTAAGCTACTAACTAAAAATCCAGAAAATCCTCCTACAAACGAACCTATACATGCAATAATAGATAAATCATTATCAAAATTTTTATTTGTTCTTATTTCTATATTTTTTTCAAAAAATTTTAAAAATGAAAAGGTAAATCCCATACCTCCAATTATTATTCCTGATAATGTTCCACATAAAATTTTCTTATTCATATTTAATTGACTCCTTTCAAAATAAAAACTCATTTACTTTAAAATAAAGCAATGAGTTAAAAACTATTATTAAGTTTATATTATTTTTATATCATAAATATTTATTAAATATACATAATTTAATTATTAAGTGCTTTTAATTTAAGTAATTCTAATTGTAAATCTGTATTTTCTTTTTCTTGCATAACTCAATAATGATATTTTTTATCAATTATGTCTTTTAATATTTTTATTGAATTATTATCTTTTAAATTATTATCTAAAATATTAACTAAATCTTCTATAGTAATAGCAATTAGTATTTTATTTTCCATTATTTATTTCCTTTCATATGATATTTTATATATTTAATATAGATAATTTAGTTATTAATCTTAATTAAATTCAGTAAAACTATCTTCTATTACTTGCATATATTCTTTATCATTATTTTTTCTTGCTTCTAATCATTGTTCCATTAATCATTTTGCAAAATCTCATTTAGTCATTATTTACTCCTTTTATAAATTTTTTCTTATTAAATTATTAAATAAACTGTAATTTTACTTTTATGAAAATTTTGATGTAACATTGCTCTTCATAAACTAAGATAAACATTATCACAAGAACAAATAAATAAATATTTTTTCATTATTTACTCCTTATTTTATTCTTCTTCATCAATTTCTATTTGAGAATTATGATGATGACATTGTTTACATCTTTCTTTTATATTTCACATTCTTACATTTATTTCATAATCATTTATCAATTCTTTAAATTCTTCAATATTATTTTTATCAATATGTAATTGTTTAAAATTTAAAGTAAAATCTTGTTCAACTGAAAAATGACCAACACTTACATTATAATATTTTTCTTTTTTTCATTTATTTAAAAATTCATCTATTGTACAATTATTCATTTTTTACTCCTTAATTTTAATTTTATTATCATAATATTCTTTTATTTCTTTTACTTTATTATTAAAATCTAATTGATGTTTTTTACACATTTTAAAAAATTGAATAGAAGTATTTTCTAAATCTGTAGATTGTAATTTAATTAATACTTTTTTATTACAATCTTTAACAATACATTTTAATAATACTTTTTCTTGTTTTGGTTTTTGCATTATTTCACTTCCTAACTAATAAATACTTTTAATGTTTGTTCATTATCTTGTAAATCATATTCAATTTTATTAATATTTTTATTACCATTTTTATGTTCTTTACTATAAATTACAATTTGTCTTTCATATTTATTTATTAATTCAAATCTTGTTACTTTTTTTAAATCTTTCATTATTTATTCTCCTTATTTAAATAATATCAACCAATTAATAAACTTTCTGCTTCATCATGATTTGATATTTTTATATTTCAATTATTTATAATAGTTAAATAATTAACAATTTTTATAGATAAATCTTTATTTCATTTATTATTAGGATGATTTGCAATCCCTATATTTTCATTTTCATTATAGATTAATGTATCAATAATATTTTCTTGATTTAAATATCATTTTCTTCATTCACTACTACTAATTAACATATCTTTAGTTAATAATTTATTAAATTGTCCAGCAATAAAACCTCTTAAATGGTCTAAAGTTTCTTTACCTCGACCCATTTTTGGATTAAATATACCACGTTCAATAATTAAAGTTAATTTACTAAGTATATTATCAATATCACTTTGTTGTAAAAAAGTATTTTTTTTAACAGTTAACATTGAAAAAATAAAATCATTAATTAAATCATTAAAATTATTTGTAATAAAAGAATTAACTTCACTTTTCTTATTAAAACTATAACTTTCTATTAATATTGGTTTTCAATATTCATATGGTGTATTATCTTGAATTTTTTTTCAATCTTTACTTATATTTTTTTCTCATAATGTAAACCCAGTATTTTTCATACTTGGGTCTACAGAAAGTAAGTATTTATTCATTATCAAATTCTCCATTTTCTATTTTTTCTAATAAGATATTTAATTCATCAAATAATGATGTATAAGCACAATTCAAATTTTCATCAATAATTTCATTTAATAATTTAAGTAATTTTTCTTTATTCATTACTAAATTCCAACTTATCTAAATTATCTATATTATTTTGTATTTGTTCATAATTAATATTTATTTCTTCTTTTGTTTCTTCAATTTCTTTTAATTTAATTTCTTTATTATCATTATTTGGATTATCAACATACATTATATTTTCATTATCTAATACTATTGCTTGATCAATTTGCATTGCTCTATCAACAATATTTTGATTTTCTAATTTAATACTAGGGTCTTTATTAATATCTCTAATAATTGCTTTAATAACTGTTTTAAGTGCCATAGCATTAAAACTAGTAGTTCATGGACTATTACCATTTGCTTTACTATATTTTTTTCTATGTTCTTCACATTCTTGTTTAGTCATACCTTTAATAAATCTAATTGGTTATTATTTTATTTTCAAATATTTTACTAGGTTATAATTCTCAACGTTGAGTTTCTTTATTAAAAATATGTTTATCAGTAATAATTTCTCGTTGAAAATCAATAACACAATTTGAACGTTGTAATAAAGTTAAAAAACCATCTTCTTGAATTTGTACTTGTAATTCATTTCCATAAGGAATTAAAGCAATTTCTTTTTTAATTGGATTATTTGAAAGGTCTAATTCAAATATAGTTGCTAAAGTATTAATCACTGATTGTGGATTTAAAGTAGATAATTTTTTATCATTTAATTTTGTTAATTCATAATAGTTAGTAAATTGTTGTATTTTTGATTTATTTATATTTTTAGGTAAAGTTAAATTTGCCATATTTATCTTCCTTTCAAAGGGCAATTGCCATTTCTCATTCATGTAATAATTCATCTGTTATTTCTACTAATATTTTTTCTACTTTATCTTTTTGAATTCAATAAATATAATGTATATTTGATAAATTAAAACCATTATTTTTTAATATTCAATAATAAGCAGTTAATTGTAATATTGATTTTTCTTTATTTTCTTTATACATATTTGATAATGTTTTAAAATCAATTATTGTATATAAATTATTTTCTTCATAAATTAAATCAGGTGTTCCAGCAACAATATCATAAGTAAATACTTGTTCACATATATATTTAGTATTTACTTTAAATTCTTGTAAATTATTTAATAAATTTTCACAATATTGTAAATAATTTTCATTAAATAAATATTTAATATTATTTATTAATTTATCTTTTATATTATTAATATTAATATTTTTAAAATATAATTCTGCTACTTTATGAACAGTTTCTCCTCTTAATCGAGCATTTTCTAATCTATCAAAAGGTACATTTTCATAAGGATTTTTATTACTATATAAATAATATTGAATAATTTTAGATACTGATATTTTTTCTTGATTATTTAAAAAATATTGATGTGTATCTTTTTTAAAAATTAAATTATTATTTTGATTGTTTAATTGCATTTTTAATTAAATTCCTTACAAAATTAGTAATTGACATATTATTATTTTCTAAGCAAAGTTTTTTTAATTCATAATGTTCTTCTTTAGTTAATCTAACAAAAATTTGTTTATTAATTAAATCTTCTATTTTTTTCTTATGTGCTGGCATTAAAATCACCATCCTCTATATCTTTTAATAAATCTTTAATATTAATATATTCTTTCACTGTAAGTTGTAATTCTAAATAATTTCTTAATTTATCCATTATTATTAACTCCTTTAATATCTAATTCCATTACTAATATTTCATAATTTGTAATAAATGCTTTTGTAGTAACTATTCTTTCATAAGTATCATTTAATATAGGATGTTTATAATTTTTATGAAAATTAATAGCATTTTCAATTTTAGTAAATACTTTATATTTTATTTCATCAGTATAATTAACTTTATATTTTAATAAATAAGCATATTGCATTATCTTTTCTCCTTTCTTAATTATCCTAATAATCAATCTTTAACTAATTGTGGTATTTCATTAATTAATTTTTTATAATCATTAATTGTTTCTTCTAAAATGTTAATATCAGTAAATTTAAAACAATTCTCAATATGTAAATTAAAATCTCTATCAATTCTGATATCATGTTTTCTATATTTTTCATTAAATTCATTTCTTGTCATTTTATTTCTCCTTAAAAATTTTCTAATTGTAATTCATTAATATAATAGTTATATAAACTATCAGAATTATCACTTGTTAAATGTATATCTTCTTCAATCATTTCATTAATATCTTTATTACAATAATAAGAATTATCTATTTCACTAATTCAAATATATTTTTCATTATGAATATTGCATTTCATTATTTTCACCCATTAATTTATAAAAACATTTATTACATGTTCTATTAGCAAATGAAGATTGTTTATGACAAATATCACAACTATGAGTAATAATATTATTTAAATAAGTTTTTTTATATTCAAGGTTTTCTTTTCATAAATACATATAGATATTCATTCCTTTCTAATATTTTAAATAAAATATTTTTTCATTATGAGTTAATATATCTTTCATTGGTGTTACTATATAATTTATGAATAAATCATTATGATTATATGGATTATTTATTTTAAAACTTTTTCTATCTTGTTCTCATGTAATGTTATATTTAAAACATTCTTCTTCTTTATCATTTTTAAAAATATAATAACCATTATATTGTTCATAAAATTCACAAGATATTAATTCATTTTCATTAGCAGTAACATTTGGTATATTTTTTACATATTTTAAAATTTCACTACCTTTAATACTAGAAATATCATTTGTAATAGATTTTTTACCTAATTTATAATTTCAATCTTCAAATATTTTTATTAATATTTTTTTATTTTTATTATCAATAGTAGTATATTGTGTAGAAAATCATGTTTCATATTCACCAATTTCTAATAATATACCTTTCTCTGTTTCTCTAACTTTACTTTTTAATTCTAAATTAATAGTTGTCATATATATTTCCTTTCTATTCTACGTATAAGCCTTATCACTTACAGTGATAATAGGCTTATATACTAAATACTTATATCTTCTACTACTACGTAAGGCTTATGCTACTGTAAGTAGCAAAGCCAAGGGTAGGGGGTTGTAGGGGGAAGGGAACCAAAATTTCTTAAATTTTTAAAGAGCATGACAAAAATTACTATTAGTTATATCTGCACTATAGCCTTTAATAATTTTTTATTTAGTTATGTAATAATTAATTACTTTCATAAAGTACAGATTTATCAAAATAATTAATTATAATTGTTTAACAATTAAAAATGAGAGTATTATCTCTCATTTAAGTTCTTATTAATCTAACCATTAACTTGATACGCCCAAGTTTATTTAATAAAATTTATTAATAATGAAGATTTAATAAAGTTTTCACAATTAAGTTGAAAAACAGAAATAACTGATAATAATACAATTAAAGTTTTTGTCAAAAAAGAAAAAATTAATACTTTCTTAAAAGATTTAACTAAATTTAACATTGATTCTTACACAGAACAACAATTTAAATTAGAAGAACACTTTTTAAAATTTTATGGTGGTGAAATAAATGATCAATTTTAAATTTTTGAAAGTGCAATTGAAAAGTACTTGAATATTATTAACGTTATTTTCTATCGCAACACTTTTTATGATAATACCAGACCTCATTGGTCCAAAAACATTTTCTCCGTTTTCACATGTTTATCCTAATGGAACAGGCAGCAGTGGTAGTGCTGGATTATTTTTTTCAGTACTAGTAGTAACTGGCACTATGGCTTTATCTTTTATTTTGTCAATTCTTTTAATTCATAAACTATTTATTAAAGAAATTGACCGTAGTTATATTGGTTCATGATTAGTAATGCCAATGTCAAAGGTTAATGTGTATGTAACTAAATTAGGCTTTTCTCCCTTTATGTACTATTTTTAAATTTTATCACATAAATGCTGAGAAAAGCCTATCTACGGACTTCTCCCCACATTTTTAAATTAAACATAGCATTACAGTTTCAAAACTAGGTATGTTATTGAATTTATATGCAGCTTCTTTTGCATATAAATGAATATGATGTTTTGCAACTTTGATATGTGTTTTAAATGTTCTTCGTATATGTTTTCATACTGACTCAATTTGGTTGGTATTTACACCAGTTTTTGAAACATAGCCATCTTGATGGTTAACTGTTTCATGCTTAGTGAAAACCGATTTCAAATCGCGATATCCTTTTCAAGAATCAGTATGTACATCACACTTTGAAGAAATGTGGTTTATTGCAAACTGCAAAAGATTTTTACTGTTTGCGTTTTTAAATACTTTCACAATCAGATTGTTGGTTGTTTTTTCATAAATACCAACAATCAAGGTTTTGTTCAACAAGGATCTTCCTTGTTTTTTAAAACCATATGTGAAAGATACATTTCATCCATTTGCACTATGCCCTCAACAATGAATTGAGGTTCTTGTTTAGCAATGGCACTTCGGATTTTATGACCCATTCTTCAAGCTGTTTTCAAGGTCACTCCCAATTCTTTTGCAACATCAGTTGATGGAATTCCATGTTTGGTGTTTATTCATCTAAAGATGAGATAAAACCAAGATATTAAAGGTGTTTGTGACTTTGAAAATATAGTGCCCGTGAGAATACTGAATGTTTGATGACATTTCAAATATCTCATTTTTCTTAAATTAGAAGTATTCAAATTAAAACTAGAACACCTAATACATTTGCTTTGTTTCAAACTTGCTATATATGCAAGACATTGTTTTTCAGTTTGAAAAGTATTATTGAACTCATTCAATTTCATTGTTTCCTCCGCAAGTACATGTGGGGAGAAGTCCGCTAAATTATTTGTTGTTATTACTTATATTTTTATTTTTCATGTTATAAGTTTATCGTTCCAAGAAATTCTTTTTGGTAGTTTAATGCAAGACTTTACTAGTAAAACATTTTTATATTTACTTACTGTTAATATGAGTATGTGTTTAGTTTCTTTATTATTTGCTGCTTTTGCTTTATTATTAGTATCATTAATGGATAAACAAACTATTACCTTGAGTATTGTTTCAGTTTTAGTAGCATTATTTATTATCTTTTATATTATGTACGCTGCAAATCCGATTAAAGAAAATTCTTTATATGTTTGTAAATATTTTACGCTTTTAGTTTTAATTCAAAATCCACTAAGATTTGATGAAAGTAATCCCATTAAAATATTTATTACTCCCACTGAATGATCTCAATATTATCCAACTATTATTAATTGAATTAGTTTATCATGACAACTTCCAATCCCCATTTTATTAGCAATACCTTTATTTACATTTAGTATCATCTTTTTTAAGAATAAAAACTTAGCAATTTAAATAAAAAGGTTCACTAAGTGAACCTTTTTACTATTTATTATTTAATTCATAACAAATCATTAAATTTGTTAATAACATAGCAATTGTCATTGGACCAACGCCACCAGGAACAGGTGTAATAGCACCTGCTATTTTCGCCATTTCCATAAAATCTACATCACCAACCAATTTCTTATTAGTCCCTGTATAATTAATAGCAATATCAATAATAGTAGCTCCTGGTTTAATTTGTTTATTATTAATAATATTATGAACCCCTGTAGCAGTACAAATAATGTCAGCATTTTTAGTATATGTAAATAAATCTTTCGTTAATTTATGAACAACACTAATAGTTGCCCCCATATTGTTTAATAATAAACCTAAAGGTTTACCAACAATGTTACTATCATTAATGATAGTAACATTTTGTCTTTTAATCAGAATCTGATAATAAGTTAATAATTCTAAAATTCCTTTAACTGTGCAAGGCAACATTGTTTGTTTATCACCTTGTAACAATCGTCCAGCATTAATATTGGTGAGACCATCAACATCTTTATTAATAGTAATGGTATTAATGACAGCTAACATGTCTAAATGTTTTGGTAGAGGCAACTGTACTAAAATTCCATCAACAGTATTATCGTTATTTAAACGCTCAATGTGATTAATAACTTCTGTTTGATTAATAGATTTGTCTAAAGCAATTACTTGCCCTTGAATGCCACATGTTTGACATGCTTTGATTTTAGTACGAACATACATTTGCGAAGCTAAATCATCGCCAATAACAATAACTGCTAATTTTGGTTTTCTTTTGGAAATATTTGCTACTTGTTGTTTAATTTCCAATTTGATTTTTTGGGCAAGGATTTTGCCATCTAAGATTTTTGCCATATTTTTCACCAATCTTAATTTTATCCAATTAAAACATTTTCTTCAAGTCTGCTAATAGTTGGTTTTCTTTTACGATCACTTCACGCTAATACTGTAGTTGATACACCCAATTGTCCCACGAACATTAGCAAGATTAAACTAAGTTGACTAAAAGCACCTAATTTAGAATTATCAAATAATGATAAACCAGTCGTTCCAAAAGCACTAGACACATCATATAAAATTTGAATAAAGGTAATAGAACTGTTTTGTTTCATAAAAATATTTTCTACAGCAATAATCATTACCGATAAGAATACAAGAAAACCACCAAGAAAGGCAACAACAAACGACATCCGAACAGTATCATCAGGAATTTTTCGTTTAAAAGCAGAAACGTTATTCTTACCACGAGCAATACTGAAAACAGTTAAGATAATAATGGCTAAAGTTGTAGTTCTAATTCCTCCGGCTGTACTTGCTGGTGATGAGCCAATCCACATCATTAGTGATTGAATAATTTGCGATGCCACATGAAATTTATTTAAATCAACAGTATAAAAACCAGCATTTCGTGTTGACATGGTATTGAAAAATGCTGCCATTAAGGCATCAGAAGTAGATAAGTCTTTAAAAATAGGTGTCATGCCACTAGTAGTATTAACATCACGAGAAAAGTATTCAATAAACATTACTCCACCAACACCAAATATGGCTAATAAAATATAAGTGGTTGCCGTAATTTTTGTAAATAAACTAAAACGAAATTTTTTACCGTGAGTTTTACTTTTAAATCAGTGATATAAATCATAAAAAACAGGAAATCCAATGCCACCAATTACAAATTCAATCACAAAAATTCACTGCACAAAATAATCACTTTGAAAAGGAGTTAAAGAATTTGTTCCAACAATATCAAATCCCGCATTATTAACAGCGGATACAGAATGGAAAATTCCACCTCATAGTGATAATCATACATGCTCATGATACATATGAGTACTTGCTCCTGTTCCATAAGCAATGCTACTATTAGGAACAAAATAAAAATACAAAAATAAAACAATAGCACCTAAAAATTCGGTAATTGTCATAACGATAATTCCTACTTTAAGGACATCAATGGTTGTACCTAACTTATTAGAACCCCGTTCACCTTGCATTAGTAATCGTTCACGTAAACTAGGATTACGATTAAATTGAAAAATCGAAAGCACTGCTAATTTAACAGTAATTAGACCAATACCACCGAATTTAATTAAAACTAATATTATAAGTTGACCAAAGAAAGTAAAATCATTAGCTGTACTTTTAACAGTTAAACCTGTATCAGAAAAGGCACTCCCAGTTGTAAACAAGGCTTGTAAAAAAATCCATTGACCTTTAGTAGTGGCTCAGGGAGTCATTAAAAGAATCGTTCCAAGAATTAAGGTATAAAAATATAAATTAAACATTTGTCGCGGGCGGGTATTACCAACAAAAATTATTTTAAAAACTTTTTTAATAGTATTATAACTTCTTTTTCAATTAAAACTATTAGTTATTTTTAATTTTGATAATGATGACATAATCTGAGATAACATTAAAAAAACTCCTACAAATACTTTCTTTAATTATACTATACTATCATTAGTAATCTATAAAAATAGTTATTAGTTTCTACAAACCAACATCAAGTGCTGATGTCAACTTCAGATGGGAATGTTTATGCTAATTCTTGTAGTGAGACAAATTCTATAAACAGTAAAACTCTTTAATAGTAAACACAAAATACCTATAATAAAATGTTAATTGGGAAAATTATTATTAATTTTTCTCAAGAAAATCATTAATTTCAGCAATATTAACTGGCACATTTTGTGGTGGTTTTCCAGCATTACCACCGTGCATATATTTAGCAGGTAAGACCACCATAAAGACTTTGGGGTCAATTTCCACTATTTTACTTTTGAAGAAATTATATTCTAATAATGACATTGTTGTCATCATCATTTTATATTCATTAGCAGAATACAAACCTTTAACATTTCATACATTTCCACCACGTAAATAGTTATTACGATAAATATCATTTCTAATTTGCTCTAATTCAATAGAGATAATAAATACTGTCATCAGCATATATTTTGGATAAACACGGTTCATAATAAATGCTGAAACATAAATATAAACAATAGTAGCAATAAAGTATGGTTTAGTTAAAATATTATCAATAAAACTATTATGTTGAATAAAAATACCATCAAGCATTAAAACCACAATCACAATAATAATATTAGTGTTTCTAATAATAGTAGCAATTGAATATTTACGTTTCATAGAAATATAAGTACTAATAAAATCCATACCACCACTAGAACCACCAGTTTTAAATAAAATGCCAATACCAGCACCATAAATTAATCCTGCTAACGCAGCAAAAATAAAAGTTCGTGCTAAAGGTTCTGATTGATTACCTAAAATCTGAAAACTATCAGGAGTAAGAGTTAAAAGTCAGTTAATACCAAGTTGAAAACCCATATAGATAATAGTATAAATAGTAAATCGAAGGCCAACTTTTAAAAATCCTCAAATAATGATGGGAATATTAATAGCTGCAAACATTGGATAAAATCAAAGCACTTGCACTTGTTCCTTTTCTCCTAAATCTGTATAAGGTGCGGCAATAAGCTTGGCAAAAAATTGGGCAAAGGCTGATAATCCATTAGTGTACAAACCAGCGCGGTTAATAAGGAAATAAAAAGAAGTAGTAGTTAAAAAAGCACCCATAAAAATTAAAATTAAATTTTTAGACATTATTTTTCAATTAAAGTTTTTTCATGAGGAATGAATTTCTTGTTTTACACCAATATTTTTAAAATTAAAAGCTTCAACAATTAATGGTGTTTCTTTATCTTTTTTTGGTTTTACTTTATCAGAAGGCATTTTTGAAACTTCCTAACTGTAACTAATTACAAAATTAACTGTTGTTTGTGGATAGACACTATTATCATATGGCGAATTATTAGCCATATTAATAAAAGAATCTTGGAATTGAACATTGAATGTAATTTTAATAGTAAGTGTATCTGATACTACTTCATTAGCAATTCCTTGTTTAATAGTCGCGACAATATTGACATATGGATTATTATTTTTTGTTTGTTTAACTAATTCTGTTTTGATTGATCCTTGAAGATTAGTACTTAAATCAGCAAAAGTTGCTCCAACCTTAGGTTTATCTTTATCCTCAATTGTAACTGTTAATGAATTATTTTGGATACCAGTAATACTTGCAACTGTTGTATTAACCATATAGTCGCTTTGTGTATAATCACATTTTAAATTAAAAGTAACTTTAACTTGTTGTTGGTTTTGGAAAGTTTTATCTTTAGCAACGACTCCCACTTGATAGATAATATCAACAGCGATACGAGCAGTTGTCCCATTAACATCCCATGTTTTATTACCTGTAGTGTTATCAGTTGTCCCATTATCAATACTAAAGTTATAACATTTAGTGCCTTCACTAAGACTAGCATCAAATCAAGATATATTAGTTGTACTTTTTGCTTTATCCATAATCTTTTGGGCTAAGGTTTGCGCTAACACTACTAAGTTATTTTTAGTAATTGCTTGTTTTGATATCGGTTGATGGTCTTTAATTGGGATACCTGCTGGCTTGTTAATGCCAACGTTTAAATCTCATGCTTCATAATTAGTATCACCACCACTAATGGTTTTTAAAGTTCCATCAAGAGTTTGATTTGAACAAGCTAAGATAGGAGAAGTAGCACAACTACTTAATGTCAACATTCCTACTAATGCTAAAATTTTTCTCATAATTAATCATTCTTCCTTTTTTATAATACTTAGTAACACAAACGTCATTATTTTAAAAATAATGACAAAAATAAAATAAGTTTAATAAATTTATTATAATATAAATTGTATAGTATTTTTTAAAATTTAATATAGTGTAGTTTTAAATTATGGATAATATTATTTAATAAAACGAAAAAAGGACTTGGTATTATGTGAAAACAATTGCTTTTAACAATAACTTTATCAATTTTTACTACTACTTGTACTATAAAATCACAACATAACAATTTAAATGAATCATATCCGCAACCCAACACTGATATTTTTAATAATCAAACTTTAAAATTAGCTTTTGATGAAGGCCGCTTTTTTACTTGAAACACAATGAATACTGCAAAAACTATTGCTGGAATTTTTACTTCACCTACTAATCAAAGTTACTTATTAAACACCGATGGCACTTATGATAATTTAAATTTACAAATTAATAACTTTATGCAATTTAATGACAACTTAGGAATTGTTACTTGTAATAATTACCATGCTGCTGATGGTAGCGATTATTTGAATAAATCATTTTTAATCAATAAAGATGGCGACATTATTTCTAATCCCTTAAAAACAATTAATAATACCTTCGCCAAATGGGGCAATAAGGTTGTTAATATGGGGATTGGAGCTGATTTAATTACTGATAATGGTTTGGTTAGTACCTTAGTTGATAATCCTTATAATTACGGGTATGGAGTAACAAGTTTTACTGCTATTAACAAAGATTATGGTGTATTTGTTGGTGGTGACCAAAAATGTTACTTATTAAAAATTGATAAACAGATTACAAGCATTAATTATACAGCAGGAAAACAAATAATAGCACCAAATCCTAATATTGCAAAATGTTTTGTTAAACTTAATAATAATGGTGGTATTATTCGTGATAAAGATGGTCACTTGTCATATTTAACAATTGATAATAGTGGCGGTATTAGTACATATCCCCTAATTATCAACCCTGGTAGTGAATCACTATCTAGTACTACCACTAACTTTTTTACGCCAATTAACCATAACCAAGGAATCTTAAATATCAGTTTTGAAAATAGTAGTAACAATTATGGTCATCCTTATTTAATTGATGCTACTGATCCTATGAATATTATCTTTACTGAAATTACTAATCATTTAATGAATAATTTTGTTTTACTTCATAATAATTTAGGAGTTTTTATTGATGATGTCCAAACAGCATGATTTTTTGATAATAATTTAAAATTTACTGAAATTGGTACTGCCACTAATTTTCAAGCTATTAATGATGATTTAGGTTTCTTAACAACGAATACTTCAACATTACTACTAACTGATAAAACTGATAAAAGACTTGCAAATATTAATACTATTAATTGAACCAATTCTGATATCAAACAAAATAGTACTTTTATCAATGCCTATCTTAACTTTGGAAAACAAAATTTCATTGACCGAACTAATAGTTGAATTAGTAATGGTGCTTTAACTTTAAATGTTACTAACAAAAAATTAATCAATGTTATTATTGCTGGTCATATTCTTTTAAATCCTGATAACTATGGTAATGTTACTACTACTATTTCGATCATTGGTACTAGTAATATCACCTTTAATTTTACTGATAGTGCACCATTAATATACCATGTTTTAATTTATAATCTTTCTAGTTTACCAACCATAAATAATAATGCTAATACTAGTTACCAATACGTGGGAATTAAAAATAATCAGTTATATGATATGAATAGCACTAATGATAGTAACGGTTTTACTATTAACTTTAAATATGATAGTACTATTCAATATGTTAATATCATTACGATTGATGAAAATAGTATGAATAAAAATAATTCATGAACTATTCAGCCTGGAGTAACTTTTAAATTATCGGTAGGAGGTAATAGTCTTACTTATTGTGTTGAAACTGTATCTTGAGATAATACAATAAATTCACAATATTTCAGTATTTATCATAATAATACTTTACCAATTACTGAATTTTGAAAATCTGATGAAGGTATTAACTTATTCAATCGCGCCCTTAAATTAGGATATACAAAAACTAGATTATTGGCAATGAAGGCCAGTGAAATTAATAAGTTACGAACTTTAGCAGTTACTTGAAAAATCAATGAAATTCGTGGTAATATTCTTGGCTATGTGATTGGTGGATTTCTTAGTGTTGGTGCGATTGTTGCAATCATTGCTTTAGGATATGATTGACATTTAAAAAAAGATTTTAAATCTATTTAATACTACTTTAGTAATATTTACTATTAAAAGTTTTTCATTCATGATGTTTTATCAAATAATCTGACAAAATTATTCTCAGTTAAAACTAAAATTTTGATAAAAAAATAAAAATAAAACATTTTTTAACAATAATGTTTTATAATTATAATGATATTAAAAAATAATATCTATTTTAATATTTGTTTTTGAAAAAACTTTTTTAAGCTTGTTTAAGTTTAGATAGTTTTTTTGTGTTTAAATTATATTTTTTAATATTTTAAAATCATTATCAAATCTACTAATATCTCGTATTAAGGTTAGGAGTAATAATATGAAAGATACATATGCCTCTGTTCGCTTAGCACAGAAACCTGACAATGCTTTTGCTTGCCATCGTTGTGGAAGAATTATTTTAATTGCTGATTTTTTAGAAGCGAAAAATATTCAATTAAACTGTAATCGTTGTGGTTTTAAGAAACATGTAACAAAAATTAAAATTGAAAAAAAAGAAGAAACTAAAAAAACAATTTCAAAATAGTTTCTTGAGTTGTAAAAATAAATACTAATTATTAGATTTCATTTTTATTAGACTTCAAGGGAACTAAGTTTAACTAATTTCTAAATTATGATATTTTTCAGAAATTATTTTAAACTTTCTAATACTAACAAAAAACATTTTCTACAAGAATTTTAATTCTTAAAATTAATCTATTTAGTCTTTTTCTATTTTTTTGTTAATAATTTACCTTTTAAGATTCTAGCATTTTATTTCTTTGAGTAGTTTAAAATCATGTTTTTCAATTCCATAACTTACTCCCATACTCTAACTTTATTAAAATCTAACACCACCACTTTTTTGGGTGAATAAAGTTAATAGTTATAATTTAATTTTCTTTAAATAAAAGACAACATTAAACTATTTAATTGTTTCTATAATTATATCATATTTTGTTAAATAAACAAAGTATTTTAATGTTTTATTTTATTATTTTATAACAAAAATTCCTAACTATTTAGGTAAGGATTTATTAAGTTTTTAAAATATTAAAGTAAAAGATTTAATTTATTAATTCTTGCTGAATTAATTAAGGCTTTTCTCCCTTTATGTACTATTTTTAAATTTTATCACATAAATGCTGAGAAAAGCCTATCTACGGACTTCTCCCCACATTTTTAAATTAAACATAGCATTACAGTTTCAAAACTAGGTATGTTATTGAATTTATATGCAGCTTCTTTTGCATATAAATGAATATGATGTTTTGCAACTTTGATATGTGTTTTAAATGTTCTTCGTATATGTTTTCATACTGACTCAATTTGGTTGGTATTTACACCAGTTTTTGAAACATAGCCATCTTGATGGTTAAATGTTTCATGCTTAGTGAAAACCGATTTCAAATCGCGATATCATTTTCAAGAATCAGTATGTACATCACACTTTGAAGAAATGTGGTTTATTGCAAACTGCAAAAGATTTTTACTGTTTGCGTTTTTCAATACTTTCACAATCAGATTGTTGGTTGTTTTTTCATAAATACCAACAATCAAGGTTTTGTTCAACAAGGATCTTCCTTGTTTTTTAAACCCATATGTGAAAGATACATTTCATCCATTTGCACTATGCCTTCAACAATGAATTGAGGTTCTTGTTTAGCAATGGCACTTCGGATTTTATGACCCATTCTTCAAGCTGTTTTCAAGGTCACTCCCAATTCTTTTGCAACATCAGTTGATGGAATTCCATGTTTGGTGTTTATTCATCTAAAGATGAGATAAAACCAAGATATTAAAGGTGTTTGTGACTTTGAAAATATAGTGCCCGTGAGAATACTGAATGTTTGATGACATTTCAAACATCTCATTTTTCTTAAATTAGAAGTATTACAATTAAAACTAGAACAACTAATACATTTGCTTTGTTTCAAACTTGCTATATATGCAAGACATTGTTTTTCAGTTTGAAAAGTATTATTGAACTCATTCAATTTCATTGTTTCCTCCACAAGTACATGTGGGTAGAAGTCCGAATAATTATTTTAATAAATTTATTTCAAATTGTGGTGAAGATAGTCCTTTAAATAAATATATTCCTTATACTAATTTAGAATCATCAGATACTAGAACTAAAATCACTATTACTCATCCACAAAATAGATCAAGACCGGTTATTAATATTGATACTAGAGGTATTAATACATCTACTACAGTACCTGAATTTAAAAGTCCAAAAGAAACTATTGATATTAAATATGATAAAGAAACTCATATAGTTAATAGTGATGTTAGTGATAAAGTAATTTATTTTGATGACCTTGATGATAGAAAAAATGCTATTGAAATTTTAAAACATACTTTAGTACCTAATTTTATATATAAATGAGTTGCTTATAAAAATTTTGATCCTTTTACAGAAGATTACTCAAGTTATTTAAATGGAACTTTAATTCCTAAAAAATATGCAGATGATAAATTACAAAATAAGTTAATTGCTGGTACTAATATAACTATTGATAAAGAAACTAATACTATTAGTGCTACTGGTGGTAGTTCAGTTGATGAAAATAGAATATTTAATAATAAAAATGATAAAGATAATACAACAAGATTAGTTAATGATGTTATAAATGTTGGAAATAGAACATTAATTTATAAAAATAAAAGTGGTCCTTCAGTAACAGATGATAATGATATTCCAAATAAAAAATATGTTGATGAAAAAATAAAATCTTTAAATGTTATTAAATGAAAAAATGTTGGTACAAAAGAAAGTAACATTAAAATTAATTATGATTTTAAAGTAAATACTTTATATAGAGTTGGTTATTGTTGAAAAAATGTAGAAAAAAGTCCAATTATATATATGCAATTTTTATGACAAGGTGAAGGTGCTGTATTAGCTAGTTTTTTTAAAGGTATTTCTGGAAAAAGAATTACTGAAGCTTATGTTGATTTAGTAGTTATTTCAAATGCTATTGCAATGGATAGATTTAATGATGATGAAGGTAAAATATATTCATTAGAAGAAGAAATAAAAGAAAATACTTATAAAATCACTAGTAATACATTAGATATTACTTCACCAAGTATAATTAATATAGATAAACCAATTAAAATTAATTCAAAAAGTTTAGAAACTAATGAAATAGAAGACAATTGTTGAGATATTGAATTAAAAGATAATCCAACACCAAATCCTAACCCAAGTGTTCCACAATGAAAAGAAGTAGCAGTTAGTACTGATTTAGTAACAATTAATTATAATTTAAAAAATAAAAATTATTATCGAGTATTCTATAATGGACGTACTAGAGATTTAATTACTAATATTGAGAAAGGTACACATGAAATAAAAGAATTTTATTATCAAGATAATGAAAATGCTTTTATGTTAGGTATTTTTAATATGATGTTAACTGGAATGCCTATGTATATTAAAAATAATGGAGTTAGTTTATATGCTGAAGCACGGATGTGTAATTTATGAAAATTAGAAGAATTACAGGAATAATATTACGAATAAAGAATTTACTTATCTTAATGAAATTAGTTATTGATTATTAAATAAAAGTGATTTTACTCATAGTGAATATAATCTTAGTGGTTCACGATATAGTAGTAAAACATATAGTATTGCAGAAGAATTAGCAATATTAATAGCTATTTCAATTAAAGTTAATAAATCAATCGCTATATATTGTTTTAGAAAATTAAATAAAGATATTAATGATTTAGTAAAAGAAATATATAATGCTTTAATAACAATAGGTTTAAATGATTATAAAGATTTTACTTTAAAATACCCTAATAAGCAAGCAGACTTTCGTTTTAAAGGCTCTAAATCATTTATAAGAGTAATGGGTGTATATAGTAATTCAAATGATAGAATACCTTTAAAAGGTCTTTCTCGTAGTGAAATAAAAGGTTTTGATTTATCAATTGAATGATGTGAAGAAGCAAATGAATTTACTCAGCAAGAATTTCAAACAATAACATTTGCATTAGGTAATGCTAAAAAAAGAATAAAAATAATTTTGGTGGTGATTAATATGATAAATACAATGGAATATTTAAGTTGTGATAAATCAAAATGATATATTGATATACCAATGATTATTGCTCAAAAATCAACTAAATTATGATTAGGTAAAGGTTTTTTATTTAATTCAAGTAAAAAAGAAATATTAGATTATCTTAATGATATGAATTTAAAAGATAAATGATTAGAAAAATTTTATAAATTTGGTTTACAAAATTCACTAATGGGTAAAGTATTTATTATGATTATAATTAATGAAGATAATAGTAAATCCCTTAAAATATTACCTAATAGTTTTTGTGGTAGAGTTGCTAAATATAATGAACAAGAACAATCAGCAGAATTTTATTTTATTAATGAACAAGCAGATAGTGCTACTTTAACATGAGTAACAATACAAAATGGAAAAGTTAAATATGAAACATATAAAGATAATAATAAAGATATTATTTTAGGTTCTACAAGAACAAAATTAAAACCAAATATAACACCATTAAAAACTTATGAAATTAAAAATCCATTTAATTATATACCTATTTTAAAAAATGTTTTTCTATTTGTTCTTTTGACATATATAAAGTTTTTTCAAAACCATTTACTAATTGAAAATATGCTACATAACCAATAATAGGTTGTTTTAATCTTTCTAAATCATTTTGTATTCAATTAAATTCAATTCCTTTAAGTCTATCTACTTTTTCAATTTCTGTTAATCTAACATCACTAACATTAATTTCTTTATATTGTTGACTACGTAATGATAATTGAATATAACCTTTATATCCCATTTGAAATTGAGCATTATTAATTTTTACTTTATTATCTCAATAAGGTACAACATAACAATAACCAAAGTTTTTTTCTAATGGTAAATTTAATAATACTGCTTGATAACAACTATTAATAATAGTTTCTGGATGTGCTTCATCTAAACCATATTGATTTGAAATTGCTAATACATTACTTTTAAATTTTTGTATTTCTAAATTATCAATAGTAGTATATTGTGTAGAAAATCATGTTTCATATTCACCAATTTCTAATAATATACCTTTCTCTGTTTCTCTAACTTTACTTTTTAATTCTAAATTAATAGTTGTCATATATATTTCCTTTCTATTCTACGTATAAGCCTTATCACTTACAGTGATAATAAGCTTATATACTAATACTTATATCTTCTACTACGTAAGGCTTTGCTACTGTAAGTAGCAAAGCCAAGGGTAGGGGGTTGTAGAGGGAAGGGAACCAAAATTTCTTAAATTTTAAAAGAACATGACAAAAATTACTATTAGTTATATCTGCACTATAGCCTTTAATAATTTTTTATTTAGTTATGTAATAATTAATTACTTTCATAAAGTACAGATTTATCAAAATAATTAATTATAATTGTTTAACAATTAAAAATGAGAGTATTATCTCTCATTTAAGTTCTTATTAAATCTAACTATTAACTTGATACGCCCTTGCTTAATTGCATCTTGTAAATTATTTTCAACAATCTCATATTGTAAATAACTATTACTTGTTGGTAATTGTAATTCCATATTATTTAAGTAACTAATTTCGACATGAATTTTGTTACTAATAACATTAAAAACATGACCACCTTGCATTTTATCATCACTAATAAAATGACTATGAAAACCAGCAACACCGATGGTACTAGCAAATTTAGGAGTTCAAAATCCCACAATATCACCACTGACATTATTAATTGTCATTACTGCTTGGTCTTTAGTTGCTGCTAGTAATGATGGGAAGGGGATTGTTTGTTTTGTAACTGTTCTGACCATAACTTGTTGAAAATTACCAGTAATTTTATAAGCATAAAAAAGATTAGGTGATGGTAATAATTGTGTTATTTTAGTTTCCAATTGTTCATATGTAAGATTATCACAAGCAATTTTGATATTACTTTTGAATCATGTTAATGATGCAAAAGGTGATGTCATATCATTAGTTACTGTTTTCACTTGCCCTGAATTTAACATTTGATAAGCTTTACCTTATAAGACAATTAATTCACCATCAATACTATCAAAAGTACCAATGCCAAAATCACCCTTTGTTAATAATTCTTTAAAACTAATTGATCCATAAAAATCCTTACCCATGAGTGCAGAAATAGTGGAATATTGATAAAAATTATGATATTTTTTTTCCATAACTAATAATTCTTTCCTTCTAATAAATTTGATTTTCTAACATGGTTTGTCCCAAATTAATATTATCACTATAATCAATGATAACATCAATAATGACTGGTGTTTGATAATTTAATGCTTGTTTTAAAACATCTGCTAATTGTTCTTGTCTTTCAACGCGTAAACCAATAGCACCAAAACTTTCAGCATATTTAACAAAATCAACAGGACCTAAATCAACACCTGATGTTCGTTTATATTTCATAATTTGTTGAAACGCCACCATATCATATGTCCCATCATTTCAAATTAAATGGACAATTGGTAATTTTAATCGTACTGCTGTTTCTAATTCCATGGCTGAAAATAAAAATCCACCATCCCCTGACATTGATACCACTCGTTGATTTGGTCGTACTAGTGCTGCGCCAATGGCTCACGGCAATGCTACTCCTAAGGTTTGCATACCATTAGAAAATAATAATGTTCGTGGTTTATAACTACGGAAATAGCGAGCCATTCAAATATAATGAGAACCAACATCACAAGTAACAGTAACACTATCATCAATTATACTGCGTAAGGTATTAATTAAAAATAAGGGATGAACCTTAGCATCTTTTTTAAACGTTATTTTTTGATTATCGCTTAATTTAGCTTGTAATTTATTTAAGAATAATAATTTTTCTTTACTTAGTTTTAAACCTTTAAATTGTTCGTTAAATGTTTTTAATGTTAAACTAATATTACCAATAATTTCTAATAATGGTTGATAAAAATTATCAATATCACTAATTACTTCATCAATGTTAATCACTGGTGTTAAATTTTTATTTCAAATGCGTGGATAGTATTCAATAGGATCATAACCGATGGTTATGATTAAGTCAGCGGCATTTAATAAATCATCACCTGGTTGATTTTTAAATAAACCTAACCGTCCATAGAAATTGCTTTCTAATTCACGCGTGATGATTCCTGCTGCTTGAAATGTTTCGACCACTGGAAAACTATGGTTACGTAAAATGTTACCAATTTCTGTTGTGACACTAGTACTAGAAGCTCGCATTCCTAATAAAAAGACAGGTAAATTAGCAGCGTTTATTTTGTTAATCAATGCTTTAATTGTTTCATTAGTAGGAATTCCTAATTTAGGTTCATTAGTAACTGCAGCAACTGCTTGCACTGCTACTGGTGAGGTAATAATATCAGCAGGTAATGAAACAAAACTAGCACCAGGTATTCCATTTTCAGCACTACGAAAAGCATTAGTGATAGTTTCTGAAATATTATCTTGATGAATAACTTCTTTTGAAAACTTAGTAATTGGTGCAAATAAAGCAGCATTGTTCATTGATTGATGTGTACGTTTTAAACGGTCTTGTCGTTGCACATTTCCAGCAATGGCAACAATGGGATCGCCTTCAGCATTAGCTGTTACTAACCCTGTAGCTAAATTAGAAGCACCAGGCCCTGAGGTTACTAACACAACTCCCGCCTTACCGGTAATTCTACCCATGGCTGTGGCCATAAAAGCAGCATTTTGTTCATGCCTTGCCACAATTAATTGTGGACCACGATCATTTAAAACATCAAACACTTTATCAATTTTAGCACCAGGAATTCCAAAAATATATTTAACCCCTTGATTAATTAACGTGTCAACAACTAAATCAGCACCAGTTTTTATGAAATCTTTTTTCATATGTTGTTTCTCCTTATATATCTACATCTTCTTTTACTAATAAAATCTTAACACCAAATAAATCATTCTTATAAAAAATATCAAAAACCAATTGTAAAAGGATTAAGAATTTAGCTAATAATTATGATAAGATTTATAAAGATTTATTCATTTAGAAAGGAACATTCACCTATAACTAAAAATGAAAAAAATAATGTTGAAATCATTAATGTTTCTAAAAGCTATAACAAAAATGTGGTAATTAAAAACATTAGTTTAGACGTTCCCATTGGTTCACGAATTGGGATTGTTGGCCCAAATGGAACAGGAAAAACTACAATTTGTGAAATGATTTCGCAATTACGAGCACCTACTAGTGGTACTATTAATATAAAAGATGATTTAAAATTGGAATGCAATTACAAGAAACTAAATATCCGCGTGGTGTTACTGGTTGAGATATGGCACAATTTTATTTGCGTGCTTATCGTTTAAACAAATCAATTCAAGATATTCAAAAATTATTATGGCTTTTCTCAGCATTTATGTGATAAAATTTAAAAATAGTACATAAAGGGAGAAAAGCCTTTAAAAATTACTGAACTAACATTAAAACTAGAACAAGGACGTAGTATTAAAAGTGGTATTTTAGGTTCTAATTTAGGAAACGATTTTGAACGAACAATGAACACTTTTTACTTAAGCGATAACTTTGAAAAAACAACAAAAGCTATTAATGGTCGCAAACCTGATTTTATGTTAGGCATTACTAATCCACGCAATGAAAAAAAAGAAATGGGAAAAATCTTATTTGAATTAAAAAATCAAGAGAAATTAGCACTTAGTGATGTTGAAGACAAGTTAGCCAAAGAATTAAAAGAATGAAATGGTGACTTTGGACTAATTATTTGAACATATGCTCATGCCCCATTTACGCATTCTAAAACACACAATAATATTTTCATTGTTAATACTGATTTTGAAATTTTAGTATTAATAGTTAATGTTTTAAAAATGTTAATCAACAAGCGTTTTACCTTAGAAAACCAACAACAAATTAAAAACCAAGATGAAAAAATGATGGAAAAATTTAAATCATGAATGGAAAATGACTTTAATAAACTAATTGGAAAAGTTATGGGTGAATTTGATAAATTTGATAAAAGTATTTCCGATTTAGGAAAAACAACTACTAATTTAACAAAAATTAAAGATAATTTAAAAATAATTCTAACTGAAAAAATCGAGAATAAACTAAAAACTTTCTAAACTTTTGTGATATGTTATAATTATTTAACAAGTCACTGGTGGGGGTAGAGGAAATGAAAAAGATTCTTAGATTTTTCACGTTTTTTAGTAGCTTATTGATAGTTACTATTAACAGTTTACTAGTAACAGGGTGTTCATTATTTGTTCATGATTTTAACCGTAATGACAATGTTAGTATGTTACAATATTACATTCCTGGTGAGCATGATTTTATTTTGAAATATGAAACTGAAATCGCTAACAAAGCCAGCGATACTAGCATTAATAAGTTTAATAATTTGTATGATAATATTACTAGCGAAACAAAAATAATATGACAAGATTATGCTAGTCTACAAAAAGACTTATTAAAAACTAAAATGGGGATACGTTATAGTGAAACTAATTGAGATCAATTGCTTAATCAAGAAAAACTTACTAATGCTGAAAAGGCCATAGGAGAAAAAAATATTCTCCGTCTTTACAACATCATTGGTAGCTTATATAGTAAAGATGTGGTAACAAAACTGATTCAAAATATTTCTGAAGTACCATTAAACAATAACATTGTCGCATGAACAAATTATAATCCTATTTATAATAATTTAAGAATGGGCTTTGATAGTCAATCTTTTAACACTAGTTTTATCGATCAAGAATATCGTCAAGGATGATGGGCATCTGATGATATTATTAGTATTGTTGCTCATGAATTTGGTCATGCACTAGGTATTTATTTAAACTTAGATAATGCCAAACGTGCTACTTTTAATGATAATTGAAACGTAAATAGTAATAATGATAATTGTAATTTAGTACCATCTGTTCCTAAAAATAATAGTTCATCTGCACAATTACAACATTCAATTCCTAATTGTGTAGACTATTTTATGCAATATTTAAACGAAATAAGTAATGTTGTGATTACTCATGATCTAGAAAAAGTATTATTTCCGTTAGTGGTAGTACGTAGTAATTTCGGTCGTGGTTATTGAGTTAATTCAAATATGGACATTCCTCCAGATGAATTATTTGCTGAAGCATTTAACGAATGAATATTAACTCCAGAAGTTCAAAGAAATTGAAATTGAGAGTTATTAAATGATTTCTTTATGGATTATTTACCTAAGGCTTTTAAATAAAAATTTGTTTTTGTAAAAGATCTGAACTAGATAAGTTTAATAAATAATCTACGGACTTCTCCCTACATGTACTTGTGGAGGAAACAATGAAATTGAATGAGTTCCATAATACTTTTCAAACTGAAAAACAATGTCTTGCATATATAGCAAGTTTGAAACAAAGCAAATGTATTAGGTGTTCTAGTTTTAATTTGAATACTTCTAATTTAAGAAAAATGAGATGTTTGAAATGTCATCAAACATTCAGTATTCTCACGGGCACTATATTTTCAAAGTAACAAACACCTTTAATATCTTGGTTTTATCTCATCTTTAGATGAATAAACACCAAACATGGAATTCCATCAACTGATGTTGCAAAAGAATTGGTAGTGACCTTGAAAACAGCTTGAAGAATGGGTCATAAAATCCGAAGTGCCATTGCTAAACAAGAACCTCAATTCATTGTTGAGGGCATAGTGCAAATGGATGAAATGTATCTTTCACATATGGGTTTAAAAAACAAGGAAGATCCTTGTTGAACAAAACCTTGATTGTTGGTATTTATGAAAAAACAACCAACAATCTGATTGTGAAAGTATTGAAAAACGCAAACAGTAAAAATCTTTTGCAGTTTGCAATAAACCACATTTCTTCAAAGTGTGATGTACATACTGATTCTTGAAAAGGATATCGCGATTTGAAATCGGTTTTCACTAAGCATGAAACAGTTAACCATCAAGATGGCTATGTTTCAAAAACTGGTGTAAATACCAACCAAATTGAGTCAGTATGAAAACATATACGAAGAACATTTAAAACACATATCAAAGTTGCAAAACATCATATTCATTTATATGCAAAAGAAGCTGCATATAAATTCAATAACATACCTAGTTTTGAAACTGTAATGCTATGTTTAATTTAAAAATGTGGGGAGAAGTCCGTAGATAGGCTTTTCTCAGCATTTATGTGATAAAATTTAAAAATAGTACATAAAGGTAGAAAATCCATAATTTAATCTAAAATAATTTTTTATCTCATTTACTAATTAACAATGCTATAATGTTGTTAAGTATCAAATTAATTTGATATTTAACAATATCCATATAAAGCAGGGGTGGCATTTGCCTGAGAAATACCCTATAACCTGATCTAGGTAATACTAGCGGAGGGAGACTTTATTTTTTAATTTGTCTTTATAATATTAAAAAATGATAGCCCCTTCGTGTTCAAAAAAATAAAGGAGCTATCATTTTATGTTATTAACCAAAATCAAAAAAGAACCAGAAATATTAAAAATTAACCATGATAAAATTAAAAAGGATATGATGGTTAATATGTTGTTTAAAATATCTACATTAATTAGCTTAGTTTTTTTACTAAGTATTCTAATTTTAGTCAGTGTTTTATCAGCTTCTCGTATTAATAACTTTTTTCATATTAATCCAGATATAGGATATAAGTTTTATAGTAGCAAAGTTTGCTTAATTATAGTATCAGTTTTGTTGCTAACTAGTGCTGTGTTAGTAGCAATTATTAGTTGAACTGCTAATATTGATAAAATTCATGAAAATATTTTTGTATTTTCATTCTTAGCAATTTGCAGTATTAATGTTATTGTACTAATCCTAAATCTTATTAAGCATTATCAATGACAAAAAACGCAAGGGTTTGCTTTATTAAGAACACAATGAAGTAAAAAAATTAAAGCAGCACTTGGTATTAAAAAATGAGTTACTGTTGATTATGTTATGATTGCAATTTTTAGCGCTTTAACTATTGTTTGTGCTTTTATTGAAGAAAATTTACTACCACATTTACCATATGGTGGGGGTATCGCTATTAAGTATATTCCATTAATGGTTATTAGTTTTAGTGTATCATTTGCAGCAGGATGATTAACAGGTATGATTAGCGCTTTAATGAGTTTACTATTTATTCCTGCAGGCAACATTATTAGTCCGTGAAGTTATTTATTAGACTACTTCTTACCAATGACAACGCCAGCCATTATTGCTTTATTACGCTTTAATTTAAAAGCTGATAAATCTTTATTTACATATATTAATTATTGATTCCATTGCTTTATTGTTTGTTTAATTATTTATATGTGACAAACAATGTCAGGATATTTTGTTTGAATAAAACTATTTGGTGCTAAACCATGAAATGGTTTTAACCCAATTTTTTATTCACTTGTTTATAATTTTATTCATATTTTCTTATTTACTTATCTAGTTATGCAATTAACAGTGCCATTTATTTATCGTGGTTTAGTAAGTCATTACGTTGAACGTTATCGTTAAAATAAACATTTTTCTATTGTTAAAATTTATCATTTTAATGTTATAATATTTAGTGAAAGGGTGATTTAAATGAAAAAAGAATCAATAATTAAAGAAGATATTGTTATTATGGATGGTAACATGGAACTAATGAATAAATCATTAATTGATAAAAAGATTATTTTAGCAGCCATTGAATTAGGAGAACATGCTCAACATACAGTTGATACAGGTTGATCCGATCATTTCCAAGCACATGCTAAACTAAAAGGAGAAACTAAAACAGGTACTTGTTTTTGTCAAAAACCAGCAACACATTTAGTTTATTTTTGAAGATAATTATATGCTTTAGTGCTTTTTTACTGCACCTTTGAATGCTATTTATTCATTAGGACATTTATGAAATGGTAAACTACCTAATATACATTTAAAATATGTTTCTTGATTTAAGAATTGAAAAAAAATAACTTTCACTTTGTTTATTATGCCAAATATGATAAAATAAATTTTATATTCATATTAGTTTATTCCTTATAGAGTTTGTTTATCTCTGTAAGGATTTTATTTTCACAAGTAACCTAGCATGAATAGATTTTTGAAGTTTAGGGTATAGCGTTTAAAAATATTTATTTTTTATATTTTGTTCAAAGAATAGTTTAAAAACATCTCGTTCTTAAGAAGTTATAAAATTAAGCTGATTAATAAATTGCAATAATTATTAAACATAGCTATAATTCAGATGTTATAATTTCTATTATCTATACTAATAATAGAAATTATTAATAAAAAATCAAAAATATTGTTAAAAATTTACTTTTAAAAGTGTTAATAATGTTATTATTACTTTTATACAATTAATCTTTTTTTAAGTTTTTTTAAAATTAACGTATAATTAAACTATCATTATATTAAGTTTCGATTGTTTAAAATATATTTATAGGAGGAATTATGAAAGTTGCTTTTGATGTAATGGGCTCAGATTACGGTAGTCTTCCTGCTATTGCTGCTGCACTACAAGTAGTAAATGAATTTAAAAATGTAGATATTGTTTTAGTGGGCGATGAAGCACAAATTAAAGGGAATTTACAAACGTTATTAAAAAATAAGCCAATACCTTTATCATTAACTATTAAAGGAACAACACAAGTTATTACTATGAATGATGGTCCATTAGTGGGAATTAGGATGACTAATTCATCTATGAGTCAGGCCATTCAATTAGTTAAAAAAAATGAAGCTGATGGTATTTTAACTTCTGGTTCCACAGCTGCCTACCTTGGTACTTGTCATTTTTTATTAGGGGAAATAAAAGGAATTAAGCGTCCTGCTTTTATGCCAATTATGCCTACGTTAATAAAAGATCAGCAAGTAGTATTATTGGATGTTGGTGCAAGTATTGAAAATACTGTTGATGATTTGATAAATTTTGCCTTAATGGCACACATTTACTGCCAAACTATTCAAAGTATTTCTCGACCCAAAATTGGTTTATTAAATATTGGAACTGAAGAAAATAAAGGACCAGAAGTTACTAAGGCCACATATGCTAAATTAAAAGCATTAACACAATCAGATGGTAAACTTAGTTTTTTAAATTTTCACGGTAATATTGAACCACGTAATGTTTTAAGTGGTGAAGTAGATATTATTATTTGTGACGGATATTCAGGTAATATTGTTTTAAAGTCAGTAGAAGGTATGGCATCTTTACTTTTTACTTTAATTAAAAATGGATACAAAAAAAATATTTTTACTAAACTTGTGGGATTATTATCACTTAACATTTTTAAAAATATTAAAACTAACTTTGACTATAAAAATACAGGGGGAGCACAATTAATTGGTATTAATGGTATTGCTTTTAAAGCACATGGTTCAAGTGACAAAAAATCTTATTATAGTACATTAAAGTTATTAATTCGTGCTATTGAACAAGATGTTACTAATAAAATTACTAAACAGATTGAAGCATTATCATAAATATTATAGGAGAAAAAAGTATGATTAATATTGAACATATTTTAAAATCAACTTTGTTAGATAAAATTAAAAATAATAAAAATTATCGCGAAGCTTTTACACACCGTTCATTTTCTAATGAACATAATTTAGATTATTCGTATGAACGATTAGAATTTTTGGGTGATTCTATTTTAGGCGAAAATATTTCAATCTATATTTGACATTTATTTCCCGAAAAAGATGAAGGGCAATTAACTAATTTACGCAGTAAAGCTGTACGTCAAGAAACACTTGCTGCTGCAGCCATTGCTCTTGGTTTACAACACTTTTTATTTTTAGGAAATGGTGAAAAAAATACTGGTGGTCAACAACGTGAAAGTATTTTATCAGATATTTTTGAATCATTTTTAGCAGCTGTTTATTTAGATTTAGGAGATAAAGCTGTTAAATCGATCCTTGATTTAACACTATTTCACTTAATTGAAGATAATCAGTTAGAAACCATTGTTGATTATAAAACTAAATTACAAGAATTAATTCAAGCTGAAAAACGTGATCCAATTAACTACAAAACTGTTGATCAAATTAAAAAAGATAATGTGACTTATTTTGTTGTCAATGTTTATTTAGATAATAAAATTTTAATTGGTCAAGGGCAAGGAACTAATAAAAAGAAAGCTGAGCAAGAAGCTGCTAAAGCTGCCTTGGATAAGTTATCAAAAGTTCAACAGTAGTGAATGATAAAAAATAGTAAAATTTTAAGTGTTAGCATCTTAATAGCCTACCAACTTTATTCATACCTTTTGTGGTAAAATGTCATTTATAGTTAATAATATTTAAAAGGGGATTAATAATGTTTAAGTTATTGCGTAATTATATTCGTGAACAGAAAAATAACTTGTTACAAGTATTGGGTTTGGGATTTTTAGTAGTAATTATGATTGTGGCATTTCTGGCTATCAATTTTTCTAACACTTATCTTTCTAAGCAGTACAGTAATGATATTATCCACAATAATTTTAATCAATATTCTTATTTTAAAACGCTAGATGAAGTAAAGTTTAGTAGTAAAAATAGTTACGATGCTTATTTAGAAAATATGGAATATTATGATAAAAATAATAATGTTATTAAATCTACATTGGAAAATGCTACTTTTCAGTTACAACGTTTAGACAGTGTTAAACATACTTATCGCTTTATATTTGCTGGTGGTGACACTAATAGTCCTGAATATTTTGCGATTGGCAAAAATTTAGCAACAAACACTAGTAAAACTTATATTGATTTTAAAGTTAATATCCCTTTTAATTATCCTACTATTGGCATTAATGATCAAGAAGTACAAGATGAGGTTGCATTATTAGATAAATATGTTTATGATAAAAATAAGATAGATAAAACTAATCTAGAAAATAAAACTAATTTCATGATTACTAGTGATAAAGCTTTAAAAACTTATAATGATGAAATATATCATAAACAAGCATATCCATATGCTAATAAACCATATACTGATGTGGATATTAATAATGAAGCAAAATTGTATAGTATTATGACAATGGGTATGTTATATAAAAATATTCAATATATGCAAACAATAGTTGTCAATGATTTGTTAATAACTGGTAAAAATTTTGCTTTTATTCAAAGTGAACCTTCCGATTTTATTAACCAGCCCATTATTACTCAAAAAGGTGGCGCAAGTTTAAATAGTAAACCGCTACAAAATAATGAGATTTTAATTTATAAACAATTTGCTAAATTTAATCATCTTCATATTGGTCAAACATATGTTATTGCCGGCAAAACATTTATTATTAGAGGGTATGTCACTAGTTCTTTGGCTGCTAATCCTGGTTATTACTTTCCTACTATTGATTTTAAAAATAATACCGTTGCTTTTGCTAATAGTAATACTATGCTTAATGTTAAAAAAACTTTAGCTCAATTTAGTTATATTTCAGAAAACCGTTTTTTACCTTCTAAACCTGATTTAGGAACCCCTAATATTGATAGTACTATTAATAACAGTTGGTTATATGATTATTTACATGAGCAATATAATCAAAAGTTTGGAAAAACAACTTATCATTTTAATAATGGCATTGATATTCAAAGTTTAACTGCTTCAACAAATTCTTATCTTTCATATTCTGGTGACGTTGAATGATCAGGATTAGGCTCTATTAACAACAGAATCTCATTAATGAATCAAATTTCTAGTATATTTCTATTTTTAATTTTTGTGGTAACTGTTATTATTATTTTTATTATTACTTTTAAAATGATTGATCGAAATAAAAAGTTGATAGGTGTTTTAAAAGCAACAGGATATAAAAGTTGGCAATTAAGTCTAACCTTAGTTGTATCAATTGTTGTTCCCTTAATTATGTTTGCCGTTATTGGTGTTGTGATTTCTATTCCCATTGCGCATTTTATTGTTACCACCAATATTAATTTCTTAGCATTAATCAACTATGGTTGGTATTTTAATATTAGTATTTCTATTTTAGTAATTGTTATTCCCATTACTATCATTACCATTATTAGTTTTTTATTAGTTTTATTTTTATTAAGAATAAAACCATTAGATTTAATTACTAATAATATTTCAACCAAAAAATATAATTTAAATATTGGTGTTATTTTTAGTTTCATATCACATTTTTTGATTAGAAAATTTACGTATCGTAATAAATTAGCAATTACTACTTCTATGCGTAGTTTGGGTAAAACATTAATTATGAGTTTTACTAGTATATTTGCTGCTACATTAGTTTTTTTTGCTTTAGTGGCGAGTGGGTTAGTTACTGATATGTTAGGTTCCCAGTTTTCAGGTGTTAATTTTAATTATCAAAATACATATCAATTTACTGATGATGTTAAGGATAACTTCTTTACTAGTGATAATAAATTAATGTATAAATTTGATAGTGTTAATGAAATTAAAAATAAATCTTCGCTTTATCCGCAATTTAAAAGTGTTTTAGAAGAAATGATAAAAGATCCTCAAGCTCCAGCAATTATTGATTTTCGTGATGGTTATATTATGGGAAGTGAACTATTAAAGATTAGAAGAGAAATAGTAGAACTTAATTTTCATAAATTTCCTCCTACTTTTCAACAGTTTTGAACTAATAATATTGTTTTAATTAATTATTTAACTAATAATAATGGCCAAAATAATACTGATTTAATGGTTAGTTTTGGTGTAATTCCTTATGAAAATAATCAAGAAGTACCATATACACAACTTGAATTTGATCAAGCTAATACATTAGATTTAAATAAATATCCTAATATTTATTATGATAATCAGACACAAAAATTATCAGATGATGCATTTAAATTATGAGGAGCATGGCGAACTGCCTATGGTATTAACGATAGTTTAAATCAATTTTTAAACCCTAATTTTGCTATTACTAATTTTGATACTTTCAGTAATTTAACATTGTCAAAAATGGAAACATCAACGAGTTGACAAGATAAACAATTTATTAAAATTCGTAACGAATTAATTACTAGTTTGGGTATTAAAAATCCTGATAGTAGTTCTGTGCAATTTATTCCGATGGCAACTTCATCATTGCGATCAATTCCTAATTTATATGACGGTGGTGAAAAATTAGGTAAAACCATTATTTACACTATTCATGGTTTAGATAAACAAACTAAATATATTATTGGTATTAGTTATGATAATTTTTCTAAATTGCAACCTAATATTGCTTTATTACCACAAAAATGATTAAATAGTATTATCTTAGGTACTAAAGATAATAATAGTTTAAATAGCACCTTTGCTAATAGCAAATTAAGTAAATTTTCTAATAATGAATTACAACATTACTTACCTATTGTTAGTACTAAAAATGATTATAAAATTGATTTATCACAAGTGGTTAATAATGGTTATTTAGAAAGTAAGGGTATAAGTTCATCACTATCATTAGTTTATGATATTAATAATTTACGTAGTGTAATGAATACTAACCAATATAGTTTACAAGCAGTTATTTCTTTTTTTGGTGTTTTTAGTGTAATATTAGCATTTATGATTATTATCATTATTACTAATATTTTTGTTCGTGACAACTTAATTTTAATTAACATTTTACGTAGTTTAGGATATACTGCACCTGAAGTATCATATAATTTCTTTTTCATTGTAATACCAGTATTAGTTATTAGTAGTTTGTTTTCGGTTTTTATTGTTCCAATGTTAGTTAATAATTTAGCAACGCTACTAACTAGTTTTGCTAAGATTGTATTTCCTGTTGTTTTTCGTTGGTGATACTTTGCTGTTATGGTTTTTATTAATATTATTATTTATTTTGTTTCCTATGTTATTACCTGAAAACTAAATATCAACAATAAACAGTTAATGACTTTAACGAAATAATAAATGTTAATGTTGCATAATTAATAGTAGGGTTTATGAGAGAGTCATCTCTAAATTTGGTATTTCCAAGATTGGTAATGGTTTATTGGGTGTATAAAATAATTGGATAGACTAAACATTAAATGAACGATATTTCTATCGTTCTTCTTTATATTTTCTGAATTGTAAATATGATTTTATATTATAATTCTTGCACCTTAAAATGAGTTGTGAAATTTTTATAAGTTGGAAAAAACAATCTTTTATTCTATATCTAGTATTTAACTAAATACTTATTAATGTTAAAGTAGCATATAAATAATTTAGGCTTTTCTCAGCATTTATGTGATAAAATTTAAAAATAGTACACAAAGGGAGAAAAGCCTTATTTAGTTTGTGCTAATTTAGACATAATTTTTGATTTTTTATTAGCGGCTTTGTTAATGTGATAAATACCTTTAATAACAGCTTTATCAATTAAACTGCATGCTTGACTAACAAGAGTTGGAGCAGTTTTGTTTTTATCTTTAATTGCTACCTCTGCTTTTAAAAAAGCAGTTTTAATTTTAGCTTTGTAACTTTTGTTAATTTCATTTCTTTTTTCATTAGTTTTAATTCGTTTGATTTGTGATGCAATGTTTGCCATTTTTTTCTCCTTATGATTTAAATAATTTATAAATTGATTACAACAAAAATAATTATAACAAAAATACTAAATGTTGTATAATTTTTTTAATATTTTCAGTATAATTATTATGTTAGTGTTTTTGTATGAAAATATAACAAGTTAGTAGGGTAGTAGTAGGTGGTAAAAAATGAGTTACTATTATCGTAACCCTTATCAATTTTCTTATCATGGCTTTGCCCGCATTAGAACGAGACTAAAGTTGCAAGACCTAACTGAGATACAAGTGCGTGAGCATTGCTTAAAATTAATCAGTGAATCTCATTATATTGAAGAAACTAGAAGTTATAAATATATTAGAGTTAATAAAACAAATCTTTATTTTGTAATTAAAAAAGATACAAATTTAATTTTAACAATTTCACCCATGAGTCCTACTAAACTGTTAACAGTTATTGAGGACAATTTATAAATAAAAAAGGTGATAAATATGGATAAATTAGCTAGTTCATGATGAATGTTAGCTCTAATTGGAGTAGTTGTAATAATTTTTATTCTAACAACTATATCATCAAAAAAGAAGAAAAAAGAAGAAAAATCACGTCGTCAAAAAGAAGTAAAACAAGTTATTAAAACTTTTATGCGCGAAGAATTGCAATTGCAACACAAAACTATTGAATTTGAGCAAGTAGTTTCACGTAGTAGTAAAGAATTCCGTTATCGTGATGTTTTTGATGTAATAGTGAAGTTATATGATTCTAAGAAAAATGACTTATATGCAACAAAAGCTTTTGAAGTTGAAGGATTTACGAAACAACTTTCAAAAAAAGAATTTGAAACAATTTGAAAAGTAAACCGCGAACTAGTTTTAGATGAAACAATTAAAAGTATTAAATTATCAAAAAAACGTAGTAAAAAAGTTAAGATGTCACGTAAAACTGCAGAAGAAAAAATTGCTATTAAAAAGGAAAGTGAAGCAGTAAAAATTGCTTTAGCTGAAGAAAGAATTCAAGAAAAAGCCGAGAAAAAACGTGCTAAAAATTTTGAAAAACCAAAAACTGCTATCCAAGACAAATTTTCTGGTTGAAAAGAAAAACAATAAACTATTAGATTTGTCAGGTAATAAGTTATGAAAATTTACAAAGATGATTATAAACACTTTCGTACTTGTCAAAAACTTTCATGGTTTTTAAAAGGTAAAAATTATAAGTTAGCAAAAAGTTTAATTGAAGAAAAATCTATTATTAATTTTGTAGAATTAACACATACTGAAACTAGTAGTAAATTTAATACAAATTTAATTACAATTGCTGACTTTCAAGATAACCAATTTTATAACTCAGAATCATTTGATAGCCAAAAAGATGATTCTGAATTTTATCTTGGAGAAACGATTGCTGATGGAGTTGAAACAGGTAAGTATGCTCAAGACTATTTTAAACGCAAGTTTACTAGTTTTAATTTAGAAAATTATGATTATATTAAAACCATGGAAATTATTAATGACAAAGCATATGATGTCTTATTTGAACCACGATTTGAATATGACGGTTGTATTACTAAATGTGATATCTTAAAACGTAATAATGATGGTTGAGATTTAATTGAAATAAAAGCTGTGACATGGGTTAAAGAAGAACATATGTGAGATTTACTTTATCAATACGATATCTTAACTAAATGTGGCATTAATATTGCTAATACCCATATTATGTATATTAATAATAATTATGTTCGTCAAGAAACTTTGGATTTAGATGAATTATTTATTCCTAATGGTACAACATGACAAAAAAGCCCTAAAACTAAAAAGAATTTTAATTTATATGATTCAATTCAAGATGAACTTTTAAAATATAATTTACAACTAGAATATCAAAAATTACGTAATATCATGGAAATGGATGATAAAGAAACGATTATAGCATTTTTAACGTCACCTTATTGCCATGAAAATGATACAACTTTTTGCTCTCATATTTTCAAATATTTTCCTATTCATAATAGTATTTTTGAATTATACCGACTACGAAAAACAAAAAAGGCGTTATGATATTATGAAGAACAACTATTAGCAATTAATGATGAACGAATTTGACCATTTATAACTAAGTCTGATTTACATTTACGTCAATATGATGTTATTAAAAATGGTGAAAAATTAATTGACCCCAATAAATTTGCTGATTTAAAAATTGAGTACAAAAAATATCAATATCCAGTTTATATGTATGACTTTGAAACTATGAAATCAGCCATTCCTAAATTTAAAAATTCAACACCATACCAACAAATTCCTTTTCAATATTCTATCCATGTTTTATTAAACCCTGATTTTGATTTTAAAACTAATTATAACATTGTTCATTATGAATTTTTAGCTGATGGTAATAGTGACCCGCGTTTTTTATTAACCAAGAACTTATGTCATGATTTACTTAAAATTCATGGTCAAGGTACGTATGTTGCTTATAATCAATCTTTTGAAAAATCAGTAATTAAAAAATTAGCATTTTGATATCCTGAATTCAAACATCAATTAGCACAAATTCATGATGGTACCATTGACTTGCAAGATTTTTTCAAAGGATTTAAAATTTATAAAGAACAATTTTATGGTTCTTTATCAATTAAAAAAACTTTACCTGCTTTTGAATCTGCTTTTTCATATGAAGATTTAGCTATCAAAAAAGGTGATATGGCATCAGAAGCTTTTCGTCGTCGAGTAGAAGATAATATTAGTTTAACTAATTGAAATCATAACTTTCGTGATAATATGTTAAAATATTGTGCTCGCGATACATTAGGCATGGTAGTATTATTTTGACATATTAAAGTTATTATTGAGAATTATCAAACACAGTTGGATGATGAGGTTTTAATTGTAAAATAAAATCTAAGGATGCTAAATACTTTCTTAGTAAGATTATATTTTAAATAAAAAACACCTAATCATTTTTGATTAGGAGAACTCGAGGGCTATACCCCCTTGCATAACATTAGTTATACTCATATATATATATATATATATATATATGAGTATGATATACCATATTTTATACTTTGTCAATTATGAAAGGAAATTAGGATTGAGTAAAATAGTTTCTGTAAATTCTGATCGTGTGTTTTTTAGAAAAATAATAGAAATGGAGTACAAAGAAATATTTGACAAAGTATAAACTTAGAATTTTATAATAAAATTACAACTTTAGAAAAGCAAAATCATGAACTATTAGAATTAAATCAAAAACTACAAGCAGAAAACTTAGAGTTAAAAACTCAAATAAATAGTGATAATAAAAGTTATGAGAATAAATAAAGGAGCAACAGTCATGTCAAAAATTAGAGTTTTATTTATGGGAACTACCTTTTTTTCGCAAAAAATATTAACAACTTTATTAACAACCATGAATAATGAAGTTGAAGTGGTAGGTGTTGTTTGCCAACCAGATCGTAAGATTGGTCGTAAACAAATTTTAGTAGAATTACCCGTTAAACAGTTAGCAATATCTGCTAATATTCCCGTTTTTCAACCAGAAAAAATTATTGATAGTTTACAGTCATTAACACAATTAAATGTTGATGTAATTATTACTTGTGCTTATGGTCAATTTCTACCCAAACCTATCTTAAATTTACCAAAACAAAAATGTTTAAATATCCATGCTTCATTATTACCAGCATTACGTGGTGGTGCTCCCATTCAATGAGCCATTATTAAAGGTTTAACTAGTACAGGAATCACTTTAATGGATATGATTAGCAAAATGGATGCTGGTGATATTTACATCCAAGATTCAGTAGCAATTACTAATGATGATACGTATGTCTCTTTAACTAATAAATTAATTGTCATAGCCCAAAAGATGTTAGTATTTAATTTATTACCTATTGTTAATAATACCCTAATCCCAAAACCACAAGATGAAGATAAAGTTACTTTTGGTTTTAATATTCTTCGTAAAGATGAAAAAATTAATTGACAACAAAGTGCTCATTTAATTTCATGTCATGTCCGTGGTTTATATGATGTACCAATTGCTTATACAATTTTGAATGATGTTATTTATAAAATTCACCAAGTTGAAGTTACTAATGAAAAATCAACACTACCAGCAGGAACAATTATTGCAATTAACAAATCAGGAATTATTGTTGCTACAATTTCTAATATTATTATTATTAAAATAATTCAACCAGCAGGTAAAAATCCCTTAGATGCCAAATTTTATTTTGGTTCTAAAACCAATGTTATTGCTATTGGTTTAAAATTTAATTAAAAACCATTAGTTAAGGAGTTATCTTTTTCTCATATTTTTTGATATACTAAAGTCATAATTAGTAATTAAACCTAAGAAAGGAAAACTATTATGTATCGTTTTCGTTCCATTAAATACTGTACCACAACAGCATTAGTTAGTGCTTTACTAGCTATTTTTGGTTTTGCTTCATACTGAATTGTTGGAAAATGAATTGCTATGTCTTTAAACGGCGGTATCATTCAATTATTTGATGGACTATTAGTTGCTTTAACTGCTTTTATCCCAGGACCAATGCTTTTAATTTCTGGAATTGTTGCTGGATTTTTAACTGACTTGATGATTGCCAGTAATTTTTCTTTTACTATGCTACCAGCGACAGTTGTTATTAGAATTTTAATGTTTATCATTATTAGAATATTTATGAGTAAACATTGATACTCTTGTTTTTGAACATTCTTTTTAGCATTATTACCCATCATTATTATTTATCCTTTATATACTTGAGTTGTCTATGGCTCAGCATTAGCTATTATTGAATTATTAGTTGATTGTGTGCAATGTGGATTATCATATGTCATTGGCATTATGTTGTATTGACAATTAAGTCGCATTAAATCACGTAGTAATAATTTTTTATGAAATGATGAATAATTTAATTAGGCTTTTCTACCTTTATGTACTATTTTTAAATTTTATCACATAAATGCTGAGAAAAGCCTATCTACGGAATTCTCCCCACATTTTTAAATTAAACATAGCATTACAGTTTCAAAACTAGGTATGTTATTGAATTTATATGCAGCTTCTTTTGCATATAAATGAATATGATGTTTTGCAACTTTGATATATGTTTTAAATGTTCTTCGTATATGTTTTCATACTGATTCAATTTGGTTGGTATTTACACCAGTTTTTGAAACATAGCCATCTTGATGGTTAACTGTTTCATGCTTAGTGAAACCGATTTCAAATCGCGATATCCTTTTCAAGAATCAGTATGTACATCACACTTTGAAGAAATGTGGTTTATTGCAAACTGCAAAAGATTTTTACTGTTTGCGTTTTTCAATACTTTCACAATCAGATTGTTGGTTGTTTTTTCATAAATACCAACAATCAAGGTTTTGTTCAACAAGGATCTTCCTTGTTTTTTAAAACCCATATGTGAAAGATACATTTCATCCATTTGCACTATGCCCTCAACAATGAATTGAGTTTCTTGTTTAGCAATGGCACTTCGGATTTTATGACCCATTCTTCAAGCTGTTTTCAAGGTCACTCCCAATTCTTTTGCAACATCAGTTGATGGAATTCCATGTTTGGTGTTTATTCATCTAAAGATGAGATAAAACCAAGATATTAAAGGTGTTTGTGACTTTGAAAATATAGTGCCTGTGAGAATACTGAATGTTTGATGACATTTCAAACATCTCATTTTTCTTAAATTAGAAGTATTCAAATTAAAACTAGAACACCTAATACATTTGCTTTGTTTCAAACTTGCTATATATGCAAGACATTGTTTTTCAGTTTGAAAAGTATTATTGAACTCATTCAATTTCATTGTTTCCTCCACAAGTACATGTAGGGAGAAGTCCGTTTAATTATTTGAAAAAAGCACAACCAATGGTTGTCAATGAATAAGAGTTTCTCAAAATATTTGCTTCCACAAACTTATCTTTTTCTCATATTTTTTGATATACTAATTGTTAGTAAAGATTCTTAAAAAAGATAGGTGAAAACATAATATTATGAGTATTGATAAAAAATATATTAGAAATTTTTCCATTATTGCCCACATTGATCATGGAAAGTCAACGTTAGCAGATAGAATTCTGGAATTAACAGGTGCTGTTGCGATTCGTGATATGAAAGCCCAATTATTAGATTCAATGGAATTAGAACGCGAACGTGGAATTACTATTAAGTTAAATAGTGTTCAATTACACTATCAAGCCTTAAACGGCCATGAATACTTATTTCATTTAATTGATACTCCAGGTCACGTTGATTTTACTTATGAAGTATCACGTAGTTTAGCAGCTTGTGAAGGAGCAATTTTAGTTGTTGATGCAGCTCAAGGCATTGAAGCCCAAACCTTAGCTAATGTTTATTTAGCCATTGATAATAACTTAGAAATCATTCCTGTTATTAATAAAATTGATTTGCCAAGTGCCGACCCTGATAAAGTAAAATCTGATATTGAATCAGTACTAGGTTTACCTGCTGATGATGCACCATTAATTTCTGCTAAGACTGGAATTAATATTCGTGATGTTTTAGAGGCCATTATTACTCATATTCCTTATCCTCAAGATGCTGATGATAATGCACCTTTAAAAGCTTTAATCTTTGATTCTTTTTATGATGCCTATCGTGGAGTAATGGCTTTTGTAAGAATTAAAACTGGTACGATTAAAATTGGTGATAAAATTCGTATGATGGCTTCTAATGCTGAGTATGAAATTACTGAGCTTGGTGTTCGTACACCCAAAGAAGAGAAGCGTCAAGTATTATATGCTGGTGAGGTTGGATGATTTAGTGCGTCCATTAAGGTTATTAGTGATGTTCATGTTGGTGATACTGTTACTAATGTGGCTAATCCTGCTTCTGAACCATTACCAGGGTATAAAACGCTAAAACCAATGGTTTATTGTGGATTATATCCGATTGATACTAATAAATATCAAGAATTAAAAGATGCTTTATATAAAGTTCAATTATCAGATGCTGCATTAATTTTCATTCCCGAAACTTCACAAGCGTTAGGATTTGGATTTCGTTGTGGTTTCTTGGGATTACTACATATGGATGTTATTCAGGAACGTTTAGAGCGTGAATACAACTTAACATTAATTTCTTCTTCACCATCAGTTATTTATGAAGTGAATTTAACTAATGGTAATAAATTAACTATTGATAATCCAGCAAAATGACCTGTCCCCCAAACTATTAAATCGATTGAAGAACCATTCGTCAAAGTAAAAATCATGACCCCTGAGCAATATGTTGGTGCTATTATGCAGTTATGTCAAGACAAAAGAGGAGTATATTTAGATTTAGAGTATACTGACAATTTAAGAAGAACATTAACATACAATTTGCCATTAAACGAAACTGTTATTAATTTCTTTGATAAATTAAAATCAATTTCTAAAGGTTATGCTTCATTAGATTATGAATTAATTGGTTATCAAGAAAGTAAACTAGTAAAAATGGATATTTTATTAGCAGGAACAATTGTTGATGCTTTATCGATTATTGTTCATAAAGATTTCGCTTATGAAAGAGGACGTATCTTATGTGAAAAATTAAAGAAATTAATTCCTAAACAAAATTTTGAAGTTGCCATTCAAGCTGCTATTAATAACAAAGTTATTGCTCGAACAACTGTGCAAGCAGTAAGAAAAGATGTTATTGCTAAATGTTATGGTGGTGATATTACAAGAAAACGAAAGTTATTAGAAAAACAAAAAGAAGGTAAGAAAAAAATGAAAGCAATTGGTAATGTCGAGTTACCACCAGAAGCTTTTCGTGTTGTCTTGAAAATTGATGAAGAATAGAATCAACGAACAAAAAAGTTCATATATTACTTTTTAATTTTCATTAATTTAATAACAAAATTAAAAATTGTATGAGTCATAACTAAAATAAATCCAATTATTGTAGAAACTAAACCTATAATTAATCAGTCTGGATAAGGTAACTTTAAATAAATATGAGTAGCCATAATAATAATTCCACATAAACATAAAACTCCACCAAGACCAAAACCAATAATTTTTAAAATTATATTTTCTAATAAAATAATATTTTTTTCAGAAATATTGTTATTCATAATTTTAAATTCCTTTTTCACTTAGTTGTTAACCATGTTATATGCCTAAATTAGTACCATTAACCAGTTTCTAATTCCTTTCTTTAACTTTGTAATTATTTAAACATGTCCATGTAATGCTTTTAATTATACATTCTTTTAAAAATCTTGTTGAGATTTACGAAATTAAAACCTCAATATGTTATCATCGTGATATTAATTGAATTTTAAGACAAATCATTTTTTTAATTACAGTATTTTTAAGTTTTCCGTGTTGTCTTGAAAATTGATGAAGGATAAACTAACAAGTAAAAAAGATTCATATATGAACATTTTTGAACATTTAATTGCTATTCATAGTACTTATAATTCACTTGTGAAATGCTCCGACAAAAGTATAAAGACTAGGGAGTGGTGCTACTCAATCATAAACACCATGACTAACAATACCTTCTGTTACTCATTGGTTATTATTTTTTGGATTAATACTCCACCACCAGCACCAATTGCGGTGTCAGGTGCCGTTTGTGTTTTGACAGCACCATGCCAAGTATAATCGCCAGTTTTAACATCAGTACCCATTGGTAACACTAAGATTTGGCTGATGAGAATTATTAAATGTAGTTTTTTGGGGGGTATTAAACGAACAAGTAGTAAGATTAGTAGAAATAATAGTAATTGCTAAAATATTTAACGGACTTCTCCCCACATGTACTTGTGGAGGAAACAATGAAATTGAATGAGTTCAATAATACTTTTCAAACTGAAAAACAATGTCTTGCATATATAGCAAGTTTGAAACAAAGCAAATGTATTAGGTGTTCTATTTTTAATTTGAATACTTCTAATTTAAGAAAAATGAGATGTTTGAAATGTTATCAAACATTCAGTATTCTCACGGGCACTATATTTTCAAAGTCACAAACACCTTTAATATCTTGGTTTTATCTCATCTTTAGATGAATAAACACCAAACATGGAATTCCATCAACTGATGTTGCAAAAGAATTGGGAGTGACCTTGAAAACAGCTTGAAGAATGGGTCATAAAATCCGAAGTGCCATTGCTAAACAAGAACCTCAATTCATTGTTGAGGGCATAGTGCAAATGGATGAAATGTATCTTTCACATATGGGTTTTAAAAAACAAGGAAGATCCTTGTTGAACAAAACCTTGATTGTTGGTATTTATGAAAAAACAACCAACAATCTGATTGTGAAAGTATTGAAAAACGCAAACAGTAAAAATCTTTTGCAGTTTGCAATAAACCACATTTCTTCAAAGTGTGATGTACATACTGATTCTTGAAAAGGATATCGCGATTTGAAATCGGTTTTCACTAAGCATGAAACAGTTAACCATCAAGATGGCTATGTTTCAAAAACTGGTGTAAATACCAACCAAATTGAGTCAGTATGAAAACATATACGAAGAACATTTAAAACACATATCAAAGTTGCAAAACATCATATTCATTTATATGCAAAAGAAGCTGCATATAAATTCAATAACATACCTAGTTTTGAAACTGTAATGCTATGTTTAATTTAAAAATGTGGGGAGAAGTCCGTAGATAGGCTTTTCTCAGCATTTATGTGATAAAATTTAAAAATAGTACATAAAGGGAGAAAAGCCATATTTAATAATGATTTCATAATTAGCATCTCCTTTTAATTAAAAAAACAATATTTTTATTATGTCTATTATTATGGAATGTTTTAAGATATTAGTTACCTATAATAAATAAAAGTATTATAAACCTTCTGTATGATAAATGCTAATGTTTTTTATTTACCTTGTGATTGATAATTGGTTATGGTATTCTATTAAGGACAAATATTTTTTGAAAATGAGGTAATATTGTGTTTTTTAATCTAGACTATGTTGGACCCCATGGCATTACTGATACGTATGGTGGATGGTTCCATGTTTATTCTTTTGCTATTATGTCAGGTATTTTTGCATCTATAATTGGTTCATGAATTAAATTTCGTCGTTATCGTGTTCCTACTGATTCTTTAACTTGATCAATCGTTTTTATTATTCCAGCAGCTTTATTTGGTGCTAGTTTTTTAGGGAAAGATGAACCTAATAATCCTATGCCATTCTGAAGTAAGTTTGCTTTTTGACATGGTGGTATGTCAATTCATGGTGGTGTTTTATTTGGAATTATTGCTGGAGGTGTAATTTTTTATATCGTTGGTCGTAGGTATAAAATTTCTTTATGAATTTATGGTGACTGTATTATCCCTAATATTTTATTAGGTCAAATCTTAGGTCGTTGAGGTAATTTTTTTAATCATGAGTTACTAGGTTCAGCTGTTAGTTATGATTCTTTATCGTGATTACCAGCGTTTATTCGTGATAACTGTTTTAAATTAGTTGATGGTAGTCCAGAAATGTTAGGTGGTCATATTGTTTATCGTGCACCTATGTTCTTGTATGAATCACTTGGTAATTTAGGATTATGAGTAGCCCTTACCTTCATGGTTCCTAATCTTGGAAAATGATTTGGTAAAAAACCGTGAAAATTTGAGCCAGATAAATATAGTTTTAACTTTGGTCAAAACTTTAAATATTGAACAGTTACAACATTTAATCCTAAATATTGAAGTAAAAAAAACCGTGATGCTAATCGTTTAACATGAACTAAAATGTGAAATGATGTCTATTACTATAATAAAGTTCCTGAGAATGTTGTTACTAAAGCATTAGCAGAAATACCTGAACTCAAAACTACAGGTCATTGATTTAATGATTACAAACAAAGAATAAAACACCGTAGTGCTGTCAGCAAAATACTTTATGAAATTAATAATCCGCAACATTATCGTATGATGTATGCTGGCTTTCAAATTGGATTGTACCTTTTTGGTTGAAATATGATTCGTTTTATTCTAGAGTTACAACGTGATCCACAGGATTTATTTTTAATTAATCGTCAAGCGCTTGATTATACAATTATTTTATTAGTAGCTTGTCTTGGATTAGTAATTGCAGTACTTGCTCAATTTGTTATTCCTAAATATTTACGTTCACACGGTTGAACATATGAGAAAGAATATTAAACATATTCTTTTTTACAATACTAATGAATTTTAATAATGCATTAAATAGATAATAGTTAATAGAGTAAGGGTTTTTGTTATAATATTAATATAATATATTATGGAATAGTTATATTAATTGCAAATATGAGGTGATTAAAAATGTTATTACCAATGAGTGCTGATGATCCTAATATTATTAATTTTTTAGGTTTTAGAATTCGTGTACAAGATTTCTTGGCTGTTGCTGGGGGATTGGCGTTAATAATTTTTTTAATTTTATTAGCTATTTTATTAATTATGTATTTACGTAAAAGAATTACTATTAAAGGATACTTAAGTCTAGAAGAAAAGGATTATCAAGTAGAAGATAAAATTTTGCAAATTGAACATGAAATTAGTAAAATTCAACGTAAGTTTTATTCAACTAAACATGCAACCAAACGCACAAAAAAATATTTTAAATAGTTATTTGTAGGTGATATTTATGCCAAAATTAAAGTCTAAATTATTTAGTAAATTATTTATTCAAAAAGAAAATTTATCATCTGCTGATAAGTCTGATAAATTGCCTAATGCTAATCCCTATTTTAATAATGTTGTACCACCTTCTATTAACAACAATAATATTGATGCACCTGATGTGAATAATTTTTCTGAACCTAAACATTTGCAAGTAACTAGTTCATATATTGTTCCATTACAAGAAAAATCAAAAAATACTGAAAGTTTTAGTACTACACCAAAATCAAACTACTACGAACCACCACATTTATTTAGCACTATGGCATTAGTAAGTTTTAAAAATAATTTTAAAATTCCTAAACCAATTAGTCGTGAAATTAAATCAGAAAAGTTAAAGCAGTTACTATTATTACTAATTAGTTTTGCTTCATTAGTTGTTACATCTACTTTTATTGGGTTATTCTTTGGAAATGCTAAGCATAAGTATATTCCTCATCCTGTGCTTATGATTCCATTAACCATTATTTGCGCAGCGATTGTTTTAATAAATATTATTGAATTTTTAACATTACGTAGAGAAGTTGATTTATACATTGAAAGAACTTTAAAAGGTTCATTACTACCACCAAATTTTATTATTAGAAATTACCGTAAAATTCATACTAATTTAATTATTTTAAATTGAGTTTGTATTAGTAGTTATATTTGTTTAGGAATTGCTATTGGTATTATGTTTTTAATTAGTGGACAAAAACTAACATTTATTGTTCAATCTTGAACTGTGCAAGTAGCTAAACTTACTCAAGATGCTGTTACATTAACAATTGTTTTAGGCGTTATTTTTACTATTCATATCATTAATTTTGTATTATTTAAATTTCGTAAACGTAATATTATTAGTTATTATGGTTATGAAATCATTAATCCACAAGAACTAAATGAGTATAAGAAAAAAGTTAATCGTATTTGTATGTGAATAGTTATTGGTTTTGTTTTATTAATTTTATTTGCTATTATTATTCCCATTATTGTTGTTAAACGCCGTAGACGTAAATCGTAATAACTTATCTATATAATTCAGGAAATTAAAAATCTATTGTTGATTTATGATAATTATCCAAGGAGTAGTAAAAATTAGTGTCAAAAATATATGTAATATTTTTTTCATAATCTTTTTCCACTTTAAAAATACTTTCTTACTAGCATTATAACATGTATTAATGTTGTAAAGAAAATGTGATTTAAAGGTGAAACTTGTCATTATCATAAAAGACATTAGCATATTATCAAATAAAAAAGGCATATTCAGAAAAAAATATTGACTTTCAGGTTAAACTTATATATATTACAAACTAGTTATTTTAAATAAAACTAATGTGAAACACAGAGGAAGGTTACAAGATGCCATCAAAATTAGTAATTATGGAATCTCCAGTTAAAAGTAAAGCAGTACAAGCATATTTAGGTGATGACTATTTAGTATTATCTTCAGATGGGCATATTCGTAATTTAGCCATTAAAGGGCAATATGGTTTAGGAATTGACTTAGATACCTTTGAACCTATTTATAAAATTGATCGTAAAAAAATGCCTAAAGTTAAAGAATTAAAAACCAAATCCAAAAACATGAATCATGTTTATTTAGCAACTGACCACGACCGCGAAGGAGAAGCAATTGCTTATCATCTAGACCAAGTTTTATTAACTTCTGGTAAATCATCACGAGTAACATTTAATGAAATTACCAAAGATGCTATTTTAGAAGCTTTTAAATCTCCCCATGAAATTGATTTACAATTAGTTCGTAGTCAAGAAGCACGGCGCATGGTTGATAGAATTATTGGCTTTCGTTTAAGTAATTTACTACAAAAGAAAATTGGTTCACGCAGTGCTGGAAGAGTACAATCAGTAGCATTAAAATTAATTGCTACTCGTGAACATGAAATTACTAGTTTTGTTAGTGAAGAATTTTGAACAATTACCGCAACTTATCAAAATCAATTAGTTTTAAATTGTGAAAAATATAACAATGAGCCATTAGTAATTAACAATGAAGAACAAGCAACAGAAATTAAAAACGCATTGTCACCTAATTATGAAGTAGTAGCAATTACTGAACAAAATCGCAAACATAATTCATTAAATCCATTCACTACTAGTACTTTATTACAAGCTGCTTCAACACAATTAAATTTTAGTACTGCTAAAACAACATTAGTTGCTCAACAATTATATGAAGGAATTAATGTTAATGGTAACTTAACGGGTTTCATTAGCTATCCTCGTACTGATTCTATTCGTTTAAATCCTAAGTTTATTGATAGTGCTAAAGAGTTGATTATTAGCACTTATGGTCAAGATTATCTTGGTCAAACTAAAGAACAAACCAATAAGAAAAATGTTCAAGACGCTCACGAAGCCATTAGACCAACTGATTTAACTATGGATATTAAAACTGCTACTCCTTATTTAAATCGTGACCAATTAAAACTTTATAGCCTAATTTACTTTCGTGCTGTAGCATCATTAATGGCACCTGCTCAATTAATTAATACCACTGTTTTATTTAATAATAATAATTACCAATTTAAAATATCTGGTCAACAAATTAAATTTAAAGGTTTTTTAACACTTGATGAAGTAAGCCTTGATGATGAAACAATTTTAAAATTACCAAAATTCGAACAAGGACAAATTATTCAAGTGGAAAAAGTTGATGCACTGCAACACTTTACTAAACCCAAGCCCCGATATAGTGAAGCTAAGTTAATTAAAACCTTAGAAGAATTAGGAATTGGTCGTCCATCAACTTACAATCCTATTATGCACACAATTAAAGAACGCGGCTATGTGATTATTGAAAATAAAGCATTTAAAGCTACGGAAAAAGGTTTGTTAACAAACGATAAACTACAAGAATTTTTTTATGATATTATTAATGAGACATACACTTCGCAAGTTGAAATGCAGTTAGACCAAATTGCCCATGGTAATTTTGAAATGCATCAAGTGGTCAAAGATTTCTATTCTAAGTTTGAACCACAAATTGATGATGCTTTCGCTAAAATGACTGAGTTTAAAATTAAACCCATTTTATTAGACCAAGACTGTCCACTTTGTGGGGCACCATTAGTACAAAGAACAGGAAGATATGGTAAGTTTAATGGTTGTTCTACCTTTCCTAAATGTTGTTATATCCAAAAACAACAAATTAAAATTAAACCATGTAATATTTGTACTAATGGGTGAATGGTAGTTAAATCATCAAAGCAAAGTCGAAAATTTCTGGGGTGTACTAATTATCCCGACTGTAAGCACGTAGAAAAATATCAAGAACCCACGGACAATTAAATAAAGTAGGTGAAAAAATGTTAAAAGATTATTTATTATTAGTGGACAAACCATCATTTATGACATCACAAGATTGTTTGACAATCATTAAAAAAAGATTAAAATTAGATAAAATCGGGCATACTGGAACTTTAGATCCATTAGCAACAGGATTAATGGTTGTGCTTGTTAATGAAGCAACAAAACTTAGTGATTTTATTTTAAAAAGTGATAAAACATATATTGCTAAAATGCAATTATTTTTAAAAACTGATACGGGTGACATTACTGGAAAAATTATTGAAAATAAACCACATATTAAGTTTAAAGAAACAGAAATTATTAATGCTTTAGAATTTTACAACAACCGTGTTTATGAACAAATTGTTCCTTCTTATGCTGCTGTTAAAGTTGACGGAAAACGGCTTTATGAATATGCCCGTAACAATATTGCTGTTGAATTACCAAAACGTAAAATTCATATTAAGTCTTTAAAACTAATTAGTATTAATAATGACATTGTTACATTTGAAGTTGTTTGTTCGAAAGGAACTTATGTTCGTACTTTAATTAGTGATATTGCGCGTATTTTACATACCTCAGCAACCTTAACTTACTTACGAAGAACGCAACAATCAGGTTTTGATTTAGCAAATGCAATTAGTTTAGACAATATTAGTCATGAAACTGTTGCTAAAAATTGTATTAGTATTTATGATGGAATTAAAGAAATTATGCCTATTATAATTGCGCAAAATACCAAAGATATCCTTGATGGTAAGCCCTTAACTGTCCAAGGTAATATTAAAGATCCATTCATCTTAGTAGTTAGTTCTCATTATCAGCCCTTAGCTATTTATCGTTATCAAAATAATAATATATATGTTAGTCAACGAGGTTTTCATCACGATGAAAGAAATAAAAATTCAGATATCAAAAACACAAAACTTGAAAATAAAAAATCTGAGTTTTCAAAGTCTTCTTAGTAGTAAACCATTAATTGCTTGTTGAGGATTTTTTGATGGTATTCACCAAGGTCATCAAACATTGTTTAATAAACTAATAACAATTGCTAAAACTAATAATTATGAAACGTGTATTATTAGTTTTAATGAAAAACCGCAAAGTGTTACTGATGAAATTGCTAATCAAGTTTTATTATCTAAAGAAGATAAAATTAAACGTATTAATGATTTTGGGATTAATTACTACTTAGAAATTGAATTTACTAAAGAATTATCAAGAACATCACCACAACAATTTATTGCATGATTAATATCATATGGTGTGAAGAGCGTTATTGTTAATCGTAATGTACGGTTTGGATATCAAGGTCAAGGAACGATTAAAACGTTACATAAATCATCATTACAAGTTTATTTATGCGATGATGTTTTTGTAGGAAATCATGATAAAGTATCATCAACACTTGTTAAACAATTATTACAAAATAAGGATATCATTAATGCTAACTTATGTTTAGCACCTAATGAGTATTATATTACGGGGAAAGTAGTGCACGGGATTAAAGAAGGGCATACTATTGGGTTTCCTACTGCTAATTTAGAATTAAATACTAATTACGCGCTTCCTGGGGTTGCTACGTATATAACAGTAACCCAAGTTGATGATAAGTGATATCAAAGCATGACAGTCATTATGATGCGTAATAACGTACCTTTGGTGGAGACTTATCTTTTAAATTTTAATCAAAACTTGTATGATAAAGTAATCACGGTTAAGTTTTTGACTTGATTACGTGATAATTTACGATTTAGTAGTTTAGATGACTTGAAAGTACAGTTACGACAAGATTTAGAAGATACTGTTGATTATTTTAAGAATAATAGTTAAAAAAATATTAATTAGCAATAACCCTTTTAATAAAAAAATACAAATTCTTGGTATTAAAAATAAAGAGTATAAAATATTATAGCGAAAGTACTGAATCTGTTTATTTTCACTTAATTTATGAAAAATATAATAGGCTTTTCTCCCTTTATGTACTATTTTTAAATTTTATCACATAAATGCTGAGAAAAGCCTATCTACGGACTTCTCCCCACATTTTTAAATTAAACATAGCATTACAGTTTCAAAACTAGGTATGTTATTGAATTTATATGCAGCTTCTTTTGCATATAAATGAATATGATGTTTTGCAACTTTGATATGTGTTTTAAATGTTCTTCGTATATGTTTTCATACTGACTCAATTTGGTTGGTATTTACACCAGTTTTTGAAACATAGACATCTTTATGGTTAACTGTTTGATGCTTAGTGAAAACCGATTTCAAATCACGATATCCTTTTCAAGAATCAGTATGTACATCACACTTTGAAGAAATGTGGTTTATTGCAAACTGCAAAAGATTTTTACTGTTTGCGTTTTTCAATACTTTCACAATCAGATTGTTGGTTGTTTTTTCATAAATACCAACAATCAAGGTTTTGTTCAACAAGGATCTTCCTTGTTTTTTAAAACCCATATGTGAAAGATACATTTCATCCATTTGCACTATGCCCTCAACAATGAATTGAGGTTCTTGTTTAGCAATGGCACTTCGGATTTTATGACCCATTCTTCAAGCTGTTTTCAAGGTCACTCCCAATTCTTTTGCAACATCAGTTGATGGAATTCCATGTTTGGTGTTTATTCATCTAAAGATGAGATAAAACCAAGATATTAAAGGTGTTTGTGACTTTGAAAATATAGTGCCCGTGAGAATACTGAATGTTTGATGACATTTCAAACATCTCATTTTTCTTAAATTAGAAGTATTCAAATTAAAACTAGAACACCTAATACATTTGCTTTGTTTCAAACTTGCTATATATGCAAGACATTGTTTTTCAGTTTGAAAAGTATTATTGAACTCATTCAATTTCATTGTTTCCTCCACAAGTACATGTGGGGAGAAGTCCGATATAATATTAGTTATGATTTTGTAGTTTCTTGTAATTTTTTTAACTTTAATTTTAATCTTTCTTCTCTCTTTTTCATGGCAATAGAATTATCTTTGCTATTATAAAGTAATGCGTAACCAATAACTAAACCAAATATATTAATTGAAATAAATAATAAAATCATACCAATAGCATTATTTTTATTACACATTTTTATTCCAAAATAAATTAATGTTATTTAAATTGGTAGAATAACAATTAAAGAAAGTATTAATATAGCAATTTCGCCACTTTCTGCAAAACTAGTATTTACATAATTATTCATTTAATGACTCCTATTATTCTTATTTTAAATATATTAATTTTATTCCTCCTCTTTCTACTCAAGCTTTATTTTCATTTATATTAAGAACTGCATAATTACCCATAAATGTATTTATCCTTATATCTAAAGGCAAATTTTCTGTATATAATTTTTTTTCTAATACTTGGTAATTTAATGAATATCATATTATGTACATTTGTTTTTCATGGAAATTGTATATTATTTCTCCTTTATCGTTTATTTCGCATTGTTCTATATTATTGTTTTTGCACGCAATCACACTTGAATTTGTAGTAAAACCTAAAATTATTACTCCTAAAATAATTAATAATTTCAAAAGAAACTACTTTACTATTTATAGTTGTATAACTTTCTATAAAATCTTCTGAAAATTTAAATTGATAAGAGTTTAAAACATATTGTGATTTATCAAAATCATAATAAGGATTAGCTCATGCTTGATAATAAGGAAGTCCATAAATTATAGTATCTCAAAATTTATTAGTTGTATATTCTTCATGTTGATTAGAAAAAATAATATCTAATATGTTAATTACTTTTGATGTACTTATAGTTTTAGGATTTGCAAATGTTTCTTGAGTACTATATTTAGTAGTTAATTGATTTTGAACATAAACTTCTGTTTCTATATCATAATCATAATATATTGTAATTGATTTATAGTATCTATTTAAATCATTGATAGTATAAATTAATAATGTTGGGTCTAACAATGATTTTAAATCAATATTTTTTGTTTCGCTCATAGTTTGATTAAATTCTAATCATTTACTAGTATTATTAGTTGGCTTTTTAATATTACTAAAATTATTCAAAGAAATAGTAGGTTTATAAGCGATTTTATTTGCGTTTAAGTTTAGATTAATAACTATTTGTTTAGCAATATTCATCGGATCAGGTGGTAATATACTTGCTGGATAACTAAAGGTTGTTTCTTCAGTTTCTTCATATTCGTCATGATTAGTTTTATATTGAGTTGTTCAATTAAACATATTGCTAGTAAAGAATGCACTATTATTAAAACGATATTGAGCAACTGAAAGTTCATTGAAATCATTAACATTATTAGCAATTGGGTTATTACTATAAAAGGTATGACGTTCTTCACCTTGATGTAAAGATTGGGTCACGATGTAATCAATAATGTATGCATATTTTTCTCCTGATGGTATACCATCAGGAGTTGTATTTCATTACATTTCAGTATCTTTATTTGTTAAAGAACTTGCAATATCTAAAAACTCTGTATCTTCTGCCATAGCATAAACTTTGTCGTTGCGGATTTGTGATAAGTCAACGGTACTAATTTGTTCAACTGTTGTTAATTTTTTTCCATCCAAATTTCAAGAATATAATCACCAACTTAGTATAAAATTTATCTTGACCAGTTGTAATTTTTGTTTCAGGGTCTGTTGTTCCTTTGTTTTTTTTTTTTTTTTTTTGATAAATTTTGGTACTATTTTTCCATATAACTACAACAGGAGAATTACCAGTAATAATTAATTCATACTTTCCAAAGTCAGTAATTTTGCTGTTAATAGGTTTATATCCAGTTTCACTTAAACCAATCGCTCCATTGTTAATTACAAAAGGGAAAATTTTTCACTGGGGTACCAATTTAATTTCACTTTTTATTTTTTCTACTGATGATTTTGATAATATTTTATTTTCTTGTTTTTTCTCTATAGTTTGCATTGTTTATACTCCATTCTTAAGGTTTTAAATTAATAATAAATATCCCACTTTTCCCATGTTTTTATTATATTACTAATTACTTGTAAAAGAAAAACTTTTTTAACAAAATAGAATTAAGAAATTGAGCCAATGTGCAATTGAATAAAACTTAGTGATGATGACCTTCTCATTAACTTATTTAAGTTATTTCAAGTATGAAAATATTTTTTATGTTAATATTTTAGTATATAAAGTTAAAGATGATATGAGGTTTTTAACATGACAGAACAAGCAGAAATAAAATATGATAATCCTCCTTTTAACTCAAAATGAAAAAACATTAAGTTTCTTAATCGTTGAGGTTTAGTAGTTAGTGGAGGATTGACAACAATAACACTTTTCATAACATGAATATTTTTTACTAGTGTTTATCGTAGTAATGTTGATGAGTTATTGGCTGAAATTAGCAACAATGGTTTTAACTGTAATTTTGTAGTTTTAACATTATCAATGTACGTATTTATGTTAGTATTTGTGGGTATTCTTGTTATGCCTTTTATTTTTTTAAAAAAATATAATGCAATTATGATTATGATAGCTGTGGCTTGTTTAGTAGTTAGTGGAATATTATTAATTTTTATGATTAGTTTTGGTGGTCTTGCTAGTGCTGGCTTTCGCGCATATATTACTAAAAATGGCGTTGTTAGTATTTTATTTTTTGTTATCCCTTGAATATTTACAATCATTTTTTCTGGTAGTACTATTGGATTTTCTTGTTGATTAATAATTATTTTTTTTTCTAATGATTCAAAAAGTATTTTCTTAAATCAACGGAGTCTTATCAAACAACAATCAGAAGTTAGTCATGATTTGCATGATAGTAGTGATAGCAGCACACTTGTGACCATGGAAAACAATGAATTATTATCAGAAATAGAAAATGAACCAATTACATTATCTTCTATTGATCAACAAGAAGTGCCTAGATCTATACCTAATAAACATTCCATACGTAAAAAGAATGATGATGAATCAGATTTTCAGTCATTAGAAACCATCCGCTTACAAGTACAACCAGATTCTTTACCTGCTGTTTTACCAACATCATCGAATTCAGAACCCATAGAACCTAAAACAGAAAAAAAACTTGATGAACATGATAATAAGCCTAAGTTTAATCGTGAACCAATTGCTATAAAAATCCAAAAAAAAACAATACCAGAATTACCAAGTAACAAAAGAGTTATTATTGGTGTTACAGAAACACCAGTATTAAGAGCACAAGTTTCACAACCTTTACATCAAATTGAAAAAAATTTAAATGTGAAAGATGTAACATTACCTATTTATCAAGAACCAACTCCTTTTGTAAATGATGAGATAGCACCAGCAATGACTGTTAATAACCAAACTCAAGTTGTTATAAAACAATCAGCACCTTTTCAAGGTAATACTTCAACATCGCAATCAGTTGCGCCTTCTTCAATAAATCCTTCTCCTGCAACTAATCAATCACCATTGATGATATCAATTCATGAATTACCAGAACCAAAATCAATAACGACAGATAATACTGCTAATTTAAAAATATCTAGTAGTGATTCTCCACCTAGTGTCCAGCAAGAATGGTCTAATGAACAGTTTGTGAAAAATGTTTATCCATTAAAAGCACCTGTTCAAGGTGTACCACCACCTCCATTACCACCCTCAGTTAATCAAGAAACTACAATTATTGGTGTTACGGAAATGTCATTATTAAAAGCACAAGTTTCACAGCCAATAAACCCGCAACCACCAGAATTAGAACTACCAAAAAAACCAACTCTCCCATTAAAAGTATGAACAAAAGAACAAATCAATACTGCTTGAGAACGTGGCTTAATAACTCCGACTTATGAAGCAGAAGCATATCGTAGTGATTATGCTGGAGCTTTAATGTTTAAAGGTTCATTTATTGCTAATCCTAATGTTGAAGAAAATAATAATGTCCGTAGTTATAGTTGAACTATTGTTTACCAACGTCCTTTAGTAGCCGGTGGTACTGAAGAAACAAGTAATTTATGACCATTAAATTGTATTAATGCCCTTGCTAAAGGTCAAGACTATCCTAAATGACAAACTACTATTACATTTAATGGACGCCAAAATGTTCTTAAAAATAAAAAATGAAAAGGTAAGCGTAGGTTACGTAAAGTAAAAACCTAAAATAATATTTTTAACTGTCATATCTTTTGAAGTAATGCTTTTAAAAAACAACTATTTATGCGAAAATAATAAGGCATAAATTATTTTACAAGTTTAAATTTAATCACAATGTATAAATAGATGGGAGCAATAAAATTATGCAACTTATTATTCATGGTAAAAATATTAAAATAATAGATGTGATTCATAATGCGGTTGAGAAAAGTTTAGCTCATTTAGAATCAAAATATACTAAGTATATTAAAAACGATATGGTGGCAAAAGTTGATATTGAAAGGCATAGCAATAATACTTTTAAAATTTCAGTTCATATTCAAATGCTGAATAAAAATTATTTACAATGCTCAGTAGAAGATTATGATTTATATGTGGGTATTAGAAAAATATTAGTACCACTAGAACAACAATTGCATCGTTTAAAAACTAATGCTAAACATACTGGTGAAGAAAGTATGGGTTTGATTATTGATAAAGAGACAGCAGTTAAAAATACAGAAGTGATTGTTGATATTAGTGATATTCCATCTGAAGATGAATATTAAATAATCTATTGTAGTAATAGATTATTAGATATATAATAGACTTATTCATATATACAAGATTTCTGCTTAATTGTTTGGGATAAACATGATAAAACTTAATATTTCTAAATTTTTTTGTAAGAATAACTGTGGTTATGAATAATGTTAGGCTTTTCTCCCTTTATGTACTATTTTTAAATTTTATCACATAAATGCTGAGAAAAGCCTATCTACGGACTTCTCCCCACATTTTTAAATTAAACATAGCATTACAGTTTCAAAACTAGGTATGTTATTGAATTTATATGCAGCTTCTTTTGCATATAAATGAATATGATGTTTTGCAACTTTGATATGTGTTTTAAATGTTCTTCGTATATGTTTTCATACTGACTCAATTTGGTTGGTATTTACACCAGTTTTTGAAACATAGCCATCTTGATGGTTAACTGTTTCATGCTTAGTGAAAACCGATTTCAAATCGCGATATCCTTTTCAAGAATCAGTATGTACATCACACTTTGAAGAAATGTGGTTTATTGCAAACTGCAAAAGATTTTTACTGTTTGCATTTTTCAATACTTTCACAATCAGATTGTTGGTTGTTTTTTCATAAATACCAACAATCAAGGTTTTGTTCAACAAGTATCTTCCTTGTTTTTTAAACCCATATGTGAAAGATACATTTCATCCATTTGCACTATGCCCTCAACAATGAATTGAGGTTCTTGTTTAGCAATGGCACTTCGGATTTTATGACCCATTCTTCAAGCTGTTTTCAAGGTCACTCCCAATTCTTTTGCAACATCAGTTGATGGAATTCCATGTTTGGTGTTTATTCATCTAAAGATGAGATAAAACCAAGATATTAAAGGTGTTTGTGACTTTGAAAATATAGTGCCCGTGAGAATACTGAATGTTTGATGACATTTCAAACATCTCATTTTTCTTAAATAGAAGTATTCAAATTAAAACTAGAACACCTAATACATTTGCTTTGTTTCAAACTTGCTATATATGCAAGACATTGTTTTTCAGTTTGAAAAGTATTATTGAACTCATTCAATTTCATTGTTTCCTCCACAAGTACATGTGGGGAGAAGTCCGTAATAAAATTTAATGAATTTAAAAAATGATAAGCGAACTTAAAACTCACTTATCATTTTTACTTAAATATATTTATTTTTTGAGTTTAGTACTAATAACATCAGTTTTAAGGTTATTATTTTTTTGTTTTTTATCAACAACACTTGTTTCTTTAAATACTTCGCCAAGTGTTGCAAATGCCCCCCCTGCCAAGTTTTGGAGATTAGATGGAATAATAATTTTAGTAGCATTTCCATCAGCTACTTTTTCCATAGTTTCCAAACTACGCAGTAACAGTACTTGTTGATTAGGAGTTGATTTATTTAAAATATCAATTGAAGAAGCTAATGCTTGTTGTTGAACTAGTAACGCTTGTGCTTTTCCTTCTACCATTAAGATACGTGATGCTTTATCACCTTCAGCAGTTAAGATAGCAGCACGCTTTTCGCGTTCAGCACGCATTTGTTTTTCCATTGATTCTTTTACTTCACGTGGTGGTTGAATATTTTTAACTTCCACACGTACTACTTTAATTCCTCATGAGTTAGTTGCTTCATCTAAAGTAATTTGTAAACGACCATTAATTTCATCACGTGATGTTAAGGTCTTATCTAATTCTAAATCACCAATCGCATTTCTTAAAGTTGTAGCTGTTATTTTAAATGGCCAAAATAGGGCGTTCAACACCGTAAGAGTATAATTTAGTATCAGTAACTTGGAAAAATAAAACAGTATCAATTTCCATAGTTACATTGTCTTTAGTAATTACAGTTTGGGGTGTAAAGCTAACTACTTGTTCTTTTAGTGAAATTTGCTTAGCAATTCTATCAATTAATGGAATACGAAAATGAATACCAGAATTTCATGTGGTATGGTATTTACCAATTCTTTCAATTACATAGGCATTAGATTGCGGAACTACTTTGATAGCTAAACAGACCATAGTGATTAATAAAACAATAATAATGGTAGCTAGAATAATAGCAATAATAGTACTGGTTGGTAACATTTTATGTTTATCTCCTTATATTTTTTTAATTACAAGTTTGACACCAATAATTGAAGTAACTAAAACTATTTCACCTTTTTTAAAATTGTCGTTAGTAGTACTAATAACAGTTCATGTTTTACCATCTAATTTGGCAATTCCTGGTGCTTTATGGTGGTTAGGATAATCATTCATCATTTCTGCTTGTTGATTAATTAATCCATCAAGGTTAGTTTTTAAGGTTGGTTTGTTATGAATATATCGTTTTAATAATGGATAACCAATTGCTAGTGTAACAATAGTTGTTGTTAGAAAACTAATAATTTGTCAATATCAAATTACACCGAAAGCACCAGCAATTAAGCTAACAATACTACCTAGAGCAAATCAAATGGTAATTAGGTTGGTTGTTAGTAGTTCAATAGTAACACAGGTGATGGCAAGCAATCCCCACATTACAATTAATAAAATAGTTTCGATGTTCATTTATTGGATACCTCTTTATAGTATAGTTTTAAAAACCTTATGTATAATAATAACTTTTAGTTAACATTAAAGCAATATTTTTAAAATAATAACATTGTTATTATTATGAACATTACTTAAATAAAATCACTTTGATACATTTTATTTAGTTTTACACGCAGATTTGCATAGAATTTACTTTTTTATTAATGTTAGTCTCTTTGTGGCAACATACTTTTACTTGCTAGTTTTTTTAAATTTATGTCCTCAAAGACAGGATGATGTTTTTTTGTATTCGTGTACATTTTATAATAATTCCAACTTTAGATAAAGCACCTGCAGAATGTAAAGTAGTTGGTATATACTGTTCTTGTATTCCACACACAGTGGCATAACCCAGTGTTGCTAAAATTTTGATTTATCTATAATTTAAAAAATATTTTTCCTTTTTACTTTCTTTTAACTATTACTTTATTATACAATATGTGATTGCTTCTAAAAAAATTAAGACTCATATTAATACTAAGTTAATTAACCTAAAAGTATCTTTGAATGTCAATCAATGTAATATAATAATTAAAGATAAATAAAAAATATTTGAAACTTTAATATTTACCATGTAAAAAGTCTAAGGTCATCTTAAATTTAATAGTTTTTGCGATGTTAAATCGTTTTATCTGTTTTTAGCGAGCAAAAATTATTATTTATTGTCTTGTATTATTATATTAGGTATAATTTAAGAGACTTTAAAATTGCAAGGATGAATTTTAAGTTTAACTTTAAGGGGTGAGCATGTGGAAACAGTTACAGATGTTATGAGGATTATTGAAAAGGCATTATATGATAACATTAAATCTGTGCCAGGTGTTGCTAGTATTTATGAATCAGATGGTATTAAGGGAATTACTGTGTCTAAAGATGACTTAGGATGAAGTATTGATATTAATATTATTTGCTTTGCTAATAGTAATATTTGAACCGTCATGAAGGTAGCACAAAGAAATTTAACGTATGTTGTAGAAAAAATAATTAAACACCAAGATAACGTGAGATTAAATATTGTTGCTTGTGATTTAATTGAAGAATAAGAAAATATTAGGTGGATTTAAATGAGAAAAATGAATATTAAAACCTTAAAAGTTATGCTTATTAGCGGAGCTAATAATCTTTATAATTATCACTTTGAAGTTGATAAATTAAATGTTTTTCCAGTGCCCGATGGTGATACAGGAACTAATATGAATTTAACTATGATGAATGGTATTAAAGAATTAAATGGCAAAGATTATGAAACATTAAAAGAGCTAGGTACTACTTTTTCACGTGGTTTAATTATGGGCGCTCGTGGTAATTCTGGTGTTATTTTGTCACAAATTTTTCGTGGTTTTTTTCAAGTGTTAATAGCAAAAGAAAATAAAGATAATATGATTGATAATGAAGATTTAATTAAATCTTGAAAGAGCGCTCAAGAATATGCATATCGCGCAGTTATGAAACCCGTAGAAGGGACTATTTTAACGGTTGTCAGAGAAGGTGCTAATTTCATTAGCGAGAATATTGATAAAAACAAAAGTGCACTTTTTATTTTTGAAAAGTTATTAGAAGGTATGAGCGAGTCACTAAAAAGAACTCCTGACTTATTACCAATCTTAAAAAAGGTTGGTGTTGTAGATTCAGGGGGTGCTGGTTTAGTATACATTGTTGAAGGCATGGTTTATGGTTTAAAGAATGGTAAACCTATTATGCCAAAGAAAAGACTAACTCAAGATGGCACTAAATTAGAAATGTCATTAAATCAAGAAGACTTTGGATATTGTACAGAAGTAATTGTTAAATTAAGTAAAACTAACAAGTCAGATTTTAACTTAAATAAAACTCGCAATGATTTAGAAACAATGGATGGTCAATCAATTGTTGTTGTAGATGACGAGGACTTACTTAAAGTTCACGTTCATACTTTGAAACCTGGTCAAATTTTAAATTACTTTCAAAAATTTGGTGAAATTTTAAAAGTAAAAATTGAAAACATGACTGAACAAGCTAAAGCCCATACGCAAACTATTAAGCCAATTCGTAAATTAGTTCGTGATTTTGCTTTAATTGCTGCAGTTAATGGTAAAGGTGTAGAAGTCTTTTTTAAAGAACAATTAAATGTTGACCATATTATTACGTATTCATCACGTGTCAATCCCTCAACTGATGATTTCTTAAAAGCTATTGAATCAGTTGATGCTAAAACTGTCTTTATTTTGCCTAATGATGGTAATTTATTCTTAACTGCTGAACAAGCTAAAAAATTGGAAAAAAAGTCAAAAGTTTTTGTTTTACCAGCTAAAAACATTGCCCATGGTATGCGTGCTGCTTTAAATTTTAATCGTGAAGATAATCATAAAGATAATTACAATAATATGTGAAATGAGATTAAAAAAAATGTAGCATTTGGTTACATTACTGTTGCTGATCGTGATGTTGAAATTGATGGTGTAACGATTGAAAAGAGTCATTTCTTTGGCGCTGTTAATAATCGTAAAGATACTAAAGTAAAAATTATTAGTTCTAATAAAGACATATTGTCTACCATTCGTGGTTTATTTAGTAAATTAATTTGAACTGGTGCTGAAATTATTACTATTTTTAAAGGTAAGGACGCTTCTAAAGAACAAGTAAATTATGTAACTAAGATTTTAGATGAAGATTATAATATTGAATATGAATTTGTGAATGGTGAACAAGAAATTTATAATTTTTTATTTGTTGTTGAATAGCACATTGTATGTTACAATGTTATAAAATAAAGTTTTTTAGAAAGGAATGAAATTATGAATTATTCATTTTTAGGTGCTGTTGACCCTGGTAATCCATCAACATGATCAGTTAGTTTAATTGTTGTTGCTTGTATGCTAGCTACTGTTGGTGCTATTTTATTTATAGTAACTATGATTTGATTTATTACATGAATTAAATATTCATGATTTCATCGTGAAAATAGTGCTAATTTAAGTGGTGGTGATTTAGCTAAAACTTATATACAAAAGTATGGTATTAATGCTCCAAGAATTAAGTTTAAAGGATTTGGTAATGTTAATGGTGTCACTGTTGAACCAAGGTTCTTTTATTTACGACCATATTTAATTAATAACGGTCATTTTACTTTACGATTACTACCTTGAACTTATCATCGTCGTTCAATTTACTCATTAGCTATGGCTATGGAGAGTAGTTGAGCAGTAAGTAGTTCTAAGAGTAGTCGTTTTAATACTTTTTGATGAGATTTTTCTCGTAAGTTAACGTTATTCTTTATTTTAATTCCTATTGTGTTAGCGTTATTATTTGCGATTTCACCGATTAATTCATGAATTACTTTATCAGCAAGTGGCGCTAACACCTTATCAATTGTTTTATCAATTTTAGGAAGTATTTTTTTAATTGTTTATGCTAGTATGCAATTAGTTTTCTATGCTAAATCGCGTAAAGAAATTTGCACCAATCTAGTAGGAATTCTAAATGAAAAAGAAATTCGTGCTATTGGTTGAATTTTCCAAATTAAATTTATTTATTATTTAATTAGAACAATATACGAAGTATTACAATTAATATTCCGTATTATGATGTATATACAAAGCGAAAAAAAATAATCAAAATAAAATTATAAAAGTAAGTATCAATAAAAATACTTACTTTTTTAGTGCTTAATAAACTTGATTTTATTTCTATATTCAAACTAATAATATGTTTTAAATACTTTCAAAATTAATTATCATGTATAATTTAGATGATAAAATTAATAATTAAAGAGGGGGAATAGTTATGAAAAGAATATTAAAAATGTTAACTGCGATTAATTTTACTGGATTATCTGTGTTACCAATAATTGCATGTGGTACTCCATCATCAAATCCTACAGCGACCATGAATGGTAAGGTAGCAGATCAGCTAAGATTAACTAGTAATAATGGTACTATAACAGAGAAAAAGGTCACTATTAATAATACTGCAAAACTTGATTCTGTATATTGATCTATCCCTGGGCAAGGAGCTAGTGCTACTATTTTGCTAACTGATTCAACACAAAATTATAAGGCTGATAATACAGAAAGTTATGATTTTATTAAAACAGTTTTTTTTAGGAGTAAAACCAATTTCTGGAAATAATTTTGCTACAGGAGTGTTTGACTTTGCAACACTTAATAATATTAAAATTCATTTTTCAAATATTAAAGTATCATTAACTGTTAATAAAACACTACAAGACTATACAGTTTTTGCTGGAACTTTTGATGTTCAATTTAAAGATGATAAGGATAATAGTAAGTCACCTATTTATTCTTTTAACGTTAAACCTGATGACACAAAAGGCGTAATTAGTGACAGTATGCCTCGATTTAATCCTAATGATTTAGATGTAGCGACTAACCCAAACACATTATTTGTTCTTGATGGTACTGTTCCTGTTGGATGTATATCTGGAGCTGTTATTAATTTAAATACGGACTTCTCCCCACATGTACTTGTGGAGGAAACAATGAAATTGAATGAGTTCAATAATACTTTTCAAACTGAAAAACAATGTCTTGCATATATAGCAAGTTTGAAACAAAGCAAATGTATTAGGTGTTATAGTTTTAATTTGAATACTTCTAATTTAAGAAAAATGAGATGTTTGAAATGTCATCAAACATTCATTATTCTCACGGGCACTATATTTTCGAAGTCACAAACACCTTTAATATCTTGGTTTTATCTCATCTTTAGATGAATAAACACCAAACATGGAATTCCATCAACTGATGTTGCAAAAGAATTGGGAGTGACCTTGAAAACAGCTTGAAGAATGGGTCATAAAATCCGAAGTGCCATTGCTAAACAAGAACCTAAATTCATTGTTGAGGGCATAGTGCAAATGGATGAAATGTATCTTTCACATATGGGTTTTAAAAAACAAGGAAGATCCTTTTTGAACAAAACCTTGATTGTTGGTATTTATGAAAAAACAACCAACAATCTGATTGTGAAAGTATTGAAAAACGCAAACAGTAAAAATCTTTTGCAGTTTGCAATAAACCACATTTCTTCAAAGTGTGATGTACATACTGATTCTTGAAAAGGATATCGCGATTTGAAATCGGTTTTCACTAAGCATGAAACAGTTAACCATCAAGATGGCTATGTTTCAAAAACTGGTGTAAATACCAACCAAATTGAGTCAGTATGAAAACATATACGAAGAACATTTAAAACACATATCAAAGTTGCAAAACATCATATTCATTTATATGCAAAAGAAGCTGTATATAAATTCAATAACATACCTAGTTTTGAAACTGTAATGCTATGTTTAATTTAAAAATGTGGGGAGAAGTCCGTAGATAGGCTTTTCTCAGCATTTATGTGATAAAATTTAAAAATAGTACATAAAGGGAGAAAAGCCATTTGAATTATTCTGATTTTAATGACATTTTTTGCGATTGGTGGTACGACTTATGTCATGGGCGAGGAAACTATTGCTTTATATCCAGTTTTAATTCCGGTTATGTTGGCTGCTGGATTTGATGTTATTACATCATTAATGACGATTCTAATTGGTGCAGGGATTGGATGTCTTGGTTACATTCTTAATCCCTCTGTTATTGGTTTTTCGTTTAATGAAAGTGATACTACAAATTATGGTCTTAGTGATTCTTCAGGTATTGTTTTTTGTTTAGTTGCGTTTGTAATTTTTACTGTTATTGCGATTTTATTTGTGATGTGATATGCGCTTAGAATTAAAAAAACTCCTAATAAATCATCATTATTTGCTAGTCGTGAAATGTATCTTAAAGATTTTGGAATACCTGAAGCATTACCAGAATTTACTAAAAAACGAAAAATAATTTTAGTAATTTTCAGTTTAGCATTTTTACTAATGATTTGTTCTTTAATTTCATGAAATGCTTTTGGACTAAATGGTGCTGTGACAAGTAATGAGTGAATTCAAATGCATGCCCCATACATTGCTTCATTTTATGATGCTTTTGGTAATTTTAGTTTATTAGCAGCAGCAGCTATTTTCTTAGTTGCTAGTATTATTATTGGTTTTATTGAACGTAATGGTGAAGAACAATTTGTTAAAATTTTTGTGGCAGGGAGCAGTGATATTTTATCAGTTTGTTTGGTAATTGTGACAGCTGCGGGAATTGGTTGAATTATGGAACATTCTGGCATGCAATATAAGTTAGTACAAGCGTTAGCAGTTCCTTTAAAATCATTAGGAACAACAGGATTTGTGATTGTGGAATTTTGTTTTTTCTTAATTATTTCCATAATAATTCCGTCAACTTCAGGATTTGCCGCTGCCGTTATGCCAATTTTAGGACCAACAGCAGAATTAATTCATCCTGGTTTGTTTTCAGGAACTATTACCACATTTTCATTTGCTAATGGGATTGTTAACTTGTTTAGTCCTACTAGTTTTATTTTAATGGCAGCCTTGAGTATTAGTAAAGTACCATTAAATAAATATTTAAAAGTAGCATGACCATTTGTTGTGGGCTTAGTTGGTTTATCAATGGTATTATTAAGCTTAGGAAGTTTATTGCCGATTAGTCCTGGTGGTAGTTGATTTTAAATTTGTTAAAGAAAGGAAGAAATAGAATATGTCATTAATTGTTGTTGTATTAGGAGGTAACGCACTTGGTAATAACCCTAGTGAACAAAAAGTAATTGTTAAAAATACAGCACAAATGTTAGTAGATATTATTAGTGTTGGTAACGAGCTAGTAGTTGTCCATGGTAATGGTCCACAAGCGGGAATGATTAATAATAGTTTTGAGATTGCCCATCAAAGTGATAGTAAAAGTCCAGTAATGCCATTTCCTGAATGTGGTGCGATGAGTCAGGCATATATCGGTTATCATTTACAAAATGCCATTGGTAATGAATTACAAAAACGCAAGATTAACAAAAAAGTAGTAACCGTTATTACGCAAGTGATGGTTGATAAGCATGATAGTGCTTTTAGTAATCCCACAAAACCGATTGGTAGTTTTTATAATGAGCAAGAAGCAAAACAATTAGCAATTAAATATGGATTTACTGTTAAGTCAGATGCTAATCGTGGTTGAAGACGAGTAATTGCTTCACCAAAACCAAAAGCTATTGTTGAAAAAGATATTATTAAAGATTTAATTAAGCAAGGCCATATTGATTGTTATTACTGCTGGGGGTGGTGGAATTCCTGTTATTGAGACTAAAGATGGATTTAGTGGGATTGATGGCGTCATTGATAAAGATTTTGCTAGTTCCTTGTTAGCTAATGAAGTTAATGCTCAGAAGTTAATAATTTTAACAGCAGTTGATAATGTTTGTGTAAATTTTGGTAAACCAAATGAAAAGAAATTAAACAGTTTGTCATTACATGATGCTCAAACATATATTGATGAGCAACAATTTGCTGTTGGTAGTATGTTACCAAAAGTTCAAGCAGCCATGGCTTTTGTTAAAGCAAAACCTAATAATGTGGCAATAATTGCTAATTTAAATCAAGCAAAAAAAGCGTTATTGCAACAAGTAGGGACTGTTATTACTAATAAGTAAGAGAATTGTATTGTAATTATAGCAATTAAGTTGTATTATATAAGTGTAATTAAATATTAGTTGAAAATACTTTTCAAGGTTATAGTACCATTGAAGGGTATTTTTTGTTTTTAATTGCAAAGCGGACTTCTCCCCACATGTACTTGTGGAGGAAACAATGAAATTGAATGAGTTCAATAATACTTTTCAAACTGAAAAACAATGTCTTGCATATATAGCAAGTTTGAAACAAAGCAAATGTATTAGGTGTTCTAGTTTTAATTTGAATACTTCTAATTTAAGAAAAATGAGATGTTTGAAATGTCATCAAACATTCAGTATTCTCACGGGCACTATATTTTCAAAGTCACAAACACCTTTAATATCTTGGTTTTATCTCATCTTTAGATGAATAAACACCAAACATGGAATTCCATCAACTGATGTTGCAAAAGAATTGGGAGTGACCTTGAAAACAGCTTGAAGAATGGGTCATAAAATCCGAAGTGCCATTGCTAAACAAGAACCTCAATTCATTGTTGAGGGCATAGTGCAAATGGATGAAATTTATCTTTCACATATGGGTTTAAAAAACAAGGAAGATCCTTGTTGAACAAAACCTTGATTGTTGGTATTTATGAAAAAACAACCAACAATCTGATTGTGAAAGTATTGAAAAACGCAAACAGTAAAAATCTTTTGCAGTTTGCAATAAACCACATTTCTTCAAAGTGTGATGTACATACTGATTCTTGAAAAGGATATCGCGATTTGAAATCGGTTTTCACTAAGCATGAAACAGTTAACCATCAAGATGGCTATGTTTCAAAAACTGGTGTAAATACCAACCAAATTGAGTCAGTATGAAAACATATACGAAGAACATTTAAAACACATATCAAAGTTGTAAAACATCATATTCATTTATATGCAAAAGAAGCTGCATATAAATTCAATAACATACCTAGTTTTGAAACTGTAATGCTATGTTTAATTTAAAAATGTGGGGAGAAGTCCGTAGATAGGCTTTTCTCAGCATTTATGTGATAAAATTTAAAAATAGTACATAAAGGGAGAAAAGCCTTGCAAAGTTTAATTGAAGAGGAAAAAATATCACATATAATCAAATTTCACAACCTATTAGTATTAAAATAGGGTTATCAGTTCTTGTTGCCACTGTTGCTGGTGTTAGTATTTATAAGATATGAACAGCAAAGGATAGTGATATGTATGCTATTAAAAATCTTTTGTTAGTACCAGTAACAGCAGTAAGTTCTGCTATAAAAAGAACTATAGGCTGAACTTCAACAATTGCAAATAATTGTAATGATGAAAATATAATTAATGATTCAGAAAGCACTGATAGTTTCCAAAATAACCAAAACGCATTATCAATGTAGCAGAAGTTCAACAATATCTAATAAAAATTATTGGTTAAGTCTAAGATTGTGTGTAAATTTAAAAAAGTAATAAAAAATGAGCCATATACCCCTCCTTATCAAATATAATTAGTTTGAAAATAAAAACTAGATAGGATGAGAAATATATGACTCCATTAAATTTTACAATAGATTCTGAAATAATTAGAAAATTTCTTTCAAAAGAGACTAAAAATGAAGGCATAATATTGCTTATTGAATTATTTTTAATAAACTTTTAAAAAATCAATCAGATGATCAAATTGGTGCTAATAATTATGAACGAAATGAAGCAAGAACAGATTGCCGTAACGGTTATTATCAGCGTGATTTAAAATCTGTAAATGGAATTTTGAATTTAAATGTCCCTAGACATCGTAATAAATCTTTTGAAACTGAAATTTTCGAAAAGTTTAAACGTTCAGAACAAGCATTATTATCTACCATGATGTAAATGGTAATTGACGGTGTATCAACAAGGAAAGTTGATAACATAACAAGAGAATTGTGCGGTATTAATTATTCTAAATCTACTGTCTATAATATTTGTAAAGAATTAACTGAAGTAATAGGCACATGAAAAAACCGTGATTTAAGCGCAAATTCCTATCCTTTTATAATTATTGATGGAGTACATGTTAAGGTTCGAGAAAATAATCAAGTAATCTCTAAAGCAGTTTTTATAGCCCTAGGTATAAATGACCAAGGTCATAGAGATATTTTATGAATGATGGTTGGTGATTCATAATCAGAAACTACATGAAGTGAATTCTTTTCTTCATTGAAAGAACGTAACTTAACTGGTCTTGATTTAGTTGTTTCTGATGCCCATAAAGGGTTAGTTAAAGCAGTTAAAAAACATTTTCAAGGCGTGCAATGACAAAGATGTCAAGCACATTTTATGCGTAATATCTTGGATAAAACACCTAAAAAGGATAGAGAAAAAGTTGAAAGAGATGTTAATGCCATTTTCAACGCTAGTAGTATTAAAATGGATAGAATGATTCTTAAAGAAATGAAAGATAATTATTCCCATCTTTTAGACTCGGCATTACGAATTCTTGAAAATGGATTTGATGATGCTTTAGCAATTTTAAGCTTTCCACTGTATTACCATAAAAAATTAAGAACTAGTAATCACATTGAACGCCTAAACCGTGAAATTCGAAGAAGAGAAGGTGTTGTTACCATATTTCATGGAGTTGATAGTGTATATCGAATAATAGGTTCAATTTTAATGGAATTTAATGAAAAATGAATGATAAATCGTGTTCATATTAATATGGACGAATATAATAATTTTAAAATTGAAAAGGCTTAAATTATTGCTTAACTACTTTGTATTAAAATTTTATTCTTTATAAATAACTGCATTTCTTTAAAATGACTTTTTGTTGTGATTATTTAGAAAAAAATAATTTATAAACCTATAAACTTTGTAAAATTATTAACTATAAGAATTTTAAAATTAATTTTAGATAAGATTAACCTACCAACTTTTAAGTATGGTACAATAAATTAAACTAAATTTATTTGATATGAGAAATATTACTCTGTAAAAATAAATTTACACAAGATTCGGGACTTAACCAAATTATTAAATATATCACTAAAGTAATAAAAAAATCTGTTGTCTAAATAGACAACAGATTTTTAATATTTAAAACATCAAATCAGCAAATGGAAAACATGATTTAAACAAAGTGATATATTTAATAATTTTCACTTCATGGTCCTCTAAACCAGAAGTTAAATTCATAATTTCTTTGCGCATTTTTTCATAAAACATAGTTCAGAATAATCAACTTAACGTAATGATAATTAATCCAGCAAAACTAAAAATAGCTAATACTTCTTGATTAATATCACTACTAGTGTTAGTTCAAATTGGAATATAAAACAATAATGTGCAAATAATTGTATTAATAATCCCAATTAGTAAACATAAGTTAATAATTGGCAAACTTAGATTTTTTCGTGGTTGATATTTATTTTTTCATTTTATACATAAAACACTGCATAGTGTTTGATATTTGTTTCAAGTTGTAGTTTCATTGAAATCATTAGTCTTTAATTTTAGAACATTAGTTTTAACATTGTAATTAAAGTATTTAATAATAAATTTCTTTTTTACAACTTGACAACTAAGATTTTCACTTGCTAGTAACTCTTGATAATAAGGTTTAAGATTATTTTTGTTTTTAGTTTTTAATTTAATAAGGCTTTTCTCCCTTTATGTACTATTTTTAAATTTTATCACATAAATGCTGAGAAAAGCCTATCTACGGACTTCTCCCCACATTTTTAAATTAAACATAGCATTACAGTTTCAAAACTAGGTATGTTATTGAATTTATATGCAGCTTCTTTTGCATATAAATGAATATGATGTTTTGCAACTTTGATATGTGTTTTAAATGTTCTTCGTATATGTTTTCATACTGACTCAATTTGGTTGGTATTTACACCAGTTTTTGAAACATAGCCATCTTGATGGTTAACTGTTTCATGCTTAGTGAAAACCGATTTCAAATCGCGATATCCTTTTCAAGAATCAGTATGTACATCACACTTTGAAGAAATGTGGTTTATTGCAAACTGCAAAAGATTTTTACTGTTTGCGTTTTTCAATACTTTCACAATCAGATTGTTGGTTGTTTTTTCATAAATACCAACAATCAAGGTTTTGTTCAACAAGGATCTTCCTTGTTTTTTAAAACCCATATGTGAAAGATACATTTCATCCATTTGCACTATGCCCTCAACAATGAATTGAGGTTCTTGTTTAGCAATGGCACTTCGGATTTTATGACCCATTCTTCAAGCTGTTTTCAAGGTCACTCCCAATTCTTTTGCAACATCAGTTGATGGAATTCCATGTTTGGTGTTTATTCATCTAAAGATGAGATAAAACCAAGATATTAAAGGTGTTTGTGACTTTTAAAATATAGTGCCCGTGAGAATAATGAATGTTTGATGACATTTCAAACATCTCATTTTTCTTAAATTATAAGTATTCAAATTAAAACTAGAACACCTAATACATTTGCTTTGTTTCAAACTTGCTATATATGCAAGACATTGTTTTTCAGTTTGAAAAGTATTATTGAACTCATTCAATTTCATTGTTTCCTCCACAAGTACATGTTGGGAGAAGTCCGTTTAATAATTAGTCAAAAGCGAAGTTGTATTAATTGACATATAAGAATCACGGTAACTAAGAAAAGACTAATGGTCACAAAAATCATAACTGTTTCATCATATTGTAACATATTAAAAATTACTTGTTTTCTATAGCTTCAATGCCAGGTAATTTTTTACCTTCTAAGTATTCTAAAGAAGCTCCCCCACCAGTTGAAATATGGCTGAATTTAGATTCATAACCAAATTTAACAGCAGCAGCAGCACTATCCCCACCACCAATTAAAGTGAAGGCATTTTCTAAGTTGGCAATGGTTTCACAAATGTCTTTCGTTCCTTTAACAAAATTACTCATTTCAAAAACACCAAGTGGTCCATTTCAAAATACAGTTTTGGCACCATTTAAACTATTTTGAAATAATTCTAAAGTTTTAGGACCAATGTCCATTCCTTCAAAACCAATTTTAATATTTTGGTCGGTAGTTACTTCACCTTTAATATCTTTGAATTCTTTAGCTATAACAAAATCAACAGGTAGTATTAATTTCCCTTTTCCTAATACCATAATTTCTTTAGCAACATCAATTTTGTCTTTTTCTAGTAATGAATCACCAATTTCAAATCCTAAAGCTTTCATGAAGGTATAAGCCATACCACCACCAACAAGCACTTTATCAGCTTTAGTTAATAATTGTTTAATAACATCAATTTTATCTGATACTTTGGCCCCTCCAATCACAGCAACAAATGGGTGCTCAGGTTGCATAGTAATTTTGTTTAGCATTGTTAATTCTTTTTCAATTAGTAAACCAACGCAACTTTGCTTGATGTTAGCAGCAATTCCAACGTTAGAAGCATGAGAACGATGAGCAGTACCAAAAGCATCATTTACAAAAACTTCACCTAGGTGAGCTCAATATGTTCCTAATTCTTTATCATTACCAGACTCTTTGTTACCATTTAAATCTTCAAAACGAGTATTTTCAATTAGTAGTAACTGTTTAGGTTTTAAGGCATTGATAGCAGTTTCTAATTTTTCGCCACGAGTTTCGTTAATAAACACAACTTTTTCATTTAGCACTTCACCTAAGCGTTTAGCAACAGGTGCTAATGTATTTTTAGCTTTATCTTTTTCAGTTTTTACACGTCCTAGATGTGATAACATAATGATTTTAGCATCTTGTTTTTGCAGGTATTTAATAGTTTCGATTGCAGCATTGATTCTAGTGTCATCAGTAATTTTTCCATTATCTAATGGTACGTTAAAATCAAAACGAACAAGTACCTTTTTATTTTTAAAATCAAGATTTTTTAAAGTTTTTTTATTCATAATTTCATCTCCTTTTTTGTTTTTCCTTATTAAGATATTTTATTACTTTTTGTAAAAAAATACACTAACAGTAATAAAAATGCATCTTATTAATTAGTAAAGATGCATTTTTATGAAGTTTAATTTTAGCAATTAAACTATTGATAAAATTACTTAAGCTTTGCGAAATGTAATACTGTTCTTACTAATTGTGATACGTATGACATTTCATTGTCATATCAAGCAAATACTTTAACAATTTGTTTTCCATCAACTTCAACTACTTTAGTTAAAGTAGCATCGAAGATTGAACCAAAACTTGAACCAATAATATCAGTTGAAACGATTTGGTCTTCATTGTAACCAAAAGATTCATTACTATGTTTTTTCATAGCTTTATTAACTTCATCAACTGTAACATTTTTCTTTAATTCAACAGTTAAGTCAACAATTGAACCAGTAATGATAGGAACACGCATAGCTGAACCATCTAGTTTTCCATTAACTGAAGGAATAACTAAACCAATCGCAGCAGCAGCCCCTGTACTAGCAGGGACAATATTAGATAGAGCACTACGACCTCTTCTGAAGTCTGAGTGTTCTAAGTCTAATAAACGCTGGTCATTAGTAGCAGCGTGAACAGTTGTCATTCATCCTTTAACAAGGCCGAACTCTTTTTCTAAAGTATTTACAACAGGAGCAAGACAGTTAGTTGTACATGAAGCACCAGAAATAATCTTATCCCCTGCTTTTAAAATATCATGGTTAACATTGTAAACAATAGTTTTTAAATCACCTTTAGCAGGTGCTGAAATAACACATTTTTTAGCTCCTGCATCAATATGAGCTTTTGCTAAGTCTTTAGTAGCAAAACGTCCTGTTGCTTCAATAACTAAATCAATATTATTTTCTTTTCATGGTAGTGCTTTTGGGTCTCTTTCTTGACAAACTTTAATCGTTTTACCATCAACAATAATAGTATTTTTAGTTTCATCAAATTTAATTTTTCCATGTTTTCATGTTCCGTGAGCTGAGTCGTATTGTAATAAGTACGCTAGAGCTTTCACGTTTCCTAAATCATTAATAGCTATGATTTCAGTGTCTTTTTTATCAAATAATTGACGAAAGGCAAGACGACCGATACGACCGAAACCATTAATTGCAATTTTTGTTGCCATTATAAAATCACTCCTTCTACTTCGTTTTTCATATATTGATTAATGACTAGGTATATTATAACTAAAATCATAAATATTTGTTATAAAATATAGATTTTATATGTAAATTTTTTAATTAAAGTAGTAGTAATTAAGTGGTAAGCGCTTATTAATAATGAAAATTTTATTTATTTGTAATTGGATCATTTCTTTGACCAACTCTAAATATTGTATTAACATATATACCGTTTAATTCAAGCCCAATAGCATAATTAGTGTTTTTGTTAAGTGACTCTTGTTCTCTTACTAAACGTTGTTTGTCCATATTATAAAGTTTAAAAGTAATTTTAGAGTGTAGTATTTTGCTAAATCTTGTGCATTAGTTGCATCTTGACTTAAGTTATCAGATTTTAGAGATATTGTGTTATTCAAAAAATCTCCAGTTTCAATAACATTTAGATTATGAAAGTTTATAGAATCATAGTTAATATCATTTTCATCTATTTTAATGTACTTTTGATTAGCAATATTAAGAAAGCTGTTGGTAATTTAATTTTATACTTAACTAATACTTGGTTTGTTTTACTATTGTAAAATTCAATGTTACATGTCGTTGCTGGTGCTTGAAAATCAAGAATGGCTTTTCTCCCTTTATGTACTATTTTTAAATTTTATCACATAAATGCTGAGAAAAGCCTATCTACGGACTTCTCCCCACATTTTTAAATTAAACATAGCATTACAGTTTCAAAACTAGGTATGTTATTGAATTTATATGCAGCTTCTTTTGCATATAAATGAATATGATGTTTTGCAACTTTGATATGTGTTTTAAATGTTCTTCGTATATTTTTTCATACTGACTCAATTTGGTTGGTATTTACACCAGTTTTTGAAACATATCCATCTTGATGGTTAACTGTTTCATGCTTAGTGAAAACCGATTTCAAATCGCGATATCCTTTTCAAGAATCAGTATGTACATCACACTTTGAAGAAATGTGGTTTATTGCAAACTGCAAAAGATTTTTACTGTTTGCGTTTTTCAATACTTTCACAATCAGATTGTTGGTTGTTTTTTCATAAATACCAACAATCAAGGTTTTGTTCAACAAGGATCTTCCTTGTTTTTTAAACCCATATGTGAAAGATACATTTCATCCATTTGCACTATGCCCTCGACAATGAATTGAGGTTCTTGTTTAGCAATGGCACTTCGGATTTTATGACCCATTCTTCAAGCTGTTTTCAAGGTCACTCCCAATTCTTTTGCAACATCAGTTGATGGAATTCCATGTTTGGTGTTTATTCATCTAAAGATGAGATAAAACCAAGATATTAAAGGTGTTTGTGACTTTGAAAATATAGTGCCCGTGAGAATACTGAATGTTTGATGACATTTCAAACATCTCATTTTTCTTAAATTAGAAGTATTAAAATTAAAACTAGAACACCTAATACATTTGCTTTGTTTCAAACTTGCTATATATGCAAGACATTGTTTTTCAGTTTGAAAAGTATTATTGAACTCATTCAATTTCATTGTTTCCTCCACAAGTACATGTGGGGAGAAGTCCGTTAAAAAGATATCATTATTTTTGGTAGTAGAATAACACTATTATAACACTATTTTTTTCCAAATCAAACTTTTAAGAAATTTGCAAAATATAAAAAACCTCTTAAAAATTAAGAAGTTTTATGTAGTGCTAACCATTTCTATTTGTGTAGTGTTATCTTCTTTAGGACTAATTTCCAAGTTTTCACGATTTAATTCAATCGGTAAAGTCAAAGTTTGAATTCGTTCTAATAAGCGTTTAACTTTAATTTCTTCGGATTTACTACTTCGTAAATGGTAATGTTCATATAAATCATTAATACTGTAATTAGAGTTAATAAAAGTTGTTTTTAGTGGTAAGACACGAGCATTAAGAATACTGAATAATAGTTCATCACGTTCTCAAGCACTAACTGTTTCACCACCTAAGTCATCAATGAACAATAAATCACAAGTTTTTAATTGTTCAATTTGTTGGTTAGTATTTGTTTCGTTTTTAAAACTTTTTTTAATATCCATGACAAATTCTGGTCAGACAATAAAACAAACCGTTTGATTTTTTTGAATTAGTTTGTTAGCTAGTAAAATAAAGATAAAAGTTTTGCCACTACCTGTATCACCATGTAAATATAGTCCTTGATAACTTTTATGTTTTAAAGATTGATTTAGATATTTGAGAATTTGAATTCGAGCGTTACCAACAACATTAAAATTTTTACTTCATGATAGAGATAATAATTTGTCATCATAATACTTAATTCAAAAGTTATTATAAACTTGTTTTTGATCAGAATGGTTAATTGAATGTAAGCAATCAGTTAATGCTAAGTTAATTTTACCATTAGGTAGAAAAACTAATTTATAACGATAACCTTTAACATCTTGTAAGCATTTATTTAATGTTTCACGTTTCTTACATAAATTATAACTATTAACATATTGACCTAATAAATGAGCATAAGGTTCTAAGGCACTGTTAGTTAATTTATGGTTTATTACGAAATCATTAAGTTCAACATTATTGGCATTCTCTTTTAAAATTGTCGTTGCTTTTAGTTTCATGATAATGTTTTCCTTTTTATAAAATATTCATTGTTATATTATACTAATGAGCATCAAATTCCTTTAAAAGATTATTAATTTCTTCTTGGGACATAGTTGTAGTTTTAATGTTATTGTTGGTTTGTTGTGTTTCAGTTGTTGGTTTAAAGTTAGAATTTGTTATTTGTGATGTTCATAGTGATTCTTGTTGGAATTGATGTTGAGGTGTTTTTTTACTGCGAGCAAAAGCCATTTTTAAATGTTTTAAAGCATCTTCAACATTAGTGATTTTATATTCTTTGAAAGTTTGAGCAATCTTAATCATATAGTTTGGTTCTAAACGTTTATTATTTTTAAATCACACATATTCAATTAAGCAATTAATGACAGCAGTATTTAAGTGAAAATCATGACTTAATGTTGATAATGTCATTTTTATCTTGCTAGTAATAGTAGTTTTAGTTAATGATTTTAAATACTCTTCAGGTGATTTAGTTTGCATTAAACTAACAGTATCATTGATTTCTCGGGAGTTATGTTTAGCAATAAAATCATTTGGTGTCGCATTTAGATTAACTTTCATAACTGCTGGTGTTTCTGGTTTCATGAATGAATAAATAGGAGTTGGCATTGGTTCTTGTTTTTGAACAGAATAAATATTGTTTAAGACAGATTTTAGTGAAACAGTCTGCGGAATTGTATTTTCTTCTTGACTAATATTAATATAGTTGTCAGTAATTTCAATATTGTTGTTTAGGAAATAAAATCTTTGACGTTCATAATCGTTTCTCCCTAGTTGGTTTAGTAATTTTTCATTTAAATGGGCATTTGCGAAAAAATCATCAGCTGTTAAAGGACTAAAAATTTCATAGATAAAAGTTGATTTTAAAGGATAGTAGTAAGTATTAATTAATTTAGTTGCTTCTAATTGTTGGAATGCTACTAATAATTGAGTAGTAGAAATGTTTAATAAAGATTTAAGACGACCATGGTTAAAATCGAGATTAATTCTTTTTGTTAATATTTTTTCTTGAATTAAAGTTAAATATAAATTTGTCGCTTCAATACCAATAATTGGTTGGTATAACATAAATATAGTTTGGTAATTTTCAGTGTTTATGTTTTCGTGTTGAATTAATTTAAAAATATCATTGTCATTAATTATCCTATTCATAATTATTTCCCTATCTTTCTCTTTTACTAACCAATTTTTACAATTGTATGATAATTATATGCACATCAAACATATATTTAAAGTGAAATGATTAAGTAACATAGTTATCCACATTAAACTCACATTTAAATAATAAAATTATACTTTATAATCATTAATTTTGGGAGTTATCCACATTAATATTTGCTTTGACAGTGCGGGCAAAAGTAAGTACCACGTGTGCTAACTTTAGTCTTTAATATTTTAGTTGTACAGGCAAAACAAGATTGGTTAACTCGTGTATGAACTTGCAATGAGTTTTGGTAATAACCTCTAACACCAAGACTAGAAGTGTAACTGTTAATAGATGAACCACCTAATTTAATGGCTTTAGTAAGGACCATAATCGATTTGTCAATAATAGTTTGTAGTTGTACTAATGTTAAATGATTAGTAATACTCTCTGGATGAATATTAGCATAAAAAAGTACTTCGTCAACATAAATATTTCCTAATCCACTCATTACTCCTTGGTCTAATAGTGAAGCTTTAATATTTTGTTTTTTATTTTTTCATTTATTTTGTAAATATTGGGCAGTAACAATTTTGTTAAAAGGTTCAGGACCAATATTAGTATATGGTTTTAGAGTTTGGTAAGTGCTAAGGGGTTGTAAATGAAAAGTTCCAAATTGTCTTGTGTCATGATAGCAAAGTTGATAGTTATTTTCTAATTCTAAAACTAATAAAATATGTTTTCAATTCGTAGGGGTATCTTGCTTTTGATAGTAGTATTTACCTTCCATACGCAGATGACTTAACAAGACATAATCATCAAGTACAAAAATTATTAGTTTACCAACACGTTTAATATCATTAATTGTTTGGCCAATAATTTTATTAATAAAGATTTGTGGTGTAGAAGTTTTGATAACTTTGTTCATAAAAACTCGCACATCAATAATTTTATGATGTAGTAAAAGTGGATATAAAGTTTTACGAACAGTTTCAACTTCTGGTAATTCAGGCATCCTAATTTTCTCCTAACTAAAACATTGTAAAGCATTTTATTCTTATTATAAATAAAATAATAATTTTTTTTCATATTTTTATATAAAATAAAAATAATATTATTTTAAAGTGTGTTTTTAAGATAAGATATATTTATGTGTAAGTGATTAAGTTTAGTATGTAATAAATAATCGGACTTCTCCCCACATGTACTTGTGGAGGAAACAATGAAATTGAATGAGTTCAATAATACTTTTCAAACTGAAAAACAATGTCTTGCATATATAGCAAGTTTGAAACAAAGCAAATGTATTAGGTGTTCTAGTTTTAATTTGAATACTTCTAATTTAAGAAAAATGAGATGTTTGAAATGTCATCAAACATTCAGTATTCTCACGGGCACTATATTTTCAAAGTCACAAACACCTTTAATATCTTGGTTTTATCTCATCTTTAGATGAATAAACACCAAACATGGAATTCCATCAACTGATGTTGCAAAAGAATTGGGAGTGACCTTGAAAACAGCTTGAAGAATGGGTCATAAAATCCGAAGTGCCATTGCTAAACAAGAACCTCAATTCATTGTCGAGGGCATAGTGCAAATGGATGAAATGTATCTTTCACATATGGGTTTTAAAAAACAAGGAAGATCCTTGTTGAACAAAACCTTGATTGTTGGTATTTATGAAAAAACAACCAACAATCTGATTGTGAAAGTATTGAAAAACGCAAACAGTAAAAATCTTTTGCAGTTTGCAATAAACCACATTTCTTCAAAGTGTGATGTACATACTGATTCTTGAAAAGGATATCGCGATTTGAAATCGGTTTTCACTAAGCATGAAACAGTTAACCATCAAGATGGCTATGTTTCAAAAACTGGTGTAAATACCAACCAAATTGAGTCAGTATGAAAACATATACGAAGAACATTTAAAACACATATCAAAGTTGCAAAACATCATATTCATTTATATGCAAAAGAAGCTGCATATAAATTCAATAACATACCTAGTTTTGAAACTGTAATGCTATGTTTAATTTAAAAATGTGGGGAGAAGTCCGTAGATAGGCTTTTCTCAGCATTTATGTGATAAAATTTAAAAATAGTACATAAAGGGAGAAAAGCCTAAATAATAATACATTTCAACTAATAAGAAGTAATATTTCAAACATAAAAACTGAAAAACACAAGAAAATTGAACAAGAAAAAACAGCATTTTTAAGTTTGGAAGAAGAAAGAAAAGAAAAAGAATTGATAGAAAATTTTGCAAAATATCAACAAAACCAATTAATTGATAATTATACTATACCCAGCACAAGTGAAGAACAATCTGAATCACTATTGCATGACAAGAAGCGTTATAGCGTGTCTACATCTAAATCAAATTTTGTTGGTGATAGCGAAAGTGGAAATCATGCTCAAACTAAAAAGTTATTACCACAAAATTATGAAGCAGAAGCTCAAGTAGCAAAAGAAAGTGAAAAGATAAGTAAGAAACAGCAAGGACAAGAACCAAAATTTACTTTATAATTCCATTACTTTAACTCAAACCAATTATTACCACTACTGTTATTTACTACTAGTGGTACTTTTAATTTAGTAATATTAGTCATAATATTTGTTACTTTCGTAATTACTGCTTCTATATTTTCTGGTGCTACTTCAAAGATTAGTTCATCGTGAATTTGAGCAATTAAACTCGCTTCAATTTTATGGTTTAAAATTTCTGTGTAGATTTTATTCATCGCTAGTTTTAAAATATCAGCAGTACTACCTTGAATAGGCATATTCATCGCAATTCGTTTTCCAAAATCACGAATGTTTTTGTTGTTATTGGTAATCTCAGTAACTGCTCTTCTGCGATTAAAAATCGTTTGGACATAACCATTAGTTTCACAAAAACTAATAACATCATCAATATAAGTTTTAATTCTAGGGAATACCATAAAGTATTTGTTAATAAAGTTTTGTGCTTCTTTAACACTAATTTTTAATTGTTGTGATAAACCAAATCCAGAAATGCCATAAACAATCCCAAAGTTTACAGCCTTAGCATTTTGACGTTGTTCTTTCGTTACTTGTGTCTCGGAAATTCCTAAGACTTTGCTGGCAGTCTCAGTATGGATATCTTGATTTTCGAGGAAGGCTTGGATTAAATTTTCATCATTACTAATATGAGCTAAAATGCGTAATTCAATTTGTGAGTAGTCAAACGATAAAATTTTATTACCCTTGATATTAGGAATAAAGATTTTACGAACTTCTCGTTGTTCTTCATCACGAATACTAATGTTTTGCATATTAGGATCTAATGATGATAATCTACCCGTGCTTGCTTGTACTTGATTATAAATGCTATGAATTTTACCATCGTGAAAAATATATTTTTGTAAACCAAATAAATAGGTTGAATATAGTTTTTGTAATTTTCGGTATTCTAATAAAATGTTAATAAAGGGATGCATATCTTGCAATGAAACTAATACTTCAAAGGCAGTACTACCTTTTTTGTAATCAGGTAGTTTTAGTTGTTTAAATAAATAATTACTAATTTGTTTTGGCGAATTAGGATTTAATTCTTTTTTTGCCATCGTTTTAATTTGTAGTTCTAAATCTTTAATTTTCAATAATGTTTTGTCAGTTAAAATTGTTAGTTGTTGTTGGTCAACATTTACCCCATTGCGTTCCATATCAGCTAAAGCAAATCCCGCAGGTAGTTCAATGTTTTGATATAATTCTCAATTATTAGTTGTTTTTAAATTGTTAACAAGGAGAACATATGATTGGTGTAAAAAAATTAAATTGGATTCAAGGAATTGTGCGATTGCCATTTCTTGCTTAGGGATAGTTTTTTTAACACCTTTGCCATAAAAATCATCGCTATTTAACGATGTTAAATTGTTTAAACCAAGGATAATAGCAATATTTTCTGGAATAATTTTTTCGTTTGCATAGAGTAAATATGCTGCTAACATATGGTCAAAAATAATACCATTAACAGTTAAATCAAACCTTAGAGCACCATTAATAACTTTCTTTAAATCTCATGTAATTTTAGTTAACATTTTATTTTGTAAAAATTTGTTAAAAAATTGACATTTAGTAGCACTGGCAATATTAATATAAAATATTCCTTTATCATTTTTAATCGCAAATCCAATTAAGTTATCACGATTATAATTATCACCAAAAACTTCTAACCATAAATAATTAATATCACAGTTTCATTGTTCATCTCATGTTGTAATAATTTTAATTTGCGTATTAGTATTGGGTTTATTTGCTTTAGCATCTTCATCGCTAATCATTAGTGATTTCATATCATATTGATTGTAAAATGATTGTAGTTGGTTACTATTTAAATTATTAAGATTGTACTGAAAAGTATTTAGATTACCAGAAATGGGAGTTTCTAAGTTAAGTTGGGCTAATTGTTTACAAATAATGCCATCATTAAAATTAGCTTTTATTAGTTTATTAATATTAGGTTTTAATTTTTCAACATTATTGATAATGTTCTCTAAGGTTTTATATTCCTTTAATAAATTAGTAGCAGTTTTTTGTCCAATTCCTTTAATGCCAGGCAAGTTATCTGAAGCATCGCCCATTAATCCTTTTAAATCAATTACTTGGCTTGGTAGTAGTTCATATTCGCTCTCAAAGGTAGCAGCAGTAATAATTTTTAAGTCACTCATTCCTTTTTGGGGATTTAAAATTTTGATATTATTGTCTAATAGTTGTAATAAATCTTTATCACTACTCATAATATCAATTTCGTAATCTTTAGCGATATTATTTTTAACAATTGTACCAATAATGTCATCAGCTTCGTAATTAATGAGTTGGCCTCACGGAATTTGTGCTAAATCTAAAAAAGTTTTAGCTAGTGTGAATTGTCCGATTAATTCTGTGGGCGTTGCACTACGGTTGCTTTTATATGTGTCTAGTATTTGATGACGGAATGTTTTTTTTTCAGCATCGAATGCTACAAAAACACTATCATAGTTATTGTTTTTCAAAAATTTTGTTATCATGCGAATAAATGCATAGACGGCATTGGTTGGAATGCCTTGCAATGAATGAAGATTTACACCTTGATAGGCAGTAGCATAGTATGCTTTAAATAACAAATTGTTACCGTCAATTATTAATGCTTTTTTCATATTGTTTCACCTATTTTCAAATATAGACTTATTATAGCAATAAGTAGTAGTAAATTGACATTAAAAATAATTTATTTATTTGATAATGGATAGTTAATTAAAAAAAAAGCAAGAACCGTACGGTTCTTGCTAGAAATAATTATGTAGTGGGTAACTCATCAGATGTAGAGGGTAATAAAACTCGGGGTATAGAGAATTTTATATTAAAAATATTATATATTAATAATAAGTGATTTGTTACAGCGCTAATAATTATGTTAGATAAGGATATATTATAAATCCCTATCGGACTTCTCCCCACATGTACTTGTGGAGGAAACAATGAAATTGAATGAGTTCAATAATACTTTTCAAACTGAAAAACAATGTCTTGCATATATAGCAAGTTTGAAACAAAGCAAATGTATTAGGTGTTCTAGTTTTAATTTGAATACTTCTAATTTAAGAAAAATGAGATGTTTGAAATGTCATCAAACATTCAGTATTCTCACGGGCACTATATTTTCAAAGTCACAAACACCTTTAATATCTTGGTTTTATCTCATCTTTAGATGAATAAACACCAAACATGGAATTCCATCAACTGATGTTGCAAAAGAATTGGGAGTGACCTTGAAAACAGCTTGAAGAATGGGTCATAAAATCCGAAGTGCCATTGCTAAACAAGAACCTCAATTCATTGTTGAGGGCATAGTGCAAATGGATGAAATGTATCTTTCACATATGGGTTTTAAAAAACAAGGAAGATCCTTGTTGAACAAAACCTTGATTGTTGGTATTTATGAAAAAACAACCAACAATCTGATTGTGAAAGTATTGAAAAACGCAAACAGTAAAAATCTTTTGCAGTTTGCAATAAACCACATTTCTTCAAAGTGTGATGTACATACTGATTCTTGAAAAGGATATCGCGATTTGAAATCGGTTTTCACTAAGCATGAAACAGTTAACCATCAAGATGGCTATGTTTCAAAAACTGGTGTAAATACCAACCAAATTGAGTCAGTATGAAAACATATACGAAGAACATTTAAAACACATATCAAAGTTGCAAAACATCATATTCATTTATATGCAAAAGAAGCTGCATATAAATTCAATAACATACCTAGTTTTGAAACTGTAATGCTATGTTTAATTTAAAAATGTGGGGAGAAGTCCGTAGATAGGCTTTTCTCAGCATTTATGTGATAAAATTTAAAAATAGTACATAAAGGGAGAAAAGCCATCCCTATTTTTATTATAAAACTTAAAATATACTTTTATGTTATGTTTCTTAAAATAATTTAATTTAATGTTTTTTAATAAAAAAACAAGAGCCGAAAGGCTCTTGTCTACACAAGAATTATTATTAAGATAGTATGTCGTTTATAAAAAAAGGGGGGGTTATATTTATAAATAAAACTTAAGGTTATTGGGGTTATAGAGTTTAAATTAGGGGTTATAGATTAATTTTGAATTTTTTTTATATTAAAAAATATTATAATTGAGTAATGTTGACATACTATCTTAACTTTAATAGGACCTAGGCTATCTAAATCCTTATAAGAATAATAACAAATAAAAATTAAAATGCAAGGAAATTTGTTTTTATTTTTAGAAATAAATTATAATTTTGAATATTTTATTTTAAAAACCTATAATCACTATAGGTTTTTAAAATAAAAGCTATTAATAAAAATTAATAAAAATTTGCTATTCGTTTTGTTAACGTTAATATTCATGTTATTATTATTTAAGAAATAATAAAAAAAAGTACTAATGAGGTAGAAAAATGAGTATCATTACAATTGAAAATTTAACACATGCTAATGGTGGTAAAACATTATATAAGAATGCGTCGCTACAAGTCAATAAAGGCGAACACGTAGCACTAGTTGGTATGAATGGTGTTGGTAAGACTACGTTGTTAAACATCATTAATGGCACGCTATCAGCCGATAATATCGATTTAAATATTCACCCTAAAATTAAAATTGGTTATTTAGACCAACATCAAGAAGTTAATTTAGAATTAACAGTTTTACAATATTTGCGTGAAAGTTATCAACATCTTTTTACACGAGAACAGCAAATGGAAGACCTTTATGCTAAAATGGCAGAAGAATATACAGAAGAACTATTAAATAAAGCTATGAAAATTCAAGATGAATTAACTAATCAAGGTTTTGATACAATTAGTAAAAAAATTGGACGTTTAGTTGATGGATTAGGAATTAATGTGCAGTTATTAGAACAAACATTAGGTAGTCTTAGTGGTGGTCAAAGAGCGAAAGTGTTATTAGCTAAGTTATTGCTGAATGAAGATGACTTTTTATTATTAGATGAACCAACTAACTTTTTAGATATTGAACAAATTAATTGGTTAGCAAAATTCTTACAAACCTATCATAGTGCTTTTTTACTAGTATCGCATGATCGTAATTTTATTAATATGACATGTAATATTATTTTTGATATTGATAATTGTATGATTACTCGCTATGTTGGTAACTTTGAATCATTTTTAGAACAAAAAAGTTTACATCACCGTCAATACGAATCAGCATATACAAATCAAAAGAAATTAATTGAAAAATTAGAAACTTATATTAGTAAAAATGCAGCTCGTGCATCAACTGCTAAAAGTGCTGAATCGCGAAGAAAACAACTAGCTAAAATGGATGTTATGGATAAACAACAAATTCAAGCACCGCCAAAATTTTATTTTAAATATTACAAAACACCATCATTAATTGCTGTGCAAGCAGAAAAACTAGAAATTGGTTATGATAAACCACTAATTAAACCTTTAACATTTACCATTCGAACTGGAAGCAAATGAGTAGTTAAAGGTTATAATGGGATTGGTAAAACAACATTTTTACAAACATTAGCTGGTAATATTTCTGCTATTTCTGGAAAGATAAATCTTGGTGATAAAATGCAGGTAGCATATTTCCATCAAACTGAAGTTATGAGTAACGTTACACCATTTAATTATTTAAAAGAATTAGATATTAAGTTGTCTGATGGTGAAGTACGTAAACTTTTAGCTAACTTTGGTTTACGTAGTAATTTAGTAATGAAACCAATGAACTTATTATCAGGGGGAGAACAAACGAAAGTACGATTAGCAGCCTTAGCATTAAAACCTTGTAATTTATTAATATTAGATGAACCAACTAATCATATTGATGTGTTGGCTAAAGATTCATTATTAAAGGCATTACAAAATTTTGAAGGAACAGTTTTAATTACTACTCATGATACTAATTTTAATAATAGTTGAATTGATGGCGTATTGGATTTTGAACAATTAATAGAGTAGTATGATTTAAAAGTATATTTAATTATTTTTCGGACTTCTCCCCACATGTACTTGTGGAGGAAACAATGAAATTGAATGAGTTCAATAATACTTTTAAAACTGAAAAACAATGTCTTGCATATATAGCAAGTTTGAAACAAAGCAAATGTATTAGGTGTTCTAGTTTTAATTTGAATACTTCTAATTTAAGAAAAATGAGATGTTTGAAATGTCATCAAACATTCAGTATGCTCACGGGCACTATATTTTCAAAGTCACAAACACCTTTAATATCTTGGTTTTATCTCATCTTTAGATGAATAAACACCAAACATGGAATTCCATCAACTGATGTTGCAAAAGAATTGGGAGTGACCTTGAAAACAGCTTGAAGAATGGGTCATAAATCCGAAGTGCCATTGCTAAACAAGAACCTCAATTCATTGTTGAGGGCATAGTGCAAATGGATGAAATGTATCTTTCACATATGGGTTTAAAAAACAAGGAAGATCCTTGTTAAACAAAACCTTGATTGTTGGTATTTATGAAAAAACAACCAACAATATGATTGTGAAAGTATTGAAAAACGCAAACAGTAAAAATCTTTTGCAGTTTGCAATAAACCACATTTCTTCAAAGTGTGATGTACATACTGATTCTTGAAAAGGATATCGCGATTTGAAATCGGTTTTCACTAAGCATGAAACAGTTAATCATCAAGATGGCTATGTTTCAAAAACTGGTGTAAATACCAACCAAATTGAGTCAGTATGAAAACATATACGAAGAACATTTAAAACACATATCAAAGTTGCAAAACATCATATTCATTTATATGCAAAAGAAGCTGCATATAAATTCAATAACATACCTAGTTTTGAAACTGTAATGCTATGTTTAATTTAAAAATGTGGGGAGAAGTCCGTAGATAGGCTTTTCTCAGCATTTATGTGATAAAATTTAAAAATAGTACATAAAGGGAGAAAAGACTTATTTTTACTTATATAAGTGTTTTTTTAAAAAAAGTTGTGTTATAATTTTAAGGTAAATGTATTTAGTGCCTAGTAAGTTTTAATAAACTTACTAGGCACTTTATGTTTAAATAAGAAAAAAAAGGAGAAAAATTACATTCCTATTTTGAAAAAAATAGTAGAACAACATTTTACAACATTTCTAGAATCAGAAAAACAATATACCAATATGCCAGATCAAGAATCTACATGAACAAAAAGTACCGAAATGAAAAAAAAGAATAGATCAAAGCCAACAACAAGTACGCCACAATTAACTATCAAACCAAGTCCAAAATCTAGTAACTTTATTATTTCATTTGTTGATGACTCATTAAAATTAGTTAACAATTTTATGAACAATCTAACAAGTTCTACTAAAAAACATGAATCTAAATTGAAAGCAACCGAGGTTATTGACAACATAAATAAAAAAATTTCAGCTATTAATACGTGATTTAAAAAAAATTCAATAAGTAAGGATAAACAAACTTATTATTATGATGGTCAGAAATTAGTATTAAAAACACTACATGAAAGTGTTGAAACCAGAATAAAGATTTTAAATAAGGAATGATTTGAAATGAGAAAAAAATTACGAAACTCTATTAAAAATCAAAATAATATAAAACTTGATGTATTACAAAAAGATTTTGTTCGTTTAAAAATGTGCTTTCTCATTTTAAAGTAGCATTTGAAGACGATTTTCTATTATCATCAGATAGGGATCATTCTCAACAAGTTACTGAAGAAAAAGATTTAATTGTTAAAGATATTGATGAATTAGTAAAATTTAGAGAAAAAATTAATACTATTGTTGAAACTATGGTAGGAAAAATAAAATTTCAAATAAGTGCAAATAGCAATGATTATTTGGTTTCTACCAGTAACTATAAACTTCTAATTTCAACAATAACGAGTGAGGGTCAGTGCCAACTAGTAAATCTAGTTGAACTAATTAGTAAATTGTCATTCAAAACTAAAATATTTGATGGATTACAAGTTTTTATGAGAAAAAGTGCTGATGATTTTTTATTTGAAAGTAATAAATTTGCAACTGACGTAATAAATCTTTATAAAGATACTTTACCAAAAGAATGAATAAATTATAAGTTGAAAATATTATTTTTCGAATCACAATTAACTGAATTTTATGGGATAGTATCCTGAACCGATAGAGTAATTCAATTATCTTGTGAAAATATATATAAACTTCCTCATACCAACATTATTCACCCAGTTGTTTTTCGTAATGAAAACGACATGCCAATTCCACAAGCTGTAATATCTTCTAATCATAATTTCACGTCTTTAGTGTTAAATATTACCAATGATACAAGTGGTAGTGGTAACCTTATTTCCAATAATCAATCAAATGATAGTACACCTATCGTTCCGTATCTAGCAATAGGTGCGGTGGTAGGAGGAGCAATCGCTTATGGTGTTTATAAAGCGTATAGTAATTACAAGTCATTTAACAGTATTCCTAGGGAAGATTTAGAATTTAAAGATGCATCGTCTGCTTCTAGTCAAGAACAATGTCAGTTAATACAACATAATTGTTAATAGTTATATATATTAAAAACTCCCTTATCTTTTAGTAAGGGAGTTTTTAATAGAATTATTTTTAATTATCCTTTGTTTCCACGGTTACGGTCGTCACGTCCGCGTCCAGCAAATCCACCAGTGTTGTTTCCTCAACTAGAGTCACCACGATCGCTACGTGGTCTGAAGCTTCCACGATCTCCGCCTCTGTCTCCACCTTGTGGTCTTGCTCCACGTTCAGCGAAACGTTTTTCACGGTCTTCGGTAATTTTTACAAGTGTTGATAAGTTTTTACTAATTTCAACTACTTTTTCGTTTAAGGCTTTAATTTCGCCTAATAATGCTTCAATTGTTTGATTGTTTTCCATTAACAATGCCTCTTCTTTCTGGCGCCTAATTGATAAATCTGATAATAATATCTGATGTAATATGATTATAAGCACTTAATTAAGTATAGCATTAATTAAAAGAATGTATAATAAAAAATTAATTTTTGATATATTTTTTCGGACTTCTCCCCACATGTACTTGTGGAGGAAACAATGAAATTGAATGAGTTCAATAATACTTTTCAAACTGAAAAACAATGTCTTGCATATATAGCAAGTTTGAAACCAAGCAAATGTATTAGGTGTTCTAGTTTTAATTTGAATACTTCTAATTTAAGAAAAATGAGATGTTTGAAATGTCATCAAACATTCAGTATTCTCACGGGCACTATATTTTCAAAGTCACAAACACCTTTAATATCTTGGTTTTATCTCATCTTTAGATGAATAAACACCAAACATGGAATTCCATCAACTGATGTTGCAAAAGAATTGGGAGTGACCTTGAAAACAGCTTGAAGAATGGGTCATAAAATCCGAAGTGCCATTGCTAAACAAGAACCTCAATTCATTGTTGAGGGCATAGTGCAAATGGATGAAATGTATCTTTCACATATGGGTTTTAAAAAACAAGGAAGATCCTTGTTGAACAAAACCTTGATTGTTGGTATTTATGAAAAAAAAACCAACAATCTGATTGTGAAAGTATTGAAAAACGCAAACAGTAAAAATCTTTTGTAGTTTGCAATAAACCACATTTCTTCAAAGTGTGATGTACATACTGATTCTTGAAAAGGATATCGCGATTTGAAATCGGTTTTCACTAAGCATGAAACAGTTAACCATCAAGATGGCTATGTTTCAAAAACTGGTGTAAATACCAACCAAATTGAGTCAGTATGAAAACATATACGAAGAACATTTAAAACACATATCAAAGTTGCAAAACATCATATTCATTTATATGCAAAAGAAGCTGCATATAAATTCAATAACATACCCAGTTTTAAAACTGTAATGCTATGTTTAATTTAAAAATGTGGGGAGAAGTCCGTAGATAGGCTTTTCTCAGCATTTATGCGATAAAATTTAAAAATAGTACATAAAGGGAGAAAAGCCTATTTTTTTTATGATTTTAGTGTGATATCTTTAATTCAAATTTGACTTTTATTATCTCCAATTTTTTGACTAGCATCTCCAGCAATAACAACGACAATATTGTATGTTGTTGTTCCTTTTGTTAATGTATAGAAAATTGTTGATTGGTTAGTTTGCTCATCGTATGTGCCATGGTATACAGTTGTAGTTCATAGTTTAGTATCTTTATTAAAGTCAATGGTTTTTTCAGCACGTGAATAAACGTAGGGAATGTAGGTATCAATTGTTAAAGTAACATTAGTTATGATAGTGTCAATAGTTGAATCATAAGTTTTTAGGAAATCTAAAATCATACCTAAGGGTGAATCGGTAGTAAAAGTTTTATCTTTGACTCCTAAATCTGATAAAATTTCATTTCAATTATTGTCAATATTATCTTTATTTGAACTCTTAATTAAGTCTATAGCATCTTTGAAACCTTTATTAACAGATAAATCCTTTATTTTTTTACTAAAGTCAATAAAATTAATATTTAGTTTATCATCACTAGTAAAGGTTTTAATAATAGCCTCTAATCAATCATTAATGTTATATTGTGCTAAGGATGGTGAAAGCATATTAAATGCATCTTTTAGTTTATTATTAATACCATCATGGAATAGTTTTGAACTTTCCATTGTTTGCGTAAATGTTGTTGGGTTCTTATCTTTACTTGCATTAATAACAACATCACTAAAAATTCCTTGGTTTTTGTCGTTAGCACTAAGTAAATTAGTAAAGAAAGTAGCAAAATTTTCTGGTGATGTGATTAGATTTTTAACAGTTGTTAATACATCGTTAATATTTAAAATACCTTTATCAGGTTCACTTGCTGTTGTACCATCAATAATTGTTTTGATAGTGGTTGTTTGTGGAAAACCTAGTACTTGTCATTTAATAACAGGAATAAGTATTTCAATTAGTTTCATAGGGTTAGCAAGAAAAGGAAGAACAACTTTTAATAGTTTATTTGTGTCAATGTCAACTAGTTCGTTTCTTTCATTGTAAACCAATGCTTCATTTAAGGCTTTACCAAGAAATTGATTGCTTGTAGTTTTGTATAAGTTATTGATGTCAATACTTGTTTTAGCCATAAAGAAACTATCTCAACTAGTAATTTTACTAATATTTTCTTTAGTAAATAAATTTGTTGTAACATTTTCTGATGTAGCTTCACTTTGTTTGTCATAACCACTAGCAGTAAGTCAACCATCATTTCCATTTGGACCTAAAACAGTAAGTTGAATACTTTTAGCAATATCACCTTGACCATCATTATAGTAGTTCTTACCATTAGCTGTTAAATCTTTTGTTTGATCAAAACCTTTTAGTGAGTCTAATAAATCACCAACACTGCTTAATAATGATGGAATATCTAATGAATCATTAAACAGTTGTAGAAGCATTGGTTCAATTGCTGATTTTCCTAGATTTAGTAAACTAACAATATCTTCTGGTTTAGCATCTTTAATAATTGGTAAAAAAGATTTAACTGTTTTAATAGTATCTTTTATGCTATTAAAATTATCAGCGTCTGTAGTTGCGCTATTGTCAACAAAATTCTTATCTCCAACATTACCAGTAATGGTTTTATTATAGCCTCAATCATTGGTAAAATCTTGATAACTATTACCATCAGTAGTTTCGCTAGTATCATGCTTGATGTTATTGTCACTATTTTTTAATGTATCATTTAATAAGTTGTTAGTGTTAATATTTTGTTGTTTACTTGTTAGTAAACTTTTAGTAACAACACTACTTTCTTGTGCTCATTTTTTGACTTGGTCATTAACTACAATGTTATTGTCTGATGGTTTACCATTATCTTTTGTTTTACATGCTACTACTGGTAAAACTGTAGTTGAAGACATGGCAAGAATGCCAATTAGTGATAATATTTTTCTCATAATTATTACTCCTTTTCTTTGTTATTACAACATTATAGCAAAATAGATAGTTTTAAACTATCTATTTTGCTAAAAAGATGCGTAATTTTGCGTTTACTAACTACTTAGGGTACGCTCTTTTTTAACTCATATAGTTAAAAAAGACTACATTACTTAAATTAACATTGAGTACATTGTAAAGATTTCATGCTAAAAATCGGGAGTGTAACAAAAATCCGGAATTAATTATTCAATATTGTCTGATTATCATTTAGACGAGAAATAATTAAGAATTTTTATGTAATTGTAATTTAATAATACTCCTAATAATAAATAAGGCTTTTCTCCCTTTATGTACTATTTTTAATTTTATCACATAAATGCTGAGAAAAGCCTTATGGATTTAGTTGGGATGTTTTTAAAGAGTTTGTTGGTGAACAATGAGCAGAATTTTTCACTACCAATTGTTTTTATCGTTTTGTACCAACAGCACGTTTAACAAGAAAAACATGAAATTGTTTAGCGTTTGATTTATTTGTATGCTGTAATTTTAATGATAGTTCTGTTCAAGAAGTAAGACGTTATGAAAATACTCATAATGAAACAACTATTGGTTCTTTAATGGATGTTTGTCAATATTTAGAAGATAAGTATGATATTCACTTAGGACCTAATAATCCCCATGGTATTAAATGAAAAATTACTAAGGATGGTGGTTGTATTATCTTTCCTAATAATCAACAAATAGATTTTATTGGTTATGCTAATGGTAATAAGATTTTTAGAAAATCAGTTGGTGGTTCTAGTTATTTATGTTCTAGAACTGATGAAATTATTATGGCCGAAGAAAAAGAAACTTTAAGTGAAAAACAATTAACACAACGTTATGAACGTTTAAAATTATTAATGTTTCGTAGTAATCGTATTAAAGTATCTAATGAACCAATTCAAGACTGAAGTTGAACATTTACTGATAGAAATATATTTAGTCCAACTTATGGTAAAAAAATTACTCGTTATTTTTATAAAAATCACTTTATTGCTTTTACTTGTAATCCCTATGATAAATACCACCCCTTTTATTTGCTCTACTGTACTCCCTATTTGCCATTAAATGAGCAAGTTATAGATACCCTTAAAAAAATTGGTAAGGTATACTATGAAGATACGGAAGCGTTTTCAGGTCTAGGATTATTTATTTTAAGATTTACTTTATTGCCATTTTTAAAAAAAATAGAACCAGTAACACAAAAATTGATTTGCGAATTAAAAAAGAAAAATCCTGATGAATTTAATACTGTTTATTATGGATTTGAATATTTAGATAGTGATGCAACTGTTTTTCCATTTCTAAAAGCAATAAAATATTGACAACCATATAATTTACAAGAATTCTATAATAAAGAAAAAGATGCTTATAAATTTGATTTTTATAGTGTTGGTGTGGATTGAGCAACAGGTAGTAAAGACCATAGCGTACTTATGGTAACTGGATTAAAGAATATAATAATAGTGGTTATTATGACCCTTATATTATTTGTGAATTAATAGTTACTCCCAATGATTTTATTAATGAAAATGAAAAGATTAATGCTTATGTTGATGAAATTTGTGGATTACTTGATAATTTTGAAAATTTTGACCAAGCAATTTATTATTATGACGATAAAGCAAAAACCGCTATCGATTGAATAAGTCAAAAATTAGCCGATGAACATAATATCTTAATTATGAGTCAAGTTGCAATTAAACATGCTTCAAGTCTTAATCAAGAAGCAGGATTAACTGACCGTTGTGTATGAATGCGTAATATTATGAGTTATGGCAATTTTTATGCTAATCAAAATGATTTATGCAAAACGACACAATGTTTAGAAGAATTACGCTATGACCAAATCAAAACTAACATTCCTGATAAAACTATGTATCAAGACCTTTATGATGCGTTATTTTATGCACTATATCCCTATAAAATATAATTAGGGGTAAAAATAATGCGTCTACTAAAATAAGTGTTTTTTCTTATGCCATATAACCAACGAAAACAATACTAGTAATAGGATAGGTATCATAAAATTAACGCCTTGTATTTAGCGTTATTTTAACGTTTAAAGGTATATTTGCAAAAAATACAAAAATTAAGTACAATTTAATAGTAAAATCGAGAAAAAAGGAGTAATTTAACATGAAAGCATGAATAAAAACAAATTTAAGTAAAATAACATTAGCATTAGCACTAACTGGTGCAACAACCGGAACAATAGGATTAATCATGGGGGGTACTTACCCATAATTTCGGTAATAATGTTAAACATTATTTAGACCATAATAAACAAATGGTTTTTGGTACTTCAACAATATGAGAACGAAAAAATAATGGTAAAGATATAATGGACTTATACTTTGCTATTAATAAATTTACAGATGATGCATTCAAATGAGATGGTACATATCCTGATGAATATTTTAACGGACTTCTCCCCACATTTTTAAATTAAACATAGCATTACAGTTTCAAAACTAGGTATGTTATTGAATTTATATGCAGATTCTTTTGCATATAAATGAATATGATGTTTTGCAACTTTGATATGTGTTTTAAATGTTCTTCGTATATGTTTTCATACTGACTCAATTTGGTTGGTATTTACACCAGTTTTTGAAACATAGCCATCTTGATGGTTAACTGTTTCATGCTTAGTGAAAACCGATTTCAAATCGCGATATCCTTTTCAAGAATCAGTATGTACATCACACTTTGAAGAAATGTGGTTTATTGCAAACTGCCAAAGATTTTTACTGTTTGCGTTTTTCAATACTTTCACAATCAGATTGTTGGTTGTTTTTTCATAAATACCAACAATCAAGGTTTTGTTCAACAAGGATCTTCCTTGTTTTTTAAAACCCATATGTGAAAGATACATTTCATCCATTTGCACTATGCCCTCAACAATGAATTGAGGTTCTTGTTTAGCAATGGCACTTCGGATTTTATGACCCATTCTTCAAGCTGTTTTCAAGGTCACTCCCAATTCTTTTGCAACATCAGTTGATGGAATTCCATGTTTGGTGTTTATTCATCTAAAGATGAGATAAAACCAAGATATTAAAGGTGTTTGTGACTTTGAAAATATAGTGCCCGTGAGAATACTGAATGTTTGATGACATTTCAAACATCTCATTTTTCTTAAATTAGAAGTATTCAAATTAAAACTAGAACACCTAATACATTTGCTTGGTTTCAAACTTGCTATATATGCAAGACATTGTTTTTCAGTTTGAAAAGTATTATTGAACTCATTCAATTTCATTGTTTCCTCCACAAGTACATGTGGGGAGAAGTCCGTTATTAATATCTGTAAAATCAAAATATTGAGATTTTAATTTTACCCATACATTTAAATATTTTCAACTATCATTTTTATCATGATGTATTGGACTTGATTTTAATTCAAAATAATAAGTCAAAAGTATTTTATTATCATCATTTAAACCTTTATTAATAGACATATTAGAATAAATATTACTTGATAACATAATTACTATTTGTTTTAATATTTGCACTTGTGGTAAACTTATATAATTTGGATAATCTAGTTTTCACTGTTTAAACAAATTATTAATAACATCACTTGATTTTTGTCCCTCAAATTTAGCACGCATTTTATCCAAATTATCAATTTTTGTTGGGTCATTAGTCAGTGATGCGCCATCAAAATTCCTATTGTAATTATATGTATAACTTAACATGTCTAATAATACTTGTTGTAAACTATCAATAGTTGGTGCGTCTTTAATTTCTAGTTCAACATCTCTAAATTTAGCATTAGTAGAAATATGTTCGCTTCTAATATCTGTTATACGAAAAGTTCATATTTCTTTATCGTTTAATTGTTTTTCATCATTTAATGGTCAATAACCAGGACTATTAGTAAAATCATGACCTAATCAAGCATTAATAACACGTGCATTGTTAATAACTTCTTTTCTTGTTTCTTTGCCACCACCAATAGCAATTAAATCTAAAGCTGATTTTTCTTGTCCAATAAATTGTTTCGCAAGATTTCAAGGTAATATTTGTTCACTAAATCATTGTTCTAGTATTCTAACTTTTGGTTGAGTTTCAATAGGTATTGATAATAGCGGAAATGCTATCTTATCTTTAACAAATAACTTAGGGTATACTTCCATATTATCAACTTCACCAAGTACCTTTATATTGCCAAAGAGCATGCTTCTAGGTGCTTTAATTTTTAAACCAATAACTTTTGTATCTTTATCTAATGGTTTTTGTAATTTAATAATAATTGGATAACCATCTCTTGTTTTAAAATCTTTAATTTTTATTATAGTAATACTTTTCGTACTTCTTGTTTTTGGATTTTGATAAGGTTGGGAATAACTATTAATAATATATAAGTTATCAATATTACTTTCAGTTAAAGTTTCATTTATACTAACAGCATATAACTTAAATTGATTTAATAAATCTATTTCTTGAAAGATTAAATTTTTAATATCAGTCATACTATATTCAATGGCATTATCATTAATATTAGTGCTTGCTCTTTGATTTAGTTGCATATTAAAGTCTGATGTTTCAACAGCATTAGTATTTAATACTTTCTAAATATCAATAAAACCAATCTTAATAGTATTAGGTGAGAATTTTAAAGTATTATTATCATTATTTTTGAATAAACGTTCAATTTCATAAATATAGATTGTTCGTTTTTTAAATTTATCATATATTCTATTAATATCAGGGTCACTAGTATTACCCATAAGGTTTGAAAAATCATAAGGTATATTATCTATTAAATAATCATTTTCTGCTTGATTGAGTTTAGTTTGTTTTTGTGGAAACTTAGTTTGTGGTTTGTTGTTGTCCATTGTCATTTTCTCCTACTAATTGGTTATTTACTGGATTAAATAAAGTTAATTTAACAGTTAAATTTTCAATTGCTTTTTCATCATTAATTTCAAATGTTTTACTATCTAATAAATCTTTATCAATGCGTATTAATAATTGAATAAATTTAAGAGTATCAATATTAAATTGTCATAGTTTTTGTTCAATATAATTAACTGTTGAAATATTTACAGCAGTACTTTCAGGAACTAATTGTTGTGCTGATTTCTTTTGACTTGGTATATGTAAACCACAACGCTTAGATATTTCATTAATTAATCAATCATAAACATCGCTTAATGTTTTACCTTTAAAATTACCTTGAATAATAGTTACTAAACCATTAGGAGCATCATTAGGACTTTTATCAGTAAATAAATAGTTTTTAGCAATTAATTTTCTTATAGCATCATCAATTAATTGTTGATTATTACCATAAATATTATTAAAAACAAATTTAGGTGAGTTTAATATTACATCTAAAATAATTTGTTCAAAGAAAATATCTAATGCTTTAATTTTATCCATTACTTTATTACAGTCAGGTTCTTCATTAGCACGATTACGCATAATTGCTATTGGTATATAATTAATGTTTAATACTTGTTCTTGTTCTAAATTAGGATTATTATTAAATGTTTTATAATCTAATACAAATTGTTTTTTATTATCACTAATACTATAAATTGCATGATTAATAGTTACTTGTTCATTATTTAAAGTATAAATTTCAAATAATCTTACTGTTTGAGCATTTTTTTGATAATTCTCATAAAAAATAGTACATTGAATTAATTTACCAGTAATATCATAATTTCTTTGTTGTATATCTACTAATTGAAAATATAGATTATCGTTCGCAATATAAATTAAATATCCACTAATTCCTAATTTACTGAATTTAAAAATAGAATTTCAATTTTTACGATAATATTCTTGATTAATTAAATATTGTTTAATTTTATCGTTATTAATTTCTAATGGTGCATTATATAAATTAGCATTATTTTCTGCTACAAAATCAGTAAAATGAGTTTCATGATTAAAACTATTAAATCCAAAAAAATCTAATATAGAAGCATGTATTGTTTTTTCTTTACTTAAACTAAATAACTTTGTATTATCATTTTCAGTTAGTTTTTCTTTTCTTTTAAATATTTTCATAATAATTTACCTTTCTATAATACTTTATTAACTATTAATATAACTTTATAAATAATAAACAACATTAACCCAACAAATGAACAACTAATCAAAATACCTAATATACTTAAAATTATTTTTAATATTTTAAACATAATATTATTCCTGTAATTCTTCTAATTTTAAAATATTACCTTTATATACACTAGTTGCAGTAACTATTCTAATTATATTATCCATAACTTCTAATCTTAATAATTCAATTTTTAAACCTGAATTTAGATTTCAATTTCTTACACAACTATCTAATATATATACACAATCATATTTATTTGATAATAATTTATTAAATTCTTTACTTATAGAATAAGCAATAGGTTGCGTATCTCCATCCCATATATAAGTAACTCTATATTTTTTCCCGGAAAAAAATTTATAATTAATTTGGTTTTTTGTTATCCTTGTTCCTACTTCTTTTCATTTTGGAATACTTGGATTAGGATTAGGATTTGGTGTTGGATTATTTTTTAACGGACTTCTCCCCACATGTACTTGTGGAGGAAACAATGAAATTGAATGAGTTCAATAATACTTTTCAAACTGAAAAACAATGTCTTGCATATATAGCAAGTTTGAAACCAAGCAAATGTATTAGGTGTTCTAGTTTTAATTTGAATACTTCTAATTTAAGAAAAATGAGATGTTTGAAATGTCATCAAACATTCAGTATTCTCACGGGCACTATATTTTCAAAGTCACAAACACCTTTAATATCTTGGTTTTATCTCATCTTTAGATGAATAAACACCAAACATGGAATTCCATCAACTGATGTTGCAAAAGAATTGGGAGTGACCTTGAAAACAGCTTGAAGAATGGGTCATAAAATCCGAAGTGCCATTGCTAAACAAGAACCTCAATTCATTGTTGAGGGCATAGTGCAAATGGATGAAATGTATCTTTCACATATGGGTTAAAAAACAAGGAAGATCCTTGTTGAACAAAACCTTGATTGTTGGTATTTATGAAAAAACAACCAACAATCTAATTGTGAAAGTATTGAAAAACGCAAACAGTAAAAATCTTTGGCAGTTTGCAATAAACCACATTTCTTCAAAGTGTGATGTACATACTGATTCTTGAAAAGGATATCGCGATTTGAAATCGGTTTTCACTAAGCATGAAACAGTTAACCATCAAGATGGCTATGTTTCAAAAACTGGTGTAAATACCAACCAAATTGAGTCAGTATGAAAACATATACGAAGAACATTTAAAACACATATCAAAGTTGCAAAACATCATATTCATTTATATGCAAAAGAAGCTGCATATAAATTCAATAACATACCTAGTTTTGAAACTGTAATGCTATGTTTAATTTAAAAATGTGGGGAGAAGTCCGTAGATAGGCTTTTCTCAGCATTTATGTGATAAAATTTAAAAATAGTACATAAAGGGAGAAAAGCCTTTTTTAATTCGATATCTCAACAATTTTCTTCTATTTCATTAGTTTCTAAACTTTTTGAACTAATTTTAATTGGTTTATCTATATTAATTATACTTGGTGAAGTAATATCTAATGTATCACTAGTAAGATTATAAGTATTTTCTTTTATTTCTTCTTCTAATGAATATATTTTACCTTCATCATCATTAAATCTATCCATTGCAATAGCATTTGAAATAACTACTAAATCAACATAAGATTCAGTAATTCTTTTACCACTAATTCCTTTAAAAAAACTAGCTAATACAGCACCTTCACCTTGTCATAAAAATTGCATATATATAATCGGACTTTTTTCTACATTTTTTCAACAATAACCAACTCTATATAAAGTATTTACTTTAAAATCATAATTAATTTTAATGTTACTTTCTTTTGTACCAACATTTTTTCATTTAATAACATTTAAAGATTTTATTTTTTCATCAACATATTTTTTATTTGGAATATCATTATCATCTGTTACTGAAGGACCACTTTTATTTTTATAAATTAATGTTCTATTTCCAACATTTATAACATCATTAACTAATCTTGTAGTACTATCTTTATCATCTTTATTATTAAAAATTTTATCTTGTAAATTCTCTATTTTATCTTGTTTTTTATCTAATAATTTATTTGTTTCTTCTTTTTTATAATAATCAGTTAAATCAGTTTTACCACCAGTAGCACTAATAGTATTAGTTTCTTTATCAATAGTTATATTAGTACCCGCTATTAATTTATCTTGTTTTAAAACTAAAACACCTTGTACATTAGTTACTTCAGTCTTAATTTGACTAATATGTAAATCTTGTGTATCATTAACATTTTTAACTTCATTAATAGCACTAACAATAGTTTTATTTTTTGTTTGTAAATTTTCGTCACTAATATTTTGTTTTTTATCTAATAGTTCATTAGTTTCTTGTTTATTATAATAATTATCATTATTATTAGTTTCTGCTATAAGTTCAGTAGGTTTTCCTATGCCTTGATATTTATATATTTTATCAATATTGGCGCCATAATTATTACTATTACTATTGAAATAAATTATGTTTGTCTTAAGATTTAGCAATAATGTTATAATAACATTATCTTTTAAGATTAATTTATCTAATATGACATCTGTTGGTGAGATATTTTGATTTTTAACGAATTGAAATTTTGAAGTTTTTTTAACAAGATATAAATCATCATAATTCTGAAATCCGTAATCTCAAAAAACTATAAATCATTTGTTAATATCATCATTAGGAATTGGAATTTGCTCATCGATACGTTTCCATAAAGGACTTGTTTCGATATTAAATCAATTATTTTTAATATTTTCAATTTCTATATTTGCTAACTTAATATTATTTTCATTACTAGTAATCCGTTTTTGTTGTTTAGCAGAAAAATCAGCAGTTGGAGCATGAGTAAAATCACCCTCTTGTGGATTATTTTGTAATGATTCAGGTGGTAATGTACCAATTTCACTTGGTCAATTTAAAATCATTGTTTCAGTTTCAGGGTCATATTCAGTTGCTACATAACTTTTATTTACAAGTTTAGTAACTGCACCACGAAATAATTCATGTTCTTTTTCACTTACAACATCATCATATAATTTTATTTGTTTAGTTAATATAAAATCATGATTATCTTTATCACCACTAATTCTTTGTTCTTTTTCATTTTCAATTAATTCATCTACTTTATTTCTTGTATAAAATGCTTCTAAATCAATTTTATCAACATCAATTTCTTGTTCATCATAACTCATTAGTAACTCTTTTAATTGTGTTAATTGAGCTAGTATTTTCATTCTACTTGGTGCTAAATCTCAAACATTAATTGTTGGAATACTACTTGCACTAAACTGTGTACCATTATTAAATTGAATATTAGCATCAACATTAAATTCAATTGGAGTACGATTAAATACTCAATGTTCTATCATTACATAAACCATATCTCTTAATGTTTCTTGAATTAATTTAGGCTTTTCTCCCTTTATGTACTATTTTTAAATTTTATCACATAAATGCTGAGAAAAGCCTAAAATCTAATGTCAAAATATTTAAAAGTTTTATTAGTTTTTAAAACAAATTTATGAATATTACTATTTTTAAAATTAAATTTTATTGCATTAGCACGTATTTGTTCTAAAGTTAAAATCAACGTTTTACTATTATTTTGTATTTGTAAAGTATGAACTAAATTTAATCATTCATGTTTGTTCATATTTAATACTTCTTTAAATTCAGTATTATATTGTTTTAAAAAGTTATTTACTCTATCTATATCTTTGATTTTAAATTTTGGAGTTAATTGTGGACTTAACTTTATTAATGTATTTTGTAATAACAAGTAATCTTTTAACTCTTGTTCTTCTAATTTTTTAAAATTATTATGAAATTGTCTTTGAGCAATATAACCTAAGTTTTGCAATATTGTTTCACGATTAGGTACAACTGAATAGTTAGATAAATATCGTTGTTTACCAATAATTTTATCAGTTAAAATTTCTTTACCTGTTACTTGATTAATAACATCTTGTAAATTTTTTGCTTCTTTAATGCCAATTTTTTCTAATGTTTTAGTTTTTTGTGCTAATTTAATAAATTTAGTAGTACGAAAACCACGAGTAATTTTATTAAGTCCAGCAAACGCTGGTAATACATTAAAGAAAGTATTTAATTTTGTAACATTTCCTTTTAAATAATCATAAACTTGATTAATAGTAAAATCAGTTGCAAATTCAATACTTGTTGCACTAATACTAGCAAGCAAATCACTTGCACCTAATGTAAGTGCTATATCTTCACTTAAACCACCAGTAAAAGGAGCAAGGGCAACTGCTATTACTTGTACACTTAGCATTTCTAGAATTTCTAATCATAAACTTTTATTTTCTTGTTGTTTACTTATTCTAGTATGTTTTGGTTTATTTATGTTTAAAATTATAGCAGTGCTAGTAGTACCAATTGGCATGGTATTAATTTCCTTTATTTAATCATTATTTTAATAGGATTTGTTGAGCCTTTATAGTTTAAGTCATTAACACTTGTACTAATAACTACATATAAGTCACCTGCTTTTTGTTTTTGACTAGTTATATTATTTTTACCTTGAGCATCACTAAAAAAAGTAATTATAGGATTTACTAAACCAGGATTTAAACCATTAAATTCTTTTGCATACATAATATTTTCACTTAATTCTTTATTTATTTTATCTGTTTTAGCAGTAAAATCAGTTGTTAAAGTTGTTAATTTAGTTTTTAAATCAGTTTTATCTGTTTTAATAATGCCACATAACATTCAACGTGATGTTGTTTCTTTTTTTGACATATAAGGAATTGATTGACCTAATACTTCACCACCAACTTTGTATGCTCTACCAACTTTATCATCAGCAATTTCTTGAACATAAACAATTGTTTGTTGTACCATATATCTTTTCATTGCTTTTGGTGTTGCTAAAATAAAAGACATAATTTCACTTTCATTTTTATCATTAGTAAAGGTCATATAATCATCCATTACAATTTGACATAATACACCTTTTATATACAAATCATTACCATTTAATCTTAATTGTTGTGCTATTTGATTATCATTAATTAATCCTTTATTATCTGCTAAATAAACAAGACTATCATAAGTACTATTAGTAATAAAGAAACGAGAATTAGCATCATTTCTTAATTGAAATAAAGTATTTCAAGAAGATAACGTTGCTTCTAAATATTTAATTGCTTGCTCTTTGAGTTCTGTTGACTTATCGATTATTACCTTAGTAGCAAATTGAGAAATTATATTAGTATAATCACTTGCCAATTTGTTTGCTAAATCATTTGTAATTTCATATTGCATTGTATCTAATAAATTTTGACGATTTTTTCCTAATAAATCAACAGCAGAAATTGTTTCACCTGCAACATATAATTTTTCAATAAATTTTTGAATTTTATCATTTTCTGCATAACTAACATCAAGTCTTGTACTTTTATCAATTCATGGAAGTACTTTAATTTTTGGGTCTTTTGGTAATTTAATAATAAACTCAATTGTAGTAGAATTAATCATTTCGATTGGAAAAAAACTTGCTCATGGACTATTTGATTGTTTAAAAAATTCAATGAATTCAGGAGCTTCTACTAATTTTTCTGTATTATTTAAGTTTGTTTGAATATTTACTGCCATTTTAACTTTCCTTTTCTATAAATAATTTTTCTTTTTATAATCCAATAATGGATTAATTTTTGTTGGTATTTGATTATTAATAATTGTTTGTTGATTACCGCCAGTATTCATTGGTGTTCTTAATACTGGCTGTTCTTTAATGAATTGTTTTATAGTATTTTCTATTTCTTCACTTTTAGTATCTTTTGTTTTAAACTTTAAATAATCATGAAATTCTTTTTTAATTTGATATTTATTAAAAATATTAATCATTTGTTGTTCTTTAAGTTCTTGATTAATTTTATTTAACTTATTTTCTGCTTCATTAATTTTTTGATTAATTTCATTATCAGGTTGATTTTGTTCAGCATTATTTTCAGTTAAAAATTCATTTTTTACATTAGTTTCATTTTCAATCATGTTTAATCCTCCTTAATTAAAATCGGACTTCTCCCCACAAGTACATGTGGGGAGAAGTCCGATATTTTTTTAGAACTATTAATTAGTTTAGTTTTAGAAGAAGGTCTTTGATTTAAATTTCATATATCTAAACCTAATTTTTTACCAAATAATAAACTATTAAATGAGGATAATATAGATTCTTCTTTTACTAAAGACTTCCAATCATCTGAAGTTAATAACTTTAATAAAACAAGCTTATCAAAACAAACTTTAACTCATCCTTGATAGACTTCATTATCACCAACTATTAAAGCAACATTATCTTCGGGGTCAGAAATAACTATATGTTTTGATTTAACATTAGGATATTTCATCAGGATAATTGCTCTAATATCATTATGTGTATGAAGTGCCTGCGGAGATGGTGATAATATTTCAATCTCATCTTTATCTCCAAATAAAGTAGGTAGTATAATCATATTTATTCCTTTCATTTTTAAATCATTTAACATTAATGGAACAAAATGCACGATTTTTTGGAATATTTAAAGTATTAAAGATTTGTCCAGTTACCATAATTTCATCATTTTTGTTTAATAAAATACATCGTTTATAAAATTTGGGATTATTAAAAATTAAGGTAACATAGTTTAATCCATTTCATTGAGCACGAACAGTATAATATAATTCTTTATTAACTTTCTCATGATATTTTGCTTCTATAGTGTTACTAAGTTTTACTGTTAATTTAATGTAATTCGCTTTATCTTTCATTTTTTAGTTACTTAAATAATATTGAATGTGCTTATAAGCATCTTGTTCATGTTTTGTTAAAATAATATTTACTTGATAATTTGAAATCTTACTTTTATTTTTTGGTTCACTTTCTTGATAATCTCAATCCATTACATCTTGAATTAATACCATTAAAGCACCAATAATTTTCGGTGTTGCTAGGGGATTAGTTAATAATTGTTTTGAATTTAAAAAGAAATTTTCTACAATAACTAATATTTTTTCATTTTTAAAATGTTGTTTAATTATTAAAAAGTATTTTTTAAATAGATTTTTACTTTCTAGAACAGTTTTTGCTTCAAATGTTTCATTAAAAATAATATTATTAGTTTCGCTTGAATATATAACAATTCCATTATTACCAATTCCTGCGGGGTCAATTCCGATAATTAAGTCATATTGCATTATTAATCTAATTCATCATTTTCAGCAATTATTTTACATTTTTTATTATGTTCTTTAAGTTCTTTAATATCACTTGGAAAAATATTTTGACAATATGAGCATAATCAATTTTTCATTATTTATTATCCTTTCATTAAAATTCAATTCTATAACACTAATATTATTAATTTTTGCTAGGAAAATTGGCCTCGTAAATAATTTGAAAATTTTAAAAAACATTAAGGCATTTGATTCAATTTTTAATAACTTGCATTTAGCAAGTTATATTTATATTGAACCAGCCCTGCTTAATTTTTTTACAAGTTTAAAAATTATTTTCTCGGCCACAAAATTTTTTTAAATTTACCACCAACACCTACCAAACAACCGCTCACTGGGGGTGGCGGTATTGGTGTTGGTGAAATTAAGAACTAATACAGTACGTCCCCCAAAACGGGTCTATATACACTAGTTGCCAATCCGCTCCCACCCCAAGGATTACCATTATTCATGGTTAGTATATTTTATTAGGTATCACTCCACTTTTTATTTTTACATGCAAGTCCACATGCTAGCCACTATTTTGAACAACTGTGTTATGGTTCACTATTTTATGTCTCTAGCACGTGTTGATAATAGTGGTAAAGACGGTTATAAAATTTGCAAATCTTACAATTACAAAAAAAGACGATACTTATTTCTCGTCTTTTGTGCTAATTGTATTTTAATAAAAAAGGAATTGAGTCTTTTAAAGATAAATTATTGATAATAGAATAATGACTACGGAAGTTTGTTACGCCCCCCTAAAATCATTTGAAATAAATATTAGTATTATCATGTCAAAGCCTTAAATCAATTTCTGCAAAGTGACCTATATCTGTAAGATAAATAATATAAAGTGACGTGATGTTATTAGAATCTTGAATATCAGCTGTTTGTTTAGAAGATTCAAAATTTATATTAGAATCATGATTTGGTACTGTTAATTTTAAATAAGAGTTATTATTAAAATTAAATGTGGAATATATTTTAGTAAACGTATCTCAATCACGAGCATTATTACTTCAGTTAATTAACGTATATGTATCCTAAAAGCTAATAATAAATAATTCTTTTTCATAAAACTTAATCCTTAATCTAAAAAATAAAAACTAGTATTTATCCTATCAAATACTAGTTTTTAATATAGTTTATTTTTTATTTAAAATAACAGGAATAATTAGTGGATTTCTTCTTTTTTTCTTAAAGATAAAAGGTGCTAAAGTTGATTTAACAGCATTTTTAATAGTACCAAAAGTTGGACGTTCACTTTTTAATACTTCATTAATAGCTTTTGTTACTAATGAAATAGCTTCAGATACTAATGGTGCAGCATCCCGAACATAGAATGAACCGCGAGAAATAAAAGTAGGTGGTGCTAATAATTTATTATTTTGTGAATCAATTGATATGACAATGGCAATTAATCCATCTTTAGATAAAATTTGACGGTCGCGAATGACAGCAGCAGTAGTTACTCCTGACATATCTTTACCACCATCAACATAAATGGGATCAGCAGGAATTCGTTTATCACTTAAATGACATTTACCCATATCCATAATAATTGGATCACCATTAGCACAAATAAAGACATTTTCTTCAGGCATACCAATAGAAACTGCAGTTTCTTTATGAACCTTTAACATACGATAGTCACCATGCATAGGCATAAAGTAAGAAGGTTTAATTAAGTTTAACATTAATTTTTGTTCTTCTTGTGAAGCATGTCCTGAAGTATGCAGTCAGTTTAATGGTGAGTTTTCTTCAACAATAGCACTAAGTCTTGTTAGTTTATTTACTACTCGTTCCACATCAGCACGATTACCAGGAATAGCAGATGAAGAGAAAATAACAGTATCACCGGCTACAACTTTAATTTGATGGTGCTCACGGTTAGCAATTCTTGAAAGGACTGCCATTGGTTCTCCTTGCGAACCAGTACAAATAATAACAATTTGGTTATTATCATATTTTTTGATTTCTTCTGGTTTGATAAAAGAACTATCACGGACTTTTAAATGTCCCATTTGTCGAATGACAGTAACAATTCGTTCTAAACTTCTTCCCACAACAATAACTTTACGATTATGTTTAGTAGCAACTTCAATAATTTGTTGTAAACGGTGGATGTTAGAAGCAAAAGTAGAAATTAAGATACGACCTTTGGCTTTGACAAATAGTTCACTAATTCGTTTTACTACTAGCATTTCTGTCATAGTATAACCAGGGACTTCAGCATTAGTAGAGTCAGCTAAAAATAAAGTTACTCCTTTTTGTCCCATCTGTGCCATTTTATCAATGTCGGCTTTGTGACCTAATGGTGTCCAGTCAAATTTATAGTCACCAGTAGTGACAACAGTTCCATTAGAGTTTTCCACACAAATTCCATAAGCATCAGGAATGGAATGGTTAACAGCAAAGAAACTAATAATAAAACGGTTAGTTTTAATTTTACTTGTTCCATCTACTACTTCGATTCTTACTTTTGATTTAACACCTTTATCTTTAAGTTTATAACGAATTAAAGCAGCAGCTAAATTGGGAGCATAAATTACCGGAATATCATTAATTTCTTTTAATAAATAAGGAATCCCACCAATGTGGTCTTCATGACCATGAGTAATAAAAATTCCTTTAATTTTATGTCTGTTTTCTTTTAAATAACTATAGTCAGGAATCACAGCTTCAATTCCTGGCATAGTAGCATCGGCAAATTTTACTCCAGCATCAATAATAATTATTTCTTCACCTTGTTCAATAACATAAGTGTTTTTTCCAACTTCTTCTAAACCACCAAGTGCATAGATTTTAGTTATTTCTTTTTTAGGCGATGGTGGAGTAGGTTTAATAAGTGCTTCAGTCATTTTTATTCCTCCTCTTTTGTATAGAGTTCTTTCTTTTTAAATATTTATTAGTATACAAGCAAATAATAAACCAAAATAAAAATAGTAATGAGCTTAATATTTATATGTTCATTAAGTTAAATTATAATTAAAGTAAAATTTTAATAAAGTTAAATTATTTTCCTACCTTATATAATAATCCATTCTTCGTTACTATGTCAAGGATTTTCCTTATTAATATGGTGATAAAACAGTTTCCCTTCTAAATGGTCTTGCTCGTGTTGAAAAACAATAGCTTCATACCCTCGTATTGTTAAATTAACTTTTTTATTTTTCAAGTAATCAAAACCAGTAACTTTGATTTTATAACTGCGGGGTACTAATCCTTCATGATGTTTGGTAGTAACACTTAGGCATCCTTCACCTTTTTTTAAAGCAGCAATTTGCTCACTACGACCAATAATCTTCGGATTAATTAAAGCATGTTCATAGTAAGTAATAGTTCCATCTTTATTTGAAATTGGTAGTAATATATAGTACATATTAACATTTTTCCCAATTTGTGGGGCAGCAATTCCGATGGCTTCTATTATGACATTGTTGGCATTAAATTCATCATCTTGTGATGCTTTTACTCAATCAATCATTTTTTTCATAATATCTTTATCGTTATTAGTTAACGGTAAAACAACTTCAGTACAAGTGTCTAACAATGTTTTAGTAGTATCTTGTGTTATTCATGAACTATCTGGTTTTTCGTTTTGTAATAGTTTTAACATTTTACTCCCCTTCATTATCTTTCCATTTTTCTTTTCACATTATAAACCAAACTTGATTTTATCAAATTTAATGATAAAGTTATTATAAACGAAAATTTATTAATTTTGCAGAAAAGTAGTGATAGGTCAATTTGTGCTGTTACACCACATTTATATAGTGAATTTTAACTAATTTTTGTTGATTAATTGCATTGATTATTAATATAAAGAATGCTTTATCATGTATCACTTTACTTTTGTTATAAATTAAAACGAAAATTAGGAGAAAATATGAAAATTATTACTGCTTATAAAATTATTAAACAAAATTTATTAGCTTGTAATTTACAAAATGATAGTAAATTAACTAATTTAGATTACCAAACATTTAGCAAAACTTTAAATAGTAAGTGTGATATTTTATTGATTGATCCCCCATTTGCTAATATTACTTGTCAACAGTGAATTCTTGATTATTTTGTCAATAATGATTTATTAAATGATAATGCGATTATTATGCTAGAAACTAATGTGCCACTTGATAATTTACAATTAAATTTCTAATTTAAAGTATTATCTAATAAAAAATAAGGTAAAATATATATTAAAATAATTCAATTTTGTGAAAATAGAAAGTAGATAATCCATGTTGCATAAAAAAGGAAAGTTAATTATTTTATCTGGTCCAAGTGGTGTTGGAAAAGGAGCAATAATTAGCAAACTCTTTGAAAATAAAAAATTAAATTTAGCCTATTCAGTGTCCATGACCACAAGACAACCACGTAATAAAGAGCAAGATGGTATTAATTATTTTTTTGTTGATAAAACAACGTTTATGAAGAATATTGAAAAAAATGATTTTTTAGAGTACACCAATTTTATTGGTAATTATTATGGTACTAGCAAGAGTTATGTTTTAAATTTACAAAATCAAGGATATAATGTGATTTTAGAAATTGAAGTTGATGGGGCAAGTCAAGTTTTAAAAAATTATGAACATCGTAAGGATATTATGAGTATTTTTATTATGCCTCCTTCATATCAAGCATTAGAACAAAGAATTAGGATGCGTGCTAGTGAGTCTGATGAAATTATTGAGAAGCGTTTGAATAAAGCTAAAGAAGAGTTTAAAGTGCAACATCAGTATGATTATGTTGTTGTTAATGATGATTTAGAAGTAGCAGTATGGGAAATAACTGAAATTATTAAAAAAAAATAGGCTTTTCTCCCTTTATGTACTATTTTTAAATTTTATCACATAAATGCTGAGAAAAGCCTATCTACGGACTTATCCCCACATTTTTAAATTAAACATGGCATTACAGTTTCAAAACTAGGTATGTTATTGAATTTATATGCAGCTTCTTTTGCATATAAATGAATATGATGTTTTGCAACTTTGATATGTGTTTTAAATGTTCTTCGTATATGTTTTCATACTGACTCAATTTGGTTGGTATTTACACCAGTTTTTGAAACATAGCCATCTTGATGGTTAACTGTTTCATGCTTAGTGAAAACCGATTTCAAATCGCGATATCCTTTTCAAGAATCAGTATGTACATCACACTTTGAAGAAATGTGGTTTATTGCAAACTGCAAAAGATTTTTACTGTTTGCGTTTTTCAATACTTTCACAATCAGATTGTTGGTTCTTTTTTCATAAATACCAACAATCAAGGTTTTGTTCAACAAGGATCTTCCTTGTTTTTTAAACCCATATGTGAAAGATACATTTCATCCATTTGCACTATGCCCTCAACAATGAATTGAGGTTCTTGTTTAGCAATGGCACTTCGGATTTTATGACCCATTCTTCAAGCTGTTTTCAAGGTCACTCCCAATTCTTTTGCAACATCAGTTGATGGAATTCCATGTTTGGTGTTTATTCATCTAAAGATGAGATAAAACCAAGATATTAAAGGTGTTTGTGACTTTGAAAATATAGTGCCCGTGAGAATACTGAATGTTTGATGACATTTCAAACATCTCATTTTTCTTAAATTAGAAGTATTCAAATTAAAACTAGAACACCTAATACATTTGCTTTGTTTCAAACTTGCTATATATGCAAGACATTGTTTTTCAGTTTGAAAAGTATTATTGAACTCATTCAATTTCATTGTTTCCTCCACAAGTACATGTGGGGAGAAGTCCGAAAAATATTAAAACAATTTTTAGAGGTTAAAAATTGAATAAGCACCAATAAAGAAAGTCTTGTTAAAGAAATTAGCGATACTTCGCATGAAATTAATAGTGATAATTTATCAAAAGAACAAAAGATAATAGAGTTGTTAAAAATTTTTCAAGATAAAATAGAAAAAAATGAATTAAATCCAAAGATTGTAACCTTTCTAAAAAAAGAATTTATTAATAGTTTAACTGATTTAACAAAATTTAAACAAAAACAAACTACTTTAGCAGAATTAAATGAAAAAATTAATAATTTTCAATCAAATTTTCAACAAGAAAAACAAGTTCTAAGGAAATGATGGTATTGACCACTTAAATTTATTACATGTGGAATGTGAGAAAGTGAAGCAATTAGACAACTTAATGACAAATATAATGAATTAAAACAAAAATATACAGAATTAAAAGTTGAAATTGAATCATTAAAAACTATCTGTTCCTTAATTAATGGTAAGAAATCACAGTCTCTAAATGATTTAAATGAGGATAATATAGATTCTTCTTTTACTAAAGACTTCCAATCATCTGAAGTTAATAACTTTAATAAAACAAGCTTATCAAAACAAACTTTACCTTCAATATCACCAAGCACTTTATTTTTGTTAGACATTTATTTACGACGATATTTGTAAGCCATAATAGCACCAATTCAAACAAAACTAACTAAAATAGGTACTCATAGTTATAACCTACTAACCAACAAAACCTTTATTTACAATTAATTTATGATAAAAATATCATAAATTAATTTTTTATCTTATAATTATAGTAACAAACTTATTTTTAGCAAGGCACGGTGTTATAGTCAATGTTTACAAATATATTTATTAATCTAGCAGCAGTAGTTACTCCTGATAATAAAACACTAATTGAAGAAATTGGAATTTTATTTGGCGTAACAATTGCATTATTATTGATAATCTTAATTTTACTAGTAATGTTTATTTTTATTCGCGGTAAAAAAACATGATGAACAACAAGAACTAAATCATATATGAAATTACTAGCAACTTCAGAAAAAAGAATGCTAGCCAGCGTCTTATCAGAAGCAATTATTAAACTTGCAGAAGAAAAGATAGGTGCTTTAGTAACTATTGAGCGTAATGTCTCATTAAATGAATATACAGACCTAGGTATTAAAATTGATGGCGAAGTAACATCACAGCTATTACAATCAATCTTTATTAAAGATTCACCACTCCATGATGGAGCAGTTATTATTCGTTTAGGTCGTATTGAATGTGCTTCTACTTACTTTCCACTAACTAATAAAAAAATATCTTCGCAATTTGGTTCTCGTCACCGTGCTGCCATTGGGATTTCTGAACAAACAGATGCTGTTTCTGTGATTGTCAGTGAAACAACAGGGGCAGTTTCAATTGCTCGTAGTGGTAAATTTTTGCAAATTGAAAACCTAAATAACTTAGTTCGTACCTTATATGATGAATTAGCATCAACTAAAGAAATGGCACAACAATTACAATAATGAAAACCTTATTGATGGATATTGGTAACACCTTAATTAAAATTGCCACTGTTGATGATGACAAAATCATTAACCAATGGCCAGTAATTGTCACTAAAGGTAAAGATACTAAAATGTTACTAACAACAGCATTTAAAACTCATCATAAATTAATCATTGACAATGCCATCATTAGTTCTGTTGTTCCTAGTTGTTTACCATTACTTAAAGCATTAGTAAAAACAACTTTTCATTGTCAACCAGTAATCCTTAACTACCAATTAATTGCTCACATTCCATTAAAAATTAAATTAAATAATCCACAATTAGGTAGTGACCTAATGGCGCTAGCTATTGGTGCTACTGCTAAATATGAAAGTGCTATTGTCATTAGTTTAGGTACAGCCACTACTTATACTATTATTAAAAATAATACTTTAGCAGGAGTTATCATTGGTCCAGGAATTAGTGCTAGTAAAAATGCCCTAATTGCTAATGCTGCACTGCTTAGTGATTTTAAAATAGAACATTATGCTTCCATGTTAGGAACAACGACATTGCATGCGTTATCAATTGGTTATGGTTATGGTTTTAATACTATGATTAAAGGAATCATTAATCAAATTAATCAAGAGCTACAAATGACACTTCCTGTTATTGTTACTGGTGGTGGGGTTGCAGAAATAAAATCATACTTTGATTTCAACTACAATGATGAACCACAAGTTTTACTAAATGGTTTATTTATTATTTCACAACATCTCCTAGCAAATAAATAATAAAATATAAGATACTACTAATATGTAATAATTTTAACAAAGGTAATGCAGAGAAGAGAGAGGCAAACAAAATGTTAAAGGTAATAGATATTAATAATTTAAGTGTGGCAAAAATTATAACTATTACCGTTATGATTTTACTTTGTCTTGTTATTATCCTTTTAGCATGTTTTTTATTGTTATTAAGTAATTATAAAAATAAACAATTTTCCACTTTTAAAAATCTTCAATATATCCAAAATGTTAATATTAAAGAACGCTTAATTCGAATTAAACAAATGGTTGTTACTAATGAACAGTATGCTCCCATGTTAGGGATTTGAATTAGTCGTTATCATCTGTTTTTAAAAAAAGATTTAAAAAATCTGTTTAAAAATTATCAACAAACAATTAAATTACAAAAAAATAAACAATATTGAAAAGCAGCTAAATTAATGAAAAAAGTTTACCATCGCAGTAAAACTTTAAAACATCAAATGCAATTATTAACGACAGAAATTGATTACTTTATTAGTATTGACCAATTGTTACGTGAATATCAATTATTTTTCAAACAAAACTTTAATTATTTACAAGACCAAACGGTTAAAATTACTTTACAAAATAATTTAAATGAAGAACAACTACAAGCAGTAATTAAAATTATTAATGATATGTTTAATCAATTAGAATTAGTTATTAGTGATGCTAACTTACCAAAAACAATTAGTTTATTAGGAGAAATTGCGCTTGCTGTCGTTACGTTAGCAGAAATCATTGCTAATTTACCAAAGCTTAATTATCTAGTTAATGATGAAATTAAAGAAAAAATGATTACTTTAAAAGCTAAATGTCAAACTACTAACATTGATGATAGTTTATTATTACAATTTCAAGAATTTGAAGTTGTGATTAAAGAACAATTAAAATTAACAATTAATCAAATTAATAATTTACAATATAAAAAAGCTAAAATTCAAGTTAGTGAAATTTTAGAAAAAATTGCTATTTTTAATAGTGAGATTAATAAAGAACAAACGTTTTATAAAATTTTTAAACAAAATTATACTCATTTTTTAACAATTAATTTTAATTTCAATGAAATATATGCCGATATTAATCGTCAAATTATTGCTATTACTAAAACACAACAAGTAGTTTTTAATCATGAAAAGGTTCAAGATTTAGCAACTATTATTAACAAACAATTATCTATTTTTAATCATTTTGATAATTTATTAATTGTTGAAAGCCAAAAAACAATTAAAAGCACTAGTTATCATCAATTATTGATGATATTAAATGAATTATTTCAACACAGTATCCTTGTCTTTAATAGTTTAAGGGAGTATAATAAGTTGTTAAACCAACAAAATAAACCCAAAATTAAATTCGAGATTATTATTAATAAAATTAATTCTATGATGTTGCAAATTGATACTATTTTAAATAATATAAACTATTACTATTTAATTGAAAAGTATGATGAAAATTTTATGGTATTACAACAATTAATTAATGATACGATTGTTAAATTTAAAATTAGTGATGTTAATAATCAATCATTATTAGTGTTTAATGATATACAAAATAAAATTTTTCAATTGTATACATCAATTAAAATGGAAATTACTATTCATAAATTATCACACGCTACCTTAGTATTTTCTAATCGTCATCGTGCTATTAATTTTCAAATAAAATCAAAATTTGATGATATTGAAACCAATATGCACAACAATCATCATCACCAAGCATTAACATTATTATTGCAATTAATGGAATAAAATAACAAAAGAGGACTATCAATGATACCAATTATTATCATTCGCTATGGCGAGTTAACAACTAAAAGTAAAAATCGTATTGATTTTATTAAACAATTAAAAACCAATATTAAAATTATTTTACAAGATTTTAAAGATATTAAAATTGTTCATTTTCATGACCGCATGGAAATTACTGATTTAGATTTAGCCCTAACATCACCAATTATTAATATCTTAACAAAAGTATTTGGTATTAGTTCACTATCTGCTGCTTTTAGAATTGAAAAAGATATTGCGCAATTAAAAACTAAAGTTCTGGAATTAGTAAATCAACAAGATAGAGAGAATTTCAAAACCTTTAAACTATTTGTCACTCGTAGTGATAAAACTTTCAAAATGAGTTCTGATGAAATTACAAGAGTTATTGCTCCTATCATTTTATATAAAACGTCATTAACCGTTGATGTAACTAATCCTGATTTAAAAATTAATATTAAAATTAATCAAAATGATATTTATTTATTTGCTAATAAAATTAATGGTGCTGGGGGATTTCCTGTTGGTAGTTCGGGGAAAGTAGTGTTATTACTAAGTGGTGGTATTGATTCACCAGTGGCAGCTTATAAATTAATGAAACGTGGTTTACAAGTTCAGTATTTACATTTTGCGACACCACCTTTTACGTTACCTGCTGCGTTAAAGAAAGTTCAAAAATTAGTAGAAATCTTAGCACCTTATAATGCTGGTAGTAAAGAATTATATATTTGTAATTTCACTAATTTACAAAATGAAATTAGCCATATTCAAAAAGAAAGTTATCGTATTACACTAATGCGCCGCATGTTTGTTCGCATTGCCAATATCTTTGCTGAACAACATAACTTTCCTGCTTTAGCAACAGGTGAAGCTATTGGTCAAGTAGCATCGCAAACTTTAGCAAGTATTAATGTGATTAATAATGTTGCTGCCTTACCAATTTTACGTAGTTTAATTACTGAAGATAAAGTTGATATTATTAACTTTGCTAAGAAAATTGGTACATATGAAACATCGATTTTACCATTTGCTGATTGCTGTTCTTTGTTTGTTCCTAAGAATCCAGTGACACAACCAAAATTATACGAATGTGAAAATTTAGAAAACCAATTAAAACAATTAATTGATTGAGAACAACTTGTTTTTGATACTGTTGAAAGCATTGAAAAATTAGAAATGTAGCTATATTTTGATAAAAATGGAAGGACATACAATATGACCAAAATTGAAAACTGTCAAAGGAAAAATGGTATTCAAAGTGGTGATATTAGTTAATACAATTGTTGATTCTATTTCAAAATTAAAGGATATAAATGATAAAATTATTACAGTATTTATTTTTGGTACGGCATAAGTTACCTAAGTTTACTCCAAATAATTTTCAATCTGTAATATAATTAAGGCTTTTCTCCCTTTATGTACTATTTTTAAATTTTATCACATAAATGCTGAGAAAAGCCTATCTACGGACTTCTCCCCACATTTTTAAATTAAACATAGCATTACAGTTTCAAAACTAGGTATGTTATTGAATTTATATGCAGCTTCTTTTGCATATAAATGAATATGATGTTTTGCAACTTTGATATGTGTTTTAAATGTTCTTCGTATATGTTTTCATACTGACTCAATTTGGTTGGTATTTACACCAGTTTTTGAAACATAGCCATCTTGATGGTTAACTGTTTCATGCTTAGTGAAAACCGATTTCAAATCGCGATATCCTTTTCAAGAATCAGTATGTACATCACACTTTGAAGAAATGTGGTTTATTGCAAACTGCAAAAGATTTTTACTGTTTGCGTTTTTCAATACTTTCACAATCAGATTGTTGGTTGTTTGTTCATAAATACCAATAATCAAGGTTTTGTTCAACAAGGATCTTCCTTGTTTTTTAAACCCATATGTGAAAGATACATTTCATCCATTTGCACTATGCCCTCAACAATGAATTGAGGTTCTTGTTTACCAATGGCACTTCGGATTTTATGACCCATTCTTCAAGCTGTTTTCAAGGTCACTCCCAATTCTTTTGCAACATCAGTTGATGGAATTCCATTTTTGGTGTTTATTCATCTAAAGATGAGATAAAACCAAGATATTAAAGGTGTTTGTGACTTTGAAAATATAGTGCCCGTGAGAATACTGAATTTTGATGACATTTCAAACATCTCATTTTTCTTAAATTAGAAGTATTCAAATTAAAACTAGAACACCTAATACATTTGCTTTGTTTCAAACTTGCTATATATGCAAGACATTGTTTTTCAGTTTGAAAAGTATTATTGAACTCATTCAATTTCATTGTTTCCTCCACAAGTACATGTGGGGAGAAGTCCGAAATAAAATTAAAGAGAAAATAGAAAAATTGCCAAAAAATGTTAAATTACCAACTTCAACTTTATCAACAGCAGTTAAATCTACAACACGAAGTAACAATGATTACATAAAAACAATGGCAAATACAGAATGTAATAGTAGTTCTTCTGACAAATACTGTTAAAATTCTACCCCTTCTCTTTCCTAATTAAAATGAACTCTATATTATTGGTTATGGAAGCAAGTTAATGCAAATAATTGAAACCAATCCTTATAATATAGCAATTACATTATCTTTAAATAATTTTTTAGAAATGAAAAACACTATTACAACTTTAGAAAAACAAAATCATGACTTATTAGATTAAAATAAAAACTTACAAGAAAAAAACTTAAAATTAAAAGATCAATTCAAAAATATTAAGGATAAGAGATTTTAAATCTGCATTTCTTTATACCTTGTACTTATTTATGATAAATATTTTTTTCGATTTATTAATTTGTATGTCATCTTCATTTTTAATTACGTCTAATCCCAAGAATTACTGAACTAAAAATTTTAACTTAAGAAACCATAATACCTTAATTTAATGTTAAAATTAATATGAATATTAATAAAACATATTAGAATGTAGGGAAAAATATGAAATATGCTGTTAATTTAAATGTTCGTTCTAACTGCTCATTCTTATCATCAACCATTAAAATTTCAGAATATATTGCCTTTGCTAAAAAAAATAATATTAAAACACTATCACTAGTTGATAGAAACATGCTTTATGGTGCCTATGATTTTTATTCTACTTGTGTTGAAAATGATATTCAACCATTAATTGGTTTAAATTGTACTTGAGAAAATATTAATATCAAAGTAAACTTAACACTAATGGCTACAAACTACTCTGGTTACCAAAAACTTATGACTATTTCGACAATTATTAGTACTAATAATGGAACAATTAATAATGAAATAGTACAAAGATACTTGACTGCAGGTCGCGAAATTATTGTTATTATTCATGCTGATAAACAAAATGTCCGCTATATTAAAAATATTTATGATATTTTAAATGCTTCTGGCCATCAATTAATTTATTTTGGATTAGTACCCTCTGATATGGTTAATATTGAATTACTAAAAGGGATTACCAAAAATATTATTCCCATTGATTTAGTTTTATATTTAGAAGAAAACCAACATAGTACTTATCAAATCTTAAAAGCAATTAAAGAACAAAAACAATTAAAACCAAAAGATTTAGTTAAAAGTAAGGAATTTATTTTTAAAACTCAAGACCAATTACATCAAGAATATCCCATTGAAATTATCGAAAACATTGAAAAATTAGTTTTAATGTGTGATATTAAATTTCCTAAAACTAATCTTATTACTAAAGAATTAAATTTGCCTAATTTTCCTTGTCCTAGTGGTTTAACTAGTCCTGTATATTTACAAGAATTGTGTAAACAAGGGTTAGAAAAACGATTCCAAAGTCAAGAAATTTCACAAGTATATGTAAAACGAATTTTATATGAACTACAAGTTATTAATGAAATGGGTTTTGCTGATTATTTTTTAATTGTCAATGATTATGTTAAATTTGCTAAAAATCAAAATATTATGGTGGGACCAGGAAGAGGTAGTGTTGCTGGTAGTTTAGTAGCATATGTCCTTGGAATATCTGATGTTGATCCTATTGTTTATAATTTAATTTTTGAACGTTTTTTAAATCCCCAACGAATTTCATTACCAGATATTGATATTGATTTTGAAGATACAAGACGTGATGAAATAATTGAATATATTCGTCAAAAATATGGACAAGAACATGTGGCATATATTGTTACATTTCAAACTATTGCCAGCAAAATGGCCATTCGCGACTTAGGTCGTGTCTTTCAAATTAGTATGGATGACATTAATGAAATGAGTAAACTTGTTCTAATCCAATATAATTTTGACATTGAAGCTGCGATTAAGAATTCTGCTAAACTACAATGATATGTTAGTAAATACCCGTTATTATTTACATTAACCAAAAGAATTCTTGGGTTTCCTCGTCAAACAAGTACCCATGCTGCAGGAATTATTATTGCTAAAACACCATTAGTTGACACTGTTCCTTTACAACTAGGTTTTAATGGGATATATCAAACGCAATTTCCTATGCAAACTGTTGCTAACTTAGGACTAGTAAAAATGGATATTTTAGGGTTACGTAATTTAACAATTTTACAAGATATTTTAAAACAAGTAAGTGAACACTATTCTATTAATTTAAATTTATCAAAAATTCCGTTAAATGATGAAAGAACGTTTACTATTATTAAAAATGGTGATACTAGTGGTATTTTTCAACTAGAATCTCCTGGTATGCGTCAAATTCTAATCGCAATGCAAACTAATAGTTTCGAAGACATTATTGCAGCTTCATCGTTATTTCGTCCTGGACCACAAGACTATATTCAAGATTATATTAATTGTAAATTAGGCAAGAGTAAACCTAATTATGTTCATCCCGACTTAATTCCTTTTTTACAATCAACATATGGGATTGTTATTTATCAAGAGCAAATTTTATTAATTTTACAAAAGATTGCTGGTTACTCACTAGCCAAAGCTGATTTAATTCGTCGTGCCATTGGAAAAAAAGATGATGCTAGTATGAAAGCACAAGCTTCTGAATTTATGAAGAGTGCTACTGCTCGCGGTTATCAACACAAAGTTATTAAACAAATTTGAGATGATATTGCTAAATTTGCCGGTTATGGTTTTAATCGTTCCCATGCTGTTGCCTATTCTTTAATTAGCTATTATTTAGTGTACTTAAAAGCTAATTATCCATTACCATTTATGGTTTGTTTACTAAGCAGTGTTATTGGTAATGACCAAAAAATGTTGCAATACTTAAATGAATGTCAAAAATATAACATTAAAATCTTACCACCTTCAGTGCAGTATTCAGGTGTTGATTTTCTAATTGATGTTAATAACCAGGCTATTCGTTATAGTTTACAAGCTATTAAACAAATGAGTCAAGGTGCATGTAGTTTAATTATTAAAGATCGTAATAGTTATGGACTTTATCGTGACTTCTTTAACTTTTGTGCCCGAGTTATTTTCATTGGTTTAAATCGTAAAAATATTGAATTCTTAATAGCTGCTGGTGCCTTTGATGATTTAGAACAAAATCGAACAATGTTATTAATAAATTTAAATGCCGCCTTAGAATATGCTAATATGGCGCAAATCAAAGATGAAACAACACAGAAAACTATTCTTAACTTTAATTTAATTTCCAAACCAATAATGTTGCAACGAGAAGACGATTGAAATAATAATAGTATTAATGAATATCGTGCCTTAGGAGTATATTTAAAATATAATCCAAAAACATTATGGCAACAACAATTAGACGTTAATAATAAAGCTGTTGATTTAGTAGACCTTAATAAATATGTTAATCAATATGTACGAGTATATGGAATTATTATTAATATTAAAACAATATTAACTAAAAATCAAAAACTAATGTCATTTTTAGAATTACAAAATGAAAATACGATTGTTGCAGTTACTGTATTTCATAAACTCTATCAAATTTATCAAGAATATTTCCAAATCAATAAAGTAATTTTAATGGAAGCAAAAGTTGAAATTTATCAAGGAAAATTGCATTTGGTATTAGTAAGAGTAATAAGTAAAATTTAATGTCATATGAAAGCAAGTAATGAGATAATTTTCAAATATTTTTTGGCTTTTCTCCCTTTATGTACTATTTAAATTTTATCACATAAATGCTGAGAAAAGCCTATCTACGGACTTCTACCCACATTTTTAAATTAAACATAGCATTACAGTTTCAAAACTAGGTATGTTATTGAATTTATATGCAGCTTCTTTTGCATATAAATGAATATGATGTTTTGCAACTTTGATATGTGTTTTAAATGTTCTTCGTATATGTTTTCATACTGACTCAATTTGGTTGGTATTTACACCAGTTTTTGAAACATAGCCATCTTGATGGTTAACTGTTTCATGCTTAGTGAAAACCGATTTCAAATAGCGATATCCTTTTCAAGAATCAGTATGTACATCACACTTTGAAGAAATGTGGTTTATTGCAAACTGCAAAAGATTTTTACTGTTTGCGTTTTTCAATACTTTCACAATCAGATTGTTGGTTGTTTTTTCATAAATACCAACAATCAAGGTTTTGTTCAACAAGGATCTTCCTTGTTTTTTAAAACCCATATGTGAAAGATACATTTCATCCATTTGCACTATGCCCTCAACAATGAATTGAGGTTCTTGTTTAGCAATGGCACTTCGGATTTTATGACCCATTCTTCAAGCTGTTTTCAAGGTCACTCCCAATTCTTTTGCAACATCAGTTGATGGAATTCCATGTTTGGTGTTTATTCATCTAAAGATGAGATAAAACCAAGATATTAAAGGTGTTTGTGACTTTGAAAATATAGTGCCCGTGAGAATACTGAATGTTTGATGACATTTCAAACATCTCATTTTTCTTAAATTAGAAGTATTCAAATTAAAACTAGAACACCTAATACATTTGCTTTGTTTCAAACTTGCTATATATGCAAGACATTGTTTTTCAGTTTGAAAAGTATTATTGAACTCATTCAATTTCATTGTTTCCTACACAAGTACATGTGGGGAGAAGTCCGTATTTTTTATACTAAAATATACTCGAAAATTATTTTTTCTTAAAATATAGTTGCAACTATTAAGTTTATATTTTATAATTACAACATATATTTAGACTTTTAATGTGCAAATTTAGGGAAAATGATAGGTTTAGAAATTAAAGGAGGTTTATTTATAATTAAAACTATTTTCTCATTATTAAACAAGTTGTAAATATAAATTAGTTTTTATGGAGGAATATAAGGATATGAATTTAAAAAAATTATTAATGTTAGTTGCAGGAACCGTGTTAGTTGTTCCAACAACCTTATCAGTTGTTGCATGTAATGATCCTGTTCAATTAAAGAAAATTGATAGTGTTATTACTACCAAAGAATTAAAAGAAATTGTTGTTCCCAGTAGTTATAAGAGTGATAAACCGTCAGTAGCTGAAGTAATGGATGTTATTAATACAGTAGATAAAATTAGTTTAACAGATAAAGATGTAACTATTACAAATATTACAACTACTAGTGCTGGTGTTGCAGGAATTGGTAAATATGATGGAACTACTAACGTAACTTTCACAACTGTTAAACAATATTCAGATTCTGAAATTCAAGATGCAATTAAAAATGCTATTACTGAAGAAAATTCATTACCACTTTCTATTAAGAAAACTGAAAATTATAATACTGCTGTTCAGGAATTAACAGATATCTTTAAAAAAGATAATGATAAATTGCTTTCTGCTTTACTATCTAAAGATATGCAAAAACAATTTGATGTTAAAAAACTAGGTTTCTACGATCAAGTTTATAACACATCAAAGAATGCAGATTATGTTGAAAATGGTTTCTTTAAATACCCTAAAACTAATGTAAAAGTTTATTTCTATATTTCGTATAATGCAACTGGTGATACAAGTGGTGATAGTGGCATTTTTATACCTATTGGTTTAACAATAACAAATAAATAATATTTTAACTATATTTATTTAATAATTGATTTAATTTTAGTAACAATGATATCAATTGCCACACTATTATGAAAATCAAAAGGAATAATAATATCAGCATACCTTTTTGTTGGTTCAACAAAAGCATCATGCATAGGTTTTACTGTTAAAGCATATTGTTGTAAAACACTATCAAGACTACGATTACGGAAACTAACATCTCGCTTAATTCGTCGTAACAATCTTGTATCACTATCAGTATCAACAAAAATTTTAATAGTTGATAATTCACGAAGAATAGCATTCTCTAAAGCAAAAATCCCATCAAGAATAACAACATCACCAGGACCAATGACTTTTGTTCCTTTACTGCGCGTATTAATTGTAAAGTCATAAATAGGTTCTTCAATAGCATTACCAAGTAATAATTGTTCTAAATCATGAATTAATAATTCCATATCAAAAGCATCAGGATGGTCAAAATTAGTATGTTTTCGTTCTTCAAGTGTCAGTTTACTTAAATCATGATAGTAGTTATCCATTTCGATAAAAACAACATTTTTTTTATCACAAGCTTCACCAATTTTTTCAGCAACCGTACTTTTTCCAGAAGCACTACCACCAGCGATGGTGATTAAATTAATTTTTTTGTTTTTCATTTTTATTTCACCTAAACTATTTGTTGATTTATTTTGTCAAAATAAGATTGTAAAATAATTGCTGCTGCTAGTTGGTCTTTAACTATTTTTCGCTTGTTGCGTGACACGTCAGCTTTAATCAATATTTGTTGCGAAGAGTATGTTGTTCTTCTTTCATCTTGTAAGACAATATTTAGTTTAGCATTATTTTGTTGTGATTTAAATGTTTCAATAAACTTGTTTACAGTTTGCGCACTAGCACCAATTGAACCGTCCATATTCAAAGGATAACCAAAAACAAGAGTATCAGGCTGATATTCCTTTATTACAGTGTTTAGTTGTGCTATGGCATCATCAAAGTCATGTTCATAGAAACGTAAAGTTTTTCAACTAAAAGCAATTTTTCCTTCACCACGGGCAAGACCTAATGTTTTACTGCCTAAATCAATGCCTAAATATTTCATAATTTAATTATACGCAATATTTAAGAGTAAAGTTAAACTTTACAAAAAATAGATTCCTGTGGTTCAAAGTGAAATATTATTTTATGAAATTATCCTTTTATTGAATAACTCTATTTACTATTTATAACAATATCGATAATTGGGGCAATAGGAACATTAATTATTTCTATAGGTATTAAAGAAATAATTGTTAGTTTAATAAATAAAAAAGAAGATATTTTAGTTAATAATGAATTAAAAAAAGTATTTTAAACAAATTTATAAGTATAAGTACAACAGAATTATTAAATCAATATTTAAATACTTATATTTTTTATAAAAATATTCCTGAAGATGTATTTAAATATTTAGATGGCTTAGTATATTTAATGCAAATAGAAAATAAATTTTCTATATCTAGTAATTTAATGGGAGCGTGGCGAAGATGTCGATAACTACATCATTGCTGGCAATAGATTCCTTTCTAACCCTCATTACAATCTATAGCAAAATTCACAAAAAGACGAGAAATAATCTTGTCTTTTTTTTGTAATTGTAAAATTTGCAAATTTTATAACCGTCTTTAGCACTATTATCAACACGTGTTAGGGACATAAAACAGTGAACCATAACACAGTTGTTCAAAATAGTGGCTAGCATGTGGACTTGCATGTAAAAATAAAAAGTGGAGTGATACCTAACAAAATATACTAACCATGAAAATGGTAATCCTTGGGGTAGGAGCGGATTGGCAACTAGTGTATATAGACCCGCTAGGGGACATATTGTAATTAATTCTTTATTCAACAGCACTGCCACCCCCAGTGAGCAGTTGCTGATTTATTTTTTTTCATTTTTTTGGGCGAGTAACATAAATTTTAAAACTTGTAAAAAAAATTAAACGGGGCTGGTTCAATATAAATATAACTTGCTAAACGCAAGTTATTAAAAATTGAATCAAATGCTTTAAGCTTTTTTCAAAATTTTACAATTTATTTACGAGCCCACTTTTTCTAGAGAATATTAATTATATTAGTGTTAATAAAATAAATAAAGCTTTTCTCCCTTTATGTACTATTTTTAAATTTTATCACATAAATGCTGAGAAAAGCCTATCTACGGACTTCTCCCCACATTTTTAAATTAAACATAGCATTACAGTTTCAAAACTAGGTATGTTATTGAATTTATATGCAGCTTCTTTTGCATATAAATGAATATGATGTTTTGCAACTTTGATATGTGTTTTAAATGTTCTTCGTATATGTTTTCATACTGACTCAATTTGGTTGGTATTTACACCAGTTTTTGAAACATAGCCATCTTGATGGTTAACTGTTTCATGCTTAGTGAAAACCGATTTCAAATAGCGATATCCTTTTCAAGAATCAGTATGTACATCACACTTTGAAGAAATGTGGTTTATTGCAAACTGCAAAAGATTTTTACTGTTTGCGTTTTTCAATACTTTCACAATCAGATTGTTGGTTGTTTTTTCATAAATACCAACAATCAAGGTTTTGTTCAACAAGGATCTTCCTTGTTTTTTAAAACCCATATTTGAAAGATACATTTCATCCATTTGCACTATGCCCTCAACAATGAATTGAGGTTCTTGTTTAGCAATGGCGCTTCGGATTTATGACCCATTCTTCAAGCTGTTTTCAAGGTCACAAACACCTTTAATATCTTGGTTTTATATCATCTTTAGATGAATAAACACCAAACATGGAATTCCATCAACTGATGTTGCAAAAGAATTGGGAGTGACCTTGAAAATATAGTGCCCGTGAGAATACTGAATGTTTGATGACATTTCAAACATCTCATTTTTCTTAAATTAGAAGTATTCAAATTAAAACTAGAACACCTAATACATTTGCTTTGTTTCAAACTTGCTATATATGCAAGACATTGTTTTTCAGTTTGAAAAGTATTATTGAACTCATTCAATTTCATTGTTTCCTCCACAAGTACATGTGGGGAGAAGTCCGATAAAATATATATCATTTACGCTGTATGCGACAGGATATATAAAAAAAGAAAGGATTTTAAAATGCAAATAGAATTTCAAAAAGAACAAATTACTGAAAAATCAAATTCTATTTTGATTAATTATGGCGAATATAAATTGTCGGTTCCAAATTGAATGATTAAAAACAATAGTTTTATGGTTGATTATAAATATACATATTGAGTTTTTAATTTAGAAAATGTTAAAAGGGAAATGAATGGGCAAGAGTTATTAAATTTATTACAACCATTTCTTGCTAAGCAAAAAATAACGGTTAATAAACCCCCCCTGCTAAAAAAGAATATTATATTAATGAAACTAAATTAGAAGAACTTACATTTTACGAAGAACATAATGGGTGATTTATTGGAGAAATAAAAGACCCAAAAACAAACATTATTAATCCATGTTTTAAATACAATGTTAAATGAGTTGAAAATAATAAATCATACAAGATTATTGAATACAATCATAATGATTTACCTACTAATTACTTAATTACTCCATATAAACATATTTCAACTCATAATGAAGAATTATTTTTGTTATAAAGGAATCAATAATGAAATGCAATATGACTTAATTATCGGAATTGACCCGGCAGGAATTGGTAATAATGGAATTGTTATATATTCAAGCGAAACTAATATTATTATTTTTAATGAAACATTTAAAACAAAAACTGTTCTAGAAAGTAAAAATCTATTTAAAGAATACTTTTTAATAATTAAACAACATTTTGAAAATAAAAAAATCTTAGTTATTGTAGAAAATTTCTTTTTAAATTCAAAACAATTATTAACTAATCCCCTAGCAACACCGAAAATTATTGGTGCTTTAATGGTATTAATTCAAGATGTAATGAATTGAGATTATCAAGAAAGTGAACCAAAAAACAAAAATAAAATAGAAAATTATAATGGAAATATAAAAGGCTTTTCTCCCTTTATGTACTATTTTTAAATTTTATCACATAAATGCTGAGAAAAGCCTATCTACGGACTTCTCCCCACATTTTTAAATTAAACATAGCATTACAGTTTCAAAACTAGGTATGTTATTGAATTTATATGCAGCTTCTTTGGCATATAAATGAATATGATGTTTTGCAACTTTGATATGTGTTTTAAATGTTCTTCGTATATGTTTTCATACTGACTCAATTTGGTTGGTATTTACACCAGTTTTTGAAACATAGCCATCTTGATGGTTAACTGTTTCATGCTTAGTGAAAACCGATTTCAAATCGCGATATCCTTTTCAAGAATCAGTATGTACATCACACTTTGAAGAAATGTGGTTTATTGCAAACTGCAAAAGATTTTTACTGTTTGCGTTTTTCAATACTTTCACAATCAGATTGTTGGTTGTTTTTTCATAAATACCAACAATCAAGGTTTTGTTCAACAAGGATCTTCCTTGTTTTTTAAAACCCATATGTGAAAGATACATTTCATCCATTTGCACTATGCCCTCAACAATGAATTGAGGTTCTTGTTTAGCAATAGCACTTCGGATTTTATGACCCATTCTTCAATCTGTTTTCAAGGTCACTCCCAATTCTTTTGCAACATCAGTTGATGGAATTCCATGTTTGGTGTTTATTCATCTAAAGATGATATAAAACCAAGATATTAAAGGTGTTTGTGACTTTGAAAATATAGTGCCCGTGAGAATACTGAATTTTTGATGACATTTCAAACATCTCATTTTTCTTAAATTAGAAGTATTCAAATTAAAACTAGAACACCTAATACATTTGCTTTGTTTCAAACTTGCTATATATGCAAGACATTGTTTTTCAGTTTGAAAAGTATTATTGAACTAATTCAATTTCATTGTTTCCTCCACAAGTACATGTGGGGAGAAGTCCGATATAAAATTTACAAAACATGAACAAGATGCTTATAAGCACATTCAATATTATTTAAGGAACTAAAAAAATGAAAGATAAAGTGAATTACATTAAATTAACAGTAAAACTTAGTAACAGTATATAAGCAAAATATCATGAGAAAGTTAATAAAGAATTATATTATACTGTTCGTGCTCAATGAAATGGATTAAACTATGTTACCTTAATTTTTAATAATCCCAAATTTTATAAACAATGTATTTTATTAAACAAAAATGATGAAATTATGGTAACTGGACAAATCTTTAATACTTTAAATATTCCAAAAAATCGTGCATTTTGTTCCATTAATGTTAAATGATTTAAAAAATGAAAGGAATAAATATGATTATACTACCTACTTTATTTGGAGATAAAGATGAGATTGAAATATTATCACCATCTCCGCAGGCACTTCATACACATAATGATATTAGAGCAATTATCCTGATGAAATATCCTAATGTTAAATCAAAACATATAGTTATTTCTGACCCCGAAGATAATGTTGCTTTAATAGTTGGTGATAATGAAGTCTATCAAGGATGAGTCAAAGTTTGAATTAAAAAACAAGGGAATTAAAAAGGAAAATAAATAATGAAAAATGAAACTAAAAAACAAATTGATAAAATTGAATGATATGAAAACATTAAAATTAGAAATTATGAATTTGAATTATTTGAATATCAAGTAAATACTTTATTAGATATTGTAAGAGAAATGTTAAAAGCAAATAAAAGAGTAAATAATGACTAAAGAAATTGAAGAAAAAAATAAAAACAAGGAGAATAAAAATGGAAACAAATAATTATACATTAACTAAATTAATAAGAACTGGTATAAGTCCTATTTCAGCAATGATTGGAACCAGTGCTTATTATGGACAATTAATAGGTAATCCAATACTTGGCAGTATTAATAGTTTATTATTTGGTAAAAAATTAGGTTTTGATATATGAAATTTAAATCAAAGACCTTCTGCTAAAACTAAACTAATTAATAGTTCTAAAAAATATTATTAGGTTTAGGAACAATTGGGTTAGCAAATTATACTAAATGAATAGAAAATAATATTAATCCAACTCCTAGTCCATTACCAATTCCAACTACTACTACCACAGAAACACCACCATGACCATTAATGGTGAATGAAAATAATAATCTTAATAATTTAATGGATTGAGATACTTATATTTCATTAAATGCTTATGGTATTTCAAATCTTATAGCAGGAATTACTGAATTAATACCTAATAGATTTGAAACTATTCGTAAAGTAGCAAATATGGCAAATGGTGGATGTTTAATATCAACTGGTGTTGCTATTGGTATTAATAATGGTTTTGATAATGCAAGTGCTATTCCTACTATTATTGCTGGTGCAAGTGAAATTACACATAGTTTATTACCGATAGAAACAAATCATGATAGAGAAATGCAAGAAACATCATTTACTAATGAAACAGCAAGATTAATTAATAATGATATTGATAATAGATTTACCATCAATAGCGAAACAACTATTCAATATGGTAGTGATAATATGAGTGAAGTACCATTAAACCATGCTGATAATCATTCATTAAATTTAGATTATAATCACATGAGTTTATAACAGAAAGGAAAACATAAAATGAAAGAATTTATCCATGAACTAATTATCATAGGAACATCTGTAGGAACATTAATTTGTAGAGAAATTATTGTAATTTTAAAAAAATATAGGCTTTTCTCAGCATTTATGTGATAAAATTTAAAAATAGTACATAAAGGGAGAAAAGCCATGATTAATTCTACTACAATTGAGTTTATTATTAAATTACCAAAAGACCCAAAAATTAAAGTACTTCCATGAATTGATAAAAGTACAAGACTTGATGTTAGTTATGCAGAAACTGATAAAATTCAAAAATTTATTGAAAAATTATATGTTGCAGGTGAAACAATTTCTGCTGTTGATTTATTAGGAGAAAATCGTCAAAATTTATTAGATACAATGCAATATGAAATTGCAAATGATTTAGCAAACAAATTGGCAAGTGATGATACTAATATAATTTCTCAATTTGCTACTAAGGTAATAATCGATAAGGCAACAGAACTCAAAGAGCAAGCAATTAAATATTTAGAAGCAATGTTATCTTCTTGAAATACTTTATTTCAATTAAGAAATGATGCTAATTCTCGTTTCTTTATTACTGATAGTACTTATGATAGTCTTGTTTATTTAGCAGATAATAAAGGATTAATTACTGATAATTAAATAGCACAACAATTAAGATTAAATGGTAATGATTTGTATATAAAAGGTGTATTATGTCAAATTGTAATGGATGATTATATGACCTTTACTAATGATAAAAATGAAAGTGAAATTATGTCTTTTATTTTAGCAACACCAAAAGCAATGAAAATATATATGTTACAACAAACAATTGTTTATGTTCAATAAATTGCTGATGATAAAGTTGGTAGAGCATACAAAGTTGGTGGTGAAGTATTAGGTCAATCAATTCCTTATATGTCAAAAAAAGAAACAACATCACGTTGAATGTTATGTGGCATTATTAAAACAGATAAAACTGATTTAAAAACTAAATTAACAACTTTAACAATTGATTTTAATGCTAAAACAGATAAAATAAATAAAGAATTAAGTGAAAATATTATGTATGCAAAAGAAGTTAATGGTTTAAATCCTAGTTTAGTAAATCCTATAATTACTTTTTTTAGTGATGCCCAAGGTAAAAATAATATAACTAGTCAAAAACAAAAAGCAGGTGACTTATATGTAGTTATTAGTACAAGTGTTAATGACTTAAACTATAAAGGCTCAACAAATCCTATTAAAATAATGATTAAATAAAGGAAAATAATACCATGCCAATTGGTACTACTAGCAATGCTATAATTTTAAACATAAATAAACCAAAACATACTAGAATAAGTAAACAACAAGAAAATAAAAGTTTATGATTAGAAATTCTAGAAATGATAAGTGTACAAGTAATAGCAGTTGCCCTTGCTCCTTTTACTGGTGTTTTAAGTGAAGATATAGCACTTACATTAGGTGCAAGTGATTTGCTTGCTAGTATTAGTGCAACAAGTATTGAATTTGCAACTGATTTTACTATTAATCAAGTTTATGATTATTTAAAAGGAAATGTTACAAAATTAAATACTTTCTTTAATGTATTACCAGCGTTTGCTGGACTTAATAAAATTACTCGTGGTTTTCGTACTACTAAATTTATTAAATTAGCACAAAAAACTAAAACATTAGAAAAAATTGGCATTAAAGACGCAAAAAATTTACAAGATGTTATTAATCAAGTAACAGGTAAAGAATTTTAACTGATAAAATTATTGGTAAACAACGATATTTATCTAACTATTCAGTTGCACCTAATCGTGAAACAATATTGCAAAACTTAGGTTATATTGCTCAAAGACAATTTCATAATAATTGAATATGATGTTTTGCAACTTTGATATGTGTTTTAAATGTTCTTCGTATATGTTTTCATACTGACTCAATTTGGTTGGTATTTACACCAGTTTTTGAAACATAGCCATCTTGATGGTTAACTGTTTCATGCTTAGTGAAAACCGATTTCAAATCGCGATATCCTTTTCAAGAATCAGTATGTACATCACACTTTGAAGAAATGTGGTTTATTGCAAACTGCAAAAGATTTTTACTGTTTGCGTTTTTCAATACTTTCACAATCAGATTGTTGGTTGTTTTTTCATAAATACCAACAATCAAGGTTTTGTTCAACAAGGATCTTCCTTGTTTTTTAAACCCATATGTGAAAGATACATTTCATCCATTTGCACTATGCCCTCAACAATGAATTGAGGTTCTTGTTTAGCAATGGCACTTCGGATTTTATGACCCATTCTTCAAGCTGTTTTCAAGGTCACTCCCAATTCTTTTGCAACATCAGTTGATGGAATTCCATGTTTGGTGTTTATTCATCTAAAGATGAGATAAAACCAAGATATTAAAGGTGTTTGTGACTTTGAAAATATAGTGCCCGTGAAAATACTGAATGTTTTATGACATTTCAAACATCTCATTTTTCTTAAATTAGAAGTATTCAAATTAAAACTAGAACACCTAATACATTTGCTTTGTTTCAAACTTGCTATATATGCAAGACATTGTTTTTCAGTTTGAAAAGTATTATTGAACTCATTCAATTTCATTGTTTCCTCCACAAGTACATGCAGGGAGAAGTCCGTTACTAAATATGCTGAACAATTATTACAAGGTTTAGATACTTTTGATTGACCACATAGTGTTAAAGAATTACAAAAGAATTGAATTGGCAAAAGTGTAGGGACCCTAGTTGATTTTCAAGTAGAAAATACTAAACATAAAATTACAGTATTTACATCACGTGTTGATACTATTTTTGGTGTTTCATTTTTAGTCATTGCTCATGAACATCCATTAGTTAATGATTTAACGACAAGTGAGTACAGCAATGAAGTTACTAAGTATTGTCGAAACGCCCAAAGTAAAACTGATTTAATGCGTCAAAGTGAAGATACTTCAAAAACAGGCGTCTTTACGGGTAGTTACGTTATTCACCCCTTAACAAAAATTAAAATCCCAGTATGGGTAGGAGATTACGTTTTAAACCATTATGGCTCTGGTGCCATTATGGGAGTTCCTGCTCATGATGCTCGTGATTTTTTATTTGCACAAACTAAAAAATTACTGATTACATTTATTATGAAAACCACTGATACAACTCATCCTTTTACGGGTACTAGTGAATATATTAATTCTGATTTTATTAATGGTAAAAATATAACGGAAGCTACTAAATTAATTGTTGATAAATTAATAAAATTAAAACAAGGTAAATCCCATACTGCTTATAAACTACGTGATTGATTATTTTCTCGCCAACGTTATTGAGGTGAACCATTTCCGATTATTCATTGAGCAGATGGGACTATTAGCACTGTGTCAGAACACGAGTTACCAGTATTATTGCCAAAAATGGCCAATATTAAGCCATCAAATGATGGTAGTGCTCCTTTAATTAAAGCAAGTAAATCATGATTACATGTGACAAGAACAGATGGTGTTACAGGTATGAGAGAAGTTAATACGATGCCACAATGAGCAGGTAGTTGTTGATATTATTTAGCTTATATAATGAAAAATGATGATGGTACTTATGCTGATTTTGATAGTAATGTTGCTAAGAACAGGTTTAAACATTGATTACCAGTTGATTTATATATTGGTGGCCAAGAGCATGCTGTTTTACATTTAATGTATGCTCGATTTTGACATTTAGTGTTATATGATTTAGGATTAGTACCAACTTCAGAACCGTTTTTAAAACTAGTAAATCAAGGTATGATTCTTGGTGAAAACAATGAAAAGATGTCGAAATCACGGGGTAATGTTGTTAATCCAGATGATATTATTAATGAATATGGTGCTGATACATTACGTCTTTATGAAATGTTTATGGGACCTTTAACAGCATCGTTACCATGATTAGCTAGTGGACTTGTTGGTAGTCATAAATTTTTAACTCGTGTTTATCGTTTGTTCACTGATAGTGAATACCAAAGTAAAATTAGTAGTACTAATGATATGACATTAGATACTATTTATCATCAAACTGTGAAAAAGGTTACTTGTGACATTAATGATTTAAGTTTTAATACCTCCATTGCCCAGTTAATGATTTTTATTAATGCTTGTTACAAAGCAAGCAGTATTTATCAAGAATATTTATTTAATTTCTTAAAATTATTAAATCCATTTGCTCCACATTTAAGTGAAGAATTATGGGAACTTACAGGTAATAAACAAGCATTAATCATAGTAAGTTTCCTACGTATAATGAAAAGTTTTTAGTGGCTAAACAGTTACTGTTGCTATTCAAATTAATGGTAAAACTAAACATACTTGTCAATTACCAGTTGATTTATCGCAAGCAGATGTTGTAAAAATCGTTACTAGTAATGAGAAAATTAAACCATGATTAAACGACAAAACAATAATTAAAACTATTTTCGTTATGAATAAAATTATTAATTTTGTTATTAAGTAAAAGGAGTATTTTAATGAAAGTTGCTATTATTTTTGCTGCGGGAAGTGGTACGAGATTACGCCCATTAACTCACGAGATTCATAAATCATTAATTAAATTTAATGATGTACCATTAATTGAACATACGATTAATAATTTATTGCAAGTACCCGAGTTGACAAAAATTATTGTAATTACTGGTTACTTAGAAAATGATTTTAAATATTTAACTATTAAATATTCTAATTTAACTTTAGTTCATAATAAGTATTATTTAGATTATGATAGTGGTTATGCTTTGAAATTAGTAGAAAAGTATTTTGATGGTAATAGTGATATTTTTATTATTTCTGGTGATATGGTTAGTACGATTAATCACTTTAATCATGAGTTTGATACTAATGTGATGTTTGGTGTTACTCGTGATGATAATGATAAAAAAGATGATTGAACTTATGAATTAAGTAGTGATGGTAATATTATTGATATTATTAAGTCGCATGATGCTAATAGTTTATTAGCAGGTGAGTGATCATATGTTAATAAATTATGAGCAAAAAAACTTGGTCAAGATTTACATGATCCTGAGCAAGTTTTAGTGTTGAAAACAACACTGGTTGGTAAGTATTTAATTAATAATAGTATAAAACATCATATGATATTAAAATCTTATGTTTTAGATTTTAATAGTCATTGGGATATTGATAATATTAAAGATTTAGAGCGTACTAATAAGTATTTTAAATAGAGGTTATGCTGTTAGTGTTGGTGGTTGATTATTATTATTATTATTATTATTAGCTTGTTCTTGTTCTGCTTTAGTACATGATTGAGCAAGAGTTGTATCAGTTTTTTCTTCTTTATTTTCCACATTTAATTTTATAGGTGGTTTTTTTTCAATTGATTCTTTTTTTGATGGGTATAAATAATTAAAAGGCTTTACTATAAAAAAATTATAAATTGGCAAACAAAAAATTTGTACTAAAAATTTTAAAAATCAATTTTTTTGGTTTGATTTTGGTGAAGAAATTTTTTTTCTTGCTCTTCGTTAGTTAATTTATTAAGCAACTCTTTGTTTGGTTGTTGTTCTTGTGGTTTTTGTTGTGTTCCATCTGCCATATTGCTTCACTACTCCTTAATATTTAAATAAAATTAGGCTCTGATTATTAATAAAATAAGGCTTTTCTCCCTTTATGTACTATTTTTAAATTTTATCACATAAATGCTGAGAAAAGCCTATCTACGGACTTCTCCCCACATTTTTAAATTAAACGTAGCATTACAGTTTCAAAACTAGGTATGTTATTGAATTTATATGCAGCTTCTTTTGCATATAAATGAATATGATGTTTTGCAACTTTGATATGTGTTTTAAATGTTCTTCGTATATGTTTTCATACTGACTCAATTTGGTTGGTATTTACACCAGTTTTTGAAACATAGCCATCTTGATGGTTAACTGTTTCATGCTTAGTGAAAACCGATTTCAAATCGCGATATCCTTTTCAAGAATCAGTATGTACATCACACTTTGAAGAAATGTGGTTTATTGCAAACTGCCAAAGATTTTTACTGTTTGCGTTTTTCAATACTTTCACAATCAGATTGTTGGTTGTTTTTTCATAAATACCAACAATCAAGGTTTTAAAAAACAAGGATCTTCCTTGTTTTTTAAAACCCATATGTGAAAGATACATTTCATCCATTTGCACTATGCCCTCAACAATGAATTGAGATTCTTGTTTAGCAATGGCACTTCGGATTTTATGACCCATTCTTCAAGCTGTTTTCAAGGTCACTCCCAATTCTTTTGCAACATCAGTTGATGGAATTCCATGTTTGGTGTTTATTCATCTAAAGATGAGATAAAACCAAGATATTAAAGGTGTTTGTGACTTTGAAAATATAGTGCCCGTGAGAATACTGAATGTTTGATGACATTTCAAACATCTCATTTTTCTTAAATTAGAAGTATTCAAATTAAAACTAGAACACCTAATACATTTGCTTTGTTTCAAACTTGCTATATATGCAAGACATTGTTTTTCAGTTTGAAAAGTATTATTGAACTCATTCAATTTCATTGTTTCCTCCACAAGTACATGTGGGGAGAAGTCCGTAAAATAATAAGTAGAACCTAATGGTGTTATATAATTTAGTTTAGTATGCTCAAAGTATAGCATACTTTTATTTTAATTAAAAGATTTAGTAACGGTCTTTTTTTCTTCAATTAGAGTTACCATTGTTACTACGTGAGAAATCATTTCTTCCTCTGTCTCCTCTATCACGTGATAGGAAACTTGGTTTTTGCGTAGCAGGTGCTAAAACAATGTTTTTTGGTAATTCTCAATCAGCGCTATTAAATAATTTAATATCATGTTTTTGATAGTATTGAATATCTTGAAGTTCATTGTATTGTGTTCTGTTGCTTACTAATGTAATAGCAGTTCCTTTGGCACCAGCACGGGCAGTACGTCCAATACGGTGTGTATAATATTCATGTTCACGAGGGATATCATAGTTAAATATGTAATCGATTCCGTTAACATCAATTCCACGAGCAACAACGTCAGTAGCAATTAAGACTTTAACAGTTCCATTTTTGAATTGACGCATTGCTTCTAAACGTTCTCTTTGACTTTTATCACCATTAATAACTGCAGATTGAATACCATTATCAGAAAGTACTTTCGCAATTCGTGCAGTGAAGGCTTTAGTATTTGAAAAGACAATGCTTAACTCTGGCTTTAGATTTTGGTATAAAGCAACTAAAGCAGTTTCTTTATTTGTATTACGACAGTCAAAGTAGAATTGACTAATATTTTCTTGTTGTAGTTTTGATGATTCATCTTCAACACTGATACTTACTGGATTGTTTTGGTAGTCATCAGCAATTCTTAAAACTGGTTTTGACATAGTAGCTGAGAAAAGCACAGTTTGAATATCAGTTGGTGAGTTTTCAAACAAGAAATCAATATCTTTTTTGAATCCCATTTTTAACATTTCATCAGCTTCATCTAAAACAATGGTTTTGATAGTGTTTAAACGTAAACTTCCACGGTTAATGTGGTCAGTAATACGGCCTGGTGTTCCCACAACAATATTACTTGTTCTTAAATCATATAATTGATTTCTGATGTTAGCTCCTCCACATAGTAAAGCGACATTTACACCATTTAAAAAGTAGGCATATTTCTTTACTTGTTTAGCAACTTGAATGGCAAGTTCTCTTGTTGGACAAACGATGATTGCTTGGTTACGGTATAATTTAAGATCTAAATTATGTAAGATTGGTAAAACAAAAGCAGCGGTTTTTCCAGTTCCAGTGTGACTTTTTCCAATGATATCTTTATTTTGTAAAGAAACAGGAATTGTTTTCTTTTGAATTGCCGTTGGAGTTGTGTACCCTCATTTAGCAATGGCTGCTGTTAGTTCTTGTCTTAAGTTTAGTTCTGTAAAACTCATATATTTTTTTCTCCTTAAAAAGTAAATTTTGGATAAATTTAGAAAAGACAGTGATAAATATAATTTGAAAAATAACCTCGTAAAAATAAAAAGGGGTTACTCTAAAAAATATTAGGTTTTAAATTAATTATTATTTTATATACTTATATTTAAAAGTATTAATTCATCTAATTTTTTCTAAAATTAAAAGTTGTCAAGTAATTTCATTTTGATTGCTTGTTTCTTTGACATCATTAACAACTCTTTGATAAATTTTTATCAATCATATCTTAAAAGAAAATTGTGAATTAATCAACAACGTATTAATGATACACTATATTTTTTAAAAAGTAAATCATTATCAAAATAATTATTATTTAAAATCTATGTTTTGTAAGGAGCATGAGATGAGTATTAATTGTTATAAATTAATTTTTTTCTACGAAATTAAAAATTAAGCAAAAAAATAAGGCTTTTCTCCCTTTATGTACTATTTTTAAATTTTATCACATAAATGCTGAGAAAAGCCTATCTACGGACTTCTCCCCACATTTTTAAATTAAACATAGCATTACAGTTTCAAAACTAGGTATGTTATTGAATTTATATGAAGCTTATTTTGCATATAAATGAATATGATGTTTTGCAACTTTGATATGTGTTTTAATGTTCTTCGTATATGTTTTCATACTGACTCAATTTGGTTGGTATTTACACCAGTTTTTGAAACATAGCCATCTTGATGGTTAACTGTTTCACGCTTAGTGAAAACCGATTTCAAATCGCGATATCCTTTTCAAGAATCAGTATGTACATCACACTTTGAAGAAATGTGGTTTATTGCAAACTGCAAAATATTTTTACTGTTTGCGTTTTTCAATACTTTCACAATCAAGGTTTTGTTCAACAAGGATCTTCCTTGTTTTTTAAAACCCATATGTGAAAGATACATTTCATCCATTTGCACTATGCCCTCAACAATGAATTGAGGTTCTTGTTTAGCAATGGCACTTCGGATTTTATGACCCATTCTTCAAGCTGTTTTCAAGGTCACTCCCAATTCTTTTGCAACATCAGTTGATGGAATTCCATGTTTGGTGTTTATTCATCTAAAGATGAGATAAAACCAAGATATTAAAGGTGTTTGTGACTTTGAAAATATAGTGCCCGTGATAATACTGAATGTTTGATGACATTTCAAACATCTCATTTTTCTTAAATTAGAAGTATTCAAATTAAAACTAGAACACCTAATACATTTGCTTTGTTTCAAACTTGCTATATATGCAAGACATTGTTTTTCAGTTTGAAAAGTATTATTGAACTCATTCAATTTCATTGTTTCCTCCACAAGTACATGTGGGGAGAAGTCCGTAAAATTATTAATGAATTTATTGATAAATCTACGAAAGATAAAATTAAAGAACTGATTATAAGCAATAATAATCAATTAGAATATGTTTACAAATAAGACCTTCTCATATTTTATTTCTTTACAATAAAAAAATTGCATCTTATTAATTCATTATGGTATTATGGTTAATATGATGTTTTGATACTATCAATTTAAAGGAGTAATACCATGGATTATAATCATCAAAAAATTGAAAAAAAATGACAAAAATATTGGTTACAAAATCAAACTTTCAAAACCTATCTTGATGACACTAGTAAACCCAAAGCTTATTTACTTGATATGTTTCCTTATCCTTCTGGTTCTGGTTTACATGTTGGCCATCCCAAAGGGTATTGTGCCACTGACGTTATAGCACGAGTTAAAATGATGAATGGTTACAATGTATTACATCCCATTGGATGAGATGCTTTTGGATTACCTGCTGAACAATATGCTTTAAATACTGGTCATGATCCAAAAACTTTTACTTTACAAAATATTAATAATTTTCGCAAACAATTACAAAGTATTGGTTTAAGTTTTGATTATAATAAAGAAGTAAATACAACTGAACCCCAATATTACCGTTGAACACAATGAATTTTCATTAAACTTTATGAAAAGGGTCTTGCCCAATTAAAAGATGTAGAAGTTAACTTCTGCCCAGAATTAGGAACAGTCTTAGCTAATGAAGAAATATTAAATGTTGATGGTAAAATGGTTTCAGAACGTGGTAATTTTCCGGTTATTAAAAAACCCATGCGCCAATGAGTTTTTAAAATTACTAAATATGCTGAACCATTATTACAAGGTTTAGATACTCTTGATTGACCACATAGTGTTAAAGAATTACAAAAGAATTGAATTGGCAAAAGTGTAGGGACCCTAGTTGATTTTCAAGTAGAAAATACTAAACATAAAATTACAGTATTTACATCACGTGTTGATACTATTTTTGGTGTTTCATTTTTAGTCATTGCTCCTGAACATCCATTAGTTCATGATTTAACGACAAGTGAGTACAGCAATGAAGTTACTAAGTATTGTCGAAACGCCCAAAGTAAAACTGATTTAATGCGTCAAAGTGAAGATACTTCAAAAACAGGCGTCTTTACGGGTAGTTACGTTATTCACCCCTTAACAAAAATTAAAATCCCAGTATGGGTAGGAGATTACGTTTTAAACCATTATGGCTCTGGTGCCATTATGGGAGTTCCTGCTCATGATGCTCGTGATTTTTTATTTGCACAAACTAAAAAATTACTGATTACATTTATTATGAAAACCACTGATACAACTCATCCTTTTACGGGTACTAGTGAATATATTAATTCTGATTTTATTAATGGTAAAAATATAACGGAAGCTACTAAATTAATTGTTGATAAATTAATAAAATTAAAACAAGGTAAATCCCATACTGCTTATAAACTACGTGATTGATTATTTTCTCGCCAACGTTATTGAGGTGAACCATTTCCGATTATTCATTGAGCAGATGGGACTATTAGCACTGTGTCAGAACACGAGTTACCAGTATTATTGCCAAAAATGGCCAATATTAAGCCATCAAATGATGGTAGTGCTCCTTTAATTAAAGCAAGTAAATCATGATTACATGTGACAAGAACAGATGGTGTTACAGGTATGAGAGAAGTTAATACGATGCCACAATGAGCAGGTAGTTGTTGATATTATTTAGCTTATATAATGAAAAATGATGATGGTACTTATGCTGATTTTGATAGTAATGTTGCTAAGAACAGGTTTAAACATTGATTACCAGTTGATTTATATATTGGCGGCCAAGAGCATGCTGTTTTACATTTAATGTATGCTCGATTTTGACATTTAGTGTTATATGATTTAGGATTAGTACCAACTTCAGAACCGTTTTTAAAACTAGTAAATCAAGGTATGATTCTTGGTGAAAACAATGAAAAGATGTCGAAATCACGGGGTAATGTTGTTAATCCAGATGATATTATTAATGAATATGGTGCTGATACATTACGTCTTTATGAAATGTTTATGGGACCTTTAACAGCATCGTTACCATGATTAGCTAGTGGCCTTGTTGGTAGTCATAAATTTTTAACTCGTGTTTATCGTTTGTTCACTGATAGTGAATACCAAAGTAAAATTAGTAGTACTAATGATATGACATTAGATACTATTTATCATCAAACTGTGAAAAAGGTTACTTGTGACATTAATGATTTAAGTTTTAATACCGCCATTGCCCAGTTAATGATTTTTATTAATGCTTGTTACAAAGCAAGCAGTATTTATCAAGAATATTTATTTAATTTCTTAAAATTATTAAATCCATTTGCTCCACATTTAAGTGAAGAATTATGGGAACTTACAGGTAATAAAACAAGCATTAATCATAGTAAGTTTCCTACGTATAATGAAAAGTTTTTAGTGGCTAAAACAGTTACTGTTGCTATTCAAATTAATGGTAAAACTAAACATACTTTTCAATTACCAGTTGATTTATCGCAAGCAGATGTTGTAAAAATCGTTACTAGTAATGAGAAAATTAAACCATGATTAAACGACAAAACAATAATTAAAACTATTTTCGTTATGAATAAAATTATTAATTTTGTTATTAAGTAAAAGGAGTATTTTAATGAAAGTTGCTATTATTTTTGCTGCGGGAAGTGGTACGAGATTACGCCCATTAACTCACGAGATTCATAAATCATTAATTAAATTTAATGATGTACCATTAATTGAACATACGATTAATAATTTATTGCAAGTACCCGAGTTGACAAAAATTATTGTAATTACTGGTTACTTAGAAAATGATTTTAAATATTTAACTATTAAATATTCTAATTTAACTTTAGTTCATAATAAGTATTATTTAGATTATGATAGTGGTTATGCTTTGAAATTAGTAGCAAAGTATTTTGATGGTAATAGTGATATTTTTATTATTTCTGGCGATATGGTTAGTACGATTAATCACTTTAATCATGAGTTTGATACTAATGTGATGGTTGGTGTTACTCGTGATGATAATGATAAAAAAGATGATTGAACTTATGAATTAAGTAGTGATGGTAATATTATTGATATTATTAAGTCGCATGATGCTAATAGTTTATTAGCAGGTGAGTGATCATATGTTAATAAATTATGAGCAAAAAAACTTGGTCAAGATTTACATGATCCTGAGCAAGTTTTAGTGTTGAAAACAACACTGGTTGGTAAGTATTTAATTAATAATAGTATAAAACATCATATGATATTAAAATCTTATGTTTTAGATTTTAATAGTCATTGGGATATTGATAATATTAAAGATTTAGAGCGTACTAATAAGTATTTTAAATAGAGGTTATGCTGTTAGTGTTGGTGGTTGATTATTATTAGCTTGTTCTTGTTCTGCTTGAGTACATGATTGAGCAAGAGTTGTATCAGTTTTTTCTTCTTTATTTTCCACATTTAATTTTATAGGTGGTTTTTTTTCAATTGATTCTTTTTTTGATGGGTATAAATAATTAAAAGGCTTTACTATAAAAAAATTATAAATTGGCAAACAAAAAATTTGTACTAAAAATTTTAAAAATCAATTTTTTTGGTTTGATTTTGGTGAAGAAATTTTTTTTTCTTGCTCTTCATTAGTTAATTTATTAAGCAACTCTTTGTTTGGTTGTTGTTCTTGTGGTTTTTGTTGTGTTCCATCTGCCATATTGCTTCACTACTCCTTAATATTTAAATAAAATTAGGCTCTGATTATTAATAAAATAAGGCTTTTCTCCCTTTATGTACTATTTTTAAATTTTATCACATAAATGCTGAGAAAAGCCTATCTACGGACTTCTCCCCACATTTTTAAATTAAACGTAGCATTACAGTTTCAAAACTAGGTATGTTATTGAATTTATATGCAGCTTCTTTTGCATATAAATGAATATGATGTTTTGCAACTTTGATATGTGTTTTAAATGTTCTTCGTATATGTTTTCATACTGACTCAATTTGGTTGGTATTTACACCAGTTTTTGAAACATAGCCATCTTGATGGTTAACTGTTTCATGCTTAGTGAAAACCGATTTCAAATCGCGATATCCTTTTCAAGAATCAGTATGTACATCACACTTTGAAGAAATGTGGTTTATTGCAAACTGCAAAAGATTTTTACTGTTTGCGTTTTTCAATACTTTCACAATCAGATTGTTGGTTGTTTTTTCATAAATACCAACAATCAAGGTTTTGTTCAACAAGGATCTTCCTTGTTTTTTAAAACCCATATGTGAAAGATACATTTCATCCATTTGCACTATGCCCTCAACAATGAATTGAGATTCTTGTTTAGCAATGGCACTTCGGATTTTATGACTCATTCTTCAAGCTGTTTTCAAGGTCACTCCCAATTCTTTTGCAACATCAGTTGATGGAATTCCATGTTTGGTGTTTATTCATCTAAAGATGAGATAAAACCAAGATATTAAAGGTGTTTGTGACTTTGAAAATATAGTGCCCGTGAGAATACTGAATGTTTGATGACATTTCAAACATCTCATTTTTCTTAAATTAGAAGTATTCAAATTAAAACTAGAACACCTAATACATTTGCTTTGTTTCAAACTTGCTATATATGCAAGACATTGTTTTTCGGTTTGAAAAGTATTATTGAACTCATTCAATTTCATTGTTTCCTCCACAAGTACATGTGGGGAGAAGTCCGTAAAATAATAAGTAGAACCTAATGGTGTTATATAATTTAGTTTAGTATGCTCAAAGTATAGCATACTTTTATTTTAATTAAAAGATTTAGTAACGGTCTTTTTTTCTTCAATTAGAGTTACCATTGTTACTACGTGAGAAATCATTTCTTCCTCTGTCTCCTCTATCACGTGATAGGAAACTTGGTTTTTGCGTAGCAGGTGCTAAAACAATGTTTTTTGGTAATTCTCAATCAGCGCTATTAAATAATTTAATATCATGTTTTTGATAGTATTGAATATCTTGAAGTTCATTGTATTGTGTTCTGTTGCTTACTAATGTAATAGCAGTTCCTTTGGCACCAGCACGGGCAGTACGTCCAATACGGTGTGTATAATATTCATGTTCACGAGGGATATCATAGTTAAATATGTAATCGATTCCGTTAACATCAATTCCACGAGCAACAACGTCAGTAGCAATTAAGACTTTAACAGTTCCATTTTTGAATTGACGCATTGCTTCTAAACGTTCTCTTTGACTTTTATCACCATTAATAACTGCAGATTGAATACCATTATCAGAAAGTACTTTCGCAATTCGTGCAGTGAAGGCTTTAGTATTTGAAAAGACAATGCTTAACTCTGGCTTTAGATTTTGGTATAAAGCAACTAAAGCAGTTTCTTTATTTGTATTACGACAGTCAAAGTAGAATTGACTAATATTTTCTTGTTGTAGTTTTGATGATTCATCTTCAACACTGATACTTACTGGATTGTTTTGGTAGTCATCAGCAATTCTTAAAACTGGTTTTGACATAGTAGCTGAGAAAAGCACAGTTTGAATATCAGTTGGTGAGTTTTCAAACAAGAAATCAATATCTTTTTTGAATCCCATTTTTAACATTTCATCAGCTTCATCTAAAACAATGGTTTTGATAGTGTTTAAACGTAAACTTCCACGGTTAATGTGGTCAGTAATACGGCCTGGTGTTCCCACAACAATATTACTTGTTCTTAAATCATATAATTGATTTCTGATGTTAGCTCCTCCACATAGTAAAGCGACATTTACACCATTTAAAAAGTAGGCATATTTCTTTACTTGTTTAGCAACTTGAATGGCAAGTTCTCTTGTTGGACAAACGATGATTGCTTGGTTACGGTATAATTTAAGATCTAAATTATGTAAGATTGGTAAAACAAAAGCAGCGGTTTTTCCAGTTCCAGTGTGACTTTTTCCAATGATATCTTTATTTTGTAAAGAAACAGGAATTGTTTTCTTTTGAATTGCCGTTGGAGTTGTGTACCCTCATTTAGCAATGGCTGCTGTTAGTTCTTGTCTTAAGTTTAGTTCTGTAAAACTCATATATTTTTTTCTCCTTAAAAAGTAAATTTTGGATAAATTTAGAAAAGACAGTGATAAATATAATTTGAAAAATAACCTCGTAAAAATAAAAAGGGGTTACTCTAAAAAATATTAGGTTTTAAACTAATTATTATTTTATATACTTATATTTAAAAGTATTAATTCATCTAATTTTTTCTAAAATTAAAAGTTGTCAAGTAATTTCATTTTGATTGCTTGTTTCTTTGACATCATTAACAACTCTTTGATAAATTTTTATCAATCATATCTTAAAAGAAAATTGTGAATTAATCAACAACGTATTAATGATACACTATATTTTTTAAAAAGTAAATCATTATCAAAATAATTATTATTTAAAATCTATGTTTTGTAAGGAGCATGAGATGAGTATTAATTGTTATAAATTATTTTTTTTCTACGAAATTAAAAATTAAGCAAAAAAATAAGGCTTTTCTCCCTTTATGTACTATTTTAAAATTTTATCACATAAATGCTGAGAAAATCCTATCTACGGACTTCTCCCCACATTTTTAAATTAAACATAGCATTACAGTTTCAAAACTAGGTATGTTATTGAATTTATATGCAGCTTCTTTTGCATATAAATGAATATGATGTTTTGCAACTTTGATATGTGTTTTAAATGTTCTTCGTATATGTTTTCATACTGACTCAATTTGGTTGGTATTTACACCAGTTTTTGAAACATAGCCATCTTGATGGTTAACTGTTTCATGCTTAGTGAAAACCGATTTCAAATCGCGATATCCTTTTCAAGAATCAGTATGTACATCACACTTTGAAGAAATGTGGTTTATTGCAAACTGCAAAAGATTTTTACTGTTTGCGTTTTTCAATACTTTCACAATCAGATTGTTGGTTGTTTTTTCATAAATACCAACAATCAAGGTTTTGTGCAACAAGGATCTTCCTTGTTTTTTAAACCTATATGTGAAAGATACATTTCATCCATTTGCACTATGCCCTCAACAATGAATTGAGGTTCTTGTTTAGCAATGGCACTTCGGATTTTATGACCCATTCTTCAAGCTGTTTTCAAGGTCACTCCCAATTCTTTTGCAACATCAGTTGATGGAATTCCATGTTTGGTGTTTATTATTCTAAAGATGAGATAAAACCAAGATATTAAAGGTGTTTGTGACTTTGAAAATATAGTGCCCGTGAGAATACTGAATGTTTGATGACATTTCAAACATATCATTTTTCTTAAATTAGAAGTATTCAAATTAAAACTAGAACACCTAATACATTTGCTTTGTTTCAAACTTGCTATATATGCAAGACATTGTTTTTCAGTTTGAAAAGTATTATTGAACTCATTCAATTTCATTGTTTCCTCCACAAGTACATGTGGGGAGAAGTCTGTAATTAATTTATGAATAAATTTAACCATACGGAGGAATAAATATTATGTTCAAATTATTATCAATGTTAAGTGTATTAGCAGTCAGCAGTTCAGCAGGTATTGGAATTGTTGCTAATACTACTCATGATGTCAACGCTAATGTGCAAACATTAAAGCAAGATGTTAAATTAACAGATAAAGTATATGGTGGAATTAGTCCATTAGGAATTCAATCAGAACCTGTTGCTAGTACATTGTTGAAATCATTGTAACAAATACAAAAAATAAATTAGCAGAATTGGGAGTATTAACTTGAGACTTAAGTAATGTTGATTTATCTTTAACTTCAACAGCTTTAACTGCCAAAAATAATGTATTAATGCATGTTGTTAAAGATATTATTAGTAGTGGTTGCCAAAGTGGTAAGCGAAACTTATCAAACTACTGCTGCTGGTCAGGGCAATTATAAAGTAAACATTATTGCTAAATATACAACAAATACATCTGAAATCAAAACGGTTGAAATGAATACATTTACTACTAATTTTAATGAATACCAATTAAATAATGGTTCTTTTCGATTAGAAGCTGACCTTAATTATCAAAAATCAGAGTTAGAGCATACAGACCATCAGTTTAATTCAGACATCAAACTACCTGATTTAGGATTTGCATATTATGGTCACCAAATTAAAGATATGTTTACTAACAATGATCAATATCATAATGATATCTTATTCTATGTTATTAAAGTTACTAATTTAGACTTAAAAAATATTCATGTTCATAAATTAGTAACAGCAGTTGAAATTAATAATAGTTTTCAAATAGGTGCTGATGTTGACTTATCACAAACACTAATAGCAGAATATGTTTATTTATCAATTACTTCAAGTGAAGCACAAGGAACTTTTAACTTATTAATTAAATGCTAATAATATAGTATTTTAAATAAATCCTCGTTATAAACGCACAGAATAGAAAATAAATAATTAGATTAAGAAATCGTAAGTTATTACTTACGATTTCTATTTTTTTTACGTTCATTTTCGGTTAAGAAACGTTTACGCATACGAATATTTTCTGGCGTTACTTCTACAAGTTCATCATTATCAACAAATTCTAAAGCTTCTTCTAAGCTAAATAATATTGGTGGTGTTAAACGAACTGCTTCATCATTACCTGAACTTCTAGTATTAGTTAATTGTTTTGCTTTACATGGGTTAACATCTAAATCTTTATCGCGACTGCTTAAACCAATAATCATACCTTCATACACTTTAGTTTGCGGTTTTACAAATAGCGTTCCACGTTCTTCTAAAGAATTTAAAGCATAAGGTAAAGTGATTCCTGTCACCATACTTACTAACACACCATTACGACTATGTCCAATTTCACCTTTTAATGGTTCATAAGCTAGGAAACTACGAACCATTACACCAGTTCCACGAGTAATGTTAATATATTGACGACCAAATCCAATTAATCCTCTAGTTGGAATATGGAAAACAATTTTATCACGAACATTATCAGAGTCCATATTAGTTATAATACCTTTACGACGATTTAGATTATCAATAATAGTACTACTATATTCAGTTGGATGGTTTAGAGTAATTTCTTCAACTGGTTCAGTAGTGTGACCTTTTTCATCTTTTTTAAAGACAACTTCTGGTTTTGAAATTCCTAATTCAAAACCTTCTTGACGCATGTTTTCAATTAAAACTGATAAATGTAATTCACCACGACCAAAGACTTTAAAACCATCAGCATTGCTGCCAGCAAGTTGTTCAACTTTTAATCCGACGTTAGTTTCTAATTCGCGCGTTAAACGTTCTTGGATTTTATTACTTGTAACTAGTTTTCCTTCTGTACCACAGAATGGTGAATTATTAACTAAGAAGTTCATTGACATAGTTGGTGCTTGAATAGTAATCGGATCCATGGGGTTAACATTATCTTTATCACAAATAGTATTACCAATGGTAATATTTTCAATTCCAGCTACACATACAATATCACCAGCGATGGCAGTTTTAACTGCTATACGTTTTAAACCTTGGTAAACAAACAGATATTTAATACGTGCTTTCCGTTTTAAATCATAATCATCGACAACAACAATTTCTTGGTTTTCAGAAATCGTACCTTGAAAAATACGTCCAATTCCGATCCGTCCAATAAAACTATCATAGTCTAATGAGCTAATTTGCATTTGTAAGGGTTTGTTAATTTTGATGAGCGTAGAAACTTTAGCATGTTTAATAATTGTTTCAAATAATGGTTCTAAGTTATCACTTGGTTTATCTAACTCATACTGACAAATTCCTTGTCTTGTAATTCCATACAGTGTTGGAAAGTCTAATTGTGTATCATTAGCATTTAGTTCCATGAATAAGTTTAAAACTTCATCTTTTACTTCATCAATTCTTTGGTCTTTTTTATCAATTTTATTAATCATTAAAATGGGATTCAAATTGTGTTCGAGGGCTTTTTGTAAAACAAAACGTGTTTGTGGCATTGGACCTTCAACACTATCAACTAGCAAAATTACACAGTCAACTGTTTTCATAATTCTTTCAACTTCTGATGAAAAGTCAGCATGACCAGGTGTATCAACAATATTTATCTTAACATCACCGTGCATAATAGAACAGTTTTTGGCATAAATAGTAATTCCACGTCTTCGTTCTTGTTCATTACTATCCATAACTTGTTCAACAACAACTTGGTTTTGACGAAAGACTCCTGATTGTTTTAGTAGAGCATCGACTAATGTTGACTTGCCAACGTCAACGTGAGCAATCACGGCAATATTAATAATTTTTTGGTCAGCAACTAGTTTTTCTTGTTCAGACATTATACATTCTCCATTGTTCTAAAATTTTGACATTATATAAATTATACGCAATATTTTATAAATTGCGTAATTAATTATTAAAATCTAATATGTATTTTATTAATACATCAGGTCTATTCTGCTCTAATTTATAATTTTGTTAATCTTTTAAATTTATTTTGGCTTTTCTCCCTTTATGTACTATTTTTAAATTTTATCACATAAATGCTGAGAAAAGCCTATATACGGACTTCTCCCCACATTTTTAAATTAAACATAGCATTACAGTTTCAAAACTAGGTATGTTATTGAATTTATATGCAGCTTCTTTTGCATATAAATGAATATGATGTTTTGCAACTTTGATATGTGTTTTAAATGTTCTTCGTATATGTTTTCATACTGACTCAATTTGGTTGGTATTTACACCAGTTTTTGAAACATATCCATCTTGATGGTTAACTGTTTCATGCTTAGTGAAAACCGATTTCAAATCGCGATATCCTTTTCAATAATCAGTATGTACATCACACTTTGAAGAAATGTGGTTTATTGCAAACTGCAAAAGATTTTTACTGTTTGCGTTTTTCAATACTTTCACAATCAGATTGTTGGTTGTTTTTTCATAAATACCAACAATCAAGGTTTTGTTCAACAAGGATCTTCCTTGTTTTTTAAACCCATATGTGAAAGATACATTTCATCTATTTGCACTATGCCCTCAACAATGAATTGAGGTTCTTGTTTAGCAATGGCACTTCGGATTTATGACCCATTCTTCAAGCTGTTTTCAAGGTCACTCCCAATTCTTTTGCAACATCAGTTGATGGAATTCCATGTTTGGTGTTTATTCATCTAAAGATGAGATAAAACCAAGATATTAAAGGTGTTTGTGACTTTGAAAATATAGTGCCCGTGAGAATACTGAATGTTTGATGAAATTTCAAACATCTCATTTTTCTTAAATTAGAAGTATTCAAATTAAAACTAGAACACCTAATACATTTGCTTTGTTTCAAACTTGCTATATATGCAAGACATTGTTTTTCAGTTTGAAAAGTATTATTGAACTCATTCAATTTCATTGTTTCCTCCACAAGTACATGTGGGGAGAAGTCCGAAATTTAAAAACTGATGAGTCATTAGATTTATTATAATTTTCATTAATTATTAAAAAATTTAAGACATTTAATTGTAAGTTTTTCAATAATTAACTATGAAAGTATTATTTCCTCTTAAAGGAGTAATATTTTAAATATCAAAGAAAATTTTTTAATAAAATTTTTTTCAAAAGAAAACAAAAAATGTGTTATAAATAAGTTGTGATTATATTACAATTATTTTTTAAACATACCTTGGAGGTAAAAATGAATTCTATTATATATGCTGTACAAATTATTGACGAAGCAAAGATTGGTTTACATGCACGACCAGTATCAAAAATTACTGGTAAACTTGCTGCGTTTAAAGAAACTACAGTAAAAGCTATAAAATTAAATGATAATGCTGATGTTACTAAGAATATTACTATTGAAAATGGTAAACTTACAGGAACTGACATAAATGGCAAACTCGTTAGTGGTAAAGACTTAAGTAATGAAGTTGAAGGTAACGCTAAATCAGTACTTAGTTTACTTGGATTAGGTGTTAAACACCTTAATAAAATGGCCTTCATTATTATTAATGGTGACTCTGAAGCTGTCAAAAAAGCTATTCATAATGTTTTACTTGAAGAAAAATTAATCAAATAATTCAATTAATTTATCTTAAAAAAGTATTCATAAAGAATACTTTTTTAAAAACCAAATTCCCTTATGATATAATTAACTACGTTGTTAGCATACTATCTTATTAATAATTAATGGAGGAATTTTATGAGTGAAATAAACAAAAATAAACAAGTCATTGTTACTGAACAAGGATTAGAAAAAATTAAAGCCGAACTAAAAAAGATTGTCGAAGTAGAGCGTGAATCAATTAAGGAACGTTTAAAAGCAGCCAGAGCCGATGGTGACTTGTCTGAAAATGCTGATTATACTAGTGCTCGTGAAGAACAAGCTAAAAATGAAGCAAGAATCCAAGAATTAGAAGCTATTATTAATAATGCTGTTATTCTTGAAGAACAACAAAATCGTAAAAACACTAACGTAAAAGCTGTTCGTGTTGGTAGTTGAGTAACTATTGCTAAAAGTAAAGATGGTAAACCCGTTGATGGAACTCAACAAAAGTTTAAAATTGTTGGAAGTATTGAAAGTAACCCGTTTGAAGGATGAATTTCTAATGAATGTCCTTTAGCAATTTCAATTATGAATGCTACAACAGGAGAAACTGTTGATGTTAAAGGCATTAAAGAATCTTACAAAGTAATAATTTTACAAGTAGAAAACCAAGGTTAAATTTGATTATTTTATTTGTTCATAAATTAGTTTCGAAGCATACAAAATTGAATTTAAAAAACGTAAATATCTAATTAAAAATATTTACGTTTTTTAAAGTATAGACTGAACTCATTATTATCAGAGTTGTGAATTTTATTCATTTTAGCAAATGCTCACGCACAAATTTCAGCAACAAATATTGGCAAATAAAGCAAAATTATCAATAAACTCTATTCCAACTGTATAATTAAAGCCCATTCATGCAAATTCTTTTAAACTTTATTTTTAAAATAGTCACCAATGAATAAAACAGGAACTTCAATTTCAATATCACTAAGACTATCCTCATTACCACTAACACCACTAACAATAATATTATCAGAAAATCCAAATAAATCAGTGATAGAATAAAGTAATCTACTGCTTTTTGTAGGGTGTTGTTCATATGGGAACTGGGATTATATTTACCATTGTGTTTCTCTCCTTTTTATTGCGTTAAGACTTGAATTTGGTTTTTAATTAATCGTTGTTGGACTTTGTTAATGAAAAATTCACTTAATGTTTTTAAGCAAACGACAGTAGTGTTTCACTAGCAGTTTGTTTATTTTGTTCAAATAAGTTAGCGACATGAATAGTTAATGTTTGGTCAATTTCATCTCATAAGTCTTCATCATGAGTTTTATAACTATGAAAGCATTGATATGCTAAGTTGGTGGTAGTTTTATTTAGAATGGTTTTGTTAATATTAAGATTAGTATTAGTTTTTAACGTACCCAGTAAAATATTGGATGGCATCTTATAAAATTGGATTATTAATTTTAATCTCTTGTATCTTAAAAATTATTCCTTTAGTTTAAGTTTTAAATTATATTGTTATTGTCAGCGCACGAATGAAATACAAAAGGGATAAACCTACTTTATGTTTAAATACATATAAATGTTATATTACGGTATACTATACTATATTTTAATAATTTGTTATTAAAACTTCAATACTTTCAGAATTTTTGGACGAATTAATCTAACGTATAGATTTTCTAACTTCAAACAATAAAACTAGCAAATCTAAATATTTGTTAATTAAATTATACCATAAATTTTAAAAATCATAAAAAATATAATTAAAAAAGGCTTTTCTCAGCATTTATGTGATAAAATTTAAAAATAGTACATAAAGGGAGAAAAGCCTAATTTATTTCATTTGTTAAAGGTTTTAATTTTTTTAATAAATCATTAATAATATTTTCTTTATTAATATTAATTAAATATAATTCATTAAGTTTATGAACTCATTGTCCACGAACTGCAGCATTTTTTAAAACTTCTGGTGATATATGACTATAACCAAAACCTAAATAATTATCAATAATTCTAGAAACTGATATTAATTCTTTATCTTCTAAAAAATATTGATGTGTATCTTTTTAAAAATTAAATTATTCATAATTACTTAACCTTTTAAAACATTTATTACATGTTCTATTATTTATAGATGATTTTTTACGACAAATATCACAACTATTAGTAATAATATTATTTAAATAAGTTTTTTTATATTCAAGATTTTCTTTTCATAAATACATATATATTCTCCTTTTAACTATTTATATCTAATTCCATTACTAATATTTCATAACGGACTTCTCCCCACATGTACTTGTGGAGGAAACAATGAAATTGAATGAGTTCAATAATACTTTTCAAACTGAAAAACAATGTCTTGCATATATAGCAAGTTTGAAACAAAGCAAATGTATTAGGTGTTCTAGTTTTAATTTGAATACTTCTAATTTAAGAAAAATGAGATGTTTGAAATGTCATCAAACATTCAGTATTCTCACGGGCACTATATTTTCAAAGTCACAAACACCTTTAATATCTTGGTTTTATCTCATCTTTAGATGAATAAACACCAAACATGGAATTCCATCAACTGATGTTGCAAAAGAATTGGGAGTGACCTTGAAAACAGCTTGAAGAATGGGTCATAAAATCCGAAGTGCCATTGCTAAACAAGAACCTCAATTCATTGTTGAGGGCATAGTGCAAATGGATGAAATGTATCTTTCACATATGGGTTTTAAAAAACAAGGAAGATCCTTGTTGAACAAAACCTTGATTGTTGGTATTTATGAAAAAACAACCAACAATCTGATTGTGAAAGTATTGAAAAACGCAAACAGTAAAAATCTTTTGCAGTTTGCAATAAACCACATTTCTTCAAAGTGTGATGTACATACTGATTCTTGAAAAGGATATCGCGATTTGAAATCGGTTTTCACTAAGCATGAAACAGTTAACCATCAAGATGGCTATGTTTCAAAAACTGGTGTAAATACCAACCAAATTGAGTCAGTATGAAAACATATACGAAGAACATTTAAAACACATATCAAAGTTGCAAAACATCATATTCATTTATATGCAAAAGAAGCTGCATATAAATTCAATAACATACCTAGTTTTGAAACTGTAATGCTATGTTTAATTTAAAAATGTGGGGAGAAGTCCGTAGATAGGCTTTTCTCAGCATTTATGTGATAAAATTTAAAAATAGTACATAAAGGGAGAAAAGCCTTTCATAATTTGTAATAAATGCTTTTGTAGTAACTATTCTTTCATAAGTATTATCATTTAATATAGGATGTTTATAATTTTTATGAAAATTAATAGCATTTTCAATTTTAGTAAATACTTTATATTTTGTTTCATCTGTATAATTAACTTTATATTTTAATAAATAAGCATATTGCATTATCTTTTCTCCTTTCTTAATTATTTTAAAAATAACAATCAATCTTTAACTAATTGTGGCATTTCATTAATTATTTTGGGAGCATAACGATGTTGTCGATAATTATTCATTAGTTGCCTTAAAATTATAAAGTTAGACGAGAATAATTGAGACTAAGTTATGTAATTGTATATTAATCTTAGCACTTAGAAAATATAAGTCAACAATAATACTTACTTTTACAAATCAAAAATTCTTATTAAAGTTTCCTTTCATAAGTTTTATGTTATTTTCGGTTTTTTAGGTATTTTTTAATTTATATTTTGATTTTATAATAACTGTATTTCCGTATTTATTTTATAACATTTAAAATCAACCATTTTTGTATACATATCAATATTATAGGTTCTGCTACCAATCATGTGTTTTAATATTTGTTTAATATTAGTTTCAGTAAAACAGCCAATATTTTCAACTAACGCTTGATTAAGTACTCCTTCTTTTGCATTAATAAAATAACCAACTTTTATTTTTTTATATTTTTCAGTCAATGATTGTAAAAAATCAATTAATTCATCATATTGACCTTTTGCAAATAAATTTTGTGCATATTCACAATGTAATTTAGCAATTTTATCTTTTCTTCTTCCAGCCATAATTCCAAGATATAAAACATGAAAAGCATGAAATTTATCTAAAATAAATTTAGCATTTAAAATATCAGCTGTTTTTCTAATTCATTTTGCACTGTCTCCACATACAATTAAATTTGCTTGGTCAAAATTTTCAAAAAATAAATTACCATATTTTTTAATTAATTGTGCAGTTTTATCTGCACCAATTTTTGTTTTTGTTAATCTGATTTTACAAGCAGCTCTTTTATTAATTAATTTTCCATTTTTCTTTTTGCCAGTACAAAATGCTATTAATCTCATAGAACATTTTTTACAATTTTTACTATTATGGTTATCATTAAACTTAAATTTTCGATGTCCATCATCAATATTTATATATAAAGTTTGTTTTGATTTTAATGGTATTTTAGGAATATTAATTTTTGGTAATTGAAATTTTTGAAATTTTCTACAAACAGTACTATTACTTATTAAGTCTTCTATAAAAGTATCGCAAATATCACGATATCTTTTACCATCAGTAAAATATTTTAAAATTTGTTTAATCACATCAGGAGCAAGTTTACTATACTTTTTAACACCAAGATAAAAATCTAATAATGAAATATATTCATTTTTTTGTATTTTTTGGTTATAATATACACAAATACGTCGTTTATAAGTTAATAAACCTTTTTTTGATTTTAATTTTCGTTGTCTAAATCTATATGGTGTATATATAGATTTATCACATTCATTTCATAATTGGTCATCTATTTTTTTAAATAATTCCTCTGTTTGTTTTAAATTTAATTCATCTTGATTAAAATGATGTTTGTCTCAATCAAAATGATTTTGAAATGGTAATGATAACATGTTTTATGTTCCTTTCTGAATTTGGTTTGTTAATGATTTAATTTTAATTTATAGTAAAGGTTAGGTAGTCAAATATGCAACTTATTAGTAGTTATGCACAATTAAATAAAAAATATGACCTTAATTTTAGTGATAATAATTATGGATTTAGTTGGGATGTTTTTAAAGAGTTTGTTGGTGAACAATGAGCAGAATTTTTCACTACTAATTGTTTTTATCGTTTTGTACCAACAGCACGTTTAACAAGAAAAACATGAAATTGTTTAGCGTTTGATTTATTTGTGTGCTGTAATTTTAATGATAGTTCTGTTCAAGAAGTAAGACGTTATGAAAATACTCATAATGAAACAACTATTGGTTCTTTAATGGATGTTTGTCAATATTTAGAAGATAAGTATGATATTCACTTAGGACCTAATAATCCCCATGGTATTAAATGAAAAATTACTAAGGATGGTGGTTGTATTATCTTTCCTAATAATCAACAAATAGATTTTATTGGTTATGCTAATGGTAATAAGATTTTTGGAAAATCAGTTGGTGGTTCTAGTTATTTATGTTCTAGAACTGATGAAATTATTATGGCCGAAGAAAAAGAAACTTTAAGTGAAAAACAATTAACACAACGTTATGAGCGTTTAAAATTATCAATGTTTCGTAGTAATCGTATTAAAGTATCTAATGAACCAATTCAAGACTGAAGTTGAACATTTACTGATAGAAATATATTTAGTCCAACTTATAATAAAAAAATTACTCGTTATTTTTATAAAAATCACTTTATTGCTTTTACTTGTAATCCCTATGATAAATACCACCCCTTTTATTTGCTCTACTGTACCCCCTATTTGCCGTTAAATGAGCAAGCTATAGATACTCTTAAAAAAATTGGTAAGGTCTACTATGAAGATACGGAAGCGTTTAGTGGACTTGGATTATTTATTTTAAGATTTACTTTATTACCATTTTGAAAAAAATTAGAACCAGTAACACAAAAATTGATTTGCGAATTAAAAAAGAAAAATCCTGATGAATTTAATACTGTTTATTATGGATTTGAATATTTAGATAGTGATGCAACTGTTTTTCCATTTCTAAAAGCAATAAAATATTGACAACCATATAATTTACAAGAATTCTATAATAAAGAAAAAGATACTTATAAATTTGATTTTTATAGTGTTGGTGTGGATTGAGCAACAGGTAGTAAAGACCATAGCGTACTTATGGTAACTGGATTTAAAGAATATAATAATAGTGGTTATTATGACCCTTATATTATTTGTGAATTGATAGTTACTCCCAATGATTTTATCAACGAAAATGAAAAGATTAATGCTTATGTTGATGAAGTTTGTGGATTACTTGATAATTTTGAAAATTTTGACCAAGCAATTTATTATTATGACGATAAAGCAAAAACCGCTATCGATTGAATAAGTCAAAAATTAGCCGATGAACATAATATCTTAATTATGAGTCAAGTTGCTATTAAACATGCTTCAAGTCTTAATCAAGAAGCAGGATTAACTGACCGTTGTGTATGAATGCGTAATATTATGAGTTTTGGTAATTTTTATGCTAATCAAAATGATTTATGCAAAACAACGCAATGTTTAGAAGAATTACGCTATGACCAAATCAAAACTAACATTCCTGATAAAACTATGTACCAAGACCCTTATGATGCGTTATTTTATGCACTATATCCCTATAAAAACATAATTAGAGGTAAAAATAATGCTTCTACTAAAATAAGTGTTTTTTCTTATGCCATATAACCAACGAAAACAATACTAGTAATAGTATAGGTATCACAAAATTAACGCCTTGTATTTGGCGTTATTTTAACGTTTAAAGCATATTTGCAAAATTTAATAAAATTAAGTACAATTTAATAGTAAAATTCAGAAAAAAGGAGAAAAAAATATGTTTCACATGAGTTATTACCATTTATTTTTAAGTACAAATAGAAATTTTGAAAATCAAAAAATTATTGATAATCCACCAACATATCAAGAGGTTTTAGAACAAGATAAAAAAACATTGCCAACATATGAAGAAACAACTGATGGACTTGAAAACGGAATAGATGCTTTTGATTATTTTAAAGATGAAATAAATTATTTTGATTTACAAAATCAAAATTCAGCAAATGAATATAAATCAAAATTATCAAAAATTTAAATAAAAAATTAAAGGAACAATTAAATATGAAAAACTGAATAAAAACAAATTTAAGTAAACTAACATTAGCATTAGCACTAACTGGTGCTGTAAGTGGAGTAACTGGTTTAATTATCGGTTCAATAGCACATCATAAAACAAATGATTTACAATATTATTTAGATTATGATGGTAATATCCACTGGGGGGGGATTGTACAACGATATGGTCAGAAAAAAAAGATGATATTCATAAAATATATTTATATATTTCAATTAATTCAGCATCTAAAAGTGATGTAAAATGAGATGGTATTTATCCCGATGGGTATTTTAATAAAAAAAATTAAATTTCTAAGTTAATATAAGAAATGTTTTCATTATATTTATTAAATAGATTAATATTTTGTAAATTTATTTCTTGTTTATCTGTTATTAAAGTTAAATCATAATTTCCGGCACCAAATATACCACTAATTTCAATTCGATTTAAATTATTAATCGGATTTTCAATTTGTAATTCAAATTCATTGGAATTATCAATTTTTAATATTTCTTTATAAAATTCTAATTTAGAAAATAATTGAGATTTATTTGAACCATATAAATTTAAAGCATTTTCAGTTTTATTTTTTTCAATAATTACTCGTGTAAAGTATTTTCCATATTCACCATTACCTAGTGTTCAATCAGCAGGAATTAATGATGGTATATTATTACTTTCTAATTCATTCGTTATAGATAATCAGTTAAATTGATTATCATCTAACTTAAATAATTGATTTTGGCTAATATCATTATTTTTTAATTTAATATTATTTATATTAGTAAAATCAAAATAATCAGATTTCAATATTACTTTTACATCTTTAAACTCTCAAACTTCATCAGGATTTCTATGAATTGGATTAGATTTTAATTCAAAATAATAAGGTAATAATAATTTATTATCATCGTTTAAACCTTTATTAATAGACATATTAGAATAAATATTACTTGATAACATAATTACTATTTGCTTAAAAATTTGTATTTGTGGTAATTTTATATAATTTGGATAATCTAATTTTCATTGTTTAAATAAATTGCTAATTACTTCGTCAGGTTTTTGATTTTCAAATTTTGCACGTAATTTTGATATTTTTTGTTCAAGATGTGATGGGTCAAAACCATCAAAATTTCTATTATAAGTATATGTATAAGTTAACATATCTAATAATAATTTTTGTAAACTATCAATTGTTGGTGCGTCTTTAATTTCTAGTTCAACATCTCTAAATTTAGCATTAGTAGAAATATGTTCGCTTCTAATATCTGTTATACGAAAAGTTCATATTTCTTTATCGTTTAATTGTTTTTCATCATTTAATGGTCAATAACCAGGACTATTAGTAAAATCATGACCTAATCAAGCATTAGTAACACGTGCATTGTTAATAACTTCTTTTCTTGTTTCTTTGCCACCACCAATAGCAATTAAATCTAAAGCTGATTTTTCTTGTCCAATAAATTGTTTCGCAAGATTTCAAGGTAATATTTGTTCACTAAATCATTGTTCTAGTATTCTAACTTTTGGTTGAGTTTCAATAGGCATTGATAATAGCGGAAATGCTATCTTATCTTTAACAAATAACTTAGGGTATACTTCCATATTATCAACTTCACCAAGTACCTTTATATTGCCAAAGAGCATGCTTCTAGGTGCTTTAATTTTTAAACCAATAACTTTTGTATCTTTATCTAATGGTTTTTGTAATTTAATAATAATTGGATAACCATCTCTTGTTTTAAAATCTTTAATTTTTATTATAGTAATGCTTTTGGTACTTCTTGTTTTTGGATTTTGATAAGGTTGTGAATAACTATTAATGATATATAAGTTATCAATATTACTTTCAGTTAAAGTTTCATTTATACTAACAGCATATAACTTAAATTGATTTAATAAATCTATTTCTTGAAAGATTAAATTTTTAATATCAGTCATACTATATTCAATGGCATTATCATTAATATTAGTACTTGCTCTTTGGTTTAATTGCATATTAAAGTCTGATGTTTCAACAGCATTAGTAGTTAATACTTTCTCAATATCAATAAAACCAATCTTAATAGTATTAGGTGAGAATTTTAAAGTATTGTTTGTACTATCTTTAAATAAACGTTCAATTTCATAAATATAGATTGTTCGTTTTTTAAATTTATCATATATTCTATTAATATCAGGGTCACTAGTATTACCCATAAGGTTTGAAAAATCATAAGGTATATTATCTATTAAATAATCATTTTCTGCTTGATTGAGTTTAGTTTGCTTTTGTGGAAACTTAGTTTGTGGTTTGTTGTTGTCCATTGTCATTTTCTCCTACTAATTGGTTATTTACTGGATTAAATAAATTTAATTTAACTGTTAAATTTTTAATTGCTTGTTCATCATTAATTTCAAATGTTTTACTATCTAATAAATCTTTATCAATACGTACTAATAATCGAATAAATTTAAGAGTATCAATATTAAATTGTCATAGTTTTTGTTCAATATAATTAACTGTTGAAATATTTACTGCGGTACTTTCAGGAACTGATTGTTGTGCTGATTTCTTTTGACTTGGTATATGTAAACCACAACGCTTAGATATTTCATTAATTAATCAATCATAAACATCGCTTAATGTTTTACCTTTAAAATTACCTTGAATAATAGTTACTAAACCATTAGGAGCATCATTAGGACTTTTATCAGTAAATAAATAGTTTTTAGCAATTAATTTTCTTATTGCATCATCAATTAATTGTTGATTATTACCATAAATATTATTAAAAACAAATTTAGGTGAGTTTAAAATGACATCTAAAATGATTTGTTCAAAGAAAATATCTAATGCTTTAATTTTATCCATTACTTTATTACAATCAGGTTCTTCATTAGCACGATTACGCATAATTGCTATTGGTATATAATTAATATTTAATACTTGTTCTTGTTCTAAGTTAGGATTGTTATTAAATGTTTTATAATCTAATACAAATTGTTTTTTATTATCACTAATACTATAAATTGCACGATTAATAGTTACTTGTTCATTATTTAAAGTATAAATTTCAAATAATCTTACTGTTTGAGCATTTTTTTGATAATTCTCATAAAAAATAGTACATTGAATTAATTTACCAGTAATATCATAATTTCTTTGTTGTATATCTACTAATTGAAAATATAGATTATCGTTCGCAATATAAATTAAATATCCACTAATTCCTAATTTACTTAATTTAAAAATAGAATTTCAATTTTTACGATAATAGTCTTGATTAATTAAATATTGTTTAATTTTATCGTTATTAATTTCTAATGGTGCATTATATAAATTAGCATTATTTTCTGCTACAAAATCAGTAAAATGAGTTTCATGATTAAAACTATTAAATCCAAAAAAATCTAATATAGAAGCATGTATTGTTTTTTCTTTACTTAAACTAAATAACTTTGTATTATCATTTTCAGTTAGTTTTTCTTTTCTTTTAAATATTTTCATAATAATTTACCTTTCTATAATACTTTATTAACTATTAATATAACTTTATAAATAATAAACAACATCAAACCAACAAATGAACAACTAATCAAAATACCTAATATACTTAAAATTATTTTTAATATTTTAAACATAATATTATTCCTGTAATTCTTCTAATTTTAAAATATTACCTTTATATACACTAGTTGCAGTAACTATTTTAATTATATTATCCATAACTTCTAATCTTAATAATTCAATTTTTAAACCTGAATTTAGATTTCAATTTCTTACACAACTATCTAATATATATACACAATCATATTTATTTGATAATAATTTATTAAATTCTTTACTTATAGAATAAGCAATAGGTTGCGTATCTCCATCCCATATATAAGTAACTCTATATTTTTTCCCGGAAAAAAATTTATAATTAATTTGGTTTTTTGTTATCCTTGTTCCTACTTCTTTTCATTGTGGAACACTTGGGTTAGGAGGATTTGGTGTTGGATTATCTTTTAATTCAATATCTCAACAATTGTCTTCTATTTCATTAGTTTCTAAACTTTTTGAATTAATTTTAATTGGTTTATCTATATTAATTATACTTGGTGAAGTAATATCTAATGTATTACTAGTGATTTTATAAGTATTTTCTTTTATTTCTTCTTCTAATGAATATATTTTACCTTCATCATCATTAAATCTATCCATTGCAATAGCATTTGAAATAACTACTAAATCAACATAAGCTTCAGTAATTCTTTTTCCAGAAATACCTTTAAAAAAACTAGCTAATACAGCACCTTCACCTTGTCATAAAAATTGCATATATATAATTGGACTTTTTTCTACATTTTTTCAACAATAACCAACTCTATATAAAGTATTTACTTTAAAATCATAATTAATTTTAATGTTACTTTCTTTTGTACCAACATTTTTTCATTTAATAACATTTAAAGATTTTATTTTTTCATCAACATATTTTTTATTTGGAATATAATTATCATCTGTTACTGAAGGACCACTTTTATTTTTATAAATTAATGTTCTATTTCCAACATTTATAACATCATTAACTAATCTTGTTGTATTATCTTTATCATTCTTATTATTAAAAATTTTATCTTGTAAATTCTCTATTTTATCTTGTTTTTTATCTAATAATTTATTTGTTTCTTCTTTTTTATAATAATCAGTTAAATCAGTTTTACCACCAGTAGCACTAATTTTATTATCTTTATCAATAGTTATATTAGTACCAGCAATTAACTTATTTTGTTTTAAAACTAAAACACCTTGTACATTAGTTACTTCAATCTTAATTTGACTAATATGTAAATCTTGTGTATCATTAACATTTTTAACTTCATTAATAGCACTAACAATAGTTTTATTTTTTGTTTGTAAATTTTCGTCACTAATATTTTGTTTTTTATCTAATAGTTCATTAGTTTCTTGTTTATTATAATAATTATCATTATTATTAGTTTCTGCTATAAGTTCAGTAGGTTTTCCTATGCCTTGATATTTATATATTTTATCAATATTGGCGCCATAATTATTACTATTACTATTGAAATAAATTATGTTTGTCTTAAGATTTAGCAATAATGTTATAATAACATTATCTTTTAAGATTAATTTATCTAATATGACATCTGTTGGTGAGATATTTTGATTTTTAGCGAATTGAAATTTTGAAGTTTTTTTAACAAGATATAAATCATCATAATTCTGAAATCCATAATCTCAAAAAACTATAAATCATTTGTTAATATCATCATTAGGAATTGGAATTTGCTCATCTATACGTTTCCATAAAGGACTTGTTTCGATATTAAATCAATTATTTTTAATATTTTCAATTTCTGTATTTGCTAACTTAATATTATTTTCATTACTAGTAATTCGTTTTTGTTGTTTAGCAGAAAAATCAGCAGTTGGAGCATGAGTAAAATCACCCTCTTGTGGATTATTTTGTAATGATTCAGGTGGTAATGTACCAATTTCACTTGGTCAATTTAAAATCATTGTTTCAGTTTCAGGGTCATATTCAGTTGCTACATAACTTTTATTTACAAATTTAGTAACTGCACCACGAAATACTTCATGTTCTTTTTCACTTACAACATCATCATATAATTTTATTTGTTTAGTTAATATAAAATCATGATTATCTTTATCACCACTAATTCTTTGTTCTTTTTCATTTTCAATTAATTCATCTACTTGATTTCTTGTATAAAATGCTTCTAAATCAATTTTATCAACATCAATTTCTTGTTCATCATAACTCATTAGTAACTCTTTTAATTGTGTTAATTGAGCTAGTATTTTCATTCTACTTGGTGCTAAATCTCAAACATTAATTGTTGGAATACTACTTGCACTAAACTGTGTACCATTATTAAATTGAATATTAGCATCAACATTAAATTCAATTGGAGTACGATTAAATACTCAATGTTCTATCATTACATAAACCATATCTCTTAATGTTTCTTGAATTAATTTATCTTTAAAACTATCAAAAGGAAATTTATATAAAATAAAATTAAGATAAGCATTAATATCATTTTGTGCGCGAATAGCAAATGTAGTAAATCATTCATTAGCATTTGGTCATGTATTTACATATTGTTGTGGAGTGTCATTAATTGGTCCAGTTAATGGATATCACTTATTATAATTTCCTAGACTAATATCAGTTCAAAGTTCTTTTATCATATTATCATTCCTTAAAAAATGCTTTTTTATAATGTTTAGTACGTTTTTTAGTTTTTCTATGTGCGATATGTATAATTTCTTTTTGTAATTTCTTCTTACCTTTTTCAACCACTTGACTATAAGCAAATTTTTCTAAATGATGTAATAACCCAGTACTAAACAAAGTATGAACGCTAAATTTTAAACTGACACTTTTGAAAGATTTATTAATATTTTCAACCGGATTATTAATAACGTTAATAACTTTATGATAAGTTCTTATTGTTCTTAATATTTCACGATGTAGCTTAAAAGCATCTCTTATAATTTGTTGAACAACTGGTGGCGCAAATGCTATTGTTTTCAATCATTTATTAGTATTAACTCCATAACCAATATATCAACCACTATTTCAGCGATATCAATGAAAAGGATGTACTTGTGTAACGAAAGTTTCTGCTTTAATAATAGTATCAATAACAACAAATGGCTTATATTTAGGATTACGGTGATAAATAGTAATAGCACATTTATCTAGTGATAATGGTTGAATTTTACATCCCATAAATACTGGTGAATTTAAAGGTATTAATTGTGCATGTTTAATTGCTTTTTTTCAGCACTAGTAAATAAATCACTTGCTTTTTCTTTTAATTTATTAATTTTTGCTATTGCTTTTTCTTCTAACTTTTCAAATCTTTCTTGTATTTTATAGATTTTCTCTCGTAATTTTTCAAAATATGGTGTATCTTTTCAAAATTTATTTAATCCTGTTCTTAAATAAAATCTAATGTCAAAATATTTAAAAGTTTTATTAGTTTTTAAAACAAATTTATGAATATTACTATTTTTAAAATTAAATTTTATTGCATTAGCACGTATTTGTTCTAAAGTTAAAATCAACGTTTTACCCTTATTTTGTATTTGTAAAGTATGAACTAAATTTAATCATTCATGTTGGTTCATATTTAATACTTCTTTAAATTCAGTATTATATAGTTTTAAAAAGTTATTTACTCTATCTATATCTTTGATTTTAAATTTTGGAGTTAATTGTGGACTTAACTTTATTAATGTATTTTGTAATAACAAGTAATCTTTTAACTCTTGTTCTTCTAATTTTTTAAAATTATTATGAAATTGTCTTTGAGCAATATAACCTAAGTTTTGCAATATTGTTTCACGATTAGGTGCAACTGAATAGTTAGATAAATATCGTTGTTTACCAATAATTTTATCAGTTAAAATTTCTTTACCTGTTACTTGATTAATAACATCTTGTAAATTTTTTGCTTCTTTAATGCCAATTTTTTCTAATGTTTTAGTTTTTTGTGCTAATTTAATAAATTTAGTAGTACGAAAACCACGAGTAATTTTATTAAGTCCAGCAAACGCTGGTAATACATTAAAGAAAGTATTTAATTTTGTAACATTTCCTTTTAAATAATCATAAACTTGATTAATAGTAAAATCAGTTGCAAATTCAATACTTGTTGCACTAATACTAGCAAGCAAATCACTTGCACCTAATGTAAGTGCTATATATTCACTTAAACCACCAGTAAAAGGAGCAAGGGCAACTGCTATTACTTGTACACTTAGCATTTCTAGAATTTCTAATCATAAACTTTTATTTTCTTGTTGTTTACTTATTCTAGTATGTTTTGGTTTATTTATGTTTAAAATTATAGCAGTGCTAGTAGTACCAATTGGCATGGTATTAATTTCCTTTATTTAATCATTATTTTAATAGGATTTGTTGAGCCTTTATAGTTTAAGTCATTAACACTTGTACTAATAACTACATATAAGTCACCTGCTTTTTGTTTTTGACTAGTTATATTATTTTTACCTTGGGCATCACTAAAAAAAGTAATTATAGGATTTACTAAACCAGGATTTAAACCATTAACTTCTTTTGCATACATAATATTTTCACTTAATTCTTTATTTATTTTATCTGTTTTAGCAGTAAAATCAATTGTTAAAGTTGTTAATTTAGTTTTTAAATCAGTTTTATCTGTTTTAATAATGCCACATAACATTCAACGTGATGTTGTTTCTTTTTTTGACATATAAGGAATTGATTGACCTAATACTTCACCACCAACTTTGTATGCTCTACCAACTTTATCATCAGCAATTTCTTGAACATAAACAATTGTTTGTTGTACCATATATCTTTTCATTGCTTTTGGTGTTGCTAAAATAAAAGACATAATTTCACTTTCATTTTTATCATTAGTAAAGGTCATATAATCATCCATTACAATTTGACATAATACACCTTTTATATACAAATCATTACCATTTAATCTTAATTGTTGTGCTATTTGATTATCAGTAATTAATCCTTTATTATCTGCTAAATAAACAAGACTATCATAAGTACTATTAGTAATAAAGAAACGAGAATTAGCATCATTTCTTAATTGAAATAAAGTATTTCAAGAAGATAACATTGCTTCTAAATATTTAATTGCTTGCTCTTTGAGTTCTGTTGCCTTATCGATTATTACCTTAGTAGCAAATTGAGAAATTATATTAGTATCATCACTTGCCAATTTGTTTGCTAAATCATTTGCAATTTCATATTGCATTGTATCTAATAAATTTTGACGATTTTCTCCTAATAAATCAACAGCAGAAATTGTTTCACCTGCAACATATAATTTTTCAATAAATTTTTGAATTTTATCAGTTTCTGCATAACTAACATCAAGTCTTGTACTTTTATCAATTCATGGAAGTACTTTAATTTTTGGGTCTTTTGGTAATTTAATAATAAACTCAATTGTAGTAGAATTAATCATTTCGATTGGAAAAAAACTTGCTCATGGACTATTTGATTGTTTAAAAAATTCAATGAATTCAGGAGCTTCTACTAATTTTTCTGTATTATTTAAGTTTGTTTGAATATTTACTGCCATTTTTAACTTTCCTTTTCTATAAATAATTTTTCTTTTTATAATCCAATAATGGATTAATTTTTGTTGGTATTTGATTATTAATAATTGTTTGTTGATTACCGCCAGTATTCATTGGTGTTCTTAATACTGGCTGTTCTTTAATGAATTGTTTTATAGTATTTTCTATTTCTTCACTTTTAGTATCTTTTGTTTTAAACTTTAAATAATCATGAAATTCTTTTTTAATTTGATATTTATTAAAAATATTAATCATTTGTTGTTCTTTAAGTTCTTGATTAATTTTATTTAACTTATTTTCTGCTTCATTAATTTTTTGATTAATTTCATTATCAGGTTGATTTTGTTCAGCATTATTTTCAGTTAAAAATTCATTTTTTACATTAGTTTCATTTTCAATCATGTTTAATCCTCCTTAATTAAAATTTAACATTTTGCTTTCATCTAAATTAAATGGAATTGCTAAAATTTGATAATGAATAATTTCACGATTAGGATAGCCGATTTTAGTAACTACTTCTTTAAAACCTAAATGAAATAATGTTGCTAATTCTAATGTTTCAAATGATTTATATTTCATATCATCACTTTGATTAGTTTTATACATTAACAAATAAATTTGTTTCATGTTAGTTGTCATGCCAATTTCATTATTTTCCATAGTTATTTCACTTCCTTGTTTTGTCCTTTTTGCATAATTTTTTCTAGTTTTATTTGTTGTTTATTTAACTTATTTTCATGTTTTTTCATTTTATTATAAGAACGTACATGTTTTGGAGTTGTAATATATTTTTTTAAAATTACAATAATTTCTCTACAAATTAATGTTCCTACAGATGTTCCTATGATAATTAGTTCATGGATAAATTCTTTCATTTTATGTTTTCCTTTCTGTTATAAACTCATGTGATTATAATCTCAATTTAATGAATGATTATCAGCATTGTTTAATGGTACTTCACTCATATTATCACTACCATATTGACTAGTTGTTTCACTGTTAATGGTAAATCTATTATTAATATCATTATTAATTAATCTTGCTGTTTCATTAGTAAATGATGTTTCTTGCATTTCTCTATCATGATTTGTTTCTATCGGTAATAAACTATGTGTAATTTCACTTGCACCAGCAATAATAGTAGGAATAGCACTTGCATTATCAAAACCATTATTAATACCAATAGCAACACCAGTTGATATTAAACATCCACCATTTGCCATATTTGCTACTTTACGAATAGTTTCAAATTTATTAGGTATTAACTCTGTAATTACTGCTATAAGATTTGAAATACCATAAGTATTTAATGAAATATAAGTATCTCAATCCATTAAATTATTAAGATTATTATTTTCATTCACCATTAATGGTCATGGTGGTGTTTCTGTGGTAGTAGTTGGAATTGGAGTTGTCGTAATTGGTAATGGACTAGGAGTTGGATTAATATTATTCGGACTTCTCCCCACATGTACTTGTGGAGGAAACAATGAAATTGAATGAGTTCAATAATACTTTTCAAACTGAAAAACAATGTCTTGCATATATAGCAAGTTTGAAACAAAGCAAATGTATTAGGTGTTCTAGTTTTAATTTGAATACTTCTAATTTAAGAAAAATGAGATGTTTGAAATGTCATCAAACATTCAGTATTCTCACGGGCACTATATTTTCAAAGTCACAAACACCTTTAATATCTTGGTTTTATCTCATCTTTAGATGAATAAACACCAAACATGGAATTCCATCAACTGATGTTGCAAAAGAATTTGGAGTGACCTTGAAAACAGCTTGAAGAATGGGTCATAAAATCCGAAGTGCCATTGCTAAACAAGAACCTCAATTCATTGTTGAGGGCATAGTGCAAATGGATGAAATGTATCTTTCACATATGGGTTTAAAAAACAAGGAAGATCCTTGTTGAACAAAACCTTGATTGTTGGTATTTATGAAAAAACAACCAACAATCTGATTGTGAAAGTATTGAAAAACGCAAACAGTAAAAATCTTTTGCAGTTTGCAATAAACCACATTTCTTCAAAGTGTGATGTACATACTGATTCTTGAAAAGGATATCGCGATTTGAAATCGGTTTTCACTAAGCATGAAACAGTTAACCATCAAGATGGCTATGTTTCAAAAACTGGTGTAAATACCAACCAAATTGAGTCAGTATGAAAACATATACGAAGAACATTTAAAACACATATCAAAGTTGCAAAACATCATATTCATTTATATGCAAAAGAAGCTGCATATAAATTCAATAACATACCTAGTTTTGAAACTGTAATGCTATGTTTAATTAAAAATGTGGGGAGAAGTCCGTAGATAGGCTTTTCTCAGCATTTATGTGATAAAATTTAAAAATAGTACATAAAGGGAGAAAAGCCATATTATTTTCTATTCATTTAGTATAATTTGCTAACCCAATTGTTCCTAAACCTAATAATATTTTTTTAGAACTATTAATTAGTTTAGTTTTAGAAGAAGGTCTTTGATTTAAATTTCATATATCTAAACCTAATTTTTTACCAAATAATAAACTATTAATTGAACCTAATATTGGATTACCTATTAATTGTCCATAATAATCACTAGTTCCAATCATTGCTGAAATTGGACTAATTCCAGTTCTTATTAATTTAGTTAATGTATAGTTATTTGATTGTGTAGTTTCTATACTTGGCATGTTTTTTACTCCTTTTTAATTCCCTTGTTTTTTAATTCAAACTTTAACTCATCCTTGATAGACTTCATTATCACCAACTATTAAAGCAACATTATCTTCGGGGTCAGAAATAACTATATGTTTTGATTTAACATTAGGATATTTCATCAGGATAATTGCTCTAATATCATTATGTGTATGAAGTGCCTGCGGAGATGGTGATAATATTTCAATCTCATCTTTATTTCCAAATAAAGTAGGTAGTATAATCATATTTATTCCTTTCATTTTTTAAATCATTTAACATTAATGGAACAAAATGCACGATTTTTTGGAATATTTAAAGTATTAAAGATTTGTCCAGTTACCATAATTTCATCATTTTTGTTTAATAAAATACATCGTTTATAAAATTTGGGATTATTAAAAATTAAGGTAACATAGTTTAATCCATTTCATTGAGCACGAACAGTATAATATAATTCTTTATTAACTTTCTCATGATATTTTGCTTCTATACTGTTACTAAGTTTTACTGTTAATTTAATGTAATTCACTTTATCTTTCATTTTTTTAGTTCCTTAAATAATATTGAATGTGCTTATAAGCATCTTGTTCATGTTTTGTAAATTTTATATTTCCATTATAATTTTCTATTTTATTTTTGTTTTTTGGTTCACTTTCTTGATAATCTCAATTCATTACATCTTGAATTAATACCATTAAAGCACCAATAATTTTCGGTGTTGCTAGGGGATTAGTTAATAATTGTTTTGAATTTAAAAAGAAATTTTCTACAATAACTAAGATTTTTTTATTTTCAAAATGTTGTTTAATTATTAAAAAGTATTCTTTAAATAGATTTTTACTTTCTAGAACAGTTTTTGTTTTAAATGTTTCATTAAAAATAATATTATTAGTTTCGCTTGAATATATAACAATTCCATTATTACCAATTCCTGCGGGGTCAATTCCGATAATTAAGTCATATTGCATTATTAATCTAATTCATCATTTTCAGCAATTATTTTACATTTTTTATTATGTTCTTTAAGTTCTTTAATATCACTTGGAAAAATATTTTGACAATATGGGCATAATCAATTTTTCATTATTTATTATCCTTTCATTAAAATTCAATTCTATAACACTAATATTATTAATTTTTGCTAGGAAAATTGGCCTCGTAAATAATTTGAAAATTTTAAAAAACATTAAGGCATTTGATTCAATTTTTAATAACTTGCATTTAGCAAGTTATATTTATATTGAACCAGCCCTGCTTAATTTTTTTTACAAGTTTAAAAATTATTTTCTCGGCCACAAAATTTTTTTAAATTTACCACCAACACCTACCAAACAACCGCTCACTGGGGGTGGCGGTATTGGTGTTGGTGAAATTAAGAACTAATACAGTACGTCCCCCAAAACGGGTCTATATACACTAGTTGCCAATCCGCTCCCACCCCAAGGATTACCATTATTCATGGTTAGTATATTTTATTAGGTATCACTCCACTTTTTATTTTTACATGCAAGTCCACATGCTAGCCACTATTTTGAACAACTGTGTTATGGTTCACTATTTTATGTCCCTAGCACGTGTTGATAATAGTGCTAAAGAAGGTTATTAAAAATTTTAAAATTTTACAATTACAAAAAAAAGACGATACTTATTTCTCGTCTTTTTGTGAATTTTGCTATAGATTGTAATGAGGGTTAGAAAGGAATCTATTGCCAGCAATGATGTAGTTATCGACATCTTCGCCACGCTCCCATTATTTTTTTATAATCATTAATTGCTTCTTCTAATATGTTAATTTCAGTAAATTTAAAACAATTCTCAATATGTAAATCAAAATCTCTATCAATTTTGATATCATGTTTTCTATATTTTTCATTAAATTAATTTCTAGTCATTTTATTTCTCCTTTTTTAATATTGACCGTTGCCTACAGCAGAAAGGTCAATATATTAATACGTATATGTTTGCGGTTCTTGTTCACTAGTGGTGACAAGACCTAAATAAATTAAATATATATTACTAATTATTTAATTTATGTTAATATATAATTGATAAGGTATGTATGTAATATATAACCCCCTTTATGTGTAATGATTTAAAAATAGAAATAAAACAGGGTTTATGGTTAAACTATTTCCTATGCGCTAATATAAATCAATCTCAATTAGATAATTTAACAATTCTATTAATATTTTAAAATCACGCTTTTATCCTGATGTAGAAGTATTTACATTTCGTACTCACAATTTGACTTCTACGACAGTGGATTTAATTCTTAACAAAAAAAGAACGATAGTTATATCGTTCTTGTTAGTTTTAAATCTATCTATTAAATTAATGCGTCCGATTAATACAGTATGGAGTTAATTGCATTAATTGTTAAACTAAAAAATTTATAAATGGTTTTAGTATATTTCAAACCATTCCGATGCCATAATAGAAATTATTAAATTATTAAGTAAATATTATACTAACTACAATAAATTATTAGTATAATTAGCATTATAAATAATTTATTTAATACTAATCAACAACCTTAAATGTTGACACTAAATAATAACTAGTTATTTCAAAGGAGAATAATAAATGACTAAAAATTATAAAGATACCTTGTTAATGCCCCAGACCAACTTTGAAATGCGTGCTAACTTAATAGAAAAAGAACCACTATTTCAAAAATTTTGACAAGAACAAAACATTTATCAAAATCTAGTTACTAAGAATAAAAATTCTGGTAAAACTTTTATTTTACATGATGGACCACCCTATGCTAATGGTGATTTACACTTAGGTCATGCTTTAAATAAAATCTTAAAAGATATAATTATTCGTTATTACAATAGTAATAATTATTATGCTCCCTACATTCCTGGTTGGGATACCCATGGATTACCGATTGAAACAGCAGTTACTAATTCTGGAATTAACCGTAAAACTACTACTGTTAGTAATTTTCGAAAACAATGTCAAAACTATGCACAAATCCAAGTTGCTAATCAAATTAGTCAATTTAAAACATTAGGTTTACTAACTGATTTTCAAGACTATTATGTAACTTATGATAAAAATTATGAAGCTGAGCAAATTAAAGTTTTTGCGACCATGGTGGAAAAGAATTTAGTTTACCGTAATTTATACCCAGTATATTGATCACCTTCTAGTGAAAGTGCCTTAGCAGAAGCTGAAATTGAATATTTAACAAAAACTAGTGCTGCTATCTATGTTGCTTTTTTATTAAATGATGATAAAAAACAATTTGTTTTACCTACATCACTAGTAATTTGAACCACAACCCCATGAACTATTCCGGTTAATCAAATGTTAGCAGTTAATGAAGAAGTTACATATACAATTTTAAAGTTTAATAACCATCAATTTATTGTTGCTCAAGATTTAATAACAAGTTTTATCACAACTAATAATATTACTGACTTTGAAATTGTCAAAACCATTACTGGTAGCCAGTTAGTTGGTTTAACAGCATCACATCCATTATATGGTCGTAAAACCCCAATTGTTCATGGACCACATGTAACGACAAGTGATGGAACCGGAGTTGTTCATATTGCTCCTAGTTTTGGTGAGGAAGATTTTGATTTAGCAAAAAAATATAATGTTAAAATCCTATGCCCGATTAATGACCAAGGATACTTTACTAGTGAAATTAATGACCCTGAAATTGAGGGTAACTTTTATGATGATGCTAATAAAATTGTCGTTACAAGATTGAAAGATAATGGTTCATTAATCGGTATGAAATGATATAAACATCAATATCCCCATGACTGAAGAACGAAAAAACCAGTTATTTATCGTGCTACTTTACAATGATTTATTGCGATTGAAAAAATTAAGCCATTACTTACCAAAAATATTAATAGTGTTAATTTCTTACCAGAATGGGCTAAAAAACGGATGCTCTTAATGACTAATAATCGTTTTGATTGATGTATCTCCCGTCAACGTGCTTGGGGTTTACCAATTCCGATTTTCTATAGTGAAAATAAGCAACCAATTATGGATTGTAAATTAATTAATCATGTGGCAACATTGTTTGCAACAAGTGGTTCAAATATTTGATTTGAAAAAGATGTTAAAGACTTATTACCACCTAACTATAAACATAAAGACAGTCCCAATGGTATTTTTTATAAAGAACAAGATATTATGGACGTCTGATATGATAGTGGAGTTTCTCATTTAGCTGTTATTAAAAATCATAAATTACCATGACCAGTTGATTTATACTTGGAAGGAAACGACCAATTTCGTGGTTGATTCAATTCTAGTTTAATTACAGGTGTTATTACTCATGGTCACAGTCCTTACAACAACTTATTAGCTCACGGTTTTGTTACCGATGCTAAAGGTAATAAAATGTCTAAATCAATCGGTAATGTTATTAGTGTTAAAACAATTTGTGAAACTAATGGTGCTGACATTTTACGGTTATGAGTAGCTAGTGTTGACTTTCAAGATGATACCCGAATTGGAACAGAAATTTTAAAACAAGTTAGTGAAAACTATCGTAAGATTAGAAATATTTTACGGTTCTTATTAGGTAACTGTTTTGATTTAGATATTAAAAAAATTAATAATACTATTCCTGAAGAACTTATTGTTAATCTTAGTGAAGTTGATCAATTCATTTTAAATAAATTAAATGTTTTAGTTAATAAAATTGATGGTTACTATCAAAACTATGAATTTAATACGATTTATCAATTAATTTTGAATTTCATTACTAATGATTTATCTGCTTTCTATTGTGATTTTACGAAAGATATTTTATATGTTAACCATAAAAATGATATTAGAAGAAAACAAGTTCAAACGACAATGTTTTTGCTAGTAAAAATATTAATGGGACTCTTAGCTCCCATTCTCCCACACACAACCGAAGAAAGTTTTCATTCATTATTTAATTTAGAACTAGCAACTACTAATCAATCATTGCATAGTCAACCGTTTCCTACGAGTTGAGAATGAAAACTAAAACCACGAATCATTGATAAATGAGAATACTTTATTGCCTTTAAAAACGATGTCAATAAGGCGATTGAAGAAGCTAAAAAAGATAAAGTAGTAAAAAGTGCTTTAGAAACGATGGTTACTATTTCATTTCTCGAAAAAAATAGTATTTTAACAACTATTTCGATTAAAGATATGGCACAACTGTTAATTGTTAGTGATGTGAACTTTATCCCCCATCCAGCAGATGTTACTAAAGAATGAACAATTGTTATTAGCGCTAAAGTCGGTACTAAATGTCCCCGTTGTTGATTAATTGTTGATGAAATTAAAGATGATGTTTGTAATCGTTGTTATGAAGTGTTATTCTTAAATAATAGTAATTGTTAGAAAGAAGTAATTATGGAATTCTCTTGCATAAATATTAAAAATAAATTAAAAACTCGTGATTGAAAGTGATTAACCAAAATCATTTGTTTAGTTGCTATTATTGCCTTAGTAGTAACTGACCAAATGGTTAAACTTGCAGTCCAAACTGATTTGAAACAAGGACAAGAATATAGTTTCTTACCAGGATTTATTAATTTCAAATATATTATTAATTACGGTTCAGCTTTTAGTTTCTTTCAGAATCAACGTATTTTTTTAACAACGTTTGCTTTTTTAATTAGTATTACTGGTATAATTTGATTGTTATTTGCAAAATCAATAACTAGAACACTAGGCCTAAGTTTTATTATTGCTGGTACTTTGGGTAATCTAATTGATCGCTTTTTTCATAATGGTGGTGTTGTCGATTTTTTATGATGACAACTATTTCCTCCCTATACTATTTTTAATACTGCTGACACGTTTATTACTATCGGCATTATCATTATTATTTTACAACTAATTATTGAACCAATAATTCACTACTATCAAGAAAAAAATGGAGAACAAAGCAATGACATCACTAACTACGGATTCACAACCATCACCAACCAAGGACATGCAAGTGATAAAAATAACATATCACGAAACATCAAGTATCAGACTTGACAAGTATCTAACTTCTGCTTTAGAACAATACCATTATTCACGAAGTTTTGTTCAAACCTTAATTGCTAATGAACAAGTGACGATTAACGATAATATTGTGCTTGGCACTAAAACATTATTAAAACTTAATGATGAAATTACTATTACCATTAAAACAGCAACACCTAGTAGTTTACAAGCAACAGAAATTGCCTTTGAAATTGTTTATGAAGATGATGACGTTATTGTTGTTAACAAACCAAATAACTTAGTTGTCCATCCTGGGGCTGGTAACTGAGATAATACGTTAGTCAATGGACTTTTATTTCAAACAAAGATTGATGTGAATGATAATAATTTACGACCAGGAATAGTTCATAGGATTGATAAACAAACAACAGGTTTGTTAATCGTTGCTAAAAATAATATTAGTCATAATCGATTAGCACAGCAATTGAAAAATCATGAAATTAAACGAATTTATATTGCCTTAGTTCATGGTACAATTAAAGGTAGATCAGGAACTATTAAAGCGCCAATTGCTAGAAGTACTAGTAATCGTTTAAAAATGATGGTTAATGAACAAAATAGTAAAGATGCAACAACCCATTTTGAAGTGCTTGAAAGATTTAAAAACTATACTTTAGTGCAATGTCAGTTAGAAACAGGAAGAACACACCAAATTCGTGTCCACTTTGAATGAATTAGTCACCCCATTGTTAATGATCCTTTATATAGTAAATTTAAAGTGGAAAATGCTAATATTGGACAATACTTACATGCCCAAGCGATTTCTTTCATTCATCCAACTACCAAACAAGAAATGACTTTTGATTGTAAGTTACCCGATTTTTTTGAAAATAAATTACAATTACTACGAAAGGAAAGTGTTAAATAATGGATGAGAAAATTTTAGACAATCTAGGCCTACAATTAGTTGATTATTTCATTAGTCAGCAAGGATATATTCCATTTAATGTTCCTAAGGAATTAAAACCCTACATTAAATGTGAAGTTTATTTAACAAATAAAGAAAGTAATACTTACCATATTATTAAAATTATTAAAGAAGATAATTTTAATGCCCAACATTTTAAAATTAAAGATGAAGTTTATGAAGTATTACATAAAAAATTAGAAAAAGATGGTATTAAAGAAATTCGCTTTTTAATGATTATTTTAAATGATAATAATGAAAATGAAAATCGTTCATCATCTGCTGTTGATGTAATTATTGCTACTCCTGATAAAATAGTAGATGAAATTGCTAAATTTTATCCAAGTGTTACTAAATCAGTTAAAGTTGATTTATCAGAAATTAGTAATAATGAAAATAATAGTAGTGATGATAATAAAAATACTGATGGTAGCGGTTCTAATTTAAGTGAAAAATGAAAAAAAGTAAATTTTCAAAATCGTCGTTATTTAAGTGATACTTTAAAGAAATGTAATAATGCTAATTTAGCTGCAACATGATTTTTATTTATTATTCCGATTGTTACTTACTTGGCTTTTTTAATAATTATTAATTTTAGTAAAGATGCTTGATTGAGTATTAACTTTAATTTACAAGCATTAATTTTTGGTGCTAATTATCATAATTTAATTTTTGGTGCTCATGAATATTGAAGGTGGTTAATTTATCCATTTGCTGGTAATGATAATGGTGGTGTTCCTATTAATTTGATTTTCTCATTGTTAATGTTTTACCGAATCGGAAGATTTGTTGAAGGATTTTACGGATGATGAAAATCAATTATTATTTGATTTGGTGCTATGGTCGTGACAGGGATTTTACAAAGTGTTGTTGATCAATATAACATAATGTCTGGATTTTGAGTGTTTGTTTGAATTTCATTAGGAGCCATGCTACCTTTCATTTGAAATTATAAATTATTTAAAACACCAATTATGAGTCGTTTTGCAATAACTGTTGTTTTAATGCTATTCTTCTGATTTTTCTTTGACCAACAAGTAGTAACATTATTATATTGAATGATGGCATTTGCTTTAGGGTGATTATTTGCTTCCATTGTTGGTTATCATAATCGTAAGATGACAGTATTTTATGCTTTTAGTCCTGTAGCATTGGGTGCTGTACTTTTATTTGCTGTATTATTATATTTATTAAATAATTATTATGCCGTTGATTATAATAATTATACGTGAACTGTTTTAGAACAGTATAAGTTGTATGGTTTAATTAGTCAAGATACTATTAATAGTTTTATGAATAATTTTTTCCATTATAATTGATAGTAAGAGATATATTAAAAAGTAGATGCAATTTATGTATCTACTTTTAGTTTATGATTAATTGTTGTTTAAAGTTTGATTAGAGAGATTGTTTATATGCTTCTGTAGTTGCTGAATGTATAATAATGCCAGGAAAATTGCTTTCATTATTACTATTATTTTTAATAGCCTCATTATATGTTGGTGGAGGTGTTTCATTTCTATTTGTATTTCTTTCATTGTTTTTAGTAATTTCATACGAGTTTTCTTCACGTGTTGATAGTTCACTTTGAATAATTATTGCCCTTATTAATTCATCTGGAAAGTTTAGTGATTCATATGGTGTAGGTGAATCATTTCTACTTGTATGTCTAAATGGTGATAGAATTTCGTTGTTTTCAATAATTTCAAACGAGTTTTCTGATGTTGCATCTTCATTTGGTAGTGGTTGATCCAATCTATTTTCAATACTATTACTATTATCACAAAATTTAGCAGAGACTTCTAATACTTTACCTATAACAATTGTTGCAGCTCCAGATAGAAATACTTTTAAACTAGAATCATCAAAAGTTTTCTTATTTTCATCATCTTTGTTTTCAATTAACCCATAAATGCAAAAACCTACGCCATAAACTATAAGTCCTGTACCAACAGTATATGTTACATATGATAACTTTCTTACAGTACTAGTTGATAAACAACTAGTTGCATTATTAGTATCTAATAATGATTCTTCTATGTCATTCATTATTTTTCCTCCTTTTCGTTTTTGAACATAAAAAACCTCTAGCATTATATAAACGCTTAGAGGTATTCCCTTAATATTAAATTAGTTTGAATAAAATTCAAAACTAAAAAGATTATAACATAGTACTATTTTTAATAGTAAATAAGCAATTTAAGTCATATTCTAGTTGTTTTTTATCTTTATTTGTCAGTAAATTAGTATTAACAGTTATCATTCTTTTTGTTGCGCTAGTAATTGTAAAATTAATTTCTATATGCATATGGTGTTGTCAATTAATAGGTAGTTTATCAGGTCATTCAATAATCATAAAATTATTAGCCATGATTTCATAGTATTCATCAAGTTGAGTCACATTATTTAAACGATAAGCATCCATATGAATTAAGTTTCATTTATGTTTAGTTGTATATTGATTTCAAATAATGAAGGTTGGCGAAGTAATAACATCGCTAACGCCAAGAATTTCACTAATTAGTTTTGTTAATTGCGTTTTTCCACTACCAAGTGTTCCGTTTAATAATAAGATTAAATTGGGTTGGGCAATATTAGCAATTATTGTAGCTAATTGTTTGGTATCTTTTAGATCATTTAAAAAATAAGAATTATTATTCATTAACTTTATATTATCATTTCCAAATTATTTTGATGTTTCATATTTTAATGCCTTTTTAGTTTTTGTTTCTAATTTCTCACGACTACGAACAAAGTATCATTGGTAGCATCCAAAACATGAGTTACCAAGTGCTACTATTCACATAATTAATACATTAATATCTATAGTACTATGAGCAATTCCAGAATACATTGTTATTTGTAGTATATTAACAATAATTCAAAAAATTCATTGTTCACGAAAACGTATTAACATTAAAATTTGGGCAACAATACTCAAACCATTAGTTAAAGAATCAAGAACATGTGGTAATAATTTGGTTCAGCTTTTTCCTTCAAAATCGTAAGTTCCCAATACAACACGAGAAAACTCAGGAATTTCAAAATAAAAGAAAACAGTTAAGATAACGGAAAAATAAATTGTTACCATACTTGTTCTTAAATTAAGACGTTTTGAAATAATGTCTTGCTGGGAATCTAAGTTAAATTTTCATAAATTATAACCAATAAATTGGAATGGTAAAAAGAAAAATAAATTTAATTGCATATCGCCAACGTAATCTCACGCTAAAGCAAATAACCCATATACAGTTACAGCAATAAATCCTCAAAAATAGTTAGATATTTTTCCTAATGCGACTAAAATGACACAAATTATATTAGTAAAGGCGGCCATTCCATTTAGCGTTAGTAATACTTGTTTTCAAACTGCTGCTTGTTTATTATTAATAATTTTCCAAATTGATGGAAACTGTTTAAGGTTAAAAAAATGGTTAAAATCAAAGAATGTATTTCAAACCATAAATATTCCTAAGCAAATAATGGCTACTTGCGCCGAAAAAGGAATAGCTTTTAAATCACGAGGAATAGTTAATAAAAATTGTTGAATACTCTTTACTTTTTGTTTTACTATTGTTTTTTTATTTTTAAACATTTAGTTATTACCTTTACATAATTTGTGGATGGATTATTATTTTACGGACTTCTCCCCACATGTACTTGTGGAGGAAACAATGAAATTGAATGAGTTCAATAATACTTTTCAAACTGAAAAACAATGTCTTGCATATATAGCAAGTTTGAAACAAAGCAAATGTATTAGATGTTCTAGTTTTAATTTGAATACTTCTAATTTAAGAAAAATGAGATGTTTGAAATGTCATCAAACATTCAGTATTCTCACGGGCACTATATTTTCAAAGTCACAAACACCTTTAATATCTTGGTTTTATCTCATCTTTAGATGAATAAACACCAAACATGGAATTCCATCAACTGATGTTGCAAAAGAATTGGGAGTGACCTTGAAAACAGCTTGAAGAATGGGTCATAAAATCCGAAGTGCCATTGCTAAACAAGAACCTCAATTCATTGTTGAGGGCATAGTGCAAATGGATGAAATGTATCTTTCACATATGGGTTTTAAAAAACAAGGAAGATCCTTGTTGAACAAAACCTTGATTGTTGGTATTTATGAAAAAACAACCAACAATCTGATTGTGAAAGTATTGAAAAACGCAAACAGTAAAAATCTTTTGCAGTTTGCAATAAACCACATTTCTTCAAAGTGTGATGTACATACTGATTCTTGAAAAGGATATCGCGATTTGAAATCGGTTTTCACTAAGCATGAAACAGTTAACCATCAAGATGGCTATGTTTCAAAAACTGGTGTAAATACCAACCAAATTGAGTCAGTACGAAAACATATACGAAGAACATTTAAAACACATATCAAAGTTGCAAAACATCATATTCATTTATATGCAAAAGAAGCTGCATATAAATTCAATAACATACCTAGTTTTGAAACTGTAATGCTATGTTTAATTTAAAAATGTGGGGAGAAGTCCGTAGATAGGCTTTTCTCAGCATTTATGTGATAAAATTTAAAAATAGTACATAAAGGGAGAAAAGCCTTATTTTATTTAAACATAATTTGGCATAAATTGCTAGTGCAAGTGTATCATTAACGGTAGCAAATTCTTTTTCATTAACAAAACTACCACTAATACCGCGCTCATAATCAGTATTGTCACCAAGACCAAGATAAGTTTCTTTTAAATCCAAGTTTAAACTAGAAATGTCAATGGCATATAGATGTCATAATTTTATAGAGGTTTTATTAGCATAGTACTTACCAACAGCATAAATGTTTTCTTTATGAAGTGATGTAATATCAATACCTGTTTCTTCTACTAGTTCATCCATAACTGTTTTTAAAACTGTTTGTTGTTTTTTACAACCACCAGTTAAAGTTCAGTATTTTGTTTCTAATTTATTTTCAAATAAAGGATTTTTTTCATTAATTAATAAAAATCAATATTGATTATGTTGGAACACAAATGGTAATATAGCTACACCTTCATTATCGCACCAAGGTTCACTAACTCCTTCCATGCCATCTTTTTTAATTATTTCTAAAAATTTATGCATAAAATATGTACCTCCTTTAATTGTTAACTAAATTATAACATTAACTTGTTGTTAAAAAACTAAAAGTAATTTGTAAAATTACTTTTAGTGTTATTAAATTCCCCATTTATTAAAAATAATTAGGATAGTTAATATACTATTCTTAATAGTTAATATATAATTATTTTACTATCTAAAATTATAAGGAGGAAGCACAATGATTTATACCATTAATAATTTATTTATTAATACTAATGAAAAATCAAAAACAAAATTACCAGAGCAAATAACTATTAATGGGTGAATACGCTCTAATCGGAATGGTAAAAATGTTGGATTTTTAGATATAAACGATGGTTCTTCTGTTAATAACTTACAAGCAGTTTATAATATGAAACTTGAAAATTGAAAAGCATGTACGAGTCTTACTACTGGAAGTGCTGTTAGTGTTAGTGGTAACTTATTATTAACACCAGGCAAAAGTCAACCCTTTGAATTACAAATAACTAATATTATTATTTATAATGTTGCTGATACTAATTATCCTATTCAAAAAAAAGAACACACTAATGAATTTTTACGTGATAATGCCCATCTCCGTGGTCGTACTAATACCTTTTTAGCAGTGTTTAAAATTCGTGACCAAGTATCATGAGCTATTCATAAATTTTTCCATGAACAAAACTTTGTCTATTTACACAGTCCCATTATTACAGCCAATGATGCTGAAGGAGCAGGTGAAAACTTTATCGTAACAACAATTACTAATAACAAGTATCAAGATGATTTTTTTGGTCAAAAAGCGTCATTAACTGTTAGTGGTCAGTTAAATGCAGAAGCTTATGCCCAATCATTACAAAAAGTATATACTTTTGGTCCTACTTTCCGTGCTGAGAATTCTAATACTTCTCGTCATGCTGCTGAATTTTGAATGATTGAACCGGAATTTACATTTGCCAATTTACAAGATAATATTAAATTAGCCCAACAATTAATTAAAATTGTGATTAACGATGTGCTAGATAATTGTTTACCAGAACTAACTTGATTAGAACAGAAACAAGTAACTAAGGGACAAATATTAATTGAAAAATTAAAAGTTGTTGCTGGTGCAAAATCTGACTTTAAAGTTATTACTTATAGTGAGGTCATTGACTTATTAATTAATGCTCAAACAGCAGGGAAAGAATTTGAGTTTAAAGATATTAAATGAGGAATTGATTTACAATCTGAACATGAAAGATATTTATGTGAAGAAATTACCAAACAACCAACATTTGTTATTAATTATCCACAATCCATTAAAGCATTTTATATGAAATTAAATGCTATGGATATTAACCATCCTGAACAAAAAACAGTAGCTGCTATGGATTTATTAGTACCTGGAATTGGTGAGTTAATTGGTGGTTCAGTTCGTGAAGACAATTATGAACAGTTATTAAGTAATAAGAAACAATTTAAAATAGCAGGTGATGATTTGCAATGATATTTTGATTTACGTAAGTATGGTTATGCTCCTAGTGCTGGTTTTGGTTTAGGACTAGAACGTTTACTAATGTTCATAACTGGAATTAGTAATATTAGAGATGTAATTCCCTTTCCAAGAACACCTAATAATTTATCGTTTTAAAGATTATAATTAGTGGCAAAAAATGAGCAGTTGCTCATTTTTTTTGATAAAATCTGAGGTTATAATTATAGTATTAATACTAAACATGCTTTGGTTCTTATGCAAACCATTGATGAAACTGTTTTATATTTTAATAGTCATTTTACTAAATCAAAAGAATTAAATTATATGCTTTATCATTTATTTAATAATATTACTGATGTTAAAGAAATTGAGGAAATTAAAAGTAATATTGTTAAATTACCAAAAAAAGCTAATTAACCTTATAATTATTAATTAACAAATGGTCCATGAATAATCATGCACCATTTGTTATGTTTTTGTTAATATTGCATTAAGATTAGTAATAACGTTGAATATGACCAATTCGTCTTTGAATCAAACTAAATAAAATATAAATAAAAGTAAAACGTAAGATTTCAATTCCAATTAAAATAAAGAATATTTTTGTAACATTGTTATTAAAGTTAACAATATTGTTTGAATAGTCACCTGGTCGTGATAGGGTAGGGTTAAAGTATAATACTACTAATGTTAATGCAAAAGCTAAGGCAGCAACAATTGCATTTAATGGTACTAATACTACTCCAGCACTAACTTTCTTAATAACATCAGTTTTTAAATTGTTACTTTTATTACGTAATTTAAATAAATAGTAGTAAATGAAATAAAAAGAAATAATAAAGGTAATATTAGCAATATTATCAAAGAAAATTTGTAATGGTGGATGGTCACCATCTAATAATAAATGTAATCATGGTTCAACAATACCAATCACTAATGTGTAGTAGAGACCGATGATGGGAATAGCAAAAGCAATAATTAATGAGTCAAACACTCGTAATGGTAAAATTACCCCCATAAATTGAACAGGAATCTCAATTAATGATGATGCTACTGCTAAACCTAATAAAATTCCAGTTAGAGTGATTTTAAACATTTGCACTTTGGAATTAAAATTTAATTTTTTATTTTTTTTAAATTCGGTTGTTTGGTTTAAATTAATACTATTTTTCATTATAATTGCTCCTTCTAAATACTTATTTATAAAAATTATAAATTAATTTAGGAAAAATGCAAGTTATTTTATTTACAATTCAAAAAAAAATAAAATCTCAAAAATTCAATAAATCAAACTTTTAAGATTGGTTGATAACTTTTTTATATTAAAATTTTATCGGACTTCTCCCCACATGTACTTGTGGAGGAAACAATGAAATTGAATGAGTTCAATAATACTTTTCAAACTGAAAAACAATGTCTTGCATATATAGCAAGTTTGAAACAAAGCAAATGTATTAGGTGTTCTAGTTTTAATTTGAATACTTCTAATTTAAGAAAAATGAGATGTTTGAAATGTCATCAAACATTCAGTATTCTCACGGGCACTATATTTTCAAAGTCACAAACACCTTTAATATCTTTGTTTTATCTCATCTTTAGATGAATAAACACCAAACATGGAATTACATCAACTGATGTTGCAAAAGAATTGGGAGTGACCTTGAAAACAGCTTGAAGAATGGGTCATAAAATCCGAAGTGCCATTGCTAAACAAGAACCTCAATTCATTGTTGAGGGCATAGTGCAAATGGATGAAATGTATCTTTCGCATATGGGTTTAAAAAACAAGGAAGATCCTTGTTGAACAAAACCTTGATTGTTGGTATTTATGAAAAAACAACCAACAATCTGATTGTGAAAGTATTGAAAAACGCAAACAGTAAAAATCTTTTGCAGTTTGCAATAAACCACATTTCTTCAAAGTGTGATGTACATACTGATTCTTGAAAAGGATATCGCGATTTGAAATCGGTTTTCACTAAGCATGAAACAGTTAACCATCAAGATGGCTATGTTTCAAAAACTGGTGTAAATACCAACCAAATTGAGTCAGTATGAAAACATATACGAAGAACATTTAAAACACATATCAAAGTTGCAAAACATCATATTCATTTATATGCAAAAGAAGCTGCATATAAATTCAATAACATACCTAGTTTTGAAACTGTAATGCTATGTTTAATTTAAAAATGTGGGGAGAAGTCCGTAGATAGGCTTTTCTCAGCATTTATGTGATAAAATTTAAAAATAGTACATAAAGGGAGAAAAGACTTAAGAAAAATGAGATGTTTGAAATGTCATCAAACATTCAGTATTCTCACGGGCACTATATTTTCAAAGTCACAAACACCTTTAATATCTTGGTTTTATCTCATCTTTAGATGAATAAACACCAAACATGGAATTCCATCAACTGATGTTGCAAAAGAATTGGGAGTGACCTTGAAAACAGCTTGAAGAATGGGTCATAAAATCCGAAGTGCCATTGCTAAACAAGAACCTCAATTCATTGTTGAGGGCATAGTGCAAATGGATGAAATGTATCTTTCACATATGGTTTTTAAAAAACAAGGAAGATCCTTGTTGAACAAAACCTTGATTGTTGGTATTTATGAAAAAACAACCAACAATCTGATTGTGAAAGTATTGAAAAACGTAAACAGTAAAAATCTTTTGCAGTTTGCAATAAACCACATTTCTTCAAAGTGTGATGTACATACTGATTCTTGAAAAGGATATCGCGATTTGAAATCGGTTTTCACTAAGCATGAAACAGTTAACCATCAAGATGGCTATGTTTCAAAAACTGGTGTAAATACCAACCAAATTGAGTCAGTATGAAAACATATACGAAGAACATTTAAAACACATATCAAAGTTGCAAAACATCATATTCATTTATATGCAAAAGAAGCTGCATATAAATTCAATAACATACCTAGTTTTGAAACTGTAATGCTATGTTTAATTTAAAATGTGGGGAGAAGTCCGTAGATAGGCTTTTCTCAGCATTTATGTGATAAAATTTAAAAATAGTACATAAAGAGAGAAAAGCCTTATTTTTTTCTAAATAATCACAACAAAAAGTCATTTTAAAGAAATGCAGTTATTTATAAAGAATAAAATTTTAATACAAAGTAGTTAAGCAATAATTTAAGCCTTTTCAATTTTAAAATTATTATATTCGTCCATATTAATATGAACACGATTTATCATTCATTTTTCATTAAATTCCATTAAAATTGAACCTATTATTCGATATACACTATCAACTCCATGAAATATGGTAACAACACCTTCTCTTCTTCGAATTTCACGGTTTAGGCGTTCAATGTGATTACTAGTTCTTAATTTTTTATGGTAATACAGTGGAAAGCTTAAAATTGCTAAAGCATCATCAAATCCATTTTCAAGAATTCGTAATGCCGAGTCTAAAAGATGGTAATAATTATCTTTCATTTCTTTAAGAATCATTCTAGCCATTTTAATACTACTAGCGTTGAAAATGGCATTAACATCTCTTTCGACTTTTTCTCTATCCTTTTTAGGTGTTTTATCCAAGATATTACGCATAAAATGTTCTTGACATCTTTGTCATTGCACGCCTTGAAAATGTTTTTGAACTGCTTTAACTAACCCTTTATGGGCATCAGAAACAACTAAATCAAGACCAGTTAAGTTACGTTCTTTCAATGAAGAAAAGAATTCACTTCATGTAGTTTCTGATTCTGAATCACCAACCATCATTCCTAAAATATCTCTATGACCTTGGTCATTTATACCTAGGGCTATAAAAACTGCTTTAGAGATTACTTGATTATTTTCTCGAACCTTAACATGTACTCCATCAATAATTATAAAAGGATAGGAATTTGCGCTTAAATCACGGTTTTTTCATGTGCCTATTCCTTCAGTTAATTCTTTACAAATATTAGAGACAGTAGATTTAGAATAATTAATACCGCACAATTCTCTTGTTATGTTATCAACTTTCCTTGTTGATACACCGTCAATTACCATTTGCATCATGGTAGATAATAATGCTTGTTCTGAACGTTTAAACTTTTCGAAAATTTCAGTTTCAAAAGATTTATTACGATGTCTAGGGACATTTAAATTCAAAATTCCATTTACAGATTTTAAATCACGCTGATAATAACCGTTACGGCAATCTGTTCTTGCTTCATTTCGTTCATAATTATTAGCACCAATTTGATCATCTGATTGATTTTTAAAAGTTTATTAAAAATAATTCAATAAGCCATCTTATGCCTTCATTTTTAGTCTCTTTTGAAAGAAATTTTTTAATTATTTCAGAATCTATTGTAAAATTTAATGGAGTCATATATTTCTCATCCTATATAGTTTTTATTTTCAAACTAATTATATTTGATAAGGAGGGGTATATGGCTCATTTTTTATTACTTTTTTAAATTTACACACAATCTTAGACTTAACCAATAAGAGAAATATGTTTCGCAAACAATTATCTTTTAATAATTAAAATGTTGACCTAAAATTTGAACAGATCGTATTAGCAATAAAAATAATCCTAAAACTAAAGTAAACTTAAATAAATTATATGGTAAAAAGACAATTCACAATTGATTTTTATAATCACCTTGACCATATAAATCTAGAATAAACGCTCAATTAAAAAATACATTAACAAATGACACTAAAATACAAGTAATAATAACTACTGGTAATTCAACTATTAATAATCTCTTTCATCAATTAGTAGGTTCATTTTTTCAATATGGTAATAGCTTAAACAACATATGAAAACTACAATATATTAATATCAAACTAATAGTACTTAACATGTAAGATAATTCACCAACCACGTTACCAGGAACAGTGTGTGGAATAATTAAACGTAATCATGGCATAATAATGCCAATTAATAAACCATATGGTAATTTTAAAACTACTACTGCTAATAAATTAATGGCGCTACCAAAGTCAATAGTTAAGAATCCAAAGAAAGTAGGAATTTCTAATAAACTAATTAATGTAGTTAATGCTAATAAAATGCTAATCATAGTTACTTTGTGAGTTGTTAATTTAAGTGCACTAATAAAATATGTTTTTACTTGTTGAATATGATTTTCATTTTTTAAATTCATAGTTGCTCCTTAAAGGTAATATTTATTTTTAATTATATAGGAAAAAAACGTGTTTCTATTATATAATAGAATTAATTTTAAAAGGAGATGAAAAAATAATGGCAAAAAATAACAATAACATTGTACAAATGGTAGTAGAAATTCCGAAGGGTTCAAGTAATAAATATGAATTTGATTGAAAAACTAAAACAATGATTTTAGATCGTGTTTTATATGGTGCTAACTTCTATCCTGGTGAATATGGTTATATCACTAATACTCTAGATTATGATGGTGATCCCTTAGATATTATTAGTTTAATTACTTATCCAACTTTCCCTGGTTGTTTGGTGGATGTGAGAATTTTAGGAACTATTAAAATGATTGATGGTGGTGAGATTGACACTAAAGTGTTTGGTGTTGTTGCTAGTGATCCTCGTTTTAATGATTTTAAAACTTTAGAGGATGTACCATCACATTTACGTGATGAGATTACAAATTTCTTTTTACAGTACAAAGCATTACAGAAAAAAACGGTTGTTATTGAAGGTTGAGGTAACTTAGAACATGCTATAAAAGAATTACAAGCATGTAAAGACATGTTTTTGAAATATGAAAAGGAAATGTTAGAATTATCTAAAGAGCAATTAGTAGCATTATTAAATAAGAAATAGCATCTTTAGAGAATGTTCAACTTAATGATAATCATCTCATAAAGATTTTATTCAATTTCTAAAAAGATAGTGAATTTTTTTATATTTATCTGATTGAATAATTTATGGCTTTTCTCCCTTTATGTACTATTTTTAAATTTTATCACATAAATGCTGAGAAAAGTCTATCTACGGACTTCTCCCCACATTTTTAAATTAAACATAGCATTACAGTTTCAAAACTAGGTATGTTATTGAATTTATATGCAGCTTCTTTTGCATATAAATGAATATGATGTTTTGCAACTTTGATATGTGTTTTAAATGTTCTTCGTATATGTTTTCATACTGACTCAATTTGGTTGGTATTTACACCAGTTTTTGAAACATAGCCATCTTGATGGTTAACTGTTTCATGCTTAGTGAAAACCGATTTCAAATCGCGATATCCTTTTCAAGAATCAGTATGTACATCACACTTTGAAGAAATGTGGTTTATTGCAAACTGCAAAAGATTTTTACTGTTTGCGTTTTTCAATACTTTCACAATCAGATTGTTGGTTGTTTTTTCATAAATACCAATAATCAAGGTTTTGTTCAACAAGGATCTTCCTTGTTTTTTAAACCCATATGTGAAAGATACATTTCATCCATTTGCACTATGCCCCTCAACAATGAATTGAGGTTCTTGTTTAGCAATGGCACTTCGGATTTTATGACCCATTCTTCAAGCTGTTTTCAAGGTCACTCCCAATTCTTTTGCAACATCAGTTGATGGAATTCCATGTTTGGTGTTTATTCATCTAAAGATGAGATAAAACCAAGATATTAAAGGTGTTTGTGACTTTGAAAATATAGTGCCCGTGAGAATACTGAATGTTTGATGACATTTCAAACATCTCATTTTTCTTAAATTAGAAGTATTCAAATTAAAACTAGAACACCTAATACATTTGCTTTGTTTCAAACTTGCTATATATGCAAGACATTGTTTTTCAGTTTGAAAAGTATTATTGAACTCATTCAATTTCATTGTTTCCTCCACAAGTACATGTGGGGAGAAGTCCGTAATTTATTTTGGAGTACCACACAAAAGTAAAACTAATTTATTAAGACCATTTATTGTTACAAACATTATTAACAATCATCTCTATGGTATACCTTTAACATCTTTTCGTAGTGACCGTTACAAATCTAATAAAGGAGATGTAATATTAAAAACAAATTACTTAGGTCAACAATCAATCATTAAATCCTACCAATTAATCACTATGAAACAAGACCATTTTAAAAATAAAATTAGTATTGTTGAACCAGAGATTACTAATGATATTAACAAAAAGATAGATACCAATATTTATCAATACTTATCTATGAAAAATGTTAATTCAATTATGCGTGAATATTTAATTGAACGACAAAATCAAAACCATGAAAGTTTGGAACCAGAAATTAATGTTCTAAAAATTGATTTATTAAACACTAAATTTCAATTACAACTTCTACAAAAAGATAAATAATTACTTTTAAAAGTAGCTAATGAAAAAATTACTAATTTAGAACAAAAAATAAAATCCTTAGAAAACAAGCAATCTATTACTAAAGAAATATTTTAAGAAAATATGATTATAGAGGGCATTACATTTAATTTTATAATTCAAATTATATAAAATCAAGACTATTATCTTTGTTTGTTAAATATTTATCCCAAATACGTTATCTTATCAGCGATGATTTCCGTATAGTAGAAATCATTAGCTTTATTAGCAAAGGTTTGAATTCGCCCCTTAATTCCGATAATAGCATTCTTTTTAAGCAATGTTTTTAGTTCATCAGTATTAGCAACTCATGTTTTGATGGCAACAAAGTCAATTTCGAATTGATTTTGGCGATTTTTAAATGGTCTTTCTACTGCTAATACAAATTTTGTTCATTTGCTGGGAATTTGGTCTCTGGTTGGCACCATTTCTGGTTCATTCATGAGTTTTCCCACTAGTATGACATTATTTATCATCGTAACACCTCCTGTCCTTAATTGATTATAAGGTGGAAAATGTTGGATATTAAAAAGTTATTTAGTGTAAGAATATAAATTTACGATTATATTTATTTTAACTTTATAGAGTTATCGGATTTGGTAAATTCTTTTTGTACATTATATAATACATGCCAGGTAATAAAATACCACCACCAATAAAGTTACCAAATAAAGTTGGCAATTGATTTTGATAGCCAAATTGTAAAAATTGACTAAATGATACATTATGACCATAAAGATTAAAAATTGGACCTAAGAATCAAACATAAGAATTAGCAACAACATGAGAAAATCCAGATAAAGCAAACACCATAATTACTAAACTAATTAATAAAAATTTAGCTGTTGATGATTTAGTAGAGTGAGCAATATAAACAGAACCAGCAACTAAAAAATTACATATAATACCACTAAAAAATGTTTGTCACCAAGGCATTTCTAACTTGTGATTAAAAACCGAGATAGCATTGTTTAAAAAATCTTTATCATCACAAAAACCTGAAAGAGCAGTAAAACCAGAAATAATACCGCAACCAACAAAATTGCCTATTAAAACAATTAGTAAATTAAGTAATAATCTGTTAACTTTTACTTGCTTTTTGACAGCACCTAAAAACATCATAGAATTAGCAGTAAATAGTTCACCACCCATAAAAATAATCATCGTAATGGCAATTGTAAACACCATTCCAAAAACTAAATTTTTTATTCCAACCGGTATACTAGATGTTCAACCTCTAGTTGCATATATCGCACCAATATAGCCAATTCCAATAAACAATCCAGCTGCTAAACCCATTAAAAATGTTTTTAGTAGTGGGCTAGTTGCTTTTTTAAAGCATATTTATAGACTTCAATAAAGGTTTCGATATTGGTTAATGTTTCTGCGTTATCTGTGCTGTCAGATTGGTTTTTTACAACCATTAAATTTTTCTGCTTTCTTTTTTATAAAATTTTCTTATTTTATTTTATTTCAAACATCATCAACAGTAGATTTTACTATTTGACATGATTTAGCAAATTTTTCTCGTTCTTCTTTATTTAAAGGTAAAGTAACGATTCTGTCTCAACCATGTTAGTTAATGACAGCAGGAACACCATTATAGAACCCTGTTTCACCATACTCTCCTTGTAAATAAGCACCAATCATTAAAATTTTATTTTGACCGTTGATGATAGTTTTTACTATTAAGGCTAACGATACTCCAATGCCATAATGAGAACTTTTTTTTAATTTAATAATTTGATAGGCTCTATCAACAGTTTGCTGATGAATATTATCTAGTTCTTTGCTAGTGACTTTACCCTCTTTAATATATTCACTCATACTTTTCCCCATAATAGAACTACAACTTCATGGTACCATTGATGAATCACCATGTTCTCCCATTACATAAGCAGAAATTGATGTAGGATTAACATCAAGTTTTGTACTAATTAAATAGCGTAAACGACTACTATCTAACAATGTCCCAGAACTTAATATTTTATGTACATCAAACCCAGTTATTTTTTGGTATATAGCAGTTATAATATCGACTGGATTTGAAGCTATGATAGTAATGCCTTTAAATCCAGTTTTTTTAATTTCTAAAGCGATTTTTTTGATAATCAGAGCATTATCAACTACCATGTCAATCCTTGTTTCATTTGGTTTTTGTGGTCTTCCAGCAGTAATAACAATAATATCTGCGTCCTTACAGTCTTTGTAATCTCCTGCTTTGATTGAAACAAAAGTTTCACTTAGTAATGCTTGACAATCAGAAAGATCTAAAGCGTTACCTTCAGCACTATCTTTAAAAATATCAATTAATACATATTCTTGAGCTAAACCTTGGTTAATGGCAGAATAGATAAAACTAGTTCCAACTGCTCCACATCCTACTAAGACAATTTTACGAATTTTCATAATGTTTCCTCCTTTCGCTTGTTATACATACATTTTTTAATAATAAAACTTGGCTTTTCTCCCTTTATGTACTATTTTTAAATTTTATCACATAAATGCTGAGAAAAGCCTATCTACGGACTTCTCCCCACATTTTTAAATTAAACATAGCATTACAGTTTCAAAACTAGGTATGTTATTGAATTTATATGCAGCTTCTTTTGCATATAAATGAATATGATGTTTTGCAACTTTGATATGTGTTTTAAATGTTCTTCGTATATGTTTTCATACTGACTCAATTTGGTTGGTATTTACACCAGTTTTTGAAACATAGCCATCTTGATGGTTAACTGTTTCATGCTTAGTGAAAACCGATTTCAAATCGCGATATCCTTTTCAAGAATCAGTATGTACATCACACTTTGAAGAAATGTGGTTTATTGCAAACTGCAAAAGATTTTTACTGTTTGCGTTTTTCAATACTTTCACAATCAGATTGTTGGTTGTTTTTTCATAAATACCAACAATCAAGGTTTTGTTCAACAAGGATCTTCCTTGTTTTTTAAAACCCATATGTGAAAGATACATTTCATCCATTTGCACTATGCCCTCAACAATGAATTGAGGTTCTTGTTTAGCAATGGCACTTCGGATTTTATGACCCATTCTTCAAGCTGTTTTCAAGGTCACTCCCAATTCTTTTGCAACATCAGTTGATGGAATTCCATGTTTGGTGTTTATTCATCTAAAGATGAGATAAAACCAAGATATTAAAGGTGTTTGTGACTTTGAAAATATAGTGCCCGTGATAATACTGAATGTTTGATGACATTTCAAACATCTCATTTTTATTAAATTAGAAGTATTCAAATTAAAACTAGAACACCTAATACATTTGCTTTGTTTCAAACTTGCTATATATGCAAGACATTGTTTTTCAGTTTGAAAAGTATTATTGAACTCATTCAATTTCATTGTTTCCTCCACAAGTACATGCGGGGAGAAGTCCGTAAAACTTTTTATCTCTTTATAATATGCAAATAAAGTTTTACTACATAAACGGAGATAAAAACCAACTCAGAAAATTAGACTTTTTTGTTTTTATCTAATATTATTTATATGTATAAATTTATTCTAAAACTTTTTTCAAAATAAAAACGAAAAAATGTTTTATTTGCCAGAAATTCATGGTTTATCAATTATATAAGTGTTACTATATATAAAAAGTCAAGAATATTACCATATTTTTCGTTTAGACTACTTATCATGATTAACTTTAGCATTCATAATTATTTTTGTGTTAGGAAAATCTCTTTTACAATGACGATCCATAAAATTATAAAAAGTAGCACCCATTTTCATTTTGATATTAATACAATAGTTAGTAACATCAGTTCCAGAACCTAAAGGAATGTCATAATCAGAAAAAGTTCTAATTTTATCAATCTCTTCTAAAAATAAATAACGACTAATAATGGTACTACACATAACAGCTAAATATTTACTTTCAGCTGTGTTAATAAATTCTACTTTATCTTTAATAACTTTATTTTTGTTAGCAACCATATTATTGATATTGTCATAATATCTTTTTTCATTAGTATATTGGTTAATAATGATACGATCATATGGTGCTTTGTGTTGTAACATTCTTACTAGTGCTTGATTTTGCCCCCAAGTTTTAATAATATCGTGGCTATAACCAGCATCTGTTCATTGGTTGTATTTGCGGTTATTAATAATTACTGATTCAAAAATAATTGTTTTCATAATATCAAATGCTAATTCTTTAAACTTATCTTTTGGTAAATTTTTATAATTTTCAATATTAAATAATCGTAATTTCTCTAAATTGCTAGAACCAATGTAAGAACTAACTACTACGATTGGCCCAAAGTAATTATCAAGACCAAATTCATCATTACCAATTACTGGTCAATTATGTGTATCAAAGTTTTTTAAATAATCGCGATATTGAGCGATTATGTCTTCACGTGGTCCTTGAAATATAACTTTATCTTTAAAAAATTCAATAGTTATATCATGAAACTTAAAAAGGCTTTCACTTTTATTTTTTTCATTACTAACTTCGAAACCCTGATAGTGTTTTTTAATTAATGATTTCTGTTCTTCGTTTAAATAAAATGTCATTAATATACCACCATCTTTAAAATATTTGTGTTTTTTTAATTTTAATATCACACATTCTATACTATTAATTATATAATAAAATCAAAGATTTTATTAGATAAGCCCTTAATTTTATTTTAGGAGTTAGTAATGTATAGTGTAGGAATAGATATTGTTGAAATAACAAGAGTAAAGAATCACTTAGAATTTGTTAAACGAATTTTAAGTCCAGAAGAAATAAAACTTTATCATGAACAATCATCAATGCGCCAACAAGAATTTCTTGCTGGACGATGAGCATTAAAAGAAGCAATCTTTAAAGCACTACCCCAAGAAAAATTAATATTTCATAATATTAATATTAGTTACAATGAGTGACAACAACCAGAAGTAGTAATTAAAGATTATAAGTTACTTTTATCATTATCACACAATCAAACTAGTGCGATTGCGATTGCGATTGTTATATAGTATAAGTAAGTTAAAAAGATAATTATAATAATATTATGAAGGCTAATGTTATTATTAATGTAGTAAAGAAAATTATATAAAATTTTAAATTAAAAGGAGTAGTAGCGAATAAATATGTATATGATTGATTTAATTACCAAAAAAAAATTGGGACAAAGTTTAACTGCTGAAGAATTTAAATTTTTAGTACCTGGAATTGCTAATGGTACGATCCCTGATTATCAAATTAGTGCTTGAGCCATGGCTGTTTATTTTCAAGGCATGTCTAATGAGGAAGTAGTAGCTTATACGAAAGCTGTGATTGAAAATGGTGAAGCTATGGATTTATCACAAATTACTGGCTTTACTATTGATAAACATTCAACAGGTGGTGTTGGTGATAAAACTAGTTTAGTATTTGGACCAATCACTGCTGCATTAGGTTTAAAAGTCGCTAAAATTTCAGGACGTGGGTTAGGAATTACTGGTGGAACAATTGATAAGTTAGAAATTATTCCCAAGTTTAAATGTGATTTGGCCATTAAAGATTTTATTAAAGTCGTAAATAAAGTGGGAATGAGCATTATTAGCCAAACGGGTAATTTAGTGCCTGCTGATAAAAAAATGTATGCACTACGTGATGTGACAGGAACAGTTGATTCTTTTCCCTTAATTGCTGCTAGTGTTATGTCAAAAAAAATTGCCATGGGTGCTGATTTAATTTTATTAGATATTAAATGTGGAAAAGGTGCGTTTGTTGCTGATGTTAAAAATGCCCGTAAACTAGCACAACTGATGGTTCATATTGGTAAGTCATTTAATAAAACCGTTTATGCAATTATTAGTGACATGAATAAACCATTGGGTAAAGCCATTGGTAATGCGTTAGAATTACAAGAAGTACTATTGAGTTTACAAAATCAAGGACCAGAAGATTTAAAAATTTTAGTTAATAATTTAGTGGGTTTAGCATTGCTGGGTGCTAAGAAAGTTGCTAGTTTAGAGCAAGGAATTAAACAATCAGAACTAATGTTTGCCAATGAACAACCATTAAAAATCTTTTATGAATTTGTAAAAGCACAAGGTGGAGATGTTAATTATTTAAAAAATATTAATAATTTGCCTCCAACAAAACATATTATTAATATTACTGCTAATAAAAGTGGTTACTTAGATTTTATTAATAACTATGCATTAGGTGAATTATCAGTAATTTTAGGAGCAGGAAGAACTACTAAAGCTGATATTATTGATCCTATGGCAGGTATTTATTTAAAACAAGTGCATGGTCAAAAAGTAGAAAAGGGTAGTGTGATTATGGAGTTACATACAAATAAATCAGAAACATTACATGATAGTTTTAAGCAGTTAGCAAGTACTACATTTGCGGTTTATGATATTCAAAAAGATATTAAACCAATTATTTTAGAAATTATAATGTAATTTAAAATAAAATCATTTATAATAATGTAGTATTTTATAAAAAATGATTTATTATATGAGGAGTGCTGGTTGTGAAATCATTATTAAAATTATTTGGAGCAATTGCTCTAACGACAACTCCAGTTGTAACAGTTGTAGCCTGTGGTACTGAAGATACTAATATTAGTCCAAGAGATATTCAAAATTCGGCTTTAGCTTTAATGAGTGATAGTGAATTTAACATGACAGATTTAGGAATTGGTGCTACTGCTGATTTACTAGGTTTGAAAGATAAGAACTTTAAAACATTTTCATCGGAAATCCAAGGCAAGATTAGTACTATTCTTGCTAATGAGCTTAAAAAAAGTACTAATGAACATCCAACAGAATGATATTATGATGATGCTTCAGTAGTAGTAGATAATGGGAGTGTTGCTGGAGATGCTACTTTTCAATTACCTATGTATGTTGATGGTACCCATCCAACATTTAATGGTATCGTTAATGGTCATTTAAATGTAAACGTAAGTGTAACATATAAAAATTTACCTCCAATTTCTAAAAATATTAAATTAACGTTTAATAATAACACAACTACGGCTTCAGACAAAACTAGTGCTATGAAAGATTTTATTGAGTATAAAATTAAAACTTCTAATGATTTTCCACCTGTTGTTGTAGCAACATTGCCTAGTAAGGATTCTACAGATAATAGATTAACTGCTAGTCAGAATCTTAATAATTCAATTGTTCCACATTTAAGAACAGCAATTAAAAATTTAATTCAATATCAAGATGTAACAGTTAATATTATGCCCTATTATGATGCAACCCCAGTAAGTACTTCATTCTTTACAATAAAAACCCCAACTGTAGTTGCTAATAAATTACAATTTTCTGGTACTCTTAAAAACATTACTATTAGTTTTAATATTGGTGATGCAAATAGTAATTTTAAAATAGAAGATGATAAAATTACAGTTATACAAACTCAAACTAATGCTGCCAATCAAGTTAGTGGTGCTTTCTATAATCAATCACAATTTGCTGGTACTTTACCAGGACCAAATGATAAAGTTACAGATTTTACTGGTTTAAAAGACAAAATATTAGATGCTGCAGTGGACAGTATTGGTAAATCATATCAAGATATAGTAAAAACTGATATTAGTATTACTAATGAAGCAATTGCCGCATTTACTTCTACTGATAATTATACTGGTTACTTTATATTAAACTTTAATGTTAAGCATAGTTATAGTGGTACAGAATTTACTGTTGATGCCCAAAATATTAAGGTTATTGTGTCTGTGAAACAATAATTCTTAATGGCTTTTCTCCCTTTATGTACTATTTTTAATTTATCACATAAATGCTGAGAAAAGCCTATCTACGGACTTCTCCCCACATTTTTAAATTAAACATAGCATTACAGTTTCAAAACTAGGTATGTTATTGAATTTATATGCAGCTTCTTTTGCATATAAATGAATATGATGTTTTGCAACTTTGATATGTGTTTTAAATGTTCTTCGTATATGTTTTCATACTGACTCAATTTGGTTGGTATTTACACCAGTTTTTGAAACATAGCCATCTTGATGGTTAATTGCAAACTGCAAAAGATTTTTACTGTTTGCGTTTTTCAATACTTTCACAATCAGATTGTTGGTTGTTTTTTCATAAATACCAACAATCAAGGTTTTGTTCAACAAGGATCTTTCTTGTTTTTTAAACCCATATGTGAAAGATACATTTCATCCATTTGCACTATGCCCTCAACAATGAATTGAGGTTCTTGTTTAGCAATGGCACTTCGGATTTTATGACCCATTCTTCAAGCTGTTTTCAAGGTCACTCCCAATTCTTTTGCAACATCAGTTGATGGAATTACATGTTTGGTGTTTATTCATCTAAAGATGAGATAAAACCAAGATATTAAAGGTGTTTGTGACTTTGAAAATATAGTGCCCGTGAGAATACTGAATGTTTGATGACATTTCAAACATCTCATTTTTCTTAAATTAGAAGTATTCAAATTAAAACTATAACACCTAATACATTTGCTTTGTTTCAAACTTGCTATATATGCAAGACATTGTTTTTCAGTTTGAAAAGTATTATTGAACTCATTCAATTTCATTGTTTCCTCCACAAGTACATGTGGGGAGAAGTCCGTTCTTAATTTATAATTGTAAACCTTTATTAATCAAACCCATTTTCTTATTTATCAAGAAAGTGGGTTTTACATTGATTAAACATTATGAATGCCATTATTATTTAATATATAATTAATATATAAAATATACTTAAAATTTAAGGACTACTATATGCTACAGCCTGTAATTACTATTCATGATTTTCAAGGTCCCATCGACTTGTTACTTCATTTAATTAAAGAAAAAAATGTTGATATTTTAAATTTAGATTTAAATAATGTAATTACCCAATATGTAACTTTCATTAATCAACAGTTACCCCACAATATTGATTTAGTGAGCGAATATTTGCCCATTGCTGCTTATTTACTAGAATTACAATCAAAACAACTATTGCCCTCCCCTGAAGTAATAATAGATAGTGATTATGAAAATGAACTAAATCGTCAAAAATTAATTACCCGCTTACTAGAATACAAAAAATTTAAAGAAATTAGCAATTATTTTAAACAACAAGCTGTAAATAGAACACAATTGCTAACAAAATTACCAACTGATATTAAATCCTATCTTTCTACAGATATTGTCCCTACTTTAGTAAAAAGTAATGTTAATAAATTAACCCAAGCCATGCTTAATTTATTTACCCGTTTACAAAGTGAAAATAAATTACCAGTTAACTTAGCACTAAACTTAATTTCCACTGAAGACCGTACCCAAGAAATTAAAAAACTACTAAAAAGTCATCCCCAAACCTACTTTACATTAGAACAACTTTTTTTTACTAAAACATTAACTCTCCATTATTTTATTATTACATTTATTGCCATTTTAGACTTAGCTAGTCATCAGTACTTACATTTAGTACAAACCACAATATTTTCCGAAATTACCGTAATTTACCGAGGTGAAAATCATGAATAAACTTAATTGAAAACCTAATGAAAGGTTAGCAGTATTACAAGGATTACTTTTTATTGCTGGTAATGATGGTCTTGACATAGCAACCCTTGCATCACATTTAGCATTAGAAAAAAAAACTGCAGTAGTTTTAAAATTAATTGCTGAACTAGAAACGAAATTAAATCTTGATGAAAGTTGTGGCTTAATGGTTATAAAAATGGGAAATATTTATAAACTAACGACCAAACCCCAACATCACGAACGTTATCAAAGCTTAAATCATCAACCATTGTTACGTTTATCACCTGCTGCCTTAGAAACATTAGCAATAGTTGCTTATAAGCATCCAGTAACCAAGCCACAAATTGAAAATATTAGAGGTGTTAACTGTGATGCCATTATTTTTAAATTAAAAAGTTTAAATTTAATTGCTGAAATCGGACGTAGCGATTTACCAGGAAAACCGATTTTATATGATTTAACCGATGAATTTATGGACCATTTTAATATTGAATCGTTAGAACAATTGCCTGCCCTACCGCAATTCAATCACCAAGATGATGAAGAAATTTATAACTTTACCAATGACTAATAGTTCTGAACGTTTACAAAAAGTAATAGCTGCTGCTGGTATTTGTTCACGCAGAAAAGCTGAGTTGTTAATTACTAATGGGCAAGTAGTTGTTAATGAACAAGTTATTACTACATTAGGATTTAAAGTAAATCCCCAAGATATTATTAAGGTTAATGGGCAAGTCATTAATCAATCACAGCACATTTACATTGCATTCTATAAACCTCCTAATTGTTTATCAACTGTTAGTGACCCTAAGAATCGTGCTACGGTGATGGACTATTTTCGTAATATTACAACACGAATTTACCCTATTGGTCGTTTGGATTTTGATACATCAGGTTTATTATTAATGACTAATGATGGTGAATTTACTAACGCTATTATTCATCCTCGCTATAAAGTTGATAAAATTTATCAAGTATTAGCGCAAGGTATATTACCTGCTAATGCCATTAGACAATTGGAAGTAGGTGTAGTATTAGATAGTGCGTTTACGTCATCACCTGCCACTGTTGACATCATTAGAACTGATATTCGTAAACAAACAACTTTGTTGCATTTAACAATTCATGAAGGTCAAAATCAACAAGTCAAACGAATGATGAAATCGGTTGGAAGTCGGGTTGTGCAATTAAAGCGTTTACAAGTAGGTAATATTACTTTAAAAGGATTAACGATGGGTAAATATCGCTATTTACAACCAGAAGAAGTACAACTTTTGTTACAATTAAGTCAGGAAGGATAAATATTTGTTATTTTTTTTAAAAAATAACTTTTTTTAACATTTAGCGTTATAATACTATTAAAGCACAAAAAAATATTGGTTATATACCTAGTTAGTAACAGCAGTTACTAATAGGTTTTTTGTGTTTAAAAGTAAAAAAGAGATTAAAAAGAGAAAGAAGAAAGAAAATCATGTTAAATAACGACTTAAGTCAAGTAGTAGTTAATAATGAAAGCACACCATTGTTAGAAGGAAACAGTTCTGCACTAAACACAGAAATTAGAAATTGAACTAATACAACAATTATGAGAGATTTAAAAAAATTAGGAATCGGGATTGGTTATTTAGCATCAGTAGTAGTTTTAAAAACAGGGCAAAGAGCATTTACAGTAATGATTAGTAGTGAAGATGAAATTGATTGAAACAAACTATTAAAAACTATTAATCCTGCTGAAGATATGTTGGAGTTTGTATTAACTATTCCCCAACTAGGAATTAGTGTTTTAGCAATGGATGCTTGAAAATGGGGATTTACAAATATTATTAAAACAATCAAATCTGAGTTAAATACAGAAATTAATAGTGAAGAAACAACAGTACCAGAAAGCACTATCAAATCATTTGCTAAATTAGTATTTGCTAAATTAGGATATTGAGTACCTAATCATTTTATGATAACTGCATCAAGTATGTATTCAGTGAAAAACTTAGCAAGTTTTCAAGTATATATTGACAAAATAATATCAGGTTTAAATATTGCATCAACATTTATTAGGGCAGAGGTTTTAGGATTTACATCTGATTTTTTAAGAAAAGCAATTACAAGTTTTGGTGAAATAAGTGTAGTAAAATGTTGTAACGAAAAGATTTCTAAACTACTTGAAAAATTAAAATTTTTAGATATGGCTGAAGATATGAATCAAGAATCAAAAGCAAAACATATTATGAAAATATCATTAAAAATCGTTTTATATTCAATCGCAATGCTTAGTGCAACATTTACTGATAACGCTATTAAAACAGCTTTAGTTATGTATACTGCTGATAAACTTGATCAATTTTTACCAACATTTTTTGCTCCAGAAATGATTACGATAATGATTGGGTTAATTTGTGTTGATACTTTTGGAAATAAGTTTTGTAATCCAATTGCTAAAGATAGTATTAAAATAGTATGAAATAAGATAAAAGAATCGTTTGCTAAGGAACAAAATATAAATAATAATAATAATAATGGTGATGATGGTGGGGATGAATTCCCTAGTGATATAGTCAATTCTCAATCAACAACAAATAATACTATGCAAAATTCCTCAACTTCAGTTCCTAGAAGTCTATAATTTTATTTATTAATCAAAATAAGGCTTTTCTTCCTTTATATATAATTGAAATTTTACAATATAAAGTAAATGTTTAGAAAAGCCTAACCATATATTTTTAAATTCAATATAAACAATATTGTTTTATTATAGATATTGAATATTTAATTCAAACTAGAGTTTTTGTTAGATTTGTATGTCTTATATATTACATATACATTGTGCATAGAGGAAATATTTTTTTGCAAAATGGGATGTTTAGTGCTTTTTAATATTAGCATAATTAAGTTGTTGGATGCAATGAGTTTCATTTCTTTCTCCATACATGCATGTAGTAAGGAATCCTTTATCAATTTTTATGTTGATTTCATAACGAGGTTCATACAACATCGCTAACGACATTCCAACTCAATCTTATCTCTAAATATGCTTAATTATAAGTGTACTTAGTTTAACAATCACCTAATTTTACCAAAAATTATCATTCTTAAATCGGATATTTAATATCCACTTGATAAGAACTTTTTTATTGTTAAAATAAAAGTTATTTTTTTCCTAAAATCTATTGAAAACAGAAATTTATTAGTTTATATTTAAGTTTATATGTTAGGGGAGTGAGAAAATGAGTTTCAAAAATAAAGGAGTTTTTTAAAACAAAATTCCATTTAGCAAATTATTAATTTTTATTAACTAAAATTATGAACATAAGTTTTTATGTTCATTTAAGAAAGGATAAGAGTATGAACGCTTTTAATAAACTTGCAGGTATTTTTAAGCCACCTGCAGCTAAAGAACTATTTAGCGAAGATTCAAAAGTCATTAATCGAAAATATGCTATTTTACGTAATCAAATTTTAGCTGTTACCATTATTACCTATATTTTATATTACTTTACAAGAAAAGCATTTACTTTAGCCAATGGTATTGCTATTGATAATGGATATGCTACTAAAGTACAAATGTCAATGGTACTAATGTTCTTTTCTATTACTTATGGATGTAGTAAATTTATTATCGGTAACTTTGCTGACCGTAGTTCTGGAAGAACTATTATGACATTAGGCTTATTAGGTGCTGCTATTGTTAATATTGCCCTAGGAGGTACGATTGTTGCTGCAGGTTCTAAAATAACCATTGGTCCAATTATAACAATGATTATTTTAATGGTTGCTCTAGGTGTTTTTCAAGGAATGGGATGACCAGCAGTAGCCAGAATGTTCTCTAACTGATATACTAGTGAGGAACGTTCTAAAAAAATTGCTATTTGAAATACAGGTGGCGCTATGGGAACTGCACTATTACCATTTATAATAGTTCCTATTGTTTTAGCAATAAGTGTTAGTGATAGTTTAACAATGGGATTTTACTTTTGAATTCCTAGTATTTTGGCATTAATTATGGTACCATTTTGTTGATGGGGTTTACGAGATAATCCTGAATCACAACGTTTACCAAGCATTGAAAAATGAAAAGGTGTGGAATTAAACGATAAAGAAAAACAAGAATTAAATTGAAAAGAAATTTTTACTAAATATATTTTAAAAAATAAATATGTATGAATTTTAGCATTTGCCAATATTTGGGTTTATGTTATTAGACAAGGAATGTCAACTTGAATGTTAAATATGGCTGCTGATGTGCATGGTGTTAAAATTGTAAGTACTGAAAGTTCAGTTTTATGATCAACATTTGAATGAGCAGGTTTAGCTGGTGGAATTTTGGCTGCATATTCTTGTAAATGATTCTTTCAAAATCGTACAGCACCATTAATGGTAATGGGACTTGCTTTAGCAGGGATTGGTATTATAATGTTCCAATTTGCACCTCATGGCAATGAAGATTTCTTAATAGTTGCTTTATTTGTTGCTGGGTTTGGAATTTATATTCCAAAAACATTAATTGGTGCTGCTGCTATTCAACTAACCAATAAAAAGGCAGCTGCTACTGCTTCAGGTTTTACTGGATTGTTTGGATATCTAGGAGATGCTGTTTTTTCAGCACCAGTAGTTGCAGTCCTTGCTCCAAATCGAAATTGAGATAATGTTTTCTATTATTTCTACGGTTGTATTATTGTGGCTATTATTGCTTTAGCATTATTATGAACAAAAAATGAAAAAAATAAAATTTTATAAAAATAGTAAAATCATAAGAATAAACTTAATATTTGTTTGGGAATGAGTTAATTGATAATTTTTTGGACTCATTCCTTTTAATTTAGTATTTTTTTGATAATATTATTGCAATAATTAAGAATTATTAAAATTTAAAAAATGTTACTACTAAATGTGAATAGTCGTTCATATTAAATGAACTTCAGAGTAAAAAAAATTCTTTTCCTAGATATGATATAATTATAAAAATAAATTTTTAAAAATTATTTTATTCAATTTTATATCATTAAAGCGAGGCTCCCCTATGAAAAAACTATTATCTATATTTAGTGTTATCTTATTAACTAGTGCTATTAGTGTTAGCACTACTGCATGTGTTAAACCCCTATCTAAAAAACATAATCTAAAAGATGATTTAAATAATATTGATTTAGGTGTGGTTGATGAGAAAAACCCTGGTCAGAAACCAACATATGATGAATTATTAGAAACTTTACATAATAAAAATTTAAGTCTTGATATTAATAAAATTAGCTTAAGTAATGAAAAAGTTGATAAAGTTGATGTAACAGGCGATGGTATTTTTTATACGAAAGATATTATTACCGTTAATTTTAAAGAAACAACACTTAATATTAATACTTTGATTGTTAAAGGAACAGATTTAGGGAAAATTGCTACTACTGGTAAAGTTAGTTCTGACCAAATAAAAAATGCAATTAGCAGTCAAATTCCTAGTGTTGATATTAGCCATATTATTGTTGATGTCAACGATAATAAAAATGCTACAGTTACAGGTGATGACATTGTGTACAATGGTACAGTTAATGTTATATTTACAACCGATAATAGTGTTGCATTAAATACTATTATTGATAGTAAAAAACCATTAGCCATTGCTACCTTTGGTAAGGATGTTCCAACACCTAAACAAATCAGTACAAAACTAAAAACAATGTATGCAGATTTAGATACGAATGTTCTTGATATTACTAACATTACAGAAACAAGTGCTATTATTGCTAGTACTGATCAAACTAAATATACAGGAACTGTAACAGTAACGTTACAACTTGATAAGACTATTGATTTAAATACCATTATTAATAATGGTTTACCTAAAGTGGCCATTACTGGCAATCAGATAACAACCAATGATGTTATGAAAGCTTTACAAAAGCAATATCCAACATTAAATGTTAATGCCATTAGCGTTACTTTATCAAACGATAATAAAACAGCTACTGTTGTTAGTACTGATAAAAAAATTTATACAGGTGCTGATGTCATAATTAATAATTTATTAATTGATTTAAATAGCGTTTTAGCAACAACTTTACCCCAATTTACTATTCCTGGAAAAACTTCACCAACATTAGAACAAGTTAAATCTGCTATTAGTAAAGCTAATCGTAATTTAGTAATTACTAATGTTACAATTGGAACACCATCAAGTACTAATGTCATAGTCACTGGTGATGGGAATTTATATAGTAAAGATGCAATTACCATTAATTATACTTGTGACACAACAGTAGATTTAAGTAGTGTTTTTACTAAACGAGATTTAGACGTGATTAATACTAACGGTCTTAGTCGCCCTGTTGTTGAACAAGTTAAATCTGCTATTAGTAAAGCTAATCCTGATTTAAATATGAAAGCCATTAAATTTGATGACAGTGATATTACTACTAATCAAGTTGTAGTTACAGGTGATAATGCTACATATAGAGGAACAGTTTCTGCTAATTTTACTGTTGATAACAGTACGATTAGTGTTAGTGGATTTAATTATGACCATACTGAAACTAATATTGCATTTTCGTTAAAAACAGATTGAACTGGTCCTGACCAAGTAATATTAGACAATTGAACTAATTATGCTCCTGATTGAAATAGTTTTACTACTAAATTTAGTAAGTTAAGTTTTGGTAACGATGCATTATTTGGTATTTTTTGTAATAATTATACTGATCAAAAATTAACAGGTTCACAACTAGATGTTGCTACTAATAAAATCAGTGAAGATCGCAATGTAAATATGTTTCAAGAAGACTATTCATATCAGGGTGGTGTTTGGCACGGTAATGTTGAGTTACATGGTCAACTTCATATTTGACATGATGTCACAAAAGTTTATGTTAATTATACTGGTAATGCTGATACAATGTGATGTGCGCGTGATCGAGTGTTAAACGTTAAATTATATTCAGCAACCTTTAGTAAATAAAAACAACTAATAAAATTTTATGTAATAATTATGATTCAGTAAATTGGAAACTATTCACATTTTTAAAATATTTAATAGAAAATTATCTATTTCACTAAGAAAATTGTTATATTATATTTATAAAATAATTAAAAAATATAAGGAGAAATTATGGAAAACAAAATTAATCTTGATGAACTTACTATCAACTCAATTCGTATGTTAGGAGTACAAGCAGTTAACGCTGCTAATAGTGGTCATCCTGGGATTGTTTTAGATGCTGCACCAATGATTTTTTCACTATTTAAAAATCATTTGTCATTTAATGCTAAGAATCCAAAATGGTTTAATCGTGATCGTTTTATTTTATCAGCAGGTCATGGTAGTGCTTTATTATATTCAACACTCCATCATGCAGGATACAAATATACTATCAATGACTTAAAACAATTTCGTCAATGAGCAAGCAAAACTCCAGGGCACCCTGAATATCATATTGATTATGGAGTAGAAACTGCTACTGGTCCTTTAGGACAAGGTTTAGCTAATGCTGTGGGTATGGCATTAACAGAAAGTTTTTTAGCAGCTAAATATAATCAAAAAGACCTTGATATTATTAATCATTATACGTATGCTATTGTTGGTGATGGTGACTTACAAGAAGGAATTTCACAAGAAGCATTAAGTTTTGCTGGTCACTTTAAACTAAATAAATTAATTATCTTATTTGACTCTAATGATATCCAATTAGATGCAAAAGTTGATTTAGTTTATTCAGAAAACTTAAAAATGCGCGTTGAGGCTTGTCAATTAAACTATTTAAAAGTTAGTAATGGTGAAGACCACGAAGCCATTGCGCAAGCAATTAAACAAGCTAAAACTAGTGATAAACCAACATTAATTGAAATTAAAACGATTATTGGTTTTGGTGCTACTAAACAAGGAACACCAAGTGTTCATGGTTCACCATTAAATGATGATATTAAAACTGTTAAAACAAATTTAAAATGAGAATATACTGACTTTACTGTTCCTAGTGCAGTTACAGATTATTTTACTGTTAATTGTCTTAAACATGGACCACAATTAGAAGCAAATTGAAAACAAAAAGTTGATAAATATGCCAAAACATATCCAGAATTATACAACGAAATTAAATCTGCCTTAAATGGTGAGATTTTTAACAATGTTGGTAATTTAAAAACTATTGATTGAAGTCCTATTATTGGTGCTAATCCCCAAGCAACGAGAGTTGATTCAGGTAATGTTTTAAAAATGTTATCGCATCATTGTCCAACTTTATTTGGTGGTAGTGCTGACCTTGCTGGTTCTACTAAAGCCTTAGTTACTGATAAAGATTTTTTACCTCAAGACCATTCGGGAAGACATATTCATTATGGAGTTCGTGAGTTTGCCATGGGTGCGATGGTCAATGGTATGACTTTACACCAAGGTGTAATTCCCTTTGGTTCAACTTTCTTAGTATTTAGTGATTATATTAAACCTGCTTTACGTTTAGCAGCATTAATGGAAATTCCATCATTATTTATTTTTAGTCATGATAGCATTGCTGTTGGTGAAGATGGTCCTACTCATGAACCAGTAGAACATTTAACAATGATTAGAACTATCCCTAACTTTAATTTAATTCGTCCTGCTGATACTAAAGAAACAATTGGTGCTTATTTAATGGCTTTAAACGCTAAAAACCACCCTAATGCTATCATTGTTACGCGACAAAACTTACCACAATTAGCAAATAGTAGTATTGAATCAGTACAAAAAGGTGGATATATCATTAGTAACGAAAATAATAGTAAACCTTTAGACGTGATTATTATTGCGACAGGTAGTGAAGTTAGTTTAGCGATTGCTAGTCAAGAGCAATTATGGGCAGAAAAAAAAGTTAATGTTCGTGTTGTTTCTATGCCTTCAACATTTATGTTTGATAAAAAAGACCAATCATATCAATCTAAGATTTTACCAAAAAATATTGCTAAAGTTGCGATTGAATTAGGAACCCCTGATAGTTGATATAAATACGTAGGAAGTAATGGTTGGGTAATTGGTATTACTACCTTTGGTGCTTCAGCAGTTGATAAGGTTGTGTTAGAAAAATATGGGTTTACATCAAACCAAGTGTGTGCTAAAATTAATGAGTTTCTAAAAAATAACCAAGGAGGAAACAAATAATGATGACTTGATGAGCAGTGTTACTAGTAGGTATCGGTGCTTCTTTAATTGGAGGGTTAGTTGGTTTTATTGTTACTAAAAAAATATTTGAAAAACAGTTAGAAAAAAACCCGCCAATTAATGAGAATATGATTCGTGCCATGTATCAACAAATGGGACGTAAACCAACTGAATCACAGATTAAATCTGTTATGCAGGCAATGAAACGTCAACAAAGTACCACTAAAAAACGATAATAAAATGATAAATCTTCCTAAGTTCTATAAACACTAGGAAGATTTATCATTTTATTAGAAATTATTTAAAATTCTACTTAAAAAAGATTTTTTAGGTTTTTTATTTTTTCTATAAATCTAATGTGTTTTCACTGAGTGCTTCTGATTTAAAGCTTAATGAAAGGTTGTTAAGATTTAAAAGATAAAAATCCAAAGTAGTTGTAGTTAAAGAATTTATTAGATTTTCTTTAAAAGTTATATTTTCAAAATTTTCTATGTATTTTTTTTAAAATACTTTGAATTTGTTGACAATGTTCTTCTAGGTTACTATCTTTACTTTTAAGTTCTTTTATATTTGTGTTTACAAAAAATAATAAATCATGAATTGTTGTTAAAATGTTTTCATTGAGTCCCTTTTTAATATCAGGATAGTTTAAATTCTCATCTTGATAAAAATATGTTTTTTCTCATGTATTTTTTGTACTAAACATATTGTTATTATTCTGAAGTAAACGCATATATTTGAAAGTAAATTCGAAAATTGGTTTTATTATGGAATTTGCTAGGATTTCTTTAGTTGTCTCATGTCACTTGCTTGCTATTTCAAAATATCTGTTGGATATTCTATATTGATTTTACTTATTAATTCTAAAAAAATCCATTCTAATTATGACAAATTTAGATGGAATTTACTTTATATAAAACTTAAAAATAATGATATCATTAACACTTTAATAATGTCTAACTAAGGTTAGAATAAATAATTAGTTATCTTTTAATGTTAAAGCAGTTAATAACTTACCATGAGCAGTAAGGTCTTGAGTTTTGTAGTATCTTAAAAAACGCTTTCTTGTTGCTACCATTTTCAATAAACTTCTTTTAGCAGTAATATCTTTTTTTTGTACTTTTAGATGTTCTGTTAATTCTAAAATTCTTTTTGTTAAATTAATAACTTGCACTGCAGAAGAACCAGTATCTTTAGCATTTAAACGAAAATCTTTAATCAGTTGCTCGTATTTAATTTGATCCATATTTTTTCACTCTCCTATAAAATAATTCGGCTTAAGCAAAGCTAATATCGGAGAGAATATTAACAATGTTAAGTCAACACAATTATAATAATACCTTAATTTTTCAGGTAAAACAAGTTGTATTGAAAAAATAATTATTATTTTTCTGCAACAACAGGTTCGACGATTTTATCTTTTTTACGGTCAAAAAGTTTTACTTTTCGTTCCGTACCATTAAAAATTCGTTTAACATTAGTTCAATGTTTTGTTACAACTAGTAATCAAGTCAAACCGATAATAATGTTAACAAAATAATATTGAGTATCATGTTGTCATAACCATGCATGAAGTGGCATATGAGGAATTCAAGATAAAATGAATGCCGGAACAATCATTAAAATCGAAGATAGTGAAGACATACGACTTAAATATAAAATAAATCATCAAATAGCAATCGTTAAAACACAATAAATAGGATTAATCATTAATAGAACACCAAGTGAAGCAGCAGCTCCCTTACCTCCACGAAATCCGTAAAAGATTGGTCAGCAATGACCAATTACAGCAGCAAGACCAGTTGCATATAAGTATCCCTCATTAAACATATTATGAAAGTTAGGGTCAGTAATATTAATTAACGTTAAAACATAAGCAAACATAATGGCAATGGCAGGTTTAAAACCATCAATGATTAAGATAACAGCTCCCCATTTGGCACCCATAACTCTAGTTGAATTAGTAGCACCGGCATTTTTAGAAAAATGATTACGAACATCAGTTTTAAATTTAATTTTACTAATAATAATAGCAGGTGAAATCGAACCAATTAAATATCCAATAATGATAAAAATAAAAGTTCCTAATAAATTAATATGGGGCATATGGTATCTAACCTCAAGTTTCTGTTAGAATTTTATTTTTTAAATTAATAAGTAATGTTTCTTCAATATTAGTTTGTTGACGTTGTAATTTTCACAAAGTAATCAATTCTTTTTTATTTTTAATTGTTAATTGATTTCATTGATTAAATAATGATTGTTTAAAAAGCATCTTTAACAAATATTTAGGTAGCTTAAGGGCTTCAGGTTCATTATCATAATGTAAATTAATATCAACATCATCTCCAACTACTTTTTGAATTTGGGTTTTTATGTTATTGGATATAATGATAATTGGTATGATGTCGTTACTATTAATAATACTACCCATTTTTGTACTATTATCAAAAGTTATTTGTACAGGAATTAATCCCTTTTTTCCAAATTCATTTTGTAAGTTGGTAAATGGTAGTTCAATATAAGAATAAAGATGACCATTTTTATTGTAGGTATTCATAATTGTGGCATTAAATTTATAAAACTTTTGTTGAATCATTGTTAAGTCCCCTTTTGCAAAAACCTTATTTTGCTTATTTCTTAATATAATATAAATTATAAACTATTAGTATTAATAATACGATATTTACCACTGTTCCAAAGGTATTAGCAGCTAGTAATGGATAATTTTAGTAATACTACCATAAATAATAAATAAAATTAAACCTACTTGATAAATGCTATAAGAAATAAGTGATAAGCCTTTAGTATTTTTATCTTTTATTAATTTAATGGTTTGAGGTAAAAAGGCAATTGAAATCAATAATGCGCCAACATACCCGACAACTTCAATAACAATATTAGGCATTAGTTACCTCCTTAATTTGTGGTTTTTGTTTTCTAATAATATTGCTAATAATAATAATAATAATAATAAAGTTTAAAAAAGCAGGAATACTTTGGCAAGTAATCATCGGAATATCATTGCGTAGAATACCAAAGATTAGGAATGTAAGACCACCTAGTTGATAGACACTATATGAAAAAAATGAAAGTCCAGAAGTTTTCCTGGTTTTAATCAATTTAATGGTTTGAGGTAAAAACGCTAGCGGAATACAAATAGCTGCTAAGTAACCCAATACTTGTGTAAAAATTTCCATATTTTTTTATTGCCTCCTTTAATTTAAATATTCATAAATATTATAATAAAAAAATGAATAAATATTTTATTTTTTTAATTAAATTTAAATTTCTAATATTTTATCAAAAATCTATTGTAGTGGGCTTTGTTACCTGAGGAGTAAAATTTAATGGATAGTTAAAAATTAAAAAGCCTAAAAATCAATAAAATCAAATTTTAGGTCACGCTGACATATTTTTTATTTTCGTTTCTTTTTTTGGTTCAATAATTATTTATTGCTAACTTTTCTGTAATTTACCAGCACATGGTTTACAAAAAGTTTTGCCATTAGTAGCATAATTAATTTCCAGTGGATCAAACATTTTTTCACAATTAGCACATCTGATTTTATCTTCAGTGTATGCTTCAATTTCAGAATTTGTTTTTTTCTTACCGAATCATCCCATGATTGAAGTCCCCCTTTAAAATATTAAATAAGTGTGTTAAATAACACACTTATTTAACTTTTGATTATTTGTTTGCTTCTTGATTAGCAGCACAGTCTTTACATCAACATTTACCATCGGCTGATTTAACACATTCAGATGCGTTATTCATTTTTCCACAGCCTTCACATTTGGCTTGGTCCATATTCATACTTTTATCTTTTTTCTTACCGAATCATCCCATATTGATTACTTCCCTTCTTTTTTATTATGTTTATTTCATTATATCAAATTTTATTATAGTGATTATGATAAAACATTTTGGGGGTTGAATAATTATTTTCAAGGTCACTCTACTTTTGTAACATTCGTTAATTAAATCCTATGGTTGGTGTTTATTCATCTAATAATAAGATAAAATCAAAAATGTTAAAGGTGTTTATGATCTTTGAAAAAATGATTTCAGAGAGGATACTAGATGTTTGAATGTATTTTAACTATCTTACACTTTTAAAATTGTTATATATTCAGGAGACATGGTCATGTTTTCTGACTTTTTTCGTTTTTCGTTTTAATATTAACCAGTAACAGAAATTATTTGGTTCTCTATTATTTATTCGCGATTATCTTATGGTAATGACAAATATTGACACAAATTAAAAAATTTTCAAAATTACTGTTGTTTTTAAAAATTATATATCATATAATATACAGGCTAGAATAAGCCAAAGACAGCAACGGGCATTTGCCTTAATTATGTTGCCCAGGTAATTTCCATCATGATAATATATATGCATGTGATTTTACTCGGAGGGTATCCGGGTTTTATTTATTGCTTATTACTAGTTATATTTAAATAAATAAGGAGGTGTACTTATGCGCCCATCAATGGTTGAAAAACAAAAAACTATTGATTTAATTACTAAACAAATTAGTGATGCTAAAACAACAATCGTTGTTCAATATCAAGGAATGAATGTTGAAGAAATTAGCACACTACGTAAAGAACTAAAATCAAAAGGTGCAACATTCAGTATTTACAAAAATAACTTATTTGCCCGTGCTTTAAACAAAGATAATGCTAGTCTTGAGGCAAGTTTAGTTGGACCTAACGCTTTTATTTTTGGATTTGAAGATGACTTAGCAACTGCTAAAATTGTTTCTAATTATGCTAAAATCAACAAATTACTAGTTTTAAGAGGTGGAATTTTTGAAGGTAAAGTTATTAATAAAAAAGAATTAATAGCAATTGCTTCACTACCATCAAAACTAGAATTAATTTCAATGTTAGCTTCTTGTTTACAAGGTCCTGTTCGTAACTTAGCTTTATCAATTAAAGCAGTAGCAGAACAAAAAGAAAACGCATAATTAACACTTATTAAAACTATCAACAAATTTACACGGAGGAAATTAAAAATGGAAAACATTACAACAAAACAGTTCATTGAAAGCATTGAAAAAATGACTGCATTAGAATTAAAAGACTTAGTGTCAGCAATCGAAAAAGCTTTCGGAGTTACAGCAGCAGTTGCTACAGCAGCAGTTCCTGTTCAAGAAGTAGAAGCAAAACCGACAACAGTATCTCTAATATTAAATGCAGTTGGAGATAACAAAGTTGCTGTTATTAAAGCAGTTAAAACAATTTTAGGAGCTGATACATCATTAATCGCTGCTAAAAAAATTGTTGATGCTGTTGCTACTGGTCCACAAAAATTATTAGAAAATATTGATGCTACTAAAGCAGCTGAGTTCGAAGCAGTTCTAAAAAAAGATGGAGCTATAGCTGAAGTTAAGTAATTAATATAAATAATTTTACATGAAAACCAGTTTTACTTAATACTGGTTTTCTGTTTGTTATTTAAATAAAATTAATAACCAAAAAAACTTAATATTTTATCAATCAGATTAGCAACTATTATTGTTACTAATCCATTTCAAATCAAATCATTTGATGCTATTAAAATTAAAAAAATTGGAGATGAACCAATGTCATATACTACAAAACAATTTGGTCATTACGCTAAAAGACGTGACTATACTAAAGTTTCTGGAAACTTAGACCTTCCAGATTTAATTTCTATTCAACGTGATACCTATAAATGTTTTATTGAAAAAGGAATCCAAGAAGTATTTCACGAAGTATTTCCGATTACTGACAACGATAATCGTATTATTTTATCATTAGTTGATTGAGAATTTCGTAAACCAAGACGAACATTAAAAGAAGCAAAAGATGAGTCAAAAACTTATGAAGCACCTATTTATGCCAGATTATCTTTATCTATTCATGAAAATAGTCGTCATTTAACTATTGCTGCCAAAGACGTTCTTTTAGATTACTTAACACGTTGAATTAAAGAACAATTTGGAATTAAAAATATTAATCAACCAAAAGTTAGTGACAATATGTACTATTTTGAAGAAAAAACTAATCACGCTAATAGTGAGTTTTCAACGATTGAAGTTACTGTTAAAACTCGTGAAGATGATGTCTTAACAATTGATTATACATTAACTCGTGAAGGTGATGTTTTCTTAGGAGATTTTCCATTAATGACACAAAAAGGAACCTTTATTATTAATGGTAGCGAGAAAGTTGTCGTTTCACAATTAGTTCGTTCACCTGGTGCTTATTATAAAATTGAGATTGACCCAAAAACTGGTTTATCTAAATTTTGTGGTGATTTAATTCCTTCAAGAGGAACCTGATTAGAATTTGAAACTGATGCTAAACGTAATAAATTAGTTCGTAATAAAAATGCGATCAAAGATATCATTAATGTTAAAATTGAAAAGTCACGTAAAATTACCGTAACGACTTTACTTACTGCTTTAGGTTTAAGTAAAGATGATGTAGTAAATATTATTGGTAAAGATGATGTATTATTGAATACTTATGAATATGATGAACACCAAAATTGACCATTAGCCGTCCAAGAAATTTATAAAAAAATTAAAGCTGGAGAAACTGCTTCTGTTGATGGTGCTGCTAAATTTTTGACTGGTTTACTTTTCGACCCTAAAAAATATGATTTAACAAAAGCCGGACGTTATAAATTAGTGCAAAAACTATCGATTACTGACCGTGTTTTAAATTATACATTAGCCCAAGATATTAAAGATCTTGATGGTAATGTGGTTTTAAAGAAAAAACAAGTAATTGAAAAACCACAATTAGAAATTTTAAAAAATGTATTAGCACAAGGTGCGTGTTTAGTTCCTTTAAAAACATCAATGAATGATGCTGACCCAAAACATTATGTGCAATTAATTACAGTATATAGTGATAAAGAAAAACTAGTTGAAACTATTAACATAGTAGGGATTAATCCTAATTGTAAAGAAGAAATCATTACTCTTGCTGACATTTTAGCTACTTTATCTTATATCCTAAATTTTGTGCATGGTATTGGTAACGCTGATGATATTGACCACTTAGGTAACCGTCGTATTCGTACCATCGGTGAACTATTGCAAAATCAATTTCGGATTGGTATGGGTCGGATTGAAAAAAATGTTAAAGAAAAAATGTCAACTACTGATAGTGATAAAATGAAACCTTCTAACATTACTAATAACAAACCATTAACGGCTGTTATTGGAGAATTTTTTAATCTATCGCAATTGTCACAGTTCATGGACCAAACTAATCCATTAGCCGAACTTGCTAATAAACGTCGTTTAACTGCCCTTGGCCCTGGTGGACTTTCTCGTGACCGTGCCAGTCTAGAAGTACGTGACGTTCACTACTCTCACTATGGAAGAATCTGTCCTATTGAAACTCCAGAAGGACCTAACATTGGATTGATTAACAATTTAGCAACTTATGCCCGTGTTAATGAATATGGTTTCATTGAAACACCATACCGTCAAGTAGTTAAAGGTCAAATTACAGACCAAGTTAAATACTTAACTGCTGGTGAAGAAAAAAACTATATCATTGCTCAAGCTAATATTGAATTAACTCCTGATAATATTATTAAAAATAATAATGTGATTGCTCGTAGTAACGGTCAAAATATTATTGTTGGTCCCAAAGAAGTTGAATACATTGACGTGTCACCAAAACAAATTGTTTCTATTGCCACAAGTTGTATTCCGTTCTTAGAAAACGATGATGCTAACCGTGCCTTAATGGGTGCCAACATGCAACGTCAAGCGATTCCATTACTAAAACCACAAACACCAATTGTTGGTACTGGTGTTGAATATGCAGTTGCTCGTGACTCAGGTTTAGCTGTCGTTGCTAACTTACCAGGAATTGTACAATATGTTGATTCTAATGAAATTATCGTTAAATCAAAAGATGAAGTTACAACTTATGAACTAAGCCGTTTTGAACGTAGTAACCAAGGGACTTCAGTAACCCATATTCCCCTTGTTAAAGCAGGTGATGTTGTTGAAGTAAATCAAATCCTAGCTGATGGTCCATCAATGAAAGATGGTGAACTTGCTTTAGGACAAAACGTTATTATTGCTTTCATGACTTGACATGGTTATAACTATGAAGATGCCATTATCATTAGTGAACGTTTAGTTAAAGATGATGTTTATACATCAATTCACATTGAAGAATATAATCTAGAATGTCGTAAAACAAAACAAGGTAAAGAAGAAATCACTCGTGAAATCCCTAATACTTCCGAACAATCTCGTCGATATTTAGATGATGAAGGAATTGTACTAATTGAAACTGAAGTTAAAGAAGGCGATATCCTAGTTGGTAAAGTCACACCAAAAGGACAAACGCAATCAACAGCTGAAGAAAAATTACTTGCTGCTATTTTCGGAGAAAAATCACGTAACGTTAAAGACAACTCACTACGTGTTCCCAACGGTGGCGCTGGTATTGTGCAATGCATTAAACGTTATAAGCGTGAAGATGGCTTTGATCTACCATCTGAAGTTGAAGAAGTCGTTAAAGTCTTTATCGTGCAAAAACGTAAAATTCGTGAAGGAGATAAAATGGCGGGACGTCACGGAAACAAAGGGGTTATTTCCAAAGTATTACCAGAAGAAGACATGCCATTCTTAGAAGATGGAACACCAGTTGACATTATGTTAAACCCACTAGGAGTACCATCACGGATGAATATTGGCCAAATACTGGAATTACATTTAGGAATGGCCGCTAAAACTTTAGGCATTAAAGTTGCAACTCCTGTTTTCGATGGTGCTAAAAATCAAGATTTACTAGACATCATGAAAGAAGCTAAATACAATGACTTTGATAAATTAACATTGTATGATGGCTTAACTGGTGAAAAGTTTGCTAAGAAAATCTCAGTTGGTGTTATGTACATGCTAAAACTATCACACATGGTTGATGATAAATTACATGCGCGTAACGTTGGTCCATACTCATTAATTACTCAGCAACCATTAGGTGGAAAAGCCCAAAATGGGGGACAAAGATTTGGAGAAATGGAAGTTTGAGCCTTAGAAGCCTATGGCGCTTCCCATACATTACAAGAAATCTTAACTATTAAATCCGATGATATCAAAGGCAGAATTAAAACTTACGAAGCAATCCTACGTAATAAACAAATTCCAACGCCTGGTATCCCTGAATCATTCAACGTTTTAACAAAAGAACTACAAGGTTTAGGAATTAATATTATGTTAATTGATGAAAAAGGTCAAGAACAAAAAGTAGTAACTTATGACGAAGAAGTTGAAAGTTATCTTGAAGATTAGAAATGGAGCAATAAATTATGCAAAAAAATTCAAAACATTATACTGCTATTAAAATTTCGCTTGCTTCTGCCGATCAAATCCGTTCTTGATCACATGGAGAAATTACGAAACCAGAAACTATTAATTACAAATCATTAAAACCAGAAAAAGATGGATTATTTGATGCCAGAATCTTTGGTCCAACTAAAAACTATGAATGTACTTGTGGTAAGTACAAGAAAATCAAAAACAAAGGTAAAGTTTGTGAACGCTGTTTAGTGGAAATTACGGAAGCCATTGTGCGAAGAGAACGTTTAGGTCACATTGAACTTGAAGAACCAGTAACGCACATTTGAATGTTAAAAGCATCACCATCACGAATTGCATTAGCATTAGATATGAAAGCCAAAGACTTAGAAGAAGTTGCTTATTTTGTTTCTTATATTGTTTTAGAACCTGGAACTGCCAAAGGATTAAAACAAAAAATGATTATGGATTTAGGAAATGCTAAATCATCAGCTGATACTCGTAACCGTTTACGTAAAGTATTTACCCAAATTTTAGACCAATTAGAACCTAATTCTTTTGCCCATACTCGTGCGCAAATGTTAACTGATACATTATCAGACACATCTCGTCCGTTCTCAATGGATGAATGTGCGCAATTTATTACTAAACATACGGGAACTAAATTTGGGATTGGTGCTGCTGCGATTGAATTTTTATTGAAAAATATTAATTTAGAAAAAGAATTCATTGCGATTAAAAAACAATTACTAAATAAAAAGTCACAAACTGACCGTAGAAAATTAATGCGTCGTTTAGATGTGATTGACTCATTTGCCAAATCTGGCAACAAACCAGAATGAATGGTAATGCATGCAATTCCTGTTATTCCCCCTGATATCCGCCCCATTATCCAATTAGATGGGGGACGATTTACAACATCTGAAATCAATGACTTGTACCGTAGAATCATTATCCGTAATGAACGTCTAAAAAAAGTAAAACAAATGGGTGCTCCGATTTTAATTATTAATAATGAAAAAAGAATGCTCCAAGAAGCCGTTGATGCTTTATTCGACAATGAACGTAAAGCCCGTCCCGTAACTGGTAGAGATAAGCGCCCATTAAAATCTTTAACTTCAACGTTAAAAGGAAAACAAGGACGTTTCCGTCAAAACTTATTAGGAAAACGAGTTGACTATTCAGGAAGAAGTGTTATTGCCGTTGGTCCAGAATTAAAAATGTACCAATGTGGAATTCCTCGTGATATGGCTATCATTTTATTCAAACCATTCGTAATTCAAAGATTAGTTCATCATGAGTTAGCTTTAAATATTAAAATTGCTGAAAAATTAATTGAAGTACAAGATGAACGAATTTGAGATATTTTAGAAGAAGTAGTTAAAGATCGCCCTGTCTTGTTAAACCGTGCTCCAACCTTACATAGACTAGGAATTCAAGCTTTTGAAGTAGTACTAGTTAAAGGAAAAGCTATTCGTTTACACCCATTAGTTACTCCTGCTTTCAATGCCGATTTCGATGGTGACCAAATGGCTGTTCACGTGCCAATTACCCAAGAAGCAGTAGCTGAAGCTCGTAGTTTAATGTTAGGTTCAAAAAATATTTTAAGTCCTAAAGATGGAAAACCGATTGTGACACCAACCCAAGATATGGTCCTTGGTAACTACTATTTAACCATCGAAAAAATGGATGAATTAGGACAAGGAATAATCTTTAAAGATATTAATGAAGCAGTTAAAGCCTATGACACTAAAACAGTATCATTACATGCTATTATTGGGATTCGTGTCTCAAGTTTAGGTAAAAATAAATTTGCTGAGGTTGATCAAAACAAGTTTTTAATTACAACGATTGGTAAAATTATTTTTAACCAAATATTTTCAAGTCGTATGCCCTTTATTAACCGCCCTAACATTACTAATTTAACAGAAATTCATACTGAAGACCTTGTTATGCCCGATGCTGACTTCCGTGAATTTGTTAAAACAAGAAGTATTGTTGAACCATTCAAGAAAAAGAACTTAGCTGATGTTATTCATAAATACTTTAAAATATTTGGAACACAACCAACAGCTGAAATGTTAGATAAAATGAAAAACCTTGGGTTTAAATTCTCAACAATTTCGGGAACAACAATTTCTGCTGGTGACGTTGTATCTTACTCAGGTAAAACACGACTATTCTCAGAAGCTGACCAATATGTTAAAGATATTAATAAATTTTACAAAGATGGAATGTTAACTAATCGCGAACGCCACTACCACATTATTAATAAATGAGGAACTATTAAAAATATTATTCAAGATGAATTAGAAACAGTCTTAAAAAAAGATATTAACAATCCAATCTTTATGATGTGAGATTCAGGTGCTCGTACTAATATTAGTAACTTTACACAATTAGTAGGGATGCGTGGTTTAATGAACAATCCCAAAGGGGAAGTTATTGAATTACCGATTAAATCTTCATTTCGTGAAGGATTAAACGTGTCAGAATTCTTTATTTCAACCCATGGTGCCCGAAAAGGAATGGCTGATATGGCGTTGAAAACTTCTGACTCAGGATACTTAACACGAAGACTAGTTGATGTTTCGCAAGATATTATTGTTACTGAATTTGATTGTAAAACTGGTAATGGCTTCATCATTAGTGATATTGTTGACTTAAAACGTAATAATATTATCGTGCCATTACATGACCGTTTATTTGGACGTTATGTCCAAGGTGATGTTGTTGATGCTAATAATAATGTGATTGTCCCAAACAATGAATTAATCACGGAAAAACTAGTTGAAGCAATCTTACAAGCTAAAGTTGAAAAATTAAATATTCGTTCCGTACTAACTTGTGAAGCTGGATATGGTGTTTGTCAAAAATGTTATGGTGTTAACTTAACTACTGGTGAAATTGTGGCGATTGGTGAAGCAGTTGGAATTATTGCTGCGCAATCAATTGGTGAACCAGGTACCCAACTAACCATGAGAACCTTCCATACTGGTGGAGTTGCTGGTGGTAGTGATATTACCCAAGGATTACCAAGAATTAAGGAACTATTAGACGTTACTAACCCCAAAGGTGCAGTTGCTATTATTAGTGAATTTGAAGGTAAAATTACTGAAATTCGTGAAGAACAAGGTATTTATACGATTGCTGTTAAATCAAAACTTGATTACAAAGAATATAAAACACAATATAATGCACAACTACGTATTAAAACAGGTGATACAGTTAAAATTGGCCAAAAATTAACTGAAGGTGCTATTAATATTATTCAACTATTAGAAGTTGCTGGTATTATTGAAGTACAACAATATATCTTAAAAGAAGTACAACGTGTTTATCGTTTACAAGGAATTGAAATTTCCGATAAGTATATTGAAATCATTGTTAAACAAATGTTAAACCGTATCTTCATCTTTGAAGGTGGTGATTCATCATTATTACCAGGAGAAATTGTTGATATTAAAGAGTTCAAACAAGTTAATGCTAAAATTATTTATGCTGGTAAAACACCTGCCTTTGGTCGTCCATTAATCTTAGGAATTAAGAAAGCACCATTAGAATCTGATTCATTCTTAGCAGCAGCTTCATTCCAAGATACAACTAGAGTATTAACTAATGCGGTTATTAAATCTAAAACTGATAATTTAAGAGGCCTAAAAGAAAATGTTATTTTAGGAAACTTAATTCCTGCTGGAACTGGCTTAATGACAACAGAACAGTTACTAGAAAATGGTAGAGATGCTAGAGAAGAAGAATATTAATTATTTAATAATTACAAACAATTTATATAAAAAATGACCAAATTTGGTCATTTTTTTAATTGATGAAACTTTCTTGGTTAAATTAAGATTACTTATCAATTCACCTATAAAGAATTACTCGACTTATATCAAGATGTTTAATAATTAGTTCTTTTGAATAATTTTTATTCTTAGCAACAAAATCAGTAATTATTTTGATTTTTTGTTGGTTATTTTCTTGATATAAGCATTGAACTTTTTTAAAATTTCATTCTCCAATTTTAGTTTTTTAACTTGTTTATTTAATAATTCTATTTCTCGTTTTTGTTCAGTCATAGAACTTAAAGATTTTCGACCAGTTTTTAACAATAAAAAATTCTTCTCCTAATTTGGGGATAATTTACAACTTTTAACTTTTTTCAAAATCCATGTTCTATGTTGTAAAATTATAGAAAATGATTTGATGCTAAAATGAAATACACCTACGAAATTAAAAAAGAAGTCGTGAAACGATACCTTGAAGACAAACAAGAAGGTAAAAAAATATTTATAGATTTAGGTTTAGATGTAACTAAACACACTTACAACCTACACATGAACTAAGATGGTTAGCTACAATAATATGAAATATGAAATATTACAACCAGGAAAAATAATTTCTTCTAAAATTTCTGATGATAAAAAATTAGCAAGAATTAAAGTATTAGAAGAAGAGAATAAAGAACTTAGAAAAGAAGTTCAAAACTTAAAGGTGAATAATGAATTTATAAAAAAGCGCATACGATCATGATTGAAACCCGACAAGAACAAGGAATAGTTAATCATGATCTTAAAACTACTTTAAATTTAAGAAAATTAAGTTACAAAATAAAATTAGAATACAAAAATTATATCTCGAATTTATGGGTAAAATTAAACAAAAAACCATGCTTAAATACTTATCTATTACCAAATCTACGCTTTCAAAATTAAAGGGTAATGACCATGGTAGCAAAACCCCAATCAAAATCAATCCCTTTAGCTCAAGAATTAAAGAAGAAATTCTTAAATTAGCACTAACGTCAACTGTGGGTAAAAACGTTGGCAAAAGTTTTTTAAGCATTCCAAAACTATTAATTGCTTTAAGGAGTAAAGAAATACCCGCTTCTTATTATCCTATTAAACAAATTTTTATTGAAAATAACATTACTAACACAATTTAGAAAACCTAAAAAATATAACTCTGATAATAAACCTACTGAAGAATCAAATTTTTCTTATTTAACTAAAGAGTACAAAGAGGAAAAAATAATTCCTGTTATTGGTTTTGATGGTACTATGTTAAAGTTGTTAATTAGTAATGTTTTAAAGAAATTTACGATAATATTTTTCATTAATTGAAACTCAAATTATATTCTTGGATTTTCAATTATTCCTACTGAAACTAAAAAAAATATTATGACAGTTTTAGAAAAATGTAAAGCAAAAATTGATGAATTAAACTTAAAAGATGTTGAATTTATAGTTCAACGTGATAGAGGAACTGGTGGATTAAGTAGTGAAGTTTCAGAATTCATTGAACAAGAAATGAATGCTAAAAATTCAAGTTCGTTATCTCAATTTAAAGGCAATCAAACTAATGAATTCTTAAACCGTTGATTTAAAAAAGAGTTAATTGAATTTTATGGTAATAGTTTTGAAACAATTGAAGATTTTATTGTTTGTATGGAAGAGTATATTGCTTATAAAAATAACAAAGATATTAAAATTAGGACAAAACAAATTCCAGCAGAGAATATTATGTTATTATTAAACTAACAATTTTAGAACCATAGAAAACGAAAAAAGTAAAAAGTCAGAGTGTGCCATAGCGAAGCTATGTAGTAGATGAGGGTAGAACCCTTGAATCGACTTACAAGAGTAGGTTCACCACCATAAGTAGCGTTGGTAAAGAGCCAAGGTTATGAGCGTTATGGAAAAGGTACTAATTGAAAGTGTCAGGTGTTAAATAGAAAGATGAACGCAAGTGAACCTTTGATGAAGTATCGTAAGCTTTAAAACAATGTCAAAACCAGAATATTTCTGCCTAGTCTGGGATAAATCTACCGGAAACTTGTTTATTGGGTAGGTGGCATTCGGTATATAGAAGGCATGAATCTATTTTTAGGCTATTACAGAACTATGGGAACCTGTCGTTGTAATATCCATATCTAATTAAATGAGAACTTAACATGGCAATCATTTGTGATGCTGATGATGATTTTTCATCAATTCAGTTTAATTTACCATATAAATCAGTCACTGGATGATGATCAATTTTAATTATGGTTTTGGCAAGAAGATAAAATGAACTATTAATTCTAGCAGAAATAGCAGTATCGCTAATAATTACAAGGCTATCTTTTATAAATTCTTCTTTTTCTGGTTGCAAGTATTGGTTTCAACCAGAAAAGCACTTACTTATATCAGAATAATTGTTTTTACCATCATTATTAAATTGTGAAAAAACAATATTTCAAATTTCAATATAACGATTATTTTCCATATCGTCTTGTAATAGTTTAATACCAATATTTTTTTCATCATATTTAATACCACGATCATAATAAATTTCAGTATTAGGGCCACATGGACCTTGTCCTATATCTCAAAAATTAGTAGCTCTTGTTCCTTTAATAATATGGTCTTGTGGTAATTTAATAAGGCTTTTCTCCCTTTATGTACTATTTTTAATTTTATCACATAAATGCTGAGAAAAGCCTATCTACGGACTTCTTCCCACATTTTTAAATTAAACATAGCATTACAGTTTCAAAACTAGGTATGTTATTGAATTTATATGCAGCTTCTTTGGCATATAAATGAATATGATGTTTTGCAACTTTGATATGTGTTTTAAATGTTCTTCGTATATGTTTTCATACTGACTCAATTTGGTTGGTATTTACACCAGTTTTTGAAACATAGCCATCTTGATGGTTAACTGTTTCATGCTTAGTGAAAACCGATTTCAAATCGCGATATCCTTTTCAAGAATCAGTATGTACATCACACTTTGAAGAAATGTGGTTTATTGCAAACTGCAAAAGATTTTTACTGTTTGCGTTTTTCAATACTTTCACAATCAGATTGTTGGTTGTTTTTTCATAAATACCAACAATCAAGGTTTTGTTCAACAAGGATCTTCCTTGTTTTTTAACCCATATGTGAAAGATACATTTCATCCATTTGCACTATGCCCTCAACAATGAATTGAGGTTCTTGTTTAGCAATGGCACTTCGGATTTTATGACCCATTCTTCAAGCTGTTTTCAAGGTCACTCCCAATGCTTTTGCAACATCAGTTGATGGAATTCCATGTTTGGTGTTTATTCATCTAAAGATGAGATAAAACCAAGATATTAAAGGTGTTTGTGACTTTGAAAATATAGTGCCCGTGAGAATACTGAATGTTTGATGACATTTCAAACATATCATTTTTCTTAAATTAGAAGTATTCAAATTAAAAGTAGAACACCTAATACATTTGCTTTGTTTCAAACTTGCTATATATGCAAGATATTGTTTTTCAGTTTGAAAAGTATTATTGAACTCATTCAATTTCATTGTTTCCTCCACAAGTACATGTGGGGAGAAGTCCGTTAAAAATATTTGAAAATTATGAAATTAAAGATGATAGTCAATCAATAGTACAATTAAAATCATATAAAGGCAAAGCTACAATATCTGCTATTCCAAGTAATATTAATAATTTATATGAAATTTCTAGTGATGAATTATATGGTTATATGTGAGGATATAATTTTTCAACAAATGTTAATGATATCAAACATACTTATTTAGATTTTTATGATAATTCAACTAAAGAATTTAAATGAAAAATACAAATGTTCCCTATAACAAATCAAATCCAACTGGTTTGGCATGATAAACCATATGGACACACTGATTTTTATACTTCTTTATCAAGAAGTATAATTAATTATATCTAAAATAGTGTTAAATCCCAGATAGTTTGATATAATAAAATAAAAATAAATATTAATTTGGAGAAAATAAAATGACTAAAATAAAATCAATTAATAAAAAATACATTAAATCCTCCATATTTTATTCTTTTGGTCTTGCTATCGGGTTTTAATAATGTCTTTTTCATGAAAATATGCGTCATATGGTGTAAATCAAAAACCTAATTATAATAATTATATTGGTTTTATAGTACAATTTTATATTTCAATTGTACTTTTATCATTTAGTATATTTTTTTCATTAATATTAACAATAATTTACTTAAAATCTAAACAAAATACTATTCCCACCCAATCTAATTAAAAAGTTACCAATTAAGGTAACTTTTTTTATTTATAAAATAGTACAACGACTATCATTAGAATGATTATTTGCATTTAATAAATTTTCTTCATTATTTATATTTAATATATGTTCTTGTAATAATGGACTTGATTTATCTTCATGTACTTGGTCTGAAATATTTAAATTACATTTATTTTCTTCTTCTCATAATTTATAAAGTTCATTATAAATTTCACAAATTTCTTTTTGATATTTTTCAATTTCATTATTATAAAATTTTAGAAATTTACTATCTGGATTTTTTTTATTAATTTCAATATTATTTTTTTTCTCAGTAAAGAGGATCATTTTATTTTTTATTTCAATCTCTTTTTCTAATGCTTTAATTTGTGCTTGTAATTTATCCATAAATTCTCCTTTCAAAATAAAAACTCATTTACTTTAAAAATAAAGTAATAAGTTAAAAACTATTATTAAGTTTATATTATTTTTATATCATAAATATTTATTAAATATGTATAATTTAATTATTAATGTTCTTTTTTATGTTTTTCACTTATGTCAATTAAATGTTTACTAATATTTATATAATTATTAATAATTATATTTAATACTTCTTGTTCAGTGTTAGTTAATTTAATATTTATTTGATTAGTAAATTCTTTAATTTGTTGTTCTATTTCTTTATTCATTATTTACTCCTTATTTTATTCTTCTTCATCAATTTCTATTTGAGAATTATGATGATGACATTGTTTACATCTTTCTTTTATATTTCACATTCTTACATTTATTTCATAATCATTTATCAATTCTTTAAATTCTTCAATATTATTTTTATCAATATGTAATTGTTTAAAATTTAAAGTAAAATCTTGTTCAACTGAAAAATGACCAACACTTACATTATAATATTTTTCTTTTTTTCATTTATTTAAAAATTCATCTATTGTACAATTTATCATTATTTACTCCTTAATTTTTATTTTATTATCATAATATTCTTTTATTTCTTTTACTTTATTATTAAAATCTAATTGATGTTTTTACACATTTTAAAAAATTGAATAGAAGTATTTTCTAAATCTGTAGATTGTAATTTAATTAATACTTTTTTATTACAATCTTTAACAATACATTTTAATAATACTTTTTCTTGTTTTGGCTTTTGCATTAATTATTCTCCTTATTTTCTCTTCTTTTATTTCTTTCAATTTTTAATTTATGTTTATGTAATTTTTTATAACCCATTTTCTTTCATTTAATTTTCATTTTTTACTCCTTTTATAATTTTTTTCTTATTAAATTATTAAATAAACTGTAATTTTACTTTTATGAAAATTTTGATGTAACATTGCTCTTCATAAACTAAGATAAACATTATCACAAGAACAAATAAATAAATATTTTTTCATTATTTATTCTCCTATTAATCAAAATCTTTATTATTTCAACATTTATTACATAAATACATTTCAAATTTAGTATCTTTATCTTTTAATTTTCTATTATTTAATTTAATACTTGCTTTTTTATTACAGTAATAACGAATCATTATTTATTCTCCTTATTTATATAATATCAACCAATTAATAAACTTTCTGCTTGGTCATGGTCATGAATTTCTATATTTCAATTATTTTGTTTAATTAATCAATTTGCTATTTCTAATGATAATTCTTTATCTCAAGCACGTGGACCAATTCCTATTCAATCAAACTTAATAATATCTTCATTAATACTTTTACTTCATCCACTTTTTCATTCACTTGGACTTATTAACATATCTTTTGTTAATGATTTATTAAATTGTCCAGCAATAAAACCTCTTAAATGGTCTAAAGTTTCTTTACCACGACCCATTTTTGGATTAAATATACCACGTTCAATAATTAAAGTTAATTTACTAAGTATATTATCAATATCACTTTGTTGTAAAAAAGTATTTTTTTTAACAGTTAACATTGAAAAAATAAAATCATTAATTAAATCATTAAAATTATTTGTAATAATAGAATTAACTTCACTTTTCTTATTAAAACTATAACTTTCTATTAATATTGGTTTTCAATATTCATATGGTGTATTATCTTGAATTTTTTTTCAATCTTTACTTATATTTTTTTCTCATAATGTAAACCCAGTATTTTTCATACTTGGGTCTACTGAAAGTAAGTATTTATTCATAATTATTTCTCCTTACTTTAAACTTAGTCTTTTTACTATTTTCATTAATTGTTTATCTTTTTTTGCTACTTTAATAAAGTACAGATTTATCAAAATAATTAATTATAATTGTTTAACAATTAAAAATGAGAGTATTATCTCTCATTTAAGTTCTTATTAAATCTAACTATTAACTTGATACGCCCAATTTTCGTTATTAATTTCTAATGGTGCATTATATAAATTAGCATTATTTTCTGCTACAAAATCAGTAAAATGAGTTTCATGATTAAAACTATTAAATCCAAAAAAATCTAATATAGAATCATGTATTGTTTTTTTCTTTACTTAAACTAAATAACTTTGTATTATCATTTTCAGTTAGTTTTTCTTTTCTTTTAAATATTTTCATAATAATTTACCTTTCTATAATACTTTATTAACTATTAATATAACTTTATAAATCATAAACAACATTAAACCAACAAATGAACAACTAATCAAAATACCTAATATACTTAAAATTATTTTTAATAATCTATCATTATCATATTTAGAAAGGTGGTGATAAAAATGGGAATACATGAAATTTTACAAATTATTGGTGATTGTTTAATGGCTATTGGTGTAATATTAGGTGGACATCATACTCTTAAATCACATTTAAAAGATAAACAAAATAAAATTAAAATGTCTAAAAAAGATAAAAAAGAATTAAAATTAAGACAAAAATTAGAAAAATTAAATACTGTTAATAATTAAAAAAATGCCTATTAAAGGCATTTTTATTTATAAACTCATGTGATTATAATCTCAATTTAATGAATGATTATCAGCATTGTTTAATGGTACTTCACTCATATTATCACTACCATATTGACTACTTGTTTCGCTATTGATGGTAAATCTATTATCAATATCATTATTAATTAATCTTGCTGTTTCATTAGTAAATGATGTTTCTTGCATTTCTCTATCATGATTTGTTTCTATCGGTAATAAACTATGTGTAATTTCACTTGCACCAGCAATAATAGTAGGAATAGCACTTGCATTATCAAAACCATTATTAATACCAATAGCAACACCAGTTGATATTAAACATCCACCATTTGCCATATTTGCTACTTTACGAATAGTTTCAAATCTATTAGGTATTAATTCAGTAATTCCTGCTATAAGATTTGAAATACCATAAGCATTTAATGAAATATAAGTATCTCAATCCATTAAATTATTATCAGTAGTATTAGTAGTACTTAATAATAAATCTGGTGGAAATGGGTCTACTGTTGTTGTAGTTATTGGATTTTCAGTTGGATTTGGATTGATATTTGTATTAGTAAATTTTGCATAATTTGCTAACCCAATTGTTCCTAAACCTAATAATATTTTTTTAGAACTATTAATTAGTTTAGTTTTAGCAGAAGGTCTTTGATTTAAATTTCATATATCAAAACCTAATTTTTTACCAAATAATAAACTATTAATTGAACCTAATAATGGATTATCTATTATTTTACCATAATAAGCACTTGTACCTATCATTGCTGAAATTGGACTAATTCCAGTTCTTATTAATTTAGTTAATGTATAATTATTTGTTTCCATTTTTATTCTCCTTTTATAAATTTAAATTTCATATGTCCAATAGTATCTCTATTATTACCACAAATAATTAAATATCCAGTTTGATTATTTTCTAATATTCATGAATAATAAATATCTTGTTGATAAAATTTTGGATATAAATGTAATGCTAATAAATAACATAAAGCATCTTCTTTATTTTTTAATAATTCTACTGTAGGACATTTAATAATTTTTGGACTTTCTTCACTATAAAATCATTCAAGTTTAATATTTCTCATTATTTACTCCTTATTTTCTCTTCTTTTATTTCTTTCAATTTTTAATTTATGTTTATGTAATTTTTTATAACCCATTTTCTTTCATTTAATTTTCATTTTTTACTCCTTTTATAAATTTTTTCTTATTAAATTATTAAATAAACTGTAATTTTACTTTTATGAAAATTTTGATGTAACATTGCTCTTCATAAACTAAGATAAACATTATCACAAGAACAAATAAATAAATATTTTTGCATTATTTATTCTCCTTCTCCCATTTTATGTTTAATAGACATTGGTAACATTCACATTTATTACCATAGTTATTCATTACAATAGGCAATTTCGCATTCATTACATCAATATACTGTCATTTTATTTCACTTCCTTATTTAAATAATATCAACCAATTAATAAACTATCTGCTTCATCATGATTTGATATTTTTATATTTCAACCTTGTTTAATTATTAATTCATTTGCTAAATGTATTTAAGTATTTTTTATTCATATAAAGTTTTTTTCAAATTGACTAAATGATTTTTTTACATATCATTTTTTTCATTCACTTGGACTTATTAACATATCTTTTGTTATTAATTTATTAAATTGTCCAGCAATAAAACCACGTAAATGTTCTTTAGTTTCATAACCAATACCATTTTTACTATGAAAAGTACCACGTTCAATAACTAAATCTAAATTATTTTTAGAATTAGTTAATTCATTTTTTAATTCTAAAGTACCATATATAACATAATGCATATCTCTATAAAAATTATCAATATAATTTTTTTTAAAACTACAACTACTAATTAATATTGGTGTATGGTGATGACATATTTCTTTACCACATCCACCATGACATCATTTAACATCTCATAAAGTAAATCCAGTATTTTTCATACTTGGGTCTACTGAAAGTAAATAATTAGTCATATTAATGCTTCTTTCCATATGTGTAACAATAATCACATATTCTAATGTAATCACTTTCGCAATTATCATTTTTATAAATTGTAAATCATTTATTAACTTTTTCTTTACAATACTCACAAGTAATTCTTATTTGTTGATTATTCATTATCAAATTCTCCATTTTCTATTTTTTCTAATAAAATATTTAATTCATCAAATAATGATGTATAAGCACAATTCAAATTTTCATTAATAATTTAAGTAATTTTTCTTTATTCATAATTAAATTTCAAAATTTTCTATTAATTGTTCTTCTTCATTTAATTTATTTAATACTTCTTCATAATTTGTATTAGTATTTGGATTATCAATATATATTTTTTCAGTTTCAGTAATAACTGCTTGGTCATTTTCATAAGCAGTTTGTAATTCAACTGACATAATGCCCCATTTTCTTAATAATTGAGTTAGTACAGTTTTAAGTGCCATTGCTTCAAAACTACTAACAATAAATTTTTTATTTTTTTTATAAGTTTCACTATAAGTATTAAAATGATTTTCTATTTCTTCTTTACTCATATATAAATATTTTTCATAACCATTTTTTAATTTAAAATAAGCAACATAACCAATTACTGGTGCTTTTAAACGTTCTAATTCATTTTGTATTCAAGTAAATTTAATACCTTTTAATCTATCTATTTTTTTAATTTCACCAAGTCTTACATCACTAACATTAATTTCTTTATATTGTTGACTTCTTAATGCTAATTGAATATAACCTTTATAACCCATTTGAAATTGTGCTTTACCTTTAAAAGGTACAACTCAACAATAACCAAAGTTTTTTTCTAATGGTAAATTTAATAATGTTGCTTGATAACAACTTTCTAATATAGTTCCTAAATTAGCATTTACTAAACCTAAATTATTTTTAATTGCTAATACATTACTTTTAAATCTTTGTATTTCTTTTTCATTAATAATACTCCCTTGATTTTTATTAGTAAATCATTGTTCAATAGTTAATTGATTTTTATTAATATTACTTAAATTATTAGTCATTTTCTATTTCTCCTTCTACTTTCATTTTTTAAATTTTTTAAATCTATTATCTAAATGTACTTCAATATTTTTATTTAGATTAATAACTAAATGACTATTAATAATAATTCAATTATTTAGATTACTATCTAATTTTTTAGGTAATTTATCAAATTCAATTGAATTACAAGAATAAATAGTTTTTTCTTTAATTGTTTTTTCAGTAATCATTTTTATCATTCTTTTCTATTCATATTTATTTATCCTTGTTTTTAATAAACTTAATTCATATTTAATTTGTTTTCTAATTTCAAATTCAATTACTTCATCCTGCGCATATTCTAATAATTCATTTAAATATTTAATTTTTTCTTTAATTTGTTCTATTTCTTCTTTATTTAAATTATTCATTTTCATTTTTAATTTCTCCTTTAAAATATTTTGTTTTTGCATTAAATCATTCAATTAATAATTCATTTGTTATTTCAATTTCTATTTCTTTTTGTTCATTTTTATTTGTTAAATATACATAAGTTTTATTAAACGGACTTCTCCCCACATGTACTTGTGGAGGAAACAATGAAATTGAATGAGTTCAATAATACTTTAAAACTGAAAAACAATGTCTTGCATATATAGCAAGTTTGAAACAAAGCAAATGTATTAGGTGTTCTAGTTTTAATTTGAATACTTCTAATTTAAGAAAAATGAGATGTTTGAAATGTCATCAAACATTCAGTATTCTCACGGGCACTATATTTTCAAAGTCACAAACACCTTTAATATCTTGGTTTTATCTCATCTTTAGATGAATAAACACCAAACATGGAATTCCATCAACTGATGTTGCAAAAGAATTGGGAGTGACCTTGAAAACAGCTTGAAGAATGGGTCATAAAATCCGAAGTGCCATTGCTAAACAAGAACCTCAATTCATTGTCGAGGGCATAGTGCAAATGGATGAAATGTATCTTTCACATATGGGTTTAAAAAACAAGGAAGATCCTTGTTGAACAAAACCTTGATTGTTGGTATTTATGAAAAAACAACCAACAATCTGATTGTGAAAGTATTGAAAAACGCAAACAGTAAAAATCTTTTGCAGTTTGCAATAAACCACATTTCTTCAAAGTGTGATGTACATACTGATTCTTGAAAAGGATATCGCGATTTGAAATCGGTTTTCACTAAGCATGAAACAGTTAACCATCAAGATGGCTATGTTTCAAAAACTGGTGTAAATACCAACCAAATTGAGTCAGTATGAAAACATATACGAAGAACATTTAAAACACATATCAAAGTTGCAAAACATCATATTCATTTATATGCAAAAGAAGCTGCATATAAATTCAATAACATACCTAGTTTTTAAACTGTAATGCTATGTTTAATTTAAAAATGTGGGGAGAAGTCCGTAGATAGGCTTTTCTCAGCATTTATGTGATAAAATTTAAAAATAGTACATAAAGGGAGAAAAGCCTTATTAAATAGACTTATACCATTATTTTGTAATATTCAATAATAAGCAGTTAATTGTAATTTAATTCTTTTTAATTTATCTTTATCAATACAAGCATAAGTTTTATAATCAACTAAATAATACTTATTTTGTAATTTATCTAAATAAACTAAATCTGGTGTTCCTGCAATATTATTATGACTAATTGGTTTTTCAATAATAAATTCAAAATTATTTTTATCTTTAAATTTTTCTTTTAAAAATATTAATGATTTTTCACAATAAGAATAATTTATTTCATTTGTTAAAGGTTTTAATTTTTTTAATAAATCATTAATAATATTTTCTTTATTAATATTAATTAAATATAATTCATTAAGTTTATGAACTCATTTACCACGAACTGCAGCATTTTTTAAAACTTCTGGTGATATATGACTATAACCAAAACCTAAATAATTATCAATAATTCTAGAAACTGATATTAATTCTTTATCTTCTAAAAAATATTGATGTGTATCTTTTTAAAAATTAAATTATTCATAATTACTTAACCTTTTAAAACATTTATTACATGTTCTATTATTTATAGATGATTTTTTACGACAAATATCACAACTATTAGTAATAATATTATTTAAATAAGTTTTTTTATATTCAAGATTTTATTTTCATAAATACATATATATTCTCCTTTTAAATATTTATATCTAATTCCATTACTAATATTTCATAATTTGTAATAAATGCTTTTGTAGTAACTATTCTTTCATAAGTATTATCATTTAATATAGGATGTTTATAATTTTTATGAAAATTAATAGCATTTTCAATTTTAGTAAATACTTTATATTTTGTTTCATGAGTATAATTAACTTTATATTTTAATAAATAAGTATATTTCATGTTATTTTTCTCCTTTATTAATTATTTTTTAATATTGAACGTTGCCTACAGCATAAAGGTTAATATATTAATACGTATATGTTTGCGGTTCTTGTTCACTAGTGGTGACAAGACCTAAATAAATTAAATATATATTACTAATTATTTAATTTATGTTAATATATAATTGATAAGGTATGTATGTAATATATAACCCCCTTTATGTGTAATGATTTAAAAATAGAAATAAAACAGGGTTTATGGTTAAACTATTTCCTATGCGCTAATATAAATCAATCTCAATTAGATAATTTAACAATTCTATTAATATTTTAAAATCACGCTTTTATCCTGATATAGAAGTATTTACATTTCGTACTCACAATTTGACTTCTATGACAGTTGATTTAATTCTTAACAAAAAAAGAACGATAGTTATATCGTTCTTGTTAGTTTTAATCTATGAGTTAAAGTTATGCGCCCACAAAGGCTATCGACATCTTTTATAAAAATTTCTTGAAAATATTTCTCTATACCTATTGTTAGTTGTTTTTATGTTCCTATAAGTTTATTAAAATCATTTGAACAAAGTGTTTTTTTAACTTTACTTTTATTCTTATAGTTTAATGAAAATACTATTATTAAAAATAATAATAGAAAAACAAGTATACTAACACTAGCAACAGCACCTATTCAATTCAGGATGTCGTGTTCACTCATTTTACTATTCCTCTTTCTTGTGGTTATTTAAAATTTTATTTCAATTCATCAAGTAGTATTAAAATTTTATCATATATTAATATTTTTATAAGTATAAATTTGATTTCGGACTTCTCCCCACATGTACTTGTGGAGGAAACAATGAAATTTAATGAGTTCAATAATACTTTTCAAACTGAAAAACAATGTCTTGCATATATAGCAAGTTTGAAACAAAGCAAATGTATTAGGTGTTCTAGTTTTAATTTGAATACTTCTAATTTAAGAAAAATGAGATGTTTGAAATGTCATCAAACATTCAGTATTCTCACGGGCACTATATTTTCAAAGTCACAAACACCTTTAATATCTTGGTTTTATCTCATCTTTAGATGAATAAACACCAAACATGGAATTCCATCAACTGATGTTGCAAAAGAATTGGGAGTGACCTTGAAAACAGCTTGAAGAATGGGTCATAAAATCCGAAGTGCCATTGCTAAACAAGAACCTCAATTCATTGTTGAGGGCATAGTGCAAATGGATGAAATGTATCTTTCACATATGGGTTTTAAAAAACAAGGAAGATCCTTGTTGAACAAAACCTTGATTGTTGGTATTTATGAAAAAACAACCAACAATCTGATTGTGAAAGTATTGAAAAACGCAAACAGTAAAAATCTTTTGCAGTTTGCAATAAACCACATTTCTTCAAAGTGTGATGTACATACTGATTCTTGAAAAGGATATCGCGCTTTGAAATCGGTTTTCACTAAGCATGAAACAGTTAACCATCAAGATGGCTATGTTTCAAAAACTGGTGTAAATACCAACCAAATTGAGTCAGTATGAAAACATATACGAAGAACATTTAAAACACATATCAAAGTTGCAAAACATCATATTCATTTATATGCAAAATAAGCTGCATATAAATTCAATAACATACCTAGTTTTGAAACTGTAATGCTATGTTTAATTTAAAAATGTGGGGAGAAGTCCGTAGATAGGCTTTTCTCAGCATTTATGTGATAAAATTTAAAAATAGTACATAAAGGGAGAAAAGCCTTTGATTTTTTATTTGATAGATGTTAAAAATGCTGTTTATACCCTTGTTTTTATTATTCCTTTTTAATAGTTTTACTTGCAATATTTATAATTTGTAGATAATATTAGTACAGAAATTAATATGTAAAATATTAATATTAAATTAGATAAGTACCATTATTATCATTAGTTATATAACAGCGAGAGTGGACAGTGTAAGCACTTAACTAAAATTAATGGGAAGCTCCTAATTTTTCATATTTAATAAACAATTAAGAGCATTTATTATTAAGTTAATAAATGAATTAGGATGGTACCGCGTTCAAAATTAAACGTTCCTAAATAATAAGGAACGTTTTTTATTATTTTCAGGAGAAAATTATGAATACAAAATGAACAACAGATAAAGTAAGAACAACATGACTAAATTTTTTTAAAAAGTATGACCACCATGTTTTAGCAAGTGCTTCACTAGTTCCTAATGATGACCCATCATTATTATGAATTAACTCAGGAGTTGCTACTTTAAAACCATATTTTGATGGTCGTAGTACTCCAGTTGCAAATCGACTAGTTAACTCACAAAAAGCCATTAGAACTAATGATATTGAAAATATTGGAATTACAGCACGACATCAGACTTTTTTTGAAATGCTAGGTAATTTTTCAATCGGTGATTATTTTAAAGTGGAAGCTATTACTTGAGGATGAGAGTTCTTAACAAGTGAAAAATGATTAAACTTAGACCCTAATTTACTTTATGTAACAGTTTTTAGTGAAGACCATGAAACATATTATTTATGATTAAATATTATTAAATTACCACAAGACCATATTATTAAAGGAACAAGAGCTACTAATTTTTGAGATATGGGACAAGGTCCATGTGGCCCTAATACTGAAATTTATTATGATCGTGGTATTAAATATGATGAAAAAAATATCGGTATTAAACTATTACAAGACGATATGGAAAATGATCGTTATATTGAAATTTGAAATATTGTTTTTTCACAATTTAATAATGATGGTAAAAACAATTATTCTGACTTACCACGCAGAAATATTGATACCGGCGCTGGTTTAGAAAGACTAGTAGCTATTTTACAAGATGTTCCTACTAACTTTGATACTGACTTATTTCAAACTATTATTCATAGTTGTGAAAAACTAACAAATACTCGGTATGATATTAATAATTATTTTACTAATGAATCACAACAAAAAACCATTAATACTGCTTTTAAAATTATTGCTGACCATATTCGATGCTTAGTTTTTGCTATTAGTGATGGTGTCTTTCCAAGTAGTAAAGACCGTGGTTATGTATTAAGACGATTAATTAGACGAGCAGTTGTTTACGGTCAAAAGTTAGGTATTAATGAACCATTTTTATTCAAACTAGTACCAGTAATTGTTAAAGTAATGGGTTTTCACTACTATGAATTACATGATAAAGTTGATTTAGTAACTACTATTATTAAAAGTGAAGAACTTAAGTTTTGAACAACATTAAGTACAGGCAAACAGTTGTTGTTACAAGTTATTAAAACTCAGAAAAAAGTAGATGCAGTTAGTGCTTTTAAACTATTTGATACTTACGGTTACCCAATTGAATTAACTTTAGAAATGGCGCAAGAAATGCATGCTACTGTTGACTTACAAGGCTTTGAAAAACTGTTAGCAAATAGTAAAGATAATACTAGAAAAGCACGCTCTCACCATCAAGCATTGACATTTCAATCTCCATTATTAACTAATTTAAAAGTTGATTCTACTTTTATTGGTTATACTCAAGACCAGACTAAAACTAATATTAATTTTATGTTTAAAGATGAAAAAGAAGTAACAAAGTTAACAGATGAAACTGGATTTCTAATTTTACAAGAAACACCTTTTTATGCTGAAAAAGGTGGACAAGCAGCCGATGATGGAGTCATTAAAGGTGTTAATGGTAGTGCCTATGTTAGTGATGTCCAACAAGGACCACAAAAGCAACATATCCATCAAGTAACAGTAACAGGGACACTAACAACTACTGATTTAGTAGTAGCATCAATTGATAGTAATCATCGCTTGGATATTCGTAAAAATCATTCTGGAACACATTTACTACATGCTGCACTACGAAAAGTATTAGGACAACACGTTATGCAATCAGGAAGTTTTAATAACTACCAATATTTACGATTAGATTTTAGTCATTATGAAAACATTACTCCTGAACAACAAGAACAGATTGAAACACAAGTCGCAACTTGAATTAAAAGTAAAACCGAATGTGAAGTTATTCATTGTCCTTATGATGAAGCAATTAAACTAGGAGCATTAGCATTTTTTGGTGAAAAATATGATAAAACAGTGCGTGTGATTAAATTTGGTGATTTTTCAATTGAACTTTGTGGAGGAACACACTGTCATAATACGAAAGAAGTAGAACAGTTATTAATTACTAGTATTGAATCAAAGGGTTCTGGTTCATATCGTGTCCATGCTTTAACATCACATCAAACTATTAGTGAATATTTAAGTAAACAATTATTAACAATGCAAGCAGAAAGTGCTAATTGATTTAATCAATATCAAAATCTAAAAAATAATACTAATCAAGATTTAAAAATTGAAGGCATTGCTAAAACTATTAGTAAACTACAACCTTGCCTTAGTGATTGACGAAATGGTAAATTATTAATTAGTGAACTTCAAAGTTTATTTAAAAAGTGACAAATTAATAATCAAGAATTACAACGAACTATGGTTTTAAAACAACATTTAAATTTAGTACCAGTAATTAAAGAACAATATCAATTGTTAATTGCTAATTTTAATGGTTTAGATATTAAAACACTACGTGAATTAATGGAACATTATCGTAATCAGTACCAAAATATTATCATTATTTTTATTAATAAAAATAATGAGCAAGAAAGTTTAATCTTAGTGGCATCAAGTAAAGAATTACATAGTAATAAACAATATCATAGTAATGTAATTTTACAAAAAATTTTGCAAGCCTATGATGGTAAGGGTGGTGGTTCACCAATTTTAGGACAAGGTAAAATTAATAAAACTATTACTGATAATGAAATCATGTTACTATTTGTTTAATAAGGAAATTATCCTCTTGTGATTCTCACCCATTTATAAGACTAAATATTCTTAATTATTGACCATAAAAACATTATAATTTAATAGTATATAACTATAATAAACGCAAAGTATGTATCACATATTTTTGCGTTTTTTTGTTTTTATTAAGGAATTAACTGTTAAATTAAACTAATAAAAAAAGAGAACCTAACGGTTCTCGATAATATAAGTGAGATTTGGTTACCCACCGGTTAACTTTCATTAACCAATAACAGTAATATTATTACATATTTAATTTAGGAAATTTGATTATTTTTTAGGATTTTAATTTTGAAGATTCTAAAAAAAGATTATTGTTTACAAGGAGCAGACTTTCTAGCAAATGCAACATTAAGAGTATATAATAAAGCCTATATAATAATTGTCTATCTTGATTTTTACCTGTATTACCACCAATATTTTCATTTTTATCGTTAAATACACAACAAAATTGTAAGTAATCATCTACTGTAATTTGTTCTTCAAACATAACTAATGTATATTGTCTTGTAGCAGAAATTGTTTTAAATAAACTATTATTAGGTAAACCACCAAAATCTACACCACTTGTATCATCAATTAAATAAGCATTTCAATAATCACCAATTTTATATTGTTTAGTATAAAATTCATCTTGGCCTGTTGTTTTATGTGTTACTGGGTCTGTTATACCTTTATTTTTTTGATATATATATTAGTACTATTTTTTCAAATACATACAACTGGAGTATTACCAGAAAGTATTAATTCATATTGACCAAAATCACTAATTTTACTATTTATAGGTTTATAACCAGTTTCAGTTAAAGGTATTGCTCCATTATTAATTATAAATGGAAATATTTTTCAATGACTTAAACGTTTAATTATTGCTTGTTGTCTCTTTAGATGTAGATGTGCGTGTTTCATTAATTGAATTCGTTGATGATTGCTCATTTTCATTATCTCCTAATTCTTTATTTAATTTTTTATTTTCTATAATAATAGTTTCTAATTTATTTTCAGCCATAAGTTGGTCAATATTATCATATTCACCAATGGCTTCAGTTACTGTCATTGTGCCATTATTTAATCTTGAATTAATAATTCGGTCTTGTATAATTTGGTCAGTCATTGCTATAGGTATAAATTTAAATGAATAAGGTCTTTCACCAATACCATTTCATAAATTTTCACTAATAAGAAGTAAATCAAATATACGATAAAAATAAGCACTATAAAATGCTATTTTAATTTCTGTTGTTTCCATATCAAATTTATTATTAAACATACTTTGTGTTTTATTAGTATAAACATCATTACCATGTTCATCATAATCATAACCTGCACCATTAATATTACTTTAGCAGTACCATTATAATCTAATCAATATTCACTAAATTTAGGATTACCTTGTATAATTTGCATACCCCCATTACCATTTTTATCATATCCAGCACTACCAACATTAACTATCATATCTTTTTTAGGATTTTCAATAATATTACCATTTTCTTGCATTTCTTTTGCTGTTTCATTATCTAATGAAGCAAATAAAGTAGTAACATTTAATTCTCTTTCTAATCTTTTTTGTCTAATAACACGATTTAAATCATATATTAAATCTCATACTGCTGTACAATCTGGATAAGCATTTAAAGTAGTTGTATTACCATATAAATTAATAATTGGTAAATTAGTTATTTCAAAAATAGGAATATAATTAAATGGATTTTTAATTTCATAAGTTTTTAATGGTGTTATATTTGGTTTTAATTTTGTTCTTGTAGAACCTAAAATAATATCTTTATTATTATCTTTATATGTTTCATATTTAACTTTTCCATTTTGTATTGTTACTCATGTTAAAGTAGCACTATCTGCTTGTTCATTAATAAAATAAAATTCTGCTGCTTGTTCTTGTTCATTATATTTAGCAACTCTACCCCAAAAACTATTAGGTAATATTTTAAGGGATTTACTATTATCTTCATTAATTATAATCATAATAAATACTTTACCCATTAGTGAATTTTGTAAACCAAATTTATAAAATTTTTCTAATCATTTATCTTTTAAATTCATATCATTAAGATAATCTAATATTTCTTTTTTACTTGAATTAAATAAAAAACCTTTACCTAATCATAATTTAGTTGATTTTTGAGCAATAATCATTGGTATATCAATATATCATTTTGATTTATCACAACTTAAATATTCCATTGTATTTATCATATTAATCACCACCAAAATTATTTTTATTAATTAATAATTTATTATTAATACCATTAATTAATCATTTCATTTCATGCATTAAAGCATACATATCACTATCTCAAGTATCATCATGTAAATCTAACATTTGCGGAGTATTATTAGCATTATCTATTTTTACTTTAGATAATCATTGCATTAAATTATATTGTCTTTTAGTTTCTGGACATCTTTCTCAATTAAAACTAATAATATTTTAAGCATACAAATTGTTGTAAAATCAATTCTATCATTTAAATATAAAGTTGATTTATCTACTGCTATAAATTTTAATCATGTTATATTACGTTTTTTAACTCAACTTTTTAAAACATCAATAAATACTAATCCACCATTACCATAATCAACATAACAAGTAAAACCAAATAACATTGCTATATAACGTTTACTTTCATTTATATAATAATTAATAATATCATTTGCTAATGTATCAGTATCTTTATATTGCATTGTTACATTACTATGATAAAATTCACTTTCTTTATGTGCTCTTCTACCATTATCATTTTCACCAATAAATCATAATGAAGCAGATGTAGGATGACCACTTGGACTTGTTGCCATACCTATATCTAATCCACCTGATAATCTTTGTACTTGAAAATCTAATTTAGTACCAACTTTATCAAGATATCTTGCAAATATAGCACCAGTAAGAATACTTGGTACACCATAATATCAAGATTGTGCTTTAATTGGATCTAATACTTTTAATTCTTCTAAATCATTAATCATATCTAATGTAAGATTATGAGCATTTACTTTTCAATTACTATAATGAAATAATTTAAAAATATTATTATCAAATATTGATTTAATTTGTTCATTTTTTTTCTTTCATTATTTCTAAATTAAAAGGTATAATTTTATTCATATATTCAATATAATATTGATAAATATTATCTGGATTACAACTTTTTATTTTTATTCTTTTTTTAGCATTACCTAATGCAAATGTTATTGCTTGAAATTCTTGCTGAGTAAATTCATTTGCTTCTTCACATCATTCAATTGCTAAATCAAAACCTTTTATTTCACTACGAGAAAGTCCTTTTAAAGGTATTCTATCATTTGAATTACTATATACACCCATTACTCTTATAAATGATTTAGAGCCTTTAAAACGAAAGTCTGCTTTCTTATTAGGGTATTTTAAAGTAAAATCTTTATAATCATTTAAACCTATTGTTATTAAAGCATTATATATTTCTTTTACTAAATAATTAATATCTTTATTTAATTTTCTAAAACAATATATAGCAATTGATTTATTAACTTTAATTGAAATAGCTATTAATATTGCTAATTCTTCTGCTATAACTATATGTTTTACTACTATATCGTGAACCACTAAGATTATATTCACTATGAGTAAAATCACTTTTATTTAATAATCAATAACTAATTTCATTAAGATAAGTAAATTCTTTATTCATAATATTATTCCTGTAATTCTTCTAATTTTCATAAATTACACATCCGTGCTTCAGCATATAAACTAACTCCATTATTTTTAATATACATAGGCATTCCAGTTAACATCATATTAAAAATACCTAACATAAAAGCATTTTCATTATCTTGATAATAAAATTCTTTTATTTCATGTGTACCTTTCCCAATATTAGTAATTAAATCTCTAGTACGTCCATTATAGAATACTCGATAATAATTTTTATTTTTTAAATTATAATTAATTGTTACTAAATCAGTACTAACTGCTACTTCTTTTCATTCTGGAACACTTGGGTTAGGATTTGGTGTTGGATTATCTTTTAATTCAATATCTCAACAATTGTCTTCTATTTCATTAGTTTCTAAACTTTTTGAATTAATTTTAATTGGTTTATCTATATTAATTATACTTGGTGAAGTAATATCTAATGTATTACTAGTGATTTTATAAGTATTTTCTTTTATTTCTTCTTCTAATGAATATATTTTACCTTCATCATCATTAAATCTATCCATTGCAATAGCATTTTTTCTATCATCAAGGTCATCAAAATAAATTACTTTATCACTAACATCACTATTAACTATATGAGTTTCTTTATAATATTTAATATCAATAGTTTCTTTTGGACTTTTAAATTCAGGTACTGTAGTAGATGTATTAATACCTCTAGTATCAATATTAATAACCGGTCTTGATCTATTTTGTGGATGAGTAATAGTGATTTTAGTTCTAGTATCTGATGATTCTAAATTAGTATAAGGAATATATTCATTTAAAGGACTATCTTCACCACAATTTGAAATAAATTTATTAAAATAATTATTTTTCGGACTTCTCCCCACATGTACTTGTGGAGGAAACAATGAAATTGAATGAGTTCAATAATACTTTTCAAACTGAAAAACAATGTCTTGCATATATAGCAAGTTTGAAACAAAGCAAATGTATTAGGTGTTCTAGTTTTAATTTGAATACTTCTAATTTAAGAAAAATGAGATGTTTGAAATGTCATCAAACATTCAGTATTCTCACAGGCACTATATTTTCAAAGTCACAAACACCTTTAATATCTTGGTTTTATCTCATCTTTAGATGAATAAAAACCAAACATGGAATTCCATCAACTGATGTTGCAAAAGAATTGGGAGTGACCTTGAAAACAGCTTGAAGAATGGGTCATAAAATCCGAAGTGCCATTGCTAAACAAGAACCTCAATTCATTGTTGAGGGCATAGTGCAAATGGATGAAATGTATCTTTCACATATGGGTTTAAAAAACAAGGAAGATCCTTGTTGAACAAAACCTTGATTGTTGGTATTTATGAAAAAACAACCAACAATCTGATTGTGAAAGTATTGAAAAACACAAACAGTAAAAATCTTTTGCATTTTGCAATAAACCACATTTCTTCAAAGTGTGATGTACATACTGATTCTTGAAAAGGATATCGCGATTTGAAATCGGTTTTCACTAAGCATGAAACAGTTAACCATCAAGATGGCTATGTTTCAAAAACTGGTGTAAATACCAACCAAATTGAGTCAGTATGAAAACATATACGAAGAACATTTAAAACACATATCAAAGTTGCAAAACATCATATTCATTTATATGCCAAAGAAGCTGCATATAAATTCAATAACATACCTAGTTTTGAAACTGTAATGCTATGTTTAATTTAAAAATGTGGGGAGAAGTCCGTAGATAGGCTTTTCTCAGCATTTATGTGATAAAATTTAAAAATAGTACATAAAGGGAGAAAAGCCTTATTTTTTTGTGGTTCTATTCCTTTTAAATCAAAACCTTTAATATTTGGATATTCTTTAATTTTTCTTAAATAATTAAATACTTCTGGTGGGATAAAATAAGGGTCATCTGGATTAGTTTCACTATAAGTTAATCCACCTTGACTAATTGAAACTTGACCACGTAAATAATCTAACTTTATCAAATAATAATTCATTAAAATATTTAGAATTTTTAAATTCTTCAACTGTTATAAATAAAATTGGGTCTTTAATAGCCATAATTTACTCCTTAATGTAAAAATAAAGGGTATTTAAACCCTTTAAATTTTAATTTTAGTTACTTTTTTCTTATCTTTATTTGTTAATTCTTGACGTTTTACTTTTTGAGCAATAATAAAATCTTCAAAATCTTTTTCATCAACATCAAAAGCATCTAATTTTTGTGCAATAGGAGTTTCTGTTAATTGTAATTTATCATTTAATTGTTTAGTATTTAAAATAATATATTCAATTAATTTATTAATTTTAAGTTCTTTAGCAACTATATCTTGTTTATTTTTTTTAATTTTTTTTGAAATAATAGATAATACAAAAGCAATAATAATACCACTAGTAACTGCTCCTCCTATAATTCCACTTAATAAATATACTGTTAAATTCATGATTTATTCCACCTTTTCTATTTGAATTTTATTTGAATGTTGTTTACATAAATTACATTCTTTTTTATGTTTTTTAATTTGTTGATATTGATAAATTAATAAGGACTTGTAATAATAATTGGTATAGTAATTAATCCATATTTAATTAATTTTCCATAATTACCTAATTTAGTAATAAGATTTAATCCTATATGACTAAACATTGGAAATAAAGTTAATGCAAAATGGTCTGGTCAACTAAAATAAAAAGTATTATTAGAATATTATACAATACCCATTAATATATCTATTTTAGGTATTAATCATGGTGTACTAGTAAAGAAAACAGTGATTAATATACCAATAATATGACTAGTTATTTTTAAAATATTAGATATTAAAATTTTAATTTTATCAATATGAGTACTATTTTTATTAAATCAAATCTTATTTAATCTTTTATATTCTTTATTATCTTTACTTAATGGATTAATAGTATTTCATATACCAATTGGTTTAATTGGTTTATCTAATTCAATAATAATTACCACCTACTTTCATGTTTTATATTTACTTTTATTTTTATAAATAGAAATGCCAATATTTTTACGGACTTCTCCCCACATGTACTTGTGGAGGAAACAATGAAATTGAATGAGTTCAATAATACTTTTCAAACTGAAAAACAATGTCTTGCATATATAGCAAGTTTGAAACAAAGCAAATGTATTAGGTGTTCTAGTTTTAATTTGAATACTTCTAATTTAAGAAAAATGAGATGTTTGAAATGTCATCAAACATTCAGTATTCTCACGGGCACTATATTTTCAAAGTCACAAACACCTTTAATATCTTGGTTTTATCTCATCTTTAGATGAATAAACACCAAACATGGAATTCCATCAACTGATGTTGCAAAAGAATTGGGAGTGACCTTGAAAACAGCTTGAAGAATGGGTCATAAAATCCGAAGTGCCATTGCTAAACAAGAACCTCAATTCATTGTTGAGGGCATAGTGCAAATGGATGAAATGTATCTTTCACATATGGGTTTTAAAAAACAAGGAAGATCCTTGTTGAACAAAACCTTGATTGTTGGTATTTATGAAAAAACAACCAACAATCTGATTGTGAAAGTATTGAAAAACGCAAACAGTAAAAATCTTTTGCAGTTTGCAATAAACCACATTTCTTCAAAGTGTGATGTACATACTGATTCTTGAAAAGGATATCGCGATTTGAAATCGGTTTTCACTAAGCATGAAACAGTTAACCATCAAGATGGCTATGTTTCAAAAACTGGTGTAAATACCAACCAAATTGAGTCAGTATGAAAACATATACGAAGAACATTTAAAACACATATCAAAGTTGCAAAACATCATATTCATTTATATGCAAAAGAAGCTGCATATAAATTCAATAACATACCTAGTTTTGAAACTGTAATGCTATGTTTAATTTAAAAATGTGGGGAGAAGTCCGTAGATAGGCTTTTCTCAGCATTTATGTGATAAAATTTAAAAATAGTACATAAAGGGAGAAAAGCCTATTTTTATTTAAATTATTAGTTTTATGAAAAGTTAAATATTCTTTTCTTTCTACTCTTCATGCTCTACTACCTAATTCAGTTTTTGGTAAAGTTTTAAATTCTTTAAGTTTAAAAAATCCACGTTCTAATCTATTAATAAATGCAGTTGTTTTTAATACATTAATATTCGTTGATTTAAGCACATTATAACGTTGTTTACCTTTACTAATACCTTTCTGTTCTTTAAGTTGTTTCTTAACATATTTACGTATCTGTGATGGTAAAAAACTCCTTAAAAAATATCTTCAAAATATTGTTCCAGCACCACTACCATTTTTACCTTTTTGTACTTTCATTAAGTTTCAAGTTTCTTCACTTACATTAGGATAAGTATATGGTCCATATCAACGTTTATTTTTACTTGTATCACTTTGTATTAATACTTGTAATAAACCTAATTTAATGATTTATTAGATTTATAAAAATTACCTTTTTTTAATCATGAACTAGATAATACTACTCAACCTTTTTCATCTTTATTATTAGTTTCTTCTATATCTTTATCATTTAAATCTTTAGTATTATCTTTTAATAAATTATTAATTTTTTTAGCAGGATTAACAAATAATTTATTTAATTCATTTTTTAAAATAGTTAATTCATTAGATTTTAATATAGATAATAATTTTTTAGCAATATTTGGATTAAAAGTTGAATATGGTTGGTCAAGTTCTTCTTCACTAACATTTTCACTATCTAAAACTGCTTTTAATCCTGTATCTTTACTATAATTTTTTAATAAACTAACAATTAATACACGAATATCATCACTTGCTAATGCTGAGTATATAAGTCTAATAATTAAAGGTAACATTATAAACTCATATGGTTATAATCTCAATTTAATGAAGCATTATCATGATTTAATGGTACTTCACTCATATTATCACTACCATATTGACTAGATGTTTCACTATTAATAGTAAATCTATTATCATTAATTAATCTTGAAGTTTCATTATTAAATGGTGTTTCTTGCATTTCTTGGTTATGATGTGTAGTTTCAATAGGTAGTAAATTATGGATAATTTCAGAAGCACCAGCAACTATGGTAGGTACTGTATAAGCATTATTAAAATCATTATTAATACCCATGGCAACATCAGTTGATATTAAACATCCACCATTTGCCATATTTTCTATTCTACGAATATTTTCAAAACTATTAGGTATTAATTCAGTAATTCCTGCTATAAGATTTGAAATACCATAAGCATTTAATGAAATATAAGTATCTCAATCCATTAAATTATTATCAGTAGTATTATTACTAAAGAATAAATCATCTGGAAATGGGTCTACTGTTGTTGTAGTTATTGGATTTTCAGTTGGATTTTGATTGATATTTGTATTAGTAAATTTTGCATAATTTACTAAGCCAATTGTTCCTAAACCTAATAATATTTTTTTACTACTATTAATTAGTTTAGTTTTAGCAGAAGGTCTTTGATTTAAATTTCAAATATCTAAACCTAATTTTTTACCAAATAATAAACTATTAATTGAACCTAATATTGGATTACCTATTAATTGACCATAATAAGCACTAGTTCCAATCATTGCTGAAATTGGACTTATACCAGTTCTCATTAATTTAGTTAGTGTATAGTTATTTGATTGTGTATTCTCAACATGTGGCATTTTTAACATCCTTTAAATTAGTTTGTTTTTTAACTTGAATTCTAACTGTTCCTTGACAATTTATATTATCTCCAACACATATAGCAAAATTTTCTCTTAAATTTCTCATAAATGAACTTGTTCAATTTGAAACAATTTGAGTTGCTACATTTGCTGGTGAAGTCATAAATCTTTCAATATCAAATTCTGGAATATTAAAATCAATTGTTAATTCTTTATCAATAATTAATGTTGTTGTTTTAACTGTTCCTTTTTGTCTTTTAGTACCTGTAAATTCATCTCATGTTGAGCCTCATAATACCCGTACTGTTGCTCTATATATTGCCATTGCTACACCACTAATATTTGCTATTTGGTCAGCAGTAACAGTATTTCTCATAAATAAAGTACTTAATTCAGCAGTTAATTCACCACGAACTTGTGCTTCAAGTACACTTAAAACAGCATTTTCAGTAGGGGAATTACCACCAATAATAAATGCTTCTGGAATTTTTGGAATTGCCATTTTATCCTCTTTCTATTTAATAGATTTAAGTGCAGTTCCTCTTGCTAAATTTACAAGTTTTTCTAATTCGTTAGGGTCAGTAATACCTGTAGTTTTAGCTTTTTCATTTAATTTTCTTTCTAATTCTTCTGGATTAATACTATTTGTATGTAAATCTAAAAGAGTTTTAGGATTAAAATCATTTGAATTAGGTTTATTTTCTTGTTTAATAGATTCTGATGTTTTATCAATAAGAAATTCTTTATAATCTTCATTTATTTTATTAAATGCTTCTTGTTTAGATAAAGATTTATAATTATCAGTACTCATTAAATTTTTAATTAAATTTACTTTTTTAGTATCTTTAATATTAGAAAATAATTGTTGCTCTTCATAACTATTAACTTTATTTTCATATTCTTTTAATTTAGTTTCATATTCACTTAATTTAGGTTAAATATCTTTTTTACTTTCAGCATATACTACATTTCTGTGTTGTTTTAGTAAACCTTTAACATCATCTAAACTATAATTCTCTTTTTCATCAAAAGTAAAATTACTCATACCTTTAATCTCCCTTTATGAATTTTTATTATATTAATACATCACTTTAATATATGTTATTTAACATATTCACTTTAATATATTATATCATTTTTACCCTTTAAAATAAAGAAAAAAACCTATATTTATTATAGGTTTCTAGTCATTATTTTCTATTTTTCTAGGTTCAATAATATTAATAATTATATTACTTTGTGTGTTATTATCTTCTTCATTAATATCAAATTCATTTGGATGAGATTTTAATCAATGTTGATAAATTATTTCTGGTTTTACTAATGCTTTTTCTAACATATGAGTTGAAATAATACTACGTGCTTTATCATAACTTTTTAAAAAATTACGTTGTCATGGACTGCTTCTGCGTCGGCAATCAAATATATATTTTCTATCAATTCCAAGTGCATTATTTAATCATTGTGGTGTTAATATTTTATTTTTTGTGCGTAAATAATTACTAATTGTAACATCATAATTTCCTAAATATTTTCTTTGTGCGGGCATATTATTCACCTTATTTATTATTTCTTATATTAATTATACATTAGTGTCAAAAATATTATTACAACATTTTCTTTTTAATTACTATTATAATCAAATTCATAAATTAAGAAAGGAATTAAATATTATGAATTTTCTTACTGATGAACTTGATTATGAAGAATGTGATAAAGAAATTAATAAAAATGATATTAATTATTTCAGAAATATATGATTAGCATATGATGATTTTTGACATAAAAATAAATATGATAAAAGTAAATATAAATATGTTAAAACTGCTCCAAGAAGCCCAAATACTAAATATGGTAAAATAAATGATTTTTATCGTAGATGTTATTTAATATTAGAAACTAATGAATATTATTATCCTTTAGATAATTATATAAAAATTAAAAAAAGAAAAAGAACCTTAACTAATTTAGAACATATAATAATAAAAAATTCAGGTAATGGTAAAAGACAATCTGATGTACAAGATATAGTAAAAAATGCTAAATTTTCTAAAACATATATGACTAATGTAATGAAAAATGCAGTAATAGGTGTTGAAAAAATAAAAGATAAAAAGATAGTATTACCAAATGAAAAATTATTTGTAAATATGGATGATTGTTTTATTTCTTCATTATTTAATAATAAAAAACAAAAAAATCGTATTCGTACAATTAGTGCAAATAAAGGTACAGATTTAGAAAAATCTACTAAAAGTAGAAATGTTTTAAAAGATAAAAAAATAACTTATATGAAAACTAAAAATGGTGAAAGAATTAAAAGACAAGAATTAATTGATAAAATTTATGAATTTCTTGATTTACAATTTATTTAGGCTTTTCTCCCTTTATGTACTATTTTTAATTTTATAACATAAATGCTGAGAAAAGCCTTTTTGAATTAACATAGTATCTAATTAACTAGTATGTTTAAATATTAACATATTTAAAAAATGAATAATAGATAATAAAAAATATAATATAAAAAGTTACCAATAAGGTAACTTTTTAATTAGATTGTGGGGGAATAGTATTTTTCTTATTTTTTCTGATATTTTTTTTATCTTTTTTATTATGTTGAAAAGATATATTTTTATAGTCAACGCCTAATTCTTTTAATTTTTCAAAAACTTTTTTATTTTTATAGGATATTATTAATATGCCTACTATTAATCCAACAATATTGAATGTTATAAATAATAATAATATTCCCCAAACATTATGATTATAATCACATAATCTCAAACCAAAAACAAACAAAAAAAATAAACCAACTAATAATATTCAAGAACTAATAATAATTATTAATAAAAGTCAAGGTGATATTCCTCCATTTTCTAAATACATTCTTTAAATCTCCTTAATAGTTTACTTAATATATGTAAATATTATCATAAATTATCTTTGATTTAATATTATTAATATTTCTTTCAGCATATGCATTATAAATTTTACTTTCTATTTTACCAATTGTAACATCTAAGTAAAAAGTTCATTCTAAATTTTTATCTTTAATTAATAAACCAATAAAATTATTATCGGACTTCTCCCCACATGTACTTGTGGAGGAAACAATGAAATTGAATGAGTTCAATAATACTTTTCAAACTGAAAAACAATGTCTTGCATATATAGCAAGTTTGAAACAAAGCAAATGTATTAGGTGTTCTAGTTTTAATTTGAATACTTCTAATTTAAGAAAAATGAGATGTTTGAAATGTCATCAAACATTCAGTATTCTCACGGGCACTATATTTTCAAAGTCACAAACACCTTTAATATCTTGGTTTTATCTCATCTTTAGATGAATAAACACCAAACATGGAATTCCATCAACTGATGTTGCAAAAGAATTGGGAGTGACCTTGAAAACAGCTTGAAGAATGAGTCATAAAATCCGAAGTGCCATTGCTAAACAAGAACCTCAATTCATTGTTGAGGGCATAGTGCAAATGGATGAAATGTATCTTTCACATATGGGTTTTAAAAAACAAGGAAGATCCTTGTTGAACAAAACCTTGATTGTTGGTATTTATGAAAAAACAACCAACAATCTGATTGTGAAAGTATTGAAAAACGCAAACAGTAAAAATCTTTTGCAGTTTGCAATAAACCACATTTCTTCAAAGTGTGATGTACATACTGATTCTTGAAAAGGATATCGCGATTTGAAATCGGTTTTCACTAAGCATGAAACAGTTAACCATCAAGATGGCTATGTTTCAAAAACTGGTGTAAATACCAACCAAATTGAGTCAGTATGAAAACATATACGAAGAACATTTAAAACACATATCAAAGTTGCAAAACATCATATTCATTTATATGCAAAAGAAGCTGCATATAAATTCAATAACATACCTAGTTTTGAAACTGTAATGCTATGTTTAATTTAAAAATGTGGGGAGAAGTCCGATTTATTATTAGATTTTTTAAAAGTAAATAATATTGATGAAAAAATATATAAATATTTTAAAAATAATAAAGAAGGTATTATTAATCAAAAAGAAAATTGAAATCAAGGAGTTTGTGCTGAAAGTGATGTTTCACATTTAGTGAAATCATTAAAAGGTTATGGTGCTAAAATTTATAATGATAAAGTACTTAATAATATGCTTTTAATTAATTCAGCAAGAATTAATAAATTAAATCTTTTACTTTAATATTTTAAAAACTTAATAAATCTTTACCTAAATAGTTAGGAATTTTTGTTATAAAATAATAAAATAAAACATTAAAATACTTTGTTTATTAACTATAATATGATATAATTATAGCAACAATTAAATAGTTTAATGTTGTCTTTTATTTAAAGAAAATTAAATTATAACTATTAACTTTATTCACCCTTGGTGGGCATGTGCATTTTACTGGTGGTACTTTCGAGACATGGAAACAAGTAAGGGAAATTATTAAAGCATATGATCAATTAGTTAAAGAAATTCATAATTATTAGTGGTAAACCTATTAATTTTGTGAGACTACAAACCAAAATAAATCAACATGAAAATGTGTACTTAGAAACAAGTAATAATTGTAAAACTATTAAATAATACTAATAATTGAAAAAAAACCACTAAGTAAATCTGGAGTTCTATGGCTATTACTTTGAATTTGTTCATTAATTTCATCTTTAGTTTGTTCAAAAACTAATTCCGCAATGATTTCATCTTCTTTTTGTGTTGCAGTATTAATTTCGTCTTTTTTAATTTGTTTAAAAGATAGTTCTTTAGAAATCTGGTTTTTTGAATCGTAAAAAAGAAAATTAAAACATTCTGTTCAAATTGTTAAGCATTTTCTTTGACATTCTTCTTCATTATTATCTTTAAGTAATGTTTTAGTGTTAGGGCTAATAACTATTTTAGAGTTAGTTAGAGATTCATCAATCATTTTTTTTAATTTAATAGGATTTGAAAGCATCTTTGAGAAGCTTTCAACACTTGCATAATTATTCTCTACATTTTCATAAATTCTTGAACCAGAATTTTTTTCAGTAATCAAAGAGTTATAATTTTTACCATCAAAAACAGAATTTATTTTTTCTTTTTTAATAAAATCATCAGTTAAAAGTATTATCAGACCATTTCTCTTTCTTCTATCCAAACTTCCATAAGACATTAATGAAGTTGCAATTTCTCAATCAATGTGTTGTCTACATTTTGTATGTTTTCCTAAAATAAGTATAGTAACATTTGAATCTTTTAAATATTTTTCTCTGATAATTTTAAATATTTCTTTATTAAGTTTTTTATAAAGTTCTTTTTTAAACTCTTTGTTAATTTTTTTAATATTTTCTTTATTAAGTTCTTTTTTAATAAGTTTTTTATAAAGCAAGTTAATATCAATTTCATCTAATCCTACAGACGTGTCTTTGATTTCAAAATGTTCACTATGATGTTTTTTAAATAATTCTACTAATTTATTTTTATTTTTCTGCTCTCTTTTGTGATGATACGAAATAAAAACTTTTGGTATTTTTGGCATGTTATAACTCCTCTAACTCGCTTTAATTAATTTCATTTTCAGTTATTTTATGTTCATTTGGATAGCTTACTAAATTATTAAGGCTTTTCTCCCTTTATGTACTATTTTTAAATTTTATCACATAAATGCTGAGAAAAGCCTATCTACGGACTTCTCCCCACATTTTTAAATTAAACATAGCATTACAGTTTCAAAACTAGGTATGTTATTGAATTTATATGCAGCTTCTTTTGCATATAAATGAATATGATGTTTTGCAACTTTGATATGTGTTTTAAATGTTCTTCGTATATGTTTTCATACTGACTCAATTTGGTTGGTATTTACACCAGTTTTTGAAACATAGCCATCTTGATGGTTAACTGTTTCATGCTTAGTGAAAACCGATTTCAAATCGCGATATCCTTTTCAAGAATCAGTATGTACATCACACTTTGAAGAAATGTGGTTTATTGCAAACTGCAAAAGATTTTTACTGTTTGCGTTTTTCAATACTTTCACAATCAGATTGTTGGTTGTTTTTTCATAAATACCAACAATCAAGGTTTTGTTCAACAAGGATCTTCCTTGTTTTTTAAAACCCATATGTGAAAGATACATTTCATCCATTTGCACTATGCCCTCAACAATGAATTGAGGTTCTTGTTTAGCAATGGCACTTCGGATTTTATGACTCATTCTTCAAGCTGTTTTCAAGGTCACTCCCAATTCTTTTGCAACATCAGTTGATGGAATTCCATGTTTGGTGTTTATTCATCTAAAGATGAGATAAAACCAAGATATTAAAGGTGTTTGTGACTTTGAAAATATAGTGCCCGTGAGAATACTGAATGTTTGATGACATTTCAAACATCTCATTTTTCTTAAATTAGAAGTATTCAAATTAAAACTAGAACACCTAATACATTTGCTTTGTTTCAAACTTGCTATATATGCAAGACATTGTTTTTCAGTTTGAAAAGTATTATTGAACTCATTCAATTTCATTGTTTCCTCCACAAGTACATGTGGGGAGAAGTCCGTTATTAATTTGTTCATTAGTGTGACCTGAAAGTAAAAGTACGGAAATAAAATATAAATACTTATTTTCTACTAACTCTTTTCTAAGTTTATTCACTTGATTTCAAAAATCTTTAATGGTGTTTTTATCTAAATTTTCATCATTAATAGTAAATTTATCATTAGCATCTTTTTTTTGCTAATAATCTACTACTAACTAAAATTGATCTGATTTTTAAGTTAATAATTTTTAGAATAATATCTGTTATTAAATTACCATTACTAGAACTTAATAGTAGTTTTTTACTTTCATCAAAAATATTTTTAAGACTGTTAACTGCTTCAGAAACTTTTCTCTCGGAAGTATTTGCTAAAACTGAAGTAATTAAAATTATAAAAAAATCTCAAGCCATTTTAGTTGGTCTTTTGCCAATTCCAGTTTCTGTTTTAAAAAGCTTTTTAAACAAAGTTCTATCGACATCTTTTATAAAAATTTCTTGAAAATATTTCTCTATACCTACTGCTAATTGTGCTTCTGTTTCTGTAATTTTATTAAAATCATTTGAACAAAGTATTTTTTTAACTTTACTTTTATTCTTATAGTTTAATGAAAATACTATTATTAAAAATAATAATAGAAAAACAAGTATACTAACACTAGCAACAGCACCTATTCAATTAAGAATATCGTGTTCACTCAATCTAATCTTCTTCTTTCTTTAATTATTTAAAAATTTTCTTTTAATTTATAACAAAAATATTGATATATAATAAGGTTTTAGTAATTTTAATAATTAACACTAAAAAAGTTCTATAAATCAACAAAAATTAACTTTAATTAAATATATGACGTGATAGAAAAAAATATTCCATCACTATTTTTCTACAAAATTAAAAAAATTTTCTCATCTTTTCCCCAGTGGTATTGAAATTTTATCATATAAACATTTTCGTAGGCATAAATTTTATTTTTTTCATCTGATAGGTGTTTAATAAACTTAAATATGTATTATGTCTTTAAATATAAAGAACGATATTTCTATCGTTCAGTAATTTTTACTCTATTCAATTAACTTAATATGGTCAGGTCAATGCAATAAAACACTCAATGAATAGTGTTTTAATTGTTTATTTTTTTTCTTCTAACTTGTTTAATATCATAATTTTACCACATTTCTAATATTAATATAACACATATAGTATTATATAAAAAAGATAATATAAAAAGTTATACTAAGAACCTGTTTAGAATCTTTTAAAAAGTAAGGGTAAAATAGATATAGTTTTATTTAAAAAAGAGGTGTATCTATTCTATGTGCAAAAAAATTATCCTAATAATATCAACAAAGAAAAATTTGAAGAAATCAAACCAATTTTAGAAAATGGTAGAAAAAACAAAATCAAGTTTATTAGAACTGATTTTAAAAAAATGATTGAAAAGGCTCGTTTAAACAATGGTCGGAAAGAAAAAACTAGTTTCTGTATCATTGATTCTCAAAGTGTAAAAAACATAGATACTGCCGAAGAAAAATGTTATGGTGCTGATAAAAAAATAAAAGGAATAAAGTGTCATATTACAGTTGATACTCAAGGTTTACCACATACAATTTATGTACAACATCAAATATAACTGATCGTAATGGTGCTATAACAATGATTAAAAATGCACAAGAAAATCTTTCTGAAGTAAAAAAATATACTAGTTGGTGGAGTTTATTCAGGAAATAACGGAGTAAGACTCAATAAACTTAATCCCCCCTAGCATTAAATGAAATTCAATAGTTAGTAGTTCATTAATAGATTAATATCTCATAATACGGGTAATATAAGCGAATCTTAGAAATATATTAACAACAGTTATTTTTTCTACATCAGAAAGTTTACGTTTTCATTATTTATTTCCTAGAATTGCTGAAACATTAGTTAATGGTATTCCTTGTTAATTGAAATGAATACGGAAATATTTTAAGATTTTAAAATGATATACGAAATTGAAACACTATAGAACTATAGATATTAATAGATTTGGTACAATTATTTAAAATAATCAACAACTTATTGATATTAGAAATCTTAATTTTAGTTTGTATACCTTTGTAAGAATATCACTTCCAAGAAGTTAAATTTAACTAATTTCTTTAGTTCTAATCAATTTTATTTTCAGTTATTTTATGTTCATTTGGATAGCTTACTAAATTATTAATTTGTTCATTAGTGTGACCTGAGAGTGAAAGTACGGAAATAAAATATAAATACTTATTTTCTACTAACTCTTTTCTAAGTTTATTAACTTGATTTCAAAAATCTTTAATGGTGTTTTCATCTAAATTTTCATCATTAATAGTAAAGTTATCATTAGCATCTTTTTTTGCTAATAATCTACTATTAACTAAAATTGGTCTGATTTTTAAATTAATAATTTTTAGAATAATATCTGTTATTAAATTACCATTACTAGAACTTAGTAGTAGTTTTTTACTTTCATCAAAAATATTTTTAAGACTGTTAACTGCTTCAGAAACTTTTCCTTCGGAAGTATTTGCTAAAACTGAAGTAATCAAAATTATAAAAAAATCTCAAGCCATTTTAGTTGGTCTTTTACCAAATCCAGTTTCTGTTTTGAAAAGTTTTTTAAATAAAGTTCTATCGACATCTTTGATAAAAATTTCTTGAAAATATTTCTCTATACCTATTGTTAGTTGCTTTTCTGTTCCTATAAGTTTATTAAAATCATTTGAACAAAGTGTTTTTTTAACTTTACTTTTATTCTTATAGTTTAATGAAAATACTATTATTAAAAATAATAATATAAAAACAAGTATACTAACACTAGCAACAGCACCTATTCAATTCAGGATGTCGTGTTCACTCATTTTACTATTCCTCTTTCTTGTGGTTATTTAAAATTTTCTTTCAATTCATCAAGTAGTATTAAAATTTTATCATATATTAATATTTTTATAAGTATAAATTTGATTTTTTATTTGATAGATGTTAAAAATGCTTATTATACCCTTGTTTTTATTATTCCTTTTTAATAGTTTTACTTGCAATATTTATAATTTGTAGATAATATTAGTACAGAAATTAATATGTAAAATATTAATCTTAAATTAGATAAGTACCATTATTATCATTAGTTATATAACAGCGAGAGTGGACAGTGTAAGCACTTAACTAACATTAATGGGAAGCTCCTAATTTTTCATATTTAATAAACAATTAAGAGAATTTATTATTAAGTTAATAAATGAATTAGGATGGTACCGCGTTCAAAATTAAACGTTCCTAAATAATAAGGAACGTTTTTTATTATTTTCAGGAGGAAATTATGAATACAAAATGAACAACAGATAAAGTAAGAACAACATGACTAAATTTTTTTAAAAGTATGACCACCATGTTTTAGCAAGCGCTTCACTAGTTCCTAATGATGACACATCATTTTCTAAAAATTTATCAATCACAACAGATGGCATATATCATTTACATTTAGAAGATACAGTGGGTAATCAATATGATAGTTATTTAGAACTTGGTGAAAGCAATTGAAAACTTACTGGTACTTTTGATGATCAAGCATTAAATGATAAATCCAATAAATTAAATGTGACAATTGATGGTCATTCTGCAAGTCAAGATTTAAAACAAGAAATTAATGGTTGATTAGATAATTATAAAAATATCGCTGATAGTACTTTTAATGTTGCAGTTTAAACCAAAGGTAAAGGTTTTAATATCACAATTGATAACAATTTAAAAGGCGATTATAAGTCATTTTTAGATCATATTACTTATGTTGATAGTAAAACTCAGTATGCTATAAATCAAACAAAATTGAATGATGAAATCATTAAAATTGCTGAGCAAAAATTAAATAAAGGTTTAGATTTGTTACCTAAAATCTACATGTAAGAACATCAAATGTAGTAAATAAAGAAACATTAGATAGTTATACAAATTGAATAAAAGGTTATGATACATTCATAAATAATAACAAAGACAAATGAATAAATGACATTGTAAAAATAGCTTCTCGTGGTTTTGCAAGAAAAGAACAAGAAAATCAAATTTCAAGTCATATCCTTAGTTTAGATTTTAAAAAATATTTAGAAGAAATTGTTTGAGAAGATAACAGTTTATTAAAAGCTACAAGCAATGATTATCAACAATATATTAAATTAGAGCAATTAAAAAGCGACACTATTCATTGAGTAAATACAAATATGAAAGACATAAATACATCATATCAACAAGCAATTAAAAATGCTGAAAGTGGATTTAATTTACATGGATATAGTATTGATAAACTTTTAAATGACAAATCTAAACCACAAACAAAAAGCGAAATAGATAATTTTGCTGATGGACAAAGTTACCATGATTGATTGCAAAGTCAAGCAAATATAAAATTTTATGGTTGACAATTAGCAATGGGATTTGATATTGCTATTCCTTTATTATTAGTTGTAGTTGCAATTGCATGAGTAATTCGTTCACGTACAAATCCTAAATATAACGGAGTTGCAAGAGCAAGAAAAGACCTAAGACAAGAAAGAAAGCAGATGAAAAAAAATAAAAAAATAAATCAAAGATAAAAAAAATGAGATATCAAAATATAAACACAAATGCCAAATAAACGTTAAAAATTTAGTTTCTAATTTTATTTAGAAACTTTTTTATTTACAAATTAACTTTTAATTTATATACTATATATGAACTTAATATAGTTTTTAACCCATGACTTTATTTCGAAAGGATAATTTGTATGAAAGATAAAAAGAAAAAAATAATTCAAAAAAGAATTATTAATAAAAAGTTTAATAAATTACTTTATTTTTTTGAAAAAGAACAATCAAAATTAAATTCTTTTGACAAGGTAAAAGAATGATTAAATAAACAAGAAAATTTAGAAAATTTAGAACGATTAGCAGATATTGCATGTCAACAACAGAAGATAAATGTTGAAAATTTAAAATCAATTCATTGAAAAAAAAGAAATCATTAATATAAATAGAAATTCACAAAATAATAACGATAAAAATGATTTAAAAATTGATATTCAATCATTATAAGTATAAAAAATATTTAGATATGGAGAAAAAAACGATTTTAGAAAATTTAAATATTATTACAGAAAAAAAATTTAAATACAATAAAATTATATGAAAGAAATAATGAAATTTTAGATGAAATTACTATTAATAAAAATAATTATTCTAATGAAGAAATAGAAAACATTAAAGATGCAATTATTGAACAAAATAAAAATATAAAATATTTGAAAAGGACGATTTTCAATTTAAAACAAAAATTTAATCATCATAATTTAAATAGTGAAGTTATTAAAAATATTTACAAATTAGAATTAGTTATAAATAAATTTTGATATAAATTTTATTCAAAATTCAAATTAAAAGATAAAAGTTTAAATAATTATTGAAGAATAGAATATTTAGAATGTTACAAAAATCAATTTTTTCAAAAAAAGATTTTAAATATGGCTTTTATCCCTTTATGTACTATTTTTAAATTTTATCACATAAATGCTGAGAAAAGCCTATCTACGGACTTCTCCCCACATTTTTAAATTAAACATAGCATTACAGTTTCAAAACTAGGTATGTTATTAAATTTATATGCAGCTTCTTTTGCATATAAATGAATATGATGTTTTGCAACTTTGATATGTGTTTTAAATGTTCTTCGTATATGTTTTCATACTGACTCAATTTGGTTGGTATTTACACCAGTTTTTGAAACATAGCCATCTTGATGGTTAACTGTTTCATGCTTAGTGAAAACCGATTTCAAATCGCGATATCCTTTTCAAGAATCAGTATGTACATCACACTTTGAAGAAATGTGGTTTATTGCAAACTGCAAAAGATTTTTACTGTTTGCGTTTTTCAATACTTTCACAATCAGATTGTTGGTTGTTTTTTCATAAATACCAACAATCAAGGTTTTGTTCAACAAGGATCTTCCTTGTTTTTTAAACCCATATGTGAAAGATGCATTTCATCCATTTGCACTATGCCCTCAACAATGAATTGAGGTTCTTGTTTAGCAATGGCACTTCGGATTTTATGACCCATTCTTCAAGCTGTTTTCAAGGTCACTCCCAATTCTTTTGCAACATCAGTTGATGGAATTCCATGTTTGGTGTTTATTCATCTAAAGATGAGATAAAACCAAGATATTAAAGGTGTTTGTGACTTTGAAAATATAGTGCCCGTGAGAATACTGAATGTTTGATGACATTTCAAACATCTCATTTTTCTTAAATTAGAAGTATTCAAATTAAAACTAGAACACCTAATACATTTGCTTTGTTTCAAACTTGCTATATATGCAAGACATTGTTTTTCAGTTTGAAAAGTATTATTGAACTCATTCAATTTCATTGTTTCCTCCACAAGTACATGTGGGGAGAAGTCCGAAAAATTATTTGTCCATTTTTAATACCTATAATCCTTGTAGTATATTTTAAATCTAATTCTACATGATTGATGTTAATAATAACTGTTAACTTGTTATTAATATTGATTTTTTTAAAATCATTCATAACTTGATTAGCTAAAATCGGGTCTAAAGCAGAAACTGGTTCATCAGCAATAATTAAATCGGGTTGTTGTGTCAAAGTTCGCGCTAGCGCCACACGTTGTTGTTGACCACCAGAAAGGTTACCGCAACGAACATATGCTTTATCTAATAATTTTAAGTAAATATGAATGTAGTGATAATAAAGTTTTATCATGCTGTTTAGAAGTTAAAATTTGTCAATCATTAAACATCTCAGCTGCGCAAGCTAATGAAGAAGTTGATTTACTTGCTAATATTGATGATGCTAAAATTTGAATGATGTTTAGTCAATCAGTAGTAGATGGTCCTATTACAGGTATTTTTCGCAGTAATAGATTTCCTGTAAATAATGTTGCGCACCAATTTGGTGGTGGTGGGCATGTGCATTTTACTGGTGGTACTTTCGAGACATGGAAACAAGTAAGGGAAATTATTAAAGCATATGATCAATTAGTTAAAGAAATTCATAATTATTAGTGGTAAACCTATTAATTTTGTGAGACTACAAACCAAAATAAATAAACATGAAAATGTGTACTTAGAAACAAGTAATAATTGTAAAACTATTAAATAATACTAATAATTTAAAAAAAACCACTAAGTAAATCTGGAGTTCTATGGCTATTACTTTGAATTTGTTCATTAATTTCATCTTTAGTTTGTTCAAAAACTAATTCCGCAATGATTTCATCTTCTTTTTGTGTTGCAGTATTAATTTCGTCTTTTTTAATTTGTTTAAAAGATAGTTCTTTAGAAATCTGGTTTTTTGAATCGTAAAAAAGAAAATTAAAACATTCTGTTCAAATTGTTAAGCATTTTCTTTGACATTCTTCTTCATTATTATCTTTAAGTAATGTTTTAGTGTTAGGGCTAATAACTCTTTTAGAGTTAGTTAGAGATTCATCAATCATTTTTTTAATTTAATAGGATTTGAAAGCATCTTTGAGAAGCTTTCAACACTTGCATAATTATTCTCTACATTTTCATAAATTCTTGAACCAGAATTTTTTTCAGTAATCAAAGAGTTATAATTTTTACCATCAAAAACAGAATTTATTTTTTCTTTTTTAATAAAATCATCAGTTAAAATATTATCATACCATTTCTCTTTCTTCTATCCAAACTTCCATAAGACATTAATGAAGTTGCAATTTCTCAATCAATGTGTTGTCTACATTTTGTATGTTTTCCTAAAATAAGTATAGTAACATTTGAATCTTTTAAATATTTTTCTCTGATAATTTTAAATATTTCTTTATTAAGTTTTTTATAAAGTTCTTTTTTAAACTCTTTGTTAATTTTTTTAATATTTTCTTTATTAAGTTCTTTTTTAATAAGTTTTTTATAAAGCAAGTTAATATCAATTTCATCTAATCCTACAGACGTGTCTTTGATTTCAAAATGTTCACTATGATGTTTTTTAAATAATTCTACTAATTTATTTTTATTTTTCTGCTCTCTTTTGTGATGATACGAAATAAAAACTTTTGGTATTTTTGGCATGTTATAACTCCTCTAACTCGCTTTAATTAATTTCATTTTCAGTTATTTTATGTTCATTTGGATAGCTTACTAAATTATTAAGGCTTTTCTCAGCATTTATGTGATAAAATTTAAAAATAGTACATAAAGGGAGAAAAGCCAAAATAATAATAGAAAAACAAGTATACTAACACTAGCAACAGCACCTATTCAATTAAGAATATCGTGTTCACTCAATCTAATCTTCTTCTTTCTTTAATTATTTAAAAATTTTCTTTTAATTTATAACAAAAATATTGATATATAATAAGGTTTTAGTAATTTTAATAATTAACACTAAAAAAGTTCTATAAATCAACAAAAATTAACTTTAATTAAATATATGACGTGATAGAAAAAAATATTCCATCACTATTTTTCTACAAAATTAAAAAAATTTTCTCATCTTTTCCCCAGTGGTATTGAAATTTTATCATATAAACATTTTCGTAGGCATAAATTTTATTTTTTTAATCTGATAGGTGTTTAATAAACTTAAATATGTATTATGTCTTTAAATATAAAGAACGATATTTCTATCGTTCAATAATTTTTACTCTATTCAATTAACTTAATATGGTCAGGTCAATGCAATAAAACACTCAATGAATAGTGTTTTAATTGTTTATTTTTTTCTTCTAACTTATTTAATATCATAATTTTACCACATTTCTAATATTAATATAACACATATAGTATTATATAAAAAGTTATACTAAGAACCTGTTTAGAATCTTTTAAAAGTAAGGGTAAAATAGATATAGTTTTATTTAAAAAAGAGGTGTATCTATTCTATGTGCAAAAAAATTATCCTAATAATATCAACAAAGAAAAATTTGAAGAAATCAAACCAATTTTAGAAAATGGTAGAAAAAACAAAATCAAGTTTATTAGAACTGATTTTAAAAAAATGATTGAAAAGGCTCGTTTAAACAATGGTAGGAAAGAAAAAACTAGTTTCTGTATCATTGATTCTCAAAGTGTAAAAAACACAGATACTGCCGAAGAAAAAGGTTATGGTGCTGATAAAAAAATAAAAGGAATAAAGTGTCATATTGCAGTTGATACTCAAGGTTTACCACATACAATTTATGTACAACAGCAAATATAACTGATCGTAATGGTGCTATAACAATGATTAAAAATGCACAAGAAAATCTTTCTGAAGTAAAAAAATATACTAGTTGGTGGAGTTTATTCAGGAAATAACGGAGTAAGACTCAATAAACTTAATCCCCCCTAGCATTAAATGAAATTCAATAGTTAGTAGTTCATTAATAGATTAATATCTCATAATACGAGTAATATAAGTGAATCTTAGAAATATATTAACAACAGTTATTTTTTCTACATCAGAAAGTTTACGTTTTCATTATTTATTTCCTAGAATTGCTGAAACATTAGTTAATAGTATTCCTTGTTAATGGAAATGAATACGGAAATATTTTAAGATTTTAAAATGATATACGAAATTGAAACACTATAGAACTATAGATATTAATAGATTTGGTACAATTATTTAAAATAATCAACAACTTATTGATATTAGAAATCTTAATTTTAGTTTGTATACCTTTGTAAGAATATCACTTCCAAGAAGTTAAATTTAACTAATTTCTTTAGTTCTAATCAATTTTATTTTCAGTTATTTTATGTTCATTTGGATAGCTTACTAAATTATTAATTTGTTCATTAGTGTGACCTGAGAGTGAAAGTACGGAAATAAAATATAAATACTTATTTTCTACTAACTCTTTTCTAAGTTTATTAACTTGATTTCAAAAATCTTTAATGGTGTTTTCATCTAAATTTTCATCATTAATAGTAAAGTTATCATTAGCATCTTTTTTTGCTAATAATCTACTATTAACTAAAATTGGTCTGATTTTTAAATTAATAATTTTTAGAATAATATCTGTTATTAAATTACCATTACTAGAACTTAGTAGTAGTTTTTTACTTTCATCAAAAATATTTTTAAGACTGTTAACTGCTTCAGAAACTTTTCCTTCGGAAGTATTTGCTAAAACTGAAGTAATCAAAATTATAAAAAAATCTCAAGCAATTTTAGTTGGTCTTTTACCAAATCCAGTTTCTGTTTTGAAAAGTTTTTTAAATAAAGTTCTATCGACATCTTTGATAAAAATTTCTTGAAAATATTTATCTATACCTATTGTTAGTTGCTTTTCTGTTCCTATAAGTTTATTAAAATCATTTGAACAAAGTGTTTTTTTAACTTTACTTTTATTCTTATAGTTTAATGAAAATACTATTATTAAAAATAATAATATAAAAACAAGTATACTAACACTAGCAACAGCACCTATTCAATTCAGGATGTCGTGTTCACTCATTTTACTATTCCTCTTTCTTGTGGTTATTTAAAATTTTCTTTCAATTCATCAAGTAGTATTAAAATTTTATCATATATTAATATTTTTATAAGTATAAATTTGATTTTTTATTTGATAGATGTTAAAAATGCTTATTATACCCTTGTTTTTATTATTCCTTTTTAATAGTTTTACTTGCAATATTTATAATTTGTAGATAATATTAGTACAGAAATTAATATGTAAAATATTAATCTTAAATTAGATAAGTACCATTATTATCATTAGTTATATAACAGCGAGAGTGGACAGTGTAAGCACTTAACTAACATTAATGGGAAGCTCCTAATTTTTCATATTTAATAAACAATTAAGAGAATTTATTATTAAGTTAATAAATGAATTAGGATGGTACCGCGTTCAAAATTAAACGTTCCTAAATAATAAGGAACGTTTTTTATTATTTTCAGGAGGAAATTATGAATACAAAATGAACAACAGATAAAGTAAGAACAACATGACTAAATTTTTTTAAAAGTATGACCACCATGTTTTAGCAAGCGCTTCACTAGTTCCTAATGATGACCCATCATTTTCTAAAAATTTATCAATCACAACAGATGGCATATATCATTTACATTTAGAAGATACAGTGGGTAATCAATATGATAGTTATTTAGAACTTGGTGAAAGCAATTGAAAACTTACTGATACTTTTGATGATCAAGCATTAAATGATAAATCCAATAAATTAAATGTGACAATTGATGGTCATTCTGCAAGTCAAGATTTAAAACAAGAAATTAATGGTTGATTAGATAATTATAAAAATATCGCTGATAGTACTTTTAATGTTGCAGTTTCAACCAAAGGTAAAGGTTTTAATATCACAATTGATAACAATTTAAAAGGCGATTATAAGTCATTTTTAGATCATATTACTTATGTTGATAGTAAAACTCAGTATGCTATAAATCAAACAAAATTGAATGATGAAATCATTAAAATTGCTGAGCAAAAATTAAATAAAGGTTTAGATTTGTTACCTAAAATCTACATGTAAGAACATCAAATGTAGTAAATAAAGAAACATTAGATAGTTATACAAATTGAATAAAAGGTTATGATACATTCATAAATAATAACAAAGACAAATGAATAAATGACATTGTAAAAATAGCTTCTCGTGGTTTTGCAAGAAAAGAACAAGAAAATCAAATTTCAAGTCATATCCTTAGTTTAGATTTTAAAAAATATTTAGAAGAAATTGTTTGAGAAGATAACAGTTTATTAAAAGCTACAAGCAATGATTATCAACAATATATTAAATTAGAGCAATTAAAAAGCGACACTATTCATTGAGTAAATACAAATATGAAAGACATAAATACATCATATCAACAAGCAATTAAAAATGCTGAAAGTGGATTTAATTTACATGGATATAGTATTGATAAACTTTTAAATGACAAATCTAAACCACAAACAAAAAGCGAAATAGATAATTTTGCTGATGGACAAAGTTACCATGATTGATTGCAAAGTCAAGCAAATATAAAATTTTATGGTTGACAATTAGCAATGGGATTTGATATTGCTATTCCTTTATTATTAGTTGTAGTTGCAATTGCATGAGTAATTCGTTCACGTACAAATCCTAAATATAACGGAGTTGCAAGAGCAAGAAAAGACCTAAGACAAGAAAGAAAGCAGATGAAAAAAAATAAAAAAATAAATCAAAGATAAAAAAAATGAGATATCAAAATATAAACACAAATGCCAAATAAACGTTAAAAATTTAGTTTCTAATTTTATTTAGAAACTTTTTTATTTACAAATTAACTTTTAATTTATATACTATATATGAACTTAATATAGTTTTTAACCCATGACTTTATTTCGAAAGGATAATTTGTATGAAAGATAAAAAGAAAAAAATAATTCAAAAAAGAATTATTAATAAAAAGTTTAATAAATTACTTTATTTTTTTGAAAAAGAACAATCAAAATTAAATTCTTTTGACAAGGTAAAAGAATGATTAAATAAACAAGAAAATTTAGAAAATTTAGAACGATTAGCAGATATTGCATGTCAACAACAGAAGATAAATGTTGAAAATTTAAAATCAATTCATTGAAAAAAAAGAAATCATTAATATAAATAGAAATTCACAAAATAATAACGATAAAAATGATTTAAAAATTGATATTCAATCATTATAAGTATAAAAAATATTTAGATATGGAGAAAAAAACGATTTTAGAAAATTTAAATATTATTACAGAAAAAAAATTTAAATACAATAAAATTATATGAAAGAAATAATGAAATTTTAGATGAAATTACTATTAATAAAAATAATTATTCTAATGAAGAAATAGAAAACATTAAAGATGCAATTATTGAACAAAATAAAAATATAAAATATTTGAAAAGGACGATTTTCAATTTAAAACAAAAATTTAAGGACGGTTTTCAAAAATCCGGAATTAATTATTTCAACATTATCTTATTATACTTTTAGACAAGAAATAATTGGATTTTTTATGTAATTGTAAGTAAATAATATATTTTTTTTAAATAAGGCTTTTCTCCCTTTATGTACTATTTTTAAATTTTATCACATAAATGCTGAGAAAAGCCTATCTACGGACTTCTCCCCACATTTTTAAATTAAACATAGCATTACAGTTTCAAAACTAGGTATGTTATTAAATTTATATGCAGCTTCTTTTGCATATAAATGAATATGATGTTTTGCAACTTTGATATGTGTTTTAAATGTTCTTCGTATATGTTTTCATACTGACTCAATTTGGTTGGTATTTACACCAGTTTTTGAAACATAGCCATCTTGATGGTTAACTGTTTCATGCTTAGTGAAAACCGATTTCAAATCGCGATATCCTTTTCAAGAATCAGTATGTACATCACACTTTGAAGAAATGTGGTTTATTGCAAACTGCAAAAGATTTTTACTGTTTGCGTTTTTCAATACTTTCACAATCAGATTGTTGGTTGTTTTTTCATAAATACCAACAATCAAGGTTTTGTTCAACAAGGATCTTCCTTGTTTTTTAAACCCATATGTGAAAGATGCATTTCATCCATTTGCACTATGCCCTCAACAATGAATTGAGGTTCTTGTTTAGCAATGGCACTTCGGATTTTATGACCCATTCTTCAAGCTGTTTTCAAGGTCACTCCCAATTCTTTTGCAACATCAGTTGATGGAATTCCATGTTTGGTGTTTATTCATCTAAAGATGAGATAAAACCAAGATATTAAAGGTGTTTGTGACTTTGAAAATATAGTGCCCGTGAGAATACTGAATGTTTGATGACATTTCAAACATCTCATTTTTCTTAAATTAGAAGTATTCAAATTAAAACTAGAACACCTAATACATTTGCTTTGTTTCAAACTTGCTATATATGCAAGACATTGTTTTTCAGTTTGAAAAGTATTATTGAACTCATTCAATTTCATTGTTTCCTCCACAAGTACATGTGGGGAGAAGTCCGAAAAATTATTTGTCCATTTTTAATACCTATAATCCTTGTAGTATATTTTAAATCTAATTCTACATGATTGATGTTAATAATAACTGTTAACTTGTTATTAATATTGATTTTTTTAAAATCATTCATAACTTGATTAGCTAAAATCGGGTCTAAAGCAGAAACTGGTTCATCAGCAATAATTAAATCGGGTTGTTGTGTCAAAGTTCGCGCTAGCGCCACACGTTGTTGTTGACCACCAGAAAGGTTACCGCAACGAACATATGCTTTATCTAATAATTTTAAGTAAATATGAATGTAGTGATAATAAAGTTTTATCATGCTGTTTAGAAGTTAAAATTTGTCAATCATTAAACATCTCAGCTGCGCAAGCTAATGAAGAAGTTGATTTACTTGCTAATATTGATGATGCTAAAATTTGAATGATGTTTAGTCAATCAGTAGTAGATGGTCCTATTACAGGTATTTTTCGCAGTAATAGATTTCCTGTAAATAATGTTGCGCACCAATTTGGTGGTGGTGGGCATGTGCATTTTACTGGTGGTACTTTCGAGACATGGAAACAAGTAAGGGAAATTATTAAAGCATATGATCAATTAGTTAAAGAAATTCATAATTATTAGTGGTAAACCTATTAATTTTGTGAGACTACAAACCAAAATAAATAAACATGAAAATGTGTACTTAGAAACAAGTAATAATTGTAAAACTATTAAATAATACTAATAATTTAAAAAAAACCACTAAGTAAATCTGGAGTTCTATGGCTATTACTTTGAATTTGTTCATTAATTTCATCTTTAGTTTGTTCAAAAACTAATTCCGCAATGATTTCATCTTCTTTTTGTGTTGCAGTATTAATTTCGTCTTTTTTAATTTGTTTAAAAGATAGTTCTTTAGAAATCTGGTTTTTTGAATCGTAAAAAAGAAAATTAAAACATTCTGTTCAAATTGTTAAGCATTTTCTTTGACATTCTTCTTCATTATTATCTTTAAGTAATGTTTTAGTGTTAGGGCTAATAACTCTTTTAGAGTTAGTTAGAGATTCATCAATCATTTTTTTAATTTAATAGGATTTGAAAGCATCTTTGAGAAGCTTTCAACACTTGCATAATTATTCTCTACATTTTCATAAATTCTTGAACCAGAATTTTTTTCAGTAATCAAAGAGTTATAATTTTTACCATCAAAAACAGAATTTATTTTTTCTTTTTTAATAAAATCATCAGTTAAAATATTATCATACCATTTCTCTTTCTTCTATCCAAACTTCCATAAGACATTAATGAAGTTGCAATTTCTCAATCAATGTGTTGTCTACATTTTGTATGTTTTCCTAAAATAAGTATAGTAACATTTGAATCTTTTAAATATTTTTCTCTGATAATTTTAAATATTTCTTTATTAAGTTTTTTATAAAGTTCTTTTTTAAACTCTTTGTTAATTTTTTTAATATTTTCTTTATTAAGTTCTTTTTTAATAAGTTTTTTATAAAGCAAGTTAATATCAATTGCATCTAATCCTACAGACGTGTCTTTGATTTCAAAATGTTCACTATGATGTTTTTTAAATAATTCTACTAATTTATTTTTATTTTTCTGCTCTCTTTTGTGATGATACGAAATAAAAACTTTTGGTATTTTTGGCATGTTATAACTCCTCTAACTCGCTTTAATTAATTTCATTTTCAGTTATTTTATGTTCATTTGGATAGCTTACTAAATTATTAAGGCTTTTCTCAGCATTTATGTGATAAAATTTAAAAATAGTACATAAAGGGAGAAAAGCCAAAATAATAATAGAAAAACAAGTATACTAACACTAGCAACAGCACCTATTCAATTAAGAATATCGTGTTCACTCAATCTAATCTTCTTCTTTCTTTAATTATTTAAAAATTTTCTTTTAATTTATAACAAAAATATTGATATATAATAAGGTTTTAGTAATTTTAATAATTAACACTAAAAAAGTTCTATAAATCAACAAAAATTAACTTTAATTAAATATATGACGTGATAGAAAAAAATATTCCATCACTATTTTTCTACAAAATTAAAAAAATTTTCTCATCTTTTCCCCAGTGGTATTGAAATTTTATCATATAAACATTTTCGTAGGCATAAATTTTATTTTTTTAATCTGATAGGTGTTTAATAAACTTAAATATGTATTATGTCTTTAAATATAAAGAACGATATTTCTATCGTTCAATAATTTTTACTCTATTCAATTAACTTAATATGGTCAGGTCAATGCAATAAAACACTCAATGAATAGTGTTTTAATTGTTTATTTTTTTCTTCTAACTTATTTAATATCATAATTTTACCACATTTCTAATATTAATATAACACATATAGTATTATATAAAAAGTTATACTAAGAACCTGTTTAGAATCTTTTAAAAGTAAGGGTAAAATAGATATAGTTTTATTTAAAAAAGAGGTGTATCTATTCTATGTGCAAAAAAATTATCCTAATAATATCAACAAAGAAAAATTTGAAGAAATCAAACCAATTTTAGAAAATGGTAGAAAAAACAAAATCAAGTTTATTAGAACTGATTTTAAAAAAATGATTGAAAAGGCTCGTTTAAACAATGGTAGGAAAGAAAAAACTAGTTTCTGTATCATTGATTCTCAAAGTGTAAAAAACACAGATACTGCCGAAGAAAAAGGTTATGGTGCTGATAAAAAAATAAAAGGAATAAAGTGTCATATTGCAGTTGATACTCAAGGTTTACCACATACAATTTATGTACAACAGCAAATATAACTGATCGTAATGGTGCTATAACAATGATTAAAAATGCACAAGAAAATCTTTCTGAAGTAAAAAAATATACTAGTTGGTGGAGTTTATTCAGGAAATAACGGAGTAAGACTCAATAAACTTAATCCCCCCTAGCATTAAATGAAATTCAATAGTTAGTAGTTCATTAATAGATTAATATCTCATAATACGAGTAATATAAGTGAATCTTAGAAATATATTAACAACAGTTATTTTTTCTACATCAGAAAGTTTACGTTTTCATTATTTATTTCCTAGAATTGCTGAAACATTAGTTAATAGTATTCCTTGTTAATGGAAATGAATACGGAAATATTTTAAGATTTTAAAATGATATACGAAATTGAAACACTATAGAACTATAGATATTAATAGATTTGGTACAATTATTTAAAATAATCAACAACTTATTGATATCAGAAATCTTAATTTTAGTTTGTATACCTTTGTAAGAATATCACTTCCAAGAAGTTAAATTTAACTAATTTCTTTAGTTCTAATCAATTTTATTTTCAGTTATTTTATGTTCATTTGGATATCTTACTAAATTATTAACGGACTTCTCCCCGCATGTACTTGTGGAGGAAACAATGAAATTGAATGAGTTCAATAATACTTTTCAAACTGAAAAACAATGTCTTGCATATATAGCAAGTTTTAAACAAAGCAAATGTATTAGGTGTTCTAGTTTTAATTTGAATACTTCTAATTTAAGAAAAATGAGATGTTTGAAATGTCATCAAACATTCAGTATTCTCACGGGCACTATATTTTCAAAGTCACAAACACCTTTAATATCTTGGTTTTATCTCATCTTTAGATGAATAAACACCAAACATGGAATTCCATCAACTGATGTTGCAAAAGAATTGGGAGTGACCTTGAAAACAGCTTGAAGAATGGGTCATAAAATCCGAAGTGCCATTGCTAAACAAGAACCTCAATTCATTGTTGAGGGCATAGTGCAAATGGATGAAATGTATCTTTCACATATGGGTTTTAAAAAACAAGGAAGATCCTTGTTGAACAAAACCTTGATTGTTGGTATTTATGAACAAACAACCAACAATCTGATTGTGAAAGTATTGAAAAACGCAAACAGTAAAAATCTTTTGCAGTTTGCAATAAACCACATTTCTTCAAAGTGTGATGTACATACTGATTCTTGAAAAGGATATCGCGATTTGAAATCGGTTTTCACTAAGCATGAAACAGTTAACCATCAAGATGGCTATGTTTCAAAAACTGGTGTAAATACCAACCAAATTGAGTCAGTATGAAAACATATACGAAGAACATTAAAACACATATCAAAGTTGCAAAACATCATATTCATTTATATGCAAAAGAAGCTGCATATAAATTCAATAACATACCTAGTTTTGAAACTGTAATGCTATGTTTAATTTAAAAATGTGGGGAGAAGTCCGTAGATAGGCTTTTCTCAGCATTTATGTGATAAAATTTAAAAATAGTACATAAAGGGAGAAAAGCCATTATTAATTTGTTCATTAGTGTGACCTGAGAGTGAAAGTACGGAAATAAAATATAAATACTTATTTTCTACTAACTCTTTTCTAAGTTTATTAACTTGATTTCAAAAATCTTTAATGGCGTTTTCATCTAAATTTTCATCATTAATAGTAAAGTTATCATTAGCATCTTTTTTTGCTAATAATCTACTATTAACTAAAATTGGTCTGATTTTTAAATTAATAATTTTTAGAATAATATCTGTTATTAAATTACCATTACTAGAACTTAGTAGTAGTTTTTTACTTTCATCAAAAATATTTTTAAGACTGTTAACTGCTTCAGAAACTTTTCCTTCGGAAGTATTTGCTAAAACTGAAGTAATCAAAATTATAAAAAAATCTCAAGCAATTTTAGTTGGTCTTTTACCAAATCCAGTTTCTGTTTTGAAAAGTTTTTTAAATAAAGTTCTATCGACATCTTTGATAAAAATTTCTTGAAAATATTTCTCTATACCTATTGTTAGTTGCTTTTCTGTTCCTATAAGTTTATTAAAATCATTTGAACAAAGTGTTTTTTTAACTTTACTTTTATTCTTATAGTTTAATGAAAATACTATTATTAAAAATAATAATAGAAAAACAAGTATACTAACACTAGCAACAGCACCTATTCAATTCAGGATGTCGTGTTCACTCATTTTACTATTCCTCTTTCTTGTGGTTATTTAAAATTTTCTTTCAATTCATCAAGTAGTATTAAAATTTTATCATATATTAATATTTTTATAAGTATAAATTTGATTTTTTATTTGATAGATGTTAAAAATGCTTATTATACCCTTGTTTTTATTATTCCTTTTTAATAGTTTTACTTGCAATATTTATAATTTGTAGATAATATTAGTACAGAAATTAATATGTAAAATATTAATCTTAAATTAGATAAGTACCATTATTATCATTAGTTATATAACAGCGAGAGTGGACAGTGTAAGCACTTAACTAACATTAATGGGAAGCTCCTAATTTTTCATATTTAATAAACAATTAAGAGAATTTATTATTAAGTTAATAAATGAATTAGGATGGTACCGCGTTCAAAATTAAACGTTCCTAAATAATAAGGAACGTTTTTTATTATTTTCAGGAGGAAATTATGAATACAAAATGAACAACAGATAAAGTAAGAACAACATGACTAAATTTTTTTAAAAAGTATGACCACCATGTTTTAGCAAGCTCTTCACTAGTTCCTAATGGTGACCCATCATTTTCTAAAAATTTATCAATCACAACAGATGGCATATATCATTTACATTTAGAAGATACAGTAGGTAATCAATATGATAGTTATTTAGAACTTGGTGAAAGCAATTGAAAACTTACTGATACTTTTGATGATCAAGCATTAAATGATAAAGCCAATAAATTAAATGTGACAATTGATGGTCATTCTGCAAGTCAAGATTTAAAACAAGAAATTAATGGTTGATTAGATAATTATAAAAATATTGCTGATAGTACTTTTAATGTTGCAGTTTCAACCAAAGGTAAAGGTTTTAATATCACAATTGATAACGATTTAAAAGGTGATTATAAGTCATTTTTAGATCATATTACTTATGTTGATAGTAAAACTCAGTATGCTATAAATCAAACAAAATTGAATGATGAAATCATTAAAATTGCTGAGCAAAAATTAAATAAAGGTTTAGATTTGTTACCTAAAAATCTACATGTAAGAACATCAAATGTAGTAAATAAAGAAACATTAGATAGTTATACAAATTGAATAAAAGGTTATGATACATTCATAAATAATAACAAAGACAAATGAATAAATGACATTGTAAAAATAGCTTCTCGTGGTTTTGCAAGAAAAGAACAAGAAAATTAAATTTCAAGTCATATCCTTAGTTTAGATTTTGAAAAATATTTAGAAGAAATTGTTTGAGAAGATAACAGTTTATTAAAAGCTACAAGCAATGATTATCAACAATATATTAAATTAGAGCAATTAAAAAGCGACACTATTAATTGAGTAAATACAAATATGAAAGACATAAATACATCATATCAACAAGCAATTAAAAATGCTGAAAGTGGATTTAATTTACATGGATATAGTATTGATAAACTTTTAAATGACAAATCTAAACCACAAACAAAAAGCGAAATAGATAATTTTGCTGATGGACAAAGTTACCATGATTGATTGCAAAGTCAAGCAAATATAAAATTTTATGGTTGACAATTAGCAATGGGATTTGGTATTGCTATTCCTTTATTATTAGTTGTAGTTGCAATTGCATGAGTAATTCGTTCACGTACAAATCCTAAATATAACGGAGTTGCAAGAGCAAGAAAAGACCTAAGACAAGAAAGAAAGCAGATGAAAAAAAATAAAAAAATAAATCAAAGATAAAAAAATGAGATATCAAAATATAAACACAAATGCCAAATAAACGTTAAAAATTTAGTTTCTAATTTTATTTAGAAACTTTTTTATTTACAAATTAACTTTTAATTTATATACTATATATGAACTTAATATAGTTTTTAACCCATGACTTTATTTCGAAAGGATAGTTTGTATGAAAGATAAAAAGAAAAAAATAATTAAAAAAAGAATTATTAATAAAAAGTTTAATAAATTACTTTATTTTTTTGAAAAAGAACAATCAAAATTAAATTCTTTTGACAAGGTAAAAGAATGATTAAATAAACAAGAAAATTTAGAAAATTTAGAACTATTAGCAGATATTGCATGTCAACAACAGAAGATAAATGTTGAAAATTTAGAACTATTAGCAGATATTGCATGTCAACAACAGAAGATAAATGTTGAAAATTTAAAATCAATTCATTGAAAAAAAGAAATCATTAATATAAATAGAAATTCACAAAATAATAACGATAAAAATGATTTAAAAATTGATATTCAATCATTATAAGTATAAAAAATATTTAGATATGGAGAAAAAAACGATTTTAGAAAATTTAAATATTATTACAGAAAAAATTTTAAATACAATAAAATTATATGAAAGAAATAATGAAATTTTAGATGAAATTACTATTAATAAAAATAATTATTCTAATGAAGAAATAGAAAACATTAAAGATGCAATTATTGAACAAAATAAAAATATAAAATATTTTAAAAGGACGATTTTCAATTTAAAACAAAAATTTAAGGACGGTTTTCAAAAATCCGGAATTAATTATTTCAACATTATCTTATTATACTTTTAGACAAGAAATAATTGGATTTTTTATGTAATTGTAAGTAAATAATATATTTTTTTTAAATAAGGCTTTTCTCCCTTTATGTACTATTTTTAAATTTTATCACATAAATGCTGAGAAAAGCCTATCTACGGACTTCTCCCCACATTTTTAAATTAAACATAGCATTACAGTTTCAAAACTAGGTATGTTATTGAATTTATATGCAGCTTCTTTTGCATATAAATGAATATGATGTTTTGCAACTTTGATATGTGTTTTAAATGTTCTTCGTATATGTTTTCATACTGACTCAATTTGGTTGGTATTTACACCAGTTTTTGAAACATAGCCATCTTGATGGTTAACTGTTTCATGCTTAGTGAAAACCGATTTCAAATCGCGATATCCTTTTCAAGAATCAGTATGTACATCACACTTTGAAGAAATGTGGTTTATTGCAAACTGCAAAAGATTTTTACTGTTTGCGTTTTTCAATACTTTCACAATCAGATTGTTGGTTGTTTTTTAATAAATACCAACAATCAAGGTTTTGTTCAACAAGGATCTTCCTTGTTTTTTTAAAACCCATATGTGAAAGATACATTTCATCCATTTGCACTATGCCCTCAACAATGAATTGAGGTTCTTATTTAGCAATGGCACTTCGGATTTTATGACCCATTCTTCAAGCTGTTTTCAAGGTCACTCCCAATTCTTTTGCAACATCAGTTGATGGAATTCCATGTTTGGTGTTTATTCATCTAAAGATGAGATAAAACCAAGATATTAAAGGTGTTTGTGACTTTGAAAATATAGTGCCCGTGAGAATACTGAATGTTTGATGACATTTCAAACATCTCATTTTTCTTAAATTAGAAGTATTCAAATTAAAACTAGAACACCTAATACATTTGCTTTGTTTCAAACTTGCTATATATGCAAGACATTGTTTTTCAGTTTGAAAAGTATTATTGAACTCATTCAATTTCATTGTTTCCTCCACAAGTACATGTGGGGAGAAGTCTGTATTTTATTATCATCATTTAAACCTTTATTTATTGACATATTAGAATAAATATTGTTTGATAACATAATTATTAATTGTTTAAATATTGTCATATTGCAGTTGATACTCAAGGTTTACCACATACAATTTATGTACAACAGCAAATATAACTGATCGTAATGGTGCTATAACAATGATTAAAAATGCACAAGAAAATCTTTCTGAAGTAAAAAAATATACTAGTTGGTGGAGGTTATTCAGGAAATAACGGAGTAAGACTCAATAAACTTAATCCCCCCTAGCATTAAATGAAATTCAATAGTTAGTAGTTCATTAATAGATTAATATCTCATAATACGGGTAATATAAATGAATCTTAGAAATATATTAACAACAGTTATTTTTTCTACATCAGAAAGTTTACGTTTTCATTATTTATTTCCTAGAATTGCTGAAACATTAGTTAATGGTATTCCTTGTTAATTGAAATGAATACGGAAATATTTTAAGATTTTAAAATGATATACGAAATTGAAACACTATAGAACTATAGATATTAATAGATTTGGTACAATTATTTAAAATAATCAACAACTTATTGATATTAGAAATCTTAATTTTAGTTTGTATACCTTTGTAAGAATATCACTTCCAAGAAGTTAAATTTAACTAATTTCTTTAGTTCTAATCAATTTTATTTTCAGTTATTTTATGTTCATTTGGATAGCTTACTAAATTATTAATTTGTTCATTAGTGTGACCTGAGAGTGAAAGTACGGAAATAAAATATAAATACTTATTTTCTACTAACTCTTTTCTAAGTTTATTAACTTGATTTCAAAAATCTTTAATGGTGTTTTCATCTAAATTTTCATCATTAATAGTAAAGTTATCATTAGCATCTTTTTTTGCTAATAATCTACTATTAACTAAAATTGGTCTGATTTTTAAATTAATAATTTTTAGAATAATATCTGTTATTAAATTACCATTACTAGAACTTAGTAGTAGTTTTTTACTTTCATCAAAAATATTTTTAAGACTGTTAACTGCTTCAGAAACTTTTCCTTCGGAAGTATTTGCTAAAACTGAAGTAATCAAAATTATAAAAAAATCTCAAGCAATTTTAGTTGGTCTTTTACCAAATCCAGTTTCTGTTTTGAAAAGTTTTTTAAATAAAGTTCTATCGACATCTTTGATAAAAATTTCTTGAAAATATTTCTCTATACCTATTGTTAGCTGCTTTTCTGTTCCTATAAGTTTATTAAAATCATTTGAACAAAGTGTTTTTTTAACTTTACTTTTATTCTTATAGTTTAATGAAAATACTATTATTAAAAATAATAATAGAAAAACAAGTATACTAACACTAGCAACAGCACCTATTCAATTCAGGATGTCGTGTTCACTCATTTTACTATTCCTCTTTCTTGTGGTTATTTAAAATTTTCTTTCAATTCATCAAGTAGTATTAAAATTTTATCATATATTAATATTTTTATAAGTATAAATTTGATTTTTTATTTGATAGATGTTAAAAATGCTGATTATACCCTTGTTTTTATTATTCCTTTTTAATAGTTTTACTTGCAATATTTATAACGGACTTCTCCCCACATGTACTTGTGGAGGAAACAATGAAATTGAATGAGTTCAATAATACTTTTCAAACTGAAAAACAATGTCTTGCATATATAGCAAGTTTGAAACAAAGCAAATGTATTAGGTGTTCTAGTTTTAATTTGAATACTTCTAATTTAAGAAAAATGATATGTTTGAAATGTCATCAAACATTCAGTATTCTCACGGGCACTATATTTTCAAAGTCACAAACACCTTTAATATCTTGGTTTTATCTCATCTTTAGATGAATAAACACCAAACATGGAATTCCATCAACTGATGTTGCAAAAGAATTGGGAGTGACCTTGAAAACAGCTTGAAGAATGGGTCATAAAATCCGAAGTGCCATTGCTAAACAAGAACCTCAATTCATTGTTGAGGGCATAGTGCAAATGGATGAAATGTATCTTTCACATATGGGTTTTAAAAAAACAAGGAAGATCCTTGTTGAACAAAACCTTGATTGTTGGTATTTATTAAAAAACAACCAACAATCTGATTGTGAAAGTATTGAAAAACGCAAACAGTAAAAATCTTTTGCAGTTTGCAATAAACCACATTTCTTCAAAGTGTGATGTACATACTGATTCTTGAAAAGGATATCGCGATTTGAAATCGGTTTTCACTAAGCATGAAACAGTTAACCATCAAGATGGCTATGTTTCAAAAACTGGTGTAAATACCAACCAAATTGAGTCAGTATGAAAACATATACGAAGAACATTTAAAACACATATCAAAGTTGCAAAACATCATATTCATTTATATGCCAAAGAAGCTGCATATAAATTCAATAACATACCTAGTTTTGAAACTGTAATGCTATGTTTAATTTAAAAATGTGGGGAGAAGTCCGTAGATAGGCTTTTCTCAGCATTTATGTGATAAAATTTAAAAATAGTACATAAAGGGAGAAAAGCCTATAATATTTACCAGGTTTGGTTACCAGGCAAGACATCGCACATTACTACTTTGCCATATCGGTATGTTTCAATTATATATTATCTATACTTAATGTCAAGAAAAAGAAAAGAGAAAAAATAAATGAATAAACTAATTTTTAAAAGAATGCATATTTATAAGTTACATCGCTCTGAGTTATTAGATCACAAAGAAGGAAGACCTGCAATTTTATTAAAATATAAAAATCAAAAATCATTAATTTGAGTAGGAACTCATAAATGTGATTTAAAAACTAAAGAAAAAGCCTTAATAATAAGTTTAAATGGCATTGATACATATTTTTACTCAAGTGGTATAGAAAGAGTTTATACTAATAATTTAAAAGATTCATGAGTAGATTTTAGTACTTATAGAACATATGTTTTAAAAAGTGAAGAACAAATTGAATTAATTGCTAAGTTTATTTCTTTTACTTATGAAAATGACCCCTATCTAGAAAATAAGAAATTAAAAGAAAAACTACAGAAATTATTAACTTGAAATAAATAATTACAAAAAGAAAATTCAGCGTTAAAAGATAAAGATTTGTGAAAAGAAAAAACACAAACAAATTAATAACTGCTAATAGTTTATGAGTAGATAAATGAAAAAAAATTGTTATTAAGATTGAATTCTTGTATCTGTTTGTTCTTTAACACAATCGTGAATTTTCACTTCATAGTTTTTAAACAACTTTTCATAATCACTATTGAATCTTGGTAATAGTTCGTTTTTACTTGAAAAACGGTCAATCAATAAATGTAAATAATGGTGTTCATTAGTAGCATTTAAGGTTTGGTCATAATAAGCAAAACGTTCTTTATGTTTAAACTGAATACCTAAAACTTTAAAATTATGAGATAAATAGTTACGAACATCTTTAATATATTCTAGTTGTTCTAGTAAAATATTACGGTCATTGAAATCTTTAACTCCAAAATAATGAGCAATTTTAGCAATGCTTTTCTGATTTAAAGTTTGAAGTAAACTCATAGTTCATTCAAAAGACATGACTTCTAATAAACTACGAATGGTGCGTGATTTTAAAACACCACTGCGTCCATATTTATTATAACCAGCGCGAATTAAATGTAAAGCAGTTTTCATTTGTTCTAAATGCTCAGGATTCAAGTAGGTATTATTGTTAGCATTTTGAATATTATCGCTTAGTAATTGCTGTAATAGTGCATATTTTAATGAATTTTCAATCATTAGAATATGTTTTAAATATAATAAACGTAAATCAATATTTAAAAGTAATAAATTTTGTAAATCATGTTGAGGATAATTGCGTTTTAGTAAATCTAAGTATTTTTCTTCAACGATATGTTCTATGATTCATGATTCATTCAATGTCATGTGTTTGCTCCTTAAATTCAATTAACCTCTAATTTTATAAACACCAACGCGTAGTGTGTCTTCTTGTTCTTTAGTTTTTTCTTTGTTAGTATCATTTTTTAGTTCTTGTTTTCGTAGTAGTTCTTTTTCAATAAAATCATCAATGTTAATATTGGTATTTTGGTAAGTTGCTGTTCAGTCAAAAGTTTTGTTAGTAAAAGCATTTTTATTTTTGTTAGTATCCTTGAAAAATTCTTGGATTTCTTGATCCATAAAATGTTTTTGTTTTCGTTTGCGAGCAAAGAGATTTTTAAAAAACTTTTTAAAGTTAAAAATTGATCAAAATTGCCGGAAGTTAATGGTCATGGACAGAACCAAAATTAGTAGTGCTGAGTAAAGTAATGAATAACCAGTGACTTTTAGTGTAAACTTAACATCGCGGAAATCAATATTTGGTGGGTGCAGTTTAAAAAAATAAATGATACCAAATAAGACAACTGTTAAAATTGGTAAAATTAAAACTAAGGTATTTTGAATAATAAATCGTAAATCACTATTGTAAGTTAAGTGTTTTCATACATAAACCCAAATTGAAATTAAACGATAAATTCATCCAAGACAACTAGCTAAAATAATCATATATAGTGCCAGAGCTAAAAGTTGATAATCATGACCACGATTACCGTAGCTTGATAATGTTCAACCTAAAATAACACCTAAACTAACATTAATAATAGCTTGGATATAAGAACCTCAAATCGTTTCTTTGTGTTTAACAGTGGTATTAACAATAACTTTTCCTGGCTCTGTTGCCACTTGAATTGTATTTTTTAAAGAAAATAATAAGATAAATCATGGTTGGTTTAGAAATAAGTTAGTAAATAACCTTTCTGATGATTTAAACTCAGTAGCATGAGCAATATTGATACTATTGGCTACTCCTAACGTTGATACTAAATAAGGAGTAATAATGAACTGGTTAATAAATAAGAAACCAGCAACCATGTAAGCATATAGTTCAAATTTGGTATAGACAGTTCACCGAATTCGTCCACTTTTGGCAATTCAATAACCAAACACTTCCCGAAAGGAACTAATTAGAATTAAAGCAATGGAACGCATGGTTGTGGCAATAATTAAATAAATAGCATAAATCGATGTTGTGGTTAGTGATAAAAATAAAGTAATAAGAATAATATCAATATTGGAAATAATCATTTCAGGTAAACGGTTTAACGCTATTCATCATGATTGTTTTAGCATGCGTCGTTGTTGTGTTCATTTTTTATGCTGTAATCATGGGTATTCAATTTTAACTACTAGATAAGTGACAAGCACTTTTAGTAATCCACAAATAAAATAGGCAAAAAACGGGATGTACATACTAATTGGTTCATTATTTGGTGTTCTAATAACCATTAATATAATAATTAAAATGTACATAATAATTTCTGAAAAAATAAAAATTAAGCGATTTAGATAACCTTTTTGGTCAGCTTGAATTAAATTTTGATAAGCACCACTAAAATAAAAAAATGTTAGTTCACGAGAACCTAAAGAAATGATAATTAATGCGATTTGTCAGAAGGGAATATCCATTTTTAAACCTAAATTAGGAAGATACTGACTAGAAAGACCTAATAAAAATCCGGCACTAACAAGAATAATTAAATAAATTTTTCCTGAGTGTTGGTAGTTTTTTCTTGTTGTATTGATAATATCATTAACAGTTTCATAGTCGTCATTTTGTAAAGGACGGTATAAAGAAAAAATGGTAATTAAACCAAGTCCACCTTCTGTTAAACTTAAATATGTCAAGAAGGAAATAATAACACGGATCAATCCGTTAATTTGTGCGCCATAGGTGTTGGCAGTGATATAAAGGAAAGTCAACTGGAGAATTGAAATGATAATTGTCATGATAACTCCAATGACTGTATTAAAAACACCTTTTTTAGTTGACATTACCTTCACCCAATCTGCATCTTAGTATAAAGTAATTTTATCATTTTTCTAGTTTCATCTGGTTAATTAAATTAGGAATTAATTCTTTTAAGATAAATTCTTTTTCATTTAAATACGATAAGGTTCCTGTTAAATTATTAAAACCTAAATAATAGGCATATAATGCAATCTTTTGGGGAGAGGTAATTGTCGAACCGTATTTAGTATCACCAACAATTGGTAAGTTTAAAAATTGTAAAGTAGCACGAATTTGGTGTTTTCGTCCTGTTATTAGTTGACATTCAATTAAAGTAAAGTTTTTTGTCATAAATAAGGGAGTAAAAATAGTAGTACAACTTTTGCTTTGTTCATAAGATTCCATGCTAAAAATCATTTTCATTTCATCTTCAACATGAGTAATAAAACCAGAAATGTCTAATGTTTTTGTTAGTTGCCCTTTGCAAATGGCAAGATATTTTTTTATAATACTACCATTTTGGTTAGCTTCATAAAAAGCATTTTGAGTTATTTTGTGTTTAGGATAAATAATTAATCCTTTTGTTAGTTTATCTAACCGATATTGATGACTAATAGTAAAAGTTTGTTCTCTTGCAGCTTTAGGATTTTTTTGCTGTAAGTAGTAACGAACCATGGTATCAAGATTAGAACCATATGGTTGGTGAACTACTAAGTTATGAGGTTTATCAACGATTAAGAAGTTATCATCTTCATATACTAAATCAATAGGTGGTTCTTTGGGCAGTTTTTCTGGTTTATAGTTAACTAATAAATTGCTTTCATAAATATCAATTTTATCATTTTCAGTTAAACGAAATTTAAAGTCAGTAATTTGTTTACCATTGACACGAATTTTTTTGGTTCTAAATAAACGATAAATTTGCGAGAGAGGTAAAGTTTTAAAAACCTTTTTTAAATAGTTGATTAAAGTTTGTTCTGCATCATTAGCAGTGATTATTAGTGTTGTCATGTGTTATCTCTCCTTTGAGGGGGTTATTTAATAAAACCAGTAGCAGTGGCTAAGATGTTGGAAAAGGCATGTAAGCCAATAGTGTATGTAACATTACCGCGTGTCATAACAAATAGCAGTGGTAATAAAGCACCAATTGCTAAGTATCCTACAATATGATTTCAATCGCCACCATCCATTACATGCATTGATGGAAAGTAAATTAATGAAGCAACGTATCCTAATCAACGATAACGAACAATTGTGAATGTACCATGGCGGTATGATATTTCTTCATTTAAAGGAGCAATAAAGATTGTACCAAGAATTAAACTAAAAATGCCATATGGTGTTTTCATTAATAAATTTAAATTATCTTGATTTTTTGAAGTATCATTGTCAGTTAAAAGATTAGTACTAGTAAATTGGGGGATTAAATTTATTAATACATTAAGAACTGTACCTATCACAAGAAAGATTGTAATTCATGTGATTAAATCAAGTTTAGCACCTTTAATTGTTGCTATGATTCTTGCACGTAATGATTTACAAAATGTAATCACTAAAATCGAACCTATTAGTTGGAATAATTGTTGAATTAAGAACATGGTTGCTATTGAATTAACATCATCACTTTTTCCTGAAATAAGTTTAGTACTTATTAGGAAAATGGAAGCAAAAATCATACTAATGAAACCGAAAATACAATGAGTATATGCAGCTCACCCCCCTTTTCTTATCATTGTTTGGTTATCAATTGCTAATGAAACAATAAGACCCAAAATTGGTAATAGATAGTAAATAAAAATATCAAGAAAATCATTGCTTTTATTATGAAAAGCATAGGATTTAATAATACTATATAAAATGGGAATGGCGATAAAGGAAACGATATAAATAATAGTTAAACTTCATTTGGCAGTTTTAAAGTTAAAACTGTAATTTTCATCACTTGTAAGTGCTTTTGAGGTAAATTTATCAATAAAAGTAACCTTTTTTAATGTTTTTTGCAAATTATATTCATTAATCTTATCAGTTTCATTTACATTAATTTTACGTGTGATATTATTGTTTTGAGAAACATTAATTTGAATAGATTTTTTATTAAAACCATATAAACTTTGTTTCAAGAAAATCACTCCTTTGTTATTTGAAATTAATTAGTTCATTAATTTCTAGTATAACATATAGTATTAAATCTTGGTAATAAACTTGTTATTATTGTATTATTTTAGTATAAATACAAAATGAAACATGAAATGTATAAAGAAGGAGAAAGAGCACAAAATGCCTAAATATGAAATAGATATTATCGAATTACCGTATAGTTATGATGCCCTAGAACCTTATATTTCAAAAGAAACGATGAAATATCACTATGATAAATATCATCGTGGTTATTTAACGTCTTTAAAAAAGGTTCTAGGTAAACATCCAAAAGTTTTTACTAGTTATAATTGTGAAGCTAAGGGTGAGTTAAATCATTTATTAAGTAACTATTGTAAATTAGAAGATACATGTGAAAATAAAGAAAATTGTAATGTGAAGAAATTACAAAGTAATATTCGCCAATTTGGGGGCGGGTTAATAAACCATAATTTTTTCTTTTCAATTTTAGGAAAGGATAAACCATTTAACAGTGAATCACGAATTGGAAAAGAGATTATTGCTCGTTTTGATTCTTATGAGAAATTTAGTGAAGGAATAATTAATACAGCCCTGGAAATTTTTGGTAGCGGTTGGGCATGATTAGTTATTGATAATATTGGAAAGTTAAGATTATATAAAACATTTAATCAAGATAATCCGTGATTTTTAAATATGACACCTATTATTGCTTTAGATATTTGAGAGCACGCTTATTATTTACAATATAAAGATAATCGTGAAGAATATTTAAAAGCATTATTACAAGTTATTAATTGAGAAAAAGTAGAGGAGTACTATCAAAATTATTTAAAATTAAAGAATGTTAAATAATACTCTTGCGTGTGATTAGCAACTTTACAAGAAGTTCTCTTAAAAAAAGTGGGGCGTATCAAGTTAATAGTTAGATTTAATAAGAACTTAAATGAGAGATAATACTCTCATTTTTAATTGTTAAACAATTATAATTAATTATTTTGATAAATCTGTACTTTATGAAAGTAATTAATTATTACATAACTAAATAAAAAATTATTAAAGGCTATAGTGCAGATATAACTAATAGTAATTTTTGTCATGTTCTTTTAAAATTTAAGAAATTTTGGTTCCCTTCCCTCTACAACCCCCTACCCTTGGCTTTGCTACTTACAGTAGCAAAGCCTTACGTAGTAGAAGATATAAGTATTAGTATATAAGCTTATTATCACTGTAAGTGATAAGGCTTATACGTAGAATAGAAAGGAAATATATATGACAACTATTAATTTAGAATTAAAAAGTAAAGTTAGAGAAACAGAGAAAGGTATATTATTAGAAATTTGTGAATATGAAACATGATTTTCTACACAATATACTACTATTGATAATTTAGAAATACAAAAATTTAAAAGTAATGTATTAGCAATTTCAAATCAATATGGTTTAGATGAAGCACATCCAGAAACTATTATTAATAGTTGTTATCAAGCAGTATTATTAAATTTACCATTAGAAAAAAACTTTGGTTATTGTTATGTTGTACCTTATTGAGATAATAAAGTAAAAATTAATAATGCTCAATTTCAAATGGGATATAAAGGTTATATTCAATTATCATTACGTAGTCAACAATATAAAGAAATTAATGTTAGTGATGTTAGATTAACAGAAATTGAAAAAGTAGATAGACTTAAAGGAATTGAATTTAATTGAATACAAAATGATTTAGAAAGATTAAAACAACCTATTATTGGTTATGTAGCATATTTTCAATTAGTAAATGGTTTTGAAAAAACTTTATATATGTCAAAAGAACAAATAGAAAAACATTTTTTAAAATAGGTATATAATTAAATGGATTTTTAATTTCATAAGTTTTTAATGGTGTTATATTTGGTTTTAATTTTGTTCTTGTAGAACCTAAAATAATATCTTTATTATTATCTTTATATGTTTCATATTTAACTTTTCCATTTTGTATTGTTACTCATGTTAAAGTAGCACTATCTGCTTGTTCATTAATAAAATAAAATTCTGCTGATTGTTCTTGTTCATTATATTTAGCAACTCTACCACAAAAACTATTAGGTAATATTTTAAGGGATTTACTATTATCTTCATTAATTATAATCATAATAAATACTTTACCCATTAGTGAATTTTGTAAACCAAATTTATAAAATTTTTCTAATCATTTATCTTTTAAATTCATATCATTAAGATAATCTAATATTTCTTTTTTACTTGAATTAAATAAAAAACCTTTACCTAATCATAATTTAGTTGATTTTTGAGCAATAATCATTGGTATATCAATATATCATTTTGATTTATCACAACTTAAATATTCCATTGTATTTATCATATTAATCACCACCAAAATTATTTTTATTCTTTTTTTAGCATTACCTAATGCAAATGTTATTGTTTGAAATTCTTGCTGAGTAAATTCATTTGCTTCTTCACATCATTCAATTGATAAATCAAAACCTTTTATTTCACTACGAGAAAGACCTTTTAAAGGTATTCTATCATTTGAATTACTATATACACCCATTACTCTTATAAATGATTTAGAGCCTTTAAAACGAAAGTCTGCTTGCTTATTAGGGTATTTTAAAGTAAAATCTTTATAATCATTTAAACCTATTGTTATTAAAGCATTATATATTTCTTTTACTAAATCATTAGTATCTTTATTTAATTTTCTAAAACAATATATAGCGATTGATTTATTAACTTTAATTGAAATAGCTATTAATATTGCTAATTCTTCTGCAATACTATATGTTTTACTACTATATCGTGAACCACTAAGATTATATTCACTATGAGTAAAATCACTTTTATTTAATAATCAATAACTAATTTCATTAAGATAAGTAAATTCTTTATTCGTAATATTATTCCTGTAATTCTTCTAATTTTCATAAATTACACATCCGTGCTTCAGCATATAAACTAACTCCATTATTTTTAATATACATAGGCATTCCAGTTAACATCATATTAAAAATACCTAACATAAAAGCATTTTCATTATCTTGATAATAAAATTCTTTTATTTCATGTGTACCTTTCTCAATATTAGTAATTAAATCTCTAGTACGTCCATTATAGAATACTCGATAATAATTTTTATTTTTTAAATTATAATTAATTGTTACTAAATCAGTACTAACTGCTACTTCTTTTCATTGTGGAACACTTGGGTTAGGATTTGGTGTTGGATTATCTTTTAATTCAATATCTCAACAATTGTCTTCTATTTCATTAGTTTCTAAACTTTTTGAATTAATTTTAATTGGTTTATCTATATTAATTATACTTGGTGAAGTAATATCTAATGTATTACTAGTGATTTTATAAGTATTTTCTTTTATTTCTTCTTCTAATGAATATATTTTACCTTCATCATCATTAAATCTATCCATTGCAATAGCATTTGAAATAACTACTAAATCAACATAAGCTTCAGTAATTCTTTTTCCAGAAATACCTTTAAAAAAACTAGCTAATACAGCACCTTCACCTTGTCATAAAAATTGCATATATATAATTGGACTTTTTTCTACATTTTTTCAACAATAACCAACTCTATATAAAGTATTTACTTTAAAATCATAATTAATTTTAATGTTACTTTCTTTTGTACCAACATTTTTTCATTTAATAACATTTAAAGATTTTATTTTTTCATCAACATATTTTTTATTTGTAATATCATTATCATCTGTTACTGAAGGACCACTTTTATTTTTATAAATTAATGTTCTATTTCCAACATTTATAACATCATTAACTAATCTTGTTGTATTATCTTTATCATTTTTATTATTAAATATTCTATTTTCATCAGCTGAACTACCACCAGTAGCACTAATAGTATTAGTTTCTTTATCAATAGTTATATTAGTACCAGCAATTAACTTATTTTGTAATTTATCATCTGCATATTTTTTAGGAATTAAAGTTCCATTTAAATAACTTGAGTAATCTTCTGTAAAAGGATCAAAATTTTTATAAGCAACTCATTTATATATAAAATTAGGTACTAAAGTATGTTTTAAAATTTCAATAGCATTTTTTCTATCATCAAGGTCATCAAAATAAATTACTTTATCACTAACATCACTATTAACTATATGAGTTTCTTTATCATATTTAATATCAATAGTTTCTTTTGGACTTTTAAATTCAGGTACTGTAGTAGATGTATTAATACCTCTAGTATCAATATTAATAACCGGTCTTGATCTATTTTGTGGATGAGTAATAGTGATTTTAGTTCTAGTATCTGATGATTCTAAATTAGTATAAGGAATATATTTATTTAAAGGACTATCTTCACCACAATTTGAAATAAATTTATTAAAATAATTATTCGGACTTCTACCCACATGTACTTGTGGAGGAAACAATGAAATTGAATGAGTTCAATAATACTTTTCAAACTGAAAAACAATGTCTTGCATATATAGCAAGTTTGAAACAAAGCAAATGTATTAGGTGTTCTAGTTTTAATTGGAATACTTCTAATTTAAGAAAAATGATATGTTTGAAATGTCATCAAACATTCAGTATTCTCACGGGCACTATATTTTCAAAGTCACAAACACCTTTAATATCTTGGTTTTATCTCATCTTTAGATGAATAAACACCAAACATGGAATTCCATCAACTGATGTTGCAAAAGAATTGGGAGTGACCTTGAAAACAGCTTGAAGAATGGGTCATAAATCCGAAGTGCCATTGCTCAACAAGAACCTCAATTCATTGTTGAGGGCATAGTGCAAATGGATGAAATGTATCTTTCACATATGGGTTTAAAAAACAAGGAAGATCCTTGTTGAACAAAACCTTGATTGTTGGTATTTATGAAAAAACAACCAACAATCTGATTGTGAAAGTATTGAAAAACGCAAACAGTAAAAATCTTTTGCAGTTTGCAATAAACCACATTTCTTCAAAGTGTGATGTACATACTGATTCTTGAAAAGGATATCGCGATTTGAAATCGGTTTTCACTAAGCATGAAACAGTTAACCATCAAGATGGCTATGTTTCAAAAACTGGTGTAAATACCAACCAAATTGAGTCAGTATGAAAACATATACGAAGAACATTTAAAACACATATCAAAGTTGCAAAACATCATATTCATTTATATGCAAAAGAAGCTGCATATAAATTCAATAACATACCTAGTTTTGAAACTGTAATGCTATGTTTAATTTAAAAATGTGGGGAGAAGTCCGTAGATAGGCTTTTCTCAGCATTTATGTGATAAAATTTAAAAATAGTACATAAAGGGAGAAAAGCCTTAATTAATTCAGCAAGAATTAATAAATTAAATCTTTTACTTTAATATTTTAAAAACTTAATAAATCTTTACCTAAATAGTTAGGAATTTTTGTTATAAAATAATAAAATAAAACATTAAAATACTTTGTTTATTTAACAAAATATGATATAATTATAGCAACAATTAAATAGTTTAATGTTGTCTTTTATTTAAAGAAAATTAAATTATAACTATTAACTTTATTCACCCCATACTAACATTGTCATTACGGTTAAAATCATGAACAAATAATGAACACCCTGTTACTAGTAAACTGTTAATAGTAACTATCAATAAGCTACTAAAAAACGTGAAAAATCTAAGAATCTTTTTCATTTCCTCTACCCCCACCAGTGACTTGTTAAATAATTATAACATATCACAAAAGTTTAGAAAGTTTTTAGTTTATTCTCGATTTTTTCAGTTAGAATTATTTTTAAATTATCTTTAATTTTTGTTAAATTAGTAGTTGTTTTTCCTAAATCGGAAATACTTTTATCAAATTTATCAAATTCACCCATAACTTTTCCAATTAGTTTATTAAAGTCATTTTCCATTCATGATTTAAATTTTTCCATCATTTTTTCATCTTGGTTTTTAATTTGTTGTTGGTTTTCTAAGGTAAAACGCTTGTTGATTAACATTTTTAAAACATTAACTATTAATACTAAAATTTCAAAATCAGTATTAACAATGAAAATATTATTGTGTGTTTTAGAATGCGTAAATGGGGCATGAGCATATGTTCAAATAATTAGTCCAAAGTCACCATTTCATTCTTTTAATTCTTTGGCTAACTTGTCTTCAACATCACTAAGTGCTAATTTCTCTTGATTTTTTAATTCAAATAAGATTTTTCCCATTTCTTTTTTTTCATTGCGTGGATTAGTAATGCCTAACATAAAATCAGGTTTGCGACCATTAATAGCTTTTGTTGTTTTTTCAAAGTTATCGCTTAAGTAAAAAGTGTTCATTGTTCGTTCAAAATCGTTTTCTAAATTAGAACCTAAAATACCACTTTTAATACTACGTCCTTGTTCTAGTTTTAATGTTAGTTCAGTAATTTTTAAATTTAATTCACTTTCTTTTTTAATAGTTTGGTCTTTAATAGTATCAATTATTGTTTGTTTCTCTTTTACAACAGATAATTCTTTTGCAGTTAGTTGGGCTTTTAGTTCGGATTCGAAGTTTTTATTTATTACTTCTAATTCTTGGATTTTATTATTAAGGTTATTTAACTCTTTTTGTTTTTCAGCATTTAATTGTAAAGTAGTTTCTTTAACTGCTGTTTGAATTTTTTCAGTAGTAATTTTACTTTCTGTTAGTAAAGCGTTGAGTTGTGATTGTAATTGATCAATTTCTAGTTGATGTTGTTTATTTAATATTACTTCTTTTTCACTAAGTGCTGCTTTAATTTTTTGTTCATTAGTTTGATTTATTACTTCTAATTCTTGGATTTTATTATTAAGATTATTTAATTCTTTTTGTTTTTCGGTATTTAATTGTTGAACAACTTTTTGTTGGTCTTTTGTTAATTGTGTTTCTTGGGTTTTTAGTTGTGCTTCTAAAATCGCTTTTTGTTGTGTTAATCACTGACTATGCAATTTATCTGTTAATGTTTGTTGATATTTTGCTTCTTGACTATTAAAAAATTCTTGTAAATGAGCAATCGCTTGTTCATTTTCTTGAAAATCTTTTTCGGTAATTGGTTTGTGACAATGAGGACACATAATTTTAAATGCCATAAATTAGTTATTTTCCTTTCTAAATTGAACGTAATAATTATAAGTGTACAGTATATAAAGGAAAAATTAAGGAAAATTTTAAATAAAGTAGTGTTATTACATTAATAATTTAATCAAATCATTTAAATAACTTTCATGTTAAGAAATAAATAACACAGCTTATTACAGTAATAACGAGAAAGGCACCAACAAAAATACCAATAACACCACCGATACCAATCATACTAATAAAATTAGAACTAACAATGCCACTTAAAAAATAAGTTAAAACAATTAAAGGAGCAACAATTAATAAACTAGTAAATAAACTAGCAATCGCTTGTCCAGTACGACTTTTAATAAGCACTGACATTAACAAGGCCACACCAGTAATAGTAATTGATAATACTAACGTAAATAAGATAATGATTAATATTTGTCAGCTAAGGATTGATGATAACATTGGTGATAAAGGAACAGCATACCCCACAATGATTACTCCAATAAAAATAATGATATCAGAAATTAAAATTAGTGCTAAGTTGAATAATGAGGACATAATAATAAATTTAGTTCTACTAATCCGTGTTAATCCAATGCGACGATAAACAACACTCTGTTTTAAATCTAATAAAATTGCTAAAAAAGTTTGAATTGACAATGAAGCAGTTTGTGTTAATCAAATAATCATTAATACAATTCGTCCAATACTTTTGCCACTAGGTGATGCTAACACCAAATTATTACCTCAAATTGAAGCGGCAATAAAAATTAATGGTGAAATTAAAACGGAAAATAAAATAATCGAACGATTACTTTTTAAATAGCTAATAAATAAATTAATAACTGCTCAATCATTAATTTTGTTTTTTAAGATGTTTTTTTCATGACTTAGCTCATTTTTCATTACTTCCACCTCCTAAACGTTTTGCTAATTCTTCAGTATCATACATACCAATTTTATATTCTTTAAATTTAGTTTTAACATATTCTTCAACACTACCATATTCTTCAACAATAGTTTTAACATCATTAACACTAGTAATTGCACCTTCAAACATAAAAATAACCTGTTGACAGAAACGCTCAATTTCTTGCATATTGTGTGAAACAATTAAAACTGATAAATCAGGTTTAATAAAAACTTCTTTTTCTAGTAGTTCATAAATTCGTTCGCGAACTTCCAAATCTAATCCAGTGGCTAATTCATCTAATATTAATAATTCTGGTTCAACAATTAATGCTAATAAAATATTAATCTTTTGTTGCTGTCCTCCTGATAATGTAATAATCGGTTTATTAATAAATGCTTCAGCATCTAAATAATATAATAATTTTTGAATATCTTGAATTGATTTGTTTAAACGATAAGCACGCAAATAAAATTGTGCCATATCTCAACCAGTAAAACCACGCGGATATTTAGTTTCTTGTAATTGCATTCCAATTTTTAAATCATCTTTTATATTAATAGTACCACTAGTAGGTGCTCGTAATTGCGAAATCATTTCACAAATTGTAGTTTTTCCTGTTCCATTTGGGCCAACAATCCCAATTCGTGAACCAATGGGAACGTCTAAACTAATGTTTTTAATTACCACATTTTTGTTATAGCTTTTAGAAACATTAATGATTTCAACATTATTTTTTTCATTTTTAGTCATAGGTGAATGTTCCTTTCTAAATGAATAAATCTTTATAAATATTATCATAATTATTAGCTAAATTCTTAATCCTTTTACAATTGGTTTTTGATATTTTTTATAAGAATGATTTATTTGGTGTTAAGATTTTATTAGTAAAAGAAGATGTAGATATATAAGGAGAAACAACATATGAAAAAAGATTTCATAAAAACTGGTGCTGATTTAGTTGTTGACACGTTAATTAATCAAGGGGTTAAATATATTTTTGGAATTCCTGGTGCTAAAATTGATAAAGTGTTTGATGTTTTAAATGATCGTGGTCCACAATTAATTGTGGCAAGGCATGAACAAAATGCTGCTTTTATGGCAACAGCCATGGGTAGAATTACCGGTAAGGCGGGAGTTGTGTTAGTAACCTCAGGGCCTGGTGCTTCTAATTTAGCTACAGGGTTAGTAACAGCTAATGCTGAAGGCGATCCCATTGTTGCCATTGCTGGAAATGTGCAACGACAAGACCGTTTAAAACGTACACATCAATCAATGAACAATGCTGCTTTATTTGCACCAATTACTAAGTTTTCAAAAGAAGTTATTCATCAAGATAATATTTTAGAAACTATCACTAATGCTTTTCGTAGTGCTGAAAATGGAATACCTGGTGCTAGTTTTGTTTCATTACCTGCTGATATTATTACCTCACCAGTAGCAGTGCAAGCAGTTGCTGCAGTTACTAATGAACCTAAATTAGGAATTCCTACTAATGAAACAATTAAAGCATTGATTAACAAAATAAACGCTGCTAAGTTACCTGTCTTTTTATTAGGAATGCGAGCTTCTAGTACTAGTGTCACAACAGAAATTGGTAACATTTTACGTAACCATAGTTTTCCAGTGGTTGAAACATTTCAAGCAGCAGGAATCATCACGCGTGAATTAGAAAGCAATTTCTATGGACGGTTAGGTTTATTTAAAAATCAACCAGGTGATGATTTATTAAATGCCGCTGACTTAATCATAACCATCGGTTATGATCCTATTGAATACTATCCACGCATTTGAAATAAAAATTTAACACCAGTGATTAACATTGATGAAGTAATTAGTGATATTGATAATTTTTATCAACCAGTATTAGAAATTATTGGTAATATTAGTTTAACATTAAAAACATTTAACGAACAATTTAAAGGTTTAAAACTAAGTAAAGAAAAATTATTATTTTTAAATAAATTACAAGCTAAATTAAGCGATAATCAACAAATAACGTTTAAAAAAAGACGCTAAGGTTCATCCCTTATTTTTAATTAATACCTTACGCAGTATAATTGATGATAGTGTTACTGTTACTTGTGATGTTGGTTCTCATTATATTTGAATGGCTCGCTATTTCCGTAGTTATAAACCACGAACATTATTATTTTCTAATGGTATGCAAACCTTAGGGGTAGCATTGCCGTGAGCCATTGGCGCAGCACTAGTACGACCAAATCAACGAGTGGTATCAATGTCAGGGGATGGTGGATTTTTATTTTCAGCCATGGAATTAGAAACAGCAGTACGATTAAAATTACCAATTGTCCATTTAATTTGAAATGATGGGACATATGATATGGTGGCGTTTCAACAAATTATGAAATATAAACGAACATCAGGTGTTGATTTAGGTCCTGTTGATTTTGTTAAATATGCTGAAAGTTTTGGTGCTATTGGTTTACGCGTTGAAAGACAAGAACAATTAGCAGATGTTTTAAAACAAGCATTAAATTATCAAACACCAGTCATTATTGATGTTATCATTGATTATAGTGATAATATTAATTTGGGACAAACCATGTTAGAAAATCAAATTTATTAGAAGGAAAGAATTATTAGTTATGGAAAAAAAATATCATAATTTTTATCAATATTCCACTATTTCTGCACTCATGAGTAAGGATTTTTATGGATCAATTAGTTTTAAAGAATTATTAACAAAGGGTGATTTTGGCATTGGTACTTTTGATAGTATTGATGGTGAATTAATTGTCTTAGAAGGTAAAGCTTATCAAATGTTAAATTCAGGGCAAGTGAAAACAGTAACTAATGATATGACATCACCTTTTGCATCATTAACATGATTCAAAAGTAATATCAAAATTGCTTGTGATAATCTTACATATGAACAATTGGAAACTAAAATAACACAATTATTACCATCACCTAATCTTTTTTATGCTTATAAAATTACTGGTAATTTTCAACAAGTTATGGTCAGAACAGTTACAAAACAAACAATCCCCTTCCCATCATTACTAGCAGCAACTAAAGACCAAGCAGTAATGACAATTAATAATGTCAGTGGTGATATTGTGGGATTTTGAACTCCTAAATTTGCTAGTACCATCGGTGTTGCTGGTTTTCATAGTCATTTTATTAGTAATGATAAAATGCAAGGTGGTCATGTTTTTAATGTTATTAGTAACAAAATTCATGTCGAAATTAGTTACTTAAATAATATGGAATTACAATTACCAACAAGTAATAGTTATTTACAATATGAGATTGTTGAAAATAATTTACAAGATGCAATTAAGCAAGCAGAATCACAAAGAAAATAAGAAAAATAAAGATAGATAGACTGAACCCCTAAGATTTAATTAAAATGCTTACTCTTTTTTGTTTGTACTAGTTATTTCGCTTGTACAACAAGCATGTTTTGTTACTTTTGAATAATCCTCTATCATCACACATAGTGTATTCATTAAAACATTATTTACCTTCTTCTATTTTAAAAAACAATCTCAAAAATAATTAGGGAAGGAAGTAAAGATATGCCATGAAAACCATTTTCAGATTTAAGTGAAGCAGATAAAAAAGCATATGCAGAACATACCAGAAAAACAAATGAAACATGAGGAAAATTAACGAACAAGCGAGAAGAGAGAAAGTTGCTAATGCATTTAGTAGTTCAACAACTAATGACCAACAATGACCAACAACAAATAGAATTCCACAATCTATTACTAAAAAAGACAAAACAAACAGACGGCATGACTTAGTTAAGTTGAATATTTTGTTTCTGAATCTGTAATAAACGAGGGCGTATCAAGTTAATGGTTAGATTAATAAGAACTTAAATGAGAGATAATACTCTCATTTTTAATTGTTAAACAATTATAATTAATTATTTTGATAAATCTGTACTTTATGAAAGTAATTAATTATTACATAACTAAATAAAAAATTATTAAAGGCTATAGTGCAGATATAACTAATAGTAATTTTTGTCATGCTCTTTAAAAATTTAAGAAATTTTGGTTCCCTTCCCCCTACAACCCCCTACCCTTGGCTTATGCTACTTACAGTAGCATAAGCCTTACGTAGTAGTAGAAGATATAAGTATTTAGTATATAAGCCTATTATCACTGTAAGTGATAAGGCTTATACGTAATAGAAAGGAAATATATATGACAACTATTAATTTAGAATTAAAAAGTAAAGTTAGAGAAACAGAGAAAGGTATATTATTAGAAATTGGTGAATATGAAACATGATTTTCTACACAATATACTACTATTGATAATAAAAATAAAAAAATATTAATAAAAATATTTGAAGATTGAAATTATAAATTAGGTAAAAAATCTATTACAAATGATATTTCTAGTATTAAAGGTAGTGAAATTTTAAAATATGTAAAAAATATACCAAATGTTACTGCTAATGAAAATGAATTAATATCTTGTGAATTTTATGAACAATATAATGGTTATTATATTTTTAAAAATGATAAAGAAGAAGAATGTTTTAAATATAACATTACATGAGAACAAGATAGAAAAAGTTTTAAAATAAATAATCCATATAATCATAATGATTTATTCATAAATTATATAGTAACACCAATGAAAGATATATTAACTCATAATGAAAAAATATTTTATTTAAAATATTAGAAAGGAATGAATATCTATATGTATTTATGAAAAGAAAACCTTGAATATAAAAAAACTTATTTAAATAATATTATTACTCATAGTTGTGATATTTGTCATAAACAATCTTCATTTGCTAATAGAACTTGTAATAAATGTTTTTATAAATTAATGGGTGAAAATAATGAAATGTAATATTCATAATGAAAAATATATTTGAATTAGTGAAATAGATAATTCTTATTATTGTAATAAAGATATTAATGAAATGATTGAAGAAGATATACATTTAACAAGTGATAATTCTGATAGTTTATATAACTATTATATTAATGAATTACAATTAGAAAATTTTTAAGGAGAAATAAAATGACTAGAAATGAATTTAATGAAAAATATAGAAAACATGATATCAAAATTGATAGAGATTTTGATTTACATATTGAGAATTGTTTTAAATTTACTGAAATTAACATATTAGAAGAAGCAATTAATGATTATAAAAAAATAATTAATGAAATGCCACAATTAGTTAAAGATTGATTGTTATTTTTAAAATAATTAAGAAAGGAGAAAAGATAATGCAATATGCTTATTTATTAAAATATAAAGTTAATTATACTGATGAAATAAAATATAAAGTATTTACTAAAATTGAAAATGCTATTAATTTTCATAAAAATTATAAACATCCTATATTAAATGATACTTATGAAAGAATAGTTACTACAAAAGCATTTATTACAAATTATGAAATATTAGTAATGGAATTAGATATTAAAGGAGTGAATAATAATGGATAAATTAAGAAATTATTTAGAATTACAACTTACAGTGAAAGAATATATTAATATTAAAGATTTATTAAAAGATATAGAGGATGGTGATTTTAATGCCAGCACATAAGAAAAAAATAGAAGATTTAATTAATAAACAAATTTTTGTTAGATTAACTAAAGAAGAACATTATGAATTAAAAAAACTTTGCTTAGAAAATAATAATATGTCAATTACTAATTTTGTAAGGAATTTAATTAAAAATGCAATTAAACAATCAAAATAATAATTTAATTTTTAAAAAAGATACACATCAATATTTTTTAAATAATCAAGAAAAAATATCAGTATCTAAAATTATTCAATATTATTTATATAGTAATAAAAATCCTTATGAAAATGTACCTTTTGATAGATTAGAAAATGCTAGATTAAGAGGAGAAACTGTTCATAAAGTAGCAGAATTATATTTTAAAAATATTAATATTAATAATATAAAAGATAAATTAATAAATAATATTAAATATTTATTTAATGAAAATTATTTACAATATTGTGAAAATTTATTAAATAATTTACAAGAATTTAAAGTAAATACTAAATATATATGTGAACAAGTATTTACTTATGATATTGTTGCTGGAACACCTGATTTAATTTATGAAGAAAATAATTTATATACAATAATTGATTTTAAAACATTATCAAATATGTATAAAGAAAATAAAGAAAAATCAATATTACAATTAATTGCTTATTATTGAATATTAAAAAATAATGGTTTTAATTTATCAAATATACATTATATTTATTGAATTCAAAAAGATAAAGTAGAAAAAATATTAGTAGAAATAACAGATGAATTATTACATGAATGAGAAATGGCAATTGCCCTTTGAAAGGAAGATAAATATGGCAAATGAATTAATAATTAAAAATATTAATAATGGTAATGTAGAAAAATATATTAAAAATAAAGGAATTATTAATAATTTAGAAATACAAAAATTTAAAAGTAATGTATTAGCAATTTCAAATCAATATGGTTTAGATAAAGCACATCCAGAAACTATTATTAATAGTTGTTATCAAGCAGTATTATTAAATTTACCATTAGACAAAAACTTTGGTTATTGTTATGTTGTACCTTATTGAGATAATAAAGAAAAAATTAATAATGCTCAATTTCAAATGGGTTATAAAGGTTATATTCAATTATCATTACGTAGTCAACAATATAAAGAAATTAATGTAAGTGATGTTAGATTAACAGAAATTGAAAAAGTAGATAGACTTAAAGGAATTGAATTTAATTGAATACAAAATGATTTAGAAAGATTAAAACAACCTATTATTGGTTATGTAGCATATTTTCAATTAATAAATGGTTTTGAAAAAACTTTATATATGTCAAAAGAACAAATAGAAAAACATTTTTTAAAATATTCTAAAACTTATGCTAAAAATAAAGAATTTATTGTTAGTGATTTTGATAGTATGGCATTAAAAACTGTATTAACTCAATTATTAAGAAAATGAGGAATTATGAGTACTGAAATGCAAATAGCATATGAAAGTGACCAAGCAATTATTACTGAAACTGAAAAAATATATATTGATAATCCAAATAATGATAATAAAGAAATTAAATTAAAAGAAATTGAAGAAACAAAAGAAGAAATAAATATTAATTATGAACAAATACAAAATAATATAAATAATTTAGATAAGTTGGTATTTAGTAATGAATAAATACTTATTATCAGTAGACCCAAGTATGAAAAATACTGGGTTTACATTATGAGAAAAAAATATAAGTAAAGATTGAAAAAAAATCAAGATAATACACCATATGAATATTGAAAACCAATATTAATAGAAAGTTATAGTTTTAATAAGAAAAGTGAAGTTAATTCTTTTATTACAAATAATTTTAATGATTTAATTAATGATTTTATTTTTTCAATGTTAACTGTTAAAAAAAAACTTTTTTACAACAAAGTGATATTGATAATATACTGAGTAAATTAACTTTAATTATTGAACGTGGTATATTTAATCCAAAAATGGGTCGTGGTAAAGAAACTTTAGACCATTTAAGAGGTTTTATTGCTGGACAATTTAATAAATTATTAACTAAAGATATGTTAATTAGTAGTAGTGAATGAAAAAGTTGATATAGATTCAATTTTAATATTGACGATAATTTTTTAATTAAATGAACTAAAGAAATATCAATTAAATTAGCAAAACAAATAATTAAAGAACAATGTTGAAATATAACAATATCAAATCATGATGAAGCAGAAAGTTTATTAATTGGTTGATATTATATAAATAAGGAGAATAAATAATGAAATGTATTAATTGTAAATTATGTAAAAAACATAATATTATTGAAGATGATAAACCAGAATTAGATTATATGACTGTTGCACGATATTTATATAATAATGTTGAAAATTGTAATAATATGAAATTACAAAAACTTATGTTTTTTGCTTATATTGAATATTATAAAAAATATAAAAAAGAATTATTTAAAGATGATTTTGAAGCATGAGTTTATTAAAAATTAAGGAGAATAAATAATGAAAGATTTAAAAAAAGTAACAAGATTTGAATTAATAAATAAATATGAAAGACAAATTGTAATTTATAGTAAAGAACATAAAAATGGTAATAAAAATATTAATAAAATTGAATATGATTTACAAGATAATGAACAAACATTAAAAGTAGTTATTAGTTAGGAAGTGAAATAATGCAAAAACCAAAACAAGAAAAAGTATTATTAAAATGTATTGTTAAAGATTGTAATAAAAAAGTATTAATTAAATTACAATCTACAGATTTAGAAAATACTTCTATTCAATTTTTTAAAATGTGTAAAAAACATCAATTAGATTTTAATAATAAAGTAAAAGAAATAAAAGAATATTATGATAATAAGGAGTAAATAATGGAAAATAAAATACTTATTGCTATTCTTCTAGAAGATTTAATTAATATTTTAGATAATAATAAAAATGATAATAATTCAATAAAAATATTAAAACAAATAATGGAGAAAAAATATCATTGTGGCGTTATGCAAGAAAAAGAAAATACAGATTTACAATTAGAATTACTTAAATTAAAAGCACTTAATAATTAAATTATGTATATTTAATAAATATTTATGATATAAAAATAATATAAACTTAATATAAGTTTTTAACTCATTGCTTTGTTTTAAGTAAATAATTTTTTATTTTGAAAGGAAATGAAAATGAAAAATAAAATTTTTAAATCACAACCAAGTACTTCTCAAGAAATAAATGAAAATACACCATTATTAATAAATTCACAACCAAGATTAAACGAAAATAATTTTTTATTTTGAAAGGAAATGAAAATGAAAAATAAAATTTTTAAATCACAACCAAGTACTTCTCAAGAAATAAATGAAAATACACCATTATTAATAAATTCACAACCAAGATTAAACGAAAATAATTTTTTATTTTGAAAGGAAATGAAAATGAAAAATAAAATTTTTAAATCACAACCAAGTACTTCTCAAGAAATAAATGAAAATACACCATTATTAATAAATTCACAACCAAGATTAAACGAAAATAATTTTTTATTTTGAAAGGAAATGAAAATGAAAAATAAAATTTTTAAATCACAACCAAGTACTTCTCAAGAAATAAATGAAAATACACCATTATTAATAAATTCACAACCAAGATTAAACGAAAATAAGTTTTTATTAATTAATACTAGTGATGAAATACAGAACCAATCATTAATTCAAGAAATAAATAATTCTCAAAATGAAAAAACTATTGCTGATTTTTTTGATGAAACTATGATAGAAATAATTTCAATGAAATGTACAATTTCATAAAATAAAAAAAGTTACCAATTAAGGTAACTTTTTAATTAGATTGGGGGGGAATATTATTTTTAGGTTTTCTTTTGAAATTAAAAATAGATTTTAATTTTGGAAATTTATGAATTAATTTTAAAATTATTGGAATAAAATAAAAAAATAATAACTCAATAAATCCAAAAATAATATAAATGTAATAAAGTTGTTTTATATTTAAATTATTATCATAAAGATAAATTAAAATTGGACTTATAAATAAAATACTTAATCATATATATATATATATATGATTTTTAAAATTCTTATTTTCACATAAAAAATTAAATAATTTATAAGATAAAAACATAAAAATAAGAAAAGTCATAGACATGCCAATTGAAATTGTATAAGGGGAATGTATAAATTCTCTTAATCATGGCCAATCAACATTTCTATTATTGTTTAAAAAATACATATTTTAATCACTTCCTAAAATTTAATTATATTTTAATTCTAACAAATTATCTTGCATTTAAAATTATTTTATATACGTTTGATTTTATATTATTAATAAATCTATATGCTGAACTTTTATCTTGGTCTCTTGGAGTATGATTTTTAAACTCTATTTTTGATAAATTAGTTTCTAAATAAAATGTTCAATTTAAATTATTATTATTTATTATACTTAAATTTATTGGATAATAACTATTAATGTTTTGTTCATAAAAATAAGATGAACCAATAGGTTGAGTATATTCGATTTTTAAATTAAATTCAGTTTCAACTAATTTATAATATTTTCAATCATGATGATAATTATAATATGCTAACGCTAAATTATCTACATTATTATATGGTATTGTATAAAATTTACCAATAAAATCTTCAGAATGCGGTGGATAATTACCATTATTAATATTTAAATCTTTTAAATCAATAGTTTTACTTGTATTTTCTGTTTTTGCTGGATTAAAACTTTCGCTATTAATATTTATTTTAGTTGAGCCAGCATCCGCACTTTTTGAATTTTGTGTTGTTTCAATATCATAATCATAATATATAGTTATACTTTTATAATATCTTTGTAAATCATTAAAAGTATTAATTAATAATGTTGGGTCTAATAATGATTTTAAATCAATATTAAAGTTAATAACTTTCCTATTATTTTTGTTTGACCATTCTATAACATTACTTGTAGCATCATCATTAATTAAGTTAATATTTTCTGTATTTAAGTTAATACTTAAACTGGTATTAATAATTATTGATTTTGCTATATTTTGTGGACTTGGTGGTAATATTTCTGCTGGATAACTAAAGGTAGTTTCTTCAGTTTCTTTATATTCATCATGATTTAATTTATATAAAGTAGTTCAATTAAAAGCATTATTAGTTAAAGCACCTTTATTTTTATATCTAAATTGAGCAACTGAAAGTTCATTATAATCGCCTTGATAAGTAAATGGATTATCACTATAAAAGGTATGTCTTTCTTCTCCTTGATGTAAACTTTGTGTAACAATTGTATCAATAATATAAGCATAATTTGAACCATCACTAACTCCATTAGGGGTAGGATTTCATTGACAATCTTTATCTTCATTTGTAAATGGTGAAGCTATATCTAAAAACTCTGTATCTTCTGCTAAAATATAAACTTTATTATTTTTCTTTTGTGATAAATCAACAGTTGATATTTGCTCTTTTACACTTAATTTCTTCCCAGTAGTAGGGTCTCATGGATAAACACTAACTCTATCACTTAATTTCATAGTCATAGCAGTTGTACTAACATTTGCACCTAATAATTTACCAATAGCAAAATCATTTTCATTTGTAAATACATTTAATGGAATTAAACCACCATTACCGATAATATTTTCTAAATTACTTGTAAAAAATGCAGACATAAAACCATTAAAATATAACATTTTTTTATATTGTTGATTATTTTGATTAATAACTCAACTACTTCAAATACCTAAAGTTAAAGTATTTAATAATTTACCAATTAAAGGTATATCACTTAAAGCAAATGGTAATCATTGTACACTATCATAAGGCATTTGTATTAAACTACTAAATACTACTGAATTAAAATTTAATATTGCTGACATATATTTTTGACTTATTTTTGAATAATCTACAGTTGGTGAACCAATAATTAAATTAGTATCTGGGTCTTTATATTTAAAATTACTAGACATATCTACATTATAGCTACCAGTTAAATTATTAATATTTCATTCACTATCTCAAAAGAATTTAGCTTCTCCAATTGCTGTACCATTACTATTAGTTGCTTTTGTTTTATCAAATGCTAACATACCTTTAAAATCTTTTGTAACAAATAAATTATCTTGAAAATTTAATGAAGTTTTTAATCATTCTGTAAAATTTTTAAAATTAGTAAATCCAGTAGGTTTAGCATCCATTAAATTATAAAATGTAGTTTCTGGATGACTATTAGTAGTTATTTTATCATTTATACCAGCAAGTAAACCACCATTAGTTTTCGTACCTGTTGTAGATTTTTCATTATTACCAGCAATAAATAATCTTCTTGAAGCAAATACTTTTTGTTCAAATATTTCTTTATTTTCTTGTTGTATTGGTGCTTGACCTTGAATAATTGGTCTACCATAATAATAACAACTAGATAATAATTCTAATCCATAACTTTGTCTATGACTATATCTAACTCCAATATCACGCATTAAAGTACGATTTAACGTTACTTCTCCTTCTTGAATAGTAGGGAAAGCATAACCACTACCTGGGCTTGCATATTGTACATAATCAAGTGTATTTTGACCACTTGCTACTGCTCTATCATTAACTGAACTAAAAGTTAATACTTGCATACTAAATTCACCATTATAAGGACTATAATAATTAGTTACATTTGAAATATATAATAATTGTCTATCTTGATTTTTACCTGTATTACCACCAATATTTTCATTTTTATCATTAAATACACAAAAAAATTGTAAATAATCATCTACTGTAATTTGTTCTTCAAACATAACTAATGTATATTGTCTTGTGGTAGAAATTGTTTTAAATAAACTATTATTAGGTAAACCACCAAAATCTACACCACTTGTATCATCAATTAAATAAGCATTTCAATAATCACCAATTTTATATTGTTTAGTATAAAATTCATCTTGGCCTGTTGTTTTATGTGTTACTGGGTCTGTTATACCTTTATTTTTTTGATATATATTAGTACTTTTTTTTCAAATACATACAACTGGAGTATTACCAGAAAGTATTAATTCATATTGACCAAAATCACTAATTTTACTATTAATAGGTTTATAACCAGTTTCAGTTAAAGGTATTGCTCCATTATTAATTATAAATGGAAATATTTTTCAATGACTTAAACGTTTAATTATTGCTTGTTGTCTCTTTAGATGTAGATGTGCGTGTTTCATTAATTGAATTCGTTGATGATTGCTCATTTTCATTATCTCCTAATTCTTTATTTAATTTTTTATTTTCTGTAATAATAGTTTCTAATTTATTTTCAGCCATAAGTTGGTCAATATTATCATATTCACCAATGGCTTCAGTTACTGTCATTGTGCTATTATTTAATCTTGAATTAATAATTTGGTCTTGTATAATTTGGTCAGTCATTGCTATAGGTATAAATTTAAATGAATAAGGTCTTTCACCAATACCATTTCATAAATTTTCACTAATAAGAAGTAAATCAAATATACGATAAAAATAAGCACTATAAAATGCTATTTTAATTTCTGTTGTTTCCATATCAAATTTATTATTAAACATACTTTGTGTTTTATTAGTATAAACATCATTACCATGTTCATCATAATCATAACCTGCACCATTAAATATTACTTTAGCAGTACCATTATAATCTAATCAATATTCACTAAATTTAGGATTACCTTGTATAATTTGCATACCACCATTACCATTTTTATCATATCCAGCACTACCAACATTAACTATCATATCTTTTTTAGGATTTTCAATAATATTACCATTTTCTTGCATTTCTTTTGCTGTTTCATTATCTAATGAAGCAAATAAAGTAGTAACATTTAATTCTCTTTCTAATCTTTTTTGTCTAATAACACGATTTAAATCATATATTAAATCTCATACTGCTGTACAATCTGGATATGCATTTAAAGTAGTTGTATTACCATATAAATTTATAATTGGTAAATTAGTTATTTCAAAAATAGGAATATAATTAAATGGATTTTTAATTTCATAAGTTTTTAATGGTGTTATATTTGGTTTTAATTTTGTTCTTGTAGAACCTAAAATAATATCTTTATTATTATCTTTATATGTTTCATATTTAACTTTTCCATTTTGTATTGTTACTCAAGTTAAAGTAGCACTATCTGCTTGTTCATTAATAAAATAAAATTCTGCTGATTGTTCTTGTTCATTATATTTAGCAACTCTACCACAAAAACTATTAGGTAATATTTTAAGTGATTTACTATTATCTTCATTAATTATAATCATAATAAATACTTTACCCATTAGTGAATTTTGTAAACCAAATTTATAAAATTTTTCTAATCATTTATCTTTTAAATTCATATCATTAAGATAATCTAATATTTCTTTTTTACTTGAATTAAATAAAAAACCTTTACCTAATCATAATTTAGTTGATTTTTGAGCAATAATCATTGGTATATCAATATATCATTTTGATTTATCACAACTTAAATATTCCATTGTATTTATCATATTAATCACCACCAAAATTATTTTTATTAATTAATAATTTATTATTAATACCATTAATTAATCATTTCATTTCATGCATTAAAGCATACATATCACTATCTCAAGTATCATCATGTAAATCTAACATTTGCGGAGTATTATTAGCATTATCTATTTTTACTTTAGATAATCATTGCATTAAATTATATTGTCTTTTAGTTTCTGGACATCTTTCTCAATTAAAACTAATAATATTTTTAAGCATACAAATTGTTGTAAAATCAATTCTATCATTTAAATATAAAGTTGATTTATCTACTGCTATAAATTTTAATCATGTTATATTACGTTTTTTAACTCAACTTTTTAAAACATCAATAAATACTAATCCACCATTACCATAATCAACATAACAAGTAAAACCAAATAACATTGCTATATAACGTTTACTTTCATTTATATAATAATTAATAATATCATTTGCTAATGTATCAGTATCTTTATATTGCATTGTTACATTACTATGATAAAATTCACTTTCTTTATGTGCTCTTCTACCATTATCATTTTCACCAATAAATCATAAACTAGCACTTGTAGGATGACCACTTGGACTTGTTGCCATACCTATATCTAAACCACCAGTTAATCTTTGTACTTGAAAATCTAATTTAGTACCAACTTTATCAAGATATCTTGCAAATATAGCACCAGTAAGAATACTTGGTACACCATAATATCAAGATTGTGCTTTAATTGGATCTAATACTTTTAATTCTTCTAAATCATTAATCATATCTAATGTAAGATTATGAGCATTTACTTTTCAATTACTATAATGAAATAATTTAAAAATATTATTATCAAATATTGATTTAATTTGTTCATTTTTTTCTTTCATTATTTCTAAATTAAAAGGTACAATTTTATTCATATATTCAATATAATATTGATAAATATTATCTGGATTACAACTTTTTATTTTTATTCTTTTTTTAGCATTACCTAATGCAAATGTTATTGCTTGAAATTCTTGCTGAGTAAATTCATTTGCTTCTTCACATCATTCAATTGCTAAATCAAAACCTTTTATTTCACTACGAGAAAGCCCTTTTAAAGGTATTCTATCATTTGAATTACTATATACACCCATTACTCTTATAAATGATTTAGAGCCTTTAAAACGAAAGTCTGCTTGCTTATTAGGGTATTTTAAAGTAAAATCTTTATAATCATTTAAACATATTGTTATTAAAGCATTATATATTTCTTTTACTAAATCATTAATATCTTTATTTAATTTTCTAAAACAATATATAGCAATTGATTTATTAACTTTAATTGAAATAGCTATTAATATTGCTAATTCTTCTGCAATACTATATGTTTTACTACTATATCGTGAACCACTAAGATTATATTCACTATGAGTAAAATCACTTTTATTTAATAATCAATAACTAATTTCATTAAGATAAGTAAATTCTTTATTCATAATATTATTCCTGTAATTCTTCTAATTTTAAAATATTACCTTTATATACACTAGTTGCAGTAACTATTCTAATTATATTATCCATAACTTCTAATCTTAATAATTCAATTTTTAAACCTGAATTTAGATTTCAATTTCTTACACAACTATCTAATATATATACACAATCATATTTATTTGATAATAATTTATTAAATTCTTTACTTATAGAATAAGCAATAGGTTGCGTATCTCCATCCCATATATAAGTAACTCTATATTTTTTCCCGGAAAAAAATTTATAATTAATTTGGTTTTTTGTTATCCTTGTTCCTACTTCTTTTCATTGTGGAACACTTGGGTTAGGAGGATTTGGTGTTGGATTATCTTTTAATTCAATATCTCAACAATTGTCTTCTATTTCATTAGTTTCTAAACTTTTTGAATTAATTTTAATTGGTTTATCTATATTAATTATACTTGGTGAAGTAATATCTAATGTATTACTAGTGATTTTATAAGTATTTTCTTTTAATTCTTCTTCTAATGAATATATTTTACCTTCATCATCATTAAATCTATCCATTGCAATAGCATTTGAAATAACTACTAAATCAACATAAGATTCAGTAATTCTTTTACCACTAATTCCTTTAAAAAAACTAGCTAATACAGCACCTTCACCTTGTCATAAAAATTGCATATATATAATTGGACTTTTTTCTACATTTTTTCAACAATAACCAACTCTATATAAAGTATTTACTTTAAAATCATAATTAATTTTAATGTTACTTTCTTTTGTACCAATATTTTTTCATTTAATAACATTTAAAGATTTTATTCTTTCATCAACATATTTTTTATTTGGAATATCTAAATCATCAGTTATAACTGGATTATTTCTATAAATTAAAGTTTTACCACCAACATTAGTTTTAATAATATCATTAACTAATCTTGTTGTATTATCTTTATCATTTTTATTATTAAATATTCTATTTTCATCAACTGAACTACCACCAGTAGCACTAATAACATTATCTTTAATAGTTATATTAGTACCAGCTGTTAATTTATCTTGTTTTAAAACTAAAACACCTTGTACATTAGTTACTTCAGTCTTAATTTGACTAATATGTAAATCTTGTGTATCATTAACATTTTTAACTTCATTAATAGCACCAGTAATAGTTTTATCTGTTGTTATTAATGCATTATCAGTTTTATCTTGTTTTTTATCTAATAGTTCATTAGTTTCTTCTTTTTTATAATAATCAGTTAAATCAGTTTTACCACCAGTAGCACTAATTTTATTATCTTTATCAATAGTTATATTAGTACCAGCAATTAACTTATTTTGTAATTTATCATCTGCATATTTTTTAGGAATTAAAGTTCCATTTAAATAACTTGAGTAATCTTCTGTAAAAGGATCAAAATTTTTATAAGCAACTCATTTATATATAAAATTAGGTACTAAAGTATGTTTTAAAATTTCAATAGCATTTTTTCTATCATCAAGGTCATCAAAATAAATTACTTTATCACTAACATCACTATTAACTATATGAGTTTCTTTATCATATTTAATATCAATAGTTTCTTTTGGACTTTTAAATTCAGGTACTGTAGTAGATGTATTAATACCTCTAGTATCAATATTAATAACCGGTCTTGATCTATTTTGTGGATGAGTAATAGTGATTTTAGTTCTAGTATCTGATGATTCTAAATTAGTATAAGGAATATATTCATTTAAAGGACTATCTTCACCACAATTTGAAATAAATTTATTAAAATAATTATTTTTTTGTGGTTCTATTCCTTTTAAATCAAAACCTTTAATATTTGGATATTCTTTAATTTTTCTTAAATAATTAAATACTTCTGGTGGGATAAAATAAGGGTCATCTGGATTAGTTTCACTATAAGTTAATCCACCTTGACTAATTGAACCTTGACCACGTAAATAATCTACATCTTTAGTTAATAAAAATCTAACATAATTAGTAGTTGCTGTTTGAATATTATCTGTAAAATCTGTTGGTGTTATTTCTGGTCATTTTTTACTAATAGTAAAACCACTTAAATAATCAATATTACTACTAGCTACAGATATTGCAAATCAAATTTCATTATCTGGAGTAGTAACTTTATCAAATAATAATTCATTAAAATATTTAGAATTTTTAAATTCTTCAACTGTTATAAATAAAATTGGGTCTTTAATAGCCATAATTTACTCCTTAATGTAAAAATAAAGGGTATTTAAACCCTTTAAATTTTAATTTTAGTTACTTTTTTCTTATCTTTATTTGTTAATTCTTGACGTTTTGCTTTTTGAGCAATAATAAAATCTTCAAAATCTTTTTCATCAACATCAAAAGCATCTAATTTTTGTGCAATAGGAGTTTCTGTTAATTGTAATTTATCATTTAATTGTTTAGTATTTAAAATAATATATTCAATTAATTTATTAATTTTAAGTTCTTTTGCAACTATATCTTGTTTATTTTTTTTAATTTTTTTTGAAATAATAGATAATAAAAAAGTAATAATAACCCCACTAGTAACTGCTCCTCCTATAATTCCACTTAATAAATATACTGTTAAATTCATGATTTATTCCACCTTTTCTATTTGAATGTTGTTTACATAAATTACATTCTTTTTTATGTTTTTTAATTTGTTGATATTGATAAATTAAATAAGTACTTGTAATAATAATTGGTATAGTAATTAATCCATATTTAATTAATTTTCCATAATTACCTAATTTAGTAATAACATTTAATCCTATATGACTAAACATTGGAAATAAAGTTAATGCTACATGATCTGGTCAACTAAAATTATATTGAGTAGTATAATTACCTATTCCCATTTCTATTGGTATTTTAGGTATTAATCATGGTGTTATTGTAAAAAATAATGTTATTAATATACCAATAATATGACTAGTTATTTTTAAAATATTTGATATTAAAATTTTTATTTTATCAATATGAGTACTATTTTTATTAAATCAAATTTTATTTAATCTTTTATATTCTTTATTATCTTTTGATATTGGATTAATAGTATTTCATATACCAATTGGTTTAATTGGTTTATCTAATTCAATAATAATTACCACCTACTTTCACGTTTTATATTTACTTTTATTTTTATAAATAGAAATGCCAATATTTTTATTTAAATTATTAGTTTTATGAAAAGTTAAATATTCTTTTCTTTCTACTCTTCATGCTCTACTACCTAATTCAGTTTTTGGTAAAGTTTTAAATTCTTTAAGTTTAAAAAATCCACGTTCTAATCTATTAATAAATGCAGTTGTTTTTAATACATTAATATTCGTTGATTTAAGCACATTATAACGTTGTTTACCTTTACTAATACCTTTCTGTTCTTTAAGTTGTTTCTTAACATATTTACGTATCTGTGATGGTAAAAAATCCCTTAAAAAATATCTTCAAAATATTGTTCCAGCACCACTACCATTTTTACCTTTTTGAACTTTCATTAAGTTTCAGGTTTCTTCACTTACATTAGGATAAGTATATGGTCCATATCAACGTTTATTTTTACTTGTATCACTTTGTATTAATACTTGTAATAAACCTAATTTTAATGATTTATTAGATTTATAAAAATTACCTTTTTTTAATCATGAACTAGATAATACTACTCAACCTTTTTCATCTTTATTATTAGCTTCTTCTATATCTTTATCATTTAAATCTTTAGTATTATCTTTTAATAAATTATTAATTTTTTTAGCAGGATTAACAAATAATTTATTTAATTCATTTTTTAAAATAGTTAATTCATTAGATTTTAATATAGATAATAATTTTTTAGCAATATTTGGATTAAAAGTTGAATATGGTTGGTCAAGTTCTTCTTCACTAACATTTTCACTATCTAAAACTGTTTTTAATCCTGTATCTTTACTATAATTTTTTAATAAACTAACAATTAATACACGAATATCATCACTTGCTAATGCTGAGTATATAAGTCTAATAATTAAAGGTAACATTATAAACTCATATGGTTATAATCTCAATTTAATGAAGCATTATCATGATTTAATGGTACTTCACTCATATTATCACTACCATATTGACTAGATGTTTCACTATTAATAGTAAATCTATTATCATTAATTAATCTTGCAGTTTCATTATTAAATGGTGTTTCTTGCATTTCTTGGTTATGATGTGTAGTTTCAATAGGTAGTAAATTATGGATAATTTCAGAAGCACCAGCAACTATGGTAGGTACTGCATAAGCATTATTAAAATCATTATTAATACCAATAGCAACACCACTTGAAATCAAACATCCACCATTTGCCATATTTGCTACTTTACGAATAGTTTCAAATCTATTAGGTATTAATTCAGTAATTCCTGCTATAAGATTTGAAATACCATAAGCATTTAATGAAATATAAGTATCTCAATCCATTAAATTATTATCATTATTAACTAATAATACATTATCTGGAAATGGGTCTACTGTTGTTGTAGTTATTGGATTTTCAGTTGGATTTGGATTGATATTTGTATTAGTAAATTTTGCATAATTTACTAAGCCAATTGTTCCTAAACCTAATAATATTTTTTTAGAACTATTAATTAGTTTAGTTTTAGCAGAAGGTCTTTGATTTAAATTTCAAATATCTAAACCTAATTTTTACCAAATAATAAACTATTAATTGAACCTAATATTGGATTACCTATTAATTGACCATAATAAGCACTAGTTCCAATCATTGCTAAAATTGGACTAATTCCAGTTCTTATTAATTTAGTTAAAGTATAGTTATTTGATTGTATATTCTCAACATGTGGCATTTTTAACATCCTTTAAATTAGTTGGTTTTTTAACTTGAATTCTAACTGTTCCTTGACAATTTATATTATCTCCAACACATATAGCAAAATTATCATGAACATCACTTACTATAAAATAATCATTTCTTAATTTAGGATATTCATCTAATAAAATTGCTCTTATATCATTAGATGTAGTTAAATCTTCTGGTTTGGCTGAATAAATAGTAATATGTGCTTTTTCATCAAAATATTTATAAATATATTCCATAATTATTTTTTAGTAAATTCTAATTTTACTGTTCCATAATATTCTTTATTATTACCAGAAATAGTAGCACTTGTTGCTGTAATATTACTAAATGTTGTTTTACCTTTTTCATAACCATTATTACCAATATTTACTATTATAGTTTCTAATTCATCATTAGTAGGTATTGCACCAGCCATAGTAATTTTTCCTAAATTTTTATAATAAATTATATTTTGTAAATCTAAAATATTCATATTATCATAATCTGTTGATTGATAAGTTGCATTAACATTAGTTGCATCAACTTTATAATTTTTTGCTCTTGCTGTTTTAATTTCATCAACTGTTGGCATTTTTTCTTGAATAATATACATTAAATCTGGTCTAATTGCACTTGGTAATGCATATAATGCTTTTCCAATAATACGAATATTATCTGTTGCATTATCTAATTTATTTCTTACTTTTGTAAATGAAATAGGCATACCTCACATATATCTGTTATAAACTACACCAAATAAATCTAATAATTTATAATCTTTTTCTAAATGCATACCAGAAACAGTATCATGAATAAAATCTTGTTCTAAATAAAAGCTTTCATAAAATTCCATACCCATAATTTGATTTGTATATCTTTTACCAGTTGCTAAAGTATTAGCTGCAATTTGACCATAATTTAATAATGTAAATGCTTTTGCTAAATTAAAACTACTATCAATACCACAAGCACCCGTTAAATCTGCTTTATTTATACCAACTGTAATATCATCTACTTTTTTAATTAATTTATTATTTCTTTCTCCAATTGTATAATAAGCATTTAATGCTTGTTCTTTAGTCATATTATTTAAATTTAAAGGTAATACTAATGATTTAGCAATTGCATAATCTTTTGTACCTTGTAAAAATATTAATTCAAAATTTTCTCTTAAATTTCTCATAAATGAACTTGTTCAATTTGAAACAATTTGAGTTGCTACATTTGCTGGTGAAGTCATAAATCTTTCAATATCAAATTCTGGAATATTAAAATCAATTGTTAATTCTTTATCAATAATTAATGTTGTTGTTTTAACTGTTCCTTTTTGTCTTTTAGTACCTGTAAATTCATCTCATGTTGAGCCTCATAATACCCGTACTGTTGCTCTATATATTGCCATTGCTACACCACTAATATTTGCTATTTGGTCAGCAGTAACAGTATTTCTCATAAATAAAGTACTTAATTCAGCAGTTAATTCACCACGAACTTGGGCTTCAAGTACACTTAAAACAGCATTTTCAGTAGGGGAATTACCACCAATAATAAATGCTTCTGGAATTTTTGGAATTGCCATTTTATCCTCTTTCTATTTAATAGATTTAAGTGCAGTTCCTCTTGCTAAATTTACAAGTTTTTCTAATTCGTTAGGGTCAGTAATACCTGTAGTTTTAGCTTTTTCATTTAATTTTCTTTCTAATTCTTCTGGATTAATACTATTTGTATGTAAATCTAAAAGAGTTTTAGGATTAAAATCATTTGAATTAGGTTTATTTTCTTGTTTAATAGATTCTGATGTTTTATCAATAAGAAATTCTTTATAATCTTCATTTATTTTATTAAATGCTTCTTGTTTAGATAAAGATTTATAATTATCAGTACTCATTAAATTTTTAATTAAATTTACTTTTTTAGTATCTTTAATATTAGAAAATAATTGTTGCTCTTCATAACTATTAACTTTATTTTCATATTCTTTTAATTTAGTTTCATATTCACTTAATTTAGGTTCAATATCTTTTTTACTTTCAGCATATACTACATTTCTATGTTGTTTTAGTAAACCTTTAACATCATCTAAACTATAATTCTCTTTTTCATCAAAAGTAAAATTACTCATACCTTTAATCTCCCTTTATGAATTTTTATTATATTAATACATCACTTTAATATATGTTATTTAACATATTCACTTTAATATATTATATCATTTTTACCCTTTAAAATAAAGAAAAAAACCTATATTTATTATAGGTTTCTAGTCATTATTTTCTATTTTTCTAGGTTCAATAATATTAATAATTATATTACTTTGTGTGTTATTATCTTCTTCATTAATATCAAATTCATTTGGATGAGATTTTAATCAATGTTGATAAATTATTTCTGGTTTTACTAATGCTTTTTCTAACATATGAGTTGAAATAATACTACGTGCTTTATCATAACTTTTTAAAAAATTACGTTGTCATGGACTGCTTCTGCGTCGGCAATCAAATATATATTTTCTATCAATTCCAAGTGCATTATTTAATCCTTGTGGTGTTAATATTTTATTTTTTGTTCGTAAATAATTACTAATTGTAACCTCATAATTTCCTAAATATTTTCTTTGTGCGGGCATATTATTCACCTTATTTATTATTTCTTATATTAATTATACATTAGTGTCAAAAATATTATTACAACATTTTCTTTTTAATTACTATTATAATCAAATTCATAAATTAAGAAAGGAATTAAATATTATGAATTTTCTTACTGATGAACTTGATTATGAAGAATGTGATAAAGAAATTAATAAAAATGATATTAATTATTTCAGAAATATATGATTAGCATATGATGATTTTTGACATAAAAATAAATATGATAAAAGTAAATATAAATATGTTAAAACTGCTCCAAGAAGCCCAAATACTCAATATGGTAAAATAGATAATTTTTATCGTAGATGTTATTTAATATTAGAAACTAATGAATATTATTATCCTTTAGATAATTATATAAAAATTAAAAAAAGAAAAAGAACCTTAACTAATTTAGAACATATAATAATAAAAAATTCAGGTAATGGTAAAAGACAATCTGATGTACAAGATATAGTAAAAAATGCTAAATTTTCTAAAACATATATGACTAATGTAATGAAAAATGCAGTAATAGGTGTTGAAAAAATAAAAGAGAAAAAGATAGTATTACCAAATGAAAAATTATTTGTAAATATAGATGATTGTTTTATTTCTTCATTATTTAATAATAAAAAACAAAAAAATCGTATTCGTACAATTAGTGCAAATAAAGGTACAGATTTAGAAAAATCTACTAAAAGTAGAAATGTTTTAAAAGATAAAAAAATAACTTATATGAAAACTAAAAATGGTGAAAGAATTAAAAGACAAGAATTAATTGATAAAATTTATGAATTTCTTGATTTACAATTTATTTATAATAAAAGTAGTTTAGTATTTATTGGTGATGGTGCACCTTGAATTAAAACTTCTGCTAAAAAAGAAAACATTCCTTATGTAATTGATAGACATCATGCATTTAAAGCATTGAAAAAAGGATTTATTTTTAATAGAAAAGTAGATAATAAAAAATTAACAAATGCATATAACTTATTTATTAATGGTAAATATTATTTATTATTAGATTTTTTAAAAGTAAATAATATTGATGAAAAAATATATAAATATTTTAAAAATAATAAAGAAGGTATTATTAATCAAAAAGAAAATTGAAATCAAGGAGTTTGTGCTGAAAGTGATGTTTCACATTTAGTGAAATCATTAAAAGGTTATGGTGCTAAAATTTATAATGATAAAGTACTTAATAATATGCTTTTAATTAATTCAGCAAGAATTAATAAATTAAATCTTTTACTTTAATATTTTAAAAACTTAATAAATCTTTACCTAAATAGTTAGCAATTTTTGTTATAAAATAATAAAATAAAACATTAAAATACTTTGTTTATTTAACAAAATATGATATAATTATAGCAACAATTAAATAGTTTAATGTTGTCTTTTATTTAAAGAAAATTAAATTATAACTATTAACTTTATTCACCCAATAAACGATTCGGAGACATTTTCAATCGTAATATTATTCTATCATTGTTTCATCAATTAATAAATTTTTCCAATGTTTCTGTGAAATGTTCAATAGGCATGTTTTCTGATTTTTTACTTTTTTCGTTTTCTATGTTTCTAAAATTGTTAATTTAATAATAGCATAATATTCTCTACTGGAGTTTGTTTTGTCCTAATTTTAATATCTTTGTTATTTTTATAAGCAATATACTCTTCCATACAAACAATAAAATCTTCAATTGTTTCAAAATTACGGACTTCTCCCCACATGTACTTGTGGAGGAAACAATGAAATTGAATGAGTTCAATAATACTTTTCAAACTGAAAAACAATGTCTTGCATATATAGCAAGTTTGAAACAAAGCAAATGTATTAGGTGTTCTAGTTTTAATTTGAATACTTCTAATTTAAGAAAAATGAGATGTTTGAAATGTCATCAAACATTAAGTATTCTCACGGGCACTATATTTTCAAAGTCACAAACACCTTTAATATCTTGGTTTTATCTCATCTTTAGATGAATAAACACCAAACATGGAATTCCATCAACTGATGTTGCAAAAGAATTGGGAGTGACCTTGAAAACAGCTTAAAGAATGGGTCATAAAATCCGAAGTGCCATTGCTAAGCAAGAACCTCAATTCATTGTTGAGGGCATAGTGCAAATGGATGAAATGTATCTTTCACATATGGGTTTTAAAAAACAAGGAAGATCCTTGTTGAACAAAACCTTGATTGTTGGTATTTATGAAAAAACAACCAACAATCTGATTGTGAAAGTATTGAAAAACGCAAACAGTAAAAATCTTTTGCAGTTTGCAATAAACCACATTTCTTCAAAGTGTGATGTACATACTGATTCTTGAAAAGGATATCGCGATTTGAAATCGGTTTTCACTAAGCATGAAACAGTTAACCATCAAGATGGCTATGTTTCAAAAACTGGTGTAAATACCAACCAAATTGAGTCAGTATGAAAACATATAGGACGGTTTTCAAAAATCCGGAATTAATTATTTCAACATTATCTTATTATACTTTTAGACAAGAAATAATTGGATTTTTTATGTAATTGTAAGTAAATAATATATTTTTTTTAAATAATTGCAACTAAAATACTTATTTTTAAAAAAATAAAATAATTTATGTAAATTAATTTACATAAATACATCACAAAAATTCTTATTAAAGTTTCCTTTCATAAGTTTTATGTTATTTTCAGTTTTTTAGGTATTTTTTAATTTATATTTTGATTTTATAATAACTGTATTTCCATATTTATTTTATTACATTTAAAAATAACCATTTTAATGTAAATATTAATATTATATGTTATATTTCCGAGCATTTATTTTAAAATATGTCAAATATTACTTTCAGCAAAACAACCAATATTTCACTTTGCACCTTGGTTAACAATTCCTTTTCTATTGTTTTTAAAATATTTTTTCTTTAATTTTTTATGATTATCTAATTGGTTATATAAATAGTCAATTAATTCATTATATTGACCATTAGCAATTAATTTTTTACAATTAATATATTCTTGTAAATATTTGTCTTTATTTCCAGCCATTATTCCAAGATATAGTGTTCTAATTAAATGAAATTTATCTAAAACAAACTCAGCACCAAAAAAATATGCAACATCTTTAATTCATCCTGCACTATCACCACAAATAATGATTTTTGCTTGTTCAAAATTTTCAAAAAAAATTTTACCGTATTCTTTAATAAATTCAGCAGTTTTTTTAACTCCGATTTTTGTTTTATTTGGTCTGATAATAGTTTTCACTCTTTTATTAACTAATTTGTGATTAATATTATCTGTATATCATGTTACTAGTCTCATAGAATATTTACCAGCTTTACGTTTAAACGTTCAAAACTTTCGATGTCCATCATCAATAACTACAAAAATAGGTTGATTTGGTTCTAATTTAACTTTTTTTCCATTTTCTTCAACTACTATTAAATGTTTAAAAAATCTATGAACAGTACTAAGACTAATATCTGATTTTTTTAAAATATCACAAATATCACGATATCTTTTCCCATCAGCAAAATATTCAATAGCAGTTTGTTTGATATCTTCACCAATTCTTTTATATTTTGTCAATTCTAGTATTTCATCAACTAAACAAACACGAATTCATTTTTGTAATTTTTCATCAAAATATTCATATATTCTTCTTTTATAAGTTACCATTCCATATATTATTTTTCTTGTTCGATATTGATAATCAACAATTTTATATTTCTTTTTATCTCTTGTATTTTTTATTCTTCTGTCTATTTTTTCTCATTTCTTTGTTAAATATTCTAAATTTCATTTATCAATTTTAGCATATTGTTCTCTAAAATTTCATTTATAATTAAATTCCATTTTTAATTTCTCCTATCTATTTTTAAACTTTAATAACTACCTAATTTATTTATTTTAAATATGCCCCCAATCATACTTTATTTATGTACTATATCATCTTAAAAATATAATTAGGGGTAAAAAATAATGCTTCTACTAAAATAAGTGTTTTTTCTTATGTCATATAACCAACGAAAACAATACTAGTAATAGTATAGGTATCACAAAATTAACGCCTTGTATTTGGCGTTATTTTAACGTTTAAAGCATATTTGCAAAATTTAATAAAATTAAGTATAATTTATAGTAAAATTAAGAAAAAGGAGTAATTTAATATGAAAATAATAGTTAATAATAATCAATTAATAAATATTATAAATGATGATTGGCAAAAAAATATTATTGAATTAGCAACTTATAAAACTTTATTAAAAGAAAATATTAATTATGAAAAAGACTTAATTCGAGATATACAATTTCTTACTGCTTTAAAAGAAGAATTAAATACAAATATTTTAAATTTTGATTTTGAAGAACTTGATCATATTATTGTAACAAAATGCTGACGAGAATATATTAGTTATTTTAATCAATCTTTAAATTATTGATATTTTGACTTAAATTTAAAAGAAAGAATAATTAATGAATATAATTATTTTATTAAACATTCAAGCCAAAATCAAAAACAACAGATTATCATTAATAATTTTAAGTCTCATAATCAGAAAAAAGAATATGAAAATTGAAAACATAATTATTTTAAAAATATCAATGAAAAAATTACAAAAAATAATATCGAACAAGGAATTGATGTTTTTGAATATTTTAAAGATGAAATAAATTCAATTGATTTACAAAATCAAGCATCAACTAATCAATATAAATTAAAAATTCAGGTAGAAGTAATTTAATATGAAAACATGAATAAAAACAAATTTAAGTAAACTAACATTAGCATTAGCACTAACTGGTGCAACAACCGGAACAATAGGATTAATCATGGGGGGTGCTTACCCATGAAAGTAAAAATGAATTATCATTTTTAAATTATGATTATATGAAAACTTCTGGTGGTGGAGGGGCGACTATCTGAGAACATCCAAGAGATGATTATCATAAAATAGATTTGTATTTTGGTATTAAATCAAAACATCAAGGTGATACTAAATGAGATGGTAATTATCCTGATGGATATTTTAATGATTAATCTAAATTTCTAAGTTAATATAAGAAATATTTTCATTATATTTATCAAACAAATTAATATTAGTTAAATTTATTTCTTGTTTATCTGTTATTAAAATTAAATCATAATTACCAGCACCAAATATACCACTAATTTCAATCCGATTTAAGTTATTAATCGGATTTTCAATTTGCAATTCAAATTCACTATTATTATCAATTTTTGATATTTCTTTATAAAATTCTAATTTAGAAAGTAATTGAGATTTATTTGAACCATATAAATTTAAAGCATTTTCAATTTTATTATTATTAATAATTGTTCTTGTAAAGTATTTTCCATATTCTCCATTTCCTAATGTTCAATCAGCAGGAATTAATGAAGGTATGTTATTAGTTTCTAATTCGTTTGTTATAGATAATCAATTAAATTGATTATCATCAAGTTTAAATAATTTATTTTGACTAATATCATTATTTTTTAATTTAATATTATTTATATCTGTAAAATCAAAATAATTAGATTTTAATATTACTTTTGCATTTTTGAATTGTCAAATATCTTTAATAGTAGGGTGTATTGGATTAGATTTTAATTCAAAATAATAAGGTAATAATATTTTATTATCATCATTTAAACCTTTATTTATTGACATATTAGAATAAATATTGTTTGATAACATAATTATTAATTGTTTAAATATTTTTACTTGTTCTAAATTAATATAATTTGGATAATCTAATTTTCATTGTTTAAATAAATTACTAATTACTTCATCAGGTTTTTGATTTTCAAATTTAGCACGTAATTCAGCGATTTTAGAAGTTAAATCACTTGGTAAAAATCCGTCAAAGTTTCTATTATAATTATATGTATAAGTTAACATATCTAATAATAATTTCTGTAAACTGTCAATTGTTGGTGCGTCTTTAATTTCTAGTTCAACATCATGAAATTTATTATCTGTAGATATACATGCAAAATCATGGGTTCCAACAGCACCAAATTCTCATAATTCTTTATCTTTTAATTGCTTTTCTTCATTTAATGGTCATATCGAAGATGTAGTAGAATAACCTAATCAAGCATTAGTAACTATTGCATTATTAATAACTTCTTTTCTTGTTTCTTTGCCATCACCAATAGCAATTAAATCTAAAACTGACTTTTCTTGTTCTATAAATTGTTTTGCAAGATTTCAAGGTAAGATTTGTTCACTAAATCATTGTTCTAGTATTCTAACTTTTGGTTGAGTTTCAATTGGCATTGATAATAGTGGAAATGCTATCTTATCTTTAAAAAATAACTTAGGGTATACTTCCATATTATCAACTTCACCAAGCACCTTTATATTGCCAAAGAGCATGCTTCTAGGTGCTTTAATTTTTAAACCAATAACTTTTGTATCTTTATCTAATGGTTTTTGTAATTTAATAATAATTGTATAACCATCTCTTGTTTTAAAATCTTTAATTTTTATTATAGTAATACTTTTCGTACTTCTTGTTTTTGGATTTTGATAAGGTTGGGAATAACTATTAATAATATATAAACGGACTTCTCCCCACATGTACTTGTGGAGGAAACAATGAAATTGAATGAGTTCAATAATACTTTTCAAACTGAAAAACAATGTCTTGCATATATAGCAAGTTTGAAACAAAGCAAATGTATTAGGTGTTCTAGTTTTAATTTGAATACTTCTAATTTAAGAAAAATGAGATGTTTGAAATGTCATCAAACATTCAGTATTCTCACGGGCACTATATTTTCAAAGTCACAAACACCTTTAATATCTTGGTTTTATCTCATCTTTAGATGAATAAACACCAAACATGGAATTCCATCAACTGATGTTGCAAAAGAATTTGGAGTGACCTTGAAAACAGCTTGAAGAATGGGTCATAAAATCCGAAGTGCCATTGCTAAACAAGAACCTCAATTCATTGTTGAGGGCATAGTGCAAATGGATGAAATGTATCTTTCACATATGGGTTTAAAAAACAAGGAAGATCCTTGTTGAACAAAACCTTGATTGTTGGTATTTATGAAAAAACAACCAACAATCTGATTGTGAAAGTATTGAAAAACGCAAACAGTAAAAATCTTTTGCAGTTTGCAATAAACCACATTTCTTCAAAGTGTGATGTACATACTGATTCTTGAAAAGGATATCGCGATTTGAAATCGGTTTTCACTAAGCATGAAACAGTTAACCATCAAGATGGCTATGTTTCAAAAACTGGTGTAAATACCAACCAAATTGAGTCAGTATGAAAACATATACGAAGAACATTTAAAACACATATCAAAGTTGCAAAACATCATATTCATTTATATGCAAAAGAAGCTGCATATAAATTCAATAACATACCTAGTTTTGAAACTGTAATGCTATGTTTAATTAAAAATGTGGGGAGAAGTCCGTAGATAGGCTTTTCTCAGCATTTATGTGATAAAATTTAAAAATAGTACATAAAGGGAGAAAAGCCTATATAAATTATCAATATTATTTTCAGTTAAAACTTCATTAATAGATACAGCATATAACTTAAATTGATTTAATAAATCTATTTCTTGAAAGATTAAATTTTTAATATCAGTCATACTATATTCAATGGCATTATCATTAATATTAGTGCTTGCCCTTTGGTTTAGTTGCATATTAAAGTCTGATGTTTCAACAGCATTAGTAGTTAATACTTTCTCAATATCAACAAAACCAATCTTAATAGTATTAGGTGAGAATTTTAAAGTATTATTCTCATTATTTTTGAATAAACGTTCAATTTCATAAATATAGATTGTTCTTTGATGAAATTCACTATATGCTCTTTTAATATCTGGGTCACCTTTACTATCCATAAGGTTAGTAAAATCATAAGGTATATTATCTATTAAATAATCATTTTCTGCTTGATTAATTTTCGTTTGTTTTTGTGGAAACTTAGTTTGTGGTTTGTTGTTGTTGTCCATTGTCATTTTCTCCTACTAATTGGTTATTTACTGGATTAAATAAATTTAATTTAACAGTTAAATTTTCAATTGCTTGTTCATCTTTAATTTCAAATGTTTGACTATCTAATAAATCTTTATCAATACGTACTAATAATTGAATAAATTTAAGAGTATCAATATTAAATTGTCATAGTTTTTTTTCAATATAATTAACTGTTGAAATATTTACTGCGGTACTTTCAGGAACTGATTGTTGTGCTGATTTCTTTTGACTTGGTATATGTAAACCACAACGCTTAGATATTTCATTAATTAATCAATCATAAACATCGCTTAATGTTTTACCTTTAAAATTCCCTTGAATAATAGTTACTAAACCATTAGGAGCATCATTAGGACTTTTATCAGTAAATAAATAGTTTTTAGCAATTAATTTTCTTATCGCATCATCAATTAATTGTTGATTATTACCATAAATATTATTAAAAACAAATTTAGGTGAGTTTAAAATGACATCTAAAATGATTTGTTCAAAGAAAATATCTAATGCTTTAATTTTATCCATTACTTTATTACAATCAGGTTCTTCATTAGCACGATTACGCATAATTGCTATTGGTATATAATTAATATTTAATACTTGTTCTTGTTCTAAGTTAGGATTGTTATTAAATGTTTTATAATCTAATACAAATTGTTTTTTATTATCACTAATACTATAAATGGCACGATTAATAGTTACTTGTTCATTATTTAAAGTATAAATTTCAAATAATCTTACTGTTTGAGCATTTTTTTGATAATTCTCATAAAAAATAGTACATTGAATTAATTTACCAGTAATATCATAATTTCTTTGTTGTATATCTACTAATTGAAAATATAGATTATCGTTCGCAATATAAATTAAATATCCGCTAATTCCTAATTTACTTAATTTAAAAATAGAATTTCAATTTTTACGATAATAGTCTTGATTAATTAAATATTGTTTAATTTTATCGTTATTAATTTCTAATGGTGCATTATATAAATTAGCATTATTTTCTGCTACAAAATCAGTAAAATGAGTTTCATGATTAAAACTATTAAATCCAAAAAAATCTAATATAGAAGCATGTATTGTTTTTTCTTTACTTAAACTAAATAACTTTGTATTATCATTTTCAGTTAGTTTTTCTTTTCTTTTAAATATTTTCATAATAATTTACCTTTCTATAATACTTTATTAACTATTAGTATAACTTTATAAATAATAAACAACATTAAACCAACAAATGAACAACTAATCAAAATACCTAATATACTTAAAATTATTTTTAATATTTTAAACATAATATTATTCCTGTAATTCTTCTAATTTTAAAATATTACCTTTATATACACTAGTTGCAATAACTATTATAATTATATTATCCATAACTTCTAATCTTAATAATTCAATTTTTAAACCTGAATTTAGATTTCAATTTCTTACACAACTATCTAATATATATACACAATCATATTTATTTGATAATAATTTATTAAATTCTTTACTTATAGAATAAGCAATAGGTTGCGTATCTCCATCCCATATATAAGTAACTCTATATTTTTTCCCGGAAAAAAATTTATAATTAATTTGGTTTTTTGTTATCCTTGTTCCTACTTCTTTTCATTTTGGAATACTTGGATTAGGATTAGGATTTGGTGTTGGATTATCTTTTAATTCAATATCTCAACAATTGTCTTCTATTTCATTAGTTTCTAAACTTTTTGAATTAATTTTAATTGGTTTATCTATATTAATTATACTTGGTGAAGTAATATCTAATGTATTACTAGTGATTTTATAAGTATTTTCTTTTATTTCTTCTTCTAATGAATATATTTTACCTTCATCATCATTAAATCTATCCATTGCAATAGCATTTGAAATAACTACTAAATCAACATAAGCTTCAGTAATTCTTTTTCCAGAAATACCTTTAAAAAAACTAGCTAATACAGCACCTTCACCTTGTCATAAAAATTGCATATATATATATATATATATATATATATATATAATTGGACTTTTTTCTACATTTTTTCAACAATAACCAACTCTATATAAAGTATTTACTTTAAAATCATAATTAATTTTAATGTTACTTTCTTTTGTACCAACATTTTTTCATTTAATAACATTTAAAGATTTTATTTTTTCATCAACATATTTTTTATTTGGAATATCATTATCATCTGTTACTGAAGGACCACTTTTATTTTTATAAATTAATGTTCTATTTCCAACATTTATAACATCATTAACTAATCTTGTAGTACTATCTTTATCATCTTTATTATTAAAAATTTTACGGACTTCTCCCCACATGTACTTGTGGAGGAAACAATGAAATTGAATGAGTTCAATAATACTTTTCAAACTGAAAAACAATGTCTTGCATATATAGCAAGTTTGAAACAAAGCAAATGTATTAGGTGTTCTAGTTTTAATTTGAATACTTCTAATTTAAGAAAAATGAGATGTTTGAAATGTCATCAAACATTCAGTATTCTCACGGGCACTATATTTTCAAAGTCACAAACACCTTTAATATCTTGGTTTTATCTCATCTTTAGATGAATAAACACCAAACATGGAATTCCATCAACTGATGTTGCAAAAGAATTGGAGTGACCTTGAAAACAGCTTGAAGAATGGGTCATAAAATCCGAAGTGCCATTGCTAAACAAGAACCTCAATTCATTGTTGATGGCATAGTGCAAATGGATGAAATGTATCTTTCACATATGGGTTTTAAAAAACAAGGAAGATCCTTGTTGAACAAAACCTTGATTGTTGGTATTTATGAAAAAACAACCAACAATCTGATTGTGAAAGTATTGAAAAACGCAAACAGTAAAAATCTTTTGCAGTTTGCAATAAACCACATTTCTTCAAAGTGTGATGTACATACTGATTCTTGAAAAGGATATCGCGATTTGAAATCGGTTTTCACTAAGCATGAAACAGTTAACCATCAAGATGGCTATGTTTCAAAAACTGGTGTAAATACCAACCAAATTGAGTCAGTATGAAAACATATACGAAGAACATTTAAAACACATATCAAAGTTGCAAAACATCATATTCATTTATATGCAAAAGAAGCTGCATATAAATTCAATAACATACCTAGTTTTGAAACTGTAATGCTATGTTTAATTTAAAAATGTGGGGAGAAGTCCGTAGATAGGCTTTTCTCAGCATTTATGTGATAAAATTTAAACGGACTTCTACCCACATGTACTTGTGGAGGAAACAATGAAATTGAATGAGTTCAATAATACTTTTCAAACTGAAAAACAATGTCTTGCATATATAGCAAGTTTGAAACAAAGCAAATGTATTAGTTGTTCTAGTTTTAATTGTAATACTTCTAATTTAAGAAAAATGAGATGTTTGAAATGTCATCAAACATTCAGTATTCTCACGGGCACTATATTTTCAAAGTCACAAACACCTTTAATATCTTGGTTTTATCTCATCTTTAGATGAATAAACACCAAACATGGAATTCCATCAACTGATGTTGCAAAAGAATTGGGAGTGACCTTGAAAACAGCTTGAAGAATGGGTCATAAAATCCGAAGTGCCATTGCTAAACAAGAACCTCAATTCATTGTTGAAGGCATAGTGCAAATGGATGAAATGTATCTTTCACATATGGGTTTAAAAAACAAGGAAGATCCTTGTTGAACAAAACCTTGATTGTTGGTATTTATGAAAAAACAACCAACAATCTGATTGTGAAAGTATTGAAAAACGCAAACAGTAAAAATCTTTTGCAGTTTGCAATAAACCACATTTCTTCAAAGTGTGATGTACATACTGATTCTTGAAAATGATATCGCGATTTGAAATCGGTTTTCACTAAGCATGAAACATTTAACCATCAAGATGGCTATGTTTCAAAAACTGGTGTAAATACCAACCAAATTGAGTCAGTATGAAAACATATACGAAGAACATTTAAAACACATATCAAAGTTGCAAAACATCATATTCATTTATATGCAAAAGAAGCTGCATATAAATTCAATAACATACCTAGTTTTGAAACTGTAATGCTATGTTTAATTTAAAAATGTGGGGAGAAGTCCGTAGATAGGCTTTTCTCAGCATTTATGTGATAAAATTTAAAAATAGTACATAAAGGGAGAAAAGCCAATTTAAAAATAGTACATAAAGGGAGAAAAGCCAAATTTTATCTTGTAAATTCTCTATTTTATCTTGTTTTTTATCTAATAATTTATTTGTTTCTTCTTTTTTATAATAATCAGTTAAATCAGTTTTACCACCAGTAGCACTAATAGTATTAGTTTCTTTATCAATAGTTATATTAGTACCCGCTATTAATTTATCTTGTTTTAAAACTAAAACACCTTGTACATTAGTTACTTCAGTCTTAATTTGACTAATATGTAAATCTTGTGTATCATTAACATTTTTAACTTCATTAATAGCACTAACAATAGTTTTATTTTTTGTTTGTAAATTTTCGTCACTAATATTTTGTTTTTTATCTAATAGTTCATTAGTTTCTTGTTTATTATAATAATTATCATTATTATTAGTTTCTGCTATAAGTTCAGTAGGTTTTCCTATGCCTTGATATTTATATATTTTATCAATATTGGTGCCATAATTATTACTATTACTATTGAAATAAATTATGTTTGTCTTAAGATTTAGCAATAATGTTATAATAACATTATCTTTTAAGATTAATTTATCTAATATGACATCTGTTGGTGAGATATTTTGATTTTTAACGAATTGAAATTTTGAAGTTTTTTTAACAAGATATAAATCATCATAATTCTGAAATCCATAATCTCAAAAAACTATAAATCATTTGTTAATATCATCATTAGGAATTGGAATTTGCTCATCGATACGTTTCCATAAAGGACTTGTTTCGATATTAAATCAATTATTTTTAATATTTTCAATTTCTGTATTTGCTAACTTAATATTATTTTCATTACTAGTAATCCGTTTTTGTTGTTTAGCAGAAAAATCAGCAGTTGGAGCATGAGTAAAATCACCCTCTTGTGGATTATTTTGTAATGCTTCAGGTGGTAATGTACCAATTTCACTTGGTCAATTTAAAATCATTGTTTCAGTTTCAGGGTCATATTCAGTTGCTACATAACTTTTATTTACAAGTTTAGTAACTGCACCACGAAATACTTCATGTTCTTTTTCACTTACAACATCATCATATAATTTTATTTGTTTAGTTAATATAAAATCATGATTATCTTTATCACCACTAATTCTTTGTTCTTTTTCATTTTCAATTAATTCATCTACTTGATTTCTTGTATAAAATGCTTCTAAATCAATTTTATCAACATCAATTTCTTGTTCATCATAACTCATTAGTAACTCTTTTAATTTTGTTAATTGAGCTAGTATTTTCATTCTACTTGGTGCTAAATCTCAAACATTAATTGTTGGAATACTACTTGCACTAAACTGTGTACCATTATTAAATTGAATATTAGCATCAACATTAAATTCAATTGGAGTACGATTAAATACTCAATGTTCTATCATTACATAAACCATATCTCTTAATGTTTCTTGAATTAATTTATCTTTAAAACTATCAAAATGAAATTTATATAAAATAAAATTAAGATAAGCATTAATATCATTTTGTGCGCGAATAGCAAATGTAGTAAATCATTCATTAGCATTTGGTCATGTATTTACATATTGTTGTGGAGTATCATTAATTATTCCAGTTAATGGATACCACTTATTATAATTTTCTAAACTAATATCAGTTCAAAGTTCTTTTATCATATTATCATTCCTTAAAAAATGCTTTTTTATAATGTTTAGTACGTTGTTTAGTTTTTCTATGTGCTATATGTATAATTTCTTTTTGTAATTTTTTCTTATCTTTTTCAACAACTTGACTATAAGCAAATTTTTCTACATGATGTAATAAACCAGTACCAAATAATGTATAAACTCCAAATTTTAAACTAACACTTTTAAAAGATTTAGTAACATTTTCTAACGGATTATTAATAACATTAATAACTTTATGATAAGTTCTTATTATTCTTAATATTTCGCGATGCACCTTAAAAGCATCTCTTATAATCTGTTGAACAACTGGTGGCGCAAATGCTATTGTTTTTATCATTTATTAGTATTAACTCCATAACCAATATATCAACCACTATTTCAGCGATATCAATGAAAAGGATGTACTTGTGTAACGAAAGTTTCTGCTTTAATAAAAGTATCAATAACAACAAATGGCTTATATTTAGGATTACGGTGATAAATAGTAATAGCACATTTATCTAGTGATAATGGTTGAATTTTACATCCCATAAATACTGGTGAATTTAAAGGTATTAATTGTGCATGTTTAATTGCTTTTTTCTCAGCACTAGTAAATAAATCACTTGCTTTTTCTTTTAATTTATTAATTTTTGCTATTGCTTTTTCTTCTAACTTTTCAAACCTTTCTTGTATTTTATAGATTTTCTCTCGTAATTTTTCAAAATAAGGTGTATTTTTTCAAAATTTATTTAATCCTGTTCTTAAATAAAATCTAATGTCAAAATATTTAAAAGTTTTATTAGTTTTTAAAACAAATTTATGAATATTACTATTTTTAAAATTAAATTTTATTGCATTAGCACGTATTTGTTCTAAAGTTAAAATCAACGTTTTACCCTTATTTTGTATTTGTAAAGTATGAACTAAATTTAATCATTCATGTTGGTTCATATTTAATACTTCTTTAAATTCAATATTATATTGTTTTAAAAAGTTATTTACTCTATCTATATCTTTGATTTTAAATTTTGGAGTGAATTGTGGACTTAACTTTATTAATGTATTTTGTAATAACAAGTAATCTTTTAACTCTTGTTCTTCTAATTTTTTAAAATTATTATGAAATTGTCTTTGAGCAATATAACCTAAGTTTTGCAATATTGTTTCACGATTAGGTGCAACTGAATAGTTAGATAAATATCGTTGTTTACCAATAATTTTATCAGTTAAAATTTCTTTACCTGTTACTTGATTAATAACATCTTGTAAATTTTTTGCTTCTTTAATGCCAATTTTTTCTAATGTTTTAGTTTTTTGTGCTAATTTAATAAATTTAGTAGTACGAAAACCACGAGTAATTTTATTAAGTCCAGCAAACGCTGGTAATACATTAAAGAAAGTATTTAATTTTGTAACATTTCCTTTTAAATAATCATAAACTTGATTAATAGTAAAATCAGTTGCAAATTCAATACTTGTTGCACTAATACTAGCAAGCAAATCACTTGCACCTAATGTAAGTGCTATATCTTCACTTAAACCACCAGTAAAAGGAGCAAGGGCAACTGCTATTACTTGTACACTTAGCATTTCTAGAATTTCTAATCATAAACTTTTATTTTCTTGTTGTTTACTTATTCTAGTATGTTTTGGTTTATTTATGTTTAAAATTATAGCAGTGCTAGTAGTACCAATTGGCATGGTATTAATTTCATTTATTTAATCATTATTTTAATAGGATTTGTTGAGCCTTTATAGTTTAAGTCATTAACACTTGTACTAATAACTACATATAAGTCACCTGCTTTTTGTTTTTGACTAGTTATATTATTTTTACCTTGGGCATCACTAAAAAAAGTAATTATAGGATTTACTAAACCAGGATTTAAACCATTAACTTCTTTTGCATACATAATATTTTCACTTAATTCTTTATTTATTTTATCTGTTTTAGCAGTAAAATCAGTTATTAAAGTTGTTAATTTAGTTTTTAAATCAGTTTTATCCGTTTTAATAATGCCACATAACATTCAACGTGATGTTGTTTCTTTTTTTGACATATAAGGAATTGATTGACCTAATACTTCACCACCAACTTTGTATGCTCTACCAACTTTATCATCAGCAATTTCTTGAACATAAACAATTGTTTGTTGTACCATATATCTTTTCATTGCTTTTGGTGTTGCTAAAATAAAAGACATAATTTCACTTTCATTTTTATCATTAGTAAAGGTCATATAATCATCCATTACAATTTGACATAATACACCTTTTATATACAAATCATTACCATTTAATCTTAATTGTTGTGCTATTTGATTATCAGTAATTAATCCTTTATTATCTGCTAAATAAACAAGACTATCATAAGTACTATTAGTAATAAAGAAACGAGAATTAACATCATTTCTTAATTGAAATAAAGTATTTCAAGAAGATAACATTGCTTCTAAATATTTAATTGCTTGCTCTTTGAGTTCTGTTGCCTTATCGATTATTACCTTAGTAGCAAATTGAGAAATTATATTAGTATCATCACTTGCCAATTTGTTTGCTAAATCATTTGCAATTTCATATTGCATTGTATCTAATAAATTTTGACGATTTTCTCCTAATAAATCAACAGCAGAAATTGTTTCACCTGCAACATATAATTTTTCAATAAATTTTTGAATTTTATCAGTTTCTGCATAACTAACATCAAGTCTTGTACTTTTATCAATTCATGGAAGTACTTTAATTTTTGGGTCTTTTGGTAATTTAATAATAAACTCAATTGTAGTAGAATTAATCATTTCGATTGGAAAAAAACTTGCTCATGGACTATTTGATTGTTTAAAAAATTCAATGAATTCAGGAGCTTCTACTAATTTTTCTGTATTATTTAAGTTTGTTTGAATATTTACTGCCATTTTAACTTTCCTTTTCTATAAATAATTTTTCTTTTTATAATCCAATAATGGATTAATTTTTGTTGGTATTTGATTATTAATAATTGTTTGTTGATTACCGCCAGTATTCATTGGTGTTCTTAATACTGGCTGTTCTTTAATAAATTGTTTTATAGTATTTTCTATTTCTTCACTTTTAGTATCTTTTGTTTTAAACTTTAAATAATCATGAAATTCTTTTTTAATTTGATATTTATTAAAAATATTAATCATTTGTTGTTCTTTAAGTTCTTGATTAATTTTATTTAACTTATTTTCTGCTTCATTAATTTTTTGATTAATTTCATTATCAGGTTGATTTTGTTCAGCATTATTTTCAGTTAAAAATTCATTTTTTACATTAGTTTCATTTTCAATCATGTTTAATCCTCCTTAATTAAAATTTAACATTTTGCTTTCATCTAAATTAAATGGAATTGCTAAAATTTGATAATGAATAATTTCACGATTAGGATAGCCGATTTTAGTAACTACTTCTTTAAAACCTAAATGAAATAATGTTGCTAATTCTAATGTTTCAAATGATTTATATTTCATATCATCACTTTGATTAGTTTTATACATTAACAAATAAATTTGTTTCATGTTAGTTGTCATGCCAATTTCATTATTTTCCATAGTTATTTCACTTCCTTGTTTTGTCTTTTTGCATAATTTTTTCTAGTTTTATTTGTTGTTTATTTAACTTATTTTCATGTTTTTTCATTTTATTATAAGAACGTACATGTTTTGGAGTTGTAATATATTTTTTTAAAATTACAATAATTTCTCTACAAATTAATGTTCCTACAGATGTTCCTATGATAATTAGTTCATGGATAAATTCTTTCATTTTATGTTTTCCTTTCTGTTATAAACTCATGTGATTATAATCTCAATTTAATTAATGATTATCAGCATGGTTTAATTGTACTTCACTCATATTATCACTACCATATTGACTATTTGTTTCGCTATTGATGGTAAATCTATTATCAATATCATTATTAATTAATCTTGCTGTTTAATTAGTAAATGATGTTTCTTGCATTTCTCTATCATGATTTGTTTCTATCGGTAATAAACTATGTGTAATTTCACTTGCACCAGCAATAATAGTAGGAATAGCACTTGCATTATCAAAACCATTATTAATACCAATAGCAACACCAGTTGATATTAAACATCCACCATTTGCTATATTTGCTACTTTACGAATAGTTTCAAATCTATTAGGTATTAATTCAGTAATTCCTGCTATAAGATTTGAAATACCATAAGCATTTAATGAAATATAAGTATCTCAATCCATTAAATTATTAAGATTATTATTTTCATTCACCATTAATGGTCATGGTGGTGTTTCTGTGGTAGTAGTTGGAATTGGAGTTGTCGTAATTGGTAATGGACTAGGAGTTGGATTAATATTATTTTCTATTCATTTAGTATAATTTGCTAACCCAATTGTTCCTAAACCTAATAATATTTTTTTAGAACTATTAATTAGTTTAGTTTTAGCAGAAGGTCTTTGATTTAAATTTCATATATCAAAACCTAATTTTTTACCAAATAATAAACTATTAATACTGCCAAGTATTGGATTACCTATTAATTGTCCATAATAAGCACTTGTACCTATCATTGCTGAAATTGGACTAATTCCAGTTCTTATTAATTTAGTTAAAGTATAATTATTTGTTTCCATATTTATTCTCCTTTTATAAATTTAAATTTCATATTTCTCATTATTTACTCCTTATTTTCTCTTCTTTTATTTTTTTCAATTTTTAACTATACATTTTAATTTAGTTTTCATTTTCTTTTTTCCTTTAGTCTAATTTTTCTCAATTTTTAGAGTTTCTACATTCACAATGTATATAGTCAGTTTCACATTCATTACATCAATATACTGTCATTTTATTTCACTTCCTTATTCAAATAATATCAACCAATTAATAAACTTTCTGCTTGGTCATGGTCTTTAATTTCTATATTTCAATTATTTTTCTTAATTAAACTAGTTGCAAACATAATACTAAAATCTTTATCTCATTTTTTAATTTTAGAATAACTTGTATATATTGGTAATAGTAATTCTTGTTTTTCTTTATATCATTTTCTTCATTCACTACTACTAATTAACATATCTTTTGTTAATAATTTATTAAATTGTCCAGCAATAAAACCACGTAAATGGTCTTGAGTTTCATAACCAATACCATTTTTACTATGAAAAGTACCACGTTCAATAATTAAATCAAAATTATTTTTAGAATTAGTTAATTCATTTTTTAATTCTAAAGTACCATATATAACATAATGCATATCTCTATAAAAATTATCAATAGAATTTTTTTTTAAAACTACAACTACTAATTAATATTGGTTTTCGATATTCATATGGTGTATTATCTTGATTTTTTTTCAATCTTTACTTATATTTTTTTCTCATAATGTAAACCCAGTATTTTTCATACTTGGGTCTACCGATAATAAGTAGTTATTCATAATTATTGCCCCTCTCTACAAACAAAATAAGATTTTGCAGTTTCTAATCCTAAATAATAACCTTTTAACATTTTTTTATTTTTATATTTTTTTAATAAATTTTTAACTTTTGCCATTTCTTCATTAATTAAATCTAATACATCATTATCAGTAATATCTTTACACTCATCACATTCACTTCTTAATTTATTACTAACATAATAAAGAAAATCTAATTTATATTTCTCTTCTAATAATTGACATTCTTTATATGTAAAAATATAGTCATTTTCTTTATTCATAATTAAATTTAAAAATTTTCTTTTAATTTTAATTTCATTAATAATTCAATTAATAAATCTTCTACATCTAATTTTTTTAAATTTTCATCATTAATAATAATTAATGATTTTCTTACTAAATCAATTTGACTAAGTAATTCATGCATTATATAATTATCCATATTTTTAACCTCCCATTCCTATTTTTCTGTATTATTTAAGTTTGTTTTTTAATTCAAACTTTGACTCATCCTTGATAGACTTCATTATCACCAACTATTAAAGCAACATTATCTTCGGGGTCAGAAATAACTATATGTTTTGATTTAACATTAGGATATTTCATCAGGATAATTGCTCTAATATCATTATGTGTATGAAGTGCCTGCGGAGATGGTGATAATATTTCAATCTCATCTTTATCTCCAAATAAAGTAGGTAGTATAATCATATTTATTCCTTTCATTTTTTAAATCATTTAACATTAATGGAACAAAATGCACGATTTTTTGGAATATTTAAAGTATTAAAGATTTGTCCAGTTACCATAATTTCATCATTTTTGTTTAATAAAATACATCGTTTATAAAATTTGGGATTATTAAAAATTAAGGTAACATAGTTTAATCCATTTCATTGAGCACGAACAGTATAATATAATTCTTTATTAACTTTCTCATGATATTTTGCTTCTATAGTGTTACTAAGTTTTACTGTTAATTTAATGTAATTCACTTTATCTTTCATTTTTTTAGTTCCTTAAATAATATTGAATGTGCTTATAAGCATCTTGTTCATGTTTTGTAAATTTTATATTTCCATTATAATTTTCTATTTTATTTTTGTTTTTTGGTTCACTTTCTTGATAATCTCAATTCATTACATCTTGAATTAATACCATTAAAGCACCAATAATTTTCGGTGTTGCTAGGGGATTAGTTAATAATTGTTTTGAATTTAAAAAGAAATTTTCTACAATAACTAAGATTTTTTTATTTTCAAAATGTTGTTTAATTATTAAAAAGTATTCTTTAAATAGATTTTTACTTTCTAGAACAGTTTTTGTTTTAAATGTTTCATTAAAAATAATATTATTAGTTTCGCTTGAATATATAACAATTCCATTATTACCAATTCCTGCGGGGTCAATTCCGATAATTAAGTCATATTGCATTTCATTATTGATTCCTTTATAACAAAAATAATTCTTCATTATGAGTTGAAATATGTTTATATGTAGTAATTAAGTAATTAGTGGGTAAATCATTATGATTGTATTCAATAATCTTGTATGATTTATTATTTTCAACTCATTTAACATTGTATTTAAAACATGGATTAATAATGTTTGTTTTTGGGTCTTTTATTTCTCCAATAAATCACCCATTATGTTCTTCGTAAAATGTAAGTTCTTCTAATTTAGTTTCATTAATATAATATTCTTTTTTAGCAGGGGGTTTATTAACCGTTATTTTTTGCTTAGCAAGAAATGGTTGTAATAAATTTAATAACTCTTGCCCATTCATTTCCCTTTTAACATTTTCTAAATTAAAAACTCAATATGTATATTTATCATCAACCATAAAACTATTGTTTTTAATCATTCAATTTGGAACCGACAATTTATATTCGCCATAATTAATCAAAATAGAATTTGATTTTTCAGTAATTTGTTATTTTTGAAATTCTATTTGCATTTTAAAATCATTTCTTTTTTTATATATCCTGTCGCATACAGCGTAAAGGATATATATTTTATTAACACTAATATAATTAATATTTTCTAGAAAAAGTGGGCTCGTAAATAAATTGTAAAATTTTGAAAAAAAATAAATCAGCAACTGCTCACTGAAAGTGGCAGTGCTGTTGAATAAAGAATTAATTACAATACGTCCCCTAGCGGGTATTATATACACTAGTTGCCAATCCGCTGCCACCCCAAGGATTACCATTATTCATGGTTAGTATATTTTGTTAGGTATCACTCCACTTTTTATTTTTACATGCAAGTCCACATGCTAGCCACTATTTTGAACAACTGTGTTATGGTTCACTGTTTTATGTCCCTAACACGTGTTGATAATAGTGGTAAAGACGGTTATAAAATTTGCAAATTTTACAATTACAAAAAAAGACAAGATTATTTCTTGTCTTTTTCCTTACTAATTTTAATTTATAAAAATATGTCGAATATAAATTTAAGGGTTAAGAGAATAATTTTGTCTAATGTTCATTATTTTTCAATAATAATTCATTTAGAAATAAGTTATCAATGTAGTAATTAATTATTTAGTAAATTTGACAAGCGCCCAAACATATACGAAGAACATTTAAAACACATATCAAAGTTGCAAAACATCATATTCATTTATATGCAAAAGAAGCTGCATATAAATTCAATAACATACCTAGTTTTGAAACTGTAATGCTATGTTTAATTTAAAAATGTGGGGAGAAGTCCGTAGATAGGCTTTTCTCAGCATTTATGTGATAAAATTTAAAGATAGTACATAAAGGGAGAAAAGCCTTATTTTTTCCTCTTTGTACTCTTTAATTAAATCAGGAAAATTTGATTCTTCAGTAGGTTTATTATCAGAGTTATATTTTTTAGATTTTCTAATTGTGTTAGTAATGTTATTTTCAATAAAAATTTGTTTAATAGGATAATAAGAAACGTATATTTCTTTACTCCTTAAAGCAATTAATAGTTTTAGAATGCTTAAAAAACTTTTGCCAACGTTTTTACCTACAGTTGGCGTTAGTGCTAATTTAAGAATTTCTTCTTTAATTTTTAACTCAAAGGGATTGATTTTGATTGGGGTTTTGCTACCATGGTCATTACCCTTTAATTTTGAAAACGTAGGTTTGGTAATAGGTAGGTATTTAAGCATGATTTTTTGTTTAATTTTACCCATAAATTCGAGATATAATTTTTTGCATTATAATTTTATTTTGTAACTTAATTTTCTTAAATTTAAAGTAGTTTTAAGATCATGATTAACTATTCCTTGTTCTTGTCTGGTTTCAATCATGATCGTATGCGCTTTTTTATAAATTCATTATTCACTTTTAAGTTTTGAACTTCTTTTCTAAACTCTTTATTCTCTTCTTCTAACTAATACTTTATTTCTTGCTAATTTTTTATCATCAGAAATTTTAGAAGAAATTATTTTTCCTGGTTGTAATATTTCATAATTCATATTATTGTCGCTAACCATCTTAGCTCATGTGTAGGTGTATTTCATTTTAGCATCAAATCCTTTTCTATAATTTTACAACATAGAACATAGATTTTGAAAAAAGATAAAAGTCGTGAATTATCCCTATTAATTTTTATAATTACTGTAAAATACTTTGTTGTGAACTAGTACGACTTAGTACCTCAATACTTTCTTCACTATCACTATTTATTGAAATAGTATCGAACCCTTTATCAGGACTGTTATTTTATAATTGATTTCTTAAATCACATTTTTTTTCTTCAAATTCATTAATTATTGCAATTTTATTTTCTTCATCTGTTTCTGAAAAAGGATTTAAAGGATTTGGATAGTAGTTATTGTTATTATCAAAGGGTAAATCACTAACACTACTGTTGGTTAATACTGTAGAAGAAAATTCTTCTTCAAATGAATTTTTACTTGGTGGATAGTCAATACTACGGGTAGGTACTTTTTTATTTTTTTGATTTTCTAAAATTAAATCTAATTTTTCAGAAATTTTTTTCATTCTTTGTTTTTCATTTTTCAGAAATAATGTTTTTCAAGAATTTTTAATCCTTTCTAAAATTGATATTTTTAAATCTTTCAGAGGTTGTTTATTTTCTTCATTTTCTTTTATTTTTATTTTTAAAGTTCTGACTTTAGTTTTTAAACTTTTAATTTGTGAATTAATATTTTTATTTCTGAAAAATTTAAATAATCCTATAGAAATAACATTTAAGAAGGTTAGTTGTCAATCATCTTGCTTTTTTTGTTCTCTTAAGTTATTAATTTTATATTCTATGCTTTGAATTTGTTCAATTAGATTGTCAATTTCCTTATCAAAAACAAAAATATTTTTATCTAATTCTTTATTTTTTTCTTCTAAATTTTCAATTTCTATTTTTAATGTTTCTTCATCATTAAATAAAGGCATATTTTTCACTCCTTTTCAAAATAAAACCCATTTACTTCAAAAAATAAAGTAATGGGTTAAAAACTATATCGGACTTCTCCCCACATGTACTTGTGGAGGAAACAATGAAATTGAATGAGTTCAATAATACTTTTCAAACTGAAAAACAATGTCTTGCATATATAGCAAGTTTGAAACAAAGCAAATGTATTAGGTGTTCTAGTTTTAATTTTAATACTTCTAATTTAAGAAAAATGAGATGTTTGAAATGTCACCAAACATTCAGTATTCTCACGGGCACTATATTTTCAAAGTCACAAACACCTTTAATATCTTGGTTTTATCTCATCTTTAGATGAATAAACACCAAACATGGAATTCCATCAACTGATGTTGCAAAAGAATTGGGAGCGACCTTGAAAACAGCTTGAAGAATGGGTCATAAAATCCGAAGTGCCATTGCTAAACAAGAACCTCAATTCATTGTTGAGGGCATAGTGCAAATGGATGAAATGTATCTTTCACATATGGGTTTAAAAAACAAGGAAGATCCTTGTTGAACAAAACCTTGATTGTTGGTATTTATGAAAAAACAACCAACAATCTGATTGTGAAAGTATTGAAAAACGCAAACAGTAAAAATCTTTTGCAGTTTGCAATAAACCACATTTCTTCAAAGTGTGATGTACATACTGATTCTTGAAAAGGATATCGCGATTTGAAATCGGTTTTCACTAAGCATGAAACAGTTAACCATCAAGATGGCTATGTTTCAAAAACTGGTGTAAATACCAACCAAATTGAGTCAGTATGAAAACATATACGAAGAACATTTAAAACACATATCAAAGTTGCAAAACATCATATTCATTTATATGCAAAAGAAGCTGCATATAAATTCAATAACATACCTAGTTTTGAAACTGTAATGCTATGTTTAATTTAAAAATGTGGGGAGAAGTCCGTAGATAGGCTTTTCTCAGCATTTATGTGATAAAATTTAAAAATAGTACATAAAGGGAGAAAAGCCAACTATATTTAGTTTATGAATAAACTTTAACAAATTTTAAAAATCATAATGTATATTTGATATAATACGTGTTTTAGTGTTTTTATTTATTGTCTATCAACAATTAATTTTTATTTTTTAGTATTTTATCTCATATTTAGTAAGGTAAAAATTATGTTTTTTAGTTCCATTAATTCTATATTCATATATGATATAACATTATTATCTTGAGTAATTTAAAATATAAATTAAGGAAAAATTATGGATGTAGTTTGAAAAAAAGAAAATGATAAGAAAAATAGAGTTTAATTTATAACAAAAGTATTGATAAATAATAAAGTGTTAAATAATTCATAAATTAACACTAAAAATTTATCAGAAAAAATTAAGAAAAATTCATTCTATGTATTTAGTGTGATGGCGAAAATTAGACCATCCATACTTTTCTATTAAAAATAAATACTTTTTTTAGTGCTTTAAAAACATGGTGTCTATCAATTACATAAGGAATGTTTTCTTTTTTAGCAGAAGTTTTAATTCAAGGTGCACCATCACCAATAAATACTAAACTACTTTTATTATAAATGAGAGTATTATCTCTCATTTATATTTTTATTAAATCTAACCATTAACTTGATACGCCCACCATCATTAGTTGCAACATAAAGTGTGTTATTTGTGTCAATTGTTAGTTTTGTTGCATAGTTAGTAAAATTTGCTACTAAGTTAAATTCAGAACTTACTGCTAAACATTCGAAGACACCACTTCTTGTAGCAGCATAGATATTACCATAGCTATCAGAAGTTAAATCATTAGCATAGTTTAGATTACTAATAACTTTAAAATCATTTTCACCAGCTAAACATTTATAAACATGTAAATAAGTACCAGCATAAATATTACCTTCTTTATCACTTGTTAAAGTAATAATAAGTTCATTTGTACCAGTCATAGCATGAAATTGGTTGTCATTAGCATTAATATTAATTTGCGTATTGTTAGTATTTACTGTTAAACCTGGTGTTAATAAAAATAGTGTTGGTAGTATTCGTATTAAATTTTTCATCTTTAAATCTTCCAATCTGTCTGTTATGTAATTTAATTAAGTATAGCATAAATTGATTAATTTAAAACACTAATAATAGGAAATAACAACAATATGACAGGTCATTAATACAATTGCAACGATAATTAAACAATATTTCAACTTTGATAAATATCATTATTGTTATTATATTTATTAACACTTTTAATAATAATTTTACTACTATTTAGTGTTAAATTTTTAACATAATAATTACAATTAGTAGTTTCACCTAAACGGTAGTAATTACCACCTTGTTGTAAATAAATTTCATAATAATCAATATTTTCTTTCTTAATGGGGTTAACATCTCAGTTTAATCTAATACTCGTTAAATTATCACGAGTGATGGCATACTCACTAATAAGTTTATTAATTGGTGGGATAATGTCATCTTTACTATTATTAACACTACAAGGATAATTAATTCGTAACTCACCAATATCAAAAGTAACAGGTGTTGCTTTAATATTATTATGTGGTTTAATATCTAATCCTAATTTAGCAATCTTTGTATTAGCAGGGATTGTTAAAGAATCTAAGTTGACAGTCATACTAACTCAACCATTACCTCCATCACTATTAACAGGTGCTAATGAATGATAAGTACCATCATCAAAAGTAACTCCTAAATTAACATCAAAATCACAATTATGATTATCACTAACTTTGTATTTTCAATTAATAATTTTATCATTATTACTATAGTTAGTACCCATAATATTTCATTGTTTTTCACTATTAAATTTAACAGGTAAAATTTTACCACTCTTATCAAAACCACTACCTAATGCTAAAGCATTACCTTTGCGATAAGCATGATAGTAATCATAAAAACCAAAGATGTTTTTATCATTATCATTAGTAGTACTATCTTTAATATCTCATTTGTAAGTAAGTGTCGTATCAGCAATCCGACGATTGTTTCAAGGATAATTATTAATTTGTTGACCATCATTGTTCACAAAAATTTGACCGTTACCTGTCGAAAAATTAGTTTTAAATTGTTGTAATGCATGGACATCATTATCAAATAAAACGGTATTTTCTAATTCCTTATCTCCAATGCCATAACTTAAACCACTAACATCAGTTTCTGGTAATCATGACGTAGTACCTTTATCATCATCATTTAAATGACGATTGTGACCAGTATAGACCATATCATCAAGATAGTTAGCATAAACTGTCGCATATGTATCATCAGTAATCGTAATGGGATGATCTAAGTTTTCTAAATACATCCGTGCCAAATCAACAGGAGTTGTCGAAGCAAACATACTTATGGAATTAATATCTTGACCACTAAATGTTCATTTATTATTTTGATAATCATTTTGTTCTTGAATCGGGTCGTGATAACGATTACCAAAACTGTCAAAATGTTCTTGTGTTAACTCATTAATATTACGCGTTCCCATTCGCGTTTCATTGTAAAAAACTTGACCACCTACTCAACCACCAAGATTGTATAAGTTGTACGTATCAAACTTATTATATTGCTGATGATTAGCATTTCATTGGGCACTATCATTAGGATAAGTATAAAAATCTTGTAAAAAACGACCATCAGCAGCTTTTGATAAACTATCAGCTTCATTATCTAAAAGCTTACCATTAGATAGGTATTTTAAGTTACCATCATTCTTATAAGTAATCATTTGTAAGTTTTTAATTGACTCATCACTACTATTTTTGGTTTTGTTAGTAAACTGCTGAACAATGTTTATTGAATTTTGACTATCCATAACTAAACCATTAGGTGAACCACCATTAGGTTCATTATTATAAATTCAACCATCAAATCCCATATATTTAGCCATGTTAATTAACACATCAACAATTAAATAATTACCATCTTTGTCAGTTTTAACATAATCTCTTAAATCACTTTTACTTAAACCATGAAAGCCATCTAGAAAAATGGTACCTAAAATTCTTGTACCATTAATATGAGCTTGATTAATATCAGCAGCAGCAGGTGGAACAATAATTCCTTCACTAATAGCACCAGATCATGCAACAAAAGTATCAACATATTGTCAATTATTAAAGTTATAATCAAAAGTACGTTTCGTACCCACTATAGTATTAGTACCACTAGTTGCTTTAACGCTTAGCCCTAAATCAAGGGTTTTAAGGTTTTCATTTTGACTATTAACTCATTTGACAGCAACTTTTTTTGTTGCAAGTAATGGAACATCACTTTGATTATATTTAGCATCATGATCAATAGCAGGATTTCAATCGAGAATACTATTAATCGATTCAAACATTTTATTTTTATCAGTTTCACCGAAATCTCTTCGCTCGTTACCGTTAGGTAAAAATGCTGAGTTTAATGGGATACCAGTAACTGCTTGTTTTTTAATACCAACATCATTTTTGTATCCAGTATTAAAATTATGATAATCAAGATAACGTTGATTATGTTTAATATTAACATTACCCATATTAGTGACATTAGCAATATCATTAACTTTTTGGTAACTAGAACCGTAAGGTTCTTCTGCACTTCAGTCATAATTAGGTAAATTTTTTACATCAATCCCTAAGAAATTAAAAGAACAACTAATAGTCATCATCGTAAGCGGAGAGAAAATGCTAACTCCTAATAAAGCATAAATTTTCTTCTTCATAATTTCTAACCTCGATTGTTTCAATTAAACGTGAATAATGAAGCAACGTATAAACCAATGCAATAAGTTATGCCACCAAATAATGGACCATAAATATTTGCAAAACTAATAGTTGCTAACTTGGAAGTAGGGTTATCAATAAAATAATTAATATTACCTGCTGCAGAACTATAAAACACTGTCCATGCACCATATTTTTGCGGAATTAAATAACTAATATAAACCACAAATGAAGACTTAGAAGTAATTGTGGGACTTAAAAATAAATCTGATAACATAATACAACCACAGATTATTAAAATGGTTAAGCTTTGACACAATGATAAACTTTTAAAAGCGCCAGCAATTAAAGTAGCAATTCCAATTCCTGACAAAGTAATAATACTAGCAGCAATAAAAAAACCAAATCATGACACAAAAACTTCACTAGCACTACCATAACTAAAAAAACTAAAAGTTTCTAGAAAAACATTACTAGTACTATTAATTAAAGGTGCTATTCCTAGCAACAAACATGAACCTAAAAATATTGAAGACATTCCGAGTAAATACCCAACAATTCAAATTGATAAAATAAATTGATATTTACTTGTTCCAATAACATGAATTCGCTTTAGAAAAATAGAAGCTTTTCATTCTGAAATTAAAGTATTAAGCAAGATGGTAATGCCAAACCCAGGAATTAACAAATAACCAGCAACAATGGGAGGCAACAACTTATTAATACCACCAAATGATTGGAAAGTGTAAATAATTAATAATAAAGTAATAGGAATTACATAAACATAAATATATGTTCGTAAATTTTTAAAAATGGAAGCCAATAGCAGGGTTAAGTTTTTACCTAAGAAAATATTAAATTCTTTATAATCTTTTTTGAACTTTGGTCAACTTAAGGCAGACAAAGTAAATTTTTTGGTTTTAATATCTGAATTATTACTGCCATTCACTTGTTGGCTATTAATTTCTGGTTTAGATTTTTTAAATTTATTGAGTATTTTCATTGTCAACCTCCTGCATCTCGTAATATGTACGCATAAACTTACGAACGGTACCAAATTCTTTTCGAATTTCTATTAGGGACTTATCATGGATGATGTTACCTTTTTCTAGTAAAATTACACGTTGACATAATGCTTCAACTTCTTCAGGAATATGGGAAATCATTAGTAAGGTTTTATTATTATCTTGCAAGTAAGTTTTGAAAAAATTAATTAATTTAACTTGCATTTTCAAATCTAAACCAGTAATTAACTCATCTAAGATTAAAATTTCAGGAGCATTAATAATAGACAGCATGGCATTAAAACGTTGTTTTTCGCCACCTGATAAATTATTTAAATCTTTATTGATAATGCTAGCAATATCAAAAATATTAATAAGATCAGTGATAGGTTGGGTCTTTCAAACTTTTCGTCCCACATAATATTTAATGATTGATTTAGGAGTTACACCTTTCGGTCAATATCCTTCTTGAAATTGCAGACCAATGCGTTTTAATTTTTCTTGATCGCTAAAGATTTTAATAGTACCTGTGCTGAGTATAGTTATATTAGAAATTAATTCAATAAGTGTGGTTTTACCAGAACCATTGGCACCAAGAATAGCAATTCGTTCACCACGAAAAATATCAAGGTTAATATTATTAATGATGACTAATTTTCTAATGCGTTTAGTTAGGTTGGAAATTTCAATTATCTTTTTCATAATGAGTATTATTATACGTAAAATATATAAAAATACAAATAATTAATTTTGAAATTGTATTTTAATAGCTAAGTGTGTCGTTTTATCTTATGATAATGACCTAATATAACTTTTTAGAAATAAAAACAAAAGATTTTAATAAATAATTAGGCTCTAAATCTAATAGTAATAAAACGATATTTATAACAATTGTTACAAATAAAGATAATAACAATAAAAATACCGCGATAAAAGAATGAGTAATTTTGATTAAAATAAACTTAAATAGTCTAAATCAACTTGCTTTGTTACTAAAAGAATTACTAACAGTTTCCATAAGCAATCATAATCTCCTATTTCCTAATATTAAAGACTGAACTTAATAATTATATATATAACGGACTTCTCCCCGCATTTTTAAATTAAACATAGCATTACAGTTTCAAAACTAGGTATGTTATTGAATTTATATGCAGCTTCTTTTGCATATAAATGAATATGATGTTTTGCAACTTTGATATGTGTTTTAAATGTTCTTCGTATATGTTTTCATACTGACTCAATTTGGTTGGTATTTACACCAGTTTTTGAAACATAGCCATCTTGATGGTTAACTGTTTCATGCTTAGTGAAAACCGATTTCAAATCGCGATATCCTTTTCAAGAATCAGTATGTACATCACACTTTGAAGAAATGTGGTTTATTGCAAACTGCAAAAGATTTTTACTGTTTGCGTTTTTCAATACTTTCACAATCAGATTGTTGGTTGTTTTTTCATAAATACCAACAATCAAGGTTTTAAAAAACAAGGATCTTCCTTGTTTTTTAAAACCCATATGTGAAAGATACATTTCATCCATTTGCACTATGCCCTCAACAATGAATTGAGGTTCTTGTTTAGCAATGGCACTTCGGATTTTATGACCCATTCTTCAAGCTGTTTTCAAAGTCACTCCCAATTCTTTTGCAACATCAGTTGATGGAATTCCATGTTTGGTGTTTATTCATCTAAAGATGAGATAAAACCAAGATATTAAAGGTGTTTGTGACTTTGAAAATATAGTGCCCGTGAGAATACTGAATGTTTGATGACATTTCAAACATCTCATTTTTCTTAAATTAGAAGTATTCAAATTAAAACTAGAACACCTAATACATTTGCTTTGTTTCAAACTTGCTATATATGCAAGACATTGTTTTTCAGTTTGAAAAGTATTATTGAACTCATTCAATTTCATTGTTTCCTCCACAAGTACATGTGGGGAGAAGTCCGATTCAAATTTGGTATTGTTGGCGGTGATGAAAAAATCTTAGATAAAAAACTTTCTTCAATATACAACAAGAATAGTTTTTATACAACTTTTTATGGAGGACGACCAATTTTTACTAATATTAATATTAATGGTTTTAACTTTTATTTTAGCAATAATGGTTATACTAATATAACGCAATTAACTATTACTAATGACAATGATGATAGTACATGACCTAAATAAAATATCATTTTAATAAAAACACAATTCCTCATGTCAATTTAATTATAGGTAACGGTTATGAGGAATTTATTAACTCTCTAGAAAAACTAAAAAAACAGTTATTAATATTTATAGAGTAGAGAAAAAAGTGAACTGGAGTTTTTCATGAACCAAGAAGACATTGAATTAAAAAATAAAAATAAATTTATAGATATCAACATTCGTAATCGTTTTGGTTTAATTATTAGTTCTTTTTTAATTTCTGTTAGTTTATTAGTATCCTGAATTATTTGAATTGATTTATATCGTAATGATATTAATAATATTTTAAGTGTTATTAATAAAAATTTAAATTTTAAGTTTGAATTTCAAGAATTAACAATTGGTGTATTAATTTTTGCTACTATTAATATATTTTCGATTTCTATACCCTTTTTATTTTTGAAAAAAAGAATGTTAAAGCTATTTTTCTGGGTATAATTGGATTAATGATTGGATTAACTATGATTTTTGGTTCAATTATGTTTTTCATTATTATTCGAAAAGGTTTAGTAGAATATATCACTAATTATTCTTTTAACAGTTTGGCAATATTTGTTATTCCTTGAATTTTAGAAATAATTTATGCTATTTTTTTACTATTAAATTGTTTTTGACTTTTAGTTCATATTTTTTTAAAATCAAAAACTGATGATAAAATCATAAAAATTGAAGAACCTTTTATCATTGAAACCAAAAATCCATTTGTTAATTCAGATAATGCAGAACTCTAATTAACTGTTAATGTTAATGAACTTAATGCAAAATCAAAATCTAATCCATTTTCAACAATGAAAATAAAAGCACAAGTAAATAATAAACAAACTTAAACCACAGTAGCAGCGTTATTACCCGTTGACCCCACTAAACTTACAATTTGAACAAAAGAACAAATTGAAGAAATATGAGAAAAAGGGGAAATTGTTTCACAATTTAATCCACAATTATACCGTAAAGATTATGCAGGAGCACTTATTTTTAAAAAAGCATTTGTGAATAGTATTGAAAATAGCGATGGTAACATTAAAAGTTTTAATTGAACAATTGTTTATGAAAAACCTCTTATTAATGGGGGAACCAAAATGTTAGCCAATCTTAAACCATTAAACGTTAATAATGCTATTAAAAAAGGAACTGATTATCCTAAATGAAAAACAGCAATTTCTTATAATGGTACAGAAAATTATGCTAAAGAAAAAACATAACTTTATTTACCCTAGGTTAAAGATAACTAATAGCTATTGACAAATATTTAACTCATTTTATAATTTACATATCATGAAAATGATGCTCTTAGTTAATTAAGAGGTGAGTTGTACCTGCAAGGAGTATTACTTACGAAAGTAAGAAAATTTATTTAGCAAAGAGGCAGATCCATTAGGATCATTCATTGAATAACTTAGACTTTTAAAATCTACTGGAAAACCCCTTAAAATTAAGGGGTTTTCATTTTATTATTTGTTTTGAATTATAAATTATTCTTGTTTTTCAATTGGTTGAATTTTACTATTAAAATGTTTATTCCATAGATCAATAATTGTTTTATCTACGTTTTCTCATTTTTCAATACTATCTAGTTTTTTGATTAATTGCATATTTTTTAACGGACTTCTCCCCACATTTTTAATTAAACATAGCATTACAGTTTCAAAACTAGGTATGTTATTGAATTTATATGCAGCTTCTTTTGCATATAAATGAATATGATGTTTTGCAACTTTGATATGTGTTTTAAATGTTCTTCGTATATGTTTTCATACTGACTCAATTTGGTTGGTATTTACACCAGTTTTTGAAACATAGCCATCTTGATGGTTAACTGTTTCATGCTTAGTGAAAACCGATTTCAAATCGCGATATCCTTTTCAAGAATCAGTATGTACATCACACTTTGAAGAAATGTGGTTTATTGCAAACTGCAAAAGATTTTTACTGTTTGCGTTTTTCAATACTTTCACAATCAGATTGTTGGTTGTTTTTTCATAAATACCAACAATCAAGGTTTTGTTCAACAAGGATCTTCCTTGTTTTTTAAACCCATATGTGAAAGATACATTTCATCCATTTGCACTATGCCCTCAACAATGAATTGAGGTTCTTGTTTAGCAATGGCACTTCGGATTTTATGACCCATTCTTCAAGCTGTTTTCAAGGCCACTCCCAATTCTTTTGCAACATCAGTTGATGGAATTCCATGTTTGGTGTTTATTCATCTAAAGATGAGATAAAACCAAGATATTAAAGGTGTTTGTGACTTTGAAAACATAGTGCCCGTGAGAATAATTAATGTTTGATGACATTTCAAACATCTCATTTTTCTTAAATTAGAAGTATTCAAATTAAAACTAGAACACCTAATACATTTGCTTTGTTTCAAACTTGCTATATATGCAAGACATTGTTTTTCAGTTTGAAAAGTATTATTGAACTCATTCAATTTCATTGTTTCCTCCACAAGTACATGTGGGGAGAAGTCCGTTAAAATTATTGTGTTTTGCTGATTTTATTAATTCTGTTTTATTTTTAGTTTCTATCGATTCTTTAATTTTTTCTTCTGTAGTTTTGATTTGATTACCTATATTAACGCGGTCTTTAATTAATTGGTTAACTATTACTTTTACAATTTCTACTAATTTTATAACTCTTACATCATTTTCATCTATGTCTTGTCTATTAGATGTTGTTATATCTTCTAAATTATTATCATCTAGTATATTAAAAAATATTTCAGCTTCAATATAATTTGCAAAAACTGGTGTATTTTTATTTTAGGTAAAATATTTTCAACAGCTAACTTATTTCGTATGTACAGTCTTAACTGACTAGGATTATAAAATTTACTATATGTTTTTTCATTTTCGTTTATAAACTTATCACCCTATATAGAGGAGTTAATGCCAATTCAACCACTTAATTCATAATTATAAATTATGCTTTTTATTTCAATAGTTCCTTTATAACTAATATTATTAGAAAAAGATATATTTGGTAAGGCAATTCATTCTAAAATGAACTAAATGTTAATTTTAAAGTTAAATGTTTTAGTTCAGGGTTTAACTGTTTAATGATTTGTGTTTCTTTATGAGTAATCTTATTTAAAATCAACAAAAGTTTCACTTACATTACCTCAAAAATTTAATATTCTTGTAATAAAATTTGTAATTTATCTTATAGCAATATTTTACCAACACTAACTGATAAATAGTAAGTTAATTGCTCTTTATTTAAAATCATTTTTTATAAGTAATTTTTAATTTAAGTTATACAATAAACCTATTACAGTAATATAAACAAAATAATATATTGATTAATAAATTTGCTATAATTTTATTATAATTTATTTTGAAAAATGTTAGGAGTAAAAATATGAAGATTGGTATAATAACAGATTCATCAACTGGATTTTCACTTGAAGAAATGAAAAAATATCCTGAACTAACAGTTGTTCCGTTAATTATCAGTGACCCTAAAGGTATAGTTTATGAAGATGATAATCAAGAAATTGACAGTGACTCTATATTTCAAAAAATGATTAAAGAACACGCTCATTTAAAAACTAGTCAAACTAACCGTGCTGTCCTTGCTCAATATTGAGAACAAGCGCTAACTAAATACGATAAAATTTTATTTTTACCAATTGCTGATAACGCTTCAGGTCAATATAAAAGTGCTATGGTGTTACAAACAGAAGATAATTTTAAAGATAAAGTTCATGTTTTAGAAACTGGTGCTGCTATGATGCCACTAAAATATATGTCACTAATCGCCCTAAAATTAGCCAAAGAACAAAAAAGCATTGATGACATTTTAAGTGCATTAACTGAATTTCGTAAAAATTATGAATGTTTCATTGCCCCTAATGACTTGAAATTTTTATCTCGCGGTGGTAGATTACCAAAAACAAAAGCGCTGATGGGAAATATTCTAAAATTTAAACCTATTTTGAAATGCAAAGAACAAATCATCATGGCTAAAACCGTTAGAACCTTAAGTGGCGCCATGGATAAAATACTAGAAACTATTGTTAATATCAAAAATGCAACCAAAGAAACTATTTATATTATTGATGGTTGATGTGATAAAAAAGTTCTTGAAATTGCTATTAGTAAAGTGCAACAATTAGGATTTACTAAATATAAGATTGAACCACTATGTAATATTTTAAAAACTCATACTGGTAATAATACAATTGGTTTCACCTTACTTCCTAATCAATGAATAACAGAAGTATAAACCACATATATTAAAAACAGAAAGTTTAACTTTCTGTTTTTAAATACCCCACTATCCCTTTTTAACAGGTGGCACATATAAAGTTGTTGATAAATCATAAAATTTACCTTTAATAATATAAACAATAGTTTCGCAAATATTAACTAAATGGTCACCTAGCCGTTCAATATACTTTAGTTGTTGCATAGCTGATGTATATTGCGAAAACTGTTCTTCATTTTTATTTTTTTTAAACATACTAACAATATTGTTTATTGATTCACGAAAATGAACATCAATATATGCATCAAACTCAGCTGCTTCATATGCTTTTTTAATATCATTCGTATCAATCGCTTGCGCAATTAAATCCATCATCGTAAAGGTTTTTTTCATCAATCCCGCTAATTGTGAAGTTAACTTTGTTTCAGGTCGATATTTAACATTAAAAACCGATATATTTTTCGCATAGTTAGAGATACGTTCTAAATCGCGAATGATATTAATATATCCAATAATAGTTCTTAAATCACGAGCAAAAGGATTTTGTTGAGCAATATTTCACACAGCAGTAATCGTTAAACTTTCAGCAATATTTCTAATTTCTTTGTCAGTTTGAATGATTTTTTTAGAAAAATCATAATCACTATTTTCCATAGCCACAAGGGCATCTTCATGCTCTTTTTTAACTTCTGTTAATAAACTTAATAAATTTTGTTTTAAATTTTCAATATCTAAATCAAATCGTCGATTAATAATATTCATTATTTTCCCCCTTTGCAATACACAATTTAATTATAGTTTGTTTTAACCAAATCTACCAGTAATATAATCCTCAGTTCTTTTATCTTTAGGACGTGAAAAGATTTTTTTTGTATCATTATATTCTATTACTTCACCGTTTAAAAAGAAAGCAGTCTTGTCAGAAATCCGTGCTGCTTGCTGCATGGAATGGGTAACAATAATAATAGTAAAATCATTTTTTAAATCATTCATTAAATCTTCAATTTTAGCAGCAGCAATGGGATCTAGCGCCGAGGTTGGTTCATCCATTAGTAACACCTCAGGTTTTAGAGCAATAGCACGAGCAATACATAAACGCTGTTGTTGACCACCTGATAATGATAACGCTGAGTCATATAAATTCTTGGCTACTTCATCTCATAAGGCTGCTTTTTTTAATGAGTCCTCAACAATTTGATTTAAGATTTTCTTATTTCTAATACCTTGGTTTCTAGGACCATACGCAACATTATCATAAATTGACATTGGAAAAGGATTTGGTTTTTGAAAAACCATTCCGACTTTAGTGCGTAATAAAATAATTTTTTTTTTATTTTCATAAATGTTTTGGTTATTAAAGATAACTTCACCATTAATTTTAATACCATCAATTAAATCATTCATCCGATTTAATGTTCGTAGTAATGTTGATTTTCCACAACCACTTGGTCCAATAAAGGCTGTAACTTGGTGACGAATGATATTTAAATTAATGTTAAATAACGCTTGTTTTTGACCATTATTATAGAAGAAATTTAAATTGTTGATATTAAAAACATAACTTTCTGGCAATAGTTCTTTTTCTTTTTTGATTGAAGATTTAGTTTTTATGATGGCACTATTAGTAACTATTGGTGGTTGTTCAATAACTACTGGCATTAGGTTTTGTTGTTTAAAGATGTTTTTAATTTTTTTGAATCAGTTTTTAATTTTAACAATTACTTTTTCATTTCACTTTTGAGTTGTTTTTTGGTCTGACGTTTGTTGTGGTGTTTGTTCTTCATTGCTGTTATTTTTTCCTTGATTAGTTCCATCGAACATTTTGTTTTCACCCCCACTCCTGTTGTTAAACTTTTTTCAAAATGTTTTGCTAAGAAATTTAAAATAAATATTAAGGCCACCGTTATTAACGCAGTTTGGTACATCATTCCTAGTTTATTAGGGTCATTTGATTCTTTATTAATTAGTAAAATATGAGTCGTTAAAGTTTGACCCGAACTTAGAAATCCTTTGTTAGGAAATCCAACTGTACTTCCTAATGTTAAATATACTGGTGCTGATTCTCCAACAATTCTTCCCATTGATAAAATCATACTCGTAACAATCCCACCAATCGCATTCGGAATTACTACTTTTCTAATGGTTTCAAACTTACTAGCACCTAATGCTAATGAAGCTTCACGATATTCCACAGGTACTGATTTTAGCGTATCTTCTACTGCTCTAATAATAAGTGGTAACACAACAATTGTCAACGTTAAACCTGCCGTAATGGCACTAAAACTCATTCCTAAAAAAACAATAAATAAACTAAAACCAAACATTCCAAAAATAATGGATGGCGTTGATGCTAAAGTGTTTAAAACAAATCGTAAAATCCCTCCAAATTTATTATCTTTAGCATATTCATGTAAGTAAATGGCACCAATAATGCCCAATGGCATGGCAATGGTAATTGCTGTTAAGACTAATAAGCACGTCATAGCGACAATTGATAAATATCCCTCATCACCCGTTGTTTGGAATAATGCCAGAAAATTAAAATTGAAAGCACCACTACCAGCAGTACCACTAATATTAAATATCCCATTAATAATAATATCACCAATAATTCAAACAATTAAACCCATAGTAATAAAACAAGAAATACTCATGAAAAAAAGTCGAACATAATCTTTAAACTGTTTTCACTGACGATTTTTAATACTCTTTTCATGAATGCTATTAGTCATTTGTTGATTAGATAACTTTAAAGTTTTTAAATAATAGTTACGTGGTTTATGATGACCTTTGAATTTCTTTTCTGTACGTTTATAAATTAATAATACTACTACATTAATAACTGAAACGATAATAAATAAAAATAAACCAATGCCATATAATGCTGATATTTGTTGAGAACTAACAGCTTCACCAATTTCTAGTCCGATTACCCCTGCTAATGTGGAGACGGAACTGAAAATAAATCCTAAAGGACCATCTTTAAAATTAGGAACTAAAGTACTATTACCAGCAATCATAACAACAGCCATCGTTTCACCAATTACGCGCCCAAAACCAAAGATAACTGCTCCAATAATTTTCAGAAGTGCTGCTTTAAAAACAACTTTAAAACTAGTATGAGTATGACTAATACCTAAAGCTAATGATGCGTAACGATACGACTTAGGAACACTATTAATCGTATTCACAGATAAAGAAATAATAGTTGGTAGTGCCATCATTGATAAGATAAAACTAGCAGTCATCATATTTTCTTTAGTGGGAGCACCCATTTTGACAAAAATGGGACCAATGGTCATTAATCCAAACGCACCAAAGACAACAGAAGGAATACCTGATAATAACTCAACTAATGTTAAAGTTACCTTTTTTAGTCGTCGTGGTAAAAACTCACAAATAAATAATGATGTTAATAAACTTAATGGTACAGCAATTAACATCGAAATTAATGCTACTCAAAATGTTGCGACCACAAAGGCAATTACACCAAAACTATTGCCGCTAGGTAACCATTTGCTGCTGCCCAACATTTTTAATCAAGTTAAAAAACTCATATCGCTAAATGTTTGACCAACAACAAAACCAATTAATAAAGCCAGAGCAAATAAAGCTAATGATGATAAACCTAAAATCGTAATTTTAACAATTAAATCTTGAATATGTTTTTTTTGTTCACTAATGACAACATTTTTTACTTCATAATTTTTATTAAAACGATTGAATGTTATTTTGTGTCAAAAGTTTTGAAAAGACTTGGGTTTCATTTACTATACCTCTGGAAAATTCTTTAATCATGTATCTAATTTATTATTCACACCACTATGATCATCTAATGGTACTGCTGCTTGGGCATAGTTAGCTTCACTAAAAGCAGCATCAACAATATGATGATTGGGATCAGATGGGTAAAACAAGAACTTTAAAAATTTAACTAATGTATTGATTTGTTTATATTTTTCATTAATTACTCCAGTAAAGGGTCGTGCTAATCCATATCTTTTGTGACTAATATTATCTAGTGTTGGAATAGTATGTTCTCAATTACCCATATAAACATTAGCAAACGAAGGATTACTATCTAACTGTTTTTTGTCAGAATAAGAACTATAACCAATACCACCAGGTGCCATACTAAACATTTGGGTACTTGAATTGACAGTTGTGGCTTGCGGATAATATGCTGTTTTATCACCTAATACTTTTTCATTAAAAACATCACGGGTTCCCGAACCATTTTCGCGCGTATAAGTTGTAACTTTTAAAGTTGAAGTTGGCTTAACCCATCCTTCATTTGGATGAGCAGGGTCTTGGGGAAATAAATCTTTTCAATAAACATTACCATTTGTTAAATACATTTTTTTAACAATTTCTTGGTTAAAGTTCAATGGATTATCATTCCCCAGTTCAGATGGTGGTAAATTATAAACTAAAATCATCCCATCAAGTGACAATACAAAACTAATTTGGTTTGGATTACTAGTAGTATATTCTTTTGATAATCATCCAATACCAAACATGCCTTTATCAACGGGAATAATAGCTGCATCAGAACCCAAACTATTATATGTAAAATCAGCATCTTTATGATTTTCTGGATAACCATCCATTAAAGTGTGCATTAATGGTGAAACAGAAGTTGAACCACCCATAATAAAATAAGGTTTATTATTAACAAATGTGACAATAAAAATAATAAGCATTGTCATAATTCATAATGAACCTAAGATTCGTTTTTGTCACATATATACATTCACCTAAGCTTTGAACTTTAATTATTATATAAACGTATTATAACAAGATAATTAACAAAAATTAAAAAAAATATTACAATTTTAAACTCATTAATCAATAAAGAGTATGATTTTATATAAAATAAATTGTAGCAGAAATATCAATGATAAAATAAACTATGCTTTCAATTCTTGGTGATAATTAAAAAATGTTAGGAACTAATTCCTAACATTTTTATCCTCACATAATTCTAAAGACTAAAAGCAATTATTATTTACTATTACCTAAAGCATTATTTCTCTTTAAAGTTTTTAAAGTACGAGCACTAATCATTAAAGTTTTTCCACCAATTTTTACTGGTTGTAAGTTTGGGTTTCATTTTCTTTTAGAAGAGTTCATTGCGTGTGAACGCGTATTTCCAGAAAGTGGGCCAATGCCACTTAATGCACATTTTCTTGACATAGTTTTTTCTCCTTATTAATGTTTTAACTAATAAATAATATCATATTTATTTATAATTTAGTAAAAAAAATAAATAAATTTCTTTTTAAAATTCCTGTATCTTAAAACATGTCTTTTCGTTTTTTATTTTTGATTAGACAACATTTCTAATAAGTCCAACATTTTCATGTACTTCATCATTAAATTGATTTACTGCTTCTATATCAAAATCAGAACCATGACCACTATCATTATCAATAATGATGATTCTTTGGTTTGCAAATCTATTATTATTTTGATTATTTACTTCATTATGACAAAATTTATAAATTAATAAGTTGCATAAATTTAAACAACTGCCTACTAAACTTCCGAAAAACCATCCTCCTATGGCAGAAAAAAATGTTTTGTCTAAGTTTGTGTTACCTATAATTTGATTAGGAATATTATCTGCTAATAAATATCCAGACATTCCTCCTACTGCTGCACCAATTACTCCACTATACACTAGTAATTTTATATTAAAGTTATTTGATTCATTTTGATTACTGTTTGGCATATATAATTATCTCTTTCTTTTAAATCTTAAAAACTAAAATCCAATGCTTAAAAAACAAACAATGGGTTGGGTGTATCAAGTTAATAGTTAGATTTAATAAAATATCGGACTTCTCTCCACAAGTACATGTGGGGAGAAGTCCGAAAATAAATTAATAATATATAAATGAAGTATTTATATTGCTAATATTCATTATATTGATAGCAACAAATGAAAACCACGTCCTATTATAGTTTTATATATTATAGGGAATAATGCAATAATAATACTATTGACAACTAAAATCGAAAAAGAACATTGAAGTGATGTTAAATTTTTATTAAATAAAAAAGAAAATCGTGCTAAATTAAATAATATTCAAAGAATACATATAAATAAAATAATAAAGCCTGCACTTGAATATAATGAAAATAGTTATAAATATGCTAGACTTTCAGAAGATTTAAGAAAAGAAATAGAAGAAAAATTTAAAAAATTATTTTTTACTGAAAATAATATAAATTTAATAAATGACAATAATGTTGATAATTACTTAATTGAAAAATATTCTATATAAAAAAACACTTATTTTATTAAGTGTTTTAATTAAAATTTATAGACCATATCTAGATACAAATATGGATATTGCTTTCGCTACGCTAGTTATATAAATATTAGTGATGTTATATATGAAAGACCATCATTATATAGAGCAACTGTGCGTGTATTATGAGGTTCAACATGCTTGTCCACAAAATGAAAAACAAATAATATTTATTCTATGTAATTTTTGAATTAACATAGTATCTAATTAACTAGTATGTTTAAATATTAACATATTTAAAAATATATACCATATCATGATAAAGATTAAAAAAAGTTATCTTTATGATAACTTTTTAACCTTAAATTTAATCTATTTATCTATTCTAATAGATTACTTAAATTATACATTAATATTTAAGATTGTGGGGTAATAGTATTTTTTTTAGATTTTCTTTTGAATTTAAACTTGTAAAAATTTATTTTAAATTTATCATGCCCTATTTCTTTTATTAAATTATCACATTTATTCTTAATAATAATCAAATCTACTACTAATCCAATAAAATTTAAGCCTATTTTAAAAACTTAATAAATCTTAAACCTAAATAGTTAGGAATTTTTGTTATAAAATAATAAAATAAAACATTAAAATACTTGTTTATTAACTATAATATGATATAATTATAGCAACAATTAAATAGTTTAATGTTGTCTTTTATTTAAAGAAAATTAAATTATAACTATTAACTTTATTCACCCAATTGATAATTAATACCAGTTTTGTCACTAATTTGATGAGAAATTGAATATAAAGTACCGGTAGTATCAAAAAAAGATACGAATAAAAACACAAATATAGCAATATACATGGTTGTTGAAGTTCAAATTTTAGGATTACTAATAGCATGATAAGTATTACTAAAATTAATTTGGCTTTTCTCCCTTTATGTACTATTTTTAAATTTTATCACATAAATGCTGAGAAAAGCCTATCTACGGACTTCTCCCCACATTTTGAAATTAAACATAGCATTACAGTTTCAAAACTAGGTATGTTATTGAATTTATATGCAGCTTCTTTTGCATATAAATTAATATGATGTTTTGCAACTTTGATATGTGTTTTAATGTTCTTCGTATATGTTTTCATACTGACTAAATTTGGTTGGTATTTACACCAGTTTTTGAAACATAGCCATCTTGATGGTTAACTGTTTCATGCTTAGTGAAAACCGATTTCAAATCGCGATATCCTTTTCAAGAATCAGTATGTACATCACACTTTGAAGAAATGTGGTTTATTGCAAACTGCAAAAGATTTTTACTGTTTGCGTTTTTCAATACTTTCACAATCAGATTGTTGGTTGTTTGTTCATAAATACCGATAATCAAGGTTTTGTTCAACAAGGATCTTCCTTGTTTTTTAACCCATATGTGAAAGATACATTTCATCCATTTGCACTATGCCCTCAACAATGAATTGAGGTTCTTGTTTAGCAATGGCACTTCGGATTTTATGACCCATTCTTCAAGCTGTTTTCAAGGTCACTCCCAATTCTTTTGCAACATCAGTTGATGGAATTCCATGTTTGGTGTTTATTCATCTAAAGATGAGATAAAACCAAGATATTAAAGGTGTTTGTGACTTTGAAAATATAGTGCCCGTGAGAATACTGAATGTTTGATGACATTTCAAACATCTCATTTTTCTTAAATTAGAAGTATTCAAATTAAAACTAGAACACCTAATACATTTGCTTTGTTTCAAACTTGCTATATATGCAAGACATTGTTTTTCAGTTTGAAAAGTATTATTGAACTCATTCAATTTCATTGTTTCCTCCACAAGTACATGTGGGGAGAAGTCCGTTATTTTTTATCAGTTACATCAGTATTGCTAACATAAGTCTTTCCAACAGTAAATCCATTGTCAATTAATTTTTGTAAATCTGTTTTATACTTATCATCAACATTTGTTTTTAAAGTAATTTTAATTGTTACTGGTTTATTACCTTCAGTACTTATTTGTGTTTTATCATCATTACTAATTTCTTCACCATCGTATCATACCGCAAAATCAGCAATGGCAGCAGCACTATCATCATTGCTTAATTGATAAGTATTTTTTAAATAACTATGAAGATTATCAAAAATTGTTTTTCCTGTAGCTGCATTTTGAATAACAAAATCGTTTTTAATAATTCCAAAATAAACATTAATATTTAGTGGTGGCATGTTAGTTACACCAGAAATAGCAGCAGCAAGTGGATCATGACCTAAAAAGTTTTTTGAACCAGGTAATCAACTAACATTAACTGATGCACTATTAGTTTTATCAGGCAGTGTAACAATTAAATAATTATTTACTTCTTCACTACTAAATGATTTTAATTGATCTTGATTTTGGTCAATAATTGCTTGTTTGATTGTTACTAAATTAGTGCTTGCAGGTTTTTTCAAATCAATAGTTTTAATTGCCTTATCAATACTTAGACGATTATCAACATTAATATTAAAATTAAAAGTTACTTTATTAGTAAAAACTTTATGTAAAGTATTATCTGTGGGATTAACATTAGCATCAATAGTTAATTGATTTTTATCAAAAGTTATTACACCGTCTACAAATTGAACTCCTGCAACTAAGTCAGTAAATTCTTGTAATAAAGGATTAGCATCACCAATAAATTCAGTTAAAAATGCTTTAATTGCTATTGCAGAACCTTCTTCTTTAATTTTACCTATTAGTTCTTGTGGTAAATAAACATCACCAATATAGGTATTAGTAAAAATTTGAGCAATATCAAGATTTTTATTTAAAATTACTGGAATGTCTGTTCCTTGATATTGTGACCCTTTTGCTGTAATTGTAGCTGATGTTGCAGGATTATTATCTTGATTATGCAATGTAACTGTAACATCTTGTAAAGTTAAATTTAAACCATTTAAAGCATTAACTCCATCTAAAACATCCTGTTCCTTAATTTTTGTAGGTACAGGATATAATCCTTCTAGATTTCTATTAGCATAGACATTTTTTACTGTAATTAATTTTGTTAAATCTTTTGATTCAATACTATTAAAAGTAACATGTAATGTTCCTTTTTTAAAATGAGTATCATATTGGTCAACATTAATAGTAGCTGTTTTATTAGTAATATCTGTTACTTTTAATGTATCATCTTTAATATTAGAATTCTGGTTTTGAAAAGCAGTTAAGATATCACGAGCATCATTTTTAACATCACCTAAGTTAGTAACTTTAACTTCATGGTATAAAAATGGTAATTTACTTTGATCTGCAAGGTTTGTTGGATCTACTTGTGGTTTATTAGAACATGCAACCACATTTGTTGTTGTTATGCTTCCTAAAGTTAGTACACCTAAAAGGCTTAATAATTTTCTCATAATTGTTTTCTCCCTTATATTTAAAATCTATTTTGAAATTTGGAATTTTAGTGTAATATGACCACTATAATATTCCGAATCTTTAACACCACTAAGTTCAGCGCTGTCTTTTGTTGGATTAGTAATGTTTAAATTATTAACAATTTCTGCTAATAAGTCAAGTTGAGTAACGAAATTCTTAATAATAACGTACATTAATATTGTATATGGCCGATTATCAGGAATAATTCCTAAGTCTGGAACTTTGATTACTGACTTAAGGTCAGTTGGGTTTTTTGGTGATTTTTTTAGTTTAACAGTAAAATTAACGGTAATTGAACCATAAAAGTAAGGTTCTTGCTTAGCGCTAGTAGGATTAGTTAAAGTTGCTGTACCAGTAACTGGTCTATCATAATTAGGCTTGCCATCAGTTTTAATGGCAATATGATTTAAATATTCATCAGCAATTTCATTAATTTTACTTACTAAGTTCATATTTTTAAAAACACAAGCAATTAAGATAGTTTTATCATTAGTATCATCAATTTGATTTAAGTTAGTGACACTTATATTATCAGCAATATGATGAGAACTAGTAATGGTAATGATAAATTTAGCGTCACCTGGTAGAGTAATGTTTGATTTAATTTCAAACGTATATTGCGCATTACGTTTTAAATCAGAAGCATTTAAATCAGCAATTACCTTTCCATCTTTAGTTCCTGTTCAAGTAGTGGCTGTTTTATCTTTTCAGGGACTATCTTGTAATTTATTTTTAATTGCTGAAAATAAACTAGCAACAGTATCATAATCTTTAATGTTCATAGTAGCAAAGTCAACACCTTGAAATCCAGTAACTTCAATTGGAATTTGAGGTGGTGGAATTGGAATGTTATTTCAATTTGGTTCATTACTACATGCTGTAACATTTAACATAACAGGAGTGCTAGCAATAAATATTGCTAGTAATTTTATTAATTTTTTCATTAATTATATCCTCCTTTAAATCGCAGTAATAACGTCTAAACTATTAACTTTAGTCATAATTTTTCAACTCATTAAATAAGCTAAAGAATATAATAAATAACTAATAACAATAGAAATAAGTGGTAATCACCATTTCATAATTAAAGGAATAACAATAGCATGATGCAATAAGAAACTGGTACCAAATAATAATAAACCTCATCCGAAAAGAAAACCAATAATGGTTTTTAAAACAACAATTGGAAAGTAAATTCCTAATACTAATTTAGTAATAGATTTATTACTATATCCTAAAACTTTCATTGTGGAAATAACTTTTAAATTCTCAGCAATAATGACATTACTTGTTAAAATAATTATTAATAAAGCAAGCAAACAAGCAATAATAATTGCAACAAATAAGATAGTATTAATAATTTGATAAATATGTTGTAAGATTCCTTGTGCTGTTATGATGGGTAATAAATTATTAACACTAATAATTTTATAAGCATTATATTGGTTACCACTAATATCACTGCCACCAACTAAACCATTAACTGAGTAATCACCATAAACTTGACTAGTACTAATACCATTAGTTAAATCATCAATGACATTAGATTGTGATAATTTATAATTAAAAACAGGATATTCGTTATTAAAGATTTGTTGTCATATGTTAATAATGGGATCATTAACTGATTTACTTATGAAATCATTATATTTTGCTTGATAATAAACTAGATTATTAGTTGCAAAACCACTACTATTTAAAACTTGGACTTGAGATTTGACGGTTTGTGAAGCATTAACATCGTATGGTTTAGTTCATTCTTTTAAGAATGTTTGAAATAAAGTAGGTTTAATTTCGTTATAACCTGCTACTTTTTCTGCTTGTGTTTCTTTAACTCAAGCTTTATTATCACCATACTGATTAGTAATTCCTTTCACAACATAAGTGCTATTAGCAAGTACTTTTTCACTATTAATGATTAAAGAACCTGATGAAGCATCTTTTTCTACTGAAGTAGCTGTTACTGGAGTTGGATTAGTTGGATTAATATTTGATTTTAAAACAAAATCTTGATTATTATTAACAATATCTTTATTAATTCAATTGACATTATCGTTAAGATGACTCCCTGATAAAGTGCTATATAAGTATTTACTATTAGTGTAACTATCATTACCTAGCGGGTCACTTGCACTTAATTCTCTCGTATCCCAGCTATTTGGATTAATTATTTGATTGTTTTGTTTTAAAACATTACGCGATTGGTTTAAAGTAATAGTTTGACCAACGGCAACATTTAATAATTTGGCTAAACTAGCATTAAGAATAATGCCATTATCATCACTATTATATAGTTGTGATAATAAGTCATCACTACTATTGTTAGTTAATTTTTGAGTTTTACTATTTTGTTTAATACCGTAAACTTTAAAATTTTGGTTACTATAACTAGCATTAAAGTAAGTGCCTAAATCATCGTTAACAGGATTATAAGGAACAACACCAAATAAAATATTGTAATTAGCATTGGGATTTTTAAAATTCTGCGCAATTGTTGCTCGTAAACTGTCGGGGGCTTGGCTGTAAATCCCTTGCATAAATCCTTGTTCAATATTATCAATGAAATAAGCCTTGTATCAATTACAAATATCATATGTTAACTTTTCTACTGTATCATAACCAGTAACTGGGTCATTAACAATTTGGCTAAAAGGTGTATAAACATTTTTTTCATCTGTTAAATGACCATCTGTTAAATCATTACCAGGTAGAATACCTTTATTAAGATATTCAAGACTTGTAAAAAAATCATCAGGATTATCATTAATTTTAATGGCACTTTTATCAGAAGAGAAGTACTTTGGATTTTGGAGGTCTAAACCAATAGTAGTACGATATTTTAAATAAAAACTTCTTAATAAATCTAATTGTTTAACATTTTTTTGAGCATCTGGATAAGTTCCAACAATTGTTTCAACTGATGATTTATTATTAAAATTATCTAAACCCATGCTATGATAATCACTTCAAATGCTACTAATAATGATTGGTGTTAGGATTTGTGATGTTTGGGGAATCGTAATTTTATTACTTGTTAAATATTGTTTGCTAATGTTTTTATATAATAGACTAGTTAAATCAGTAGCATTAAAAGTGGGACTGTAAGTTTCACTATTAATTTTTCCTGTTTGATATTGATTCATTAATTGATCTAAATTATCAATCATGTTGGTATTACCATCTGCAAAGTGCATATAATAACTATTATCATTAGTAGTTCATGCTGGTTGTGATGGATCATAGGTTTTATAAAAGCTAGTTGGAATATTATAGGTAGGATTATAATATTCAATCTTGGTTTGATAATTATCACCTATATATGAATATTTCAAATTATCTTGTAAAATCATGGGAATCGTGGTGGTTGCTGCTATTAAAGCAGTAACAACAATCATTGTTAATGATACTCCTGTCATTTTTCCAATTGAATTACTAAATAAAGCAGCTTTAAAACGACTATTAAAATTATTTTTAAAAGTTATTTTCTTTTTAATTTTTTGTTTAATCATAAAGGTAGCATTAATCATATCACCATTAATCATTACTACTGGATTTTTCAACATCATGATCGCACAAGTAATCGTAGTAACTAAACTTAATAAAATAAAGATAGCAAAAACACAAACCATTAGCGAAGTTATAGTAAAGGCAAATGGTTGAAAAACAAAATTAAAATAATTTTGAAAGAACATCATAACAAACTGCTGTGATGCTAAACCAATTACATACCCACTAATTCCTCCAATTAAAGCAATCATTAACGGATAACTAAAATAACTTAAAATAATATTATGTTTATGATAACCAAGACTTCTTAAAATCCCATTTTGAATTCTTGTATTTTCAATTTGTTTTTTTAATACCAGCACTAAAGCAAAAACTGATAATAATAAAGTTGTACTAATAATTAAATATGAACCTAAAAAAAAAGTTTTTAAAGTTGTTTCTAAAAAGGTAATTCGACTTGCTAAAGAATATTTATGATCATCTTTATATGTCGCTAAAGGATGATTAGCGTCACCAATTTTCACAAAATGTGAACCTAATTTAATTTTGTCAATTTCAACATTTGAATTAAGAAATTGATTAATTCTAGTACTTGCTACTACTGGATTTTTATTATCGTAAAACTTACCAACATAATAAACTTCACGATCACTAGAACTTGATGTTACTAATTGTTGATTATGATTAGTGCTAATAATATTAACTTTAGAATTATCAGGTAAAGTAATAGTTTTTTGTTCTAATCCAAACAAAATTGGATCAAGATAAACTAAACCTTGATTTTTCATATCAGGAATCGGATGAGTAGCATCAATAATTGGTGTTATTAAATCAGCTGAAGCGCCAAATCCAACAACACGAAATCAATTGGCACTGGCATAAGGGGAATTAGGTAATCATTGATTAATATCTTGTTTTTGATATTTACTAATATCGAGATCATTTTTAACTAGAATGGCATGACCATAATTATCACTTTGTAACCTAATAATATCATTAATCTTAATGTTATTATTAGCAGCAAATTTAGAATTCAAATAAACTCATCGTTCTGAATAACGATTAACAGCTTGTTGGTACTTACTTCATAAACTTAAAGGCATGCCTTGCGTCACAATAAACTTATCAGTTTGTTGTTCTGGATTTAAAGTAACAGCTTTTAAAATTTTTTGATTATTATTACCAGCATAAAAAGTTCTTGCTTCTACTCGGCCATAAGTAAAACTATCTATGGTATTATTTGTTTTTAATTTTTGATTAATATCATCAAGCACGGCATTTTGACGTTCTTCTAAATTACTGACATTAGTAAAGTTATCTTTCCCATCAACAACATAACTAGTGTTAGAAAAATCAACAATAAAATCGTGTTGATTACTTTGCTCAGCAGCAATAAAATCATTATAACTATTAGTAACACGCGTTTTAGAAGTTTCAATAATACTAAAAACTAGTGAAGATAAAAAAACTAAAATAACTAAACTAACTAGTTGAATTTTATTTTTGGTTGTATTTTTAAAGTTATTTTTAAATAACAATTTAATTTTAATCATATACTTCTCCCTATTTTAAAAACGATTGGACTGTTAAAAACAGGGATAATACCAGGTGCACAAGCCTTTTTAGTATTATTTAATTTTTGTGATTTACGAAAAATTTCTAATCATTGTAAAGCATTGACTAAAATATAATTTACCTTGAAATTAATCAATAATTTTAAAGTAAATGATTTTAAATTAAATAACAATTTTAGTTTTATTTTTTTTATTAAAATCAAAAATAGTTGAAATGACTTTTTAATTGAAATATTAATTTTTATTTTTTTATATAATTTACTAATAAAATTAGAAAAATTTACTAAAAAAGTATAAAATATTACACTTAATAGTAATACTGCCAAGTTAATAATTAGAAAACTTCTAATCAGTGGTGATAAAGTTTGTGATATATTATTAATAAAAGAAATTTTTAAAACTAAAATAATTATAAAATGAACTAGTAAAACAATTAAAACTATTAGCAACAAATAATTGAATTTACCTTTGATTTGTAAGTCTTTTTTTATTTTTAAGGATAAAATTTTAATTTTTTGATTAATTTTTGATAAATAAACTAAAAAAACGACAATAAAAATCATACTAACAATTAAATAAACACTATTTAATTCGCTAATAATTTTTAAAACATTGTTTTGATTATAACAATGAATAATACTTAAACTTATACAATTATAAAAGAAAATCTTAGAAAATTTAAAATTACTTTTAATCATTTTACTTTCTCCTTAATCAATAAATTCAATAATTTTTACTTTATGTCTGTAACATTATATCAATTTATAACATTATATCAATATTAATTATTCATAGTACATTTTCTTCATTTGCTAAAATAAAAAAGTACGACATATGGTCGTACTTTAAACTTCATAAAGTTAATCATTAATCAAATTCTGATATAGGAAATACATACTTATCAATGGCTTTAGCAACTCCACCACAAGTATTTTTCGTAGTTACATCATAAGCTGCTAATTTTAAGTTATGATGGCCATTTTTCATAGCAATTCCATATTTTACTCATTGGATTAATTTGTAGTCATTCATTCCATCACCACATGCTAAAACTTCATCAGCTTTAATTCCTCATTTTTTACATAAGAACTGAACTGCTGTTGCTTTATTAACACCAAGTGGATTAATTTCAATAACGCTATGTGAAGATGTGGCAAGTTCTAAATCTTTAATGTCATTTAATTTTTCTAAGATAGGATTAACTTGTTTTTTCTTTTTACAAAATAATAGAATTTTATACATCCCTTCAGTAGTAGTTTCATCAATTTGTTTACTTGGTAAGTGATTAAAATTTTCCATAATCTTTACTCGTAATGAACTACGGTTAATAAGCCCTGTTTTATTATCAGTACTATATCCTCATATAGCTAAGTTATTATCATTAGCAAATTTAATAATTGCTTGGATTTGTTCTGTACTTAAAGATTTTTCGTATAAAATATCCATTTTATTTTCTTTAGTAATATCAATAATATTACCACCATTATAACAAATAATATGTCCTGTCTGCTCATGGATTAAACATGCTTTAGCAATATCAATGGTTGAACTAGGAGCTCGCCCAGTGGCAATGATAACTTTAATTCCTTTATCTTGGGTTTTTTGAATAGCTACTAAATTTTTAGGATGTACTTTTCAATGGCTTTTTAATAATGTTCCATCTAAATCAAGAACAATTAACTTAATTGGCATGATTAATTACCTTATTTTCCTTTAGCTTCTTCAATATTACTTGTAATTTGTTGTTCATTTACTAAACCAGAGACACGATTGACAACATTTCCATGTTTATCAAAATAAATTAAAGTGGGAATTGAAGCAATTTCATATTGTTCTGCTAAAGCTTTAGCATGGTCAACATCAACCTTAATGAAATTAATATTACTATTAGTTTTATCATTAGCTACTTTTTCAAATCTTGGGCCTAATGCTTTGCAAGGTCCACATCATTCTGCAGAGAAATCAATAACTGATACTTTACCAGAGTTTAAAATCTCAGCAACTTGTTTTTTATCATTAATATGTTGTACGCTCATTTTTTTCACTACCTTTTCTAAGTTGTTTACTAATTAATTTTATCATTACTTTGCTTTTTTCTTATAATAAAGATTTAAGAAAAGAAAAAATATTAGTTTAATTCATAAAAACTATAAATAAGCGTTATAGTTTGAATATTACTTCAATTAATTGATAGAAAAATTTAAAAGTAATGTTGTGGATTTAACTGTCAAATTTAATTTAAAATTAATACTACTACAGAAAAAAGCATTGAAAAATATGGTAGTATTATTGATAATTTAGTAATCCAACTACAAAACTTTTATAACTATTTCAGCAATCCTATTATAAATCAGAATTTAAACGATTTTCTTACTAAAAAAAGACAGGAATTAAATTCAATATTAGAAGAAAATTCATCTAATAGTACAAGCATACACATAAGTGAATCTATCTTTTTAAATTTAAAAAGTATATTAAATTACGGACTTCTCCCCGCATGTACTTGTGGAGGAAACAATGAAATTGAATGAGTTCAATAATACTTTTCAAACTGAAAAACAATGTCTTGCATATATAGCAAGTTTGAAACAAAGCAAATGTATTAGGTGTTCTAGTTTTAATTTGAATACTTCTAATTTAAGAAAAATGAGATGTTTGAAATGTCATCAAACATTCAGTATTCTCACGGGCACTATATTTTCAAAGTCACAAACACCTTTAATATCTTGGTTTTATCTCATCTTTAGATGAATAAACACCAAACATGGAATTCCATCAACTGATGTTGCAAAAGAATTGGGAGTGACTTTGAAAACAGCTTGAAGAATGGGTCATAAAATCCGAAGTGCCATTGCTAAACAAGAACCTCAATTCATTGTTGAGGGCATAGTGCAAATGGATGAAATGTATCTTTCACATATGGGTTTAAAAAACAAGGAAGATCCTTGTTGAACAAAACCTTGATTGTTGGTATTTATGAAAAAACAACCAACAATCTGATTGTGAAAGTATTGAAAAACGCAAACAGTAAAAATCTTTTGCAGTTTGCAATAAACCACATTTCTTCAAAGTGTGATGTACATACTGATTCTTGAAAAGGATATCGCGATTTGAAATCGGTTTTCACTAAGCATGAAACAGTTAACCATCAAGATGGCTATGTTTCAAAAACTGGTGTAAATACCAACCAAATTGAGTCAGTATGAAAACATATACGAAGAACATTTAAAACACATATCAAAGTTGCAAAACATCATATTCATTTATATGCAAAAGAAGCTGCATATAAATTCAATAACATACCTAGTTTTGAAACTGTAATGCTATGTTTAATTTAAAAATGTGGGGAGAAGTCCGTAGATAGGCTTTTCTCAGCATTTATGTGATAAAATTTAAAAATAGTACATAAAGGGAGAAAAGACTTAAATTATTCATTTAATATTGATTCAAAACTAGGATTAATTACTTATAATTTGAAAAATGCTAAGGAAAAATTCACAATTCTTCATCAAAACATTGATAAAAAAACAATAGACACTAATATTGTTAGGTTTAAAACTATATTAGAAGAATTGCAAATTAATATGAACTTTACATAAAATTCAATTGAATTTTATGATTTAAACACTAAAATTATTGAACAATCTTACTGTGATGTATTAAGACCAGGATTAGCATCTAAATGTAATATTTCTACTTTAGAAAATTAACATACACCTAAAGCAGATGATTCAATTAATTCTGTTCATTCATTTAATCTTACTTATCCTTTAATTTAAAATTATGAACAAATTTCAAAACCTGTTAATTTCGCTAGAAATAACGCATTAATTTATGGAACTGTAGCTACTGGAATTGTTGCTATTATATTAATTAAAAATCCTTGAAACAGAACTACTGTTAAAGAATGTAATGATTTAGAAAGAAATGGGGAACAAAATCGTCCTATGTTGCAACAACCATCACTTATTGTATAATTAAACTTAGTTCAAGACATTAAAAACTCTTATTAGAATATAGTTTTCTAATAAGAGTTTAATTTTAATATTTTAACAATAACTTATCATCATCATTAAATTACCATCTAAAGTAAAACTATTATAGCCATGAGGTAAAATAAATGAATCACCTTTTTTAATTGGTTCACCATCAATTGTTCCTTTACCATCTAAAACCGAAACTTGTAATCATCGCACATCAGGATAGCTATAATTTTTAATACCATCATTGGTAATTTTAATTAGTTTATAAAATTGATTATCAACTAAGTAATTATCATGAGCATTAGTATCACTATTATCTTTATCAGGAGTAATGATAATATCTTCTGCTTCTTTTAAGTGTAAAACTCGAGGATTGCCGAAATCATCTCTACGGTCATAATCATATAAGCGATAAGTAATATCTGATGATTGTTGTAATTCAAAAACCATAGTGTGGGCTAACAATCCATGAATTTTTAAAGAAGGAACATAAATAAATTGCCCTTCTTTAATTGGAACGTACTTCAATAATTTATTCCATTGACCTTTATATACTCACTGTTTAAATTGGTCTTTTGTTTTAGCAAAGTGGCCTAAAATAACTTGACCTTTGGGTTCTGGCAAACAATCTAAAACATATCAACATTCAGTTTTACCTAAACTTTGATGATGTTTTTGCGCATATTCATCGTCAGGATGAATTTGAACACTTAAACTATCATTAGCATCCAAAATCTTAGTTAGTAATGGATATTCAGCCTCGTGAGGATTACCAAATAAGTGTGGGAAATCTTTAAATAGTTGTGCTAAACTTAAACCTTTATGAGTGCCATTTAAAACATAACTCATACCATTGGGATGGGCGCTGATTAATCATGCTTCACCAATAGCAGTGTTCTTTGGTAAGTCAAAGTTAAACTTATGCGCTAACTTTTGACTACCTCAGATTTTATGGACAAAAGCAGGAATTAAAAAAATTATTTGCGACAAAGGGTTATTACCCATAATACATTCTCCTAAATTTATAATTTATTTTTGGTTTGGGTTATTAGCTATTGTTGGTTTCTTCTTAAAAACTTTATTAACTTTATCACCCATGATTTTAAAAACACAGATGTTACGTGATTGGATAATTAATAATCCGCCATACATAAAACAAGTAATAAGTGCTCCAACAACAATAGCTAGAAAGAATAAAGCAATTCCAATTCCTTGATGATAATGTAAAGCACCCACAGCACCTAATACTGCAACAATGGGACCACCATGAGCAGCAGCATCGGTTAAAAAGAATGCTCCAGCAATACATCCAGCAACAGCACTACCAACAATGTTACTAATAATAGCACGTTTTGGATCTCTTACCGCAAATGGAATTGCTCCTTCTGAAATCCCAATGCATCCCATTAATAAAGCTGTTAAACCTAAAGTTTTTTCACCTTCATTAAAGTACTTACGTAAAATCATCGTTGTTAATCCCATACCAATTGGCGCAACTGGAATCGCTGCAGCAACAGCACCCATGAAAATTTGGGTATTTGGGTCACCATTACCACTAGCAACTAAACCAGAAGCAGTTAAGAAAGCAATTTTATTAATTGGACCACCCATATCAAATCCAACCATGGCTCCTAATAATAATCCAATACCAGCCATCGCAGCAGTTGGTAATTTAGTTAATCCATCTTGTAGTTGTTGCATTAGTCAAGCAATTGGTGCACCAATTGCATACATAAATGTAAAACTAATTAAGAATGTAGCAATAATTGGGATAACAAAAATTGGCATAATTGGAGCAATTGTTTTTGGTACTTTTCAACTAATCATTCATTTTACTAAATAACCAGCAACCGGACCGATTAACAAGGCTCCTAAGAATCCTGATGAAACATTAGACTCAAGACCAGCAATCGGATAAACTAAACCAACAGTATTAGCAATAAAGGCACTAACCATTGCTGGTACTAATGCCGCTCTTCCAGCAATTGAATAAGCAATATATCCTGCCAGAATCGGAATCATTAATGTAAACCCAGCAACTCCTGCTTTAAACATGAAATATAAGAAGTTAGGTTCTAAAGTACAAGGGTCAGCACTTGGACCGTAAATAGCTTTCGTTAATCCAATTGATAGCGCAATCATAATACCACCAAAGACAACAAAAGGAACCATATAACCAACACCAGCCATAATATGTTTCATAATTCCTTTTTTGTAAGTAGCAAACATATCTCCAGCAACATCGCCTGAACTATTTTTACTATCTCCACCTTTAGTTTCAAAAGGTTTAGCTTCAGCAAACGCTTTGTTCATAGAACCTTCAGGGTCTTTTATAACTTTGGTAATTTCTAGTTGATATAATGGTTTACCAGCAAAACGCTCTAAACCTAAATCAGCAGCTCCAGCAGCTACTGCAATAATAACTAAATCAGCACTAGTAATATCTTCTTTGGTTAAAGTACCTTTAATTCCAATACTACCATGGGTTTCCACTTTAATATCATGACCTAAAGTTTTAGCTGCTAATTCCAATTTATCTTGGGCAATATAAGTATGTGCTACTCCCACTGGACAAGCAGTGATAGCGACAATTTTTTTCTTACCATTTTTACTTGTTGGTGATTCTGGTTTTATAGTTTCAGGTTTTTCATCTTTTTCATCAATCGCAAGACCAGCAATAACAGCAGATTTATCATTTGATTTTAATAATAGTTCTTGAAAATCTGGTTTAGCTAATTTTTGCGCTACTTTAGATAAAATTGCTAAGTGTTCATTAGAAGCAGATTTCAACGGAACAATTAAAGCAATAATAGCTTGCACAGGTTGTTCATCCATGGCTTTTCATTCAACAGGTTTTTTAAAGCGTACAATAAAAATTCTTGCTTTAACAATATCTTCATTTCGGGCATGCGGTACAGCTACCCCATCACCAAAACCAGTTGTTCCTTCTGCTTCACGAGCTTTAAAACTTTGCACTAGCGTATCGATACTAGAACCTTTTCTCAAAAGCCCTAATTTTTGCGCTTCTTGGGCAATTTTTGTAAATACTTCATCTTGTGTTGTACAAGAATCATCCAAAAAAACTTGTTGTGGTGTTATAATATCTTGTTTAGACAATTTACTTCATCTCCTTTTGGTGTTATTTTTCTAACATATTAATAATAAATTAAGGCTTTTCTCCCTTTATGTACTATTTTTAAATTTTATCACATAAATGCTGAGAAAAGCCTATCTACGGACTTCTCCCCACATTTTTAAATTAAACATAGCATTACAGTTTCAAAACTAGTTATGTTATTGAATTTATATGCAGCTTCTTTTGCATATAAATGAATATGATGTTTTGCAACTTTGATATGTGTTTTAAATGTTCTTCGTACATGTTTTCATACTGACTCAATTTGGTTGGTATTCACACCAGTTTTTGAAACATAGCCATCTTGATGGTTAACTGTTTCATGCTTAGTGAAAACCGATTTCAAATCGCGATATCCTTTTCAATAATCAGTATGTACATCACACTTTGAAGAAATGTGGTTTATTGCAACATCAGTTGATGGAATTCCATGTTTGGTTTTTATTCATCTAAAGATGAGATAAAACCAAGATATTAAAGGTGTTTGTGACTTTGAAAATATAGTGCCCGTGAGAATACTGAATGTTTGATGACATTTCAAACATCTCATTTTTCTTAAATTAGAAGTATTCAAATTAAAACTAGAACACCTAATACATTTGCTTTGTTTCAAACTTGCTATATATGCAAGACATTGTTTTTCAGTTTGAAAAGTATTATTGAACTCATTCAATTTCATTGTTTCCTCCACAAGTACATGTGGGGAGAAGTCCGTAAATTAATTTAAAGTAAAATGATAAATTTTAATTAAATTTTTTAATAACTTTGTTAGTTTTAATCCGATTTTCTAAATACAAATCGCGATTTTTTGACTTTAATAAGTATGTTGTAATTAAATCATTAAAATAGGTAATGGCAAACAATGGTGAAATAAATATTTCTTGAGCTTCATAAAGTCCAGATGAAACAATATTAAAAGTTCAATCAGCATAAGTCGATATTTCTGATTTATCTTGTGATGTAACAACAATGATTTTAGCATTATTTCTTTTAGCTAATCTTGCTGCTTCAACAATGGCAGCTGTCTTTCCTGATAAAGAAAATAGAATTAATACATCTTCGGCTTTAATTAATGAAGCATGCATTAAAATGCTATCATCATCTTTGTTTAAACAAATAGAACGTAAACCAAAACGATATAATTTATTAGCTAAATCTTCAGCACCTAATCCTGAATTACCGACTCCTGCAATATAAAGGCAAGCTTTACTATTATCATCTAATCAATTAATAAATTCTTGCAAATCACAATAATTAATGGTTGAATCATTTAAATCAATTAGTTTTTTATAGTGGTCTTTTAAAACACTACGGTCACCAAAAAATTCACGATTTAAAGCTTTGAAAGTTGTTTCTTGTGCTGCTAAACTAATAATAAATTCTCGATATCCTTTAAATCCTAGTTTTTTAATTAAGTTATAAACAACACTATAACCAACAGCATTATCTTTGGCTAAAGCACTAATGGTAATTGAATCCATTTTTTGGCTGTTTTTATTAATATAGTTAATAATATTTTTTTCTTTCTTCGTAAAATTATTCTGTTCTTTTGATACACGCAATCAAAAATTATCATTGATAAGCATTTAAGCCTCCTTTAGTTACTATAAAATATTATTACTAGGTTATGCTTGTGAAAAAGGATCATTAATATAACATGGTTGTAACTCATTAATTGATTTAATCTCAGTAAAGTGTGGTACTAGAGATTGAAAATTACTAACGATATCGCAACCTTGTAAATCTTCAATCAAAACGTAATTCAATAAATCACTAACAATTCCTATTTTAGCATTATTATCTACTAGTTGTGGTGCAATTATGATTTTACCTTTATCATAAACTGCTAAATAACTTTTCTTATTGTATGCCAGGAGTATACTAACGGCTTTTTGTAACCCTACTTGTAATAATAAACTATTAACAATAAAAATCGATAATAAAGGATTTAAAACTTTCAAAGTTTTAACGAAAGTAAACGCTATTCTAATTCCAGTATAACTACCAGGCCCAGAAGCAATTACTACTTGATTAATATCTTTTAATTTTAATTGACACTTAACTAGTAACTTATCAATAGTAGTGAGTGCTAATTCTGTTTGTTTTTGTCAAGCGTCAAATGAATTACTTACTAAAATATTATTATTTTGTAATAGTACTACTGTTAATTTTTTATTTGTTGTGTCTAAAAATAATTGGTACATAATCCACCTATGTATTGTTACCTTAAAAGTTAGCATTGTTTTTTGTAATATCTTACATACTTAATATAATATCATGTATAATGTAATTAAACACAATTAATAACTAGATAAAATATAGAATTGTGAGTTGATAAATATGGGCCTTGGTAAAAGGGTGGTTTTTAAAGCGAAGTTTTCTGATTTTTTACTATGAACTGGGCTTATTGTTATTATTGTTGCTTTAATTGTTCAGTTTACAACAATCCTAGTTGGGTATGCAAAAATGCCACCTACAGTAACAAATCCCCATAAACTTTGAATTCCTCCAGATGGTGCTTGAGTAGGGTTGTGAACATTGCTTTCTACATTTACTATTCAAAGCAATCTATTGCTTTTATTCTTTTTTTGTTTTGTTTTAACTAATCGTTTTTATGAGAATCGTTGTTTATTTATTCATGGTAGATTTGGTTTAGCTATTACAACATATATTACTATAACTGGTGTTGTCTTCTTTAGCGTTTTATTTAAACCCTGGTTAAAGAGTTTAGATACAAGTGATCCGATTAGTATAACTAACTTTGTTAATACTTTTTTATTACATTTAGTTACTCCATTAATTATGGTTTTATATTACCTGCTAACTGCTGGAAAATATTACTGAGAATATAAGAAACAAGCTTATTTATGAACACCAATTATTTCTATTTACATGTTTGCATACTTAGGGTATGCGCTTGCTAAAGGTAATTTTGTTGGGATGGTGCCAAAGGGTAAAACTGAAATTGATTATTCATTTTCATATTCATTTTTAAACTTTCATGATGGCTTACCAACATTTTTTATTTATATTGGTGTGATTTTGGCTTTATATTTAGTTTTAATTGTATTGTTTACTTTTTATAATAATTTACTATACAAAAAAAAGAATAAATCAATGGTGATATTAAGAGACAATGATGTTTAATATAAAATAAAAATAAACAGATAGTGCTTTTAAAAGCCTGTTGGGAGTATCAAGTTAATAGTTAGATTTAATAAGAACTTAAATGACAAATAAAAGAATAGATGAAGTGATTGAATATCTTAATAATGAAAATAAGGAGTAAATAATGGAAATAATTTTAAAAATTAATAATATTTTACTAATTTAAGTATATAATTATAAACATAAACTTAATATAAGTTTTTAACTCATTATTTTATTTTAAAATAAATGAGTTTTTATTTGAAAGGAAAATAAATAATGAACAAATCTATAGAAGAAGAAATAAATAAAGATATTGAAAAAACATTTGAAGAGGTACGTTCAAATTTGAAAGAAATTGAAGAAAAATTCAAGAAATTAAGCAATTTAAAAGATGCAAATAATATTAATTGGTTTCTTCAAAAGCAAACTGAAAAATTGGATAGTTTGAAAGTGTTTGATAAAATGAGAGAAATAAGAAAAGAATTAGTGAGAGAGGTGCAAAGACTAGAGGAAATTTTAGATGAATCGTATTTAGAAAAACATGCTAATTATAATTTACAACTGGATAATTTAAAAAAAGAAATTATAAATTTAAAAAAACAAAAAATAAGTAAGTTTAATAATTTTCTTATTAAAATTATTACTTTTGGTTGTTATGATAAAAATAAATTTATAGAAAATAAAATAAATAAAATTCAAAAAGAAAAAACAAAACTAGAAGCTAATCAAAAAGATATATGACATTGTTCGAAACAAGAGGAAGAAAAAAAGATGAATTTATTTAATAAAACAAATTCTATAGATTTACAAAATCAGCCTTTAACAAGTGGATATAAACCAAATTCACCAAAAATGTAAATATAAAAAAAGTTACCAATTAAGGTAACTTTTTAATTAGATTGTGGGGGAATATTATTTTCAAGGCTTTTCTCAGCATTTATGTGATAAAATTTAAAAATAGTACATAAAGGGAGAAAAGCCTTTATTATTAATACCATTAATTAATCATTTCATTTCATGCATTAAAGCATACATATCACTATCTCAAGTATCATCATGTAAATCTAACATTTTTGGTTGATTATTATTAGTATCTATTTTTACTTTAGATAATCATTGCATTAAATTATATTGTCTTTTAGTTTCTGGACATCTTCCTCAATTAAAACTAATAATATTTTTAAGCATACAAATTGTTGTAAAATCAATTCTATCATTTAAATATAAAGTTGATTTATCTACTGCTATAAATTTTAATCATGTTATATTACGTTTTTTAACTCAACTTTTTAAAACATCAATAAATACTAATCCACCATTACCATAATCAACATAACAAGTAAAACCAAATAACATTGCTATATAACGTTTACTTTCATTTATATAATAATTAATAATATCATTTGCTAATGTATCAGTATCTTTATATTGCATTGTTACATTACTATGATAAAATTCACTTTCTTTATGTGCTCTTCTACCATTATCATTTTCACCAATAAATCATAAACTAGCACTTGTAGGATGACCACTTGGACTTGTTGCCATACCTATATCTAATCCACCTGATAATCTTTGTACTTGAAAATCTAATTTAGTACTAACTTTATCAAGATATCTTGCAAATATAGCACCAGTAAGAATACTTGGTACACCATAATATCAAGATTGTGCTTTAATTGGATCTAATACTTTTAATTCTTCTAAATCATTAATCATATCTAATGTAAGATTATGAGCATTTACTTTTCAATTACTATAATGAAATAATTTAAAAATATTATTATCAAATATTGATTTAATTTGTTCATTTTTTTCTTTCATTATTTCTAAATTAAAAGGTACAATTTTATTCATATATTCAATATAATATTGATAAATATTATCTGGATTACAACTTTTTATTTTTATTCTTTTTTTAGCATTACCTAATGCAAATGTTATTGCTTGAAATTCTTGCTGAGTAAATTCATTTGCTTCTTCACATCATTCAATTGCTAAATCAAAACCTTTTATTTCACTACGAGAAAGACCTTTTAAAGGTATTCTATCATTTGAATTACTATATACACCCATTACTCTTATAAATGATTTAGATCCTTTAAAACGAAAGTCTGCTTGCTTATTAGGGTATTTTAAAGTAAAATCTTTATAATCATTTAAACATATTGTTATTAAAGTATTATATATTTCTTTTACTAAATCATTAATATCTTTATTTAATTTTCTAAAACAATATATAGAAATTGATTTATTAACTTTAATTGAAATAGCTATTAATATTGCTAATTCTTCTGCTATACTATATGTTTTACTACTATATCGTGAACCACTAAGATTATATTCACTATGAGTAAAATCACTTTTATTTAATAATCAATAACTAATTTCATTAAGATAAGTAAATTCTTTATTCATAATATTATTCCTGTAATTCTTCTAATTTTCATAAATTACACATCCGTGATTCAGCATATAAACTAACTCCATTATTTTTAATATACATAGGCATTCCAGTTAACATCATATTAAAAATACCTAACATAAAAGCATTTTCATTATCTTGATAATAAAATTCTTTTATTTCATGTGTACCTTTCCCAATATTAGTAATTAAATCTCTAGTACGTCCATTATAGAATACTCGATAATAATTTTTATTTTTTAAATTATAATTAATTGTTACTAAATCAGTACTAACTGCTACTTCTTTTCATTCTGGAACACTTGGGTTAGGATTTGGTGTTGGATTATCTTTTAATTCAATATCTCAACAATTGTCTTCTATTTCATTAGTTTCACTATAAGTTAATCCACCTTGACTAATTGAACCTTGACCACGTAAATAATCTATATCTTTAGTTAATAAAAATCTAACATAATTAGTAGTTGCTGTTTGAATATTATCTGTAAAATCTGTTGGTGTTATTTCTGGTCATTTTTTACTAATAGTAAAACCACTTAAATAATCAATATTACTACTAGCTACAGATATTGCAAATCAAATTTCATTATCTGGAGTAGTAACTTTATCAAATAATAATTCATTAAAATATTTATAATTTTTAAATTCTTCAACTGTTATAAATAAAATCGGGTCTTTAATAGCCATAATTTACTCCTTAATGTAAAAATAAATGGTATTTAAACCCTTTAAATTTTAATTTTAGTTACTTTTTTCTTATCTTTATTTGTTAATTCTTGACGTTTTGCTTTTTGAGCAATAATAAAATCTTCAAAATCTTTTTCATCAACATCAAAAGCATCTAATTTTTGTGCAATAGTAGTTTCTGTTAATTGTAATTTATCATTTAATTGTTTAGTATTTAAAATAATATATTCAATTAATTTATTAATTTTAAGTTCTTTAGCAACTATATCTTGTTTATTTTTTTTAATTTTTTTTGAAATAATAGATAATACAAAAGCAATAATAATACCACTAGTAACTGCTCCTCCTATAATTCCACTTAATAAATATACTGTTAAATTCATGATTTATTCCACCTTTTCTATTTGAATTTTATTTGAATGTTGTTTACATAAATTACATTCTTTTTTATGTTTTTTAATTTGTTGATATTGATAAATTAAATAAGGACTTGTAATAATAATTGGTATAGTAATTACTCCATATTTAATTAATTTTCCATAATTACCTAATTTAGTAATAAGATTTAATCCTATATGACTAAACATTGGAAATAAAGTTAATGCAAAATGGTCTGGTCAACTAAAATAAAAAGTATTATTAGAATATGATCCAATACCCATTAATATATCTATTTTAGGTATTAATCATGGTGTACTAGTAAAGAAAACAGTGATTAATATACCAATAATATGACTAGTTATTTTTAAAATATTAGATATTAAAATTTTAATGGCTTTTCTCCCTTTATGTACTATTTTTAAATTTTATCACATAAATGCTGAGAAAAGCCTATCTACGGACTTCTCCCCACATTTTTAAATTAAACATAGCATTACAGTTTCAAAACTAGGTATGTTATTGAATTTATATGCAGCTTCTTTTGCATATAAATGAATATGATGTTTTGCAACTTTGATATGTGTTTTAAATGTTCTTCGTATATGTTTTCATACTGACTCAATTTGGTTGGTATTTACACCAGTTTTTGAAACATAGCCATCTTGATGGTTAACTGTTTCATGCTTAGTGAAAACCGATTTCAAATCGCGATATCCTTTTCAAGAATCAGTATGTACATCACACTTTGAAGAAATGTGGTTTATTGCAAACTGCAAAAGATTTTTACTGTTTGCGTTTTTCAATACTTTCACAATCAGATTGTTGGTTGTTTTTTCATAAATACCAACAATCAAGGTTTTGTTCAACAAGGATCTTCCTTGTTTTTTAAAACCCATATGTGAAAGATACATTTCATCCATTTGCACTATGCCCTCAACAATGAATTGAGGTTCTTGTTTAGCAATGGCACTTCGGATTTTATGACCCATTCTTCAAGCTGTTTTCAAGGTCACTCCCAATTCTTTTGCAACATCAGTTGATGGAATTCCATGTTTGGTGTTTATTCATCTAAAGATGAGATAAAACCAAGATATTAAAGGTGTTTGTGACTTTGAAAATATAGTGCCCGTGAGAATACTGAATGTTTGATGACATTTCAAACATCTCATTTTTCTTAAATTAGAAGTATTCAAATTAAAACTAGAACACCTAATACATTTGCTTTGTTTCAAACTTGCTATATATGCAAGACATTGTTTTTCAGTTTGAAAAGTATTATTGAACTCATTCAATTTCATTGTTTCCTCCACAAGTACATGTGGGGAGAAGTCCGATAATTTATTTAATTCATTTTTTAAAATAGTTAATTCATTAGATTTTAATATAGATAATAATTTTTTAGCAATATTTGGATTAAAAGTTGAATATGGTTGGTCAAGTTCTTCTTCACTAACATTTTCACTATCTAAAACTGCTTTTAATCCTGTATCTTTACTATAATTTTTTAATAAACTAACAATTAATACACGAATATAATCACTTGCTAATGCTGAGTATATAAGTCTAATAATTAAAGGTAACATTATAAACTCATATGGTTATAATCTCAATTTAATGAAGCATTATCATGATTTAATGGTACTTCACTCATATTATCACTACCATATTGACTAGATGTTTCACTATTAATAGTAAATCTATTATCATTAATTAATCTTGCAGTTTCATTATTAAATGGTGTTTCTTGCATTTCTTGGTTATGATGTGTAGTTTCAATAGGTAGTAAATTATGGATAATTTCAGAAGCACCAGCAACTATGGTAGGTACTGCATAAGCATTATTAAAATCATTATTAATACCCATTGCAACACCACTTGAAATCAAACATCCACCATTTGCCATATTTGATACTTTACGAATAGTTTCAAATCTATTAGGTATTAATTCAGTAATTCCTGCCATAAGATTTGAAATACCATAAGCATTTAATGAAATATAAGTATCTCAATCCATTAAATGATTATCATTATTAACTAATAATACATTATCTGGAAATGGGTCTACTGTTGTTGTAGTTATTGGATTTTCAGTTGGATTTGGATTAATAGAAGAGTTAGTAAATTTACTATAATTTGCTAACCCAATTATTCCTAAACCTAATAATATTTTTTTAGAACTATTAATTAGTTTAGTTTTAGCAGAAGGTCTTTGATTTAAATTTCAAATATCTAAACCTAATTTTTTACCAAATAATAAACTATTAATTGAACCTAATATTGGATTACCTATTAATTGACCATAATAAGCACTAGTTCCAATCATTGCTGAAATTGGACTTATACCAGTTCTCATTAATTTAGTTAGTGTATAGTTATTTGATTGTGTATTCTCAACATGTGGCATTTTTAACATCCTTTAAATTAGTTTGTTTTTTAACTTGAATTCTAACTGTTCCTTGACAATTTATATTATCTCCAACACATATAGCAAAATTATCATGAACATCACTTACTATAAAATAATCATTTCTTAATTTAGGATATTCATCTAATAAAATTGTTCTTATATCATTACTTGTAGTTAAATCTTCTGGTTTGGCTGAATAAATAGTAATATGTGCTTTTTCATCAAAATATTTATAAATATATTCCATAATTATTTTTTAGTAAATTCTAATTTTACTGTTCCATAATATTCTTTATTATTACCAGTCATAGTAGCACTTGTTGATGTAATATTACCAAATTCTGCTTTACCTTTTTCATAGCCATTATTACCAATATTTACTATTATAGTTTCTAATTCATCATTAGTAGGTATTGCACCAGCCATAGTAATTTTTCATAAATTTTTATAATAAATTATATTTTGTAAATCTAAAATATTCATATTATCATAATCTGTTGATTGATAAGTAGCATTAACATTAGTTGCATCAACTTTATAATTTTTTGCTCTTTCTGTTTTAATTTCATCAACTGTTGGCATTTTTTCTTGAATAATATACATTAAATCTGGTCTAATTGCACTTGGTAATGCATATAATGCTTTTCCAATAATACGAATATTATCTGTTGCATTATCTAATTTATTTCTTACTTTTGTAAATGAAATAGGCATACCTCACATATATCTGTTATAAACTACACCAAATAAATCTAATAATTTATAATCTTTTTCTAAATGCATACCAGAAACAGTATCATGTATAAAATCTTGTTCTAAATAAAAACTTTCATAAAATTCCATACCCATAATTTGATTTGTATATATTTTACCAGTGGCTAAAGTATTTGCAGCAATTTGACCATAATTTAATAATGTAAATGCTTTTGCAAGATTAAAACTACTATCAATACCACAAGCACCAGTTAAATCTGCTTTATTAATACCAACTGTAATATCATCTACTTTTTTAATTAATTTCTCATAAATGAACTTGTTCAATTTGAAACAATTTGAGTTGCTACATTTGCTGGTGAAGTCATAAATCTTTCAATATCAAATTCTGGAATATTAAAATCAATTGTTAATTCTTTATCAATAATTAATGTTGTTTTTTTAACTGTTCCTTTTTGTCTTTTAGTACCTGTAAATTCATCTCATGTTGAGCCTCATAATACCCGTACTGTTGCTCTATATATTGCCATTGCTACACCACTAATATTGGCTATTTGGTCAGCAGTAACAGTATTTCTCATAAATAAAGTACTTAATTCAGCAGTTAATTCACCACGAACTTGTGCTTCAAGTACACTTAAAACAGCATTTTCAGTAGGGGAATTACCACCAATAATAAATGCTTCTGGAATTTTTGGAATTGCCATTTTTTCCTCTTTCTATTTAATAGATTTAAGTGCAGTTCCTCTTGCTAAATCTACAAGTTTTTCTAATTCGTTATGGTCAGTAATACCTGTAGTTTTAGCTTTTTCATTTAATTTTCTTTCTAATTCTTCTGGATTAATACTATTTGTATGTAAATCTAAAAGAGTTTTAGGATTAAAATCATTTGAATTAGGTTTATTTTCTTGTTTAATAGATTCTGATGTTTTATCAATAAGAAATTCTTTATAATCTTCATTTATTTTATTAAATGCTTCTTGTTTAGATAAAGATTTATAACGGACTTCTCTCCACAAGTACATGTGGGGAGAAGTCCGATTATTTTTTACTCCAAAATCTTTTGTTTGTGTAGTAACATAATCATATACTGTTTGATTTGTTACGTTTCTCTTAATAAAACCATCATAAGCATCAGGATTCAAAAGAACTTTAAAACCAAGTGTTTGTTCAATAGCATAATTTTTTTCATATTGAAATAAAGCATCAGGGCCAACAAACAATTTTTCTAAAATTTTTAAACTTTCACTAGTATTACTTGCTCTAGTTGTATCTTGACTAGTTATATAGTAAGGAAGTGATAACGGTTTAATTTCCAAACCACTAATCTTTCAATTAATTGTCTGATACTCACCAAATACAAAAACATTTTCTTGATTAATAATAATACTGTGTTTAGTTTTTCAAGCGTTCAATTGATTAACAAAATTATTTTCTCGAGCAGTAATAATTGGATTTCAGGCATTATTAAAATCTGGAGAATTTTTGACAAAGTTTTGTGAATTAAGTAAAGTTAAAGGATAAGCATCATATTTATCTAAATCTTTTAATCCACCAAAGTTCATATAATTATAGTCGTTACCATAAGGATTAGCAATTGAATTTGTATTAATTTCCAAGTTCTGAATACTAACCAATGCCTTCTTTAATTTTTGATTAATATCCGTTAAAATCTTAGTTTGTTGATTAACAAAACTATCATTTCATTGTGGATAATTAAGTTCAACAAATTTAATACTATCTAGTTTTTTTGAACATTAGCACTAATAGTTTCAACTACTTGATTTAAATTAGAATCTTGGTTAGCAAAATACATATCATATGTTTGACTAATAGTAGTTGTATTTGCTTTGGAATTTTCATCTAAACATGTAAAATCTAATTTCAAGTTAGCACTAATATAATATCAATCAGTAACCTTATAAGGATCTGTAGTTGCATCAAAATTTGCTAAACCAAAATCATTATTCTTTCAATCAAATTTTTTGTTAGTTAAAAGTGTATCTAAGTGATTAGTATTTACTTTTAAAATATCATTAGGAATTAGGATTAATACCATTAAATAGTGGTTTTAATTCTGGATACTTGTTCACTAAATTATTACTAATTTTAAGAACTTGTGCTTTTAAAACCTCCAAAAACCCATCAATTGTTTCTTTGCTATCTTTTTGTTTAATAACTGTATCAGTAGTTTGACCAATACTTTGTAAATATGTCATGATTTTATCACTATTTGTAACATCATCCTCTCTTCTTAGGTTTGAACCATCATTAACCAAATTTGCAAACTCAGTTTGAATTTTATCTTTTGTCGTTTGTGCTAATGTTGAATAATCAGTACCCTCAGTATCTGGAGCAGGATTTGCTTTGCCACCACATGCTATCACATTTAATGGAACTGGTACTTTCAGAGTTAAAACTGTTAATAAAGTAATAGTTTTCTCATAAGTTGCTACCTCCTTTGTATATTTAAATAGAAAGTACCACTTATTATTCATACATTTCATATTTATCATTATATATATATATATATATATATAATGATAAATATGCTCATTTTACCAACTCAACTTGCCTTAATTTTAAAAATTGAAAACTCTACTAAGATAAAAAATGAATGCCTATTGACATCCACATTTTATTATTGTTTACTCCTAAAATTTATTTCTTCACTTGGTAACTTATAATTCAACAACTGTTAAGTTATGATTAATATCATAAAATTGATAAGTTTTAATATTTTGCATTTAGGCATATTCTTTTAATCTTTTTAATGCTTGTTCATAACCAAACATTAAAAATATATTTTTACCATTATCATAAAGGGCATAATTACCAATCTTACGAGCATATAATACTAACCCTGATAACTTATATTCATTCATAAATAAATGGGGAATAATAGTTCCATTTCATTGTTTAGGAACTTCTAATTGTAAATATGATGCTAGTGTTTTAACAAAATCATATTGCATTAATGGTATCGGAATTTTGTATTTGTTAACCATACTACCATAACAAATTAATGGTACTTCTAATTCGCTTTTACTAATACCACCATGACATTCACTCCCAACACCTATTCCGCCATGGTCTGCTAAAAAAACAAATAAAGTATTATCTTTCATGGTTTTTTCATTTTCAATCATAGTCACAACTTGCCCGACTCATTGGTCAATCGTAGTTGTCATTTTATTAATGGCAGAAGTTTGATGGCCTAATTCATGACCTGTGGTGTCAGGTTCATTCACATAAATCAATGATAAAAAGGGTTTTTCTTTTTTAATATAACTAATGGCTGTGTTAACAATGTCTTCATTAATTAATTCATTAGATTGTTTGGGAACAATTTTGCTGTTAGGAGTTTGTCCTCACTTTTTAATATCTTCTGCTTGAATAGAATTGTAATAATAATCAACATTTTCTAATTCAATAATGTGTTGTCATTACGGTCAGCGAAAAAAGGCACAAGTTTTAGCAGTAGGATTAGAAGTTTTAACTAGCGAAAATAAACTAGGCGGTACATTATCTTTGGTTTTTAAAACTGGTGTTAATTCAGCAGGAAACGAATTTCATTCTAAAAATCCATGGAGATTAGGGGACAAACCACACATAATACTATTTCAATTAACTGCTGAAACGGTAGGGATAACACTATGAACTTGCAACGTAATTGCTCCATTAGCAATAATTTTATTTAAATTAGGTAGTTTATTATCTTGTAATAAATAACTGCCAAAGGCGTCACTAGCAAACAAGACAATGTGTTTAATTGATGTTTCTTGTTTAGTAACTATAACTTTATTAACGGTAGGAATTTTATCATAAAATTGAATTACTTGGCCACGAGCATTAGCAACTTTATTATGATATAAATCATTAATCGTATAAGTGATATCATTGCTAATAACTTTATTTTTAAAATAGTCACCAATGAATAAAACAGGAACTTCAATTTCAATATCACTAAGACTATCCTCATTACCACTAACACCAATAACAATAATATTATCAGTTTTAAATGTTTGCATAAATTGGTTTAAATGACGAAATAGTTCGTCATGGTTAAAGGTTTTAACAGATAAATCATGAATAATGATGTCGCGATTATTAACAATACAATTGCTACTAAAACCATTAATAATAAATTCTAATGGTAATCCATCGTTTAAAATAATTTTTTGATTATGATGAGAAAAAGCTGGCAATGCTAAACGTATTTTAATTTGAATATAAGAAAATAAAAATTGATTTTCATTTTTTTTAAATGTTTGATAGTTGAAAGACTTAATAAATATAATCCTTGTCATATATAGATTCCTTTCTAAGTTTATCTTATTATATTATATTTGATATTTTTTCTAAATTACTTAATTGTAAGAAGTACAAAGTAATTAATGTAACTGTTTTTACGCAAAAAGTTTCTCTTCATATTTACATTTCAAGGAAAATGAAAAAATGTGTCATAACACAGATATTAAGGTTATGACACATAATAATTATTTTTTTTTTTTTTTGGAAAAGAGTAGAGTATGTTTAATAACTTTAACATACTAAGAAAATAATAATGGGGGAATATTTTTATGAAAAGTAAAAATTTGAAATTGTTTTGATATTAAGTAAAGATTTAACTAAGTTCCTCCTTTTTTTATAAAAATTTTTACAAGTTATTTATCAAATATATTGTGCAAATGTGCAGAAAAAGTCTTTCTATAAATAAATATTATAGAAAGACTTAAAGTCAAATATTAAATTTAAATAACAGGTAACCTCTAAATATTTTTTAAATATCTATAATGGTCATATAAATTATAACTCATATAATGTTAATATTCAATAATTTTTACTATTAAAAGTTTTATTTTTATCATTATATTATTCATCTGATTTCAACAATTCAATTAAATTCATTTTATTTAATTCACTATTGTTAATAATAAAGGTTGAGATATAAATGCCACCAATTACCACAAATGATACAGGCAAGATTCATCACGTAATAGTAAATGGCAATGCCAAAGCAGTAGCAGCAGTAATAGTTGTTATTAAACCATATACAACTAAGAAACCAATAGCAAATCCTGCTAAATATCCTAATAATGCTCATGGCGTAAAAATACCTAAAATAAAGGAGTTAATTTCACTATTAGTATATCCTTCTGCTTTCATGTGAGCCATAAATAGTCGGAATTGGTCAGTAAATAAATCTGTAATCATAATAACAATTAAGATTGAACAAATAATAGTTGTCACAATAAATAATGCACTAGCACTAAAGGAAATGTCAGACATTTTATTAAGCATAGCTTGTTTTCTTGATAGTAAGTCATTATTAGCAACTAACGGAACAATTCCGTTATTATTTAGACCAACTGTTCCATAAATGCTATAGTCATCAACGTTTTGTTTAAAACTCATCCGCCCAATCAAGTCAAAGATATTATTATCGGCACTTAGTTTACCGCTAAATCATTGTGGAACTGTTGTTCCATCATAGTATGGATTATCATCATAAGCACTATAGCCAACAATTTGATTAGCTCATTTTTGGTCAATATAAGCTTTTGGTGTATCATAAGAATCTTGAATTCCAACAATTTGATAACTATGAATAGGGTTAGCATCACCAATAATATTTTGTCATCATAGTGGCATATCTTTAATAGCTTGTTGTAAATTACCCTTACCACTTAAAGTATTTTGTTTTTCAAGGATACCACGATCAATCATTCCTATAAATCATTCTGGATTACGATTAGTTAAAAGTCCTACTGGATCAATGGGTTTTGATGGTTCTGGTGTTGGACTATTAGATAAACTAAATGAGAAAGGTTTAATTCATTTACTATCTTTTGTTTTTGCAATACTGTTAATATCAAAGGGAAATAAAGTACTACCATCAGCTTTTCTAATGGTTCCCTTTAACGCACCTTTATCAATCTTATCAGGTACTTTTAATCATACTTTGTTCATATCATTTCAGGCTTTAGGATTATTTTCATCAATAATAGGTTTACCATTACTGCCATACATGCCACCATATTCATAACCTTGAATATCAGTATAACCTGTATTTCCGATTTGTTCGTTTTCACGATAATTTCATTTAGTTCCATTTTTTGACCAAATACCACCATTATCCGGAGCATTTTCAGGGTTATCACCATAATATCAACTATCTTTTGGTAATGGAATCATTTTGCCATTTTCATTTTTATAACATAAAGTATTAATATCAGGAGCACCATCAAATGTTGAACCTACTGATAAACCATATTTAGATTGAAAGGCTTTATTAATAACCATCGGAATTACAGTAGCAGTACTACTGTAATGTAATAAGTTAGCTTCATTATTTTTTAAGACAATCATTTTGGTATCAGGATTAATACCAATGGTATCCATTAATCCTTTTGATGCTAAATCTGAATTATTAGAACCAATTTTAAATTGCGTTACTAATTCTTCACTTGGACCATCTGGACCATTTTTTTCTTTACTATGGTTAGGATTAAAGGCAACTGTATTGTGACCAATAGAAAAATAATCATATGGATCTTGATTGCCAATTTTAGGTAAACTATCTAAACTTTGACAAACATAACCAGGTAAAGTTTGTTTTAAAATTTCTTTAATAGCATCTGGACCAGGAGCAACTCCAGGGTTAGAAACGCCAATAATAGTTGGTAAAGCAGTACTTGCAAAATTAACTAACGAACTAGAAAAGGTGCTTCCAGGTGTTTGGTCTCTTTTACTTAATTCAGTTAATAATTCATTACTAAAAGCTTTACCACCTAATCAACTATATGATCAAGCTAAATCATTAATGCTAAGTGTTCCATTTGCAAGACCGTTATAATAATTAGTCATAGCAGTTGTAAAAACATTTTTGTCTTTATTATAATTGGGGTCAAAGTTAAAGATATGAACAAAATCTTGATTTGGATCATTGGCTTTAAAACTTAAAGGATCATATCAACCAACACGACTACCATCATTACTATCATAAATAATTTTATCTTCTGGTCATGGCATTGCTCCATAAACAGGGTAATATTGTTCATCTTGTGGTTTATCAAAAAAGTTTCAAGCATATAAACCATATTTACTTACAGGTAAATTAGGGATAGGAGTTTGATATTCATAGTAGTTTTTATATTTTTGTGTTTTAAAATAACTAGTTTTTAAACTAAAAATAGTAGCAGGAATAGCAGTTGTTGCTACAATTGATAAAGTAGCTAAACTAATGACACTAGAGGTCACAAGAATTTTTTTTCAACTAGTTTTTGATAAAGATAATAAAAAACGTCAACGAAAATGATTTTTTAAAAACCCACTTGCCTTTTTTTTCGTGTTATTAGAAAGAGCTAAATCACTATCTTTCTTAATTAATAATAATGGGTCTTTCTTTAAAACGCGAAAGGCGGTTAATACTGTGGCAATGGCAATAAAACCAATAATTAAGGCAATAGAAGCAAATAATGGTGCCACATTAAAATTAAAAACATTATAAGGTAAAACAAATAAAGTATTAAAAATTTCAGTTAAATAAACTTGGACAACTAAACCAGCAATCCAACCAACAGGAATAGCAATTGCTAAAGCAATTAATGGATATGATAAATACGAAAGAGTAATTTGTCAAGTTTTATAACCAATAGACTTTAAAATCCCCATTGATACTTGCCCATGCTGAATAGCTTTTTTAACAATTAATGTTGTAATAAAAATAACAATTGACACTAAAAATAAAACAGCAATAATGGAAGCGTATAAAAAACCTTTTACTGAACTTTCAAAGATTTGCTTACGTCCACTATAAATAGAAAACTGGCTATTATCGCTAGCAATAACTAGATTAGGAACAATATGATAGATAGTTGTGGGTGATTTACCAGCAGTATACTTTTCAATTAAATACTTATTATAGTCAAACTGATTATGTTCACTATTGCCATTATCACTGAAAATAGTTTTTTGGAAAAAATCATCAAAGTAATCAGTGTTAAATAAGGATTTATTATCTCGATCATTTCACGGTGTAAAATACATTAAAGTTGTATCAGTTTTTTCTTTACTAGGATATCAGTCACTATTACTTCATGCTATTGGTGGAGCATAAGCAATAAACTCTGTTCTTGTATTAGGAACTGGGTCTAAATCATTAATCGTAGGATAAATATCATAAGCATCGCCACCAATGCCGGTAATTATAAAACTACTATTGTTAATAACAATACTGTCGCCTGGTTTGTAATGAAGTTTTCGTGCATATTGTGGAGTAATAGCAATTTCATTTCTACTTGTTGGAGCTACTCCTTCAAAGATTTTTAAATTAGCATGATTAATGGCACCAGGCATACCGATATCAATAACTTTGGTATTAGTTTGAACAGTATTTTCCGTTTTGACAATAGCGTTAAATTGATTACGAACATAAATATCACGTTCTTGTAAAGATGCTGCTGCACGTGCTAAATAAAAAGAATAAGCATCAGTTTCGCGACCATCTCCAATTTGATTAAACCCAGCAGGAGAAAAATAATTATGAAGATTAGAATAAATATCACTTGTAGCAACATTATCAAATGTACGACCAATACGCATATAGTGACCATTCATACCAAAGGTAGCAGTAGTAGCAGCTCGAGGGTCGGTATTATTATCAAAATCACTTTTATTTGAACCTATTCCTTGTTTAATAGTAGTGAATAAACTATTTCTAGCATTATCATCAAATAGATTAGTTGCATCAGGAATAATAGTAGAATCAAGAGTATCACTTTGAAAATTAACTTTGTTTTCTAAAATTCATTCAATGAACTCACTATCTGGTTTCGACAATTCTGGTGATGTGGAATTTTGAACAATTCAACTTTTAATAAAATCTGAGACGGCTGTCGTAATATTAGGTACTGATAAACGCATAAAAATATCACGATACAAGTCTGATGCTGCTTGTAAATAGTGATTTTTTAGGCTTAAAGTTGTGGCGGCAACCGCTTTAACTTGTAGTTGACCATAAATACTGGCTTTCACTTCAGAATTATTTAAATTAAATGTTAATGGATTAGTAGGATTAGCTCAGTTAAAATTATTAAGACCAGTAATTTTTCCTGTCACATCATGATTAAAATCAACAATTACATCATTGACAGTAATAGCGTTAATTTGTTGATTGCTACCAATTACAGTATTATCAAAGTAAAGGGCTTTACTAGTACTCTTCCCTGTTTCTTGATAATATAAACGCCCCAATTTTAAACTAAAAGCTTGATCAGCAATTTGTTTAATTCCTTGAGGAACTGGTGAATAGGGTAAAACAGCATCAAATTTAAGATCATCTAATCCCATTTCTTTGCTACCATCAATCATTCGGTCATAAGAAATTCAGCAACCTGTAACTAAAGAAGTAGCAAATGCAGTTAATAAAAGCAAAATTACTAATTGTAGCTTGCTTTTTCAAGTTGCTATTAAAGTTTGTTTTAATAGTAAAGTATCACCCCTAAAAATTCTTTTCTTATTTTTACTACTAACAGTTGTCTTTAATTCTACTTTACTACTACGTTTCTTTAATCTTGGCATTTTAATTTTTCCTTAATCCATTTTTAGGTTTTAAATTTATTAATAATCAATCTACATTTATGTTAATAATAGCATAATTAGACCAAAAATAATATTTGGATAAATTTTAACATTAAATTTATAGTTTCAAAAGTTATTATTCAATGCTAGAATATAAATGGTCATAGTTTTTAATTTAATCTATTTAATTATATTATCATATTAAACACAAAAGAAAAAATAGAAAATAATACTTTAACACTTTTACTTATAACTTTCTAAAAAGGAGAAAGACACTATGAAAAAATTATTAACTAAACTAGGTGTTATTTTAATAGCAAGCACCAGTAGTATGCCACTAATTGCTTGTAGTTTTAACTTTTATGTTAATCATAGTATTAATGGTAGTGCTAAAGAATTTGCTAATGAAACATCGTCAATTATTAAAAGTCTTGTTATGTCTAAAGATTTAAACGCCGATACTATTAGTACTAACGATGATATTATTAATCAAACTAAAAATAATACTATTGTTAATGCTACTTCTGGTAAAACTTTAAATAACTGAGGTGACTTAGCAAATAACTGAGGTGTCAATGAAAAAATTGATATTAACGGTTTTGATCCTGATCAGTTTTTTGTTGCTTCAGGAACTGGAACATTAACCAAGACAATTAATAGCAAAAAAAATATTAATAATATCTTAGGTTATGCTAAAGAAATTAAAACGATTGGACTTATTAGTAATGGTAATTTGAATAGTTTAATTAACAGTCCTATTTTACAAGGACCAATTATGACGTTTTTAACTACGTTGCAAAATAATTTAAAAAATTCAACAGCAAGTATGAAACTAGTTAGTAATTTACTTAATTATTATAGCAATCAATTTTTACCTGCTATTACCCAATTATTAAGTAATGTAAATACTGGTGATTGAAATCAAGACCACAGTGTTCCTAATGATGTTAGTGGTTTAACTACTTTTATGACTAATTGAAAAGATGTTGATAATAATCCTTACAGCCAATGAAATCAAAATGGTAGTTGAAATATTAGTAGTAATCTAGGTCATAAAGTTCAAGATTGAACTCCTGAGGCATATAGTTTATACCGCAGTGGGATTTTAATTAATCACTTATTTTGACAAATAGGTAATGATAATCCGCAAGTTGAACGAAAATATTTAGGAGAAATTATTAGTAAAAATATTGATGGATTAAGTATAAATACTGATCAATTAATAAAAGATATTACTCCATATTTAAATTATGTATTAACTAACCCGACATATTTAATTACTATTATCGAAGCTGTAATCCCGATTGTTAAAAAATGACTTTTAGCAATGCCTAATATTAATTCAGGAATTAAACATTTAATATTTTCTGATAAACCAAGCAATCCAAGCAGTGGCAGTTTTAATTTATTAGATGTCATTAAAACGTTATTTCAAAACCCTAAACAATTAGCAAATACTATTAAAGAACTGCTTGGTATTAAAGAAAATAGTTTCGATACTTTTACTTATGATATTATTGTAAAAATAAGTGATGTGCAACAACCATTAGGCGTATTATTAAAGATAATTCCTGAAACTTACATTAATCCTTTAATTGATAAAATTACAACTATGTTAAATTCTAGTACTATTATTACAACTTTAGATACTATATTTAATTTAATTGCTAATGTTTCACAACAATATCATGGAGATGAGATGATTGATATAAATTTAACAAAATTAACACAGTTTTTAACTGACAAAAATAGTGGATTACTAGTAATTTTACAAACAACAATTGAAACATTAAAACAAATTGTTGATCCTAATCACAATATTAATCCTAATGACATTAGCAAACTATTTTATGCTTTAGGTTGTCAGCCAGATTCTACTAAAGGTTTTAAACCTAACTCACCAATTAATGTTTTACAAAAAGAAATTAATGATACTACTAGCCCCTTATCCAATCTTATTAACATCATCATTGACAATAATGATAAAAAAGGTTTAGCAACAATTATCACTAAACAAAATGATGATTGAATTAAAGAACACTATACTAAATATCTTAGTGAAAAAACTAAAAAAACTAATAATATTACTAATATTGTCATAAATGAAAAAACTGATGATAATATTCAAACAATTAATTTAAGTTATGATTTTATTTATACTGATAATAATACTACCTATCATTTTGTAGTTAGTCTTATTGATACTGAAAGTTTAAGTACATTTCAAGGTATGCGTAACTTTAAATTTAAATCTATTACATTATTAAATTAGTAATATAACTGTGACTAATAAATATTAGTTATTTTTATTAAATTTATTTTAGTCAAATGAGTATACCTCATAACCTAAAAAACACATAATAAAATTTCAACTTAATTTTGATACAATCTGTCAAGTACTAAATCATACCATCTTACTTATCTAGTAATAACACTTATAATATTGAAAAATAAAACTAAATTAATTATAATTAAAATACATTAAATAAAAAGAAAGGAAATTAATGATTACTTATTAAAATAATAAAATAAGGCTTTTCTCCCTTTATGTACTATTTTTAAATTTTATCACATAAATGCTGAGAAAAGCCTATCTACGGACTTCTCCCCACATTTTTAAATTAAACATAGCATTACAGTTTCAAAACTAGGTATGTTATTGAATTTATATGCAGCTTCTTTTGCATATAAATGAATATGATGTTTTGCAACTTTGATATGTGTTTTAAATGTTCTTCGTATATGTTTTCATACTGACTCAATTTGGTTGGTATTTACACCAGTTTTTGAAACATAGCCATCTTGATGGTTAACTGTTTCATGCTTAGTGAAAACCGATTTCAAATCGCGATATCCTTTTCAAGAATCAGTATGTACATCACACTTTGAAGAAATGTGGTTTATTGCAAACTGCAAAAGATTTTTACTGTTTGCGTTTTTCAATACTTTCACAATCAGATTGTTGGTTGTTTTTTCATAAATACCAACAATCAAGGTTTTGTTCAACAAGGAAGATCCTTGTTGAACAAAACCCATATGTGAAAGATACATTTCATCCATTTGCACTATGCCCTCAACAATGAATTGAGGTTCTTGTTTAGCAATGGCACTTCGGATTTATGACCCATTCTTCAAGCTGTTTTCAAGGTCACTCCCAATTCTTTTGCAACATCAGTTGATGGAATTCCATGTTTGGTGTTTATTCATCTAAAGATGAGATAAAACCAAGATATTAAAGGTGTTTGTGACTTTGAAAATATAGTGCCCGTGAGAATACTGAATGTTTGATGACATTTCAAACATCTCATTTTTCTTAAATTAGAAGTATTCAAATTAAAACTAGAACACCTAATACATTTGCTTTGTTTCAAACTTGCTATATATGCAAGACATTGTTTTTCAGTTTGAAAAGTATTATTGAACTCATTCAATTTCATTGTTTCCTCCACAAGTACATGTGGGGAGAAGTCCGTTTATAATTTTAACTAACTTTTGTTTATAAACAAAGTTTTTTCCTATATATTCATAAATCAGAAAACTTTAAAAACGAAAAAACGACATATTAAGTTATATTTAAAATGTCGGTTGTAAAAAAAATCATGAAAAACATATAACATAAATGCAGGTTTATGTATACATTATGCATATTCTGTCAACAATAGGGTATTTCCAGTACGCCTATTGCATTTTTTATTTTGAAACTTTATATTTAATTACATTACTATTTCAATTTTTATCAATTAAAATGCTTCAAAAGATATTAACTGGTTTGACTAACAATGATTTTATTCACTTTCAACTTAACTAATAACTACTGTCATTTAGTTCAAAACAAGTATCTTACAACTTAAAAATCTTAGTTTTAGTAAAATTAATACAATTAATAAACATCAATAAATTATTAAGGAGCAGATTATGAAAAAATTGTTTACTAAAGTTGGAATTGTTTTATTAATAACTTCATCTGCTAGCCCCCTAGTAGCTTGTAGTTTTAACTTTTATGTTAACCGTGCTGCTAATGCCATAGCTCGTAGTTTTGCTGATCAAACATCATCAGTTCTTAAAAGTCTTGTTATGTCCAAAGTCATTGACAGTGACACTAATAGCACTAACGATGATATTATGAAACAAACTAAAAATGGGAGTATTGTTAATGCCAGTAACGGGCAAACCGTAAATAATTGAGGTGAGTTTGCAAATAAATGAGGAAGTAATGGTAATATTGAAACCAATGGTTTTGATGCTAGTACTTATTTTAAAAGGACTGGAACTGGAACATTAACAAAAAATGTTAACACGCGACGAACAATTACTAATGGTTTTAATACTGCTAGTCGAATTAGATTACTAACAGCATTTAACAACCCAACTTTGTATAGTTTAGCAATTGCTCCTAATGGGATCGCCCATGGACCGATTGTGGAATTTCTTAAAACCTTGCAAGGTAATCTAGCAGATAAACCAGCAACTTTACAATTAGCGATTAATTTGATTAATAACTATGATACCGATTTTATTCCAGAAATTAGTAGATTAATGGGTGGCTTAGTTAATGGTGAATGAGATACCACCGGACAAAAAACACCTAATGATTTGTCAGCATTAAAAAATTTCATAATTAATTCAAAAGATAATAATAGTTATAAACCGTATAGTGCATGAGTTAATGGGACTAATTGAAAATTAAATAGCGGTCTTACGCCCACACTTATTGCTTTAACTAATGGTCATGCTCTTGATTCATGATCACAAGATGATTTTAATTTATACCGCGGTGGCTCACTAATTAATTATTTATTTTGAAAAATTAGTAGCGACCACTCTGAAATAATTAATCCTGTTCCCCCGGTGCCACCAGTACCAGCACCGCGATATTTAGGGGATGTTCTTAGCGACCATATTGATACTAATAATAATATTGATACAGATGGATTATTAAAAGATATATCACAATTTATACCTTTCTTATTATCCAATCCTTTATATCCTTTATTAATTAAAGAAGGTATTATCCCAATAATTAAAAAATGAATTTTAAAAATGCCTGATATTACCCTTGGTGTTAAACATTTAATAGTTGGTGACATTCCAACTAACAAAACTACGCAAAGTTTTAACTTATTAGATATTGCTAATACTATTAAAAATTTAGTAAATAGTCCTAAACAATTAAAAAGTATTATTAAAAAATTATTAGGGTGATCTGGTAATGATAAAACATTAGATACCTTTACTTATGATATAAAAATAGGTGTTACTGCCCCCGTGATTGGAAAAGTTAATGCTCCACTTGGTTCTATTTTAAATAGTACTTATATTGATGACGACACTAAAAATAGTTTAGTTGATAGCGCTGCTGGTTTCCTAACATCAGATAAAGTTAAAAATACTGTTGATATGATTGTTAATCTTATTACCCAACTTGGTAACCAATATCCTGCAGGAAAATTCATTGATATAGATTTAGTTAAAACTAAATTATTTTTACTAGAGGCTACTAATGGTTTATTAAATAAACTAACTACGGCAATGGTTACCTTAAAAGATATTATTAAAAATAATGACCCCATTCAAGATAGTAGGATTGAACAGTTATATGTTGACCTTGGTGGTAATAAACCAGGAACTAACTATAATATTTTTACTCCCGATTTACCCATTGACATTTTAGAAAAAGCTATGCTCGACCAAAATAGTGAACTAACTAAAATTTTAAACTTAATGTTTGGTACTACTGCTGACACTGATAAAAAACTTGGTTTATCAGATATTATTAGTAACTTTAATAACCAATGAATTAAAACTAACTATGAGGATTATTTTGATGTTCCTAATACTAAATTAGGACATACTTATAATATTAGTATGCAACGTAATACTGTTAATAACACTGAAACCATTAATTTAAAATATGATTTTAATTATACTATTAATGGTACTACCTATCATTTTGTAGTTACTCTTATTGATAGCGAAGATTTAAATACTTTCCAAGGTATTCGTAATTTTAAATTTAAAACAATTACACTTAGCAATTAATACTTACTTAAGTTGCAATCACCCTATGTTGGAAATAAACAAATGATGATAATAATCTATTTCAAAAATTAATTTATATGTGTCAAAAATTTGTTGCTTTTTAAAAATAAAAAGTTTAGTATTACTTTTATAAGCTTTTCTCCCTTTGTGTATAATTAAGATTTTATCACATAAATAGGGAAAAAAGTCTAAAATTATTCAAAAAACGGGTTGTTATGACCATCTATGTTTAAAAAGTAAAGGAGCATAAGGTTAAGTCCCGAATCTTGTGTAAATTTATTTTTACAGAGCAATATTTCTCATATCAAATAAATTTAGTTTAATTTATTGTACCATACTTAAAAGTTGGTAGGTTAATCTTATCTAAAATTAATTTTAAAATTCTTATAGTTAATAATTTTACAAAGTTTATAGGTTTATAAATTATTTTTCGGACTTCTCCCCACATGTACTTGTGGAGGAAACAATGAAATTGAATGAGTTCAATAATACTTTTCAAACTGAAAAACAATGTCTTGCATATATAGCAAGTTTGAAACAAAGCAAATGTATTAGGTGTTCTAGTTTTAATTTGAATACTTCTAATTTAAGAAAAATGAGATGTTTGAAATGTCATCAAACATTCAGTATTCTCACGGGCACTATATTTTCAAAGTCACAAACACCTTTAATATCTTGGTTTTATCTCATCTTTAGATGAATAAACACCAAACATGGAATTCCATCAACTGATGTTGCAAAAGAATTGGGAGTGACCTTGAAAACAGCTTGAAGAATGGGTCATAAAATCCGAAGTGCCATTGCTAAACAAGAACCTCAATTCATTGTTGAGGGCATAGTGCAAATGGATGAAATGTATCTTTCACATATGGGTTTTAAAAAACAAGGAAGATTCTTGTTGAACAAAACCTTGATTGTTGGTATTTATGAAAAAACAACCAACAATCTGATTGTGAAAGTATTGAAAAACGCAAACAGTAAAAATCTTTTGCAGTTTGCAATAAACCACATTTCTTCAAAGTGTGATGTACATACTGATTCTTGAAAAGGATATCGCGATTTGAAATCGGTTTTCACTAAGCATGAAACAGTTAACCATCAAGATGGCTATGTTTCAAAAACTGGTGTAAATACCAATCAAATTGAGTCAGTATGAAAACATATACGAAGAACATTTAAAACACATATCAAAGTTGCAAAACATCATATTCATTTATATGCAAAAGAAGCTGCATATAAATTCAATAACATACCTAGTTTTGAAACTGTAATGCTATGTTTAATTTAAAAATGTGGGGAGAAGTCCGTAGATAGGCTTTTCTCAGCATTTATGTGATAAAATTTAAAAATAGTACATAAAGGGAGAAAAGCCTATTTTTATTTAAACAAATCGCTATCTTTTCAAAATTTATGACCAGTTTTTATTTTTTTATCATTGTCATCATTGTCGTCAAATAATGATGGATCAATTTCGTATGATTTACCATTTAGTGCACTATTAATAGCATTTTGATATTCAGAATTAGCTCTAATAATTTTATTGTTATCACGTTTTGGATTAAGAATAGCAATTACTAAACCAATAACTACTGACGGTACTGCTGAAACTGCTGAAACATATGTTAAAATTTTAAATGCTTGGAAAGTTGATAAACTTTTTAGTCATGATAAAGCATTACTATCTATGCTATTAGTTTTATCAGCTAAGAAACTAGCAAAAGTTGCTGTTAAAGAGTTATCTGTTGTCATTAAAACAATATTAGCGACTGAATAAATAATTCAGAAAATTACCATTATTAATAGGAAATACGATATTCGATAAGTATCACGAATTAATTTAGCGGGTTTTAAAATATAATAAACAAATCCGCCCCCAAATAATAATGTAGTAATAATTGAAAAAATAACAGATTGAGATTTTTGTCCAAAATTATAATCTACTGCAGAACCACCTGCTTTAATAACGAAGTTACTTGTTACAAAATATGTCATTATATAAGTTATTGTTAACAATAGTACTGTTAACAATAAAAAACCACACAATATTTTCTTTAATAAAGGAATTGATTTTGGTTTACTTACATAAGGATAGAATTTAGGGTTTGTCGCAGGGTGTTGTGGTAAAACTCCTAATTTTGCTAAATTAGCTAAACTAGCATTGTCTAAATTATTAATATTAGGCATACTGTTATTTAATTGGTTACCAGACATAGGATTTGATACAGATACTGTTGGACTAATATTATCATCACTAAAGTTATTTAATGCTGCGATTTGATCATTTAACTGTACCAGTGTCTCATTATCAAACTGTCTAATTCTTTCAAGACTTTCTCTTTCGATAGTTTTACAACTATTAGTGATTGAAACAATTAATAAGTTACGTTCTTCTAAAATTTCAATACGATTTTTTCTTGAACTTTTAGTTACACTAAAACTACGATCCATTAAATTAGAAATAATTTGTAAAAATTCAATAGCATATTTTTTATTGTTCAGCTGTTGCACTAATTCTATTTCAAGAAAAAATAAATTAGAAATTTGTAATTCTAAAATTTTTATCAAATTTTCATCACTCATAATAGCTTTTCTAACCACTAAATTAGCCAAACTGTTATATATAGTACTTGACACTTCATAATACAATGTTATATTTACTGTATCTTCTGAATATTCTTCAGCTTTTTTCTTTTTAATAATCCTTTTTGGTTTATTTTTACCAGCAATACTATCGTCTAATGATTTTGAATCTACCTTATCATCTACATTATTTTTGTTGCTTTCCATTGTATCACCTCATTATATTGAAACACATATAATTATATACTAAAAACTTAAAAAAAATAAATCAATTGCAATATTTTTATCACATTTTCCTTTTTTAATGTCGGCATCTAATTCATATAATTTTAACAAATTATTATTAATATATAATATATTCATAGCATATTGCGATAATAATTTAACTTGGAAAGTGGGAATATTTATTTTTCTTGATATTTGTTCATAATTATGGTTTTGATTAATTAAAATTTTAATATCTCTAATTAACTCTAGTTGATATGCAAGAATATTAATCATTTTAATTTTATCATAATTAATAGTGTTATAATAGTTAAATTGTATTCAAAATTTTTTATAATCTTTTTTTAATAAATAATCGATGGTTTTAAAAACATTATTGTTAAAATAGTGAGGTACAATTTCTTGAACTATTTCTAAGGTTATGAATTCATTAATACTTCGCAACTTTTTTAACTCATTAATAAATACATTAACTTCATTGGGTAAATTTGCTGTTAAAAAATCAATAGCAGGTTTAGTAATACTAATTTTAAAACTTGCACATACTTTATTAATAAATAATTCTAGTTGTACTTTTGTATAATTTTTAACTTTAATAATATTAAAGCTACTATCAATATTCTTAGTTTTAAAATCATCGCTTTGAATTTTAATAATTATCATTACCTTATCACTATGATTAAGTAAAGCATAAGAAAATCTCTCATCTTTAATATGTTTCAAATATTCATGATTTTCATCATTAATAACGAGAATTTTATTAGTTTCAAATAGACTAATAGTTTCAATTTCAGAAATAATATTAGCAATAGTAGTGTCATGTAGTTGATAACTGCTATAGTTGTAATCATTATTTTTATGATGTTTTTTAATTAAAGATTCAATATTTTTTTTAATCAAATATTGGTCTTGACCATGGACAATATGAACCATTACTTATACCTCACCTATTATTAATTTATGTTAATGTTATAATATCATAATGTTGAGTGTATATTCGCATAACTATAGTTTTATTTTACTCTGACGAGTAAATTTTGGCATTAATTTTTGCTAGGTTTTGTAAAGTTTCTGGACTTGGAAACTGACGATGAGTTTGAAAGCGACCAGGAATAAGGGCAACTTCAGGTTTAATAATTTGTAAAAATTAATAGTAGAGGAAGTTTTTGAACCATGATGGGGTACTTGTAAAATATTAATTTTAGTTAATAGACCGGAATTAATGAGTAAATTTTAGGTTGATGCTTCAATATCACCAGTAATTAAAATTTTAAATTGATAAATTTGTAATAATAAAACTAAACTTTTATTATTTTCAGAAGCATATTAGTGTTTAAATTATAACTTAAGTTATTATTCTCCAATTAAAATAACGAAAACAAGTAAAACACAATCCTAATACTAAATAATACAAGGCTTTTCTCCCTTTATGTACTATTTTTAAATTTTATCACATAAATGCTGAGAAAATCCTATCTACGGACTTCTCCCCACATTTTTAAATTAAACATAGCATTACAGTTTCAAAACTAGGTATGTTATTGAATTTATATGCAGCTTCTTTTGCATATAAATGAATATGATGTTTTGCAACTTTGATATGTGTTTTAAATGTTCTTCGTATATGTTTTCATACTGACTCAATTTGGTTGGTATTTACACCAGTTTTTGAAACATAGCCATCTTGATGGTTAACTGTTTCATGCTTAGTGAAAACCGATTTCAAATCGCGATATCCTTTTCAAGAATCAGTATGTACATCACACTTTGAAGAAATGTGGTTTATTGCAAACTGCAAAAGATTTTTACTGTTTGCGTTTTTCAATACTTTCACAATCAGATTGTTGGTTGTTTTTTCATAAATACCAACCATCAAGGTTTTGTTCAACAAGGATCTTCCTTGTTTTTTAAACCCATATGTGAAAGATACATTTCATCCATTTGCACTATGCCCTCAACAATGAATTGAGGTTCTTGTTGAGCAATGGCACTTCGGATTTTATGACCCATTCTTCAAGCTGTTTTCAAGGTCACTCCCAATTCTTTTGCAACATCAGTTGATGGAATTCCATGTTTGGTGTTTATTCATCTAAAGATGAGATAAAACCAAGATATTAAAGGTGTTTGTGACTTTGAAAATATAGTGCCCGTGAGAATACTGAATGTTTGATGACATTTCAAACATCTCATTTTTCTTAAATTAGAAGTATTCAAATTAAAACTAGAACACCTAATACATTTGCTTTGTTTCAAACTTGCTATATATGCAAGACATTGTTTTTCAGTTTGAAAAGTATTATTGAACTCATTCAATTTCATTGTTTCCTCCACAAGTACATGTGGGGAGAAGTCCGATTATTAATTAAATTAATAAGACTTATTTTAGGTTTCATCAACTTGACATAGTATTTATCTAACACATTTAACGAAGAACGAATTGGTAAATGGTCTTTAATTTCAATAGTAACAGTAATCAATTTTTCATCTTGATTACTATTGGTATGTTAACTACTTTTAAACCCTTTATACAAACTAATGCCAACAATAGCATTACTAATAATCATAATACTAGAAATGCCAATAATTAATCATCGCATATGATATCACCTCAAACGATGATTATAATAAAAACTAAGAAAATCCTTTTTTAATTTCTATTATTTTTATTCTCATTTCTAAATTAGGAATATTTAATAAATACAAAAACTGAAAGAATTTATAAACAGCACTAGACTTATCCTTTCCAAAACCTTATAATATGGTTAATTAAAATTTATATAATGTCAAGACACATTTTGGTAATCAAAGGAATATAAACAAGATGAAAAAACTACATTTTTTACAAAATAAAACGTTTATCAAATGAGTTAAATATAACTGTATTACCATAGTTACTGGTGCTTCAATTATCCTAAACATTATTTATTTACATAAATATTTTAGTGGAAGAAATAACAATAACCAAGATGTTACCACTATTACCATTGAAGCGATTAATAGTGCAGATTCAAAAATTGATAAAATAATACTCACTAAAACAACATATGTTACTACATTTAAAACATTAGGAAGTTTGCTAACTGCTTGTCCTAATCAATTTGAAGTTAAAAAATATGCTAGCATGAATCTTCGTTATTTATATGAAGTCACAAGTGATAATGGTCAAAAATAAAACAAAATGATGATAAAATTAAAGATTGATGACAAGTTGAAGAATCTTTAAATGGTACAAATTTTGTGCCAACGCCAATGGGCATTGATGATACATTATTAACAAATAATGACCATTTTCAACTTGAACTAACTCCTATCAACACTACCAAATAATCTACAACTCTTTAATTTTTGTTTCAATTAATAATTTTTGTTCTTCATAATCTGCTAACTTTACCTTCTCCAAGGCAACTTTTCCTGGCGGTGCTTTCTTAATAAATTGTTCATTACTTAAAATATTTTTACTACGTAATATTTCACTCTTAACAAAGACTAATTCTTTATTCAATTTATTTAATTGCTCATCTTTGGAAAATAAATTTTCTGTCTTGATTTCCAAAAATGCCCCATGAATAACTTTTACAATTTTATTATTAATCGGTAATGAACTATCATTAACACTTACAATTTCACTATTAGTTAATTGTAATAAGTAAGGATTTAAATCATCTTTTGCTTGCTTGAAAAAACTGTTTTCACTATTAACATGAATAACTAATGGTGCTTTAAATGGTAAGTTAAGTTCTTTTCTAATTTCACGCATAGCACTAATAATTGCTATTAGTATATTAACAAATTCATTAGCTTTTTTGGTAATAACCAACTTTTGAGTTTGTGGAAATTTATCATTTAAAATTGTGTCTTGATGACCCATTTTTTCATAAATGGTTTGTGTAATAAACGGAACAAAGGGATGCAACATAATAATAATTTGTTGCATAACATAATACAATATTTGCAAAGAATTGATTTTTAATTTATCATTTTGTAAATTAACTTTGTTTAATTCAATGTATCAAGAGCAATATTTATTTCAAATAAAGTTTGATAATTCTTTGGTAACTAAAACAAATTCATATTGCTTCATATTTTGTTTAACTTTAATAATTAGTTCGTTTAGTTGTTCTAAAATCCATTGGTCAATAAAGTTATCATGATTAATATTAGATTGTAATTTAAAATTAGCAGGTAAATTCATTAACACATAGCGTGCTGCATTTCATAATTTATTATTTAAATTTCAGGCAGCTTCTACTTTAATAATACTAAATCGTAAATCTTGACCAGGAGCACAATTGCTAACTAAAAAATAGCGTAAAGCATCAGTACCATATTTTGCAATTATTTCCATCGGATTAATGCCATTATTTAATGATTTTGACATTTTTCTACCAATTTCATCACGAATTAAACCGTGGATTAAAACATGTTGAAATGGTTTTTGATTAGTAAACTCCCATCCCATGAACATCATACGAGCAACTCAGAAAAATAAGATATCATAAGCTGTTACTAAAACTGTTGTTGGATAATATTTTTGAAAATCAAATGACTTATCAGGTCATCTTAAAGTAACGAATGGTCATAAACTACTAGAAAATCAAGTGTCTAAAACATCTGGGTCTTGAATATAATCATCCAAATTCTTTGGTGGCTCTTTAGCAACATAAATTGCTTTCGTTGTTTTATGATATCAAACAGGAATCCTATGTCCTCATCATAGTTGACGGGAAATACATCAATCTTGCATATTATTTAATCATTGTAAAAGTTGTTGTTCAAACGAAATGGGATGAAAGTTAACTTTAGTTTTAACATGTTTTTGTTTTTCTAAAATGTTTTTCACCAATGGTTCCATTTTTACAAATCATTGTTGTGATAAATATGGCTCTACAACAGCATTACTACGTTCTGAATAACCAACTTGATGAAGATAATCTTCAATTTTAACAACAAGATTTTCTTTAGTTAATTGTTTAATTAATTGGTCACGACAAGTAAAACGGTCTTGATTAACATATGATAAAGCTAATTCATTCATGGTTCCATCAATATTCATACAAATGGGCATTGCTAGGTTATGACGCAGTGCAATTTCATAATCATTAGCGTCATGAGCAGGCGTACATTTCATGACACCAGTACCAAAATTAATCTCTACATAATCATCAGCGATGATTTTAATTTGAGCTTTATTAGCGGGATTAATAACCATTTTATTAATTAATTTAATATATCGTTTATCTTTACTGTTAACAACTAGACATTGATCAGCAAACATGGTTTCTGGACGTGTTGTGGCAATAGTAACGAATTCATCACTGTTTACAACAAAGTATTTTAAATAATACATTTTTCCTTTGGTTTCTTTGTAATTTACTTCAATATTAGAAATAGCAGTTTGTAATTGTGTGTCCCAAAAAACAATTTTTTTACCTCGATAAATTAAACCATCATTATATAGTTTCACAAATACTTGATTAACAGTTTGATTAACTTTGGTGTCAAGTGTAAACGTTTCGCGTGAATAATCTAAAGCAAGTCCTAGTTTGGCTCATTGTGTTCTAATATTATGAGCATACTCTGTTTTTCATTTTCATGCTTGTTCTAAAAATTTTGTTTTTCCTAACTGTTGTAAGTTTAAATTTTGCTCAGTTTTAATACGTTGAGCAACTTTTATTTGCGTAGCAATCCCTGCATGGTCCATACCTGGCACAAAAAGTGTATTAAAACCTTGTAAGCGTTTATAACGAATTAATAGGTCTTGGATTGTTCCATCTCAAGCATGACCTAAATGTAACAATCCTGTGACATTAGGGGGTGGTAAAATGATAGTGAATGATGGTTTTTTATTTTTAGCAGTAGCTGTGAAAATGCCTTGTGTTACTCATTGTTCATATTTATTGTTTTCAACTATTAAATGGTCGTATTTTTTGTCTAAATCTTTATTCATTGCTTATACTCCTTTTTAAAAATAAAAAATTCCTATAAAAATAGGAACGTTTGATGTGAACGCGGTACCATCCTAATTCATTTACATAAAATAAATGCACTTAATTATTTATGAAAAATATAATACAAATATAAACTACCTTCAACAAAAACTTGCTTAGTTTACACCGACCACTAAGTCTCTGAATTTACTATTTTTTGTTTACTCTTTTATATTTTTAAGTTATTATTACTTTTTATTCTACAGGTTTAATTCAAAAAAAGCAATGTTTTACCTGATAAACATTTGTTTAATTTCTACAGTTATAACTTGCTTTTAAATAAAAAAAGCATGGCTTTTCTCCCTTTATGTACTATTTTTAAATTTTATCACATAAATGCTGAGAAAAGCCTATCTACGGACTTCTCCCCACATTTTTAAATTAAACATAGCATTACAGTTTCAAAACTAGGTATGTTCTTGAATTTATATGCAGCTTCTTTGGCATATAAATGAATATGATGTTTTGCAACTTTGATATGTGTTTTAAATGTTCTTCGTATATGTTTTCATACTGACTCAATTTGGTTGGTATTTACACCAGTTTTTGAAACATAGCCATCTTGATGTTTAACTGTTTCATGCTTAGTGAAAACCGATTTCAAATCGCGATATCCTTTTCAAGAATCAGTATGTACATCACACTTTGAAGAAATGTGGTTTATTGCAAACTGCCAAAGATTTTTACTGTTTGCGTTTTTCAATACTTTCACAATCAGATTGTTGGTATTTATGAAAAAACAACCAACAATCAAGGTTTTGTTCAACAAGGATCTTCCTTGTTTTTTAAACCCATATGTGAAAGATATATTTCACCCATTTGCACTATGCCCTCAACAATGAATTGAGGTTCTCGTTTAGCAATGGCACTTCGGATTTATGACCCATTCTTCAAGCTGTTTTCAAGGTCACTCCCAATTCTTTTGCAACATCAGTTGATGGAATTCCATGTTTGGTGTTTATTCATCTAAAGATGAGATAAAACCAAGATATTAAAGGTGTTTGTGACTTTGAAAATATAGTGCCCGTGAGAATACTGAATGTTTGATGACATTTCAAACATCTCATTTTTCTTAAATTAGAAGTATTCGAATTAAAACTAGAACACCTAATACATTTGCTTTGTTTCAAACTTGCTATATATGCAAGACATTGTTTTTCAGTTTGAAAAGTATTATTGAACTAATTCAATTTCATTGTTTCCTCCACAAGTACATGTGGGGAGAAGTCCGAAAAGCATATACTAATAAAAGTAAGATTTTACTAAATATTTTGTTTAGTTTTTAGCCCATTACTTTATTTTAAAGTAAATGGTTTTTTATTTTTAAAGGAGTAAAATGATATGATTATTAAAGATGTCCCAGGCGATGGTAATTGCATATTATGAGCAGTAATGGTGTCATATTTAGAACAAGTTAAAACTGATGAAGAGCAATTTAAAAAAAGGTATAAAGCACTTTTTGGTGTAGAAAGTGATCGAAATCGTATTTTTAATTTTAATGATTTTGACTTTAAAGATAAAAAAATGTGAGACTAGTTAAACTATTTCGTAGCCGGATTTGTAATTATATTAAGGAAAATTTAGATACAAAACGCCCACCTAATAAAGGCGATTTTAAATCATTGTTATTAGATAGTAAAATTAATAAAAAAATAAATCCTAAAGATAATGAAGAAAAACAACTAGAAACAACTTTAAAAGAAATGAGAAAAAATGGTAATTATGCAGGTTCTGTTGAAATTGAAGCAATTTGTAATATTATTAGATCTAATGAAGCATCTGACGTTGAATATATTGAAAAATTTAAACCAGATTATGGAAAAACTAATGATGAAATACTAAAATAGTAAACTTAATATAAGTTTTTTAACCCACTTAATTTTGCTTAAAAGTTAAATGGTTTTTTATGTTTAAATTGGGGAGAAGTGAAAATAAATGGCACCAGCAAATAAAAATAGTATGAATGCAAAAGAATTAATTGAAAAACTTGAAGAAATAAATTCAAAATATAAACTTAAGTATAAAAATCAAATTCCTTATTACAAAAGAATTATTGAAGAATTAAAAAAATAGAAAAATTAGAAGATATTGATAGTGCTAGCAAGATACTTAAAGAGTATGAAGATTATTGTGGAAAAAATAGTAAAAAATATGAGAATAACCAAGTTATGCCAATACTAAGTTTATTTGCTACAACAAAGTCATTTTTAAACAATCAAACGAAAGATGGAAACCTAGTTTCAGACTTTAACTTAGTACATACTTATGATTTAAATGCTTTAACAACTACTGAAGAAGATGAAATACTTTTTTCAAATACTAATGAAACTACGATAACAACCTCTTTAACTAATTCAAAAAATGAAATAAAAAAATCTAAAAGTTTAATTAACTTAACAAAAGATAATAAAGATAGTGAATTGGAAACAAACAATGAACTTTCAGCAACTATTGAACAAAAAAAATCTACTTTAGCAGAATTAAATGAAAAATTGACAAATATTAACAAAGAAAAGGAGATTTTAAAGTAAATTTTCAAAAAGAAAAACAAATTCTAAGAAAATTATGACATTGACCACTTAAATTTATTACATGCGGAATGTGAGAAATTAAACAACTTAATGACAAATATAATGAATTAAATTGAAAATTTACAGAATTAAAAGATTAAATTAAAACATTAGAAACTGAAATTGAATCATTAAAAACTACTTGTTCCTTAACTAATGGCAATAAATCACAGTCTTTTAATGATTTAAATGAGGATAATATAAATTCTCTCTTTACTAAAAACTTCAAATCATCTGAAGTTAATGACTTTGATGAAACAAGCTTATCAAAACAAATTTCATCTTCAATATCACCAAATCCTTTATAAAAAATATAAAAGTTCACTCTAATATTAGTTTGAACTTTATTTTTGTTTTATATTTATTTGCGACGATATTTGTAAGCCATAATAGCGCCAAATACTAATGTACCAATTCAAACAATACTAACTAAAATAGGAACTCAATAGTTATTAAATAAAGCAGAATTAGCTAAATCAGAACTTGAACTATAATTATTTCATCCGCGATTCATAATTGAAACAGGGTATGAAAAAGGAATGATTTTGGCAATAATAACTAAAGCAGGTTGTTTACTAATACCTTGATAGGGAATGTATTGTCCTGATAAAAATGAAGTTGGTAAATATAATAATAACGAAAAAGCGTTAGCAACTTTAAAATCAGGCGCTAAAATTCCTACCATTACCCCTACTGCTGAACACATTACTGATGATAGTAAAATTGATAATAAAACGTATCCTCAATTAATAGCACCCCGATTAATTTGATTTTGATATAAAGCAGAACCAATTCCTAAGGTTCAGAAACTACCAACAAAAATTAAAATAACATGAAAAATCAAAATACTACTAATAAATTCTCATGGTCGTAATGGAGTTGCACCAATTCTTTTAATAATAATGGATTGTTTAAAATCAGAATAAGTCATAGCTAGTGTAACAATTCCTAATACCGGTGACGCTGACATAACTAATCCTGGTAAAACAGTATTGGCGGAATTATCACCACCAAGCACTGCAACTAAAATAGTCAACATAATAATCGGAAAAACAAAGCCAAAAAAGATACTATGAAAAGATTTTTTTAAGTAACCCAATAATAACCGAAACATGGCTAACATTATTTTGCCTCCTTACTAACAGGCTTCTTACCTTCAGTTTTTTCTAAATAATATTTTAATAATGAACAATACTTTTTAGTAACTTCACTCACAGTAGTGTCGTCAATAACCACGCCATCTTTTAAAAAAATAATACGTTGACATAGCGCTTGAATCTCATCAAGATTGTGACTAACTAAAATTAAAGTAATATTATTTAGACTAATTTGTTCTTGCAAAAAGTTAATAACATCAATTCTGGTTTTAACATCTAAACCAGTTGATATTTCATCACCAACATAGATTTTAGGTTGATGAAATAAAGATAAGAAAAGATTAACTCTTTGTCTTTGTCCACCTGATAAACTGTTTACTTTTCGTTTAAACAATTCTGCTAATTGAAACTTTTCTAACATTGAAGAAAATACTTCTGGTTTAATTTTATTAACATAGATTTTATGATAAAAGTTTATTAATTCTTTGACAGTAATAAAATTAGGATAAACTTGATCTTGAAAATTAATCCCTAAAACATAAGGAATATCCTTTTTATCAAAGCTATATTCAATGCTACCGATAGTAGCATTTTTGGTATTACTAATGATTTCGCAAAGTGTAGTTTTTCCTGCGCCATTAGCACCGAAAATAGCAACTGAACTACCGGCAGTAATATTTAAACTAATAGGGCCAAGTACGACTTTACCATTATATGATTTTGTAATATTATTAATTTTAATTACACTCATATTTAACTTCCTTTCTTGAATTTTATACTTTATAAGTATAACATTAAATATTTCTTTTTAACATTTTTTATCCATGCGGTTCAAAGATAGGATGAGGAATACTTTCTAATTTGATAGTATTAATAATATTTTTATTTCACGGAATAAATTTATATAGTAAATAACCACAAACAAAATCAGCCACTTTATCTAAACAAGAAATCATAATTACCATTTGAATGCTCAAACTTGTTCATTGTAATAAAGCAAAGGTAATAAAAATGTCAATAAATCAAATTAAAAATAAATCAGCAATACTAGCAATTAACGTATAACCACCAGCATACAGAAAACTAAATAGCGGTTGCATCATATTAATAAAGAAATAAGTAACAGCAGAAAAAGCCATATACCAAACAGCTAAATTCATAGCTTTTTCTGATAAATTAGGAAATAAAGCCCTCGGTACCCAAAAGGCACTGCTGACAATGATAATAGCAATTACGGTCGAAATACCAAAACTTAACTTTAAAATTTTTAAAGCATTTTCTTTAGCTAAGACTAACTCACTAGAACCTAATAAATTTCCGACAGAATTTCCTACTAATGCATTATATCCCCTAAAAGTAGAGTAGAAAATAGCAACAACAGAACCGACAATTTGGACAGCAGCAATGACATCAGTATCACCATAATGTGAATACAAAGCAGTTAACATAACAACTGAAACACCAAATAAAACTTGACTAGCAAATAATGGTAAAAATGTAATAAAATATTTTTTATGTAAACTTTTAGTAAATTTCAAAATATTTAAATTAGGGAAATAAATGGGTTTTTTATAAATCAAATAAGTAACAAAAATAATACATTCCACAACTCGTGAAACAATTAAACTAATAGCTAAACCTTCAATCCCTAAGTTAGGACCACCTTTATATGGTAAAGATAAAATACAAACTAAAGCGGTATTTAAAAATAAAGAACAAATTGAAGTTATTAATGGTGTTTTCACATTACCACAAGTATTCATAGTAATAGACATAATAAAAGCAAATCCTAGCAATGGATAGTTTCAAGCAATTAAACGACTATACTGTTCAGCCACGCCAATGGCTTTTTCATGTGTTTTGTCTTCAGATCCTAGAATAACGCCCATAATTTGTTTACTAAATAATTCTAAAACTATTACGAAAATAATAGAAAAAATTAAAGTGTAAAATAACTTAATATTAGTAGTTTCTTGAATTTTATTTTTATTCTTAACCCCCAGATATTGCGCAGTAAAAATATTTCCTGTTGCTACAACAGCAAAAAAAATATATCAAACCATATCATAAATATTACTTGATGATGCAACTCCAGCAATAGAATTATCATCACCAAATTGACCAACTACAAAATTATTCATTAAATTTAATAATGTTTCAATTAATGATTGAGCGATAATTGGAATCATAAATAATAATGCAGTTTTATAAAATTTTAAATTACTATTTTTAAAGCAGTACATGATTAGATACCTTAATTTAAAATTCATTACTTTCTTAGTTTTTTTACCGAATAGTAGCATTAAATTTGTTTTTTAAAAGATTTTGAACAACTGTTATTGAAGATTTAATTTTTTCTTCATCTAATTGTTTTTCACTACTATTGAATTTTAAATTAAAAGTTAAAGAATGTTGGAATTGTGATTTTAAGCGATCATCAGTATAAAAATCAATTAATATAACCTGTTCAAGAAATTCAATATTTTCGTCTAACAACATAATTTTAATATCTGAAAACTGGACACTAATTCCAACAAAAATAGAAATATCACGATTTAATGGATTAAATTTTGACCATGGTTTAAACTTAATAACATTCTTTTCAGATGCTATAATAATTTTTGCTATTTTAGTACAATTAATTTCTGCTAAGAATATTTTTTCAAAATTCATTTGCTTTTCAGTTTGGGGATGCAATGCGCCAATAGTAGCAATGTGTTCTTGTTCATAAAAAATATCAGCGCTTAAATATGGATGCATAGCAATGTTTTTATTAGGTTTATAAATAATATTTTGTGAAACATGAGGAATAACCTTGTTTAAAAAACCATCAATGAAACCTTTAACAACATGATAAGGATTAGGATTAGATTTGCTAATACTAGACTTTGGCAAAAAATCACCCATAATTACTAATCCTAAATGATGATTATCATCACCATCATCACCAGTATAAATAGTTTCATCAGTAAAAATTTTAAGTTGGGTTTCTTTGCGCGCATAATTATATTGGCAAATTTTTAATAAACTATCTGTTAAATTAAAACGCATAACTTCACGTGTTGAAGTTAATGGTGAACTTAAACTAACTGGACTTTTATGATTAAAAAAATTAAATTCAGTTAAACTTTTCCTACTTGTTAAACTGTAAGTTTTTACTTGGTTAAAACCATAACTAATTAAGTGATTTCTTCAATTTCCCATTAATGTTTCTAAGACTGTAGGTGGTTTTTGGGGAACATAAAATACTGGCATTGTTACCGGCAAGTTATCATAGCCAATAATTCTAGCAATTTCTTCACTTAAATCATTAGTATTATTTAAATCGTTACGGTGACCTGGTGCAGTTATTTTTAGTAACTCATGATTAGTAGGAACTAGTTCAACTTTACAACCAATAACAGTTAAATAAGTAATGATTTCTTTGATTTCTAAACTAGAGCCTAAAATTTTATTAATATCATTATAATTTAAAACAAGTAATTTTTCTTGAATATTGTAAGGAATGTCATTACTAAATCCAAGAATTTCATATTCAATTTTTAATTGATCTAAAATAAATAAGTAGCGTTGTAAAGCAATCATATAGTAGTCAGGTGCAACTGGTTTCACTAAACGTTCAATAAAAATACTATTAATAGCAATATGACGTTTAGCTTGTTCAATCATTGTTTGAACATTAGGATTAATAGAAAAAATAAAGATATCTTTGGTACTTGGTTTAACTTCATAATCAATATTATAACTAATTCCTAAAACACTAAAGGCTAAAAATTTATCATGGATAACTATATCCCCTTTTTCAATTTTTAAACTGCCTTCTGGATATGATTTAGGAGAAACATTAATTGAAGGTTCTTTTAATAACTCAGCATTAAAAGTAATTATAGGTTGACCTAATTCTAACATAACTAAATTAACAACATCTTCAACTAAAGTTTTAGGGGCAATATTAGCAAGTTGTAAGGTTCTTTTAATTCACATTGGTGTTAATTTAGTTGAATTCTGTTTTAAACGAATTTTTAAAGTTGCTAAAGCTTGAATTTTAGTATTAACAACGGAAACTTGAGGTTTTTTATCTAAAAATAATAAATTACTAATTCCCATATTCTTTAATGGGATTTTGAAATAAGCGCTAAGTTCACGTGCTATACTATAAGTTCCTAAACAATCACTACGGTTAACAGTTAAATCAATAAAAAAAATTGTGTCATCTAATTTTAAATATTGCAAAGGATTATTATTGCCAACAACAGCATCACTAGGTAAATGAATAATGCCTGATATTTCATCTTTATTTTGGACATTACCAAAAATTCCTAATTCTGTTAATGAGCAAATCATTCCTGATGAAACAACATCTTGAATGGTTCTACTCGTGATAATAAGACCATTAGCTAGCGTGCTACCTATGTTGGCAACAACAACTTTGTTACCAACAGCAACATTACTAGCACCACAAACAATAGTTGTACTTTTATTGCCTAAACTTACTTCGCATATATTTAACTTACTTGACTTAGGATGTTTTGTAATTCTAAGTATTTCGCCAACTATTAAATTAGTATTGGTAAAAACTAGGTTTCTAACTTGTTCTACTTCAAATCCTAAACTATTTAAAGCAATAATAATTTCTTTATCTTTAATACTACTAAGATCTAATCATTGTGAGATTATCTTACGTGAAATGGTCATTATATACTCCTCTCTTTAAAATTGTTTTAAGAAACGTAAATCATTATTATAAAACAATCTAATATCATCAATACCATATTTAATCATAGCAATTCTTTCGATTCCTACGCCAAAGGCAAAACCTGCGGTTGCTTCATCTAAACCTGCAGCGGTAAAAACATTAGGATGAATCATTCCTGCGCCAAGAACTTCAATTCAGCCTGTATGTTTGCATAATGAGCAACCTTGTAGCTTACACATTGGACAATTAACATCTACTTCTACTGAAGGTTCGGTAAAAGGAAAATAACTAGGGCGTAAACGAGTTTTAGTTTCTAAACCAAACATTTGTTGACAAAAATGATTTAAAGTTCATTTTAAATTAGCAAAGGTAATATTCGGAGCAACAACAAATCCATCAACTTGCATAAACTGGTGAGAATGAGTAGCATCATCATTATCTTTACGATAAACATTGCCTAAACTAATAACAGCTTCTACTTTCTGTTTATTTTTATTTTGTTTACTTAAAATACGAGCAGTAATGTTAGTAGCATGAGTTCTTAATAATCAACGATTAACTTCTTTACTATTATTATCTAAATAAAAAGTATCTTGCATCGCGCGTGCTGGATGATTAGCAGGTAAATTTAAGCGATTAAAATTGTATTCTTCGTTTTCAACTTCATTACCACTGACAATTTGATAACCTAAATTTTTAAAAATATTAGCAATATCATCAACTGTTTTTAATAAAGGATTACGATGACCAATACTGAAATCTAAACCTGGTAAAGTTAAATCGATTTCAGAATCTTTTAATTTTTCATCAATTAATTTTTTTTCAAGTTCATTAAACTTAATAGTTATCTTATCAGAAATTTCTTTTTTAAGTTTATTAGTTAACTGACCAATCTCGATTCGATATTGATGAGGTAATTGAGTAACCGACTTTAAAATATCATTAATTGCTGAGTTTTTGCCTAAATATTGGGTTTTTGTTACTTGTAATTCATATAAATCATTAATCTTTTCAATATTAATAAAAGCTTGTTGTCTAATAATATCTAATTTCTTTCTTAAGTCACTAACTTCTAACACTATATACCTCCAAATGTTATTCTCTACTGTTTTATATTATAAAACACCTTTATTTTAATATATTACTAACGAATAAGCAATATATTACAATGGCAATACTTGTTGCAAGGTTTAATGATTCTACATTAGACGTAGTTTTAATAATCATGTTAGTATCAATATAAATTTTATACTTGTCATTGATACCTTGACCTTCATTACCAAATAGCAGAGCAGTTTTGCCAGAAAAAGTAATTTTATTTAAGTTAGTAGTATTAGGCTCATGTAAAAATGTTCCATAAATTTTATATTGTTTGGTTTTTACTTTTATTAACAACTGTTCAAATTCTTCATAGTAAACATTACTATAAAAAATTGCTCCTTGACTTGCACTAATTACCTTGTGATTATATAAATCAACACTACCTTGTGATAAATAAATTTCAGAAAAATTAAAAGCAACCGCACTTCGCAGAATATTCCCTAAATTACCCGGGTCTTGAATGGTGTCAATCATAATAATGTTATTAGTAGTTAAATGAGTATTAGCTTTTTTCATGGTACATAGTCCAATTAAAGGTTGTGGTGATTTATTTTGTGACAGTTTTTTAATAATCATCTCATTAATAACAATAATATCAACACCATAACAATCTTTTAACAATTTATCAAATTTATTGTAATATTTTTCATCTATTAAAATTGTTGTTAATTGCTTTTGACTAAAGGCAACAGTAATTAAATGGTCTCCTTCAATTAAAAACAATTGTTTTGTATCACGATATTTTTTATCGTGCAATAACACCAAGTCTTGAATTAGGGGATTTTTAAGTGACATTATTTGTTTCATTAGCAACCCCTACTTTGTTTTAAAAACTTTTGACAATCTTGATAATTAGGACAAAATTGCATAACATAGTTTCAAAAAGATTTCTGATGGTGACCATGAATAATATGAGCTAGTTCATGAATGACAACATAATCAATAATATCATAACTATAGTGAATTAGTTTGTAATTAAGAGTAATTATTTTTGCAATTGGTTGACAAATTCCTCATTTACTAACCATTGAACGAATTTTAAGGATATTAAACTCAATACCCATGATTTGTGACCAATATTGCAAACGATTCATAAAAATTAACATTGATTCCTTTCTTAAAAAGATTTCAATTTTTATTTGGATTTGTTTTAAATCTTGTAACTTAGTAAATACAACTAATTGTGGATAATCAAAATTAATTACTGTTTTTTGAGAATGATATTTAATAAAGATAGGATATTTTTCATTTAAAAAGTAAACGTAATCATCTTGACCATTAATAACCAGATTACGTTCTTTTACTATTTTATTTTTGGTAATTTTTGGTAAACTTTTTAAAATAAAATCTTCAACTAATTTTTCTTGCATAAAAAATGGAGCGCTAACAAGAATTTTATCATTACAAACTTTTAAATACATATGCTTTTGTTGTTTATACGTAATTATATATTCTCATTGTGTATTGCCATAATTAAAATTTTTAACAATAGCCATTTTAAAATTCCTTTCTTACTAATACTTACCTTATTTCAAATTAAATTCCTTTTTTATTTTTAATAATTTTGGGATTGTCGTAAATGATTTATTTTATTTTTAGTAAGATAACTACTAATAATATCATTATTAGTAAATTCGCATCTTTTGGCAATTGAAAAATAAAAGTTTAATAATTGATAAAAGTTTTCATTAGTTTTTGATGTGAAAAATGTAGTAACACTAGCAAATAAACTGATAAAAAGTAGCGTAAGTTCTACTTCATTATCTTGCTCTATAAAATGATATTTTTTAAAATTAATATTTAAACTATTAGCAATACTAATAATAAAATGCAATCCATCAATATATTCTTCTAACATCACATTCTTAGCAGAACTTGGCTTTGAACTTCAATATTTGAAGCATCGTTGTTCATTAGCAAATTCGGCTAATTCAACTAATAAAGCTAAAAATCGTGCAGTTAAAGTACTACTTTCACTAACACTTCTTGTTGTAATAATTTTATTATCTAATTCACGTTGTAAGTTAATAATGGTTGTAAATTGCTCTTGGTTTAACATAGTTGGTTCACCTTCTAATTTTTATAAATAATTATGATCTTACTGTATTTTTAAACTTAATTGATTTAACAAAATTATGAATTTTTTGAATTAAGTTTTTTTTATTTTCATGAAGTGGGTTAACTTCTGTTCCCTTATCTAAATAAAATGGTAATAAGCTTTTAGCGATAAATACATATGTCAAGCATAGTAAGGTAATACCTACTACAAACATAAACCCAAAACGAAGAATTGGTAATCAAACTGAAGTATTTAATGTATCCTTACCAATACTTGCTGTATATCCTTGATCACCAATAAATAAATAATTAGTACCAAATGATTCGTTAAAAATAAAGACACCTGCTCCAAACATTGTGATATATAAAATGCTTTTTTTGATATATGTTTTGTCATACTGAATGTGACCATATAAATATAAATACAAGTAAGAAAAAATGATAATAGTGTGAATAATATAATAATTTCAATATAAGAAATGCTGTGGTCCGAATACTCATTTACTGCTATCTGGAAATAAGAATGCTAAAAGAACTGGACCAATTAAAGGAAATGTGATATTAAACATTCCTTGAATTGGAATGATTAATAATAAACCACTAGTAATATTTAGCACTGAACAAAGTTGAAATGGAAAATAATCATATGAGTTATAATTATTACCATTAAGACCATGAACAACATAAAAACCTACATATAAAACTAATTGAAAAATTCCTAAACTACACTTAAAACTATAATGTTTGCTTAAGTTAGCGTAAAATCTTTTAAAAATAAATAAACTTCCAATAAAAGATATTGACAAAACTAAACCAATTCAATAATACATTCCAAACAAAGGATTAATAATATCTTGTGGGTTACCATCAAAAAACCCAAATATATTCAAGTTCATACAGCCTCCAAATATTTTGTATAATTTTCTACTTATTACTAAATTAAATTTCATTAACTTTACTACTAATAATACTATAACATAAAAACACAATTTTTTAGATATAAAAAATAAGGCTTTTCTCCCTTTATGTACTATTTTTAAATTTTATCACATAAATGCTGAGAAAAGCCTATCTACGGACTTCTCCCCACATTTTTAAATTAAACATAGCATTACAGTTTCAAAACTAGGTATGTTATTGAATTTATATGCAGCTTCTTTTGCATATAAATGAATATGATGTTTTGCAACTTTGATATGTGTTTTAAATGTTCTTCGTATATGTTTTCATACTGACTCAATTTGGTTGGTATTTACACCAGTTTTTGAAACATAGCCATCTTGATGGTTAACTGTTTCATGCTTAGTGAAAACCGATTTCAAATCGCGATATCCTTTTCAAGAATCAGTATGTACATCACACTTTGAAGAAATGTGGTTTATTGCAAACTGCAAAAGATTTTTACTGTTTGCGTTTTTCAATACTTTCACAATCAGATTGTTGGTTGTTTTTTCATAAATACCAACAATCAAGGTTTTGTGCAACAAGGATCTTCCTTGTTTTTTAAACCCATATGTGAAAGATACATTTCATCCATTTGCACTATGCCCTCAACAATGAATTGAGGTTCTTGTTTAGCAATGGCACTTCGGATTTTATGACCCATTCTTCAAGCTGTTTTCAAGGTCACTCCCAATTCTTTTGCAACATCAGTTGATGGAATTCCATGTTTGGTGTTTATTCATCTAAAGATGAGATAAAACCAAGATATTAAAGGTGTTTGTGACTTTGAAAATATAGTGCCCGTGAGAATACTGAATGTTTGATGACATTTCAAACATCTCATTTTATTAAATTAGAAGTATTCAAATTAAAACTAGAACACCTAATACATTTGCTTTGTTTCAAACTTGCTATATATGCAAGACATTGTTTTTCAGTTTGAAAAGTATTATTGAACTCATTCAATTTCATTGTTTCCTCCACAAGTACATGTGGGGAGAAGTCCGAAAAATAAATACTAATAACTATGAAAATTTATAACCGTTAAACTTTTATAGTTATAATAATTAATTAAAAACTAAACAAAATGCTTCTCTGTTATAGAGAAGCATTTTGTTAATAATTTGGTTATTATGCTAAAGCTGCTTTAGACGCAATAACTAATTTTTCAAATTCTTCTGGTTGATTAATTGCTAATTCTGATAATATTTTACGATTTAAATTGATATTTGCTTTATTCAAACCATCAATAAAACGTGAGTATGATAAATCATAATTACGAACCGCAGCATTAATTCTGGTAATTCAAAGTTTACGGAATTCACGTTTACGATTCTTACGGTCACGGTAAGCATACGCAAGGGAATTCATAACTTGTTCATTGGCTGTACGGTATAGAGTGTGTTTTGCTCCATAGTATCCTTTAGCTAACTTTAATATTTTTTTACGACGATGATTAGTTGTATAACCACCTTTAACTCGAGCCATTTTATATCACCTTTCTTAAGATATCTTAATTTTTTTTCAACGTCTACAGTCAGTTGCATCAACTAGACCTCATCCACGAGCTTGACGTTTTTGTTTTGTTGTTTTATTTTGTGCTAAGTGAGAAACACCAGCTGTCCCACACATAATTTTGCCAGTTCCGGTAATTTTAATACGCTTTTTAATGGCCTTCTTTGTTTTCATTTTTGGCATATTTTTGACCTCCGATTAATTTTCTTGACTTTTCTTTTTTGGAAATAAATAAATAGTTTGTATATTTTTTTCTTTTTTATCAAAACTTTTATCATAAATACAAATATCTTCTAATTCTTTGTAAAACTTCATAATAACTTCTTTCCCAATTTCAGGATTAGAGTTTTGACGACCACGATATTTTAAAGTAATTTTTACTTTGTTTCCATCATTTAAAAACTTTCGAGCATTTTTAGCCTTAGTTTGTATATCATGATCACCAATAACAGCGCTTAAACGAATTTCTTTTTCTTCAGAAATTGCGGCCTTTTGTGCTTTTTTAGCTTCCTTTTCTTTTTGTTGTTGCTCAAAGCGATATTTATCAAATTTAAACATTTTACAAACAGGAGGACGAGCATTTGGTGAAATGCATAGTATATCAAATCCTAATTCTTTAGCTTTGCGTAAAGCATCGAATCTCTTCATTAATCCATAATTAGTACCATCGTTACCAATGATTAAGCTTTCATAAGGAATATTGCTATTTCATAAATCGTCATTATTTTTAATAGCCATACATACCTCCTTTGGATAGATACATAAATAAAAGTGTGCCTAAAGAGCACACTCACCATTACAAAGTAACTTATTTTTATATAAATAAGATCTGTAAAGCATTGAACCTATAACAACTTAGTTATCAGGTGAGTGTAAAATACTACTTTCTTTATGTCATTTATTATTATAGTAAATTTTGCACAAATTGCAATACTTTTTTTGTTTTAAAACCAGAACTTGTGATAAACTAAAAATTACTTATCAATCGTTAAGAAAATAAGTGTTTAAAACAAACTAAATTTAATATCCAACTAATCAGTTGCTGCAACAATTTCTTCAGATTCTGTTGAATATTCTTCAATAATAATTTCCAATTGTTTACTCTCAATTAAATACTTAATAAAAGGATGTAAAAATCCTTTTTTATTTTGGCTCATCTTAATCTCACCCTTTGTATTCTTAAAGAAAAAATAAAAAAATCATAATTATATAAGTAAATATTAACATTTTTTTATATTTTTTCATAAATAACACAAACTATAAGTATTCACGTACTCTTTTATTATTTATAATTTATATTATAAGTGTTATTTTTAAAATAAAAAAAATCTTAACGTTTAAAATTAAGACTTGTAAAAAGAATAATAAAAAATTTGGCATCGTGCTATTTTCCCATTGCTGGTATTTTCGCCGCTGGAGTGCTTAACTGCTGTGTTCGAGATGGGAACAGGTGTGGCCACTCCGCCATTGACACCAAATAGTTTACAGCAATTGCTCCCTAAAAACTAGAAATAGACATCTTTAAATTTGATTACTTTTGATTTGCAATAGAGAATATCTTTAATAAATCCTCGATCTATTAGTATCAGTAAGCTAAACACATCACTATGCTTACACACCTGACCTATCAACCTTGTAGTATTCAAGGGATCTTACTTCTTTCGAATGAGAAATCTCATCTTGGAACTGACTTCGCGCTTATATGCTTTCAGCGCTTATTCATGCCCTACATAGCTACCCAGCTGTGCCACTGGCGTGACAACTGGTGCACCAGAGGTAGGTCCATTCCGGTCCTCTCGTACTAGGAACAGCTTTCCTCAAATTTCTTGCGCCCACGACAGATAGGGACCAAACTGTCTCACGACGTTCTGAACCCAGCTCGCGTACCGCTTTAATGGGCGAACAGCCCAACCCTTGGAAGCGACTACACCTCCAGGATGCGATGAGCCGACATCGAGGTGCCAAACCTCCCCGTCTATATGAACTATTGGGAGAGATTAGCCTGTTATCCCCGGGGTAACTTTTATCCGTTGAGCGACGGCCTTTCCACACAGCACCGCCGGATCACTAAGCCCAACTTTCGTTCCTGCTCGACTTGTATGTCTCGCAGTCAAGCACCCTTTTACCTTTGCGCTCTACATATGATTTCCATTCATATTGAGGGTACCTTTGGGCGCCTCCGTTACTTTTTAGGAGGCGACCGCCCCAGTCAAACTACCCACCAGACACTGTCCTTAAACCAGATCATGGTTTCAAGTTAGAATTTCAATATAGCAAGGGTGGTATCCCAATGGTGACTCCATGCCTACTTGCGTCTGCATATCAACGTCTCCCACCTATGCTGTACAAACTACACCAAAATTCAATATCAAGTTGTAGTAAAGCTCCACGGGGTCTTTCCGTCTAATCGCGGGTAACCTGCATCTTCACAGGTACTAAGATTTCACCGAGTCTATAGCCGAGACAGCGTCCGGATCGTTACGCCTTTCGTGCGGGTCAGAACTTACCTGACAAGGAATTTCGCTACCTTAGGACCGTTATAGTTACGGCCGCCGTTCACTGGGGCTTCAGTTCAAAGCTTCGCTTGCGCTAACAAATCTCTTTAACCTTCCAGCACTGGGCAGGCGTCACCCCGTATACTTCGTCTTACGACTTTGCACAGAGCTGTGTTTTTGCTAAACAGTCGCCCGGACCTCTTCACTGCGACTCATATTGCTATGAGCTCCCCTTCTCGCTAACTTACGGGGTTATTTTGCAGAGTTCCTTAGCTATAGTTATCTCGCTTGCCTTAGGATATTCTCCTTGACCACGTGTGTCCGTTCTCGGTACAGGCACCATGATGATGTCTTTAGAAGCTTTTCTTGGAAGCTTGGCGTCAAATACTTTGTTACTAGGCGAACCGTTCACTCCCCATCATACTTCAAGGTTATTGCTGTGCGGATTTGCCTACACAACCCTCTTTGTATTTAGCCCAGCACAACCAACGGCTGGGATATTTTAGCCTTCTTCGTCACTCCATCAGTCACCATGGTGGTACAGGAATATCAACCTGTTGTCCATCGACTACGCCTTTCAGCCTCGCCTTAGGTCCTGACTAACCCTGGGTGGACGAACCTAGCCCAGGAAACCTTGGTCAATCGGCATGAAGGATTCTCACCTTCAATCGTTACTCACGCCGGCATTCTCACTTCTAAACGCTCCACTAGTCCTTCCGGTCTAGCTTCGTTGCAGATTAGAACGCTCCCCTACCGCCCACAATATATGTGTACATATATATAGACCCATAGCTTCGGTACAATACTTAGCCCCGGTACATTTTCCGCGCAGAATCATTCGACTAGTGAGCTGTTACGCACTCTTTAAAGGATGGCTGCTTCTAAGCCAACCTCCTAGCTGTTTAAACAATTCCACATCGTTTTCCACTTAGTATTGATTGGGGACCTTAGCTGATGATCTGGGCTGTTTCCCTCACGTCCATGGACCTTATCACCCATAGACTGACTGCCAAACATGTAACAACGGCATTCGCAGTTTAATTGCATTCAGTACCCCGAGGTGGGGCCATCATACATTCAGAGCTTTACCTCCGTTGCACTAATTTTGACGCTAGTCCTAAAACTATATCGGGGAGAACCAGCTATCTCCAGGTTCGATTGGAATTTCACCGCTAGCCACAAGTCATCCACGGTCTTTTCAACGAACGTTGGTTCGGTCCTCCATTGACTGTTACATCAACTTCAACCTGCTCATGGCTAGATCACCTGGTTTCGGGTCTAGGACCACATACTAAACGCCCTATTCAGGCTCGCTTTCACTTCGGCTCCGTCTTTTCGACTTAACCTTGCATGTAATCATAACTCGCCGGCTCATTCTACAAAAGGCACGCCGTCACCCATTAACGGGCTCCGACTTGTTGTAAGCATATGGTTTCAGGAACTATTTCACTCCCCTCTCGGGGTACTTTTCACCTTTCCCTCACGGTACTGGTTCACTATCGGTAATTGGTTAGTATTTAGCCTTACGCAGTGGTCTGCGCAAATTCCGACAAGGTTTCACGTGCCTCGCCGTACTCAGGGTTTACCAAGGAGGTCTACACATTTCGCATACTGGGCTTTCACCGTCTATGGCGTTGCTTCCCAACAACTTCTGCTATATGTAAACTTTGTAACTCCTTCAAACTTAATTAGTGGCTCCCTATAACCCCAGTCTGACGACTGGTTTAGGCTGGTCCCTTTTCGCTCGCCGCTACTAAGGGAATCGCATTCGCTTTCTTTTCCTCTAGGTACTAAGATGTTTCAATTCTCTAGGTATCACTCTCTACATAACTATGTATTCATTATGCAGTACTATCTGATTAAAGATAGTGGGTTTCCCCATTCGGACATCTCCGGATCAAAGCTTATTTCCAGCTCCCCGAAGCTTATCGCAGGTAATCGCGTCCTTCTTCGTCTTCCAATTCCAAGGCATCCACCATACGCTCTTAATAATTTATTTTTAGAATATCCTATTGCAAGATAAAACTTATCTTTTTTTTTAAAAGATGTCTATTATCCAGTTTTTAAAGAACAATTGCTCAGAGATAACAATCCCTGAAAACTAAACAGAACAATTAAATTAATCCAATAAGTCACACATCTGATTTTTCTTGTTGTCTTGATTTCTCGAAAGAAATTAAACTCCATAGAAAGGAGGTGATCCATCCCCACCTTCCGGTAGGGATACCTTGTTACGACTTAACCCCAATCATCAACCCTGCCTTGGGTGGCTCCCTCCTTACGGTTAGGACACCAACTTCTGGCATTGCCAACTCTCGTGGTTTGACGGGCGGTGTGTACAAGACCCGAGAACGTATTCACCGCAACATTGCTGATTTGCGATTACTAGCGATTCCGACTTCATGAAGTCGAGTTGCAGACTTCAATCCGGACTGAGACTGACTTTTTGAGATTGGCTTAACCTCGCGGTTTTGCGACTCTTTGTATCAGCCATTGTAGCACGTGTGTAGCCCAGGTCATAAGGGGCATGATGATTTGACGTCGTCCCCACCTTCCTCTAGCTTACACTAGCAGTCTCCTTAGAGTCCCCAACTTAATGCTGGCAACTAAGGACAAGGGTTGCGTTCGTTGCTGGACTTAACCAAACATCTCACGACACGAACTGACGACAACCATGCACCACCTGTATCCTTGTTAACCTTCACTATATCTCTATAGCTTTGCAAGGTATGTCAAGACCTGGTAAGGTTCTTCGCGTTGCTTCGAATTAAACCACATGCTCCACCGCTTGTGCGGGTCCCCGTCAATTCCTTTGAGTTTCACTCTTGCGAGCATACTACTCAGGCGGAGTACTTAATGCGTTAGCTACAGCACTGCCTCTTGGCAACACTTAGTACTCATCGTTTACGGCATGGACTACTAGGGTATCTAATCCTATTTGCTCCCCACGCTTTCGTGCCACAACGTCAGTAATAGGCCAGTTAGCCGCCTTCGCCACTGGTGTTCCTTCATATATCTACGCATTCCACCGCTACACATGAAATTCCACTAACCTCTCCTATACTCTAGTAATGTAGTTTCCAAGGCGGTTAGGGGTTGAGCCCCTAAATTTAACCTCAGACTTGCATAACCGTCTACGCACGCTTTACGCCCAATAAATCCGGATAACGCTTGCCACCTATGTATTACCGCGGCTGCTGGCACATAGTTAGCCGTGGCTTTCTGGTAAGGTACCGTCGATCCTATAATCATTTCCTATTATAGTATTTCTTCCCTTACAACAGACCTTTACAATCCGAAGACCTTCATCAGTCACGCGGCATTGCTCCATCAGGCTTTCGCCCATTGTGAAAAATTCCCTACTGCTGCCTTCCGTAGAAGTTTGGGCCGTGTCTCAGTCCCAATGTGGCCGTTCGTCCTCTCAGACCGGCTACGCATCATTGCCTTGGTAAGCCATTACCTTACCAACTAGCTAATGCGCCGCATCCCCATCAATTAGCGAAGCATTACTGCTCCTTTCATTATTAGTTTTTCATACTAATAACATATGCGGTATTAGCTGTCGTTTCCAACAGTTGTTCCCCACTAAATGGTAGGTTAGATACGTGTTACTCACCCGTTCGCCACTAAAGTATTGCTACTTCCGTTCGACTTGCATGTATTAGGCATGCCGCCAGCGTTAATCCTGAGCCAGGATCAAACTCTCAATAAAATTGTTTTTTTTGTTAAAAGAATGATGTCTGACTTACTTAATTTTTTAATAAAAATTGACGGATTAATTCTTGTTCTATTTAGTTTTCAAAGATCGTTTTTTCTGATTTATGACCCCTTTGTTTTTGGTCACAATAATAATAATACAGAAAAGCAAAGGCAATGTCAATTAAAATCTAATAAAAAATAATTATATTTTTATTAGATTTTAAAAACTAATAAAAATATCAATAAATAATATTAATTTTATCAAAAATAACACTTATTTATTTTTAAAAATTATCAATTTTTATTCTAATGAATTAAAAAAACATCATTAAAATTAACGAAAGCACAAAAATTTTATTTATGATTAATGAATATTATTTTGGACGTAATAATTATCTAATTGATTACTATTTAAAAAGCATCTATATAAAATAAAAAGTATTCAAGACTATTTCTTAAATACTTTTTAGAAATTAATATTTATTTTTTATCATTAACTTGTTTTACTAATAATTTCAAGAATGATATTAAATCACTAGTGAGACTTGTTTTTTGTCCATATTGACGATAACTTATTTTATTGTCATTCAATTCTTTTTGGCCAACAATAATTTGATAAGGCACTTTTTGAGTTTGTGCTTCAGCAATTCGTTTACTAATAGTGCCACTACTAATGATTTCGGCGCGAATATTATTTTGCTTACATGTTTCATGAATCGCATTAGCATATTCTAACATCGGTTGGGTTTCATTAATGGGTAAAATAGCAATTTGGGTTGGAGATAGTCATAATGGGAATACCCCTTTTGTTTGTTCTAACAGTGTTGCAATAAAACGTTCGTAAGTACCAATTAAACCACGGTGAACAATAACTGGGTTAACTTCTTTATTATTCTGGTTAATATAAATTAAATTAAATTTTCTTGGTAATAAAAAGTCAAATTGAATTGTAGAAATCGTGATTTCATGACCTAGTGCTGTTTTAATTTGAACATCAAACTTAGGACCATAAAAGGCAGCTTCACCAATCATCGGTTTATAATCTAATTTTAATTCATCCAATACTTCACGCAATGCTGTTTCTGCTTCAACTCACATTTTATCATCATTAAAATATTTTTCTTTATCAGCAGGGTCACGTAATGATAGTGATAAGTAATCAATTTTAATATTTAAAGTTTTTAAAACTTCAGCAATTAATTGATAACAGCGTTTGAATTCTGCTTTCATTTGGTCACGACGCACAAAGATATGGGAATCAGTTAATTCCATACTACGAACACGTTCTAAACCAGTTAAAGCACCACTTGCTTCATAACGATATAGCAATGCATGCTCACTTAAACGCAGTGGTAAATCACGGTAACTACGAGGGACACTTTTATAAATCATACAATGATGAGGACAAGTCATTGGCCGCAATACTAATTGTTCACCTTCTTTTTCAGTTGGACTAAACATATTCTCGCGATAGTGGTCTCAGTGACCACTTTTTTTATAAAGTTCAACTGAACCTAAAACTGGTGTTGCTACTTCTTGATATTCTCATTTGAATTCTTGTTCACGTAAGTAATTTTGTAAAACTTTTTTAATTGTCATTCCATTAGGTAAAAAGATTGGTAAACCCTTCCCGCAATCATCGTTGAAAGTAAAAATATTTAATTCTTTTCCTAATTTACGATGATTGCGATTTTTACGGTCTTCAATATCTTTAATAACTGCTGTTAATTGTTCTTTTGAGTAGTGACAAATCCCAGTAATTCTTTGCAATTGTTTGTTTTTATCATTTCCTAATCAATATGCACCAGTAATATTTAATAATTTAAAAGCTTTCATTGACTTTGTTTCATTAATGGCAACTCCAGAAGCAACTACTAAGGTTTTATTGTCTACCAAGTATGAGCACTTTAAACCATTAACATGATTTAATTTAATATATTCTAAGGCAAACGGATTTTCACTGTGACTTTTTAATGACTCAATTTGGGTTTGGCAAATTCGAGCAACAGCTAAATTATTTTTTAATAATTCATGCATTTGTTTTTCAACTTTAACTAAATCTTCGTTTGTTAAACGAGTGCTATAGTCAAAATCTAAGTAAAAACCATCATCATTAGTTTTCGCAACAGTAATTAATGCTTTGGGATACATAGTTTTAATAGCATGTGCTAAAACCATGGCGCAACCATAGTTTAAAACCGTTCAACCTAAAGTTTCATCTTTAGTAACAAATTTAACTTCAGCATCTTCTTTAATTTCTCAGTGTAAATCTTTTAATTGACCATTCAATGTAAAAGCAATGATCGAAGCTGCTTGCTTATCATCATCTTTCAATAATAATTCATAACCAGTGATCGGTTGGTCTAATTGATAAGATGTTAATTTACCATCTACTGTATTTATATTAATTTTCATAAGTTACCTAATTCCTTTTCTATTTACATGAATAGTACTAGATTATTTAGCAGTGAAAGATGAAAAAGGTTTAGTACTATTATTAATATCAATTACTAATATATTGGCTTTAGTAGGAATTGTGTACGTGCTACTAATCGCTTCTTGAATTTGTAAAGTATTATTTAAATCAATTGTAGCACCTTTTTGGTCATAATAAGCATAAATTCCAGAATTTAAAGCAAACTTATTGTAATCAATAACATTATTGCTAATAGGAATTATGTATACTGGTAAATGAGCATTAGCAATTGTTGTTAAGAATTTACTATCTTGACTGTTAGTAATTAAAAATTGTGGTTTTTCATCAATAATGGTTTTAATTGTTTTAGCAACTAACGTATCTTTTGATGTTAGTAATTCATTAGCAATTTTACTTACTGGTTGATGACTTTCAGCATCAACAATAATTTTACTCATCGTAGCAATGGCTAGTACTGGGTAATTACCATTAGCTGATTCACCTGAGAGCATTGTACATGTTGAACCTCAATCGACAGCTACTCATACATCAGTTACTTCGGCTCTTGTTGGATGAGGATTATCAACCATTGAGTCTAACATTTGTGTAGCAACAATTACTGTTTTATTAACATCTCAACATTTTTGGATTCATTGGCGTTCTAGGAATGGTACTTTTTCAAATGGAATTTCAACTCCTAAATCACCACGGGCAACCATAATAGAATCAGAAACTTCCAAGATTTCATCAAAATTATTCACTGCTAATTGTGATTCAATTTTGGCAATAATTTGAATGTGTTTACCACCATTGTCATCTAATACTTTACGAATAGCTAAAATATCTGCTTTTGAACAAACAAATGATGCTGCCACAAAATCAACTTGTTGTTGACAACCAAAAATTAAATCAGCTTTATCTTTATCAGAAATAAATGGTAATGATAATTTTACGTTAGGAATATTAATGGCACGACGGTCTTTAATCGTATGTGTGTTTAAAGCTTGACAAGTAATAACATGCCCTTTAATGGTAATAACTTTTAATGTTAATTTCCCATCATCAACTAATAAATTATCGTTAACTTTCATGTCCTTAGAAAGATTTGCGTAGTTAACAGAGAATTTTTCAGCAGTACCAATAATTTCTTCATTGTCAATAATAGTAATAACATCATTTTTTTTAATTTGGGCACTACCACCTTTGAAAGTATGAGTTCTTACTTCAGGTCCTCTTGTGTCTAACATAATAGCAATTGGAGCGTTTAGTTTTGCTGCAACTTCTCTAATTGTTTTAATACGTGCTAAATGTTCGTCATGGGTTCCATGAGAAAAGTTAATTCGAGCACAAGTCGATCCATTTTCAACTAGTTGTTGAATAACTTCTGCTGAACTTGATGCAGGTCCTAAGGTTGTTACACACTTAGTTGTTTTTATAATTGGAATCAAGTGATTCACCTCTTTCTTAAGTATTCTTTTTTGTAATAATCCCTGATAAGCGTAATACTTTAGCAGTTAGTGCTGAATTTTTTTCTGGTATTTTTGGAGTATTAAGTGCATCTTGGATTTCAATGGCTACTAAACGGTTACCTTGTAATCCAACACAAATGCTAGATTTGTTACTATTTGCAAATCTTTCAGCAGCAAAAACTCCCATCATTGTCGCAAGATAACGGTCAAAAGCACTGGCTGTGCCACCACGTTGAATTTGTCCTAAAACTACTGATCTTGTTTCACATTTAGTTTCTGCTTCCAGAATTTTAGCCATTTTTTTAACATCATATAGGTTTTCAGTTACTACTACTACCATTGAACGACGTTGTTTTTTAAGATACATTTGTTTGATTAGTTCAATTAAAGCAGGTTCTAAAATATTTAAATCTTTGGTTGCTACTAAATCACAGTTGGCAGCAGCAGTTGCATGTAGAGCAAGGTCACCACATTCACGACCCATAGTTTCAACAATCATAATTCTACTATGTGAATCTGCAGTTTGACGAATTTTGTCAAGATTTTCAACAATAGTATTTAAAGCAGTATCAAAACCAACAGTAAATTCACTTGAATTAACATCATTGTCAATAGTTCCTGGGATTCCAACACATTGGATTCCTGATTCAACACTAATCTTTTGTAAACCAGTAGTTGTTCCATCACCACCAATTGCGATTAAACCTTTAATGTTTTCTTTACGTAAAATATCAATACATTTTTTTCTTGTGGCTTCATTTTCAAATTCTTTAAAACGAGCTGAGCCAATAATAGTTCCTCCCATTTGGGTACCTAAATCAATTAGTTGTATTCATTGGGCATTAATTGTCTGAAACTCACTTTCAAATAAACCTTTATAACCATTTTTTATTAAAACTAATTCAAATGCTCTTTTATCAGTGCTACCTGCTTTGCTGTTTTCAAAACTCATACTACGGAGAGTTTTATAAACACCATTAATTACGTTGTTCATGCCTGGGGCATCGCCACCAGAGGTTAAAATACCAATTCTTGTTTTTTCTGTATCATTCATAGTTAGTCATCCTTTTCTAATTGTGCATATAAATAATTGTTACATTTATTATTAAATCAAAAACTAAATATTAATCAAATCATAACCGTATAAAAATACAATTATGATTTGAGAGTTGATTAAAAACAATAATAATGAATTATTTTTGGCTTTTCTCCCTTTATGTACTATTTTTAAATTTTATCACATAAATGCTGAGAAAAGCCTATCTACGGACTTCTCCCCACATTTTTAAATTAAACATAGCATTACAGTTTCAAAACTAGGTATGTTATTGAATTTATATGCAGCTTCTTTTGCATATAAATGAATATGATGTTTTGCAACTTTGATATGTGTTTTAAATGTTCTTCGTATATGTTTTCATACTGACTCAATTTGGTTGGTATTTACACCAGTTTTTGAAACATAGCCATCTTGATGGTTAACTGTTTCATGCTTAGTGAAAACCGATTTCAAATCGCGATATCCTTTTCAAGAATCAGTATGTACATCACACTTTGAAGAAATGTGGTTTATTGCAAACTGCAAAAGATTTTTACTGTTTGCGTTTTTCAATACTTTCACAATCAGATTGTTGGTTGTTTTTTCATAAATACCAACAATCAAGGTTTTGTTCAACAAGGATCTTCCTTGTTTTTTAAACCCATATGTGAAAGATACATTTCATCCATTTGCACTATGCCCTCAACAATGAATTGAGGTTCTTGTTTAGCAATGGCACTTCGGATTTTATGACCCATTCTTCAAGCTGTTTTCAAGGTCACTCCCAATTCTTTTGCAACATCAGTTGATGGAATTCCATGTTTGGTGTTTATTCATCTAAAGATGAGATAAAACCAAGATATTAAAGGTGTTTGTGACTTTGAAAATATAGTGCCCGTGAGAATACTGAATGTTTGATGACATTTCAAACATCTCATTTTTCTTAAATTAGAAGTATTCAAATTAAAACTAGAACACCTAATACATTTGCTTTGTTTCAAACTTGCTATATATGCAAGACATTGTTTTTCAGTTTGAAAAGTATTATTGAACTCATTCAATTTCATTGTTTCCTCCACAAGTACATGTGGGGAGAAGTCCGTTATTTTTTATTGATGTTATAGAAAGCATCATCACCTAAGAATACTGCTTGGTCACCAAGGTCTGCTTCGATTGTTAGTAAGCGATTGTACTTAGCAACACGGTCAGTTCTTGACATTGAACCAGTTTTAATTTGTCCAGTGTTGAAGGAAACAGCTAAATCAGCAATTGTTGTATCTTCAGTTTCACCGGAACGGTGAGAAACAACAGCAGTTCAACCGGCTTTTTGACACATTTGAATAGCTTCAATGGTTTCAGTTAATGTTCCGATTTGGTTTAGTTTAATTAATACTGAGTTAGCAACATTTTTTGTAATTCCTTCTTTAATAATTTTTGGGTTAGTAACAAATAAGTCATCACCGACAACTTGGAATTTACCTTCTGATTTTTCTAATAGTAATTTAAATCCATCTCAGTCGCCTTCTGCTAAACCATCTTCAATTGAAACAATTGGATATTTTTTAGTTAAACCTATTAGGTAATCAACTAGTTGTTCTGAAGTTAATAGTTTTTCTGTAGCTTGTGATTTTCCATCTTTGTTACCAAAAACATATTTACCATTTTTGTAAATTTCTGATGAAGCACAGTCCATAGCAATTTTCATGTCTTTAGCAGGTGTATATCCAGCTTTTTTAATAGCTTCCATAATTAAGTCTAATGCTTCTTCGGTTGATTTTAAGTTAGGAGCAAATCCACCTTCATCACCAACAGCAGTAACGTAGCCTTTAGTTTTTAAAATATCTTTTAAAGCGTGGAAAGTTTCAGCAGACATTTGCATTGCTTTTGAAAAAGTTTTAGCACCTACTGGCATAATTAAAAATTCTTGGAAGTCAATATTATTATCGGCATGAGCGCCACCATTAATTACGTTTAACATTGGTAAAGGTAGTTGGCAAGCATTTGGTCCACCTAAGTATGCATATAATGGTTGACCTAATTCATCAGCAGCAGCTTTAGCGACAGCTAATGAAACACCTAAGATAGCGTTAGCTCCTAGTTTTTCTTTATTAGCAGTGCCATCTAATTTAATCATAGTTTGGTCAATTTGTCTTTGATTAGTTACTTCTAGACCGATGATTTCATCAGCAATAAGTTCATCAATGTTTTTAATGGCTTTTAAGACACCTTTTTTTCCATAGAATTTAGGGTCTCCATCGCGTAGTTCTAGGGCTTCTCTAGTTCCTGTTGAAGCACCTGATGGGACTAAGGCGATTCCGTATCCACCGTCTTCTGTTCAACATTCTACTTGGATAGTAGGGTTTCCTCGTGAGTCAATTACTTGTAATGCTCTAATATCAATAATGCATGACATGTGTTCATTCCTTCTTTCTTTTGTATAGTTCAATATTTATTATACAGAAAAACGGTGTTTATAATTAAAAAAGCACAAATATTTTTTATTTGTGCTTTGATTTTTTTATAGTACTTGTGGATTAACAATGCTATTTTTAACATCAGAATCTAATGAATTTGAAGATTCAACTAATTCTTTGATTTTAGGACTTTGTAGTTTAAGTTTTGAGTTTTCACTTAATTCTTTTAACTTATCATTAAGTTCTTCAATATCAGTAACTGAAGTGTATCATTTTTTTTCTTTATATTTTAATTTTAATGAATCATTAAATTTTTCTATTTTTTTTACTGCTCTACCACCTGGAGAATATACATTAATATTCTTTTGAGTTAAATATTCATAATGTTTAACTATCTGCTCTGCTTTAAAATTAAATTTATGTATTGCATCTTCTATTTCTTTATCTGCTTCATTAAGATAATATGAATCACTCTTATTAAGATTTCAAATTTTTCACCCTGGGCCATTTGCCATTTTTTTAGCATATTTTAGTTTTATATTATCAATTTCCAAAGCTAATTGGTCTTTCAATGCTTCTAGTTTTTCAGTATTCCGCTTTAAAAATATATATGGGTTTATTGATTGTTTAATTTCATTATATGCACTTTTAATAGCATTTCATGGCAATAATGTTTTAAAAAATCATTTTGTTTTAGTTTTAACAGTATTTCATACTCTTCACGTTAGTGACTTTTTTGTTTTAAGTTCAATAGTACCAATGTTATCTTTAAACTTATAATTACTTGTTCTAGCTTCTGATACAAATTTTATAAATAATTTTTTTCGTTCTTCGTTAAGTAATAACTGTTGAGCTATTTTATTACTATCTTTAGTGGCAAGGTCAACAGCAACTTTAGCTTTGGCAATAGCTTCGTTATAAGCAACTTTAGCAACAATATAATCATCATCATCATCATTATTATAAATATCAATAATTTCGTTATAAGTTTTAACAACATCATCATATGATTTAACAACATTATCATAAATAGTAACATTAAAATCAATAGCAGCATCAACTGTTTCACTATCATTAGTTATTTTAGTTTTAATAACAGCAGCAAGATTATCAACAGCAACTTTAGCATTAACAACAGCAACTTTAGAAGCATCAACATCAAACAGGTTAAGTTTTAACATTCTATTTTTTTCTTTTATACTATAATCATCACCAAAGACGTCTTTAGAAGCAGATATAATCTTGTATTCTTTTTGTAGTTTAATTTTTCTTTTATTCTCATAGTTTTTATCAGTTTCAGATTTAAATAATGTTATTGCTGATGAAATGTCTTCAATTTTTTTGTTTGCTAACAAATATTTTTCTAAATACTTAATTTTTTCCTTAATAACTTCATCACCAATAGTGCTAAAATCTTGGCTTTCTTGACTACTGTTTTTTAAATATTCTTTTTCTTTATTTTCCACACTTTGTTTATGCAATTTATTTAATTTTTGAGCATCGTTGTTAATTACTTTATTATTCCCATAATACGTTTGATATCTGATTTGAAAGTTTTCTAGATTTGCTTTTATTAATAAAAACTTTTGAAACTGTTCTTTTTGTTCTTGATCTTGAGCATTGTAACCCGTTTGTGTAATATGATAGTCTAATTCTTCTCTATTATAAATAAGATGGTGTTCTAACTCAGGAAGAAGTTTAATATATCCTGCCTCAAATTTTTTAAAAACATCACTTCTTTTGTTTTGAAAGTCTCTATCTAACTTCTCAAAATTATTTTCTTGATTGTAAACATCTTTACTTTCTTTTATTGCTTCAAATCTTTTTAAATACCATGTATTTAAATTTCACACTTCTTGTTCATAATATTTGAATGCTTGGTTGCACTTAATAACAAATTTTTCTAAATCTTCAAAATATATTTTGCTCTTACTAAACTCAAAATTAGTACTTGCTTCACGAGTTCTAAACTCATACAATTCAACTTTAGCTGATGGAGTTAGAAATTCTTTATAAAGTTCTAGTATTAAAATAGGCTCATAGTTTATTTTATCATCATTTTCTTCTATGTTTTTTTTTGCAAGTTTGAAAAAAATTTTATTTTTTTCAAACTCTTTCATAGATTTTTTATCTTTTTCTATTTGTTCTTTGACATCAACATTGCCACTTTCAACTTCATCATAGTTAATAATTTTTGTACCATTATCTTCTTGGTTTTCTGTGTATTTTTTTATATTTGTTTCAAAATCTACATCTTTTTCACTTAATTTATTTGTAATAACAATGTATTCATGTTTTATTTTTTTTAATTTTTCATTATAGGAAACTTTCTTTGAAAGTATAGTTGTTATTTTTTTCTGTAACTCACTATATAATGTTTGTATTTCAGAATTACTTTTTTCTATATATTTTCAAAAATCATTGTTTCTAATTATTGCCATTTTAATTCCTCCTTCTTGAATATTTTTTTAACTATTAGTATTTGTTGCTAATGGTTGTGATGTAGGCTGTGTTGATAATGGTTGAGAATTTGCTTGTTCTACTACTGATTTATTGATTTAGAGTTACTAACTCTTTTTTCATCGCATTTTCGTTGTATACCATGTAAACATTTTTGTAAGTCATTTTTAGTCTCATCACTTAATTCAATGGATTTTCTTTCATTACTTGAACCTGATTGTACTTCACAATCAATAATTTGACCATTTTCACCTAAGTTAATATAAATAGTAGTTGATTGATTGGAACTTATTTTACCTTTATCTCTAATTTTTTTTATAATACTATTAAGAGAATTGAATAATTCTTGATTTGAGTTTGGATTAAGAACAATATCTATATTGCTGTTTTTTATTTTATATCCATTATTTGATATTTCAATTACATACTGAAATCCACCCTGAAGCTTTTTTTCCTTTTCATCTGAACTATTGGAATTATTGTCCTGAAGAAAAGGTAAATCTTCAAAATTAGAACCGTATAAATTATTTTTATCAAAAGCCATATTTTCTCCTCTTTTCAAAAGGTAATTTTTTAAAATTAATAATAAACCCCTCTTATTTATTTAAAAAAATAAAAGGGGAAAACACTATCTTTAATTTTACATATTTATTATAATCCTTTTTAATTTTAATACAATAGATTTAAAAATTTTTATTTTTTCAATAACGACTGATTAGTCATAACTTCAGGTTTTTCTAATCCTAAAATTTCTAGTAAAGTCGGAGCAATATCAGCCAAACATCCATCTGATTTTAATTTAATTCCTGATTGACAAATAATAAAAGGTACAGGTTGTGATGTATGTTTTTTATTAATAGCACCCTGAGCATCAACCATAACTTCTGCATTGCCATGGTCAGCAGTAATCATTAAAATACCATTAACATTTTTCATAGCATTATACAATTTACCAACACATTCATCAACAACTTCAATAGCAATAATCGCAGCTTTTAAATTACCAGTATGCCCCACCATATCAGGGTTAGCAAAGTTTAAAATCATAACATCATAAATATTTTTAGCAATTTCTACTTCTAATCTGCTTGTAATTTCACGAGCACTCATTTCTGGTTTTAAATCATAAGTAGCAACTTTCGGTGAAGGGATTAAAATCCTTGTTGATAAAGGATATTCAATATCAACACCACCATCAAAGAAGTAAGTAACATGCGCATATTTTTCTGTTTCTGCGATTCGTAATTGGTGATATTGGTTTTTACTTAATCATTCTCCAAATCCATCAATCATCATTGTTGGTGGAAAAATAACTCCTTGTGCTTTCACACTATTGGCATATTCCATCATCGAAACAAAAAATGTATTTTTTAAAGGTCGAATTTTATTAGCAATATTTCAATCATATTTGGGATTAGTTAAAGCCGATGCTAATTGGATAGCACGGTCAGGACGAAAATTAGCAAAAATAATACTATCATTATTACTAATGTTACCACGATCAAGCTCAGGATTGTAGGCTGGATTAATGAATTCATCATTTCTATCAGCAGCATATTCACTATTGATATAAGCAATCGGATCAGTAAAAATAATACCTTTATGGTTAACGATAGCATCATAGGCAATTTGAGCACGATCAAATCTTTTATCACGGTCCATAGCATAATAACGTCCAGAAATAGAAGCTAAATATCCAGTTTTTAATTCTGTCATTTTATCTAATAGTTGTTGAACATAAATTTTAGCAACATCACTTTTAGTATCACGACCATCAAGAATCGCATGAACATAAACATTTTTAAAGTTTTCTTTAGCAGCAATTTCCAATAACGCTAAAATATGATTAATGTGGGAATGAACACCACCATCACTTAATAGCCCTAAAATATGTAAATTACTATTATTCTTTTGGGCATGTTTAATAGTTTTTAAAATTGTTTCATTAGTAAAGAAAGTTTTTTCACTAATAGCCTTATTAATTAAAGTTAAAGATTGATAAACTACTCTTCCAGCACCAATTTGTAAATGACCAACTTCTGAGTTACCCATTTGCCCTTCTGGCAAACCAACAGCTAAGCCAGAAGCAGATACTTCAGTGTGAGCATAAGTTTTATTTAAATAGTCAAGATTAGGAGTTTTAGCTTGACTAATAGCATTATTAAGATTGGCTTTAGCGATTCCAAAACCATCGAAAATACATAGTAAAATTGGTTGTTTTGATTTCATAATTTCACCTCAGAGTTTATTTTAATTGTCATTTATATTTATAGTTGCCTTTCTTGAAAACAGAAATAATTTCACTAATAACATTAGTGATAGTTTGATAATTACTAGTACTAAAAATAATAATATCATATTTAATTTTTATTTTAGTTAATGGTAATTTAGATGTTTTACTAATAATTGTTTTTACTCGTGAATTACTACTAATATTATTACTCATTAAAATAATCATACTAGGATTATCAACAACATTATTAGTTAGGAATAAGATAGTATTATTAACATCTGCTAATAACTTTCGGCCTTTAATTTCCATTAAATTATCATCTAACAAATCATTATTAAAAGAATAGTGGACAAATTTGAAATTATCAACAGCTTCTGAATAATAACCATAAGCCATATTATCGATTTGTGATTCTAAAAAAGGTTGTGAAATTTTTCTTCAATTGTGAAATTGGATTTTTAATCTTTTATAAACTAACTGTAATTGAAATAAATTTTGATAGTTTGTAATATTATTAACAACAGTTACTGGTTTAATAATATCAGGTTGATTAATTAATCTAATTTTTTTATTGAGAATATTAATACCATTAATAATAGGTTTTTTAGTTTTGGTAAATCATTTTTCAATATCTTCACTAGTACCTGAAATAACAGTGATTGCTAACTGTTTGTGTTGTACCATAATATTAGTAACTGCTAAGCGTTGTAAATTGTTTAATTGCATTAATTCCATTTGTGTTAACGCTTTTAGAAAATAATATTTACTATTATTAGCAATTTGTAAAGATAATAATTGTGAAAATGGTAATTGTTGACTTAATAAAACATTAATTTCTGCTTCACAACTTAGAATTTGTTGTTTTTTTAACTTAAGATTTTTGCTAGTAACTACAAATTTTTGATTATCGATAGTACTATTAAATTTATTTTTAGTTCGTAAATTTTTATTTAATACAGCATCAAATAATTTTCAACCTAAAGTATTGTTAACAATTCCTTTATGTCGGTCTTCATCTAGTGATAATTGTAAAGGAATGTCATTAATAACAATTGGTCCACTAATCACTTTTACTAAATGTATATATACACCTGGTAATAAAGTATTATTAACATCAATTATTTCTCCAACAAAGTAATCATTAGTAATAACACCGCGGTCACTACTAATAGTATCACTTTGGGCTTGAAAAATAGTTTTGGAACAAATGATAAAACCAATTTGTTCTAGTTGGATAGTAGGTTCACCATTTTTAGTAAATAAAGATAAAATTTTGGTTCTAGTGGTAAAGTTGTTAATAAAGGTAGTATGAGAGAAACTATAATAACTAATTTGATTTTCTAATTTTTCTCACATACTAGCAATTTTTGTATTTGATAAATTCATGATAAGTTACTCCTTATTTTAATAATAGTGACAATATTTTAAATAAAGTTAAACTAATAATCCTAAAAATGATTTTGCTTGTAATGATGCACCACCTACTAAGGCGCCATCAATATCAGATTGTTCAAGGAATGATTTAATATTTTCAGGTTTTACTGAACCACCATATTGAATGCGAACTTTTTGCGCAATATTTTTATCATATAATTCAGCAATATAATCGCGAATCATTTTGCAAACTGTTTGTGCTTCAGCAGCAGACGCTGTCTTACCAGTACCAATTGCTCAAATTGGTTCATAAGCAATTACTAATTTAGTAACATGTTGCGATTTAATGCCAGTTAACGCTAAAGATATTTGCTTTTTAATAACATCATTAGTTTTTTTTGCTTCATATTCACTATCACTTTCACCACAACATAAAACTGGAATCAGATTAGCATTAAATAAAGCATGTAGTTTTTTATTAATCGTTTCGTTTGTTTCATTAAAATACATTCTGCGTTCAGAATGACCAATCACAACGTGACTAACATTAATATCTTTTAACATTTTAATTGCAACTTCACCAGTAAAGGCACCTTCAGGTTCATAATGACAGTTTTGCGCAACCATGATTAACTTATTAACCTGATTTAATTTTAATACTGGTAAGTTAGTAAAACTAGCAGCAATACCATAATCACATTTAATATCTTTACCTTTAATTAATTTACTAAATTGATTAATAAAAGTTTGTGTCTCCTCCATGTTTTTATACATTTTTCAATTGCCAATAATAATATGTTTACGACTCATTTTATTCACTCCTTAGTTTTTTGGTTGGATAGTTGGTGGCTTTAATAATGAAGCTGCGGCACTATCAATAATTACCATAACGTTGTCATGGGCTTGTAAGTAACTACAAGGATAATCAGGGGTAATTTTACCATGAACTAATTCATAAATAGCTTGCGCTTTTGCTTGACCATCAGCAATTAAGATAATGGCTTGCGCTTGTAAAATGCTATCAACGCCCATGGTTATTGCTTTAGTTGGCACATCTTTGACACTAGCAAAAAACCTTTTATTAGCTTCAATAGTTGCTGTAGTTAAATCAACAACATGAGTTTTACTATCACCTGATGTCCCTGGTTCATTAAAAGCAATGTGTCCATTAGTACCAATTCCTAAAATTTGTAAATTAATAGGTCCTTTTTCAACTAGTAATTTTTCATATGCTTGCGCATTTGCTGTTACATTACCTAAACCATTAGGAACATACGTATTTTCTTTTTTAATGTTAATTTTGTTAAATAGTTGTTCATTCATAAAGTAACGATAACTTTTTTTATGTTCTGGTGCTAATCCGACGTATTCATCTAAATTAAAAGTGGTAACTTGTGACCAATCAGTATGATTCTTTTGATAATCTTTAATCAATAAATCATAAGTATCTATCGGGCTACTGCCTGTTGCTAAGCCTAAAACTAATTTCTGATTTTCTTTTATTGTTTCAATAATAATCGTACTTACTAACTTAGCAATCTCACTTTTTGTTTCAAACACAACTAATTTCATTTCTCGTACCTCCTTTAAATTTTATTAACTTTGATAAACAATATTTCCTTCACAAATCGTTAGTAAAATATCATTATTTTTATCAAGCACGACAATATCTGCTAATAATCCAACAACTAAATCACCAGTAATGCTATCGATGCCTAATTGTTTTGCGCTATTATACGAAGCCATTTTAACACAATCTTGTCAATTATTGTTAGTTACACGTAATAAGTTTTTAAAGCCCGCAATCATAGTAGCAAGACTCCCAGCTAATTTACCAGTACTTTTAACTACCACTTGATTATCTTTTTTAATTACTGGTAATGGACCGAGAAAATAATCACCATCAGGTAAGCCTTTGGCACTCATAGCATCAGTAATCATACAAATCTTATTAGCACCTTTAATCTTATAAGTTAGTGCAACAATATCAAGATTAACATGAATACCATCACAAATTAATTCTGCTACTATTTCATCATAATAAAGTGCTGCTGGAACGACACCAGGATTACGGTGGTCATAGCCACTCATACCATTGTAAAGATGGGTAACATGAGTTAAACCTTGTTGTACTGCTTGGCTAACTTGTTGCAAAGTAGCATTACTATGACCTAATGTTGGGATAATATTATTAGCAATTAATGTGCTTGTAAAATTTTTATTATTATTAAAATTAGGATCTAATTCAGTTGCGTATACAACAAATTTAATATTATTATTACTAATCTTATTCCATGTTGCAACTAATTTAGTATCAGGGATGTTAATTAAAGATTCAGTATGAGCGCCTTTTTGTTCATGGGAAATAAATGGGCCTTCCAAGTAAGCACCCACAATCCGTGCTCTATTGGCAATGCCATTTTCAGTTTTCATATATTGAGCAAATGCTAATAAAATTTTATCAATCTCTTTGGTACTTGCCGTAACAGTTGCATAACAAAACTTAGTTACTCCCTCTTGGGGAACTAATTGAGCAAAGTTGACAATTGATTCAACTATACCATCCATTAAACTATAACCATAACCACCATGGACATGACAATCAATAAAACCAGGAATTATTGCTTGGTTTTGACAATCAATAACTTTAGCGTCATTGTAGTTTTGGTTATATTTTCCTGACTTAATTTCTTTAATTAAATTATTTTCAATCACTAGAAACCCATTTTCAATAATATTGTTAGTACTAACTATCTTGGCATTGGTTAAAACTAAAATTTTAGTCATTAATATCCTTCTCTCTTAAATTAAATATTCAATCAATAAAGTTTTTTATCTATTGATGTTATTATACCTAAAATTTTAATTTAAACCTAATTGTACAAAAAAATATTAAAAAAAGGCATATTGCCTAATTAATTTATTTTTTAATGGTGGCCCGAAGCGGATTTGAACCACTGACACTTCGCTCTTCAGGCGAATGCTCTACCCCTGAGCTACCGGGCCATTACCTATACAATAATAGCATATAAAACTAATAAATAACAAGGGGTTAATGGGTAAATTTAAATTATTTTAAAAATAGTTGTATTAGCAAAAAAATTTATCAACTAATCTTTTTGCTAATTCTTGAATAAAACGATTATTTTTATTTACTTCTGTACCATGTTCAAACAATTGTTCTAAATCAAAAGTTTTAGTTGATTTTTGCAATAGAAAATTTTGGTTATCATCTTTTTTATGTTTTGCCATATTTATTTTCTCCTTTAAAGTTTTATTTTTAAACTTAGATACATTTTTTATTTTATATTAATATTTTTTAACATTACTTTTATACCACTTAATTAATTAAGATTTTATCACATAAACAAAGATAAAATTTTATTTACTCTTTTTTCTCCGTTCAACATTCCTTACTTCTTTTAATTGCGATTTCAATTGTTTAAGTTGATTTTGTAAATCTTCATAACTAACTTGCTCTTCATCATTTTCTGGCGAATCTGTTAATGACTGGTTACCTACTAATGTCCTTGGATTAACTCATAAATTTCGCAATCCATATCAAAAAATAGTTAGAAAACTTAAACCTAATCCAGCAAGGGGAATGGTTCATAAATTATTAAATGGAATCGTTTGAAAATATGTAAAATTAAAAACATTATAAATAATTAAAACAAAAGCCGTTAGGATTAATGTCATTAAAAACATATAAATTGCAATTAATGCTTTACTAAACGGTTTTTTAACAAACACTAATACTACTAAATATGTTAAATTAAATAATAGTAACCCACCAGCTAAGTAATCAGTAATAATATTACTACTAGCCATTAATTGTTTATACAAATCGCTCGTTAATGGATTTTGATTAACTAGTAAAGTAATAATAACAGCAATATTATTTTTCAAAGGTAAACCTCAACTGAATAAGGGAAAAATAGTTAAACTAATAGTTACTGATAGAGTTGCGATAATTACTAATACTTTACTTAAAATTGAACCAAATGTTTTCATAATACACCTTTCAATAAATAGTTAACTTAACTACTAACATTCTACCATTATTAAATAAAAATCACTAATCCTCTTATTCATATTTATTTACTTTGTCTTGATTTATTTTGTGATAGATTTAATGCAATTTTTCGCGCAGCAAAAGGGTCTCGGGGATCATAATATCAATAATTAGTAAAATATTTTTTTCAATTATTATTTAACATCGATGAAGCAATATTAATAGCATGAAAACGATTACCTTTAACTTTTAAACTTTGTATTATATTAAAATTATTATTACTAATATTAGCACCTAAAAAATCAGATATTAATAATAAATCACAATTACGATATTCTTTAGTTTGCATAACTGTTAAAGCATGACTAAAAGCAGGATTAATATTAGTTTGACCTTTAAAACTATGACCTAAAAAGTGAATTAAATTTGGAATTGATGATGCTACACTTGATAAATCATAGGTTTCAAATATGCCAGAAAAATTAATCATATAACATGGTCTTTTATCTAATAAAGCAATTTTAGTAATAGCTAATGCTATTGATTTAGCTATAATTTCTGGGCTATTGGCCATCGATTTTGATGTATCAATACATAAAATAAATGGCCCTTCGCTTTCAGGAATCGGTACTTCTATTATTTCTTTAACAATGTGTTCTGTTGCTACTAAATCCATTGATTCAAATTCGGTAATTGCTAGTTTTTCTTCAACAAATTTTTTATAAAAAATAGCATTTAACTCTGGAATAGCTAAGTTAACTAATTCTAAAGGCAATAAATGTTCTAAATCTCTTCCTTCAGTTATTCCAACCACTTCTTCTGGTCATTTACCTAATGGTTTCATTTCATATTCAATTTGAATTTTTTCATGAACTTGTTTTTCAGTTAAATCAGAGGTTCCTTTTCAACGACCTAACATCCGAGCTATTTCAATAATTGCTGGATTTTGCTTTAGAATTTCACCATATTGGATTAAAGTATTTAAATTAATTTTCTTAAAATCATTTAAATTCCCCTCTCAAAATCGACCAAAAAAATTTCAAGCAAATCCAATTAGACTACGTGTTTCATTAATAATTTTAATATTATTTCCTCACATAGCTAAATATTTTTGTCGAATTTGCGTAGTTTCAAACAACTTATAATTAATTACCCGTTCAATAATTAAACTTTCCCAACGCATAGTAAAATCATTAAAGATTAAATTGCCATTAATTTTACGTTCTTGAAGTTTATCTTGGTAATAATGAAAATAATTAATGATACCAGAGTTAATCTTTTTAGCTTTAATAAAGATTTCTTGTCAATTGTTTTTTAAACGTGTTAAACCATTAACTTTAACTCAAAAATATAAACGAATTTCTTGTTTAATAATTGGACTAATCGGGACATTTTTTGTTGCTGCTAATACATCATTTAAATAAAAATTACTGATTTGGTCATCAAATTCCTTGGCTAATCACGAAAAATGTTTTTTAAATCAAATGAAATTGCTTAAATTAGTTTCTGATAAAGCTAAACTATTTAATTTGGATGCCATTTTTTTTGAAACTTGCGTTTCAATTAATTGTTCCATACAAAATCACCACCTTATTCATTTTCAATATTATTAGGTTGGGGAATTATAATAGCATCATCATTAACAATTGCCGATTCAGGAACAGGTGGTATTTGTTCAAAAAAAGCAGTTTCTAATAAGATTTTAAACTGTTCATCAAAAAAGATTGAAGGAGTTTTACTTAAACGTTGGTGCTCATGTTGGAATTGTTGTTTTAAGTTGGTAACTTGTGTTTTTATTTCGGTCATCTGACTATTAAGAGTACTAAGTTGTGATTTACCATCAGAATCGCTTAATTCAGCTTGAATACTAGTACGGTTTTTAATATCAACTAATTCGTTAGGTGCTTTTAATTGTAATTCTATTTTTCTGCTACCATCTAGTTTACTTAAACTCTTACCATAAAATAAAGTAACAGTATGGGATTTTTTATTTCGGCGCGTTAAATTTTGATATTCTTTTTGACTAATAAAACAAATTGGAAACTCATCAGTATGTCATAGTAAACGATAGTAAGCGCCTTTAATAGTACCTCCAAAAGGTTCACTATATAGTGAAGGTTGAAATTTACTATCTTTAATGTTTTCTGAATCATTACTTAATGTTTCAAGTTCACTTTCTAACTCATCTTGTTTTTTACGTAAAGTGTAAGTTAATTCTTCAGTATATGCTTCATTAAATAATTTAGTGTAACTTTGTTCTTGTGCTTCATCATCTCAAATGCAATAAGGAATAACTAATAAATCAGGTTTATCAGTAGTTTTGCGACCATTATAATAAGCTGATGCTTTGATTAATTTAGCAATTTTTTTTCATCTTCGATCAGAAATATAAGCTTTACCATCTGTTGCTTCTGTTAATCGCACACGGAAACGGGAAATAAAGTTTAAAGTATCTTTGCTTAAAGTAACTGTTGTTTCTAGTTCTTTCAATCATTTGACATATTCAGGAGTTTTAATTTGTAGTTTCATAGGAACATTTACTTCTAAACTAGTAACACTACCTAACATATCGTTGAAATTTTTTTCATTAGTCAAACCATGAACAATCATTCTAATAATAAAGCGGTCAAATAACGCTTCTAGTCCTTTACCACTTTCTGGTAATTCATTAGACGCTGAGATTAATAATTTTAATGGCACTTTAATATCAACGCCACCATTACGAAAAATTTTTTCATTAATAATTGTTAATAGTGTGTTTTGAATTGAAGGACCAGCTTTTCAAATTTCATCTAAAAAGGCAATATCAACTGCAGGTAAATATTGGTCAATAATTCGCACATAGTGGCCTTTTAATAGGTCTTTAATGGAAATTGGACCAAAAATTTCTTCAGGAGTTGAGAAACGATTCATTAAATATTCAAAATTACGACCATTATGAAATGCATATTTAATTCTTCGTGAAATTAGTGATTTAGCAATACCTGGTAATCCTAATAAAAAGATTGATTCACCTGAAAGCAATGCTAATACTGCTAATTTAAAAACTGTTTCTTTTTCATAAACACCAGCACTAATTACTTTAATTAATTGCTCAATTCGTTTTGAAAGTTCATTATTAGTGCCCATTTAAATTCTCCTTTCCTTTATTCTACACTTAGTTCTCTTCGCACATCATCGCTTTTAACAAATAAAATACAAGATGCTACTAATCATAGAACAGTAATTACTAACACAATAACCATAAAAATTGGTACTTCTGCTGATACTGATTCATTAACTAAACCATCAACCACTAATAAGACAGTACACATCAGTTCTAAAACAATAAAGTAAAAAATTGCTAAAACAATGTAAACAATTGACCATGCAAACATGGCACTGGCAGAACGACCAATAGCTAATGGTAAATAAAATAAAAAATTAAAACCTAAAGTAATAGCTAAAAAAATATAAATAATATAATTAGGATTTATACTGCTACTACTAGCTTTTAAAACTTGATTTATAATGTTATTAGCTAAAAAATAAGAAAAGATTAAATGAAAACATGAAACTAGTAGTAATAAACTACGGGCTATGATTTCTAGTGTTGAACTTCAATACATTTTTTTAAATTTAATACTGTTGCTTAACAAAGGATTATAAGTTGTAAACCTTTGTTCTTCAATATCTTTAAATGAATCATTATTGTGATTAGAATTTAAAATATTATTATCAACGCTTGACAATGGAGTATTTTTTAAATTATCTTTTTCATCAATCATAATTTACCACTCCTTACCCATATTAATTATATTATAACTTATTTTAAGAAAGAACATTGAGATTATAAGAGTTACTACTTTATATTCTTACTAGATTCAATTAATTTTAAAGAAAAAACTAAAACTATCTGGTAAGGTATTATAATTAGGATTGCTCACAAGATCTTGACCAATATCAAAACGGAAATTTGTAATTTCATCTGGGTTTATTAAATCATTTGGTAATAAAGCAATATCGCTATGGTTATTATCTAAAAAAGTAAAAGTGGTTAATGCTGGTAAAACCACATTTAAAGCAGTAGCAAAATATTGTTTAAAAGTAGTAATACCACCTGCAGTAATTGTTTGTCAATTAGGTTCACCTGGTGTCGCCAAATTAGGGTAATGCAAATTAAAATAAGCTTTATGCGCTAACAATCAATCAAACATATTTTGTCAATATTGATTTTCTAAAGCAGTTGTTAAGACACCAATATTAGCATAATCAGCGGCTCTAATAGTTTTAACATCATTACTTATTGAATGATCATTGGCAAAATAATGCACTAATTCTCAATATTGAAATAGGGGAACACCAGCAGGATTATACATTGAAGATATTAAATGTGAAGGTGTATATGCAATTTCATTATCAGTGGCATCTTCTCCTTTTTGAACATGGCTAAAAAGAATGTAATCAATAGGATTACGGGTAAAATAGTCAATTAATTGTTCTTTAGTTGTTAATTTTAAATCAATTAAATGATTAATTATATCAGGATTAGAAACATAACTAATATAAAAAGAACGCGGACTTTTTGGAGGATCTCATGGAATAAAAGTATAATTTTGTAAATTAACATATTGATTAGGAGCACCAGCAACAGCGTTGCCAATGTAAAATAAATCCGGACGAGCAATCATTTGTAAATATGGAGTAAACGTTAACGGATCATTTAAATCAACATCTCCTAAATCATTTGTTGATAAAATTGGAAAAAGGTGAGTATTAGGTGCAAACTCTTCTGCATAATCTGCAATAAATTTATTTATTCACTGTTGAATACTATTATAAATATCAACATTACTAACATTAGCATCAAAATACATAGTACCAGGTAAATAACCTTGATATCTTTTTTCTTGTAAATTAACTGGTCAAGGAAGTGGGTTAGACGTATTACCTGATATGTGCTTACTATAGTGTCCATCAAATTGATTAAACCTCATAAACTTTTCATAAAATTTAGCTGTATTAATAATTTGAGAAATAACTGGTAATTTAAATTCAATTGGTAAATTTCTTAATTTTACCTTTAAACTACAATGAACTAATCCATTAGCTTGTACTAAACTGCTATCAATGCCCTCAACTCCATTTTGACTATAAAAAGTAAAATCATATTTATCTTTTTCTGTTGGTAAAACCCCCTGCCATCATGAATCATTGGTCATCAATTTAAAGACTTGGTCAATGGTTTCTTCTTCAAAATAAGGTAAACGTAAACTCTTATCACTAGCATGAATATCAACTTTATTCATATCAACTACAATTGATTCTTCTGGCATTTTATGCTCAAAATCACCCATATTAAAAGCACTTTGCATAGCAAATCCAATCAAAAAAGTACTTGCCCCTAAAATTAAAGTACAAAGGATAGCAATGGCACTAATAAATCAACGCTTTCTAATTTGCAAAGAAGATAGTTTCTTTTCTATTACATGTTTAGTTAAACCATTTATTTCTTTTCAAATATCTTCATCCTTATTTTTTTTAGAACGTTTCATTAATTATCACCTAACCTTATTTATAGCCTAAGTCATACATCTTAATAATACTTTGCACTAAGCATTTTTTACTTTTCTTAGCACTAAATCATCAGTTAATAACAACACCTAATCAAAAACCCATTCCACTTATTGTTAAAATCATAATAGTAAGGCGATAAGGACTATTGGTATCAAAAAACATGAAAAAACTTAGAACCATAATCATTAAATTAATAATGGTACCAAACGCTAAATAAACAACACACGTTAAAACAATTCCTATAATGGTTTTTGCTAAGAAAATTGGTAACATCATAATTAAAATTATAAAAGCAAATAGAATCGTAATAATCATAGTAATAACTTGTAAAACAGCCTTTTGAACAGCGGGAAGGGGGGGTAATGCTGATGAATTAGCAACTAATTTTCCTAGAGCAATTCCATTAAAAAATATTAAACCAATTCAAAAAACATGAACAATTAAAATTAAAAGGCGTGAACAGGAGTCCCTACCACTAGTAAAATAAACTCTTGTTAAATTTAAATCTAAAGTAGCTGGTAATGGAATATTTTTTAATTTAGTTAATTGTTTTTGACCAAGAACATTACTTTTAGTTAACGGTTGTGATGTTAGTATTTTATCCATAATGTATTCACCTACCCACTGTTTATCACTTATTTATTAATATAATTATAGTATATTTTTTGAATATAAGTTGATAGTTAAATTTAGGAGTATTAAAATTAAAAAAGAGTAAGCACTATGTTTTAATGATTGCTATTAGGGTTTACTATACTAATACTGTATTTTGCAAACTTTTATTGTTTCTTTATTTCATTAACATAGGCAAAAAAATTTGTAATTAATGTTTTCTTTAATGATTCTAAGGAATTAGATTTTTGTTCTTCTATTACAACATAATAATCATCATTACTTTTTGAATCACTTTCCATTGCTTTGAAAAAAATAGCATATGTTTTTAAATATCTAATATAAAGATTTAATAATTTAAGATTATATTTTTCTGCATTATAACTTTTTTTGTTATTTAATTTTCTAATTTTGTTTTTATATCTTCATTGATTAAACTGAAATGGTTTATTTCTTAATGCAATCTAATCAGACTTATATAATTTAAATTTGTTAACTTTTAAGTTAGTTTTAAAATTTTCCTGATATATTTTAAAGTTATTAATAGTGGATTTAATACTGCATAAAATATATGTCCTAATTTATATATTGAAGTAGCAGAGATTGTTGCTTTATCAAGTCCACTTAATTCATGATCATATTTTACTAAAGTTACATTAATTCTTGCTGCAACTCCTCCATCAAGAGCGCTTATTGCTGTACTTCCTATGGCTCAAGGAATACTAATTCCAAATCATCAAGCGGCTGCTCAAAACCCTGCAGCAGCAACTGCAGCTGATATTGTAATAAAATTAGTTTTAGCAATCTTTAAATTATAAACATAATTTTCTAAAGAATAAAAAGATGTATCTTTTAATAACCTTAAATTTTGTGAAGATAATAAAGGATTTTTTAACACATTATTTTTTCTAATTAAAACATTATTATAATTTTTTGCAAATTCAAGATTATCTTTTGATAAAACACTTATAATTTTAAGGACTTCTCCCCACATTTTCAAATTAAACATAGCATTACAGTTTCAAAACTAGGTATGTTATTGAATTTATATGCAGCTTCTTTTGCATATAAATGAATATGATGTTTTGCAACTTTGATATGTGTTTTAAATGTTATTCGTATATGTTTTCATACTGACTCAATTTGGTTGGTATTTACACCAGTTTTTGAAACATAGCCATCTTGATGGTTAACTGTTTCATGCTTAGTGAAAACCGATTTCAAATCGCGATATCCTTTTCAAGAATCAGTATGTACATCACACTTTGAAGAAATGTGGTTTATTGCAAACTGCAAAAGATTTTTACTGTTTGCGTTTTTCAATACTTTCACAATCAGATTGTTGGTTGTTTTTTCATAAATACCAACAATCAAGGTTTTGTTCAACAAGGATCTTCCTTGTTTTTTAAACCCATATGTGAAAGATACATTTCATCCATTTGCACTATGCCCTCAACAATGAATTGAGGTTCTTGTTTAGCAATGGCACTTCGGATTTTATGACCCATTCTTCAAGCTGTTTTCAAGGTCACTCCCAATTCTTTTGCAACATCAGTTGATGGAATTCCATGTTTGGTGTTTATTCATCTAAAGATGAGATAAAACCAAGATATTAAAGGTGTTTGTGACTTTGAAAATATAGTGCCCGTGAGAATACTGAATGTTTGATGACATTTCAAACATCTCATTTTTCTTAAATTAGAAGTATTCAAATTAAAACTAGAACACCTAATACATTTGCTTTGTTTCAAACTTGCTATATATGTAAGACATTGTTTTTCAGTTTGAAAAGTATTATTGAACTCATTCAATTTCATTGTTTCCTCCACAAGTACATGTGGGGAGAAGTCCGTTTTTTAATTTTAAAATGTTTCACAATTATCACCTAATCTTATTTAATATACAATTCAGGTATGATATGTTTTCTAACAATTTTTTAAATCAAAATTAATCAACGGCACAAGTTACCTAAGTTTACTCCAAATAATTTTCATTCTATGTTAATAGCTAATTTACTGTTAATTATAATATATTTCACAAATATAAACTGAAAATTAGTTTCAGAGAGTTATCCTCTCATAAATACTTAAATAAAAAACTAATCAATAATAATATCATTGATTAGTTTTTTAAATTTAATTTACTATTAAAATAATGGCGGTCTCGACGGGGATCGAACCCGCGATCTCCTCCGTGACAGGGAGGCGTATTAACCACTTTACCACGAGACCAATATGGTTGCGGAGATTGGATTTGAACCAATGGTCTTCGGGTTATGAGCCCGACGGGATGCCACTTCCCCACTCCGCGATGTAAATATTTAATTTTAATAATTATGGAGGAGGCTGAGGGATTCGAACCCTCGAATGCTTGCGCATTGACAGTTTTCAAGACTGTTCCATTAAACCGGACTCTGGCAAGCCTCCAGTTATTAGCTTTTTAAACTAATGGTGGACCCTATCGGATTCGAACCAATGGTCACCCGGTTATGAGCCGGGAGCTTTAACCAGCTAAGCTAAGGGTCCAAGTGATTAATGGTAGCGGGGATGGGACTCAAACCCATGACCTCTCGGGTATGAACCGAGCACTCTAATCAACTGAGCTACCTCGCCAGTTTAAGTTTAAATTTATAAAATGGTGGATCCTATCGGGATCGAACCGACCACCTCCTGCGTGCAAGGCAGGCGCTCTACCGAATGAGCTAAGGACCCATGAAAATTTTTGATAATAATGTAAATGGTCGGGATGACAGGATTTGAACCTGCGACCTCTCGGTCCCAAACCGAGCGCTCTACCAAGCTGAGCCACATCCCGGTGGTGCGCCTGGCAGGACTTGAACCCACAACCTTTTGATCCGTAGTCAAACGATCTATCCATTGATCTACAGGCGCAATTTAATTATCAAAGTTTATAAACAAATCATTTAAACCTAATCAATTATAACTTATTAAAAGTAATATTTACAAGTATATTTGTAAAAATTATTAATAATTTTTGGAGGAGCCGATCGGATTCGAACCGACGATCAAAGTTTTGCAGACTTATGCCTTAAACCACTTGGCCACGGCTCCAGATACAATTAAATTTAACGACTTTTCAATATTACCAAGACTAAATTATATTTGCAACTTGTTTTGAAATATAATTATAAATAATGGATTAAAAACTAAATTTTTTGATAAAAAAAGCACTTCGTGTGCATTTTAAGATAATGGTGGAGATGGCGGGAATTGAACCCGCGTCCAAAAGTCAACTGACCAACTGTATCTACAGTTTAGTATAATTTAGAAATTCACTATTAATAATAAATTACACGAACTTAGAAATAGTTAGTCAATAAAAATTCAAGAAAACTTATTAACATCATTTTCCCTAGCTTATCATATGATACGTTAGTAATGGTGATAAGCTTACCATTACTAACGGTAGTATTTACTAGTTAAAGTAATTAAGCTGGTAAAACAGCTTGGTTTCCTACTGAATTAAAGTTGAAGTTAAATTCATTTAACTTAGCTTTAATATCTGCAGGTACTACAGTTTTAGTTTGTTTTCCGGTTATGAAACCTCGTAGTATTATGGTCTACCAGACCACTGCCACAATAGGCTGCTAACTCCTGTCGAAACCAGAACATCCCCATTAGTATTGTACTATATTTTGGAAATAAATCAAGATGTTTACATAATATAAAATTATATTTTAAGTGTTATTTTATATGTTAATAATCCTTTAATAATTTTTTAACGGACTTCTCCCCACATTTTTAAATTAAACATAGCATTACAGTTTCAAAACTAGGTATGTTATTGAATTTATATGCAGCTTCTTTTGCATATAAATGAATATGATGTTTTGCAACTTTGATATGTGTTTTAAATGTTCTTCGTATATGTTTTCATACTGACTCAATTTGGTTGGTATTTACACCAGTTTTTGAAACATAGCCATCTTGATGGTTAACTGTTTCATGCTTAGTGAAAACCGATTTCAAATCGCGATATCCTTTTCAAGAATCAGTATGTACATCACACTTTGAAGAAATGTGGTTTATTGCAAACTGCAAAAGATTTTTACTGTTTGCGTTTTTCAATACTTTCACAATCAGATTGTTGGTTGTTTTTTCATAAATACCAACAATCAAGGTTTTGTTCAACAAGGATCTTCCTTGTTTTTTAAACCCATATGTGAAAGATACATTTCATCCATTTGCACTATGCCCTCAACAATGAATTGAGGTTCTTATTTAGCAATGGCACTTCGGATTTTATGACCCATTCTTCAAGCTGTTTTCAAGGTCACTCCCAATTCTTTTGCAACATCAGTTGATGGAATTCCATGTTTGGTGTTTATTCATCTAAAGATGAGATAAAACCAAGATATTAAAGGTGTTTGTGACTTTGAAAATATAGTGCCCGTGAGAATACTGAATGTTTGATGACATTTCAAACATCTCATTTTTCTTAAATTAGAAGTATTCAAATTAAAACTAAAACACCTTGTACATTTGCTTTGTTTCAAACTTGCTATATATGCAAGACATTGTTTTTCAGTTTGAAAAGTATTATTGAACTCATTTAATTTCATTGTTTCCTCCACAAGTACATGTGGGGAGAAGTCCGTAAAATAATGATTATTCAATAAATAATAAACAATATAAATTGATAAACCAATAACAATTAAAATAACAATTTTTTTAATTTGAAATGGTTTTATTTCTTTTAACACAAATAAATTATGCATCCCCATATTTCTTGATTTTTCTTTTAATAAAAAACTTAAAATTAACGAAAGAAATAAAAAACCAATACCCAAACCAAATATTATATTTCGTTTAAAATTATTATTAATATCTATTACAACTGTTCCAATAATACCATTAACTAACAAACTAGCTAGCAAAGGAGGAATGCTTAACATAGTAAAAGTTAAAAAAGAATATGACTTTGAAAAGTATTGTTCATTAAACATTAACTCATGAACACTTAATGAACCAAGCGACATACCTATTGCTACATTGAGAAAAATTAAAGTTTCAACACTAGGCATAATTAAAAAACAAATAGCACTTAAAAACATTCAAAAATGAGACCATCAAATATAAAGTTTGCGTTTCCTTAAATTACCAGTAATAAGCGTAGCTGGAATTGCCACTACTATAAGTATGAATGAAATTATAACTCCTAAAATAATAGAAAACACTTGTTTGATAATGATATCATTAATAGTGCAAATATATTGAAAAACATTTACCATCATAAAAAAACAAAAATAATAAACAATAAATAATAGTTGTCTTTTTTTAATTTTATATTTAAAAAGAAAAATACTATATAAAATACTCAATGTAGCAATAATAATAGCATACGATACTATTGATGTCATAAACTTCATTCCCTAAATTACATTTTTTTGTATTTAGTTTCCCTCTGTGCTTCACGGTTTTTAATCACATCACGCTTATCATGAAATTTTTTACCACGTCCCAAAGCAATTTCTAATTTAGCACGTCCGGCACTATTTAAATATACCATAATGGGAATAACAGTTAAATTTTTTAGTTTTTGTTCTTGTTGCAATCTTTTAATCTCACGAGCATTCAAAAGTAATTTTCTTTTTCTTAAAGGTTCTACAACAAAAATACTACTAAATTTATAAGTAGCAACATTCATATTAACAATATATGCTTCGTTATTACTGAACGTAACATAACTATCTTGTAATGATACTTCACCTAATCGAATAGATTTAATTTCAGCACCAGTTAAAACCATTCCTGCTTCTATTTTTTCCAGTAATTCATAATTAAAATATGCTTTTTTATTTTTTGAAATAATTTTCAAAAGTATCACCAATATTTCTTTTTTTATTTTTTATAAGGCTTTTCTCCCTTTATGTACTATTTTTAAATTTTATCACATAAATGCTGAGAAAAGCCTATCTACGGACTTCTCCCCACATTTTTAAATTAACATAGCATTACAGTTTCAAAACTAGGTATGTTATTGAATTTATATGCAGCTTCTTTTGCATATAAATGAATATGATGTTTTGCAACTTTGATATGTTTTTTAATGTTCTTCGTATATGTTTTCATACTGACTCAATTTGGTTGGTATTTACACCAGTTTTTGAAACATAGCCATCTTGATGGTTAACTGTTTCATGCTTAGTGAAAACCGATTTCAAATCGCGATATCCTTTTCAAGAATCAGTATGTACATCACACTTTGAAGAAATGTGGTTTATTGCAAACTGCAAAAGATTTTTACTGTTTGCGTTTTTCAATACTTTCACAATCAGATTGTTGGTTGTTTTTTCATAAATACCAACAATCAAGGTTTTGTTCAACAAGGATCTTCCTTGTTTTTTAAACCCATATGTGAAAGATACATTTCATCCATTTGCACTATGCCCTCAACAATGAATTGAGGTTCTTGTTTAGCAATGGCACTTCGGATTTTATGACCCATTCTTAAAGCTGTTTTCAAGGTCACTCCCAATTCTTTTGCAACATCAGTTGATGGAATTCCATGTTTGGTGTTTATTCATCTAAAGATGAGATAAAACCAAGATATTAAAGGTGTTTGTGACTTTGAAAATATAGTGCCCGTGAGAATACTGAATGTTTGATGACATTTCAAACATCTCATTTTTCTTAAATTAGAAGTATTCAAATTAAAACTAGAACACCTAATACATTTGCTTTGTTTCAAACTTGCTATATATGCAAGACATTGTTTTTCAGTTTGAAAAGTATTATTGAACTCATTCAATTTCATTGTTTCCTCCACAAGTACATGTGGGGAGAAGTTCGTTAAAATTTAATATAGCACTCATATATTTTTGACTTATTTTTGAATAATCTACAGTTGGTGAACCAATTATTAAATTAGTATCTGGGTCTTTATATTTAAAATTACTAGACATATCAACATTATAGCTACCAGAGATATTATTAATATTTCATTCACTATCTCAAAAGAATTTAGCTTCTCCAATTGCACTACCATTACTATTAGTTGCTTTTGTTTTATCAAATGCTAACATACCTTTAAAATCTTTTGTAACAAATAAATTTGCTTGTAAATTTAAACTAGTTGATAATCATTCTTTTCAATTTTTAAAATTAAGATAACCAGTAGGTTTTGCATCCATTAAATTATAAAATGTTGTTTCTGGATGACTATTAGTAGTTATTTTATCATTTATACCAGCAAGTAAACCACCATTATTTTTAATTGATGTAATTGAATGGTCATTATTACCAGCAATAAATAATCTTCTTGAAGCAAATACTTTTTGTTCAAATATTTCTTTATTTTCTTGTTGTATTGGTGCTTGACCTTGTATTATAGGTCTACCATAATAATAACAACTTGATAATAATTCTAAACCATAAGATTGTCTATGACTATATCTTACTCCAATATCACGCATTAAAGTACGATTTAACGTTACTTCTCCTTCTTGAATAGTAGGGAAAGCATAACCACTACCTGGGCTTGCATATTGTACATAATCAAGTGTATTTTGACCACTTGCTACTGCTCTATCATTAACTGAACTAAAAGTTAATACTTGCATACTAAATTCACCATTATAAGAAATATAATAATTAGTTACATTTGAAATATATAATAATTATCTATCTTGATTTTTACCAGTATTACCACCAATATTTTCATTTTTATCATTAAATACACAAAAAAATTGTAAATAATCATCTACTGTAATTTGTTCTTCAAACATAACTAATGTATATTGTCTTGTAGTAGAAATTGTTTTAAATAAAATATTATTAGCTAAACCACCAAAATCTACACCACTTGTATCATCAATTAAATAAGCATTTCAATAATCACCAATTTTATATTGTTTAGTATAAAATTCATCTTGGCCTGTTGTTTTATGTGTTACTGGGTATGTTATACCTTTATTTTTTTGATATATATTAGTACTTTTTTTCAAATACATACAACTGGAGTATTACCAGAAAGTATTAATTCATATTGACCAAAATCACTAATTTTACTATTTATAGGTTTATAACCAGTTTCAGTTAAAGGTATTGCTCCATTATTAATTATAAATGGAAATATTTTTCAATGACTTAAACGTTTAATTATTGCTTGTTGTCTCTTTAGATGTAGATGTGCGTGTTTCATTAATTGAATTCGTTGATGATTGCTCATTTTCATTATCTCCTAATTCTTTATTTAATTTTTTATTTTCTATAATAATATTTTCTAATTTATTTTCTGCCATAAGTTGGTCAGTCATTGCTATAGGTATAAATTTAAATGAATAAGGTCTTTCACCAATACCATTTCATAAATTTTCACTAATAAGAAGTAAATCAAATATACGATAAAAATAAGCACTATAAAATGCTATTTTAATTTCTGTTGTTTCCATATCAAATTTATTATTAAACATACTTTGTGTTTTATTTGTATAAACATCATTACCATGTTCATCATAATCATAACCTGCACCATTAAATATGGCTTTAGCAGTACCATTATAATCAAGTCAATATTCACTAAATTTTGGGTCACCTTGTATAATTTGCATACCACCATTACCATTTTTATCATAACCCGCACTACCAACATTAACTATCATATCTTTTTTAGGATTTTCAATAATATTACCATTTTCTTGCATTTCTTTTGCTGTTTCATTATCTAATGAAGCAAATAAAGTAGTAACATTTAATTCTCTTTCTAATCTTTTTTGTCTAATAACACGATTTAAACCATATATTAAATCTCATACTGCTGTACAATCTGGATATGCATTTAAAGTAGTTGTATTACCATATAAATTTATAATTGGTAAATTAGTTATTTCAAAAATAGGAATATAATTAAATGGATTTTTAATTTCATAAGTATTTAATGGTGTTATATTTGGTTTTAATTTAGTTCTTGTAGAACCTAAAATAATATCTTTATTATTATCTTTATATGTTTCATATTTAACTTTTCCATTTTGTATTGTTACTCAAGTTAAAGTAGCACTATCTTCTTGTTCATTAATAAAATAAAAGGCTTTTCTCCCTTTATGTACTATTTTTAAATTTTATCACATAAATGCTGAGAAAAGCCTATCTACGGACTTCTCCCCACATTTTTAAATTAAACATAGCATTACAGTTTCAAAACTAGGTATGTTATTGAATTTATATGCAGCTTCTTTTGCATATAAATGAATATGATGTTTTGCAACTTTGATATGTGTTTTAAATGTTCTTCGTATATGTTTTCGTACTGACTCAATTTGGTTGGTATTTACACCAGTTTTTGAAACATAGCCATCTTGATGGTTAACTGTTTCATGCTTAGTGAAAACCGATTTCAAATCGCGATATCCTTTTCAAGAATCAGTATGTACATCACACTTTGAAGAAATGTGGTTTATTGCAAACTGCAAAAGATTTTTACTGTTTGCGTTTTTCAATACTTTCACAATTAGATTGTTGGTTGTTTTTTCATAAATACCAACAATCAAGGTTTTGTTCAACAAGAATCTTCCTTGTTTTTTAAAACCCATATGTGAAAGATACATTTCATCCATTTGCACTATGCCCTCAACAATGAATTGAGGTTCTTGTTTAGCAATGGCACTTCGGATTTTATGACCCATTCTTCAAGCTGTTTTCAAGGTCACTCCCAATTCTTTTGCAACATCAGTTGATGGAATTCCATGTTTGGTGTTTATTCATCTAAAGATGAGATAAAACCAAGATATTAAAGGTGTTTGTGACTTTGAAAATATAGTGCCCGTGAGAATAATGAATGTTTGATGACATTTCAAACATCTCATTTTTCTTAAATTAGAAGTATTCAAATTAAAACTAGAACACCTAATACATTTGCTTTGTTTCAAACTTGCTATATATGCAAGACATTGTTTTTCAGTTTGAAAAGTATTCTTGAACTCATTCAATTTCATTGTTTCCTCCACAAGTACATGTGGGGAGAAGTACGAAATAAAATTCTGCTGATTGTTCTTGTTCATTATATTTAGCAACTCTACCACAAAAACTATTAGGTAATATTTTAAGTGATTTACTATTATCTTCATTAATTATAATCATAATAAATACTTTACCCATTAAACTATTTTGTAAACCAAATTTATAAAATTTTTCTAATCATTTATCTTTTAAATTCATATCATTAAGATAATCTAATATTTCTTTTTTACTTGAATTAAATAAAAAACCTTTACCTAATCATAATTTAGTTGATTTTTGAGCAATAATCATTGGTATATCAATATATCATTTTGATTTATCACAACTTAAATATTCCATTGTATTTATCATATTAATCACCACCAAAATTATTTTTATTAATTAATAATTTAGGCTTTTCTCCCTTTATGTACTATTTTTAAATTTTATCACATAAATGCTGAGAAAAGCCTTTTTTATTTGGAATATCATTATCATCTGTTACTGAAGGACCACTTTTATTTTTATAAATTAATGTTCTATTTCCAACATTTATAACATCATTAACTAATCTTGTTGTATTATCTTTATCATTTTTATTATTAAATATTCTATTTTCATCAACTGAACTACCACCAGTAGCACTAATTTTATTATCTTTATCAATAGTTATATTATTACCAGCAATTAACTTATTTTGTAATTTATCATCTGCATATTTTTTAGGTAATAAAGTTCCATTTAAATAACTTGAGTAATCTTATGTAAAAGGATCAAAATTTTTATAAGCAACTCATTTATATATAAAATTAGGTACTAAAGTATGTTTTAAAATTTCAATAGCATTTTTTCTATCATCAAGGTCATCAAAATAAATTACTTTATCACTAACATCACTATTAACTATGTGAGTTTCTTTATCATATTTAATATAAATAGTTTCTTTTGGACTTTTAAATTCAGGTACTGTAGTAGAGGTATTAATACCTCTAGTATCAATATTAATAACCGGTCTTGATCTATTTTGTGGATGAGTAATAGTGATTTTAGTTCTAGTATCTGATGATTCTAAATTAGTATAAGGAATATATTCATTTAAAGGACTATCTTCACCACAATTTGAAATAAATTTATTAAAATAATTATTTTTTTGTGGTTCTATTCCTTTTAAATCAAAACCTTTAATATTTGGATATTATTTAATTTTTCTTAAATAATTAAATACTTCTGGTGGGATAAAATAAGGGTCATCTGGATTAGTTTCACTATAAGTTAATCCACCTTGACTAATTGAACCTTGACCACGTAAATAATCTACATCTTTAGTTAATAAAAATCTAACATAATTAGTAGTTGCTGTTTGAATATTATCTGTAAAATCTGTTGGTGTTATTTCTGGTCATTTTTTACTAATAGTAAAACCACTTAAATAATCAATATTACTACTAGCTACAGATATTGCAAATCAAATTTCATTATCTGGAGTAGTAACTTTATCAAATAATAATTAATTAAAATATTTAGAATTTTTAAATTCTTCAACTGTTATAAATAAAATTGGGTCTTTAATAGCCATAATTTACTCCTTAATGTAAAAATAAAGGGTATTTAAACCCTTTAAATTTTAATTTTAGTTACTTTTTTCTTATCTTTCTTTGTTAATTCTTGACGTTTTGCTTTTTGAGCAATAATAAAATCTTCAAAATCTTTTTCATCAACATCAAAAGCATCTAATTTTTGTGCAATAGGAGTTTCTGTTAATTGTAATTTATCATTTAATTGTTTAGTATTTAAAATAATATATTCAATTAATTTATTAATTTTAAGTTCTTTAGCAACTATATCTTGTTTATTTTTTTTAATTTTTTTTGAAATAATAGATAATACAAAAGCAATAATAATACCACTAGTAACTGCTCCTCCTATAATTCCACTTAATAAATATACTGTTAAATTCATGATTTATTCCACCTTTTCTATTTGAATTTTATTTGAATGTTGTTTACATAAATTACATTCTTTTTTATGTTTTTTAATTTGTTGATATTGATAAATTAAATAAGGACTTGTAATAATAATTGGTATAGTAATTAATCCATATTTAATTAATTTTCCATAATTACCTAATTTAGTAATAAGATTTAATCCTATATGACTAAACATCGGAAATAAAGTTAATGCAAAATGGTCTGGTCAACTAAAATAAAAAGTATTATTAGAATATGATCCAATACCCATTAATATATCTATTTTAGGTATTAATCATGGTGTACTAGTAAAGAAAACAGTGATTAATATACCAATAATATGACTAGTTATTTTTAAAATATTAGATATTAAAATTTTAATTTTATCAATATGAGTACTATTTTTATTAAATCAAATCTTATTTAATCTTTTATATTCTTTATTATCTTTACTTAATGGATTAATAGTATTTCATATACCAATTGGTTTAATTGGTTTATCTAATTCAATAATAATTACCACCTACTTTCATGTTTTATATTTACTTTTATTTTTATAAATAGAAATGCCAATATTTTTATTTAAATTATTAGTTTTATGAAAAGTTAAATATTCTTTTCTTTCTACTATTCATGCTCTACTACCTAATTCAGTTTTTGGTAAAGTTTTAAATTCTTTAAGTTTAAAAAATCCACGTTCTAATCTATTAATAAATGCAGTTGTTTTTATACATTAATATTCGTTGATTTAAGCACATTATAACGTTGTTTACCTTTACTAATACCTTTCTGTTCTTTAAGTTGTTTCTTAACATATTTACGTATCTGTGATGGTAAAAAACTCCTTAAAAAATATCTTCAAAATATTGTTCCAGCACCACTACCATTTTTACCTTTTTGTACTTTCATTAAGTTTCAAGTTTCTTCACTTACATTAGGATAAGTATATGGTCCATATCAACGTTTATTTTTACTTGTATCACTTTGTATTAATACTTGTAATAAACCCAATTTTAATGATTTATTAGATTTATAAAAATTACCTTTTTTTAATCATGAACTAGATAATACTACTCAACCTTTTTCATCTTTATTATTAGTTTCTTCTATATCTTTATCATTTAAATCTTTAGTATTATCTTTTAATAAATTATTAATTTTTTTAGCAGGATTAACAAATAATTTATTTAATTCATTAGATTTTAATATAGATAATAATTTTTTAGCAATATTTGGATTAAAAGTTGAATATGGTTGGTCAAGTTCTTCTTCACTAACATTTTCACTATCTAAAACTGCTTTTAATCCTGTATCTTTACTATAATTTTTTAATAAACTAACAATTAATACACGAATATCATCACTTGCTAATGCTGAGTATATAAGTCTAATAATTAAAGGTAACATTATAAACTCATATGGTTATAATCTCAATTTAATGAAGCATTATCATGATTTAATGGTACTTCACTCATATTATCACTACCATATTGACTAGATGTTTCACTATTAATAGTAAATCTATTATCATTAATTAATCTTGCAGTTTCATTATTAAATGGTGTTTCTTGCATTTCTTGGTTATGATGTGTAGTTTCAATAGGTAGTAAATTATGGATAATTTCAGAAGCACCAGCAACTATGGTAGGTACTGCATAAGCATTATTAAAATCATTATTAATACCCATTGCAACACCACTTGAAATCAAACATCCACCATTTGCCATATTTGCTACTTTACGAATAGTTTCAAATCTATTAGGTATTAATTCAGTAATTCCTGCCATAAGATTTGAAATACCATAAGCATTTAATGAAATATAAGTATCTCAATCCATTAAATGATTATCATTATTAACTAATAATACATTATCTGGAAATGGGTCTACTGTTGTTGTAGTTATTGGATTTTCAGTTGGATTTGGATTAATAGAAGAGTTAGTAAATTTACTATAATTTGCTAACCCAATTATTCCTAAACCTAATAATATTTTTTTAGAACTATTAATTAGTTTAGTTTTAGCAGAAGGTCTTTGATTTAAATTTCAAATATCTAAACCTAATTTTTTACCAAATAATAAACTATTAATTGAACCTAATATTGGATTACCTATTAATTGACCATAATAAGCACTAGTTCCAATCATTGCTGAAATTGGACTTATACCAGTTCTCATTAATTTAGTTAGTGTATAGTTATTTGATTGTGTATTCTCAACATGTGGCATTTTTAACATCCTTTAAATTAGTTTGTTTTTTAACTTGAATTCTAACTGTTCCTTGACAATTTATATTATCTCCAACACATATAGCAAAATTATCATGAACATCACTTACTATAAAATAATCATTTCTTAATTTAGGATATTCATCTAATAAAATTGTTCTTATATCATTACTTGTAGTTAAATCTTCTGGTTTGGCTGAATAAATAGTAATATGTGCTTTTTCATCAAAATATTTATAAATATATTCCATAATTATTTTTTAGTAAATTCTAATTTTACTGTTCCATAATATTCTTTATTATTACCAGTCATAGTAGCACTTGTTGATGTAATATTACTAAATTCTGCTTTACCTTTTTCATAGCCATTATTACCAATATTTACTATTATAGTTTCTAATTCATCATTAGTAGGTATTGCACCAGCCATAGTAATTTTTCCTAAATTTTTATAATAAATTATATTTTGTAAATCTAAAATATTCATATTATCATAATCTGTTGATTGATAAGTAGCATTAACATTAGTTGGTTCTATTTTATAATTTTTTGCTCTTGCTGTTTTAATTTCATCAATTGTTGGCATTTTTTCTTGAATAATATACATTAAATCTGATCTAATTGCACTTGGTAATGCATATAATGCTTTTCCAATAATACGAATATTATCTGTTGCATTATCTAATTTATTTCTTACTTTTGTAAATGAAATAGGCATACCTCACATATATCTGTTATAAACTACACCAAATAAATCTAATAATTTATAATCTTTTTCTAAATGCATACCAGAAACAGTATCATGTATAAAATCTTGTTCTAAATAAAAACTTTCATAAAATTCCATACCCATAATTTGATTTGTATATCTTTTACCAGTGGCTAAAGTATTTGCAGCAATTTGACCATAATTTAATAATGTAAATGCTTTTGCAAGATTAAAACTACTATCAATACCACAAGCACCAGTTAAATCTGCTTTATTAATACTAACTGTAATATCATCTACTTTTTTAATTAATTTACGGACTTCTCCCCACATGTACTTGTGGAGGAAACAATGAAATTGAATGAGTTCAATAATACTTTTCAAACTGAAAAACAATGTCTTGCATATATAGCAAGTTTGAAACAAAGCAAATGTATTAGGTGTTCTAGTTTTAATTTGAATACTTCTAATTTAAGAAAAATGAGATGTTTGAAATGTCATCAAACATTCAATATTCTCACGGGCACTATATTTTCAAAGTCACAAACACCTTTAATATCTTGGTTTTATCTCATCTTTAGATGAATAAACACCAAACATGGAATTCCATCAACTGATGTTGCAAAAGAATTGGGAGTGACCTTGAAAACAGCTTGAAGAATGGGTCATAAAATCCGAAGTGCCATTGCTAAACAAGAACCTCAATTCATTGTTGAGGGCATAGTGCAAATGGATGAAATGTATCTTTCACATATGGGTTTTAAAAAACAAGGAAGATTCTTGTTGAACAAAACCTTGATGGTTGGTATTTATGAAAAAACAACCAACAATCTGATTGTGAAAGTATTGAAAAACGCAAACAGTAAAAATCTTTTGCAGTTTGCAATAAACCACATTTCTTCAAAGTGTGATGTACATACTGATTCTTGAAAAGGATATCGCGATTTGAAATCGGTTTTCACTAAGCATGAAACAGTTAACCATCAAGATGGCTATGTTTCAAAAACTGGTGTAAATACCAACCAAATTGAGTCAGTACGAAAACATATACGAAGAACATTTAAAACACATATCAAAGTTGCAAAACATCATATTCATTTATATGCAAAAGAAGCTGCATATAAATTCAATAACATACCTAGTTTTGAAACTGTAATGCTATGTTTAATTTAAAAATGTGGGGAGAAGTCCGTAGATAGGCTTTTCTCAGCATTTATGTGATAAAATTTAAAAATAGTACATAAAGGGAGAAAAGCCGTAATTTATTATTTCTTTCTCCAATTATATAATAAGCATTTAATGCTTGTTCTTTAGTCATATTATTTAAATTTAAAGGTAATACTAATGATTTAGCAATTGCATAATCTTTTGTACCTTGTAAAAATATTAATTCAAAATTTTCTCTTAAATTTCTCATAAATGAACTTGTTCAATTTGAAACAATTTGAGTTGCTACATTTGCTGGTGAAGTCATAAATCTTTCAATATCAAATTCTGGAATATTAAAATCAATTGTTAATTCTTTATCAATAATTATTGTTGTTGTTTTAACTGTTCCTTTTTGTCTTTTAGTACCTGTAAATTCATCTCATGTTGAGCCTCATAATACCCGTACTGTTGCTCTATATATTGCCATTGCTACACCACTAATATTTGCTATTTGGTCAGCAGTAACAGTATTTCTCATAAATAAAGTACTTAATTCAGCAGTTAATTCACCACGAACTTGTGCTTCAAGTACACTTAAAACAGCATTTTAAGTAGGGGAATTACCACCAATAATAAATGCTTCTGGAATTTTTGGAATTGCCATTTTTTCCTCTTTCTATTTAATAGATTTAAGTGCAGTTCCTCTTGCTAAATTTACAAGTTTTTCTAATTCGTTAGGGTCAGTAATACCTGTAGTTTTAGCTTTTTCATTTAATTTTCTTTCTAATTCTTCTGGATTAATACTATTTGTATGTAAATCTAAAAGAGTTTTAGGATTAAAATCATTTGAATTAGGTTTATTTTCTTGTTTAATAGATTCTGATGTTTTATCAATAAGAAATTCTTTATAATCTTCATTTATTTTATTAAATGCTTCTTGTTTAGATAAAGATTTATAATTATCAGTGCTCATTAAATTTTTAATTAAATTAACTTTTTTAGTATCTTTAATATTAGAAAATAATTGTTGCTCTTCAAAACTATTAATTTTTGTTTCATATTCTTTTAATTTAGTTTCATATTCACTTAATTTAGGTTCAATATCTTTTTTACTTTCAGCATATACTACATTTCTATGTTGTTTTAGTAAACCTTTAACATCATCTAAACTATAATTCTCTTTTTCATCAAAAGTAAAATTACTCATACCTTTAATCTCCCTTTATGAATTTTTATTATATTAATACATCACTTTAATATATGTTATTTAACATATTCACTTTAATATATTATATCATTTTTACCCTTTAAAATAAAGAAAAAAACCTATATTTATTATAGGTTTCTAGTCATTATTTTCTATTTTTCTAGGTTCAATAATATTAATAATTATATTACTTTGTGTTTTATTATCTTCTTCATTAATATCAAATTCATTTGGATGAGATTTTAATCAATGTTGATAAATTATTTCTGGTTTTACTAATGCTTTTTCTAACATATGAGTTGAAATAATACTACGTGCTTTATCATAACTTTTTAAAAAATTACGTTGTCATGGACTGCTTCTGCGTCGGCAATCAAATATATATTTTCTATCAATTCCAAGTGCATTATTTAATCCTTGTGGTGTTAATATTTTATTTTTTGTGCGTAAATAATTACTAATTGTAACCTCATAATTTCCTAAATATTTTCTTTGTGCGGGCATATTATTCACCTTATTTATTATTTCTTATATTAATTATACATTAGTGTCAAAAATATTATTACAACATTTTCTTTTTAATTACTATTATAATCAAATTCATAAATTAAGAAAGGAATTAAATATCGGACTTCTCTCCACAAGTACATGTGGGGAGAAGTCCGATAAATTATATAACAATCCTAAAAAAATACTGCAATACATTCCTAAATGATATTTTTTTTGCTTTTTATAATTAAAGTGTTATAATAAACTTCTAGTAACAGTTAGATTTGTTAGTTTAACAATTGTTATAAAAGAATTAAAAAAACAAATTAATATACGTTGTAATCAACCCTAGGAATAAATTTTATATTTGTTTTATGGGTTGCTTTTCTTTAATTAGTTTTTTAAAGTCAATGAAAGGAATCAAAAAAATGGCGACTACTCTAAATGCAAAAAGTAGAAAATGTTCAAATGATAACCAATTTTTCAAAGGTGATTTAGGATTTGACAAAAATAATAATAAATTTATTATTTATAAAATTTTAACTGAAAAAAAACTTGAGGTTTGCAAAATAATTATTGATGAAAAAAATAATAAAATTGAAATAGCTACAAAAACTAGCATCATTCATGAATCTGAAATTCAAATTTATAGTTTTGCTTTAGAAAATGATACTGCTCAGTACATTTTAAAAATTATCCATGAAATGAAAATGCAATGAGAAATTGAATTTTTATCAGATCAGATTAACAAAGAAGAAGAATATTATGTAGATGAGTATGGAGTAACTAAAAAGCGCAAGAAAAAAAACAATATTAACTTTTAACTATTAATAAATTTCCTGCCAATTATAAACTGACCCATAACATAAAGCCTTAACATTAAAATTATGATTATTATCCCATAATGTTGTAATGACTTGGGCAATAGATGTTCCTGAGGAAACAACATCATCAATGATAATAATTCATTTATTAGTAAAGTAATTTTCATACTTTACTAATAAATGAATCTTATTAGCAATTTCTGCTTGACGTTCACTAACTTTTAATTTATTTTGTCAAAACTTACGATAATTTTCAACATAAAAAATATTATCAAGAAATTCAATCTTAATATTTAACTTATCGCTTATCATTTTTACTAATTGATTTATAATAACTTCCAAACTACTAACTGATGTTGGTTTTTTTGGCATCATGATAAAATAATCAACACCATTAAATAGATTATATTTTTGACCAACAATGAAGAGGTTGGTTGCTAAACGCAAACATTCTTCTTCACTAATTGTTGGTTGCTTAATTAAATTATAATCATCATTAACTCATGATAGTTGAGGATAACTATTTAAACCTGGAGATTTAAAATAGTTATAATAGTAACATTCAATATTAATATTATTTTGTTGGATTAACCTTTTTTGTTGTTCTACTTTTTGCGATTTCATTTCTTAACTCCATTTTTATTTCGTGGGTCAAATTTACCAATTTGATTGCTATTAGCAACAGTCTTTTTATTATTTCCATTTTTATTTTTAAACTTGGAATCTTGGTAAACTTTTCCACCATTACGGACACTATTACTTTTGCTATTTTCTTGCTTGCTTTCTTCTAATTGAAAATCAATCGTACGTGCAATCTTATTGGCGTCTTTGACAATAATTTTTACTCTTTGTCCTAAACCATATTGTTTGCGTTTTCGTTCTCCAAATAAGACCATAGCTTTTTCATTGAAAATATAATAATCATCTTTCATATCCGAAATTCTAATTAAACCTTCAATAGTATTAGGTAATTCTACAAATAACCCAAAACCAGTAACACTGGAAATAATACCTGTGAATTTTTGACCAATAAATTTCATCATGTATTCAGCTTTTTTCATTTGATCAACAGCACGTTCGCATTCTAAAGCTTTTAATTCCATGTTACTTGACTGTTCTGAGGCTCAGTTAGTAATGCTTTGATATTTTTCAATTACTTTCCCATTAATTTGTTTCTTAACTAAATATTGACGTAATAAACGATGAACAATTAAATCTGGATAACGTCTAATTGGAGAAGTAAAGTGGGTATAGTATTGACTTGCTAATCCAAAGTGACCAATACATTTATTACTATATTGTGCTTTTTCCATGCTTCTTAATAACAACGTTGATAAAATTTGGAATGTCGGTAATTGTTTTAAGGAATTTAATAATAATTGTAAATCTTTAGAAGTAATATTAACGATTTTAGGGTTAAGTTTGAGACCCATTAATTTTAAAATCGTAGTCATTTGATGCATTTTGCGTGCACGTGGGTGTTCATGGACACGATAAATAAACGGTAATTTCATTTCATGTATAGTTTGGGCAACTACTTCATTAGCTCTAATCATAAAACTTTCAATTAACTTTTCAGCAGTATCACGAGTTCTTAAAACAATGTCAGTTACTTCACCATTTTTACCAATTATTGTTTTTGCTTCATTAATTTCAAAGTCAATAACACCCGCAGCTTCTTTGAATTTTCATAAAATTTGATATAAATCTTTGGCATCTTGCAGCATTGTTCATATTTGCGGATGAGTTTTAATAAAATCAGGATTTTTGTCATTATAAGCATCATTAACTTCATCATAGTTCATTCGACGTGTTGATTTCATAAACGCCTGATAAATACGATGGCTAACAGGTAATCCATGTTTATCAATTTCCATATCAGCTACCATACATAAACGTTCAACTTGCTCATTTAAAGAACAAATTCCATTTGATAATTGTGTTGGCAACATAGGAATAACACGGTCTGCTAAATAGACCGATGTTCCACGTGTAAAAGCTTCTTCATCAATTGGACTATTTTCGGTTACGTAATGACTAACATCGGCAATAGCAACCAGTAAGCGGTAATTACCGTTGCTTAACTTAGTAACACAAATGGCATCATCAAAGTCTTTGGCATCCTTACCATCAATTGTAACTAATAATTCTTTTGTTAAATCAATACGGCCAACCTTATCACTAGCTTGGACAGTTTGGGGAATTTTTTCGATAACAGCTAAAGTTTCTACATCAAATTGAGCTTTAATTCCAATTTCATAAATAACTGCTAAAATATCAACACCAGGATCATTTAAATTTCCAAGAATACGATCAATCGTAACATTGAAAATATTATGGTCAAAACTTTCAATTTTAGCAACAACAATATTGTTTTCTAACGCTTGGTCTTTATTTAAAATATTAACTTCATATTGTTGCATTTTAGCATTTTGAATAACTAGTGATTTAACTTTAGTTTGTGGATCAATAACAATCGTTCCTACTAGTAAATTAGTGTCACGTTTAATCACTTTTAAAACTGTCGCTTCATCACGTTGATTATTAATTTTAATTAAACCACATAATACTTCATCACCATTTAAAGCATTGTTAATGTTTTCTATGTTAACATAATATTCTTCTTCGCTATTTAATAATTTAACAAAACCAAAACCTTTTTGGGTAATTTGAATTTTACCAATAAATAAATTATTATGTTTTGTCATATAAAACTCTTGTTCTTTATTTTCGAAAATGATTTCACTATTCTTTAATTCTTCTAAATCAGCAATCAATTGTTGTTGTTGCTGATGATTGGTAACATTTAATTTCATTGTTAAATCAATAGTTGATAATGGAACAACACTATTTTGCAGTTCATTAATGATTTGTTGTTTCATATAAAATCATTCCCATCTTTTTTGTATATCTATCAATCTATTAATAATTATAATATATCTTTTAAAATTTATAAAAAGGCACATTAAAATGTGCCTTTTACAAAATACTTTCTAGTTTATAACTCCAATAGTATTAATAATAATTCTGATAATGATTACTATTACAAAAAGTGATATTCCCAAAACAAGCGTAGCCATGGAAAATAATTTTGCTCATCCACGTTCTTTGGTACTAGCAAATAATTCTTGGTTACCACCACTTAAGGCACCTAAACCATTATGATTTTTTTTACCTTGTAGCAACCCTAAAATTACTAATAACATGGCAATAATTAAAGCAATAATTTCAAAAGCAAAAATAATATTTTGACTCATATTTGTCACATCCATTTTTTTTATTTTACTAATTAATTTTACACTTAATTTTTAAAAATTTAGCAAAAATAATTGTATTTTATCTCTTTTTATAATATTTTCTATTACTACACATTATATTTTATCAAAAAATATATGCTATAATTTATCTAAAAAGCATTTAAATAAAAAATAAATAGCCAAAAAATAGTTAGGGTGATAAAATTGAAAAATAGAATTGGGATTATTAGTGACTCTTCTGCTGGTTTTTCATTAAAAGATTTGAAAGAAATGGAAATTGGCTTTTGTCCACTAATAATTAATTTTAGTGATAACACAACCATTAATGATGACCCTAGCATTTTAACAGATAAAGAATTTTATGAACGAATTGTTGATAAAGAACAATCTGCTAAAACTTCACAAACACCACTTGGTGAAATGGCTAAAATCTGAGAAGAAATGCTTAATAAGTTTGATAAATTAATTTTTATTCCTTTATCAAAAGGTCTGTCAGGGCAATATAATACAGCAACTATGTTAGCTAAAGAACCTAATTTCAAAAATAAAGTTTTTATTTTTGATAGTAATGGGGTTTCTATTATCAACTGACTTTTAGTTAAAAAAGCTTATCAAATGTCATTAGTAGAAAAAAATGATGTTAATACTATTTTAGAAGCGTTAAAATTAATTAGAGACAACTACTTAGCATATATTTTACCTTATGATTTAAAATACTTAGAACGTGGTGGCAGAATTAGTAAGACTGCTGCTGCTTTGGCTAAATTAACTAAAATCACACCAATTTTAACTTTTGATGGTACTATTGATAGACATGATAAAACACGAACATGAAAAAAAGCAGTTAATAATACCATTAAAGATATATTAAAAATTAAGAATAAAGAAAAAATTGCTTTATTTTATATTATTCATGCATTTGCAAAACCAGAAATGGTTAAAGAAATTGAAGAATATGTTCATAGCTATCATATAGAAAATGTTCAAACAATAACATTAGCTAATGTTATCAGTGCTCATACAGGGATAGGAACTTTTGCTTTTGTTGTGTTTGATTTAGAAAAAAATAATTTACCAACATTGGATTAAAATAAAAAAAATCACGAATTGTGAATTTTTTTTATAATATGGCAGGGGTGGCAGGATTCGAACCCACAACACTCGGATCTGAAGGCCGATGTTCTACCGTTGAACTACACCCCTAGAATTAAATTAAGTTAGTACATGTACAATTTTACGTGAAAGATGTTTTAAGTGCAATTAAAATTTCATTTTTTTTGATTTTAATTGACAATTTCGACAAATACCATGTATTTCTAACTTGTAATGTGAAAAAGAAAAATTGTTTTCAGTTGCCAACTTTTCTAAGTGTGTCACGTGTAACGGAGCATTTTGTTGATTTTTACGATTTTCGTTAACATGAATAATACTATTACAATAATTACAAATAATATGAATACCATTTTCTGATAATTCATAAATAATTTGCTTGCCTTCAAAAATATTAGCATGAATAATATGTTCTTCTATTAATAAATCAATAGTATTATAAATACTCATAATATTAATAGTTTCATTTCCTTCTTCTTTTAAGAAGTTAATAATATCGTTAATACTCACATGTTCTTTTATTGTTAAAACTTTAATAACTGCTTTACGAATATCTGTTAAACGATAGTCTTTATCTTTTAATCTTTGGGTAATGTTTTCAAAATTTTTATTCATAATTTGCTCCTAAAGCGACTATTTATTTTTAGCAGCAACTTGTTTTTCAATTACATCAATAAAATCTTGCACACTTTTTTCTTTTAAACTCAACAGCGTTGCATCATCAATAGTAATACCATGTTTACTTTCAATGGCCATTGCTAAATTAACTAAATCCAAAGAGTCAATACCACTCTCAGCAAACTTCGTTGTTGGTGTAATATTTTTTACTCTTACTCGAATGTTTTCTGTATCAATTAATGTTTTAAGTTCTTTTAAAATATTCATAATTTCACTCCTATTTTACTTAATTAGGCACTTTTAAAGTATCTATAGTATAACATAGCAGACTATATTTTGCTGACTATTTTAAAATACCAATCTAAATAATCAACTTGAGAATCAGTATCATACTGTACTCAAGCAGCATTACTTAAAATATTAAAGGCTTTTCTCCCTTTATGTACTATTTTTTAAATTTTATCACATAAATGCTGAGAAAAGCCTATCTACGGACTTCTCCCCACATTTTTAAATTAAACATAGCATTACAGTTTCAAAACTAGGTATGTTATTGAATTTATATGCAGCTTCTTTTGCATATAAATGAATATGATGTTTTGCAACTTTGATGTGTGTTTTAAATGTTCTTCGTATATGTTTTCATACTGACTCAATTTGGTTGGTATTTACACCAGTTTTTGAAACATAGCCATCTTGATGGTTAACTGTTTCATGCTTAGTGAAAACCGATTTCAAATCGCGATATCCTTTTCAAGAATCAGTATGTACATCACACTTTGAAGAAATGTGGTTTATTGCAAACTGCAAAAGATTTTTACTGTTTGCGTTTTTCAATACTTTCACAATCAGCTTGTTGGTTGTTTTTTCATAAATACCAACCATCAAGTTTTTGTTCAACAAGGATCTTCCTTGTTTTTTAAACCCATATGTGAAAGATACATTTCATCCATTTGCACTATGCCCTCAACAATGAATTGAGGTTCTTGTTTAGCAATGGCACTTCGGATTTTATGACCCATTCTTCAAGCTGTTTTCAAGGTCACTCCCAATTCTTTTGCAACATCAGTTGATGGAATTCCATGTTTGGTGTTTATTCATCTAAAGATGAGATAAAACCAAGATATTAAAGGTGTTTGTGACTTTGAAAATATAGTGCCCGTGAGAATACTGAATGTTTGATGACATTTCAAACATCTCATTTTTCTTAAATTAGAAGTATTCAAATTAAAACTAGAACACCTAATACATTTGCTTTGTTTCAAACTTACTATATATGCAAGACATTGTTTTTCAGTTTGAAAAGTATTATTGAACTCATTCAATTTCATTGTTTCCTCCACAAGTACATGTGGGGAGAAGTCCGATATTAAATTTAAAAATAAAATTATTAGTTTTTCACTGTGGAAAGGTTTTGATAATAATTGATAAAAATATATATTGGAATGATTGTTTATCAAATTCTACTTTATAAATAATGGTAGGTTCTGAAATAGAACCATTATTTTCTAATACAATTTTAATCGTTTTGTTGAGATATTATATAGATATAGCATTTTTAATAATTTCAGAATTTAAATTTTCATCAGTATTATTCATATCTTCTACTTTAACATCATAATCTTTTTTTTACTTGATTTAAGTTACGATTATTAGCAAAATTTTGAAAAACAAAAAATAACATAATAATTAATGAGAAACTAATAGTAGTAATTAAAAAAATAATTTTAAATCTACGACTAAACATAACTACCACTTCCTTGCTTTAAGTGTTCATAGTCAGCATACGTAAATGCACCAGAACTATAAAAACGTAATATCTCTTCATACCTTAAAGTTATAGTTTGATTTTGAATTCATTGTTCATCATTGTTTTTAGTTAATTTTTGAATAGTTACTTTGATATAATCATTACCAATGATTGGTTGATCACTATTTTCAACGAATTTAATATTAACATCGTATTTAAAAAAGGTTTGAAAAGTTAATGGTATATTAACTTCGAAATGAAATTTATCAAATAATGGTAAATCAAATTGATTTTTAGGAATTTCATCATTAGAAAAAATAGTATTAGTAATAATGTCCATTACATTACTAGTATATTGTAATTGGTATTTTTCTTTAAGGCCATCATCATAAGGATCAACAATAGAATTAAAATCCTTAACTAAATTTGCATTAACTTTTTTATCTTGATAAAATTTACTATTTTATTCAGAAATATTTAAGCTAGTGTTTTGGGCTAAATTAAAAATCATGATGAAAAAAAATAATTTTTTCTAAATCAGTTTTCTTAAAATAACCTAAGTCATGAATGCTATGATTAATTTTAATTGGTACAATATTGCCATTATAATATTATTACCAGTTACTTCAAACTATTCATTAGTTTGTTGTTCTCCAAATAAAGTACATACAAACAACGGATCTTTAAACCCTTATATGTTTGTTTTTAAAACAATAGTATTATTAATTTCTAAGTTAAATATATTATTACTAAAAATGCTAGGAGTTATTGTTAATTGATACAAAGGGTTCTGATTAAAATAGAAATTTAATGAACCATAATTATTATTACTAACATACAATGCATCTTTAATATCGCTAGGTTTATCACTAGTAAAACTATAATTTAAAACATTAACATCATCACTTTTAATTGCCTTTATTGGTATCATAATTTTATATGTATTTCAAAATAAATTATCAGCATTGGCAATATGTCCAACAATGGGAGTTAAATTATTATCAAACAAAGTTGCATTTTTATTACCTGCTCCATTATCTTTTTGATAAGTAAAAGAAGTAGAAATATTAATGCTACCACGGGCTTGTTGCACATCACTATAGTTAACATCATATTGAAAAATAACATTTTTTAAAATATTATTTGCAGGATTATCATAACTTTCTAGCATGCCATAACCTTTTTGGACAGTTAATTCAATATAGTAATATGATGTTTTTTCAGCATTAGTAATGGGAAACCCCACAACCCTAAAAGTTGGTATTAAAAATATTTGATTTACTAATCGTGAATCATCCCATTTAGTTGTTTCTTTAAGATTAATTTTTTTGCTCTAAAAAACTACTTTTATTTAATAAATCAACATGATTGTAATCCATTACCACACCACCTAAACCAAATATAAATATAAAAAACGATTAATAGCAGTTTTTTGTAGTTTTTCATATTCATGGGGATGATAATGGTTTTTTCATCAATTTTTATTAGACTTAGTTAGAAATGTTCTAACAATATAACTGTATTCATTTTTTGGAAGTAACGCCAAAACTGTATCAACAATTTTAACATGTTTTTCATAATTTTTTAAATTAACAGTTGTTACTTTCTCTTTAGCATAATCAACAGATGTTTCTTGAATAATACCTGTTTGATTAAAATTATTAGTTTCTAATGCTTTCTTAGTTTGAGTATATTTCATAAAAATAGCTGCGACCACTCTTTGATCAATACTTGTTTGTTCTTTCATTATTATCACCTCAATAATAACTAATGATAAAACTTAAAATTTCCTTTTTAAAATTTTTTATTTGGTTAAGTCTAAGATTGTGTGTAAATTTAAAAAAGTAATAAAAAATGAGCCATATACCCCTCCTTATCAAATATAATTAGTTTGAAAATAAAAACTAGATAGGAAGAGAAATATATGACTCCATTAAATTTTACAATAGATTCTGAAATAATTAGAAAATTTATTTCAAAAGAGACTAAAAATGAAGGCATAAGATTGCTTATTGAATTATTTTAGGCTTTTCTCCCTTTATGTACTATTTTTAAATTTTATCACATAAATGCTGAGAAAAGCCTATCTACGGACTTCTCCCCACATTTTTAAATTAAACATAGTATTACAGTTTCAAAACTAGGTATGTTATTGAATTTATATGCAGCTTCTTTGGCATATAAATGAATATGATGTTTTGCAACTTTGATATGTGTTTTAAATGTTCTTCGTATATGTTTTCATACTGACTCAATTTGGTTGGTATTTACACCAGTTTTTGAAACATAGCCATCTTGATGGTTAACTGTTTCATGCTTAGTGAAAACCGATTTCAAATCGCGATATCCTTTTCAAGAATCAGTATGTACATCACACTTTGAAGAAATGTGGTTTATTGCAAACTGCAAAAGATTTTTACTGTTTGCGTTTTTCAATACTTTCACAATCAGCTTGTTGGTTGTTTTTTCATAAATACCAACAATCAAGTTTTTGTTCAACAAGGATCTTCCTTGTTTTTTAAACCCATATGTGAAAGATACATTTCATCCATTTGCACTATGCCCTCAACAATGAATTGAGGTTCTTGTTTAGCAATGGAACTTCGGATTTTATGACCCATTCTTCAAGCTGTTTTCAAGGTCACTCCCAATTCTTTTGCAACATCAGTTGATGGAATTCCATGTTTGGTTTTTATTCATCTAAAGATGAGATAAAACCAAGATATTAAAGGTGTTTGTGACTTTGAAAATATAGTGCCCGTGAGAATACTGAATGTTTGATGACATTTCAAACATCTCATTTTTCTTAAATTAGAAGTATTCAAATTAAAACTAGAACACCTAATACATTTGCTTTGTTTCAAACTTGCTATATATGCAAGACATTGTTTTTCAGTTTGAAAAGTATTATTGAACTCATTCAATTTCATTGTTTCCTCCACAAGTACATGTGGGGAGAAGTCCGTTAATTTTTTGTTTAAAACTTTTTTGTCATTTCATAAAATACTTCTAATGGCGTTTTATAACCTATTTTTTTTCTTGGTCTGTTATTTAGTCGTTCAAATTAACTATAGTTGTATTTTGGTGGAAAATCATTTAAGTCAAATTTTTTAAGTAAGTATTCTCTAATAAACTTGTTAGCATGTTCAATAGTGGGTTTTTCTCAAGGAGTACCTGGTCTTACAAAATAAACTAGAATATTATTTTTTTCTTCTTCTAATAATTTTCCAATAAGCAAATTCGACATATTTTCTGACTTTTACCAAAATTTTTTAGTAGTTTTTAATTTTATTTAATAAGCACGAGCAAAATAAGTTCAAGCACTATAAGGCATATTACATTTAAAACAATTACTTGGTGCTTTATATACTTCTAAGGGAATACATCTTGAAACAGTAGATGTTAATTCCTTAACTTCTTTTTCACAAATCACTTGATTACAAAAGGGAACAATAAAAAAACCTTTATGGATTTTTACTAATTTTTTATATTCATCAAAAGTTATAATTTCTTTTAAATTATTTTTTAAATTAGATGCTGATTTAGTTAATAATTCCTGATTCATAGTAACAAACAAATTATTAATTGCCTTTATAACTTGTTTTTCATCATCAAAGTTAATAAGTGTTTCACTTAAGTTATGACGTAAAACTAGTTTAATTTGGTTATTTTCAATTTCTTTAGTTCCAATTTCAATTGATAAAGGAATACCTTTAATTTGACTCTCACTTTTTTTAAAAGAAAAACTTTTATCATCATTATTTACTAAGACTTTAAAATGTGATTTTAAATAATTATTAACTTGTTGGACAACTTTTTGAACCATTTCATTTTTTGGTGATAAATTTAAAATCATAATTTGCGTGGGAGCAATGGTAGGTGGTAATACTAAACCTAAATCATCACTATGTGACATAATCAAAGCACCAATTAATCTTGTTGATACCCCTCATGATGTTTGATAAGCTAATTCTTGTTTATTATCTTTATTAGTAAACTTAATATCAAAGACTTTGGCAAAACCTTGACCAAAATAATGACTCGTTCCTGCTTGTAATGCTTGTCCATCTTGCATCATACTCTCAATAGTATAGGTAGTTTTAGCGCCGGCAAAACGTTCATAAACGCTCTTCTCTCCAACAATAACTTTAATAGCTAAGTGTTGTTCAACAAACTTAGCATATAATTTAATCATTGCTAGCGTAAGCGCTTGTGCTTCATCAGCATTGTTATGAATAGTGTGTCCTTCCTGTCATAAGAATTCACTAGTTCTTAAAAAAGGGCGAGTATTTTTTTCTCAGCGAATAACACTACATCATTGATTGTAAATTAGTGGGAGTTGTTTGTAACTACTAATAATTTTGGAAAAGTGACGACAAAATAAAACTTCTGATGTCGGACGAATAATAAATGACTCTGGTAAAACAACATCACCAACTTTAGTAACTGTGGCACATTCAGGAGCAAAGCCCTCAATATGGTCTTTTTCCACTTGAAAAGCTTTTTGACTAATTAACATTGGTAACATCACATTTTCAACATTTAATTTCCGAAATTCTTGATTAAGAATTGTTTGGATATTTTCTCATAAGGCATAACCACGAGGACGAAAAATGATAGTTCCGGCAGCACTGCCATTTTCAGCACCATAATCACAAAGTTCACCTTGCTTAATGACATCAGTATATCATTTAGCAAAATCAGTATCTCGTGGTGTAATATTTTTATTTAATTTTAAAGCATGGGTTTTCATAATTTTTTTATTCACCTTTCATAGATTGACTTTTATGTCATTTTCAATAGTTTGGATAATTTAAAGCATCCAACGCTTTATTTGCTTGTTCTGATTCTAATATTTTTCCTAGTAAATAATCAACTTTTAATGACTTTAAAACAATAATTTCAGGAACATTAATTAATCCTCGTGCTAAAATATTCTTAATACCTAAGATGTTTAGGTAATGAATACAAATAATAACATCAATGTATTTGCTAAAACTAAATGTTACTTGTTCTAGTAAATTAGATGTTAACACAACATAATCTGGTTTAAAATGGTTAATTAATTTAAAATTATCGATATGAAGTAAATCATGAGTAAAACTAATTTTAATTTTATTACTACGAATGGCTTTGATAATAGGGTCATATTTATTTCAACTGTTGATTTCACCAATATCTTGGAAATCGAAAATTAAATCACAATTTTCAAATAAACTTTTACGTTTATTAACAATGGAAATAATTTTTGTTAAAATTGTTTTATCTTGTAATTCAACTAAACTAATAGGGATAATTAGATTTTTGTTTTGTTTTAGTTTGACAAATTTTTCTAATGATTCAATGAATAATGGTTCACTAACTTTTCATCATAAACCAGAATCTTGAATGTTACGCATTAAAACTAAATATGAATCATAATAAGAATTTTTTACTAGATTTCATCAAGCATAATAACAGTTAGGTTCATTGGAATTATCACTTTTAAAAACGGGTCTAATACTAACATTTAACATTTTTTCCATTTGTTCTGATTGTAACACAGAATAATGATTGAAGTCAGGAAAATTATTAATATCATTACTTCGCAATTTAATTTCAATTAAATCATTTTTTTGAACTGTTTCTAATTGATTTTTATCAATAATTTGATTGTACAAAATATAGACATTAGAACTTTCACTTTTAGCATTAGCATATATGCACAAGACTTGCGTTTGAATTTGTAAATAACTACTTTTTTCTACTAAATTACGTTTGATATAAGCATTTAATTGTTTTTGAAAACGATACAAGTTAATCCGTTTATTGCGGGAATAAATTAGAAATTGACCATCGTAATAACGACAAATAATACTATTATCTAAACCTAAAGTTATTTTACTATAATATGAAATTAATAGTTCCATTCGTTCAATATTATTAACTGTTAAAATATTTTCTAACGCTAAGTAATTTTTAATTTTAATCAGTATCATATATTCGAATTGACTAGTTGATTTTTTGCTATATTTTTTTTGACTAAAATTATCTAAAACGCTTTGCACAAAGCTAGCTTTAACTACTGTTAATTCGCTTTGTTGTAAAACAATGGCTTGCGAAATAGCAAACCGATTATAACGAATATTACTTTGCATTTGACCATACAGAATTTTACTACTATTATCAAAATAATGAACTGATAAATCGTAAATAATAATTTTATTATGTAATTGAAAAGAAACAGAAAAATGACAAGGTTCAAATGGAATTTTGTTTACTAGCAAATCTTGAATAAAAATTTCAATTTCTACTTTTGTTTTTCTATTAATCATTGCTTTAAAAACGAATAATGAGATTCGTTTTTTACGGTTTAAAACTTCTAAACGGTCAGAAAAAGTAATAATTTCATTTTTTAAGTCAATTTTTAATGGTACTAAACTTAATAAATCGCCGTGAATAATATTGTAATATTGATTGTTACGATGATTTAAATGGACAAACAAAACAATAATGACGGTAATAAAGGGAAGTAAACTAATAATAACTATGGCAGATCAATTCATTTGCTTTTTCCTCCTTTAATCGTTACCAGAAATAATATTACCGTTATTACCTTGATAAAGTTTTAGTTTTAAGTTTTGATTGTCAATATAAATTTTTGCTAAACGAAACATTTTACGATCTTTTACTAAGATTCAATCAATCGCAGTAGCGGGAATAGTTTCATAAATTTGAATCCGATTAGTATCAGGATTTAATCCTCAATCTTTCGAAGTGTTTTGAAATAATTTATGAACATCAACGGAAACAATAGCAATTTTATTGACATCAACATTTTGTTCAGCACATCATTTTCAAAAGAAATGACGAGTTGAATTTCCAAGTTCTAATTCTAAATAAGTAGAGTGTTCTAAATAAGTTCAAACCGTATATTCTTGCTTTGGTAATAACTTAATTTTTTCAGTAGGGCGAATTCCTTGTTCTAAAATTAACGGAATATTATTAATATCAGTATAAAAAAAACAATTAAAGACATCTTTGTTTTCTAGGTGTTTAATAATTTGAATAGTTGGTCTTCGCCGAAAATTTAAAAAAACATTATTACGTTTTTTATTAGCAGGGGTAGTTTCAGATTGTGATTTGTTCTTAAATTTAAATTTATCAAAAAAAGAATGCTTTTCCTCTTTTGGTTCTGGTAAATGCGAAATCTCTAAATCTGGTTGATTTTCATCGCTAAAGTATTCTTTAATTTTTTTAATTCTACGTTTTCAACCCATATTGCAACGACCGCCTTAAAAATACTAATGTAATTATACTAAATTTTATTAAAACAATGGTGCTAAAATGCGAAAAAGGAGTAAAAATACACGGCGATAAAAAGCACTTCGTTCCATTAAAGGATTGATTTTAATCAAAGTAGAATGGGTAAAATCTTTTTCAAATTGTTTTTTTAAATCGTTATTAGTTTTTTTATCATAGACTAATACTAATGTCTGATGGTCAGAATAAAGACTACGATAATCAAGATTAGTAGAACCAATAATAGTAATATGTTCATCAAAGATACCACTTTTAGAGTGATTGAAAACACTGTTATATTCATAAATTTTAACTCCTGCCTCAATTAATGAATCATAATATGTGCGTGACATATCTAATGACAAACATTTATCAGTAATTCCTGGCAATGTTAAACGCACATCAACTCCTGAGTAAGCACTATTACGTAAGGCTGTTATTAAGTCACTCGTTGGAATTAAATAAGGAGTACTAATTCAAACGCGAGCTTTAGCACAACTAATAAACTTAATAAACAAATCTTTTTGAATCGTTTCTTTGGTAACAGGACCATCATCAATGACTTGGACAATAATATTATTTTTTATTTTTACTTTCGGATTTTTAACAGCAATATCAATAATATCTCCAGTAATAAAATGTCAATCTTGACGGAAAATTAAATCAATGGATTTAACAGCTTCACCAACAATTCGAATGTGAGTATCACGTCAAAACCCATATTTAGCTGATAAATGAATATAATTATCGCTTAAATTAATGCCACCAGCATAACCAATCGTACCATCAATAACAATATCTTTCCGATGGTTACGAAAATTATAAGTACCAGTCATAAAAGGTAAACGCACAGGTGAAAATTTATGAAAATGAATTCCCATTTTTTTTATTTTTCAAATTTTATATTTTGACAAACTAAAATACGAACCAACCGCATCATAAATAATATAAATTTTAATACCAGCAACAATTCGCTCTTTTAAAATTTCTAGCATTACTTCTAATAACTCACCTTCGCCAATAATAAAATAGTTAATAAAAATATAAGTTTTAGCCTTACTTAAATCTTCAAATAATTGACTAAATTTCTTAGGACCATTACTTAAGATTTGAACATTGGTATTTTTATAAAAAGGGCGATGAGAAATTCTGGTTGTATAACGAAATAAATCAAGCATATCACTATCTAAATTTGAATTTTCTTGATTTAAATTTGTTTTAGAAAAAGTTCAATCTTCTTGTTCGTAAAAATAGTTGTTAACTTTTAAATATGCTTTTTGTTTTTTACGATAACGATAGGGACGACCAAAAGTTCAATATAAGAAAATTCCTAAAATTGGTAAGCACAAAGTAACCATAATCCATGATAATTTAACGCTTTCCACGCGATTAGTAATAAAAATAATAATGCCCGTTAAAATGGTAGCACTAATAATTATTATTAAAAATATTAATGAATAAGCAACATAGTTAAATACTAAAAGCACAAAACTAGAAATGAAAGCAATATATAAAACTAATGATAAAAATAAATTTACTCGTTTACGCATGAATAGTTTTTCTCCTAATTTAAATTTAGTTTTGATTAACTCAATTATAACTAATTATTATTAACTTTATTCAATAAAATAAAAAAAGCAATTTCTGCTTTTTTAAATATAATGGTGGAATGGGAGAGATTCGAACTCTCGCGACAGTTTCCCGTCCTAACTGATTAGCAATCAGTCCTCTTCAGCCTCTTGAGTACCACTCCGAATTAAGTTACTGTAATTATTTTTTACAACTAATATTATAACTTTAATTTTTATAAATACTATGCCTTTTTAAAAATTTTTTAATTAATTGCTTATTTTTTATTAAACTGACATATATAATATTTTAAAAATAGAACTAGATGGTTAGTTTAAACTAACCATCTGCTTTATTTACCTACTATTAATTTTTTTTCAATTCTTTGTAATTGTCTAATTAAATCATTAATAGTACCATTATTTTTAATGATATAGTCAATATCTTTATTTAAAATTAAATATTTTTTTTGTTGACTTAATAACGCAATAACTTGCAAATCATTAACATTATCTCGTGTTTTTACTCTATGGACTTTTTTATCTTCTTCTGCTTCAATTAATAACACTTTATCTACCAAAACATTAAGATTAGCATTAAATAAGACAGCACAATCAATAACAATTAGTGATTGTTGACATTTATTACGTTCAATATCAGTTTTAATAATATTAATCATGGTTGGTCAAATAATTTGTTCTAATTTTCGTAAAATTTCAGGATTTTGAAAAGCTTCTTGTCGTAATTTTTTTTTATCAATATTTTTATCACTATTAAGAAAATGATTACCCAATTCATTAATTAATGCAATTTTTGTTTCTTTTAATGAGTAAATATGGTGTACAATCTTATCAACAGATATAACATACGCGCCCATACTTTGAAAAAATTCCGTGGCAGTGGTTTTACCTACGCCCGCTTCTCCGACAATTCCAATAATCATATTTTTTTCACCTTTACTTGTTTTCGATTTGATAACTAGCGACCATTCCGATCATTGCTGCATTATCAGTACAATATTCTAATTTAGGAACAATAATTTTTAAATTAGAATATTTCATTTTTAATTTTAATACTGCACTTCTCAAACCTTTGTTAGCACTAACGCCACCAGCTAAAACCAAAGTTTTAGGATGATATGTGTTAATAGCTAATTCAATTTTATTAATTAAAACTTGAACTACTGTGGTTTGAAAAGAAGTAGCAAAATTATTAACTTGAATATGTTCTTTTTCTTTGTCTATAAGGTTGGCACAAGCTGATTTTAAGCCACTAAAACTAAAATCTAAAGTATTATCATTTTTTGGTAATGGTAATTTATAAGTTACTATTCCCTTTTGAGCAAGCACATCAATTTCAGGTCCACCAGGATATGGTAAACCAAGCATTCGTGCTACTTTATCATAGCATTCACCAACAGCATCATCTAGTGTTTGACCAAGTACTTTAAACTGCAAATGTTTTTCTGCTAACATTAATTGGGTATGACCACCACTAACTAATAATCCTAAAACTGGAAATGTTCACGTATCTTCAATTAAAGAAGCATATAAATGACCATCTAAATGATTGCATGGTAGCAATGGTTTTTCTAAATATAAAGCAATGGTTTGGGCAATAATTTTACCAACATGTAAACAACTAACAAGGCCTGGGGTATTAGTATAAGCGACATAGTCAATGTCTGATAGTTTAATTTTGGCTTTTGTAATTGCTGTTTGCAAAACTGTGGGAATGTTTTCGCTATGTTCTCTGGCTGCTAATTCAGGAACAACACCACCATATTTTTGATGAAGTTTGATTTGTGAAGCAATAATGTTACTTAAGACTTTTTTATCTTTGATAATAGCAACACTAGTTTCATCACAACTAGTCTCAATTGCTAAGATTATCATCAATTTCCTCTTCTACATAATGAGCAATGGCAGATTCCAATGCTAGTATCATCATTTTTCGGAAACTAGTTTCACGGAAATCAGCAGAAATTGATTCACCTGTCACAAAAGAATCGGAAATCGTTAATAAACAAGCAGCATTTTTCTTTAAATGTTTAGCATTAGCAAATAAAGCAAAAGATTCCATTTCCACTGCTAAACATTTACTAATCATCGGGTCTTCATGACGATCATCTTGGTCGGCACGATAAAAAATATCACTTGAGTGTATTAATCCATTTTTTAAATTAAGTTTTTCTGTTAATAAACAATCAACGGCTTTGATTTTGTGATTGTTGAAATTAGCATCAATAGTTTTAGCAGTTTTATTAATTGTTTCATAAATAGTGCCGACAGCTGAGATTTGGTTTTCATCAATGTTAGCAGCATACTTAGCAAATGTTGATTCGCTGTAAGCTTTAGTAGCGTTAATAATGTCATAAACTTTAATATCTTTTTGATATGCTCCGGCACTTCCTACTCTAATAATACAATCAACTTCATAAAACTTGTACAATTCATATGAGTAAATACCAATTGAAGGCATTCCCATACCACTAGCTGCAATCGTAATATTATGACCTTTATATTTTCCAGTGAACATTAACATATTACGAACACTATTTACTTTGGTTCAACCTTGTAAAAAGTTAGTGGCGATGTATTTAGCACGTAATGGGTCACCCGGCATAATTACCACTTTGGCAATTTGTCCTGTTTCTGCTTTAATATGGGGGGTTGGTGTTGTTTTAGTTGTTTTCATAGACTCTCCTTTTATTTATTAAACATCCTACTTATTATAATATATAGTTCTATTTCTAACAAATTTATTATTTTAAAATGATTTTAATAGGTTTTGGGTTTGTGATAATTAAAAGATAACAACACACATTTTATTGTATTTTTTTGCTTTATCCATTTAAAATAGTAGCAGTGAAACTATATATCATTCTTATTTACTAAGAAGGAAAAGAGTAGGAGGAAACAGTAATGCCTAACCTAGGATACAATGATTTATCAGTTAATGATACAATAGTTGTTGAATTTAAGAATAAGAAACGTTTACCTAATAAACTTGAAAGTAAAAATCCAAGATTTTTAAATTAAACATAGCATTACAGTTTCAAAACTAGGTATGTTGTTGAATTTATATGCAGCTTCTTTTGCATATAAATGAATATGATGTTTTGCAACTTTGATATGTGTTTTAAATGTTCTTCGTATATGTTTTCATACTGACTCAATTTGGTTGGTATTTACACCAGTTTTTGAAACATAGCCATCTTGATGATTAACTGTTTCATGCTTAGTGAAAACCGATTTCAAATCGCGATATCCTTTTCAAGAATCAGTATGTACATCACACTTTGAAGAAATGTGGTTTATTGCAAACTGCAAAAGATTTTTACTGTTTGCGTTTTTCAATACTTTCACAATCAGATTGTTGGTTGTTTTTTCATAAATACCAACAATCAAGGTTTTGTTCAACAAGGATCTTCCTTGTTTTTTAAACCCATATGTGAAAGATACATTTCATCCATTTGCACTATGCCCTCAACAATGAATTGAGGTTCTTGTTTAGCAATGGCACTTCGGATTTTATGACCCATTCTTCAAGCTGTTTTAAAGGTCACTCCCAATTCTTTTGCAACATCAGTTGATGGAATTCCATGTTTGGTGTTTATTCATCTAAAGATGAGATAAAACCAAGATATTAAAGGTGTTTGTGACTTTGAAAATATAGTGCCCGTGAGAATACTGAATGTTTGATGACATTTCAAACATCTCATTTTTCTTAAATTAGAAGTATTCAAATTAAAACTAGAACACCTAATACATTTGCTTTGTTTCAAACTTGCTATATATGCAAGACATTGTTTTTCAGTTTGAAAAGTATTATTGAACTCATTCAATTTCATTGTTTCCTCCACAAGTACATGTGGGGAGAAGTCCGATTTTTAATACCATGATAAAAGATGCAAAAATTGTTAACAATAAAAATAAAATAGCAACCCCAGAAATAGCTTTACTAACCTCTGAACCTTGAGATCAATGAATCTTAGAACAAGAACCTGAAGCACTACCAGCACCAACAAACAATTATTTTGAAAATAGTAATGAGTTTTGTAGACAAAATAGTACTAATTCATTAACTTCACTTGTTAGTCAATCTGACAGTGAAGATAGTGGTATAGGTTCAAATTTAAATAGTCCCATTTTACCGATACTGACCCTTTTGATAAATATGCGTTAGAACTCTGTAATAAATGCTGTGATGAACCTACCGTACCACAACAAAATACAACTTTGTTAAACTTCCAATAACTTTAAAACTAATAAAGGTTAAGTATTTACAAACACTTAACCTTTATACTTTTCTTTTATCCTACCGTTTAGATTTATTAAACGGTATTCCTAACGCCTTAGGAGTTTTACTTCATCGCGATGTAAATACTAATACTAACAATGATGTTACAAATGGTAACACGCTTCATAAATCAGCATTACTAGAAACTCATGGGGCAATATTTGGTAAATATGGAATGCGAGAACCTGTCGTTTCAACAACGGCAAATAAAGCAGCACCAATCATAATTAATGGTACTCGTCATTGACCAAAGATTAGAATCGCTAAGGCAATAAAGCCATTACCACCAACCGTACCACGGAAAGTTTGACTAGCATATATCGTAAAGACACCACCAGCTAATCCTGCTAAAAAACCTGAAATTAAAACAGCAACATATCGTCTTTTAATCACATTAATACCTGCAGCATCGGCAGCATTAGGGTTTTCACCAGTGGCAATATGACGTAACCCTCACTTGGTATGTTTTAAAACAACTGCTACTACCACTAAAATAATGATTGCTAAGAATAAATATAAATTAAAGAATTCAGTAGTACCAATTTTCGGTAATGTATAGGGAATAGCGATAAATCCGTTATTACCTGGTAATTGGACAACAAAGACAGCAATCGCTGCTGCTAGAATATTAATGGCAACCCCAGAAATAATTTGATCTGATTTCAGTGTCACACAAGCAAATGCATGAAAGATGGCAAATGACATCCCAGCTAATCCTGCGATTAAGAACGCAATGATTTGTGATCAATTTCCTCATGATGAACCAATATTTTTGCCAAAAGAAGCAAACGCTAAGGCACCAATAATCATCATTCCTTCAATGCCAATGTTAACAACTCCAGCACGCTCTGAGATTAAGCCTGAAAGTGCTCCCAACACTAGCACCACAAAGATTAAACTAGAGTGCTGAATAATTATACTAATTGCATCCATTAATTGTCACCTCCTACTTCTTGAGTTTTAATTTGCATAATTGTTTTTGTTTCTTGTTTTAATAATGACTTGAATTTTTGTTGAAAGGCATTTTTTTCAAACGCTAATTTTTTCATAAACTGTTGTTTTAAAGTTGTAATACTGCTATTAATAGGAGAGATTTTTTCATTTTTTAAAATACGAATATTATCACGCAATGTTTTACAATCAGCTTTAACTTTAATTTTAAATTGGTTATTTAAATTTTTAATTTCCAATTTATTTTGTGAAGTCTTAACTTTAAGCAATGGGGCAATTGTTTTTTGTAATTGCTTTTTATCAAGATTTAATTGTCACTTATATTCTTGAATCAATTCTCTAGTTCGTGATTTTTTTAAAACATTTTTTTGTTGTTTTAGTAAAGTTAGTTCACGAATTAATTCTTGTTTGTAATTGTAAACAACATTTTCATATGTAATTTTTTCACTAATATAATTATTTAAACTTTCACCATAAATTGCTTTTTTTTGGTTTTGAAGATTGTTTCAATTTCCAATTTTACCTTTTTTTCAAATCGCATTGTATTGTTTGTGCATGTAATAGTTTAGAGATTTTTTTTCTTGTTGAATTTGTGCTCAACTAATACCAACTTTATCATTTTTAGTATTTATTAAGTCTTGTAAATCGTGGTTAACAATATTTTTTTGTTGTAAAATACTTTTTCTTAGTTGTTGTTTTGCTTTTTTAATAATTAACAATGCTTGTTGTTTTTCTTTTACAAGTTTTTCATTTTCAGCATTGTATTTAGTTGTTAAATCAGCAATTTCAAGTTTAGAAGCAACTTTTGATAATTTATTAATTTCACTTTCGTATTGTTGTTTTAATTGTTGGATTTGATTTGCTATTTCTGTTGTATTTTTTTGTTGTTCAATCATAATTTGAACATTTTCTTTTTTTAAGGTTTCAATGGCAAGTTGATTTTCCTGATTTATTTTAGTTTTCATTGTTTTAATTTGCAGATTGTATTCTTTTTTAATTTTAAAGGTATTAATAAATAATCGGTACATCTTGCCAATATGACCGTTAACAGTTTTTCGTTTATCTTTTCTAAAGACAACATTGCAATAACGAATTATGAATTTTAATGGTTCTAATCATGCTAACAATACTGCACAAGCTGCAGAATAAATAATCACACCAAAAATAATATCACCTGTTGCTGTCGGTAAAGTTAATACCGTTCCAATTGAACCACCACTTTTAATTAAACCTCATAAGAAAGCAGCGCCAACAACACCAAAAGCATTAATTTGTCCCACTAATGCAACAGCAATACTATCAAAACCAATAGTTGGTAAATCATCAGTTAAAAAACTAATTGAAGGATTTTTAGCAACATAATAGATAACTGCCATCACACCAGCTAATGCACCAGAAATAACCAATGATGTAACACAATAACGTTTACGATTAATACCTCCATAGTCAGCAGCAAAGGGATTTAATCCTACTGTTCGTACTTTATATCCAAGCGTTGTTTTCTTTAACAAGAATCAAATTGTAATAACTAAAATTCCTGCTATTAACAATGGTAAAATACAATTATATCCACCAATACTCATACTCATATGTTCATGAATAGTTGCTGTTGTGCCATGACTTGAGTCATATAAATCACTACTACGTTTGAACAATCATTTAACTAAATATCAAATTGTTCAGTTTAATAAAATTGATGTTACAACTTCGTGGACATTGAAAAACACTTTCAATAATGCTGTCAGTAAAGCAACAGCAATCGCAGTTAAGATACCAGCACCAAGCGCAAAAATAATAGCAACTGGCTGTGATAAGTCATAACGAACACCAATGGTTATTACAACTGCCCCGGCTGCTAACATTTGTCCTGCCACTCCAATGTTAAACATTCCCGAACGAAACGACACAACTAAAGCAAGTCCTGCCACAATGTATACTGCTCATCATACTAATGTATTATCTCAATTATTAGCAGGTCAACTCGTAAAAGCATATGTTAACAATAATTGAAAATAAGTTATCGCATTTTGTCCTGAGCCAATTATGACAAAACAAGCAATAATTAATCCAAAAAGAATTGCAAAGATGGAACCTTTAAACTTACTAACGCTAGATTGCATTTCACTTGATCCCATATAAAGCAGACTACGACGTTTCAAAAATCATGTTTTTTGATTAAGCATTTTTTGTTTCTCCTTTCTCTAAGGTTTGTCCTGCCATCATTAATCCAAGTGATTCACGGATCACATTTTTAGCATTGACATTACCCGTAATTTTACCAGCATGTAAAACAACAATTCTATCTGCTAACGACATAACTTCTGATAGTTCATATGAAATTAATAATACAGCGTTACCACGTGTTTTTTCTTCTAAGATTCGACCATGAATGTATTCAATTGCACCAATGTCTAATCCTCTAGTTGGTTGCGCCACAACTAGGATTTTATGTTTTCGTGTTAGTTCACGACCAACAACTGCTTTTTGTTGGTTACCACCTGATAAACCACGTGCTAGCGCAAAACCACTTTTGCTACCACGAACATCATATGTTTGAATAATACTTTGGGCATAATATTGAATTGCTTTACTACGAATTAAACCACATTTAGAAAATGGATATTGACTAATGTTTTGTAATACCATATTGTCAATAATATTGTACTCCAACACTAACCCATACTTATGACGGTCTTCAGGGATATGACTTAAACCATGTTTATACAAATTTTGAATAGAACTATGAGTCATATTTTTATTACCAAAGAAAATTTTACCTTTTTCAGGTTTAATTAAACCAGTAATAGTAGAAATTAATTCAGTTTGACCATTACCTTCTACACCAGCAATCGCCACAATTTCACCAGCTTTAACTTCGAGATTAAAATCAGAAAGTCCCATAATTTTTTTGTTGTCAATTTTACGAACAAATAAGTTTTTAACTTTTAAAGCAACCTCACCTAACTCATTACCACCAAGATTTTTTACTTCAACTAAATCTCGTCCCACCATTAAAGTAGCGATTTCTTCTTTGGTTTTAGTTGCAGCAAGAAAGTTTTCGATCACTTTTCCTAATCTAATTACTGTGACACTATCAGCAATGTGTTTAACTTCTTCTAATTTGTGACTAATAAAAATAATTGTTTTACCATCACGTTTTAGTTCTTCAATAATTGCTAGTAAACTAGTGATTTCTTGGGGTGTTAATACCGCAGTTGGTTCATCAAGAACAATGATGTCAGCGCCACGATAAAGTACTTTTAAGATTTCAACACGTTGTTGCATACCAACACTAGCATTGGCAATTTTTAAATTAGGTTTGATTTCTAATTTATATCTTTCAGAAATGGCTTTAATTTTATCTTTGGCATGTTTGTAATTAATTCACTGTCATTTAGAAATTGGTTCACTACCTAAGATAATGTTTTGAATAATCGTAAAGTTATCAACTAATTTAAAATGTTGGTGCACCATGCCAATTCCTAATCCTCCAGCGCGAATGGGCCCAGAAATTACTACTTCTTTACCATTTACTTTAATTAAACCTTTGGTTGGTTGGTATAAACCAAATAAGATTGACATTAAAGTTGACTTACCAGCGCCATTTTCACCAACTAGAGCATGAATTTCCCCTTTTTTAATTTTTAAAGAAATGTCCTTATTAGCAACAATTGTTCCTAAAAAAACTTTTGTAATGCCGTCCATTTCAACGGCATATTGTTCTTCTATTTTTTCAATATTTGTGTTCACTCTCATCACCTCTTTCTAAAATGGATTTGATGTCAGTTTAATACCATTGACTCAAAAATCTTTTTGGAAATTTAGAACTTTTTGTCAACCTAAAGATACTTTGTCAAGTAATGTTAAGATTTCAGGGTCAGTGGTAAGTGGTGTATAAATATCTTTGGTACCGTCTTTGATTGCTTTGTTAGCAGCTAATCCGGTAAATCCAGGGCCACCATTGTATTTAGCATCATCAGTGAAAGTCTTTGATGCTGTGGAATCATATGGATGGATTGGTGATTCATTAGTTCTACCGACTGATTTTCACAACATGAAGTCAATTGAACTAACAATATCTTTTTGCGCAGATGTAATAAAACGATCAGTTGATTTAGGATATTGTACTTGTTGATCGGTATCAACACCAATAATTTTACCATTACCAGACTTTAATGCTGCTAATGTGTCTTCTGTTTGTGGGCCTGCCACTGGAAAGATGATATCGGCGCCTTGCCTAATTAATGAATCATTAATGCCGCGAGAACTGTCTGAACCTTGGGTAAAGTTACCGCTGAATTGGTTACCAGAAGTAACAAAATTAATATTTGGTAATGTTGTTAAACTAAATTGGGGATTTAAAATTTTTACTCAATTTAACAACTTAATTTGTAAAGTTAGATTGGTCTTATCATTAAACAACTTAATAGCTCAATAATAACCATACATATAATTAGTAACTGATGGAATATCGGCACCACCATAAGTTGACATTTTTAAGTCCTTACCATATGCTTCATGATTTGCTGCTAATCAAATCGCACCAGCTAAGCCTGCTAGAAAACCTGATTGCTCAGCTTTATATAGTAAACCCGCTAGTTGTTTATTTTCTTTTGGTACTTCGCTATTAGGTGTATCACCATCAACAAAAACGAATTTAGTTTGATGTTTTAAAACACCATTTTGTGATTTAACTAAAGCGTCATGATGTAAGAAACCCGATGCAATAACAACTTTACTATTAATAAAAACTGCTTTATTATAAGATGTCATTAAACTATCCAACGTTGTTAATTGAGGATTATCTCATGAAACCTCAACTTTTTTATCTTTATAAAAAGGGTCTACATAGTTAGTGTGAGTTCAAACATCAAATTCCTTTTTGAATTGTATAGCACCATCGTATGAAGACTCATTAAATGAATGATCGGTAATAGTATGACCATCAGTTACTACTGTTATTCGATAAACATTAGGATCATTGAATTGATTTTGACATGCAACAATGGGTAAGATAGACATTATTGATAATGCCAAAGAGCTTAATGAAAAAAAGATTTTCCGCATTTTATTCCAATCCTCCTTTTAAATTGTACTTACTATTTATATAAAAAAAATTTAAAAAAAGAAAGTAAAAACATTACTTTCTTTTAGAATTAACCAAATTTGTTTTAGTTATATGTGTTGATGGTATGATACTAGTATTAGTTTTGTTATCCATTTTAATTGATGTAAAACAAGTAAAGGGGAATAACTTGTAATTCAAAAAATTAGGAATTAATATTCTTTTTTTATCATTACTTATCAAAAACACTGCTCTACTCCTGTAAATGGTAACTCTGCACTCTACCACTAATTAAATAGTAATCTTAATCTAATAAAAATTCAACAAAATTTAATAATATTTTTAAATTTTTATTAAAACTTTGGTTTATATTTTAGTTCTTTTTCATCAATCTTTGTTTGTCAAGCATCTTCTCATTTACTTGAATTTGGATTTGTGGCTAAATCATTTGATAGGACATTAAAAGCAGTAGTTACTTTCTGTGCTAATAATTCATATGGTGCACTAACTAAATTTTGATAAATAACATTAATAGCGTCATTGTCAGAGATTCCTGTGTATCCTTGACCTAATGCTACTTGAGGTTCTGTACCATCAAAATATTTGCTACCGTCGCTAGGAGTAACTAGCGGTGGTTTATAATCTAAATTAAATGCATATCACAATCAATTGCTAACTGAAGCGTGAATCCCTTTTAACGCTGAAGTAAGAAATGTATTTTTAGCATAATCATATTGCTTAGTTTGGTCAACATCAACACCAATTACTTTAGCATTACTATTTTTACTTGAATTTTTAATTGCTGATAGTAAGTCAATGGTTTGTGCACCTGCTACGGGCATGACAATATCTTCATGGTTACCATCAATTAATTGTGAAGTAATAGATTTAGAATCTTTAGTTCCTGATTCAAAACCACCCGTAAACTGCTTAGCAATTTTATCAAAACTAATTTTGTATTTAGAAGTAAAATCAGATGAAGACATAGGGTTAGTCTTATCTCTAAGAGCATTAACCATCTTTAATAAGTCAGGATTAGCACGATAATTATTAAAGTAATAAACACCTCAATAATATCCCATCATATAACTAACTATGGTTTGCGCTGGTAAACCCCCAAATGTTGACATTTTTAGACCATTACTATCATATGCTTCATGATTTGCTACTAATCAAATCGCACCAGCTAAGCCTGCTAGAAAACCTGATTGCTCAGCTGAGTAAGTTAAACTTGCTACATCAATAGGATTCTCTAATTGTGCATCTACCAAAATAAATCTAATTCCTAATGCTTTATAAAAATTTTGAATTTTTGGTGTTAATGCTTCTAAGTGGTGAAATCCTGCCAAAACAATCGTTTTAGCGCCGGCAAACGCTGCTAAATTGTAATTATTTTGCAAGGTTGAAACATCAGCATCACTAGAAATAATTCAGCGACAACGCATTTCTTGATTTTGTCAATTTTCATTTCCTGGGAGTTTACTAATTGTCGGACGATTTTTATTAAAGTTATCAGTGAATTCTTGCACTCCTTCTAATACTTGTTGATTGAAAGCTTTGTCAAATAAATCACCACCATCAGTAATAATTCAAACATCACCAATACTAGAAATACTACAACCAGTTAAACCTGCTGTTGAACTACTAATTAGCAGCGCTGCGCTTGCTACTCTTAAAAACGTTTTCATGACCCACTCCTTAGCTTAAAAAGTCTTAATACATAAAAATACTAATACTTAATAAAACTTTTTACAAGGTAAAATATTTATTTTTTCGCATATTTGTCATCAAAACTGATAATACCTGCATTATGAGCATCAATAATAAAACGTGCACAATGAATGGGATTATATAAGATACTTGTTTTTAGATGGGTATTTGCCATTAATAATTTAATAAATAACTCAAAATCACTTTCTTTTAAAACAAAGTCATGAGTAAATCCTTTAATATCTTTCATTTCAACTGATAAGGCAATTAATATTTTACTGATTATTCCTCATGAGGAACATCCAGCATTGCTTTCAATTCTACTAATTGTTGCTTGACGAACCCCTACAAGATTCCCTAAATACGCTTGCGTTCATCCATGTCGTAGACTCATGCGTCTAATTTCTATTTCAATAGCCAATTTCTTTGCCCCTATTCTTTTCATTTCATTATATATGTCATTCCCGAACTTATTATGTTATAAAAAAATAAGAAAACAACAATTTTATTCTTTTTTTGTATAAAAATATAATAAAATTACGGACTTCTCCCCACATTTTTAAATTAAACATAGCATTACAGTTTCAAAACTAGGTATGTTATTGAATTTATATGCAGCTTCTTTGGCATATAAATGAATATGATGTTTTGCAACTTTGATATGTGTTTTAAATGTTCTTCGTATATGTTTTCATACTGACTCAATTTGGTTGGTATTTACACCAGTTTTTGAAACATAGCCATCTTGATGGTTAACTGTTTCATGCTTAGTGAAAACCGATTTCAAATCGCGATATCCTTTTCAAGAATCAGTATGTACATCACACTTTGAAGAAATGTGGTTTATTGCAAACTGCAAAAGATTTTTACTGTTTGCGTTTTTCAATACTTTCACAATCAGATTGTTGGTTGTTTTTTCATAAATACCAACAATCAAGGTTTTGTTCAACAAGGATCTTCCTTGTTTTTTAAACCCATATGTGAAAGATACATTTCATCCATTTGCACTATGCCCTCAACAATGAATTGAGGTTCTTGTTTAGCAATGGCACTTCGGATTTTATGACCCATTCTTCAAGCTGTTTTCAAGGTCACTCCCAATTCTTTTGCAACATAAGTTGATGGAATTCCATGTTTGGTGTTTATTCATCTAAAGATGAGATAAAACCAAGATATTAAAGGTGTTTGTGACTTTGAAAATATAGTGCCCGTGAGAATACTGAATGTTTGATGACATTTCAAACATCTCATTTTTCTTAAATTAGAAGTATTCAAATTAAAACTAGAACACCTAATACATTTGCTTTGTTTCAAACTTGCTATATATGCAAGACATTGTTTTTCAGTTTGAAAAGTATTATTGAACTCATTAAATTTCATTGTTTCCTCCACAAGTACATGTGGGGAGAAGTCCGATAAATAATTTATCTGATTTAAAAAGAGATGTAAAAAAGTTATTATCTCACAACCTTTCACAAATTTAATTTATATAAAAGGCAAGATAAATACTTATCTTGCCTTTACTAATTTTATTGTTTAGTGCTATAGTTTTTCATATATTGTACTAATGATTTAATTAATACACCCTTACCACGATCATTTTTATAAGCAGTTCCGGCAATATCTAAATGTAAGAAAGGTTTATCTTCAGCAAACTCAACTAAAAATGCCGCTGCATTTGATGAACCGCCATATAGGGCTTTTGACACATTACTTAAATCAGCTAATTTAGATGAACGCATATTCAAAAAATTTTGTTGGTGAATTGGCATACGTCAAATTTCTTCATTAACTTGTTGCGAAGCTAAATTAAAGTCATTAAATAATTTATCATCGGTAGCAAAAGCACCAGTCATATAACTACCCAATGCTACTAACATAGCACCAGTTAGCGTTGATAATTCAATAATACGGTTAGCTTTTCCTTTTTGTAAAGCATAAGTTATCCCATCAGCTAAGACTAAACGTCCTTCGGCATCAGTATTATTAATTTCTACGGTTTTACCATTCATTGAAGTAAAAATAGTTTCTACTAAAGTCGCATGGCCACCAATTTTATTTTCAGTTAAACAAGCAACTGCAATAAAGTTTAATTTTAATCCTAATTTAGCACCAGCAATGGCTGCATTACATACAGAAGCTGCACCTGACATATCAAACTTCATACCTTTCATAGCAGATGAAGGTTTTAATGAATACCCACCACTATCAAAAGTAATACCTTTACCAACTAATCCTAAAATATCATCAGCATTTTGGGGGTTACCTTTATATTCTAAAACTACAACTTTAGCATCAAAGTGACTACCAGCGTTAACTGCTAATAATAAATTCATTTTTAAGTCAGTAATTTCTTTTTGTCCTAAAACTTTAACTGTTAAGTTTTTAATTCCTTTCGCTGCATCAACAATATGCTTAGCAAACACTTCAGGATATAAAATATTAGGTGGCATATCTTGGAGATTACGCGCTAAGTTAATACTTGCACCAAGCGTATCTACTTGTTCTTGTGAAGTATAATCTGGAAGACTTGCTGTTGAAATAATATTGTACTTAACTTTTTTAACTTCTGATTTTTTAGTTTTTAAAGTATATTCTTCGGCAGTACCAAATCATAATGCTTCATAAATAGTTTGTAATAAAACGCTTTCATCAAGATTAGGTGTGACAAATGATTTAATGTCAATATCTAAATCTTGAGTGTTAGTACTACTAAAACATAAAAAGAAATCATAAACATCGTTACGAGTTAATTCTTTACTTTCACCCAAATATAAATAATAAGTTTTAGTTTCTGAAATTAATGTTAATTTATTTTTTTGTTTAACAATTAATTCATGGGTTATTTTATCAGCAAATACTGCTGTTAATTTTAATGTTAGTTCTGCTTTACTACTAATTTGTAGTAAACTGTTTTTTGCCATCTATTTCACTCCTAAATATTTTAATTATTAAAGTAATCACAATACATATTGCTTTTACGTTCTTTTTATCTTTATCCAAATTTATTAATAGATATTTCTGAAAATTAAGTAATCAGTTAATATTATTGTTATTATTAATGTATTGTTAATATTACCACAGAATGGAGCAAAAAATATGAAGCGTTCACAATTAAATGAAAAAGATAAAGCAAAATATTGTTGAGATTTTACTCACTTATTTGCTAATAAAGATGCTTGAAAAAAAGCTTTACCACAATTTGACAAACTTGCTGACCAAATTTTAACTTTAAAAGGTAAATTAAATAACATTAATAATTTTAAAAAATATTTAAATATTAGTAAAGAAATGTCAATGCTAGGTTCGAAATTAGTGCAATATTTACACTATGGCGACTTAAACACAACTAACTTAGAATTCCAACAATTATCTAGTTTATTTGGAATTCAACAAAGTAAAATTTCAGAAAAGTTAGCATGAATTGAACCAGAAATTAAAGCAATTGGGCCAAAAACTATTAAAGAATGAATTGCTAGCAACCCAGAATTAAAAGTTTATGCTCATGATATGGAAGTATTCTTTAAATTTGAACGCTTTATTTTATCAGAACATGATGAAACTTTACTTAGTAAAGTTGGTAAATCACGAAGTGCTGCTGGAGGATTATACGATACTTTAGTTTATGCAGATAAAGAAAAAGTAATGTTTAACTACCATGGTAAAGAACAAGAGTTAACACAAACTTTATACTTAGATATCTTAGAAAATAGTGACCCTGTTAAAGACCAGCAACTAAGAATTGAAATGGCCAATAAATTCACTGAAGACATTAAAAATAAAAAACATTCGCTTGCCCAAATCTATGAAAGTATTTGCGAAGTTGCTGTTGAAGAAATCAAAATTCGCAATAATGATAAAGAACCTGATAAAACAAAGCACTTAACAACTTTAGAACAAAGTTTACTAGGTGATGATGTACCATTAGTATTATATGAAAACCTAGTTAAAGCAGGACAAAAACATGCGACTTTAGTAGAACAATTTTATGATTTAAAACGTAAGTTTTTTAAACTAAAGAAATTCTATAGCACTGACACAAGTTTAAAAATGACAACTATGCCCACTAAGAAAATTACGGTTGAAGAGGGAATTGCCAGTGTCAAAGAAATTCTTGCTGTTTTAGGTGATGAGTATCGAGAACAACTTGATTTAGCCTTGCTTTCAGGAAGAATTGATTACTATGAGGATACTAATAAACGAGTTGGTGCTTATTCAACAGGTGGTAATGGCGTTGAACCAATTATCTTAATGAACTGAGATGATACCCTTAATTCACTAAATACTTTAGCACATGAACTTGGACATTCAGTTCATACTTTATTTTCAGAAAAATATCAAGAATATCCTAATGCTAACTATCCAATTATTTTAGCAGAAGTAGCATCAACAGTTAATGAACATTTAGCGTTTGATTACTTGTACAATAAAACTACTGATGACCAAGAACGCATTTACTTATTACAAAGTCATATTGAAACAGTAATTGGTACTTTCTTTCGCCAAATCCAATTTGCTGAATTTGAATGAAAAGCTCATCAATTAGTAGAAGCAGAAACGCCATTAGATGCTGATATCTTAGCTGACCTATATGAAACAACAAGTAATAAATATGGGCAAAAAACATTAGATAAAGCTGATGAAAAAAGTAAAGCATACTCATGACCACGCATTTTACACTTTTTTCAATCACCATACTATGTTTATAAATACGCTACTTCAATTACTGTATCTTATAAATTGTATGAAGACATTAAGCAAGGAAAACAAGAAAATCTAATTAATTTCTTAAAAGCAGGAGCAAGCAAATATCCTTTAGATGTTTTAAAAGATGCAGGGGTTGACTTAACGCAAATTAATGTTTATAATCCACTAGTTAATAATCTAAAAAAGATGATTGAACAATTAGGAAGTTTAATTAATAAATAAGGAGAACAAAAAATGACTGTAAAATTTGATTTTGAAGATATAAATCTAATTGCTAAAAAGGGAATTGTTAAATCACGTAAGGAATGTAACACTAGTGTAAACCTTAATGGTTTTACCTTTAAGGTTCCCATTATTCCTGGCAATATGAGTGCGGTAATTGATGAAAAACTATGTGTATGATTAGCTAAAAACAATTATTTTTACGTAATGCATCGTTTTGATATTGACCAAGTTAAATTTGTAAAAATGATGCATGAACAAGGACTATACGCCTCTATTAGTATTGGTGTTAAAAATGAAGACCGTATCTTACTAGCAGAGTTGAAGCAACTAAATATGATTCCTGAATTCATTACCATTGATATTGCCCACGGACATAGTAATGCAATGGAAGAAATGATTAAATTCATTAATAACACTTTTGCCAAAACAAAAACTAAACCATTTATTATTGCTGGCAATGTTATGACTAAAGAAGCTGTTAAAGATTTAGAAAAGTGAGGAACTGATGCTATCAAATTTGGTGTTGGTCCTGGTAAAGCTTGTATCACTAAATTAAAAACGGGTTTTGGAACTGGTGGTTGACAATTAAATGCCTTACAAGATGTAGCAAGTACTGCTACTAAACCATTAATTGCTGATGGAGGAATTAGATGTAATGGTGATATTGCTAAAGCTATTGCTTTTGGAGCAACTATGATTATGGCTGGTAGTATCTTAGCAGGTTATGATGAATCGCCTGGCAAAATTATTAAAGAAAATGGTAATGAATACAAAGAATATTTTGGCTCAGCAAGTATTTTCAATAAAGTTGAAGCAACTAATATTGAAGGTAAAAAAATCTTAGTTCCTTACAAAGGAAGTATTGCTGCTACATATAAAGAAATTGAAGAAGATTTACAGTCTGCTATTTCTTATGCTGGTGGTAAAGAATTATCTGATTTAACTAAATGTGATTATGTCATTGTTAAAGGTACCATTAACAATGGTGATGACCGTTAATAAGGCCGTATTTCTTTGAGGGTTGGAATTGGGATTAGTTTAGGTTATTATATATACATTAGAAATAAAAAAGGTATTGGTGGAAAGAAAAGTAATAATAAAGCTATTTATTGAATAGTCTTATTCATTTAGATGTTACTTTTGATCCAACAACTAATGTTTATCATTTATCTGGAATTTGAAGTTATGTATTTATTGAGTCAGTTAAAACTAAAATTTATGTACTAAATCATAGTAATCATGCAATAGTTTTGATTAAATCTGCTTTTGGATTATCAATTGCAAATATGATTATTGCCATTTCAGGTTCTATTTTTTGTTCAACAGTAGTTGAATAGTTTGAAATTAAATATTAAGGCGTGATATTCGTGGAAAATAATAAAATAGATTATGACTATGACTTATTTAAAAAAAGATATTTTGATTTTTTAAATCAAGAAACAAAACAACAAATAACGGCAAGCAAAGAAAAAATCTCAGGAGTGTATATTATTTATCTTGAGTTAAAAGCAATAAATAATATGATACCTATGTATATTTGTCATTCTGTTAATATTAAATCTGCTTTTTCTATTTATAAAAATAGAATTAAAAAATTACGGACTTCTCCCCACATGTACTTGTGGAGGAAACAATGAAATTGAATGAGTTCAATAATACTTTTCAAACTGAAAAACAATGTCTTGCATATATAGCAAGTTTGAAACAAAGCAAATGTATTAGGTGTTCTAGTTTTAATTTGAATACTTCTAATTTAAGAAAAATGAGATGTTTGAAATGTCATCAAACATTCAGTATTCTCACAGGCACTATATTTTCAAAGTCACAAACACCTTTAATATCTTGGTTTTATCTCATCTTTAGATGAATAAACACCAAACATGGAATTCCATCAACTGATGTTGCAAAAGAATTGGGAGTGACCTTGAAAACAGCTTGAAGAATGGGTCATAAAATCCGAAGTGCCATTGCTAAACAAGAACCTCAATTCATTGTTGAGGGCATAGTGCAAATGGATGAAATGTATCTTTCACATATGGGTTAAAAAACAAGGAAGATCCTTGTTGAACAAAACCTTGATGGTTGGTATTTATGAAAAAACAACCAACAATCTGATTGTGAAAGTATTGAAAAACGCAAACAGTAAAAATCTTTTGCAGTTTGCAATAAACCACATTTCTTCAAAGTGTGATGTACATACTGATTCTTGAAAAGGATATCGCGATTTGAAATCGGTTTTCACTAAGCATGAAACAGTTAACCATCAAGATGGCTATGTTTCAAAAACTGGTGTAAATACCAACCAAATTGAGTCAGTATGAAAACATATACGAAGAACATTTAAAACACATATCAAAGTTGCAAAACATCATATTCATTTATATGCAAAAGAAGCTGCATATAAATTCAATAACATACCTAGTTTTGAAACTGTAATGCTATGTTTAATTTAAAAATGTGGGGAGAAGTCCGTAGATAGGCTTTTCTCAGCATTTATGTGATAAAATTTAAAAATAGTACATAAAGGGAGAAAAGCCAAAATAAATTGTTAATTTTTTCTAAAGAATTTAAGCCTTTAGTATCTGATGAATATTTAACTGAATTTTTATAAAAGACAAATAAGAAGGCGAATAATATGATAAAACTCAGAAAACATGCCGATTTTTAGTTTTTTTTACAAGAATTAGATAAAAATAGTTATAAAAGAGAAAAAACTATGGTAAAAGAGTGGATAAAATTAAATCTAAAAATAGTCTAATAAGTAATCCTTCCTTTGGAATTGGCAAGTTATTAGAAAAAACAGAACAGTATTTAGTAGTTAGTTTTGAAAGTGGTAAAAAAAGATTTATATAAATAATCCATTATGGAATGTAGTTGATAATTAAGTTAAATGTATTAACTTAAGAGAACCCATACGGGTTCTTTTTCATTTGAAAGGAGAACAACTAATGAACAACATTATCCCTAAAACCATTAGAAAAACTAAACTAGAATTCTACAAAGGATTTGGCCTAATAGAAGCCTTAGTAATAGGCTCATGAGTAGTATATTATCAGCACTATTCATTTAAGGGCTACCAATAGATAGATACGTAAGAATCAGTATCATTATTCTAACTAGCTTTATTGCTATCCCTTTAGTAATACCAGTAATGACTGGTGTTAAAGGTTGATATGTCCTTGTCTTAATTTTTAAATATTGAGCAGAATCAAAAAAATCTTGAACAAAAAATAACGATACTAGTTTACTAGTACCTTATGAGACCCTAGTTAATGATAAATATTTAAAAATTTATAAAATCCAAGGTCGTATTAACTACGTAGCAACAATCAAAATCCAAGGATTTAACATTAGTTTACTAAGTGCTAACCAGCAAAACTTAAAAATTCAACAATTTCACGATTTATTTAAATACTGTATTTTCCAGTAACCTTAATGAAAATTAACTTACCACCAACTAATCTTATTACTATTAGCTATTACCAAAACAAATTACAACAATATCATAATGATTTACAAAAAAAAGAAAACTAACACCACTTAAATTTAAAATGTTAAAATCTTTTATTTAGCAATTGAATCAATGACAAAAAATGAACAATGCCAATTCAAAATTAAAATGAAGCAATCGCTCATTTTATGATAAAATTTGAAGATAGAATTAATCTTAATTAATAATCGGACTTCTCCCCACATGTACTTGTGGAGGAAACAATGAAATTGAATGAGTTCAATAATACTTTTCAAACTGAAAAACAATGTCTTGCATATATAGCAAGTTTGAAACAAAGCAAATGTATTAGGTGTTCTAGTTTTAATTTGAATACTTCTAATTTAAGAAAAATGAGATGTTTGAAATGTCATCAAACATTCAGTATTCTCACAGGCACTATATTTTCAAAGTCACAAACACCTTTAATATCTTGGTTTTATCTCATCTTTAGATGAATAAACACCAAACATGGAATTCCATCAACTGATGTTGCAAAAGAATTGGGAGTGACCTTGAAAACAGCTTGAAGAATGGGTCATAAAATCCGAAGTGCCATTGCTAAACAAGAACCTCAATTCATTGTTGAGGGCATAGTGCAAATGGATGAAATGTATCTTTCACATATGGGTTAAAAAACAAGGAAGATCCTTGTTGAACAAAACCTTGATGGTTGGTATTTATGAAAAAACAACCAACAATCTGATTTTGAAAGTATTGAAAAACGCAAACAGTAAAAATCTTTTGCAGTTTGCAATAAACCACATTTCTTCAAAGTGTGATGTACATACTGATTCTTGAAAAGGATATCGCGATTTGAAATCGGTTTTCACTAAGCATGAAACAGTTAACCATCAAGATGGCTATGTTTCAAAAACTGGTGTAAATACCAACCAAATTGAGTCAGTATGAAAACATATACGAAGAACATTTAAAACACATATCAAAGTTGCAAAACATCATATTCATTTATATGCAAAAGAAGCTGCATATAAATTCAATAACATACCTAGTTTTGAAACTGTAATGCTATGTTAATTTAAAAATGTGGGGAGAAGTCCGTAGATAGGCTTTTCTCAGCATTTATGTGATAAAATTTAAAAATAGTACATAAAGGGAGAAAAGCCAAAATAAATTGTTAATTTTTTCTAAAGAATTTAAGCCTTTAGTATCTGATGAATATTTAACTGAATTTTTATAAAAAACAAATAAGAAGGCGAATAATATGATAAAACTCAGAAAACATGCCGATTTTTAGTTTTTTTTACAAGAATTAGATAAAAATAGTTATAAAAGAGAAAAAACTATGGTAAAAGAGTGGATAAAATTAAATCTAAAAATAGTCTAATAAGTAATCCTTCCTTTGGAATTGGCAAGTTATTAGAAAAAACAGAACAGTATTTAGTAGTTAGTTTTGAAAGTGGTAAAAAAAGATTTATATAAATAATCCATTATGGAATGTAGTTGATAATTAAGTTAAATGTATTAACTTAAGAGAACCCATACGGGTTCTTTTTCATTTGAAAGGAGAACAACTAATGAACAACATTATCCCTAAAACCATTAGAAAAACTAAACTAGAATTCTACAAAGGATTTGGCCTAATAGAAGCCTTAGTAATAGGCTCATGAGTAGTATATTATCAGCACTATTCATTTAAGGGCTACCAATAGATAGATACGTAAGAATCAGTATCATTATTCTAACTAGCTTTATTGCTATCCCTTTAGTAATACCAGTAATGACTGGTGTTAAAGGTTGATATGTCCTTGTCTTAATTTTTAAATATTGAGCAGAATCAAAAAAATCTTGAACAAAAAATAACGATACTAGTTTACTAGTACCTTATGAGACCCTAGTTAATGATAAATATTTAAAAATTTATAAAATCCAAGGTCGTATTAACTACGTAGCAACAATCAAAATCCAAGGATTTAACATTAGTTTACTAAGTGCTAACCAGCAAAACTTAAAAATTCAACAATTTCACGATTTATTTAAATACTGTATTTTCCAGTAACCTTAATGAAAATTAACTTACCACCAACTAATCTTATTACTATTAGCTATTACCAAAACAAATTACAACAATATCATAATGATTTACAAAAAAAAGAAAACTAACACCACTTAAATTTAAAATGTTAAAATCTTTTATTTAGCAATTGAATCAATGACAAAAAATGAACAATGCCAATTCAAAATTAAAATGAAGCAATCGCTCATTTTATGATAAAATTTGAAGATAGAATTAATCTTAATTAATAATCGGACTTCTCCCCACATGTACTTGTGGAGGAAACAATGAAATTGAATGAGTTCAATAATACTTTTCAAACTGAAAAACAATGTCTTGCATATATAGCAAGTTTGAAACAAAGCAAATGTATTAGGTGTTCTAGTTTTAATTTGAATACTTCTAATTTAAGAAAAATGAGATGTTTGAAATGTCATCAAACATTCAGTATTCTCACAGGCACTATATTTTCAAAGTCACAAACACCTTTAATATCTTGGTTTTATCTCATCTTTAGATGAATAAACACCAAACATGGAATTCCATCAACTGATGTTGCAAAAGAATTGGGAGTGACCTTGAAAACAGCTTGAAGAATGGGTCATAAAATCCGAAGTGCCATTGCTAAACAAGAACCTCAATTCATTGTTGAGGGCATAGTGCAAATGGATGAAATGTATCTTTCACATATGGGTTAAAAAACAAGGAAGATCCTTGTTGAACAAAACCTTGATGGTTGGTATTTATGAAAAAACAACCAACAATCTGATTTTGAAAGTATTGAAAAACGCAAACAGTAAAAATCTTTTGCAGTTTGCAATAAACCACATTTCTTCAAAGTGTGATGTACATACTGATTCTTGAAAAGGATATCGCGATTTGAAATCGGTTTTCACTAAGCATGAAACAGTTAACCATCAAGATGGCTATGTTTCAAAAACTGGTGTAAATACCAACCAAATTGAGTCAGTATGAAAACATATACGAAGAACATTTAAAACACATATCAAAGTTGCAAAACATCATATTCATTTATATGCAAAAGAAGCTGCATATAAATTCAATAACATACCTAGTTTTGAAACTGTAATGCTATGTTAATTTAAAAATGTGGGGAGAAGTCCGTAGATAGGCTTTTCTCAGCATTTATGTGATAAAATTTAAAAATAGTACATAAAGGGAGAAAAGCCAAAATAAATTGTTAATTTTTTCTAAAGAATTTAAGCCTTTAGTATCTGATGAATATTTAACTGAATTTTTATAAAAAACAAATAAGAAGGCGAATAATATGATAAAACTCAGAAAACATGCCGATTTTTAGTTTTTTTTACAAGAATTAGATAAAAATAGTTATAAAAGAGAAAAAACTATGGTAAAAGAGTGGATAAAATTAAATCTAAAAATAGTCTAATAAGTAATCCTTCCTTTGGAATTGGCAAGTTATTAGAAAAAACAGAACAGTATTTAGTAGTTAGTTTTGAAAGTGGTAAAAAAAGATTTATATAAATAATCCATTATGGAATGTAGTTGATAATTAAGTTAAATGTATTAACTTAAGAGAACCCATACGGGTTCTTTTTCATTTGAAAGGAGAACAACTAATGAACAACATTATCCCTAAAACCATTAGAAAAACTAAACTAGAATTCTACAAAGGATTTGGCCTAATAGAAGCCTTAGTAATAGGCTCATGAGTAGTATATTATCAGCACTATTCATTTAAGGGCTACCAATAGATAGATACGTAAGAATCAGTATCATTATTCTAACTAGCTTTATTGCTATCCCTTTAGTAATACCAGTAATGACTGGTGTTAAAGGTTGATATGTACTTGTCTTAATTTTTAAATATTGAGCAGAATCAAAAAAATCTTGAACAAAAAATAACGATACTAGTTTACTAGTACCTTATGAGACCCTAGTTAATGATAAATATTTAAAAATTTATAAAATCCAAGGTCGTATTAACTACGTAGCAACAATCCAAATCCAAGGATTTAACATTAGTTTACTAAGTGCTAACCAGCAAAACTTAAAAATTCAACAATTTCACGATTTATTTAAATACTGTATTTTCCAGTAACCTTAATGAAAATTAACTTACCACCAACTAATCTTATTACTATTAGCTATTACCAAAACAAATTACAACAATATCATAATGATTTACAAAAAAAAGAAAACTAACACCACTTAAATTTAAAATGTTAAAAATCTTTTATTTAGCAATTGAATCAATGACAAAAAATGAACAATGCCAATTCAAAATTAAAATGAAGCAATCGCTCATTTTATGATAAAATTTGAAGATAGAATTAATCTTAATTAATAATCGGACTTCTCCCCACATGTACTTGTGGAGGAAACAATGAAATTGAATGAGTTCAATAATACTTTTCAAACTGAAAAACAATGTCTTGCATATATAGCAAGTTTGAAACAAAGCAAATGTATTAGGTGTTCTAGTTTTAATTTGAATACTTCTAATTTAAGAAAAATGAGATGTTTGAAATGTCATCAAACATTCAGTATTCTCACGGGCACTATATTTTCAAAGTCACAAACACCTTTAATATCTTGGTTTTATCTCATCTTTAGATGAATAAACACCAAACATGGAATTCCATCAACTGATGTTGCAAAAGAATTGGGAGTGACCTTGAAAACAGCTTGAAGAATGGGTCATAAAATCCGAAGTGCCATTGCTAAACAAGAACCTCAATTCATTGTTGAGGGCATAGTGCAAATGGATGAAATGTATCTTTCACATATGGGTTAAAAAACAAGGAAGATCCTTGTTGAACAAAACCTTGATGGTTGGTATTTATGAAAAAACAACCAACAATCTGATTGTGAAAGTATTGAAAAACGCAAACAGTAAAAATCTTTTGCAGTTTGCAATAAACCACATTTCTTCAAAGTGTGATGTACATACTGATTCTTGAAAAGGATATCGCGATTTGAAATCGGTTTTCACTAAGCATGAAACAGTTAACCATCAAGATGGCTATGTTTCAAAAACTGGTGTAAATACCAACCAAATTGAGTCAGTATGAAAACATATACGAAGAACATTTAAAACACATATCAAAGTTGCAAAACATCATATTCATTTATATGCAAAAGAAGCTGCATATAAATTCAATAACATACCTAGTTTTGAAACTGTAATGCTATGTTAATTTAAAAATGTGGGGAGAAGTCCGTAGATAGGCTTTTCTCAGCATTTATGTGATAAAATTTAAAAATAGTACATAATAGGGAGAAAAGCCAAAATAAATTGTTAATTTTTTCTAAAGAATTTAAGCCTTTAGTATCTGATGAATATTTAACTGAATTTTTATAAAAAACAAATAAGAAGGCGAATAATATGATAAAACTCAGAAAACATGCCGATTTTTAGTTTTTTTTACAAGAATTAGATAAAAATAGTTATAAAAGAGAAAAAACTATGGTAAAAGAGTGGATAAAATTAAATCTAAAAATAGTCTAATAAGTAATCCTTCCTTTGGAATTGGCAAGTTATTAGAAAAAACAGAACAGTATTTAGTAGTTAGTTTTGAAAGTGGTAAAAAAAGATTTATATAAATAATCCATTATGGAATGTAGTTGATAATTAAGTTAAATGTATTAACTTAAGAGAACCCATACGGGTTCTTTTTCATTTGAAAGGAGAACAACTAATGAACAACATTATCCCTAAAACCATTAGAAAAACTAAACTAGAATTCTACAAAGGATTTGGCCTAATAGAAGCCTTAGTAATAGGCTCATGAGTAGTATATTATCAGCACTATTCATTTAAGGGCTACCAATAGATAGATACGTAAGAATCAGTATCATTATTCTAACTAGCTTTATTGCTATCCCTTTAGTAATACCAGTAATGACTGGTGTTAAAGGTTGATATGTCCTTGTCTTAATTTTTAAATATTGAGCAGAATCAAAAAAATCTTGAACAAAAAATAACGATACTAGTTTACTAGTACCTTATGAGACCCTAGTTAATGATAAATATTTAAAAATTTATAAAATCCAAGGTCGTATTAACTACGTAGCAACAATCCAAATCCAAGGATTTAACATTAGTTTACTAAGTGCTAACCAGCAAAACTTAAAAATTCAACAATTTCACGATTTATTTAAATACTGTATTTTCCAGTAACCTTAATGAAAATTAACTTACCACCAACTAATCTTATTACTATTAGCTATTACCAAAACAAATTACAACAATATCATAATGATTTACAAAAAAAAGAAAACTAACACCACTTAAATTTAAAATGTTAAAATCTTTTATTTAGCAATTGAATCAATGACAAAAAATGAACAATGCCAATTCAAAATTAAAATGAAGCAATCGCTCATTTTATGATAAAATTTGAAGATAGAATTAATCTTAATTAATAATCGGACTTCTCCCCACATATACTTGTGGAGGAAACAATGAAATTGAATGAGTTCAATAATACTTTTCAAACTGAAAAACAATGTCTTGCATATATAGCAAGTTTGAAACAAAGCAAATGTATTAGGTGTTCTAGTTTTAATTTGAATACTTCTAATTTAAGAAAAATGAGATGTTTGAAATGTCATCAAACATTCAGTATTCTCACGGGCACTATATTTTCAAAGTCACAAACACCTTTAATATCTTGGTTTTATCTCATCTTTAGATGAATAAACACCAAACATGGAATTCCATCAACTGATGTTGCAAAAGAATTGGGAGTGACCTTGAAAACAGCTTGAAGAATGGGTCATAAAATCCGAAGTGCCATTGCTAAACAAGAACCTCAATTCATTGTTGAGGGCATAGTGCAAATGGATGAAATGTATCTTTCACATATGGGTTAAAAAACAAGGAAGATCCTTGTTGAACAAAACCTTGATGGTTGGTATTTATGAAAAAACAACCAACAATCTGATTGTGAAAGTATTGAAAAACGCAAACAGTAAAAATCTTTTGCAGTTTGCAATAAACCACATTTCTTCAAAGTGTGATGTACATACTGATTCTTGAAAAGGATATCGCGATTTGAAATCGGTTTTCACTAAGCATGAAACAGTTAACCATCAAGATGGCTATGTTTCAAAAACTGGTGTAAATACCAACCAAATTGAGTCAGTATGAAAACATATACGAAGAACATTTAAAACACATATCAAAGTTGCAAAACATCATATTCATTTATATGCAAAAGAAGCTGCATATAAATTCAATAACATACCTAGTTTTGAAACTGTAATGCTATGTTTAATTTAAAAATGTGGGGAGAAGTCCGTAGATAGGCTTTTCTCAGCATTTATGTGATAAAATTTAAAAATAGTACATAAAGGGAGAAAAGCCAAAATAAATTGTTAATTTTTTCTAAAGAATTTAAGCCTTTAGTATCTGATGAATATTTAACTGAATTTTTATAAAAAACAAATAAGAAGGCGAATAATATGATAAAACTCAGAAAACATGCCGATTTTTAGTTTTTTTTACAAGAATTAGATAAAAATAGTTATAAAAGAGAAAAAACTATGGTAAAAGAGTGGATAAAATTAAATCTAAAAATAGTCTAATAAGTAATCCTTCCTTTGGAATTGGCAAGTTATTAGAAAAAACAGAACAGTATTTAGTAATTAGTTTTGAAAGTGGTAAAAAAAGATTTATATAAATAATCCATTATGGAATGTAGTTGATAATTAAGTTAAATGTATTAACTTAAGAGAACCCATACGGGTTCTTTTTCATTTGAAAGGAGAACAACTAATGAACAACATTATCCCTAAAACCATTAGAAAAACTAAACTAGAATTCTACAAAGGATTTGGCCTAATAGAAGCCTTAGTAATAGGCTCATGAGTAGTATATTATCAGCACTATTCATTTAAGGGCTACCAATAGATAGATACGTAAGAATCAGTATCATTATTCTAACTAGCTTTATTGCTATCCCTTTAGTAATACCAGTAATGACTGGTGTTAAAGGTTGATATGTCCTTGTCTTAATTTTTAAATATTGAGCAGAATCAAAAAAATCTTGAACAAAAAATAACGATACTAGTTTACTAGTACCTTATGAGACCCTAGTTAATGATAAATATTTAAAAATTTATAAAATCCAAGGTCGTATTAACTACGTAGCAACAATCCAAATCCAAGGATTTAAGATTAGTTTACTAAGTGCTAACCAGCAAAACTTAAAAATTCAACAATTTCACGATTTATTTAAATACTGTATTTTCCAGTAACCTTAATGAAAATTAACTTACCACCAACTAATCTTATTACTATTAGCTATTACCAAAACAAATTACAACAATATCATAATGATTTACAAAAAAAGAAAACTAACACCACTTAAATTTAAAATGTTAAAAATCTTTTATTTAGCAATTGAATCAATGACAAAAAATGAACAATGCCAATTCAAAATTAAAATGAAGCAATCGCTCATTTTATGATAAAATTTGAAGATAGAATTAATCTTAATTAATAATCGGACTTCTCCCCACATGTACTTGTGGAGGAAACAATGAAATTGAATGAGTTCAATAATACTTTTCAAACTGAAAAACAATGTCTTGCATATATAGCAAGTTTGAAACAAAGCAAATGTATTAGGTGTTCTAGTTTTAATTTGAATACTTCTAATTTAAGAAAAATGAGATGTTTGAAATGTCATCAAACATTCAGTATTCTCACAGGCACTATATTTTCAAAGTCACAAACACCTTTAATATCTTGGTTTTATCTCATCTTTAGATGAATAAACACCAAACATGGAATTCCATCAACTGATGTTGCAAAAGAATTGGGAGTGACCTTGAAAACAGCTTGAAGAATGGGTCATAAAATCCGAAGTGCCATTGCTAAACAAGAACCTCAATTCATTGTTGAGGGCATAGTGCAAATGGATGAAATGTATCTTTCACATATGGGTTAAAAAACAAGGAAGATCCTTGTTGAACAAAACCTTGATGGTTGGTATTTATGAAAAAACAACCAACAATCTGATTGTGAAAGTATTGAAAAACGCAAACAGTAAAAATCTTTTGCAGTTTGCAATAAACCACATTTCTTCAAAGTGTGATGTACATACTGATTCTTGAAAAGGATATCGCGATTTGAAATCGGTTTTCACTAAGCATGAAACAGTTAACCATCAAGATGGCTATGTTTCAAAAACTGGTGTAAATACCAACCAAATTGAGTCAGTATGAAAACATATACGAAGAACATTTAAAACACATATCAAAGTTGCAAAACATCATATTCATTTATATGCAAAAGAAGCTGCATATAAATTCAATAACATACCTAGTTTTGAAACTGTAATGCTATGTTTAATTTAAAAATGTGGGGAGAAGTCCGTAGATAGGCTTTTCTCAGCATTTATGTGATAAAATTTAAAAATAGTACATAAAGGGAGAAAAGCCTTTTTAAAATTACTTATACTATTTATAGATATTTTTATATATAAATCAAGAAAAAATATTCTAAAAAAGAAAGGAAATAGTAAATCATGAATCCAAAAAAAGCAAAGAAGAAAATTACCAAAAACAAATAGACGAAATGAATAAAGATGCAGGCGACCAAAGAGCAAGAAAAGAAGGGGTTGCTAACAGACTTACTCTTGATAGCATAAAACTTGACGCCAATAAACAACAACCATCAACAACTACTAGCAAAAAATCAAATTCTCCAAAACTCTAATGATAATCTTTTGTTACAAGTTAGGAATAGTTTTCATATAAACATCACAAAGAACTTATTACTGATTTAAAATTAATTTATACTGTAGCAAATGAAAAATAGAATCGGTTAAATCCTGAGAAGGGGTCATTTCTAAGTTAAACTTAGAAATGACCCCTTCTCAACTCATTATCTGCTTTAGTTGCTTTTTTTTCAATTTTAGAAGTTTTTTTGTTTTTAATATAATTAACTAAATTTCTAATACCTTTATATATTTCTAATAATCACATGGGAATTGTTGATAATGCCACACAAAGCAATCAATCAGTTACATGAAATGCTTCATGAATAGAAAATGCATCTTGAATCTTAGGTGTAAAAATGATTAAAGCATTAATAAAAAACGCAATAAGTGCTGCCATTCAAATAAATTTATTTCGTCACGTGATTTTACTAAAGATACTTGTTTTAGCACCCGACACAAAACTAAAAGCATAAAAGATAGGAGCATTAACCATAATAACAAATACAAAAACATATCCATCAGTAATCGCGTCATTTAAAATAGGTGGTAAAAAATGAAATGTTAATATTAACAATGTACTTAATATAACACTAACCAAACCAATAAACCCTCAACTACCACTAATTATTCGATCATTACGTTTAATGGGTTTATCCAACATTAAATCAGGATTATTAGGACCCATTGACATCGGAATCGCAATTACTGATTCAACAATTAAGTTAATTCATAAAATTTGAATAGGTTGCAGTAGTTCATCTCATTTAAAAATAGCACCAAACACAATTGCTAAAACTTGTGCCATATTGGTAATTAAAACAAAGCAAACAATACGTTTAATTTTACTATAAATATTACGCCCCTCTTCAATGGAATCAACAATTGTTGAAAAATTATCATCCGTTAAAACCATTTGCGAAGCTTCTTTTGCCACATCAGTACCAGTAATTCCCATAGCCACACCAATATTAGCAGCTTTTAATGATGGCGCATCGTTAACACCATCACCAGTCATGGAAACGATTTTATTATGACTTTGTAAAGCTTTTACAATTCGAACTTTATGTTCTGGTGATACTCGCGCAAAAACACGATATTGATTAATATTAGCATTTAAGGCTTCTTCTGGCAATTCATCAATTAGTTTACCACTAATGGCTTGACTTTTATTTTCAATTAAACCTAAATCTTGACCAATAGCAACAGCAGTATTTAAATGGTCACCAGTAATCATAATGGTATCAATACCAGCTTTTCTCGTTCTAACCAATGCCCCTTTAACTTCTCTTCGTGTAGGATCAATCATTCCTACCAATCCTAAAAATGTTAGTTGTGATTCAATTTGTTCAACATTACTATAATCTTTTTTTTCATTAGTTATAACTTTATAACTAGCACCTAAAACCCTTAATGCAGCATTAGACATTTCATCCATTTTTTCTAAAATGTTTTTCTTAATTTCAGAAGTAATTTTAATACGTTCATTACCGATTAAAACATGACTACAAACATTAATCATATTATCAGCAGCGCCTTTAACAAAAACATAAGTGTCTTTTTCATATTCATTAACAGTTGACATCACTTTACGCTCTGAATCGAAGGGAATTTCATAAATTCGCTTGTGTTCAGCATTAATTTCTTTTGTTGAAAACTTTAAATGCTCAGAAAAATTAACTAGTGCAGCTTCAGTTGGGTCACCAACAGTTTTATTTTTATAAAACTCACTATTATTACAAAGCACTAAACAATCTAAAAACAATTGTTCTTGTTTATTTTTTCTAATAAACTTATCAGCATCTTGGACAGTATTAGTTAAATAGTATTTTTGGACTGTCATTTTATTTTGTGTTAAAGTACCAGTTTTATCAGAACAAATAATATTTACTTGTCCTAATATTTCAACAGCAGGTAAATGCTTAATAATAGCATGTTTTTTTGCCATTCTAGAACTTCCTAGTGATAATGCTACTGTTACAATTACTTGCAACCCTTCAGGAATAACAGCAATCGCTAATGCAATTCCAAAAATTAATGAATTAATAGCAGATTTTTCAGAGACAAAGAATTGCACTAAAAACATTATTAAACCTAATGCTAAAGCAAAAATGGAAATTAAACGAATTAAAAATGCCATTTGTTTAGTTAATGGTGACTTAGGTTCTTTGGCTTCTTGTAGTAACTTAGTAATTTTACCAATCTCTGAGGTTTTAGCAGTAGCATGAATAATTCCTAAACCACTACCTGTAGCAATAGCAGTTGACATAAAGGCAATATTAGTTTGTTCACTAATTGATAATTTTTCATCCGCTAATGCTTCAGTTGTTTTCGTTACTAATGTTGATTCACCAGTTAGTAATGATTCATTAGTTCGTAAATTATAAGATTGAATAATACGAGCATCGGCAGGGACAAACATTCCAGTTTCTAAATAAATTAAATCACCAATTACTAAATCTTGAGCTTTAATGTCATGTTTATTACCATCACGAATTACTACAGCTTGTGATGAAACTAATTTTTTTAAAGCATCTAGTGATAATGCGGCTTTAACTTCTTGATAAGTACTTAATGTGGCATCAACAATCACAATTAAAAATACGACAGTTGCTTCTTGCCATTGACCAATGGCAACAGCTACGATCGCTAAAGCTATCAATACCAAAACAAATGGTTCTAAAAAATGTTGTAAAGCTATTTTTCAAATTGGTTTATTTTTAGAAATTGGTAATTGATTAGGTCCATTTTCTAATAATAGTTTAGCAGCAACTTCTTCACTTAAACCTGTAACAAAATTAGTATTTAACTGGTTAGCAAGATCTTTGGTTTTTTCATTTCAAATCATCAAATATACACCATCTTCCAACAAACTTAGTCAATCATAATTCCTTTTCAAAATTTATTATCATTAGATTGAGGGCCTAGGGCAGTCTGTGGTAATTTTTCAATTGCTAGCATTTCTGCTGGTGTTAATTCAAACCTACCAATGTCAGGATTATTAACAATCCGTTCAGGAGTGGTTGATTTGGGAATTACTACCTGTCCTAATTGTCAAACTCAGCGTAATGCAACATGAGCAGCTGTTGTATTATATTTCTGCGCTAATTCTTTTAATAACGGTATATGTTCGGCTTGCCCACCTAACATTGTTCTTCATGAGACAATTGCAATATTTTTTTTATAACAAAAATTAACAGTGCTAGCTTGATTAAAACCAGGATGAGTTTCGATTTGATTAACAGCAGGTATAACTTTAATTTTTTTTAAAAATTTTTTTAACTGTTTATCATTAAAATTAGAAACACCAATAGTTTTAACTTTACCAACTTCATAAAACTCTTCTAAGGCTTCTCAACATTCAAAACTATCTTTAGTTGGTCAGTGAATTAAACATAAATCTAAATAGTCTAATTTTAAACGTTCAATAATTCCTCTAATCGCATTTTTAGCATTTTCATATTTATGATTACTATTTCAAACTTTAGAAGTAATAAATAAATCTTGGCGTTTAACCTCTGGATTTTGTTCTAAAAAGTCTTTGATAGCACCACCAATATACACTTCATTGTTGTAATATTCAGCAGTATCAATATGACGATAACCATTTTTTAAAGCTCACATTACTGAATTATAAACACTTAAACCATCAGTTATTAAATAAGTTCCTAAACCAAATTTAGGCATCTTTACATCGTTATTTAATTTTATTTTTTGTTGTAAAATTTGTTCCTTGGTTAGCACTTCCACTTTTATCAACCTTTCTAATTATCATAACCAGCAGTAAAACGTTTTTTTACAAAACGATGTTCTCTGATTTCATTAATGATAGCCACAGCAGCATCACCATAACTAATTTCACTTTTACCTTCTTTATTAACAACTAAGTGATCATTACTAATTTTAAATTTACCAGAAGTTGGTAGTTCTGGTAAATACATTAGTGATGGACTAAAGTAAGTCCAGTTAATATCGCTACTACGGTATCTTTCTAATGATTGTGCTTGCATTCGTGCATGTTCTTTTCATTCTTCAGGGAAAGCACTAGTTTCTACTAATTCTCCCTTATCATTTATAAACTCCTGCCCCACCAACGACTAAAAGGCGTTTAATAGTAGGACAATCATGCATAATATCAATTAAAGTTATTGCTACTTTTTCATGAATAGATTGTGGACTATCAATTGTTGGACCATAAGAACTAATTAACACATCAATGTCATTAATAGCATTTTTAATGGTACTTTTATTAGTAGCATCAGCTTTTCGGATGGTTAAACGAGAATTATTGTCTAAATTAGGCATTTGTGTTGGATTTCTTGTAATAGCAACAACTTGATATCCTTGTTTTAATGCTTCTTTAGTTAAAGCTAAACCCGATTTACCTGTGGCGCCAATAATTCCGATTTTCATGTAGAAAATACTTCCTTTCAAATTTAATTATACCTAATGGTTACTAATAATATAATTATAACGCAAATTAAAGTTATAATTAAAACTTATACTAGATAATGGAAAATCTAAGTAAAGAAAAGTAAATTAGTAACTATCATTAGAATTTAGTCATTATTTTATGCTATCTTACTGATAGATAGTTTTAATAATAACACTTATTATATTTAATAATATTAATTTTCATTTGTTTTATATTTTTGGTGTTCACCCTTATAAAAGGATTCAATATAACTATTCATATGCTTCATTAAGGTTTTATTTCTATAATCTAATATAATAAACATAAGAACATTATCGAATATATTGGAGGTATTAACAATGGCTAAAGCAGTAAAAAGTAATGCAACCACAACAAAAACTAAAAAGCAAAAAGATCCAAATGCTCCAAAGGCTCCCATGAATGCTTATTTCTTTTTTCTAAAAGAAAAAAGAACAGAATTTAAGGCAAAACATCCTGAATTAAAACCAGCAGCCCTTGTAAAAGAAATGAACAAATTATGAATTGAATTAGAAATTATTGATAAAGAACCATATCAAGAATTAGCTAATGCTGACCGTGAAAGATATTATCTTGCCACAGGTAAAAAACCAAAACCTAGAAAGAAAAAATAGGAAAAGAGAGATGGTCAAAAATTTTATTATTGATTTATTTGAATTAAGAAATGAATTAATAGCTATTTGTCCAAGTAAAGAAGTAGAATATAATAAAAAGATAACAAAAATATTTAAGTTTTTAAGAGAATGTTATGAAATAAATAACCATGAAATCAATTCTAATAAAGTATTAAAAAAAATACCTAATACTACTCAAACTTCTTACTCTTTAAAGGAAAATAATAAAAAGCTAAAATTAACTAGAAACTGCATCATTCACTGCGAATTAAAAATTAATGTTTTATTAAAAAGTGAAAATAAAATATTTAAAAAAGTTAAAACTCTAGTTAGTAATTTTTTATTAAAAGAACAGAAAGAATTATCAAATGGCTGAGATTTAATTGTTGATAAAGAAAAACTCAAAGCCTATATTAATGATATTTTAAATATCGAAAAAAATAATTGTGATTCTGAAATTGAAATGGCTGATGATACTTTAGAATTTTTTAAAGAAGAAATAAATTCAAATGAATTACAAAATAGTCCAACAAAAGCATCACAATTACATCTAAAAAATTAAAATGAAAGAAGAATAATTATGACTAAAAATAAAATAAATTTTTGTGAATATAGCGGTGATAATTGTACATGATGTCAAAAACGAATTTTTGATAACGATAAAAATCTATTCAAAATTCATTCTCACAATGAAACTGATAACACCCTACTTAAAGATGAAAGCGGAAATATAAAAATTTTAGAAATGTTTCATAAAAAATGTATGAAACAAAAAAGAAAACAACGAATTAAAGAAATAAAATATAATGAAAAAAATATTAAGTTTACTTGTACTAAATGTATTATTAACAACGAGAATATCCAATAAACTATGTAACTAATAAAATAACTATACAAGAACACTTGATTAGTTAAGTTTAATATTTTGTTTCAGAAATAAATTGTTTATACACTGTTTTAACCATTAATAACAAATGTTTTTTAAACACTAGAGGTTTACATATAAATTACTATTTAAACTCATTTTATGCATTAATATAATACAAAAGCATATTTCTTTTATTGTATTTTTCTTTATATACAATATGGTTATAAAAATAAAAGTGTTTGACCAAGTACTTTAATTTTAAAGTAAATGGTTTTTTATTTTTGAAAGAAAAAGGGAAAAGAAATGATGCCAAAGACAACCAACATAACTACAACAAATTCAGTAGATTACATTAAAAATAACATTGAATACCTTAACGCAAAAATAATAACTCTTGAAAAAGAATTCAATTTTTTAATAGATGAAATCGGTAAGGAGTAACAAGATTATCAACAAAAATATCAAACTATTTTGTCTCATGGAGAACAAAAAAGTAAAGAATATAAAGAAGATTTAAATTCCAAAAATGATGACCTAAAAAAACTAGAAGATGAAATAGGCAACAACAATCATGGAAATGAATCTTTACACAAAAAAATAAGTGAGAATGAAAAAACTATTAAAGAAATAAGCAATGAAATTCAAAGTCTTAGAAAAAGTATGGAAAGCTTTAAAGAAAAAGCACAAAAAATAGATAAGGAAACTTTTCAAGAAAGTGAAAAAAGTGCTTTAAATTTTTCAGGGTCTACAGAAGAAAGAAGAAAATTTACTGAATTTGTAATAGACTTAACTGAAACTAACCCAATTCATGATAATATTCAAAAAAATTGAGATGAATTATGAGAAAACTACAATAAGTTAATTAAAGAAAAGGAAGAAGAGCAAGCAACTTTAAAAACTGAAATTTCTAATTGAGAAAAACAAATACAAATAAATCAAAATAAAATTAAGGAAAAAAATATGAAATAAAAAATAAAGAACAAGAAATAAAAAAACGGACTTCTCCCCACATGTACTTGTGGAGGAAACAATGAAATTGAATGAGTTCAATAATACTTTTCAAACTGAAAAACAATGTCTTGCATATATAGCAAGTTTGAAACAAAGCAAATGTATTAGGTGTTCTAGTTTTAATTTGAATACTTCTAATTTAAGAAAAATGAGATGTTTGAAATGTCATCAAACATTCAGTATTCTCACGGGCACTATATTTTCAAAGTCACAAACACCTTTAATATCTTGGTTTTATCTCATCTTTAGATGAATAAACACCAAACATGGAATTCCATCAACTGATGTTGCAAAAGAATTGGGAGTGACCTTGAAAACAGCTTGAAGAATGGGTCATAAAATCCGAAGTGCCATTGCTAAACAAGAACCTCAATTCATTGTTGAGGGCATAGTGCAAATGGATGAAATGTATCTTTCACATATGGGTTTTAAAAAACAAGGAAGATCCTTGTTGAACAAAACCTTGATTGTTGGTATTTATGAAAAAACAACCAACAATCTGATTGTGAAAGTATTGAAAAACGCAAACAGTAAAAATCTTTTGCAGTTTGCAATAAACCACATTTCTTCAAAGTGTGATGTACATACTGATTCTTGAAAAGGATATCGCGATTTGAAATCGGTTTTCACTAAGCATGAAACAGTTAACCATCAAGATGGCTATGTTTCAAAAACTGGTTATGCAAAAGAAGCTGCATATAAATTCAATAACATACCTAGTTTTGAAACTGTAATGCTATGTTTAATTTAAAAATGTGGGGAGAAGTCCGTAGATAGGCTTTTCTCAGCATTTATGTGATAAAATTTAAAATAGTACATAAAGGGAGAAAAGCCATTATTAATATTAAAAGGGAAACAGATAATTCTGTTTCCCTTTTAAATTATTTATTGTTATACAAAAGTAATTAATACCATTGGTGCATTATCACCAGTTCTATTATCTACTTTAATTAATTTTGTATATCCACCATTACGATCTTTGTATCTATCAGCAATGTTAGTAAATAATGTTGGAATAACACCATCTTTTTCATGCTCTTTAGTTACAATTTTACGTAATTTAGCAATCGCTTGACGTCGTGAATGTAAGTCACCGCGTTTAGCTAAAGTAACTAGTGGTTCAACAAAAGTTTGTAATCTCTTAGCTCTGGTTTGCGTTAAAATTAATTTTCCATGAACAATTAGTTCACTAGCTAAGTTACGCATTTCTGCATTAACTTTAGCACTATCTCTTCCTGTATCGTTAATATATGACATATTATTTGTTCCTCCTTTTTAGTTCTTATTAGAAAATTCTAAGTTATTTCTTGCTATACATTCTTCAATTTCTTTAACAGATTTTGAACCTAAATGTTTAATTAATTTAATTTCTTCTAAACTCTTCTTGGCAATATCACCTAAAGTTTTGAAGCCATCACGTTTTAAACAGTTGTATGAACGAACTGTTAAATTCAATTCTTCTAATGCTAAATTTAAACTATCATTTTCTTTTTCATTAACAATTGAAATAACTTCAAAGTTTTTAACATTATCATCTAAATTAATAAAGAATTCAATATGACTCATTAAGATTTTAGCTGCCATAGCAATGGCTGAAGCTGCTTTAATTGAACCATTAGTTTGGACACCAATTGTTAATTTTTCATATTCAACATCTTTAATAGTTTTAGTAACTGGTTCTACTTTGTAGTCAACTTTAGAAACTGGTGAATAGTCAACATCAATAGCAATAATTCCTGAACTGTTAGCAATTTCTTTTTTGTTGTTTTCAAAAGATGAATAACCACGAGATTTCTTAACAAATAACTCCATATCGAATAGGACGTTTCTTGAAGTTGTTCTGGCAATTACTAAGTCTGGGTTTACTACTCGCACTTCAGTTGGGCAAATAATATCACCAGCAGTAATTTCTTGTTCACCTGTTACATTAATTTTTAAGTTAGTAATTTTTTCTTCTTTTTGGATGTCTCCATCAAAAGCTAAAACTAAGTCTTTAACATTTAAAATTATTTCTGAAACATTTTCAACTACGCCTTTAACAGCAGTAAATTCATGTGATACACCAGCAATTTTAATAGCGTAAACAGAAACTCCTGGCACAGAAGATAGTAATGTTCTTCTTAAAGCGTTAGCTAAAGTTGTTCCATAGCCACGTTCTAATTGATTAACAACGAATTCAGTATAATGAGTAGTACTGTTTTCACTATTTAAACTAAATTTTGGTTTTAAAAATTGTTGTTCCATATTTTATTTTCACCTGCTTTATTTTCTTGGTTTTTTTGGTGGACGACAACCATTATGAGGGATTGGTGTCACATCGTTTAGGTCTTTCATTTCAAATCCTAGTGCTTGTAAACTACGGATTGCTGGTTCTCTTCCAGGACCAGTTCCATTTACATAAACACTTAAAATTTTTGCTCCGTGTTCAATAGCCGTTTTACCAGCAGCTTCAGCTGCTAATTGTGCCGAGTGAGGAGTTGATTTACGAGTTCCTTTGAACCCAACTGCTCCAGCACTAGATCAAGCAATTACGTTACCATTAAGATCTGTGATAGTAACAATTGTGTTATTGAAACTAGCTTTGATAAATGCTTTTCCTTTAAAGAAATTAGGATTAGCTTTGATTTTTTTCTTAACTGTTGTTTTTATATTCATTATTTCTATCCTCCTAATTAGCTTGCTTTTTTCTTGTTAGCAACCGTTTTACGTGGTCCCTTGCAAGTTCTAGCGTTAGTTTTAGTTGATTGTCCTCGAACTGGTAATCCTTTACGATGACGAATTCCACGATAACATCCGATTTCCATTAATCGTTTAATGTTTAATGAAACTTCACGTCTTAGTTCACCTTCAGTTTTACATTTTTTCTCGATTAATTTACTAATAGCAGTTACTTCGTTTTCACTTAGTTCATTAACTTTTTTGCTTTCAGCAATTTTCAATGCTTTTAAAATTGAAGAAGATTTGCTACGTCCAATTCCGTAGATTCTTGTTAAACCAATAACAGTATGTTGGTTTCCAGGGATATTTATTTGTGCAATTCTTCGGCTAGCATTGTTTGTATTTGGTGTCATATTTTATTTTTCCTCCTATTTATCCTTGTCGTTGTTTGTGTTTAGGGTTTTCGCAAATGATTACGTTACGTCCTTTGCGTTTAATTGGTTGACATTTGTCACAAATTTTTTTAACTGATGCTTGTACTTTCATCATTTTCCTCCGATCAGAATTTTAATTTTCTTCGTTTTCTTCTTTTTTATGAGCTATAGGTGGAGTGCGATAACGGAAAGTTATTCGTCCTTTACTTAAATCATATGTTGATAGTTCAACTTTAACATGATCATTTTTAATAATTTTAATGTGGTTGATTTGTAACTTACCACCTAGTGTTGCTGTAATTAATTCGTCGCTATCAAAGTCTTTTAGTTTAATTTTAAAAGTAGCGTTTGGCAGTACTTCTTTTACGATAGCTTCACACTCAATCGTATTTTCACTAGGTTTTTTTTCTTTTTGAAATTTTGGTTTTGTTTGTTGTTTTGGTTTTGCCATTGCTTACAACACCTCATTAGTTTCTTGATTGTTATCTAAAATTGTTAGCACTTCACAGCCATCATCTGTTATTAAGATAGTGTGTTCAAAGTGGGCAGTTTGCAGATAATCAGCAGCAACTACCGTTCACTTATCGTCTAATACAATTACTTCATCTGTTGTCATTTGGACCATGGGTTCAATGCAAATGGTCATATTTTTTTGTAATTTAATCCCTCGGTCGCGTTTGCCGACATTAGGAATTGCTGGGTCTTCGTGAAGTGATTTACCAATACCATGCCCAGTATACGATGTTGGTAAACAAAAGCCTTGGCTTTCTACATAGGTTTGAATGGTGTTACTAATATCACCAATTCGTACCCCAGATTTAAGAATTGCGATTGCTTTATTGAGCGATTCACGTGTCACATCAATAATTTTCTGTTGTTCTGTGGTTGGTATTCCAACGCACATAGTAAACGCAGCATCAGCATGATATCCATTAATGCTAGCACCAGAATCAATTTTAACAAGATCATTTTCTTTAAATGGTTTATCATTGGGAATGCCATGAATTAGTTGTTCATTAACTGAAACACAAATTGTTGCAGGAAATCCGTGATAATTTAAGAATGATGGTTTAGCATTATTTTTTTTAATAATTTCTGCAGCAACCTTATCTAGGTCTTTACCTGTTGTTCCAACGGTAATTATTTTTTTTAATTCGTGATGAATTAATGCTACTACTTTACTAGCTGCTTTAATGTTTTGAATTTCTTTTTCGCTTTTAATGCTAACCATTGTCATTCTCCAATAAATATTGTTCAATTGTTGCTAGTACTTTATCATTTTCAAGGTTGGCGTCAATAGTTTTTAGCAAACCTTTATTTTGATAATATGTTACTAATGGTAATGTTTCTTTTTTATAAATTTCCAACCTTGTTTTAATGGTTGTTTCTTTATCGTCAGAACGTTGAATTAATGTTTGATTGTCAATATCACATTTATTATTAATCTTAGGAGGAGAAAATTTAAGATTGTACACACGACCACATTGCAGACAAACTCGCCTTGATGATAAACGGTCAATAACGGTTTGTTCATTAATTGCTAAGTACAAAACCAAAATTGATTTCTTAATCGTTAATAATGTTTGGTCAAGAAAGTTTGCTTGGTCAATAGTACGAGGATAGCCATCAAGAATGAAATCTGTTGTTTTAATATCTGATTGCTGCAATCTTGCAGCAATCAAGTTATTAGTGATTTCATCAGGAACATATATTCCAGCATCCATATATGCTTTAGTTTTAATTCCCAGAGTCGTACCATTTCTTATGTTATTTCGAAAAATATCACCAGTTGATAAATGGATTAATCCATATTTTTTGACAATGAAGTTTGACTGAGTACCTTTTCCAGCACCTGGTAAACCTAAAATAATTAAATTCATTTTCCACTCCTGAAGTTTAAGCTCACAAATGCTCTTTGGCATTTTTGTTATCTTTATAATTTAAGAATGAATGTTGGGTAATTCGTCCTTTAATTTGTTTTGTGGTATCAAGTGCCACTCCTACCATAATAATTAAACCTGTTCCCCCGACAGCAAGTGAAGAAGAAAGGTTAGTAAACTTAGAAATTAAGAATGGTGTCACAGCAACAGCAGTTAAGAAGAAAGCACCAACCGTACTTAAACGATTTAACATTCTTTTAATATACACTTCTGTTTCTTTCCCTGGTTTAACACCAGGGATATACGTTCCTGATTTCTGAAAGTTTTTCGCCATTTGTTCGGGATTTATTTGCACTTGGGCATATAAAAATGTAAACATAATGTTCATTATGGCGAAGATAGAAATTCCTGGTCACGACTGTAGCGATAAATAATTCTTAGAAAAAATCGCAAATCCGCTCGTTGGGCTTAAAATTTGAGCCACAGTCATGGGGGCAGTAATTAAGGCCGAGGAGAAGATGACAGGAATAACTCCTGCCGAGTTAACTTTTAAGGGCAAATAAGAAGTCTTATCACCCTTAAGGGTTAACCCACTTCCGGTTTGTTGAATTGGTAGGTGTCGTTCTGATTCATTAAAGAAAACAACGACAAGGATAATTAATAAGAAGGCTGCGAAGTACAAGGCAAATTTTAATGCACCTTGGAAGACAACACCATTATTAGTATCTGGCCCTACTCAATATTTAAATGTTGACGCTAAGTTAAATGGTAAATTAGCAGCAATTCCACCAAAAATAATTAATGAAATTCCGTTACCAATTCCACGGTTAGTAATCTGGTCGGCCATTCATAATGATAACATAGTTCCAGCTAATAAAATAGCAGGAATTAACACGTAATAAAATGTGGCAGGTCCAGCAGCGCTAGCACCATCACTTCAATCAACAGAAATAATATGCTGTGATTGTAAACCTAAAATAGTAGCAAACCCTTGCATGATCGCAAATGGTACTGTTAATACTCGGTTCATTAATTCTAGTTTTTTCTTACCTTTTTCTCCTGATTTCGCTCATCTCGTTAAAGTTGGTACAACATCAGTTGATAATAACTGCACAATAATAGAAGCAGTAATGTAAGGTGAGACACCAAGTGCGAAGATTGAAAATCTACTAATGGCACCTCCACCTAACATTGAAATTAGATTAAAGAATTCTATTCCACTACTATTACTATTGTTTAAATCTTGGTTTAGAATCACTCCCGGAACGGTTATAAATGCTCCAACACGAAAGATGAATAAAATAAAAATGGTAAATAAAATTCTAATAATAACTTCTTTATACTTTTTTATTAATTCACGAGTTGTTGTAAACACTTAGATCACCTCAGCTTTTCCTCCGACTTGTTCAATAGCAGCAACAGCTGATTTTGAAAATTTATGCGCTTTAATAGTTTTAGCACTTGTTAATTTTCCTTTAGCAAGTACTTTAATACCATCTTTTTTATTTCTAATTAATTTTAATGCAAATAAAACTTCAGGTGTAATATCAGTGGTTTCAATTAGGTTAATTTGTTCTAAGTTAACAATACTATAATTAGTTGTTGTAAAGTTAGTAAATCCACGTTTTGAAACACGACGATATAAAGGTGTTTGTCCACCTTCAAAACCAGGTCTTGTTCCACCACCGGTACGAGCGTTTTGTCCTTTTGTTCCTTTTCCAGCAGTTTTACCTTTTCCAGAAGAAATTCCACGCCCAAGACGTTTGATGTCTTTACGTGAACCAGTGGTTGGTTTTAAGTTATGTAATGTTGTTTCCATAGTTCACCTCTAACCGTTAGTGCGCTTAGCAATAGTGGTTTTTTTATCGTTATTTTTGGCAAAATATGCTGCTGGTTTAACAGCAGCAAGACCATCAATCGTAGCTCTTGATAAGTTAATTTTATTCTTTGAACGAAATGCTTTGGAATAAATGTTGTGGATACCAGCTAATTCTAAAATATCACGGGCAGCGCCACCAGCCTTAATTCCAATCCCTTCTTTCGCAGGTTTTAGTAGAATTTGACTTCCACAGTATTTTCCTGTTACTTCATGGACAATAGAATTATTGTTAGCAGTGATGGTAATAGTTGTTAAGTTTTTGTGAGCAGCTTCAATGGCTTTCTTAATAGCATCAGGAACTTCATTGGCTTTAGATATTCCTAAACCAACGACACCTTTACCATTACCAATGGCAACTGTTGCTGAGAAACGTAATCTTCTGCCACCAGTAGTTACTTTGTTAATTTTTCTGATTCAGATAACTTTTTCCGTAAATTCACTAACAGGCTTCGGCTTTCTTTCGAAACTTTTACGTGAACCACGCTCTTTGTTATCGCGGTTATTTCTATTTGGTTGTGATGAATCGTTTCTTTTGAATTTATTATCAGTCGCTGTTTTAGCTTCTACTTTAACTTCCGAGTTTACTGTATCATCTTTTTTAGTTGTTGTTTTATTGTCTAGACTCATACTTTAGTTCTCCTTCATTAGAATTCTAATCCAGCACTACGTGCTGCATCAGCGATTGCTTTCACTTTACCATGATATAAATATCCACCACGATCAAAAACTACTTTTTTAATTTTTTTCTTGATTGCTAATGTGGCAATAGTTTCACCAAGTTTAACGGCAGCTGCCATATTGCTTTTTGATTCTAAATCTTTAAAAGTTAATGTTGATACTCCAATAATTGTGTTAGCAGCAGTATCGTCAATAATTTGAGCATAAAAACTATTATTAGATTTAAAAATATTTAAACGTGGTCTTTCGCTTGTTCCTTTGATTTTAGCACGGATACGAAAGTGACGAGTTTGACGTTTGTCTGATTTATTTTTAGTCATTTTTGTTTCTCCTTAAGTGCAAGTATTAGGTTATTTACCCTTACCAGCAGCTTTTCCTTCCTTACGACGAATGTGTTCGGTTTTATACTTAATTCCCTTACCTTTGTACGGCTCAGGAGTACGGTATGCACGAATTTGAGCTGCAACTTCACCAACTAGTTGTTTATCAATTCCGTTAATTTGGAGAATAGTTGGTTTAGGAGCTACGATTGTAATTCCTAATGGAATTTCGAATTTAACTGGATGCGAAAAACCTAAGTTTAAGTTCAGAATGTTGCCTTGAACTGCAGCACGGTATCCAACACCATTAATTTCTAATTCTTTCATGAAACCTTTTGATACTCCAATTAACATTCCGTTAATTAGTGAGTTAGTTGTTCCATGAAGTTGCTTGTTTTGTTTCTTATCATCAGGTCTTGTTGTTATGATGACGTTTTTTTCTTTATCAAAGTTAATATTAATATTTTTTGGTAAAGTTTTGTTTAAAGAACCTTTTGGTCCTGTGATAGTTAGAAAATTGTTTGTATCAAGAATGATAGAAGTATTTTCCGGGATTGTAAGAACTCGGTTACCGATACGTGACATATGAGGTTACTCCTTATCATACATAAGCAATTACTTCGCCACCAAGGCCAAGTTTTTTTGCTTGTTTATTTGTCATAAGACCTTTTGATGTGGAAATGATTGCGATTCCGTAACCATTTAAAACAGTAGGAAGTTCTTTATGTTTTGTATACATTCTTAATCCTGGTTTTGAAACCCTTTTTAATCCAAGAATTGAACTTTTACCAGTATGTATTAGTAACATTTCTAATTTTGGCTTCTTTGCTACTTCTTCAGTGATACGATATTTTTCAATGTAACCATTTTTCATTAAGATTTCAGCAATTTTAACTAACTCTTTTGAAGAAGGTACACTAACTACTCTGTGTTTACTACTATCTGGGGCGCTAATAGCGTTACGAATAACGGTAAGCATATTACTTATTGGATCTGTCATCATAATTATATACCTCCTATCATGATGCTTTTCTAATACCAGGGATTTGTCCTTGGTATGCTAAACCACGAAAGCAAATACGGCATAACATAAACTTACGGATAACTGCATGTGGACGGCCACATTTTTGACAACGTGTGTATGCTTGAGTACTAAACTTTGGTTTACGGGCTTGTCTTATTTTTAATGAAGTCTTTGCCATTTGTTATCCCTCCTGCTTTCCTGATTTTTTAAATGGTAATCCCATTTTTTTCAATAACATAAATGCTGTTGAATTGTCAGGGGTTGTTGTAACAATTGTTATTTCCATGCCGCGAACTTTATCTACTTCTTCGTAGTTAATTTCTGGGAAAATAATTTGTTCTTTAATTCCAACAGTGTAGTTACCATTTTGGTCAAAAGCTTTTGTTGATAAACCTTGGAAATCACGAATTCTTGGTAAAGAAATTGAGATAAATTTGTCAAGGAATTCATACATTTTTTGTCCTCGTAATGTAACTTTACATCCGATTGGCATTCCTGCTCTTAACTTAAAACCAGCAATTGATTTTTTGGCTTTCGTAACTACTGGTTTTTGACCAGTAATTTTTGATAATTCTGCTACTGCTTTATCAATGGCTTTGGGATTTGCACTTGCATCTCCGACACCAATGTTAATAACAATTTTTTCAACTTTAGGTACTTGCATGATTGATTTAAAATTTAGTTCTTTTTGCAGTTGCGGAATAATAGTTTTATTGTATTTTTCTTGTAAACGATTCATTTTTATTCTGTTACTCCTTTATTAGCGTAGTTCTGCATTAGAACGTCGTGAGACACGAATTTTTTTATTATCTTTAATGATGTACCCAATTTTTGTTGTTTTTTTGTCTTTTGTTTTTCCTTCAAGGATCATAACGTTTGAAATGTGAATGCTAGCTTTAACTTCCACAATTCCACCTTCTTGATCATTTTGAGTTGGCTTTTTATTTTTCTTAGACATGATTCCTTCAATAATAACGCGGTTAGTTTCACGAAGTACTTGCATAATAGGACCAGTATGACCTTTATGTTTTCCAGCAATAATTTTAACTTGGTCGCCTTTTTTTAATTTAGTATCAAGACTAATAACTGGTTTCTTTTTGCTTGCCATTTACTCAATCCTCCTAAACAATTTCTTCTGCTAAAGAAGCGATTTTGTTATAACCACGATCTTTAACTTCACGAGCTAAAACACCAAATACTCTCGTACCACGTGGTGTTTTATCTTCTTTAATAATTACAACGGCATTATCATCAAATTTTACAACTGAACCATCATCACGTTTCACACCGAATTTACTACGCACAACAACTGCTTTAATAACTTGCCCTTTTTTGATAGCACTATTTGGTGTTACTGATTTTGCCGAACATACGACAATATCACCAATCTTAGCGAATTTTTTGGTACTGCCACCCATTACTCTAATTACCATAACTTCTTTAATACCAGTGTTGTCAGCCACATTGGCTCACGATAGATTTTGTAACATATATTTTATCCTCCTGGTTTAATTAAGCTTTTTTAACGATTGTTTTAGAATCAATGATTTTTAACAAACGGAAACGTTTTAGAGCTGATAAGGGACGAGTTGAAATGATTTCAACTTTATCACCGATTTGGGCTTGGTTATTTTCATCATGGGCATGATATTTTTTAGTTGATTTAAAACTTTTTCCGTACATTGGGTGGCGTTTTGAAGTTTCAACAACAACAGTGATAGTTTTATCACTTTTGTTTGAACTTACGATTCCAATGAAGGTTTTACGTTGTTTGTTTGGAACAATATTTGTCATTATGCTTTGTCCTCCTGTGGTTTAGTAGTTTTTTTAGATGATGATACTTTAGTTGCTGTAGTTTTTGGTTTTGTTGTTTTTTTATCAGTAGCAACTTTTTTAACAGCAGGTTTTGCTTTTTCAGTTACTTCTTTTGTTACTATGACTTCAACAGGCTTTGTTGATTTAGTAGTTTCTGCTTTAGTTGCTTTTTTTTCAATTTTAGCAGTTTTTTTTGTTTTTTTAATTTCTTTTTTATCTTCTACTAAAACCATTTTGTTAATATTTAATGGTTTTATGGTTTCGCCATTTAAAGAACGTAAACTTAATTCAGTTTTAATACGTGCAATGTCCTTACGAAGATTATTAATCATGTGTGGCGCTTCTAGTTTACCTAACGCTTTTTGAATACGTAAAGCAAACAATTGTGCACGAAGTGTTTCTTCGTCTTGTTGTAATTCTAAAGTTGGCTTATTTTTAATTACTTGCATTTCCATTTGCTTCACCCAATTCTGTTGTTAATTGATTAACAGGATTTATTTCTTGCGTTACTTCTCTAGTAACGATTTTACATTTAATTGGCAACTTGTGCATTGCTAGACGAAGTGCTTCGCGAGCAGTTGCTTCGTTTGGATATGATACTTCGAACATTACTGTGCCTTTTTTTACAACGGCCACTCAATGGTCGATTGACCCTTTTCCAGAACCCATACGTACTTCTGCTGGTTTACGTGTAATTGGTAATTGTGGGAAAATTCTAATTCAAACTTTTCCACCACGTTTCATATAACGTGTCATCGCAATTCTGGCTGCTTCGATTTGTCTTTCAGTAATGTAAGAACCATCTTCAGCACGTAATCCATAAGTTCCAAAATCAACGGTTTTACATCTTTTTGCTGTTCCCTCGTAACTTAGACGGTGAACGCAAGAGTGTTTATATCTTTTAGGAATAGCCATTTCTTACCTTACCTCCTTAGTTGTTTGGGGACGATTGTTAGTAGTGTTTGAACGATTGTTATCGTTTGAACGGTTACTATTTGAACGTCTGTTGTTATTTGGTCTTTGGTTGTATTTTGAAAGAATTTCTGGTTGTGTTGTATCTTTTCCAGTAAGGATTTCACCTTTGTATACTCAAACTTTAATTCCAATTTGACCGAAAGTTGTTTTAGCAGTAGCAGTAGCATAGTCAATATTACTACGTAATGTTGCTAGTGGAACACTGCTTTCTGAATAACCTTCTTCACGAGCCATATCAGCTTCGCCAAGTCTTCCTGAAACACGAGTTTTGATTCCTTTTGCTCCAGCGCGAAGTGCTTTACGAATTGCTAATTTTTGTGTTGTACGGTGTGACATACGAGCACTAATTTGTTGTGCTAATGTATTAGCAATAATTTGTGCATCGATATCGGGGTTTTTAATTTCCATAACATTGATTCTAATACCAATCTTACGGTTTTTAATTGTTTTGCGAACAAGTGTTGTTAACACTTCAATGTTTGCTCCGCCTTGCCCTAAGACTGAACCAACACGAACACAGTAGATAAATAAGGTAATTTGTGATTTAGTTCTTTCGATTTCAATTTTAGAAACTCCTGAAGTTGTTAAGTGAGCAAATAATGCTACTCTAATCTTATGGTCTTCTAAAATTCATTTTGCTAAATCTTCATCATTAGTTGCATACCAACGTGATTGTCAATCTTTGTTAATACCATATCTTAATCCGTTTGGACTAACTTTGTGACCCATATTGCTTTTTTACCTCCTAGTTATCGCTAACCACAATAGTGATTTTGCTTGTTCTTTTTAAGATTTGAAATGCTCGACCATGAGCACGGGGCATAAATCTTTTCATAGTTGGACCTTCATTAACAAAGATTTCTTTAATTCTTAGTTTGTCGGCTTCCATTCCATGATTGTTGGCTGCGTTTGCCACAGCTGAGTTGATTAGTTTAGTAATTGGTTTTGCTGAGCGTTTTTGTTCGTGAGCTAAAATTACTAGAGCTTTAACAACGGCATTACCACGAACTAAATCAGCTACTAAACGCACTTTTCTGGGACTAATGCGTAATTTGTTTAAATGAGCTTTTGCTTCCATAAGTTCTATCTCCTAACGTTTTTTCTTGTCAGAACCGTGACCACCAAATTTACGTGTGGGTGCAAATTCTCCTAATTTATGACCAACCATATCTTCTGTTACATAGACCGGTAAGTGAGTTTTTCCATTGTGTACTCCGAAGGTTTGGCCAACAAATTCAGGGAAAATTGTCGATCTACGAGATCATGTTGTAATAATTTTTTTTGATTTATTTTTATTTTGGACTTCCACTTTTTTCAATAGATGGCTATCTGCAAAGGGCCCTTTTTTTAAAGATCTTGCCATGTTTTATTTCCCTCCTACTTTGTTGCATTTCGTCTTCGGACGATTAATTTATTTGATGCTTTTTTAGCGTCACGAGTTTTTAATCCTAATGCTTTTTTACCTCATGGTGTGACAGGAGCTTTTCTTCCGATTGGAGCTTTACCTTCTCCTCCTCCATGTGGGTGGTCATTAGGATTCATAACACTACCACGAACAGTTGGTCTGATACCTTTTCAACGGTTTCTTCCGGCTTTACCAATTTTAACTAAGTTAAAGTCTTCATTACCAACAACACCAATAGTTGCACGGCAGTTACTTAATACTTTTCTAACTTCGCCTGAACCAAGTTTTAATAAAGTATATTTAGCGCTTTCATCACGACCAAGGATTTGAACGCTTCCACCAGCACTACGTGCCATTTGTCCACCTTTTCCTGGTTTTAATTCCACATTGTGAACAACAGTTCCTTGCGGAATTTGTAATAATGGTAGACAGTTTCCAATGATGATATCGATTTTAACAACATCACTATTTTCACCACTTAATATTTTGTCGTCTACTTTAATTCCTTTTGGAGCTAAGATGTAACGTTTTTCACCATCAAGGTAAGAAATTAAACAAATGTTAGCATTACGGTTTGGATCGTATTCGATTGTTTTAACTGTTCCAACAATATTATCTTTATTACGTTTAAAATCAATAATACGGTATTTACGTTTATGTCCATTACCTTGGTGTCTTGTTGTAATTTTACCTTGGTTGTTTCGACCACCTTGTTTAACTAAATTTACCAATAATGATTTTTCAGGACTATTATCAATAGTTAAGTTTTTTTTATAGTCAAGTACTGTCATATTACGTTGACCTGGGGTAATGGGATTAATTTTTCTAATTGCCATAATATATTTCTCCTTCCAAGCTCATTATTGTTCTTCAGAACTAAACAGACTTAGTTGTTCACCAGGAGCTAATTTAATCAGAGCTTTTTTAACTGCTTGCGTTTTTCCAACGAATCGTCCAACAGTTTTTGTTTTTGGTTTACTATTAATAATATTAACATCTGCTACTTTAACTTCAAAAATTTGTTCGAAAGCTTTTTTAATGTGACTTTTATTAGCCTTACGGTTAACAGTGAAAGTATATGTGCCTTCAGCCATTTGTTTGTAAGTTTTTTCAGTTAATATCGGTTGTTTTATAACTTCACTTAAATGCATATTAAATTAAAGCCTCCTCAACGATTTTGATTGCTTCAGTAGTAAATAATACTTTTTTAGCGTTTAATAAATCGTAAATATTAATGCTTGTCGCAGCAATTGTTGTTGTTCTAGGTAAATTGCGACCTGATTTGATAACTAACTCTTTATTGCTTGTTCCAGTAATAATTAAAGTTTTGTTATTTGCTAATTCTAAGTTTGTTAAAGTTTCTAACATAGTTTTAGTTGATGGTTTTTCAAATTTTAAATCATCGATTACCATCATGTTTGAATTTTGAAACTTAGCAGCTAGCGCTGACTTTAGGGCTAATCTTCTTACTTTTTTTGGTAAACCAATTAGGTAATTACGATCAGGGGTTGGTCCAAAGACAATTCCTCCACCTTTTCATTGTGGTGAACGGATTGAGCCTTGACGGGCATTACCTGTTCCTTTTTGTTTTCATGGTTTTCTTCCTCCACCAGCAACTTCGGCACGGCTTTTTACAGCGTTTGTTCCTTGACGTTTAGCAGCATTGTAACTTAGTAAGCTATCAAATTGTGCTTGCTTGTGTGGTTCAATTCCTCAAATTTTTTCATTTAAAGTTAATTCGCTAACTTTTGTTCCAGCGTTGTTAACAACATTAATTTTCATTTTGCTATCCTCCATAATTAACTTTATTGTCCATCTGCAGGATTAACTGTTGATTCTTGATTTCTAACAACTAATTCTACTGGGGTTTTGGGAACTGATTTTTTAACTGCTTGTTTAATAACAAGGAATCCTAGTTTTGGCCCTGGAACTGAACCTTTAACTAAAATATAATTATTTTCTCTATCCACTTTAATAACTTCTAAATTGGCAACACTACGTGTAACATTTCCCATTTGCCCTGGCATTGGTTGTGATTTGAACACGCGGTTAGAATTAATTGATCCTGTAGAACCCATTTGACGGTGTAAACCAGATCCGTGTCCCATTGGACCACGTGATTGGTTATGGCGTTTAATACGTCCTGAGAATCCTTTACCTTTAGAAGTTCCTTGAACATCAACGAATTCACCGGCAGTGAAGACGTCGGCAACGCTAATAAGATCTTTATGATTAAATCCGACCATGTTACGAATTTCTCTCACGAAGCGCTTAGGTTGGCTGTCGGCCTTTTTAAAGTGTCCGATTTCTGGTTGATTTGATAAAGTAACACGAAGGTCAAATGCTGCAAGTTGTAAACTGTTGTATTTATCTTTGACATCTGTTTTAACTTGACTTACTACGTTTGGTTGTACTTGAATAACTGTTACTGGAACTAGTTGTCCGTTGTTTAAGAAAACTTGTGACATTCCTAGCTTCTTACCTAAGATTCCTTTCATAATTTCCTCCTATGGAATAACGTAAATCTTTTGAATTTACGCTTTTTTCTTATTAACTTTTTTTGGTGCTTGGCTTAAAGTTGATTTTTTTTCATCTTTAGATTCGATAATCAAAGAGATACTTACACTATTAGGGATTGTGATTCCACTTAGTGCATTTAAAGATTTTGGTGACAATTGGGCACCAATCATTCTTTTGTGAGTTCTCTTCTCAAATTGTTCACGTGAATCTTTATGTTTATGTGGTGAACGAAGAATTGTGAAAATTTCTTTGCTAGTTGGTAATGGAACTGGCCCTACTACTGCAGCGCCTTCTTTTTTTAACACTTCTTTGATTTTTTGTGCTATTTGGTCAAGTGCTGAGTGATCGTAACTTTCTAAACGAATTTTTACTTTGTCTCCTATGATTGCCATTGGCTATATCCTCCTTAGAACGATTTAATAAAATAAAGAACAAAACATGTGATATAATGACAACTGATATCAGCGTATCAGCATTGATACATAACAACCATGCTTTGTAAGTATAGCATAGTATAGTAGTGAAGGGAATAGTAAATTAGAAAAAAATAAAAATATTTTTAGATAGTAAATTTAAGGTTATTTTCATGAAATAATAAAATAAAATACCAAGAAATAATAAAATAAACTACCAACTTATAAGTTGGTAGTTTATTTAAATAGTTTTTTAATTAAACATAGAAGTTGTGCGGACAGGGGTTGATTTTGGATAGAATATTTTTCTACTTCACTGTTAGTTGATTCTATTAATTTTGTATCATCTTCTTCTAAACAATCTGCCTTCATCAGATTGTTTAGAAGAAATATAACTTTTGTTTCTTTTTGCTGATGAATATCCGTGGTTATTCTAAAATGAGCAAAATTTTGCCACATGAACAAGTTAACCATAAAAAGTGATTTTCTTTCTCATGATGGGGTTCATACAAATACAATTGAAAGTTTCTGAGCAATAGTAAAAAGAGGAATAATGGGTCAATTTCACTGAGTATCTAAAAAGTGGCTTCAGTCTTATTTAAATGAACGGACTTCTCCCCACATGTACTTGTGGAGGAAACAATGAAATTGAATGAGTTCAATAATACTTTTCAAACTGAAAAACAATGTCTTGCATATATAGCAAGTTTGAAACAAAGCAAATGTATTAGGTGTTCTAGTTTTAATTTGAATACTTCTAATTTAAGAAAAATGAGATGTTTGAAATGTCATAAAACATTCAGTATTCTCACGGGCACTATATTTTCAAAGTCACAAACACCTTTAATATCTTGGTTTTATCTCATCTTTAGATGAATAAACACCAAACATGGAATTCCATCAACTGATGTTGCAAAAGAATTGGGAGTGACCTTGAAAACAGCTTGAAGAATGGGTCATAAAATCCGAAGTGCCATTGCTAAACAAGAACCTCAATTCATTGTTGAGGGCATAGTGCAAATGGATGAAATGTATCTTTCACATATGGGTTTAAAAAACAAGGAAGATTCTTGTTGAACAAAACCTTGATTGTGAAAGTATTGAAAAACGCAAACAGTAAAAATTTTTTGCAGTTTGCAATAAACCACATTTCTTCAAAGTGTGATGTACATACTGATTCTTGAAAAGGATATCGCGATTTGAAATCGGTTTTCACTAAGCATGAAACAGTTAACCATCAAGATGGCTATGTTTCAAAAACTGGTGTAAATACCAACCAAATTGAGTCAGTATGAAAACATATACGAAGAACATTTAAAACACATATCAAAGTTGCAAAACATCATATTCATTTATATGCAAAAGAAGCTGCATATAAATTCAATAACATACCTAGTTTTGAAACTGTAATGCTATGTTTAATTTAAAAATGTGGGGAGAAGTCCGTAGATAGGATTTTCTCAGCATTTATGTGATAAAATTTAAATAGTACATAAAGGGAGAAAAGCCTTTTGAAATTAGCAAATTATTGCTTGATTTTAATAATATTGACACACCTTACAAAAACGGAATTAGTTCACCTATACTGTTAGCACTAGAAAATAATGATTCAGAAATGATAATTCTTTTACTAGAACTAAATGTAACAATTCATTTTGAAAATAAAAACATTGAAGAAAATCCTTTAGCAATTGCTATAAAGCAAGCAAACCCTCTTATTTTAAACATTTTATTATTTACCAATCATTAAGTTTGAAGTTTTAAAAAAATATATTGAACTAACTGATGAATTAATTAAAGAAAACCCTAACAAACTAGAGTTTAAAGAAATTAAAAAATTATTGGAAAAAAAATCAAAATTTGATGATAATAGAAAAGCAAAAATTAATGAACTAGGTAATGATAATTCTGCAGGTAAAATTATTGATACATCTCCGAGAACAAAATATTTAATTTAACTAACTGATGCAAAAGATTAATAATACATTTACATTTTCAACCTTTATTTATAAACCTGCCTTTGATATTTTTCTCAATATTGTAAAATGACTTCATCATTAAATAAATATGATTGTTGTTTTCTAACATCCTTTTTTAATTTCTTAATATTTTGTCATAACGTATTTTGTAAGGGAATAGGGTACTTTCATATTCTGCGATTAGTTTTAAATTCCTTTAAATCTAATAATTTATAAGTACGGTTAGGAAATACCTTAATATCTAAATCATAGTCAATATATTTAATAGTTTGGCAGTCTAGAATAAAAGGACTGGCAATATTGCAATAATAATGAATGCCATCATTGCGAATCATACAAATTATATTATACCATTGATTAGGAAAGAATAACCAAATTGCTGGATCAACAGTCGTTCATTTACGACCATTAATTTCAGTAATTGTTACATGTTCATTTACTAATACTAAATAATCTTCAGTATTTTCTAATACAATTGATTTATCTCAACTACGATATAAATCACCATTATGCTTATATGCATGAATTGAAAGGATTTGCCCTTCTTTAAAGTGCATGAAATAAATCACCTCAACTTTCTGCAAGTTATAAAACATAGTAATTATAACATTAATTACTTTACAATTAACAATTGATTTAGACTAGTTTCTACTCAGGATCCTTTTAAAAATAAAAAACTCCATAAGGAGCAAAATATCTTTTTATAAATGGGGCGATCGACGGGATTCGAACCCGCGAATGTCAGTTCCACAAACTGATGCGCTAGACCGCTACGCCACGATCGCCATATTAGTATTTAATTAGATTAAACCGTTATATATTATACAATAAATTTAAGCATTTTAAACAAAAATTCGTAAAAGATTGAATAAATACTTTTAATTTTGTAAAAATAGTGTTTTTATTTTAAATTTCCTTAAAAGGTCCTGAATATATAATGTGAAACATACATTATCTAATATGCCTTTAAAAAATGGAATTGAACCATTACAAAATCACAACTTTCGAATCGCACTAAATTAACGATTTAAACTTTCACTTACCTAGTTATTTTAACGCTTTTTTAGAACTTTTTGCATATATTATGCAAAATCAACAGACGTATATATAATTCAAGTGAATAAGTAAAGATAGTTTTTAACCCATTACTTTTATTTTAAAATAATGGGTTTTTATTTTGAAAGGAAATTAAAAATTATGCCATTAACTAATAGTGAATCACAATTATTACTTTTAGAAAAACAATATACCGATGATAACAAATTATTTGAAAATATTAGAAAAAAAACTATGGATTTAATTAAGCAATCAAAGATAAAATTGATATATATGAAAAAATTTATAAACATTAAAAACATTAATTTTAATCAAAATATTGAAATATTTTTAATAAATTTAATCAAAACTGATAAGTTATTATCTTTCCTCAGTATTATTAAAGATATATATAATGAATTGTCTGTATGTTATGAAAATAATCTTTTAGAATTTGACAGTGAAGTATTAAAAGAACATAATAAAAACATTTATGAACAAAAATTAATTGCAGAATTAATTAGTATTTTTAATTTAAATAAAAATGTAAAATTTTTAAAAATTTTAAAGGAAAATAGTGAAAAAAGTAAAATTATATTTGACCAAAATTTTTCTAATTTGCAAGTTAGTGATGTTATAAAAGAAAACTGACAACAGATTATATAATTTCAGGATTTTAATGTTCATTTAAATAAAAAATGAATAAATATAATTAAAAAAATAGATATTTTTATTAATTGAGAACAAAATATTAAACGAATCAGGTGGGCGTATCAAGTTAATAGTTATAATTTAATAAGAACTTAAATGAGAGATAATACTATCATTTTTAATTGTTAAACAATTATAATTAATTATTTTGATAAATCTGTACTTTATGAAAGTAATTAATTATTACATAACTAAATAAAAAATTATTAAAGGCTATAGTGCAGATATAACTAATAGTAATTTTTGTTATGCTCTTTAAAAATTTAAGAAATTTTGGTTCCCTTCCCCCTACGACCCCCTACCCTTGGCTTTGCTACTTACAGTAGCATAAGCCTTACGTAGTAGTAGAAGATATAAGTATTTAGTATATAAGCCTATTATCACTGTAAGTGATAAGGCTTATACGTAATAGAAAGGAAATATATATGACAACTATTAATTTATAATTAAAAAGTAAAGTTAGAGAAACAGAGAAAGGTATATTATTAGAAATTGGTGAATATGAAACATGATTTTCTACACAATATACTACTATTGATAATAAAAATAAAAAAATATTAATAAAAATATTTGAAGATTGAAATTATAAATTAGGTAAAAAATCTATTACAAATGATATTTCTAGTATTAAAGGTAGTGAAATTTTAAAATATGTAAAAAATATACCAAATGTTACTGCTAATGAAAATGAATTAATATCTTGTGAATTTTATGAACAATATAATGGTTATTATATTTTTAAAAATGATAAAGAAGAAGAATGTTTTAAATATAACATTACATGAGAACAAGATAGAAAAAGTTTTAAAATAAATAATCCATATAATCATAATAATTTATTCATAAATTATATAGTAACACCAATGAAAGATATATTAACTCATAATGAAAAAATATTTTATTTAAAATATTAGAAAGGAATGAATATCTATATGTATTTATGAAAAGAAAACCTTGAATATAAAAAAACTTATTTAAATAATATTATTACTCATAGTTGTGATATTTGTCATAAACAATCTTCAGTTGCTAATAGAACATGTAATAAATGTTTTTATAAATTAATGGGTGATAATGATGATTAAAAATACACCATTAGAATATATTAATGACAGAATTTATCAACATAAAGAAAATATTAAAGAATATAAAAAAGAAATTGAAAAATTACAAAATTTTATTAAGGTAAATGAAATTAGAATGATTGAATTAGAAATATTAAAAGATATTTTACAAAAAGGAGAAAAAATATAATGACTTATGAAAATTTTGAAAAAAGTAAATATATTAGTGATGTAATAATGCAAAATGAAACTCAAAAAGAAATTAATAAAATGGTAAAAGAAATAAAAGAAAAAATAGGAAGCGTTGCATTTGACAATATTATAAAAGAATTAACATTAATGAATTTAACAATAAATAAAATGGCAGAATACATTTATTCATTAGAACAAGAAATAATTAGAAAAAATCAAATAATAAAAGATAAATTGGAATTTAAAAATGAAATGTAATATTCATAATGAAAAATATATTTGAATTAGTGAAATAGATAATTCTTATTATTGTAATAAAGATATTAATGAAATGATTGAAGAAGATATACATTTAACAAGTGATAATTCTGATAGTTTATATAACTATTATATTAATGAATTACAATTAGAAAATTTTTAAGGAGAAATAAAATGACTAGAAATGAATTTAATGAAAAATATAGAAAACATGATATCAAAATTGATAGAGATTTTGATTTACATATTGAGAATTGTTTTAAATTTACTGAAATTAACATATTAGAAGAAGCAATTAATGATTATAAAAAAATAATTAATGAAATGCCACAATTAGTTAAAGATTGATTGTTATTTTTAAAATAATTAAGAAAGGAGAAAAGATAATGCAATATGCTTATTTATTAAAATATAAAGTTAATTATACTGATGAAATAAAATATAAAGTATTTACTAAAATTGAAAATGCTATTAATTTTCATAAAAATTATAAACATCCTATATTAAATGATACTTATGAAAGAATAGTTACTACAAAAGCATTTATTACAAATTATGAAATATTAGTAATGGAATTAGATATTAAAGGAGTGAATAATAATGGATAAATTAAGAAATTATTTAGAATTACAACTTACAGTGAAAGAATATATTAATATTAAAGATTTATTAAAAGATATAGAGGATGGTGATTTTAATGCCAGCACATAAGAAAAAAATAGAAGATTTAATTAATAAACAAATTTTTGTTAGATTAACTAAAGAAGAACATTATGAATTAAAAAAACTTTGCTTAGAAAATAATAATATGTCAATTACTAATTTTGTAAGGAATTTAATTAAAAATGCAATTAAACAATCAAAATAATAATTTAATTTTTAAAAAAGATACACATCAATATTTTTTAAATGAACAAGAAAAAATATCAGTATCTAAAATTATTCAATATTATTTATATAGTAATAAAAATCCTTATGAAAATGTACCTTTTGATAGATTAGAAAATGCTAGATTAAGAGGAGAAACTGTTCATAAAGTAGCAGAATTATATTTTAAAAATATTAATATTAATAATATTAAAGATAAATTAATAAATAATATTAAATATTTATTTAATGAAAATTATTTACAATATTGTGAAAATTTATTAAATAATTTACAAGAATTTAAAGTAAATACTAAATATATATGTGAACAAGTATTTAATTATGATATTGTTGCTGGAACACCTGATTTAATTTATGAAGAAAATAATTTATATACAATAATTGATTTTAAAACATTATCAAATATGTATAAAGAAAATAAAGAAAAATCAATATTACAATTAACTGCTTATTATTGAATATTAAAAAATAATGGTTTTAATTTATCAAATATACATTATATTTATTGAATTCAAAAAGATAAAGTAGAAAAAATATTAGTAGAAATAACAGATGAATTATTACATGAATGAGAAATGGCAATTGCCCTTTGAAAGGAAGATAAATATGGCAAATTTAACTTTACCTAAAAATATAAATAAATCAAAAATACAACAATTTACTAACTATTATGAATTAACAAAATTAAATGATAAAAAATTATCTACTTTAAATCCACAATCAGTGATTAATACTTTAGCAACTATATTTGAATTAGACCTTTCAAATAATCCAATTAAAAAAGAAATTGCTTTAATTCCTTATGGAAATGAATTACAAGTACAAATTCAAGAAGATGGTTTTTTAACTTTATTACAACGTTCAAATTGTGTTATTGATTTTCAACGAGAAATTATTACTGATAAACATATTTTTAATAAAGAAACTCAACGTTGAGAATTAGAACCTAGTAAAATATTTGAAAATAAAATAATAATTGGTTATTATGGTATGATTTTTATTAAAAATTCTTTTAATAAACCAATTATATTTATTAAAGGTATGACTAAACAAGAATGTGAAGAACATAGAAAAAAATATAGTAAAGCAAATGGTAATAGTCCATGAACTACTAGTTTTAATGCTATGGCACTTAAAACAGTTATTAAAGCTATTATTAGAGATATTAATAAAGACCCTAGTATTAAATTAGAAAATCAAAATATTGTTGATAGAGCAATGCAAATTGATCAAGCAATAGTATTAGATAATGAAAATATAATGTATGTTGATAATCCAAATAATGATAATAAAGAAATTAAATTAAAAGAAATTGAAGAAACAAAAGAAGAAATAAATATTAATTATGAACAAATACAAAATAATATAGATAATTTAGATAATTTGGTATTTAAAAATGAATAAAAGAAAAAAATTTAGGCTTTTCTCCCTTTATGTACTATTTTTAAATTTTATCACATAAATGTGGAGAAAAGCCTATCTACGGACTTCTCCCCACATTTTTAAATTAAACATAGCATTACAGTTTCAAAACTAGGTATGTTATTGAATTTATATGCAGCTTCTTTTGCATATAAATGAATATGATGTTTTGCAACTTTGATATGTGTTTTAAATGTTCTTCGTATATGTTTTCATACTGACTCAATTTGGTTGGTATTTACACCAGTTTTTGAAACATAGCCATCTTGATGGTTAACTGTTTCATGCTTAGTGAAAACCGATTTCAAATCGCGATATCCTTTTCAAGAATCAGTATGTACATCACACTTTGAAGAAATGTGGTTTATTGCAAACTGCCAAAGATTTTTACTGTTTGCGTTTTTCAATACTTTCACAATCAGATTGTTGGTTGTTTTTTCATAAATACCAACAATCAAGGTTTTATTCAACAAGGATCTTCCTTGTTTTTTAAAACCCATATGTGAAAGATACATTTCATCCATTTGCACTATGCCCTCAACAATGAATTGAGGTTCTTGTTTAGCAATGGCACTTCGGATTTTATGACCCATTCTTCAAGCTGTTTTCAAGGTCACTCCCAATTCTTTTGCAACATCAGTTGATGGAATTCCATGTTTGGTGTTTATTCATCTAAAGATGAGATAAAACCAAGATATTAAAGGTGTTTGTGACTTTGAAAATATAGTGCCCGTGAGAATACTGAATGTTTGATGACATTTCAAACATCTAATTTTTCTTAAATTAGAAGTATTCAAATTAAAACTAGAACACCTAATACATTTGCTTTGTTTCAAACTTGCTATATATGCAAGACATTGTTTTTCAGTTTGAAAAGTATTATTGAACTCATTCAATTTCATTGTTTCCTCCACAAGTACATGTGGGGAGAAGTCCGAAAATTTAAATATAATGAAAAATTAGTTGAACATGGAATTAAATTAGCAAAAAAAGATAAACAATTAATGAAAATAGTAAAAAGATTAAGTTTAAAGTAAGGAGAAATAATTATGAATAAATACTTATTATCAGTAGACCCAAGTATGAAAAATACTGGATTTACTTTATGAGATGTTAAATGATGTCATGGTGGATGTGGTAAAGAAATATGTCATCACCATACACCAATATTAATAGAAAGTTATAGTTTTAATAAGAAAAGTGAAGTTAATTCTATTATTACAAATAATTTTAATGATTTAATTAATGATTTTATTTTTTCAATGTTAACTGTTAAAAAAATACTTTTTTACAACAAAGTGATATTGATAATATACTTAGTAAATTAACTTTAATTATTGAACGTGGTATATTTAATCCAAAAATGGGTAAAGGTAAAGAAACCTTAGATCATTTACGTGGATTTATTGCTGGACAATTTAATAAATTATTAACAAAAGATATGTTAATTAGTAGTAGTGAATGAAGAAAATGATATAAAGAAAAACAAGAATTACTATTACCAATATATACAAGTTATTCTAAAATTAAAAAATGAGATAAAGATTTTAGTATTATGTTTGCAACTAGTTTAATTAAGAAAAATAATTGAAATATAGAAATTAAAGACCATGACCAAGCAGAAAGTTTATTAATTGGTTGATATTATTTGAATAAGGAAAATAAATAATGATTTGTTATTACTGTAATAAAAAAGCAAGTATTAAATTAAATAATAGAAAATTAAAAGATAAAGATACTAAATTTGAAATGTATTTATGTAATAAATGTTGAAATAATAAAGATTTTTATTAATAGGAGAATAAATAATGAAAAAATATTTATTTATTTGTTCTTGTGATAATGTTTATCTTAGTTTATGAAGAGCAATGTTACATCAAAATTTTCATAAAAGTAAAATTACAGTTTATTTAATAATTTAATAAGAAAAAATTTATAAAAGGAGTAAAAAATGAAAATTAAATGAAAGAAAATGGGTTATAAAAAATTACATAAACATAAATTAAAAATTGAAAGAAATAAAAGAAGAGAAAATAAGGAGAATAATTAATGCAAAAACCAAAACAAGAAAAAGTATTATTAAAATGTATTGTTAAAGATTGTAATAAAAAAGTATTAATTAAATTACAATCTACAGATTTAGAAAATACTTCTATTCAATTTTTTAAAATGTGTAAAAAACATCAATTAGATTTTAATAATAAAGTAAAAGAAATAAAAGAATATTATGATAATAAGGAGTAAATAATGGAAAATAAAATACTTATTGCTATTCTTCTAGAAGATTTAATTAATATTTTAGATAATAATAAAAATGATAATAATTCAATAAAAATATTAAAAGACATAATTGATAAAAAATATCATTATTGAGTTATGGAAGAAAAAGAAAATACAAATTTAGAATTACTTAGAGAAATGGCACTTAATAACTAAATTATCTATATTTAGTATAGAAAATATGATATAATTTATATAGAAAAGATAGCCGTAGAAATAAATTTTTAATTTTATTTCAAAAGCCTTTTCAAAATCTAAATTCTGGATGTTGATTTTTATATAATAAAACACAACCAATTATAGTACCAATAATATTTAAACCCATAGTTAAAATTAATACACCAAAATGATTATTATTTTTACATTTTATTATGCCAAAAATAAAAGTTAAAATAATTATAGTATCTATATATATATATATATATAGATACTATAATTCAACCGACTAAATCAGCATTAATATTATTATATTTCATAGTTGTCATTCCTTTTATAATTCATTAAACATATAGCAATTATAACAAAATAATAATAAATATATAATATTATCGCGAATTAAAGACAATTTTTGAAATAGTTAATTTATAATTAATAATTTGTCTATTTTTTTCTGCTCATGTAGATATATCAGATGGAACTTGAAAATCTGCACCTTGAACTTGATTTATTATTGGAAATAATTGTATTTTTCACTTAAATTCTTTATCAGATAAATCACAAAAACCTAGATAAGCAGAATTATTTGAAATAATATTTATATTTTTATCATAACTATAAGAAACATTCGAAGAAAAAGTATTTTTTGAAATTTCATATAAATTAATAATATCATTAGGTAATGTACCTATTTTTGAAACACCAACATATTGATTAATTCTAGATGATATTTGATAATATTGTATATTATAATCTTCGAATAATTTTAAATTTTTATTAGTATTATATGTATTTAAAATACTAAATTCTTTACTAAATTGTAATGATAATTGATTAGTAGGAATAAATTTTTCATCTGTTGTGATAGGGTTATAATGTACTACTGGTCATTCTTCTGTTTCATATTCATAACTTAAATATATGTCTACACTTTTATAATATCTTTTTAAATCATTAAAAGTATTAATTAATAATGTTGGGTCTAAATAATCTTTAAAATTAATATCAATTTCTAATGGTTTGATTAATGGTAGAATATTATTTATTCAATTTGTATTATCATTATACATTTCTTTATTATTATGCATTAATGTATCTCAATGTTATAATGTAATATCAACGGTTGTATTATTTGGAATTATAATAATTTGTTTTGCTATGTTTTGTGGACTTGGTGGTAATATTTCTGCTGGATAACTAAAAGTAGTTTCTTCTGTTTCTACATATTCATTATGATTTAATTTATATAAAGTAGTTCAATTAAAAGCATTATTAGTTAAAGCACCTTTATTTTTATATCTAAATTGTGCAACTGAAAGTTCATTATAATCACCTTGATAAGTAAATGGATTATCACTATAAAATGTATGTCTTTCTTCACCTTGATGTAATGATTGAGTTACAATTGTATCAATAATATAAGCATAATTAGAACCGTCAGATACACCATTAGCAGTTGGATTTCATTGACAATTAGTATCTTCATTTGTAAATGGACTTGCTATATCTAAAAACTCAGTATCTTCTGCTAAAATATAAACTTTATTATTTTTCTTTTGTGATAAATCAACTGTACTTATTTGTTCTTTAGTTTCTAATTTATGTCCTGTTGTAGGGTCTCATGGATAAACACTAACTCTATCACTTAATTTCATAGTCATAGCAGTTGTACTAACATTTGCACCTAATAATTTACCAATAGCAAAATCATTTTCATTTGTAAATACATTTAATGGAATTAAACCACCATTACCGATAATATTTTCTAAATTACTTGTAAAAAATGCAGACATAAAACCATTAAAATATAACATTTTTTTATATTGTTGAACATTTTGAGTAATAAATCAACTACTTCAAATACCTAATGTTAAAGCATTTAATAATTTACCAATTAAAGGAATATCACTTAATGCAAATGGTAATCATTGATTTGAATCATAAGGCATTTGAATTAAACTACTAAATACTACTGAATTAAAATTTAATATAGCACTCATATATTTTTGACTTATTTTAGAATAATCTACAGTTGGTGAACCAATAATTAAATTAGTATCTGGGTCTTTATATTTAAAATTACTAGACATATCTACATTATAGCTACCAGTTAAATTATTAATATTTCATTCACTATCTCAAAAGAATTTAGCTTCTCCAATTGCTGTACCATTACTATTAGTTGCTTTTGTTTTATCAAATGCTAACATACCTTTAAAATCTTTTGTAACAAATAAATTATCTTGAAAATTTAATGAAGTTTTTAATCATTCTGTAAAATTTTTAAAATTAGTAAATCCAGTAGGTTTTGCATCCATTAAATTATAAAATGTAGTTTCTGGATGACTATTAGTAGTTATTTTATCATTTATACCAGCAAGTAAACCACCATTAGTTTTCGTACCTGTTGTAGATTTTTCATTATTACCAGCAATAAATAATCTTCTTGAAGCAAATACTTTTTGTTAAAATATTTCTTTATTTTCTTGTTGTATTGGTGCTTGACCTTGAATAATTGGTCTACCATAATAATAACAACTAGATAATAATTCTAATCCATAACTTTGTCTATGACTATATCTAACTCCAATATCACGCATTAAAGTACGATTTAACGTTACTTCTCCTTCTTGAATAGTAGGGAAAGCATAACCACTACCTGGACTTGCATATTGTACATAATCAAGCGTATTTTGACCACTTGCTACTGCTCTATCATTAACTGAACTAAAAGTTAATACTTGCATACTAAATTCACCATTATAAGGGCTATAATAATTAGTTACATTTGAAATATATAATAATTGTCTATCTTGATTTTTACCTGTATTACCACCAATATTTTCATTTTTATCATTAAATACACAAAAAAATTGTAAATAATCATCTACTGTAATTTGTTCTTCAAACATAACTAATGTATATTGTCTTGTGGTAGAAATTGTTTTAAATAAACTATTATTAGGTAAACCACCAAAATCTACACCACTTGTATCATCAATTAAATAAGCATTTCAATAATCACCAATTTTATATTGTTTAGTATAAAATTCATCTTGGCCTGTTGTTTTATGTGTTACTGGGTCTGTTATACCTTTATTTTTTTGATATATATTAGTACTTTTTTTTCAAATACATACAACTGGAGTATTACCAGAAAGTATTAATTCATATTGACCAAAATCACTAATTTTACTATTTATAGGTTTATAACCAGTTTCAGTTAAAGGTATTGCTCCATTATTAATTATAAATGGAAATATTTTTCAATGACTTAAACGTTTAATTATTGCTTGTTGTCTCTTTAGATGTAGATGTGCGTGTTTCATTAATTGAATTCGTTGATGATTGCTCATTTTCATTATCTCCTAATTCTTTATTTAATTTTTTATTTTCTATAATAATATTTTCTAATTTATTTTCAGCCATAAGTTGGTCAATATTATCATATTCACCAATGGATTCAGTTACTGTCATTGTACCATTATTTAATCTTGAATTAATAATTTGGTCTTGTATAATTTGGTCATTTATTGCTATAGGTATAAATTTAAATGAATAAGGTCTTTCACCAATACCATTTCATAAATTTTCACTAATAAGTAATAAATCAAATATACGATAAAAATAAGCACTATAAAATGCTATTTTAATTTCTGTTGTTTCCATATCAAATTTATTATTAAACATACTTTGTGTTTTATTTGTATAAACATCATTACCATGTTCATCATAATCATATCCAGCACCATTAAATATTGCTTTAGCAGTACCATTATAATCTAATCAATATTCACTAAATTTAGGGTCACCTTGAATAATTTGCATACCACCATTACCATTTTTATCATACCCTGCACTACCAACATTAACAAATATATCTTTTTTAGGATTTTCTGCAATATTACCATTTTCTTGCATTTCTTTAATTACATCATTAGGTAATGAAGCAAATAAAGTAGTAACATTTAATTCTCTTTCTAATCTTTTTTGTCTAATAACACGATTTAAATCATATATTAAATCTCATACTGCTGTACAATCTGGATAAGCATTTAAAGTAGTTGTATTACCATATAAATTAATAATTGGTAAATTAGTTATTTCAAAAATAGGAATATAATTAAATGGATTTTTAATTTCATAAGTTTTTAATGGTGTTATATTTGGTTTTAATTTTGTTCTTGTAGAACCTAAAATAATATCTTTATTATTATCTTTATATGTTTCATATTTAACTTTTCCATTTTGTATTGTTACTCATGTTAAAGTAGCACTATCTGCTTGTTCATTAATAAAATAAAATTCTGCTGCTTGTTCTTGTTCATTATATTTAGCAACTCTACCCCAAAAACTATTAGGTAATATTTTAAGTGATTTACTATTATCTTCATTAATTATAATCATAATAAATACTTTACCCATTAGTGAATTTTGTAAACCAAATTTATAAAATTTTTCTAATCATTTATCTTTTAAATTCATATCATTAAGATAATCTAATATTTCTTTTTTACTTGAATTAAATAAAAAACCTTTACCTAATCATAATTTAGTTGATTTTTGAGCAATAATCATTGGTATATCAATATATCATTTTGATTTATCACAACTTAAATATTCCATTGTATTTATCATATTAATCACCACAAAAATTATTTTTATTAATTAATAATTTACGGACTTCTCCCCACATGTACTTGTGGAGGAAACAATGAAATTGAATGAGTTCAATAATACTTTTCAAACTGAAAAACAATGTCTTGCATATATAGCAAGTTTGAAACAAAGCAAATGTATTAGGTGTTCTAGTTTTAATTTGAATACTTCTAATTTAAGAAAAATGAGATGTTTGAAATGTCATCAAACATTCAGTATTCTCACGGGCACTATATTTTCAAAGTCACAAACACCTTTAATATCTTGGTTTTATCTCATCTTTAGATGAATAAACACCAAACATGGAATTCCATCAACTGATGTTGCAAAAGAATTGGGAGTGACCTTGAAAACAGCTTGAAGAATGGGTCATAAATCCGAAGTGCCATTGCTAAACGAGAACCTCAATTCATTGTTGAGGGCATAGTGCAAATGGGTGAAATATATCTTTCACATATGGGTTTAAAAAACAAGGAAGATCCTTGTTGAACAAAACCTTGATTGTTGGTTGTTTTTTCATAAATACCAACAATCTGATTGTGAAAGTATTGAAAAACGCAAACAGTAAAAATCTTTGGCAGTTTGCAATAAACCACATTTCTTCAAAGTGTGATGTACATACTGATTCTTGAAAAGGATATCGCGATTTGAAATCGGTTTTCACTAAGCATGAAACAGTTAACCATCAAGATGGCTATGTTTCAAAAACTGGTGTAAATACCAACCAAATTGAGTCAGTATGAAAACATATACGAAGAACATTTAAAACACATATCAAAGTTGCAAAACATCATATTCATTTATATACAAAAGAAGCTGCATATAAATTCAATAACATACCTAGTTTTGAAACTGTAATGCTATGTTTAATTTAAAAATGTGGGGAGAAGTCCGTAGATAGGCTTTTCTCCACATTTATATGATAAAATTTAAAAATAGTACATAAAGGGAGAAAAGCCTTATTAAATTTTGCAAATATGCTTTAAACGTTAAAATAACGCCAAATACAAGGTGTTAATTTTATGATACCTATACTATTACTAGTATTGTTTTAGTTGGTTATATTACATAAGAAAAAACACTTATTTTAGTAGAAGCGTTATTTTTACCCCTAATTATGTTTTTATATGGATATAGTGCATAAAATAACGCATCATAAGGGTCTTGGTACATAGTTTTATCAGGAATGTTAGTTTTGATTTTGTCATAGCGTAATTCTTCTAAACATTGCGTTGTTTTGCATAAATCATTTTGATTAGCATAAAAATTACCATAACTCATAACATTACGCATTCATACACAACGGTCAGTTAATCCTGCTTCTTGATTAAGACTTGAAGCATGTTTAATAGCAACTTGACTCATAATTAAGATATTATGTTCATCGGCCAATTTTTGACTTATTCAATCGATAGCGGTTTTTGCTTTATCGTCATAATAATAAATTGCTTGGTCAAAATTTTCAAAATTATCAAGTAATCCACAAACTTCATCAACATAAGCATTAATCTTTTCATTTTCATTGATAAAATCATTGGGAGTAATTACTAATTCACAAATAATATAAGGGTCATAATAACCACTATTATTATATTCTTTAATCCAGTTACCATAAGTACGCTATGGTCTTTACTACCTGTTGCTCAATCCACACCCACACTATAAAAATCAAATTTATAAGTATCTTTTTCTTTATTATAGAATTCTTGTAAATTATATGGTTGTCAATATTTTATTGCTTTTAGAAATGTAAAAACAGTTGCATCACTATCTAAATATTCAAATCTATAATAAACAGTATTAAATTCATCAGGATTTTTCTTTTTTAATTCGCAAATCAATTTTTGTGTTACTGGTTCTAATTTTTTTCAAAATGGCAATAAAGTAAATCTTAAAATAAATAATCCTAGACATGAAAACGCTTCCGTATCTTCATAGTAGACCTTACCAATTTTTTTAAGGGTATCTATAACTTGCTCATTTAATGGCAAATAGGGAGTACAGTAGAGCAAATAAAAGGGGTGGTATTTATCATAGGGATTACAAGTAAAAGCAATAAAGTGATTTTTATAAAAATAACGAGTAATTTTTTTACCATAAGTTGGACTAAATATATTTCTATCAGTAAATGTTCAACTTCAGTCTTGAATTGGTTCATTAGATACTTTAATACGATTACTACGAAACATTGATAATTTTAAACGCTCATAACGTTGTGTTAATTGTTTTTCACTTAAAGTTTCTTTTTCTTCGGCCATAATAATTTCATCAGTTCTAGAACATAAATAACTAGAACCACCAACTGATTTTCCAAAAATCTTATTACCATTAGCATAACCAATAAAATCTATTTGTTGATTATTAGGAAAGATAATACAACAACCATCCTTAGTAATTTTTCATTTAATACCATGGGGATTATTAGGTCCTAAGTGAATATCATACTTATCTTCTAAATATTGACAAACATCCATTAAAGAATCAATAGTTGTTTCATTATGAGTATTTTCATAACGTCTTACTTCTTGAACAGAACTATCATTAAAATTACAGCACACAAATAAATCAAACGCTAAATAATTTCATGTTTTTCTTGTTAAACGTGCTGTTGGTACAAAACGATAAAAACAATTGGTAGTGAAAATTCTGCTCATTGTTCACCAACAAACTCTTTAAAAACATCCCAACTAAATCCATAACGGACTTCTCCCCACATGTACTTGTGGAGGAAACAATGAAATTGAATGAGTTCAATAATACTTTTCAAACTGAAAAACAATGTCTTGCATATATAGCAAGTTTGAAACAAAGCAAATTTATTAGGTGTTCTAGTTTTAATTTGAATACTTCTAATTTAAGAAAAATGAGATGTTTGAAATGTCATCAAACATTCAGTATTCTCACGGGCACTATATTTTCAAAGTCACAAACACCTTTAATATCTTGGTTTTATCTCATCTTTAGATGAATAAACACCAAACATGGAATTCCATCAACTGATGTTGCAAAAGAATTGGGAGTGACCTTGAAAACAGCTTGAAGAATGGGTCATAAAATCCGAAGTGCCATTGCTAAACAAGAACCTCAATTCATTGTTGAGGGCATAGTGCAAATGGATGAAATGTATCTTTCACATATGGGTTTAAAAAACAAGGAAGATCCTTGTTGAATAAAACCTTGATTGTTGGTATTTATGAAAAAACAACCAACAATCTGATTGTGAAAGTATTGAAAAACGCAAACAGTAAAAATCTTTTGCAGTTTGCAATAAACCACATTTCTTCAAAGTGTGATGTACATACTGATTCTTGAAAAGGATATCGCGATTTGAAATCGGTTTTCACTAAGCATGAAACAGTTAACCATCAAGATGGCTATGTTTCAAAAACTGGTGTAAATACCAACCAAATTTAGTCAGTATGAAAACATATACAAAGAACATTCAAAACACATATCAAAGTTGCAAAACATCATATTCATTTATATGCAAAAGAAGCTGCATATAAATTCAATAACATACCTAGTTTTGAAACTGTAATGCTATGTTTAATTTAAAAATGTGGGGAGAAGTCCGTAGATAGGCTTTTCTCAGCATTTATGTGATAAAATTTAAATAGTACATAAAGGGAGAAAAGCCTTATTAAATAGCATAATAATCATCAATAAACGGAATTCGTCAGAAAATATTTGGATGGACACTATAACTAATGATAAATGCTAGTATTCCAACCCCTAAAATAAAGAAACAAATATCTTTAAAATCAATATGGTATTGGCGAAAACGGGTACGTTTACCTTGAGGGTCATAACCACGTGAGTCCATAGCATAAGCTAGGTCTTCGGATTTTTGGAATGAAGATACTAATAATGGAATAATTAATGAAACTAATGATTTAACTTTTTCTTTAAAATGCCCATTTTTTAAATCCACACCTCGCGAAGCTTGCGCTTTTAAAATTCTTCCTGCTTCATCCAATAATGTTGGAATTGAACGTAAGGCAATAGAAATAATCATAGAAATAATATGAACTGGAAATTTAATAACTTTTAATGGCATCATAATGTCTTCTAAAGCCAATGTTAAATCTAATGGTTGCGTTGTTGTTGTTAATATTGTCGTAATTAAAATCATTAAGTAAATTCTAACTCCCGTGTAAAGACTGACAAAAATCGCTTTATAAGAAAGTTTAATCGCACCTCAATGTCAAATCATTCCAACTTCAGGACTACTTCCTGCTAAAAAACAGTTAATCATAAATAATATTATTGTCATAAACAAAATAGGACGCATTAAACGAAATAACATAAGAAATGGTAATTTAGCACAAAAGAAAATAGTCAAAACAGCAACACCAATAATGGCATACCCTTCAAAACCGGTATGGAAAAAAATGGAAACAATTAAGCAAATTAAAACTACCAATTTGATTCTTGGATCAACACTATGAACAATTGAGTTTAATGGTAAATATCGTCCAAAACTAATTTTCATAAATCTTTTTCTCCTTACTTTTTCTTGTCTTTTTTTGTTAATATTTGTTCTAATTGTTCAATTAATTCTGAAGTACTACGAGCATTAATTTTTGAAGTATCAAATCCAGCAGCTTCTAGTTTATATAAAAAACTATAAACTTTTGGTGGTTCAATGCCAGTTTCAGCAATTAATTGTTGATCACGGAAAATGGTAATAGGATCAGCTTTTTTATAAATTTTAGTATTATGTAAAACAATCACTTCATCAGCTACCATTAATACATGATTCATACTGTGAGTAACAAGAATAATTGTTTTATTTTCTTTATGATTTAAATCATAAAATAACTTAATTAATTCTTTTTCACCATCAGGGTCTAAACCAGCAGTTGGTTCATCAAGAATTAGCGTATGACCTTGTAATGCTAAAATTCCCGCAATAGCTACCCTTCGTTTTTGACCACCTGATAAATCAAAAGGACTACGAGGTAAATAACTTTTATCTAATCCTACCACTTTAATATATTTTTTAGCCAAGTCTCGAGCAACATCTTTTTTTTCACCAAAATTAACAGGTCCAAACATAATATCACGTTCAATTGTTTCTTCAAACAATTGATATTCAGGAAACTGAAATACTAAGCCAATTTGTTTACGAATTTTTTTAATATCACGTATTTTCTTTTGATTGGCTTTAATAATAAAATCATTGATAGAAACAGTTCCTGTCATTGGAATTAATAAACCATTAATATGTTGGACTAAAGTTGATTTACCACTTCCAGTTTCACCAATAACAGCAACTATTTTATGTTCATCAATATCAACAGTAATATCTTTTAATGCTTCATATTGATAAGGGGTTTTAGGTGAGTAAGTGTAACCTACTTCTTTGAATTTAATTGACATAGTTTAGAAATCAACTCCTCTTCATTCAACGTCTCGGCAATGTTTATTCCTTTACTTTTAAGACCTAATGAGACTTTCAACACAAATGGAATATCAAGATGAATACTTTGAAGAAATTCCCATTCTTTTAGTATTTCTGCTGGTGTTCCATAACGCACTAGCTTTCCTTTATTCATAACGATAACTTTATCAGCATTGATAATTTCATCCATATCATGGGTAATAGAAATAATAGTTTTATTACGTTGTTTTTGTAATTCCAACATAATCTCTTTTACTTCTCGTTTACCTTTTGGGTCTAACATGCTTGTGGCTTCATCAAAAATAATGATATCAGGTTCTAAGGCTAAGACAGAAGCAATAGCAACTCGTTGCTTTTGTCCACCTGATAGTCATAGTGGTTCATGATCTAAGTATTTTTCCATACCTACAGCTTTAGAAACACGGTCAATGATGGCAGGCATATTGCTTGGTGGAACTAAATGATTTTCCAAACCAAAAGCAATATCATCACGAACAGTGGAACCAATAAACTGGTTATCAGGATTTTGAAAAACAATTCCTAAATGTTTTCTTAATTGTTTAATATTTTTATTAGTCACAATTTCACCAAAGAGTTTAATTTCTCCTTTTTGTTTATGTAAAACACCAATAATAAGTTTTGATAGTGTTGACTTACCAGAACCATTATGGCCAATAATAGTGATGTATTCACCATGAGTAATGTCAAAACAGACATTATCAACAGCATTTGGATATTCTTGTTTATAACGAAATTCAACGTTTTTTAAACTTAGTGATATTTTAGATTTACTCATACAAATTCTAACTCCATTTTTAAAGATTATAATAGTAAAATTATAACAGTAATTTTATATATATATCAATTTATAATTTATAAAAATTATAAAAAAGAATAAAAACGTTATTATCTTACAATAACAACAAATATTATTTATAATCGGACTTCTCCCCACATGTACTTGTGGAGGAAACAATGAAATTGAATGAGTTCAATAATACTTTTCAAACTGAAAAACAATGTCTTGCATATATAGCAAGTTTGAAACAAAGCAAATGTATTAGGTGTTCTAGTTTTAATTTGAATACTTCTAATTTAAGAAAACTGAGATGTTTGAAATGTCATCAAACATTCAGTATTCTCACGGGCACTATATTTTCAAAGTCACAAACACCTTTAATATCTTGGTTTTATCTCATCTTTAGATGAATAAACACCAAACATGGAATTCCATCAACTGATGTTGCAAAAGAATTGGTAGTGACCTTGAAAACAGCTTGAAGAATGGGTCATAAAATCCGAAGTGCCATTGCTAAACAAGAACCTCAATTCATTGTTGAGGGCATAGTGCAAATGGATGAAATGTATCTTTCACATATGGGTTTAAAAAACAAGGAAGATCCTTGTTGAACAAAACCTTGATTGTTGGTATTTATGAAAAAACAACCAACAATCTGATTGTGAAAGTATTGAAAAACGCAAACAGTAAAAATCTTTTGCAGTTTGCAATAAACCACATTTCTTCAAAGTGTGATGTACATACTGATTCTTGAAAAGGATATCGCGATTTGAAATCGGTTTTCACTAAGCATGAAACAGTTAACCATCAAGATGGCTATGTTTCAAAAACTGGTGTAAATACCAACCAAATTGAGTCAGTATGAAAACATATACGAAGAACATTTAAAACACATATCAAAGTTGCAAAACATCATATTCATTTATATGCAAAAGAAGCTGCATATAAATTCAATAACATACCTAGTTTTGAAACTGTAATGCTATGTTTAATTTAAAAATGTGGGGAGAAGTCCGTAGATAGGCTTTTCTCCACATTTATGTGATAAAATTTAAAAATAGTACATAAAGGGAGAAAAGCCTTAATTAATTCAGCAAGAATTAATAAATTAATCTTTTACTTTAATATTTTAAAAACTTAATAAATCTTAAACCTAAATAGTTAGGAATTTTTGTTATAAAATAATAAAATAAAACATTAAAATACTTTGTTTATTTAACAAAATATGATATAATTATAGCAACAATTAAATAGTTTAATGTTGTCTTTTATTTAAAGAAAATTAAATTATAACTATTAACTTTATTCACCCTAACTCTAAAATATTAAATCTTTACTCTTAAAAATAAAGAGTAAAGATTTTTTTAAAATTTTATCATTTAAGTAGTAAAATTAACTTGAAGAAAAGAGTTGATACCCATGCCTTATGTTAAGGAACTAGAAAGTATAATCTTAAATCGTAAATCAATTCGAAATTATGATAATACAAAAATAATTACCGATAGTAAAATTAATGATATTTTAAACTATGTTCGTCACACTCCTTCCGCTTATGGTTTAGAACCATGAAAAATTTTAGTTATTAGCAATCCTAAAATTAAAAAAGAACTACAACCAATTATTAACAATCAAGAACAAGTAAGCAGTTGTTCTCATTTATTTATATTACTTAGTTATAGTGGCGAAACCTTTAATACCAGTAATGATTGATTCATGAAGACTGTTATGAAAAACCGTAATTTAACCAAAGTTCAATATGAAACATATAAATTAACTTTTAACAATTTCTTTGATGTCGAACAAAAAGTACAAATTAGTCATTGAGCACAATGTCAAAATTTTATTTTGTTACAAAATTTATTATTGTTATTAACAGCGCATGAAATTGATAATGTTGTTCTTGGAGGTTTTAATGAAAAACTATTATTACAATTTCTAGAAACTAATAAATTAATTGAACCTCATAAATACCATGTTGCTGTTTTAGTATGTGCTGGATATGGACACTCTTCAAAAACTAAAATTATAAAACGTGAACCTGATGAAATTAGCGCTATTATTAAATAAGATTTAGCGAATAAGGACATTGTAATGCAAAAATTTAAAATAAATGATTTGGATATTGAAATAAATCTTAGTACTATTAAGAAATTTTTAGATAAAATTGAATTTCCAATTGCTATTTTTGATTTTGAAACTTTTCGTAATTTGTTACAAAAAAAGACCAATAATACTTATCAAAATGATTTTGAGAAAATTTTTTCAATTGCTATATTAATAATTACCAAAAAAGAAGACTTAGCTCCTGACATTCTGCAACGAAAAAAACTAAAATTATTTGTAAAAACGCTAATTCCAAATGCTAGCATTTTAAAAAATAATAATGAATTAATAGTTTTTCAAGCCCAATTTTATAAATTTTTAATTAGCAAATTATTAAAATATCACATTAAATCATTAGTAGTATTAGGGGCAAGAACTGAAATTTTATTATTAAAAAATTATTTAGCTTATCATATTGATGAAGCTAAAAACAAAAATAAAATCACTTATTTTTTCCATTATCATAAAATATTTGACTTATATGATATTTGAAACAAAGATCATATATTGAACTTACCTTTATATAAAAAAGGTTTACATCAAGATATTGGTGCTACTAAAAAAACATGAATGTTAATAAAAAATAATGATGAATACTGAAAAATTTTAAAACCACAATCAATCATGACTAATAATGATATTGGACGTATTATTGATCAATATTTTTTTGATAATCTTTGTTTATTACCTACTTTTAGCAATCAAGTTGCTAATCATAATCAAAATGATGTCTTAATTGGTAGTGCCATTTTATCATTATTATATGAATTAGTTGCCAGAAAGTAAAAAAAATAATTTTAAATTTTATTTCCAATTAAGAATGTTGTTATTTTAAAAATGAAGTTTTTTATAATCTTATAATTAACATTCATTTTTTTACTCTAAAAAGTATATGAAAGATTTATTTTTTAAATAATATACAATATAAGTGTTAATAAAATAAAGATTCACGAGGTTTTCATATATGGGCAAAATTCAAATTAGTTTAACTTTGGAAAAAATATTAATATTAATTGGAGCAGTATTATTTTCCTTTTTTGGTTTATTATATTCTATCAATTTTATTAGCTATTTTGGACGGTTTTCAAGAAAGTGGATTTTGATTGATTTTAATTGGTATTATGTATATATTAGCAACTTTTTCCACTAAGGTTGTTCCTAGAATTTGAGTTAAAATTTGAAGCATACTTTTTATTATAATTTCTACTGTTATTATTTTAGGATTATTTATTGGTAAAAATGTAGACTATGGAAATCCATGACTTTATATTAGTATTATTCCACATATTATTTTAATATTAGGTTCTGTCATATGAATATTAAAAAGTTACAAGTAAATAAAACGAACAAGAAATATAAAAACTACATTTGAAATTCCTACGAAAATTAAAGAATAATTTTTAATTTTCTCTATAACTTTAGTTTTTCTGAATTGATTTAGTACAATATTTTCTATGCCTTTTTTGTTTTTGGTTGCTTTTTGTTGTTCTAAAATTTGTAATGATGCCAAGATCATACAAAGAGACTAATTTGCTGTATGTAATTATTAGTAATTGAAAGTCATACACTAATTAGTTTTGGCTTTTCTCCCTTTATGTACTATTTTTAGATTTTATAACATAAATGTGGAGAAAAGCCTAATTTAAATAAAGAAGAAATAGAACAAATTAAAGAAAAAATTAAATATTTAAATGAATTATTAGAATATGCGCAGGATGAAGTAATTGAATTTGAAATTAGAAAACAAATTAAATATGAATTAAGTTTATTAAAAACAAGGATAAATAAATATGAATAGAAAAGTAAAAAAAATTATTTGTGCTACATCAGTAATCACAGATGAACAATGAAATTATGAAGAAGAAGTAAAAAATAACTTATTAAGTATATTATTAAGTTTTAAAAATGAAATTCAATATAAAAATTGAAATAAAATTGTAAAAAAAGAATTTGAAGAAAATGATATAGATTTTATTTTTAAATTTAGATTAGAAAAGAATGATAAAAATGATTAATGAAAAATCAATTAAAGAAAAAACTATTTATTCTTGTAATTCAATTGCATTTGATAAATTACCTAATAAATTAGATAGTAATCTAAATAATTGAATTATTATTAATAGTCATTTAGTTATTAATCTAAATAAAAATATTGAAGTACATTTAGATAATAGATTTAAAAGAGTTAAGAAATGAAAGTAGAAGGAGAAATAGAAAATGACTAATAATTTAAGTAATATTAATAAAAATCAATTAACTATTGAACAATGATTTACTAATAAAAATCAAGGGAGTATTATTAATGAAAAAGAAATACAAAGATTTAAAAGTAATGTATTAGCAATTAAAAATAATTTAGGTTTAGTAAATGCTAATTTAGGAACTATATTAGAAAGTTGTTATCAAGCAACATTATTAAATTTACCATTAGAAAAAAACTTTGGTTATTGTTGAGTTGTACCTTTTAAAGGTAAAGCGCAATTTCAAATGGGTTATAAAGGTTATATTCAATTAGCATTAAGAAGTCAACAATATAAAGAAATTAATGTTAGTGATGTAAGACTTGGTGAAATTAAAAAAATAGATAGATTAAAAGGTATTAAATTTACTTGAATACAAAATGAATTAGAACGTTTAAAAGCACCAGTAATTGGTTATGTTGCTTATTTTAAATTTAAAAATGGTTATGAAAAATATTTATATATGAGTAAAGAAGAAATAGAAAATCATTTTAATACTTATAGTGAAACTTATAAAAAAAATAAAAAATTTATTGTTAGTAGTTTTGAAGCAATGGCACTTAAAACTGTACTAACTCAATTATTAAGAAAATGGGGCATTATGTCAGTTGAATTACAAACTGCTTATGAAAATGACCAAGCAGTTATTACTGAAACTGAAAAAATATATATTGATAATCCAAATACTAATACAAATTATGAAGAAGTATTAAATAAATTAAATGAAGAAGAACAATTAATAGAAAATTTTGAAATTTAATTATGAATAAAGAAAATGACTATATTTTTACATATAAAGAATGTCAATTATTAGAAGAGAAATATAAATTAGATTTTCCTTATTATGTTAGTAATAAATTAAGAAGTGAATGTGATGAGTGTAAAAGTATTACTGATAATGATGTATTAGATTGAATTAATAAAGAAATGACAAAAGTTGAAAATTTATTAAAAAAATATAAAAATATAAAAATGTTAAAAGGTTATTATTTAGGATTAGAAACAGCAAAATCTTATTTTGTTTGTAGAGAGGGACAATAATTATGAATAACTACTTATTATCAGTAGACCCAAGTATGAAAAATACTGGATTTACATTATGAGATGTTAAATGATGTCATGGTGGATGTGGTAAAGAAATATGTCATCACCATACACCAATATTAATAGAAAGTTATGATTTTAAAAAATATGATAATGGTAAATTTTTAAATGAAATTTAAGATAAAATTACTGATTATTGTTTTTTTGATAATTTAGATTTAATTATTGAACGTGGTACTTTTCATAGTAAAAATGGTATTGGTTATGAAACTCAAGAACATTTACGTGGTTTTATTGCTGGACAATTTAATAAATTATTAACAAAAGATATGTTAATAAGTCCAAGTGAATGAAAAAGTTGATGAAGTAAAAGTATTAATGAAGATATTATTAAGTTTGATTGAATAAGAATTGGTCCACATGCTTGAGATAAAGAATTATCATTAGGAATAGCAAATTGATTAATTAAACAAAATAATTGAAATATAGAAATTAAAGACCATGACCAAGCAGAAAGTTTATTAATTGGTTGATATTATTTAAATAAGGAAGTGAAATAATGGAAATGTTTGAAGAGAAATCACCTTTTAAAGTTTTTAAAAAATATTATAAATGTTTTGATTTAAGAATTACTTATTCAAGTCAAGGTATGGGCTATAAAATATTAAAAAATCATTTTAAACATTATGATAAATGTTTAAAATGTCAAAAATGATTTAAATATAATAATTTTACGGACTTCTCCCCACATGTACTTGTGGAGGAAACAATGAAATTGAATGAGTTCAATAATACTTTTCAAACTGAAAAACAATGTCTTGCATATATAGTAAGTTTGAAACAAAGCAAATGTATTAGGTGTTCTAGTTTTAATTTGAATACTTCTAATTTAAGAAAAATGAGATGTTTGAAATGTCATCAAACATTCAGTATTCTCACGGGCACTATATTTTCAAAGTCACAAACACCTTTAATATCTTGGTTTTATCTCATCTTTAGATGAATAAACACCAAACATGGAATTCCATCAACTGATGTTGCAAAAGAATTGGGAGTGACCTTGAAAACAGCTTGAAGAATGGGTCATAAAATCCGAAGTGCCATTGCTAAACAAGAACCTCAATTCATTGTTGAGGGCATAGTGCAAATGGATGAAATGTATCTTTCACATATGGGTTTTAAAAAACAAGGAAGATCATTGTTGAACAAAACCTTGATTGTTGGTATTTATGAAAAAACAACCAACAATCTGATTGTGAAAGTATTGAAAAACGCAAACAGTAAAAATCTTTTGCAGTTTGCAATAAACCACATTTCTTCAAAGTGTGATGTACATACTGATTCTTGAAAAGGATATCGCGATTTGAAATCGGTTTTCACTAAGCATGAAACAGTTAACCATCAAGATGGCTATGTTTCAAAAACTGGTGTAAATACCAACCAAATTGAGTCAGTATGAAAACATATACGAAGAACATTTAAAACACATATCAAAGTTGCAAAACATCATATTCATTTATATGCAAAAGAAGCTGCATATAAATTCAATAACATACCTAGTTTTGAAACTGTAATGCTATGTTTAATTTAAAAATGTGGGGAGAAGTCCGTAGATAGGCTTTTCTCAGCATTTATGTGATAAAATTTAAAAATAGTACATAAAGGGAGAAAAGCCTAATTTTAAATTATAATAAGGAGTAAATAATGGTTTGACAAGAAATATTATTAATTATCTATTCTACAATAATTACATTAACAAATTTAGGATGTTTTATTGTTTTATTATTTGATTTAGTAAGGAAAAAATAAAATGAATACTAAATTAAAATGTATTGTTAAAGATTGTAATAATGAAATATTAATTAAATTACAATCTACAGATTTAGAAGAAGTATCTATTCAATTTTTTAAAATGTGTAAAAAACATCAATTAGATTTTAATAATAAAGTAAAAGAAATAAAAGAATATTATGATAATAAAATTAAAAATAAGGAGTAAATAATGAAAATTAAATGAAAGAAAATGGGTTATAAAAAATTACATAAACATAAATTAAAAATTGAAAGAAATAAAAGAAGAGAAAATAAGGAGTAAATAATGAGAAATATTAAACTTGAATGATTTTATAGTGAAGAAAGTCCAAAAATTATTAAATGTCCTACAGTAGAATTATTAAAAAATAAAGAAGATGATTTATGTTATTTATTAGCATTACATTTATATCCAAAATTTTATCCACAAGATATTTATTATTCATGAATATTAGAAAATAATCAAACTGGATATTTAATTATTTGCGGCAATAATAGAGATACTATTGGAAATATGAAATTTAAATTTATAAAAGGAGAATAAATATGGAAACAAATAATTATACTTTAACTAAATTAATAAGAACTGGTATAAGTCCTATTTGTGCAATGATTGGTACAAGTGCTTATTATGGTCAAGTAATTGCAAATCCAGTATTAGGTTCAATTAATAGTTTATTATTTGGTAAAAAATTAGGTTTAGATATATGAAATTTAAATCAAAGACCAAATACTAAAACTAAATTAATTAATAGTTCTAAAAAAATATTATTAGGTTTAGGAACAATTGGGTTAGCAAATTATAGTAAATTTACTAACTCTTCTATTAATCCAAATCCAACTGAAAATCCAATAACTACAACAACAGTAGACCCATTTCCACCAGATTTATTATTAAGTACTACTAATACTACTGATAATAATTTAATGGATTGAGATACTTATATTTCATTAAATGCTTATGGTATTTCAAATCTTATGGCAGGAATTACAGAATTAATACCTAATCGTTTTGAAACTATTCGTAAAGTAGCAAATATGGCAAATGGTGGATGTTTAATATCAACTGGTGTTGCTATTGGTATTAATAATGGTTTTGATAATGCAAGTGCTATTCCTACTATTATTGCTGGTGCAAGTGAAATTATTCATAATTTATTACCAATAGAAACCAATCATGATAGAGAAATGCAAGAAACATCATTTACTAATGAAACAGCAAGATTAATTAATAATGATATTGATAATAGATTTACAATAAATAGCGAAACAAGTAGTCAATATGGTAGTGATAATATGAGTGAAGTACCATTAAACAATGCTGATAATCATTCATTAAATTGAGATTATAATCACATGAGTTTATAAATAAAAATGCCTTTAATAGGCATTTTTTTAATTATTAACAGTATTTAATTTTTCTAATTTTTGTCTTAATTTTAATTCTTTTTTATCTTTTTTAGACATTTTAATTTTATTTTGTTTATCTTTTAAATGTGATTTAAGAGTATGATGTCCACCTAATGTTACACCAATAGCCATTAAACAATCACCAATAATTTGTAAAATTTCATGTGTTCCCATTTTTATCACCACCTTTCTAAATATGATAATGATAGATTATTAAAAATATTTTTATCATTATAAATAACATTATTATAGTAAAACCACTACCTAATATTGCACTTATAATATTCAATAATAATTTTAGTCATTTAAACATAATATTATTCCTGTAATTCTTCTAATTTTAAAATATTACCTTTATATACACTAGTTGCAGTAACTATTCTAATTATATTATCCATAACTTCTAATCTTAATAATTCAATTTTTAAACCTGAATTTAGATTTCAATTTCTTACACAACTATCTAATATATATACACAATCATATTTATTTGATAATAATTTATTAAATTCTTTACTTATAGAATAAGCAATAGGTTGCGTATCTCCATCCCATATATAAGTAACTCTATATTTTTTCCCGGAAAAAAATTTATAATTAATTTGGTTTTTTGTTATCCTTGTTCCTACTTCTTTTCATTGTGGAACACTTGGGTTAGGATTTGGTGTTGGATTATCTTTTAATTCAATATCTCAACAATTGTCTTCTATTTCATTAGTTTCTAAACTTTTTGAATTAATTTTAATTGGTTTATCTATATTAATTATACTTGGTGAAGTAATATCTAATGTATTACTAGTGATTTTATAAGTATTTTCTTTTAATTCTTCTTCTAATGAATATATTTTACCTTAATCATCATTAAATCTATCCATGGCAATAGCATTTGAAATAACTACTAAATCAACATAAGCTTCAGTAATTCTTTTACCACTAATTCCTTTAAAAAAACTAGCTAATACAGCACCTTCACCTTGTCATAAAAATTGCATATATATAATTGGACTTTTTTCTACATTTTTTCAACAATAACCAACTCTATATAAAGTATTTACTTTAAAATCATAATTAATTTTAATGTTACTTTCTTTTGTACCAATATTTTTTCATTTAATAACATTTAAAGATTTTATTTTTTCATCAACATATTTTTTATTTGGAATATCATTATCATCTGTTACTGAAGGACCACTTTTATTTTTATAAATTAATGTTCTATTTCCAACATTTATAACATCATTAACTAATCTTGTAGTACTATCTTTATCATCTTTATTATTAAAAATTTTATCTTGTAAATTCTCTATTTTATCTTGTTTTTTATCTAATAATTTATTTGTTTCTTCTTTTTTATAATAATCAGTTAAATCAGTTTTACCACCAGTAGCACTAATAGTATTAGTTTCTTTATCAATAGTTATATTAGTACCAGCAATTAACTTATTTTGTAATTTATCATCTGCATATTTTTTAGGTAATAAAGTAGCAGTAGTATATTGTTCAAAATTAAATGCTCAATGTGGTTTGTCTACTTCACTAACATATCTATAATCAATATGTTTTCATAAAACATTTTGATTAGTAATATCATTTAATATTTGTGAAATATCACGATTATCTTTATTAGTAAACATTCTTTCTTCAATTTTATTACTAATATCACTATTAACTATATGAGTTTCTTTATCATAAGTAATATCAATAGTTTCTTTTGGACTTTTAAATTCAGGTAAATTTCCACCACCAGTACTATTAATTTTTAATTTAGGTATAGTATCACTAACATCTTGAATTGTTATACCAGTACCATCAATTAAACTTATTTTTTGTAAAAATGTTTTATTAGCACTATCTCATGTAACTGTTCTAATATCACTTTCATCATAAATACTTGGTGTATTAAAATTATTAGTATTACATGATATATTACTAGATATTGCTTTTCTTGGTGTATGTAAATTTGCTTGTTGTAATAAATTATATACTTCCATTAAAACGTAATCTGGTTCACTTGGTGGACTAATACTACTTGATAAACCATTACCACTAATAGATACAGAACTTCTTAAAAACCCCATTCCATCAGTTAAATAATGAATAGTTAATCTTGCTGTTGCTCTTTTAACTAATTGTTTTTGAGTTTCATTAAGATTTTTAAATTCTGTTAATTCAATTTGATTACCAGTAATTGTATTAATTCTTTCACTACTAATAGCAATTGCCATTACTGTTAAATCAGTTTTATTAGTATCAGTTGTAGTTTGGTCTGCATCTGGAATAAAACCATATATAGTTTTTAAATCATCTTTTGTAATATAATTTAAATTTACATTTCAATTATTTTTGTTTTCCATAATTTTTAAACCTTTCATAACCACTTACTGCTTGTGATTTATTAACTACACCAATAACTGATTTATATTTAGATTGTTGAGTAACTTTTTTATTCATATTTTTAACATTAGTTCTTGTTCTTTGTTCTTTATCACTTTTTGATAATCCACCATGATAATATTGATTTTGAAATATCTTATTTGCACCCGTACCATAAGCACCAGTTGCTTTACACATATCAATTCAAGTTTCTCTTGATACCATAAAATAATCATATGATTTACTTAAATTAGTTCTATATGTTAAAGAAGCAATACCATAAGTACCTGATTGTTGTTGAATAATTGGTGTTCACATACCACTAGCAAGGGCAGAACTAGAAAGTGGTACTGAAACTCCAATCATACTGTCATAATCTTCTTGTGTTAAAGAATTCATTATTATTTCTTTACCTTTATCCATTAATGACTTACCATTTAAATATTGTTTTTGAATATGTTGTAATTTAGCAATATTATTATTAGTAATATGTGTCATTATTTTTTTATGAATTACTGGTAAATTTGTTAATTTTTGTAAACCTTGTTGAAATTCAGTTAATTATTTTTGTGATTTCCCATGTCCTAATACTTTTGACATTAATTGATTTTTTAATATTCCGGCTGGATTTTTTAAAAAAGCATTAAATAATGAATTATTTTTTTTAAATTTTTCTATTAATTCAGCAGTTTGTATATCACTAACAGCAGTTTCTAATATTATTCTTAAAAGTAAGATAATAGGCATTTAAATTACTTCTTTGTAAATGTTGCTTGTAAAGAACCATCATATAAAGTTTTACCTTCTACATTAGCACTTGTTACTGTTAAATTAGAATAATTAGTATTACCTTTAACATAATTTGGATTTTTAGTAATAACTGCTTTTTCTAATTCATCTGCTGTTGGTGTTGCTCCTGCCATATCAATTTTTCCTAAATTAGTAAATTCAATTGCTGTTGCAATATCAATACTTGAAGTAACTGTAAATCCTTTAACTAAATCTGGTCTTAATGCTTTACCTTCACTTACTAAAAATTTATGATAATTTCTAACATTACCATTAGTTTGTAAAATAAAAGTATTATCTTGACCACGATTAAATGGAAATGCTAATGCTTCTTTATGTACTAATACAGCATCACAGCCTAAAAAATTAAATCCTTCTTTTTTATCAATTACTCCTGTTGGATAATTTCTACCTAATCATGGACATTCTACAATTTTAATACCACCAATTTCTACAATTTTACCATCTTTTAATGATTGACTTGCACTATCACTACCTAATGTAGTAGTTGCTAATAATACTAATGGTTTAAAAAAACTAGATACTCATAAAGTATAATCTTCTTCATCTGTACCAATATATTCATCATTAATACGTGCTTTTAATGTTGCTAATGTATTTGATATTTTTAATCATAATAACATTCTATAATCATCTATTTTTGGATTACTTGGTAAAGCAATATTAATAATGCCATTCTCTTTTGCTGTTTTAACTCCTAATGCTAATAATTTAGCAACTAAATATATCTCTACTGATTTTGCTTTTCCATCAATTCAGCCACTAACATAACTATCAGCAATAGTAATAGCACCTTCTTCAAATTTTGCACCATATCTTTTCATGTCTAATGTTTCATATTCAAATTCAATTTGTTTACTTTTATCTAAAAGAATTTGTACAGTTCTAATTGCTGTTACATCATTTGCACCTGCACCTGATGAATAATCATCTGTAATATTACGTTTTGTAACATTATAAATAGCAGTACCAGCATCTAATTGTTCTCGATTTTCAGTTGTAGCATTAATTAATGATACTCTTTTTGATAATAATACTTTTAAATTTTTAATATATTTAACACTTAAATCTGCTTTGCCACTAACAGTACTAGGGTCATTAATTGTTGTTGATTGTGTTGTAATAATTGCCATATTTTTAACCTACCATTCCTAATTTATTTGTTTCAATTTCATTTGATGTATCTTCTTTAAATTTATCTTTAACATTTAAAGAATTACTAATATTTGTATCTTTAGTTTTATTAAATAAATGTGGAAAATCTTTATTTAAATTTGATAATTCTTCATCAATATCTTCTTTATCACCAAGATATTTTTTTAATAAATTAATATTTTCTTGCGATAAATCATATTTTTTATAACTTTCTGTATGTCGTATTTCTCTATCTTTATCAGTTTTTTCTTTAAATAATTCTTTATACTTTATTTCTAATTCTTTATATTTATCTTCTAAAGTTGGTTCTTTAGTTTCTTCAATTACTTCAGGTTTTTCTTCTTTAAGTTCCTGAATTTCTTCTTCCATATCTATACCTTCTTTCTTTTCATTTTCATTTAACATAAATTCATCACCACCTTTCTATGTTGAACTTTTTGGATTAATTACCAATGACTTAGTTTGTAAATTTCAATTAGCTTTTCTTATAGCAGTTGGTAATCTATCATCTGGAATATCAAATGTTACTATAAATTGTCATGTTAATAAAACAGACCTATTACTATCATTTCTTTGTGCAACTATTTTAAATCAACTAGATGAAGGAATTGTTTCACCACTACTTGGATTATCATTAGTTCAAAGTAAATTATTAACATAAGTAGTATTAATATTTGTATTTGGTGTTAAACTTGCTTGTTGACTATGATTACCAAAATTATTAATATTAAATATCCAATTTCTACCGTTATCTTGGTGGTCTCCTGAATTATTATTATAAGTAACATCATTAACTTTAAAATCTAGATTTTCTATATTTTCAAGATTTTTAATATCACTTAAGTTAATAGTTATTGGTTGAAATCAATTTTTAGAATTAGTATAAGTAGGGTCAGTAGAAGTATCTCTTCAAGTATTAGTTACAGTTAAATTAAAATTAAATGTCATACTTTCATAATCTTCTAATAACTTTTCTCAACTATCATAACCTTCAGGATAATAATTAAAAAATATATACTTTCTATAACCTTTTATATCTTCATTTACATTAGGTCTCATTTGATATTGCTTAATTTCAGTAGCACCAGTTGCATTAATATTATTATTAATTCCGTAACTACTTTGATTACTTAAATCAATGAATATTGGGTGCGCTCTTTCAATTAATGGTGGTGGTTGAATTGCTTGTGGAAAATTAAAAAGTGTATCAAATTTAAAAGTATTATTTGCTAATAAAAATGTATTTTGAATTAATCTACTATTATTACTTGCTTTACCTACTGTTTGATAAGTACCACTTCAAATTGCAAAATTATCATTAACAGCACCATTTCTATTATCAGGCATTGAATAAAATGTTATTTTAAAATTACTTTTACCAACTATTTTAATATCAATCATATCAATTGCTCATTTTACTATATTTTTATTTGTAAAATCTGGTGCTTGTAATAAAGGTTTGTCAACATCTGCTATTGGAAGTAAATTAATTGAATTTTTATTTATAGGTTCTATTTGCCCTAAATTAACTGTTTCTTGTTCAATATTAGCGCTTAATGATTGACTATTAATATCAAACCTTGCCATTGTCATTTTATCGGTTAAATTAAATGTAAATGATGTCATATGACTTGCTGTACCTAATACTGATTGAATAGTATCTGGTGTATCATTTCTAAATACATCTAATGGAATTAATGCAGGATTAGTACTTTGTGAACTATAAAGTAAAGTTGTATAAAAATTATATAATTCAGCAGATATTAAACCATTAATATAAGGAAATTGTGGTATTAATAAATTACTTGATAATTTAGCACCAATATCTAAACCACCAACAAAGAAATTCATAAATGACCCAAATATTGGTATAGTATTAAGATTAATTTTAATTGTTTCTCGTTCTGTTAAAGGTATTTCACTAATAGGATTATATATAAAATAATGCAATGCATTAATAGTATTTAATTGTTTAAATTTATTATTATTCATATTATAATGAGTATTACCAATAAATTTTTTAGTATTTTTATTATAATATTGAAAATAAGGATTACCTGCTGTTGCATAATTATAATCTTCAATTTCTGCACTATTGAAAAAGTTATTATCTCAATAATTTACTAATCTTTTAGAAACATCAACTTTATTAGTTGCTTTTGTTTTTTTCAACATCAGTTTTTAAATGTCCTTCATAATGTTTAAGCGCTCCATCATCATAATTTAGAGCAATTACTTTTTGTCAATCTTGATAACTATCCATAACTGATTTACCTTGAACAGTTAATACATAATTTGTTTCAGGTAATGCTTGAAAACTTATAGGGTCATATGTTGAACATTGATATTGTCATGGAAATAATAGTTTAGTTGGAAATTGTTGAAATTTATGTTGTTTAATATTATCAGGATTATGGTCAATATCTCTACCCCATAAAGCAATACTAATTGGTTTTACTGAACCATAAAAAGAGATTTGACAATGAGTAACTGGTAATGGTGTTAAATAATTACTATCTAAAATAATATTATTATTTTCATCTAAAGTTGGTAATGCTACAGGGTCACCTGGTGCGCCTAATTGTACATATTGATTAATTGCTAAACCACTTGTTGCTAATTTATCATTTAATGAACTAAAAGTACATTGAATAAAAGCAAGTTCTTTATTTTCATTATTATAAGTTTTACTAGCAACTTCAAGAATATATCATTGTCTATCAACTTTATAAGTATTATCAGTATTTTTAACTTTATTAACTTCTGGTATCATATATAATTTATATAAATTTGACACAATATTATTAATAAAATCAAAGTTTTTTTCTTCATTTGGAATATTAATAACTACATTTTTAATTGCTTGTTCTTGAATAAAAGCATTATTTGCGGGAGTTGCTGAATAAGTAATACCTAATTGGTCTGATAATATATTCCCATAAAATACATCACCAACTTGTAATTGCTTATATTTAATATCACCACTTATATCTATTGGTTTATAAGAATGGTCTCAAACTGCTTGTATTGCTTCTCTACCAGTAAAGATTTTACTAAATGATGTATAGTCATTAGGAATACTAGTTGGGGGTTTATAACCTGTTTCTGTTGAATTTATAGCACCTAAAATAATAGTAAATGGACATATACGAAATTGTAAATCTTTATTTTGTGTAAAATCTTTTTCAATTTCACCTGTACTTTTTCAAACAGTTTTAATTAATTGATGATTGGTTTGTGGTATCATTCTCATTTTTAGTTTCTCCTAAAAAAGTTTTTCTAAATTCAAATTCTTTTTTTTCATATTTTAAATTTTCTTCAATAATCTGTTCTGCTTCTTCTTCACTAACACCTTCAATTGCTATAATTTCTCTTTTTAAATTACTAATTCCAATAGCAATTTTACGCTCTGAGATTTCTAATTGATTTAATCTATTAACAATAGTATTTTCTTTAATTTCAAATGTTCATTTAGATTTATCACCATCTAATCCCATTAATAAAAAAAATCTTTGAAATATTTCATTTCAATCACTTTGATTTAAAGTACGTTTAATTCTTGTAGTTTCCATATCTCTTGAATTAGTAATTAATACTTCTGCTTCTGTTTTTTGACTTGTAGTATCATTTACTGGACTATATCCACTACCTTCAAATGCTTTATCAATAATAAATTGTATAAATTCACCATATTTATCTAATATTGGATTACCTTGAATTATTGCAATTGGTGGTGTACCACTAGTACTTCCCATACTTCTTAAATTTGCTTGTAAAATAAATTTGCCTATTAATTTCTTTAAATCAAAAGCAGTTTTAGATTGATTTATTTCTTGTTCAGTAATATCTAAAAATACACGAGTAATATTAAATTCAAGTTCATGGTCAATACTTTCAAAGGTTTTATTTAATAATTTTTGTAAATCTTTAATAGGTGTTGTATCTGGATAATAATCACCAACTACTCCACCAAAGAAATTCTTTTTAGGTAAATTTTGCATAAATTTAACTGGTATAATACCTAAATTATGATTTTCTATTAATGGTAATTGTAAATCTTTACTTATTTTTTCTTGTAAACCATCTAAAGTAACTGTATCACTAGTAAAATATCTTATGATTTGATTTTGAGTATATGTTGTTTTTACATATATACTTTGGTCATCATATTGTAATCTTGACCATGTACTTGCACTATATTCAGTTTCTAATACTCTTGCTACTCTTGATTGAGCATATGGTTGAGCAAAATTTAAAGATATTCTTCCAGTTTTAGTTTTATCAATTTGAGTAATACTATAACCATAAGCAGATTTAATATGACAATCTTGATAAAATAATGAATCTAAATTATTTCATTGTTTTAATTTTTCAATTGCTTGTTTATATTCTGGATGTTCACTTGTTAAAGTATAACCATTACCCCAAAGTAATTTAGAAGCATGATTAGCAATCATTTCTGTTAAATTAAGCATACATCATTTAGATAATAATATTTCTGTATTACTCATATGTTACTTCCTTTCAAAATAAGGATTTATATTTGCACTTAAATTTCTAATATATGGTTCAATAGCATAATCAAATGCATCACGTAAATGATCATTCCCTGCTAATGGTATTTGTTTAATACTTTTAGGGTCTCAAACAGCAAGTCTAAATTCATCTAATAATAATTGTGCTTGAATACTTATATTTAAGCGTTCTGTTGCCATTAAAGCAATGTTTTTGCCAATTCTAAACTCAATGTCTTAATTTCACACAATCTTTAAAATAAAGCCATGTATGAACCTTATATTTAATTGCTGTATCATTTAACATTTCAATAAAAGTATAATTACTAAAATCACAATAAACAGTTAAACCATATTCATATAATAAGTTATAATCTTTTGCTAATTTAATATAAAATTCAACTACTAATCTTGCTAATTGTTTATTATCATATCGCACTAATTTATTTTCTATTTTTAAACAATCAATAACATTTACAAATTTAAAATCATAATCAAATCCTAATAATACACATGCCATAGCATCATCTTTAAAACCATAATCTAAACCTGCACTAAATCTATAACTAGGTTGTAATAATCTACTAACTTTATGAATAAGATGTGAATATATACCACCAGATTCATAACCTACTAAACCATGACTTCTAACTCTTGCACTAATAGGGTCTAATTTTTCTATTTCTAATAATTGTTGTTTATCACTATCTTTTAAGTGACTATTAAGTTTTCAATTTTGATAATGATAAATAGTATTATCAATAATAGTAAATTGTTCATATTCATTCATTATTTGTTTTTCATTTTGAGGGCATGAATTTATAGTTTTTTTAATAAATTCATTAAGAATACTTCAAGGATTACAACTTTCAATTTCTAATAATTGATTTGCACCACGAATAGCATCTTTTAAATCTTGATAATCATTTTCAGTAATTTCATATCTTTCATCACTTCATATAATTACATAATCATATAAATAATTACTTGCTAAACCAGTTAATTTAACATTACTATTATCTTGTGCATGTAAATATTTACAAGTTATTTTACTACCATTAAATTCAATAGTTTTTTTAGTTTCACTAATAATAAAATCAATTGTTGAATATGTTGCTTTAATAATTTGTTTTAATTCTTGTCAACTATCATTTAATTGTTTTGACATATTACGAATTAAATAAGCATGTACTTTAATATTATCTAACATTAATAAAATACCTAAGAATTCAATATCACTAAATGTTTTACCTGATTTACGTGAACCTAATTGTTTAATTTTAGTAATATTTAAAGATTTTTTTAAATACATTCTTTTAGCAATATCTAATAAATAACCAAAATTACTTAACATTTATTTTTACCTTTATTTTCTAAACTAATTGCTATAGGGGCTGTATTATCACTACTCTTTATATCAATTTTTGTAGATAAATGAAATTCTTTAACATAAGCTCGCTCTAAATATCATGATGAAGCATTAGGACTTGAAGTTAAAAATCTTTGTAAATTTAAGTGTTTAATAACAGAATGCGCTCATTTTATTTGTTGTAAAAAAGTATTTCTTTTCTTTTGTTTTCAATTATATAAAGTATTTTCAGTAATATCTAAAAACAATAACATACCTTCTTTTGTAGGAATTTCATTAAATTCATTACACTGCTTAAAATATTCTTCTAATGCTATTCTTAAAACTTTAGCATCATTAAAATTGTTCTTAATTTTTCATTTTGCACATAAAAATCTCCTTAATTTTGTTTTAAAATACAAAAATTTATGATATACTTAATATAACTTTTAAGTTAAACTTGGTGGGTAAAACTTATAAAACTTTATTAAATAGTTCATATATATTTTTCTTTAATTTTTATAATTATATTATAACAAAAAATAGCAGTTATTGTGCTATTTTTTTTATTCTTGTAAATTTAAACATTTTCTTAAACTTATTTCGAAAACTATTTCAAAATTTAAATTCAGGATTTTGTTTCTTATAAATAATCATACAACCGATAAAAGTTCCAATAATATTTAATGAAATAGTTAAAAACAATATTCCAAAAACATTATTTTTATCACATAAAAATAAACCATAATTGATTAGATTTATAGAAATTGCTAATAAACATAAAGTTAAAGGAACAAGTGCAACATATAATACAGTCATTTAAAATATCTCCTTTTTAGTGTTTTTATATTATTATATATTATTTTAACATTAAAAAAAGAAAAGATAACTAATTAAAGTTATCTTTAAACGTTGCAATAGATTTGCTAGTTATTTCAATCGTTCTTTAATATTATACTTTAAATTAATAAATTTGATAAAATGCTAGGAGTTAAAAATAAATAGAAAGGTGTTGAAAAATGTTTAGTTTTCAAGAATTTCAAGCAATTGAAATCAATAATAGTATAACAAAATTTGTTAAAAAAGTCGAAAATTGAGATGAATATTTTTTTCAAACTAGAGATAAAGATAGATATAAAGTTGCTAAAAAATGTAATAGAACAATAAATATTGAAATTGGATTTGCAACTTTTAATAGAAGAGTATATTAAGATAAAATAGAAAAAAGATATCGTTATTTTACTGATGAAGAATTTAATATTGAAAAACGTGCAAGAATTATTAAAGATTTAAAACAAGAGATAGCATCATATCTTGGCAGAAAAAAACATTATCAAGATATACAAGATATTTTAAAATATACTTATGTTTCAAAAGTAACAATTAGTAAAATTTATAAAAATGCAAAAATTGAAGAAAAATTACCAGAACAAAAATTTAAAGTAAAAAATAATGAATTTATTTATATTAATGCTGATGATTGTTTTGTTCCAGTGTGAAATAAAAATAATAAAAGAGAAATGCAAAAAATTCGTAGTATTAGTTATAATACTGGTAAAAAACAAATAGGTAAAAATAGAAATAAGTTATTAAATAAAATATATACTTTTATGGGTGATTGTAAATATAGTAATAAAGAAGATTATTTACAAGCAAATCCGACAGTTGATTTTACTTGAAATGGATTAAAAAAATATTTTGAATTTGAAACTGCTAAATTAGTAGTATCTGGTGATGGTGCTTCATGAATATATAATTTAGCAAAATATTTAGGTGCTTATTATGTATTTGATAAATATCATGCTTTTTATTTTTTATGAACTGCATATAAACCTGATAAAAGAAAAAATAAAGTTAATCCCGAAAATTTAAAAAACTTTTTAATTGCATGAAAATATTTTTGTAAAGGTCAATATGATGAATTAATAGCATTTTTGATTGAAACTAATATTAATAAAGATACTTTAAAGACTTTTGTAAATAATAAAGAAGGTATTATTAATAAACCTGCTAGTTGAAATATTGGCTGTAGTGCTGAAAGTGATATTCAACATTTAGTTAAATCGCAAACAAAAGGTGCAAAAATATATGCTTATCCAACATTGCTTAATATGTTAATGGCGAGAAGCAATTATTTAAATAGTAGAAATTATATTAATAGTACTTAAAAATTTAAAACTTAATATTTTTAAAAACTAATTTTAAGATTAGTATTTTTGTGTTATTTAAATGTAATTTTTTAATTATATTTTTTATGATTTTTAAAATTTATGGTATAATTTAATTAACAAATATTTAGATTTGCTAGTTTTATTGTTTGAAGTTAGAAAATCTATACGTTAAATTAATTCGTCCCTAATAATGAAATATATTCATTTTTTTGTGTTTTTGAGTTATAATATACACAAATACGTCGTTTATAAGTTAATAAACCTTTTTTTGATTTTAATTTTCGTTGTCTAAATCTATATGGTTTATATATAGATTTATCACATTCATTTCATAATTGGTCATCTATTTTTTTAAATAATTCCTCTGTTTGTTTTAAATTTAATTCATCTTGATTAAAATGATGTTTGTCTCAATCAAAATGATTTTGAAATGGTAATGATAACATGTTTTATGTTCCTTTCTGAATTTGGTTTGTTAATTATTTAATTTTAATTTATAGTAAAGGTTAGGTAGTCAAATATGCAACTTATTAGTAGTTATGCACAATTAAATAAAAAATATGACCTTAATTTTAGTGATAATAATTATGGATTTAGTTGGGATGTTTTTAAAGATTTTGTTGGTGAACAATGAGCAGAATTTTTCACTACCAATTGTTTTTATCGTTTTGTACCAACAGCACGTTTAACAAGAAAAACATGAAATTGTTTAGCATTTGATTTATTTGTGTGCTGTAATTTTAATGATAGTTCTGTTCAAGAAGTAAGACGTTATGAAAATACTCATAATGAAACAACTATTGGTTCTTTAATGGATGTTTGTCAATATTTAGAAGATAAGTATGATATTCACTTAGGACCTAATAATCCCCATGGTATTAAATGAAAAATTACTAAGGATGGTGGTTGTATTATCTTTCCTAATAATCAACAAATAGATTTTATTGGTTATGCTAATGGTAATAAGATTTTTGGAAAATCAGTTGGTGGTTCTAGTTATTTATGTTCTAGAACTGATGAAATTATTATGGCCGAAGAAAAAGAAACTTTAAGTGAAAAACAATTAACACAATGTTATGAGCGTTTAAAATTATCAATGTTTCGTAGTAATTGTATTAAAGTATCTAATGAACCCATTATCGACTGAAGTTGAACATTTACTGATAGAAATATATTTAGTCCAACTTATGGTAAAAAAATTACTCGTTATTTTTATAAAAATTACTTTATTGCTTTTACTTGTAATACCTATGATAAATACCACCCCTTTTATTTGCTCTATTGTATCCCCTATTTGCCGTTAAATGAGCAAGTTATAGATACCCCTTAAAAAAATTGGTAAGGTCTACTATGAAGATACGGAAGCGTTTTCAGGTCTAGGATTATTTATTTTAAGATTTACTTTATTACCATTTTGAAAAAAATTAGAACCAGTAACACAAAAATTGATTTGCGAATTAAAAAAGAAAAATCCTGATGAATTTAATACTGTGTATTATGGATTTGAATATTTAAATAGTGATGCAACTGTTTTTCCATTTCTAAAAGCAATAAAATATTGACAACCATATAATTTACAATAATTCTATAATAAAGAAAAAAATACTTATAAATTTGATTTTTATAGTGTTGGTGTGGATTGAGCAACAGGTAGTAAAGACCATAGCGTACTTATGGTAACTGGATTTAAAGAATAGAATAATAGTGGTTATTATGACCCTTATATTATTTGTGAATTAATAGTTACTCCCAATGATTTTATTAATGAAAATGAAAAGATGAATGCTTATGTTGATGAAATTTGCGGATTACTTGATAATTTTGAAAATTTTGACCAAGCAATTTATTATTATGACGATAAAGCAAAAACCGCTATTGATTGAATAAGTCAAAAATTGGCCGATGAACATAATATCTTAATTATGAGTCAAGTTGCTATTAAGCATGCTTCAGGTCTTAATCAAGAAGCAGGATTAACTGACCGTTGTGTATGAATGCGTAATATTATGAGTTATGGTAATTTTTATGCTAATCAAAATGATTTATGCAAAACGACACAATGTTTAGAAGAATTACGATATGACCAAATCAAAACTAACATTCCTGATAAAACTATGTATCAAGACCCTTATGATGCGTTATTTTATGCACTATATCCCTATAAAAATATAATTAGGGGTAAAAATAATGCTTCTACTAAAATAAGTGTTTTTTATTATGCCATATAACTAACGAAAATAATACTAGTAATAGGATAGGTATCACAAAATTAACGCCTTGTATTTGGCGTTATTTGCACGTTTAAAAGGTATTTGCAAAATTAAGTAAAATTCAGTACAATTCACTAGTAAAATTAATAAAAAAAGGAGTAATTTAATATGAATTTACAAATTAAAGATATAGAAGATAAAATAAACAAATTAGAAGAAAATAAAAAAGAATTAAAAAAAAGTATGAATCCATTTAATAGAAATTTTAATATTAATAGAAATTATATATTAATAAAAATTAATTTTCTGGATAAAGAAATTTTTAATCTAAAACAAAACATGGAAAAGTTAAAAGTTTTTGATTATCCAAAACATCTAAATCCATTTGAAAATGAAATAACACCACTATTTGCTGATGATATAATTAGCATAAATTCAGAACAATTTATTGAAATGCAATATGGCAATAAATGTTGCCCACCATGTACAATTTTATAAATTTTCAAAAAGGAGTAATTAACTATGAAAACATGAATACAAACAAATTTAAGTAAAATAACATTAGCATTAGCACTAACTGGTGCTGTAAGTGGAGTAACTGGTTTAATAATTGGTTCAATAGCACATCATAAAACAAATGATTTATCTTATTTTCTTGACCATGATTATAATGCACACTGGGGGGGGCAATAATTTGAGAAAACCAAAGAAGCGACCATTATAAAATAGATTTATATTTCGGAATTAAATCAACTAATATTAATGATAAAAAATGAAATGGTATTTATCCTGATGGATATTTTGATAAATAATCTAAATTTCTAAGTTAATATAAGAAATGTTTTCATTGTATTTATCAAATAAATTAATATTAGTTAAACTGATTTCTTGTTTATCTGTTATTAAAATTAAATCATAATTACCAGCACCAAATATACCACTAATTTCAATCCGATTTAATTCATTAATCGGATTTTAAATTTGTAATTCAAATTCATTGGAATTATCAATTTTGAATATTTCTTGATAAAACTCTAATTTAGAAAATAATTGTGATTTATTTGAACCATATAAATTTAGAGCATTTTCAATTTTAGTTTTATCAATAATTGCTTTTGTAAAGTATTTTCCATATTCACCATTTCCTAATGTTCAATCAGCAGGAATTAAAGAAGGTATATTATTACTTTCTAATTCATTAGTCGTAGATAATCAGTTAAATTGATTATCATCTAACTTAAATAATTTATTTTGGCTAATATCATTATTTTTTAATTTAATATTATTAATATCAGTGAACTCAAAATACTCAGATTTTAATATTACTTTTGAATCTTTAAACTTTCAAACTTCGTCAGGATTGCTATGAATTGGATTAGATTTTAATTCAAAATAATAAGGTAATAAGATTTTATTATCATAATTTAAACCTTTATTAATAGACATATTAGAATAAATATTACTTGATAACATAATAACTATTTGTTTGAATATTTGTACTTGTGGTAAGTTTATATAATTTGGATAATCTAATTTTCATTGCTTAAATAAATTTGTAATTACCTCATCAGGTTTTTGTCCTTCAAATTTTGAACGTAATTTATCTAACTCATTAGGTTTTTTTGTTGGATCTAAACTTGCACCATCAAAATTTCTGTTATAAGTATAAGTGTAAGTTAACATATCTAATAGTAACTGTTGTAAACTATCTATTGGTGGTTTATCTTTTATTTCTAGTTCAACATCTCTAAATTTAGCATTAGTAGAAATATGTTCGCTTCTAATATCTGTTATACGAAAAGTTCATATTTCTTTATCTTTTAATTCTTTTTGTCCATTTAATGGTCAAAAACCAGGACTATTAGTAAAATCATGACCTAATCAAGCATTAGTAACACGTGCATTATTAATAAGGCTTTTCTCAGCATTTATGTGATAAAATTTAAAAATAGTACATAAAGGGAGAAAAGCCATTTTCAATTGCTTGTTCATCTTTAATTTCAAATGTTTTACTATCTAATAAATCTTTATCAATACGTACTAATAATTGAATAAATTTAAGAATATCAATATTAAATTGTCATAGTTTTTGTTCAATATAATTAACTGTTGAAATATTTACAGCAGTACTTTCAGGAACTGATTGTTGTGCTGATTTCTTTTGACTTGGTATATGTAAACCACAACGCTTAGATATTTCATTAATTAATCAATCGTAAACATCGCTTAATGTTTTACCTTTAAAATTACCTTGGATAACAGTTACTAAACCATTAGGAGCATCATTAGGACTTTTATCAGTAAATAAATAGTTTTTAGCAATTAATTTTCTTATAGCATCATCAATTAATTGTTGATTATTACCATAAATATTATTAAAAACAAATTTAGGTGAGTTTAAAATGACATCTAAAATGATTTGTTCAAAGAAAATATCTAATGCTTTAATTTTATCCATTACTTTATTACAGTCAGGTTCTTCATTAGCACGATTACGCATAATTGCTATTGGTATATAATTAATGTTTAATACTTGTTCTTGTTCTAAATTAGGATTGTTATTAAATGTTTTATAATCTAATACAAATTGTTTTTTATTATCACTAATACTATAAATTGCACGATTAATAGTTACTTGTTCATTATTTAAAGTATAAATTTCAAATAATCTTACTGTTTGAGCATTTTTTTGATAATTCTCATAAAAAAATAGTACATTGAATTAATTTACCAGTAATATCATAATTTCTTTGTTGTATATCTACTAATTGAAAATATAGATTATCGTTCGCAATATAAATTAAATATCCACTAATTCCTAATTTACTTAATTTAAAAATAGAATTTCAATTTTTACGATAATATTCTTGATTAATTAAATATTGTTTAATTTTATCGTTATTAATTTCTAATGGTGCATTATATAAATTAGCATTATTTTCTGCTACAAAATCAGTAAAATGAGTTTCATGATTAAAACTATTAAATCCAAAAAAATCTAATATAGAAGCATGTATTGTTTTTTCTTTACTTAAACTAAATAACTTTGTATTATCATTTTCAGTTAGTTTTTCTTTTCTTTTAAATATTTTCATAATAATTTACCTTTCTATAATACTTTATTAACTATTAATATAACTTTATAAATAATAAACAACATTAACCCAACAAATGAACAACTAATCAAAATACCTAATATACTTAAAATTATTTTTAATATTTTAAACATAATATTATTCCTGTAATTCTTCTAATTTTCATAAATTACATCACGGTGCTCCAGTATATAAACTAACTCCATTATTTTTAATATACATAGGCATTACAGATAACATCATATTAAAAATACCTAATATAAAAGCATTTTCATTATCTTGATAATAAAATTCTTTTATTTCATGTGTACCTTTCCCAATATTAGTAATTAAATCTCTAGTACGTCCATTATAAAAAACTCGATAATATTTATTATTTTTTAAATTATAATTAATTGTTACTAAATCAGTACTAACTGCTACTTCTTTTCATTGTGGACATGTACAAGGTTTTGGTGCTGGATTATCTTTTAATTCAATATCTCAACAATTATCTTCTATTTCATTAGTTTCTAAACTTTTTGAATTAATTTTAATTGGTTTATCTATATTTATTACTTCTGGTGAAGTAATATCTAATGTATTGCTAGTAATGTTATAAGTATTTTCTTTTATTTCTTCTTCTAATGAATATATTTTACCTTCATCATAATTAAATCTATCCATTGCAATAGCATTTGAAATAACTACTAAATCAACATAAGCTTCAGTAATTCTTTTTCCAGAAATACCTTTAAAAAAACTAGCTAATACAGCACCTTCAACTTGTCATAAAAATTGCATATATATAATTGGACTTTTTTCTACATTTTTTCAACAATAACCAACTCTATATAAAGTATTTAATTTAAAATCATAATTAATTTTAATGTTACTTTCTTTTGTACCAACATTTTTTCATTTAATAACATTTAAAGATTTTATTTTTTCATCAACATATTTTTTATGGCTTTTCTCGCTTTATGTACTATTTTTAAATTTTATCACATAAATGCTGAGAAAAGCCTATCTACGGACTTCTCCCCACATTTTTAAATTAAACATAGCATTACAGTTTCAAAACTAGGTATGTTATTGAATTTATATGCAGCTTCTTTTGCATATAAATGAATATGATGTTTTGCAACTTTGATATGTGTTTTGAATGTTCTTTGTATATGTTTTCATACTGACTAAATTTGGTTGGTATTTACACCAGTTTTTGAAACATAGCCATCTTGATGGTTAACTGTTTCATGCTTAGTGAAAACCGATTTCAAATCGCGATATCCTTTTCAAGAATCAGTATGTACATCACACTTTGAAGAAATGTGGTTTATTGCAAACTGCCAAAGATTTTTACTGTTTGCGTTTTTCAATACTTTCACAATCAGATTGTTGGTTGTTTTTTCATAAATACCAACAATCAAGGTTTTGTTCAACAAGGATCTTCCTTGTTTTTTAAACCCATATGTGAAAGATACATTTCATCCATTTGCAATATGCCCTCAACAATGAATTGAGGTTCTTGTTTAGCAATGGCACTTCGGATTTATGACCCATTCTTCAAGCTGTTTTCAAGGTCACTCCCAATTCTTTTGCAACATCAGTTGATAGAATTCCATGTTTGGTGTTTATTCATCTAAAGATGAGATAAAACCAAGATATTAAAGGTGTTTGTGACTTTGAAAATATAGTGCCCGTGAGAATACTGAATGTTTGATGACATTTCAAACATCTCATTTTTCTTAAATTAGAAGTATTCAAATTAAAACTAGAACACCTAATACATTTGCTTTGTTTCAAACTTGCTATATATGCAAGACATTGTTTTTCAGTTTGAAAAGTATTATTGAACTCATTCAATTTCATTGTTTCCTCCACAAGTACATGTTGGGAGAAGTCCGTTTAAATTTTGAAATTTTTTGGGTAACACCATAAAAATTCTCAGGATGATTTAAGTCTTCATAACCATATTCTCAAATAACTAAGTATAATTTATTAATATCAGAATCAACAATTGGATTTGTATATAATTTTCATAAAGGACTTGTTTCGATATTAAATCAATTATTTTTAATATTTTCAATTTCTGTATTTGCTAACTTAATATTATTTTCATTACTAGTAATCCGTTTTTGTTGTTTAGCAGAAAAATCAGCAGTTGGAGCATGAGTAAAATCACCCTCTTGTGGATTATTTTGTAATGCTTCAGGTGGTAATGTACCAATTTCACTTGGTCAATTTAAAATCATTGTTTCAGTTTCAGGGTCATATTCAGTTGCTACATAACTTTTATTTACAAGTTTAGTAACTGCACCACGAAATACTTCATGTTCTTTTTCATTTACAACATCATCATATAATTTTATTTGTTTAGTTAATATAAAATCATGATTATCTTTATCACCACTAATTCTTTGTTCTTTTTCATTTTCAATTAATTCATCTACTTGATTTCTTGTATAAAATGCTTCTAAATCAATTTTATCAACATCAATTTCTTGTTCATCATAACTCATTGGTAACTCTTTTAATGGTGTTAATTGAGCTAGTATTTTCATTCTACTTGGTGCTAAATCTCAAACATTAATTGTTGGAATACTACTTGCACTAAACTGTGTACCATTATTAAATTGAATATTAGCATCAACATTAAATTCAATTGGAGTACGATTAAATACTCAATGTTCTATCATTACATAAACCATATCTCTTAATGTTTCTTGAATTAATTTATCTTTAAAACTATCAAAAGGAAATTTATATAAAATAAAATTAAGATAAGCATTAATATCATTTTGTGCGCGAATAGCAAATGTAGTAAATCATTCATTAGCATTTGGTCATGTATTTACATATTGTTGTGGAGTGTCATTAATTGGTCCAGTTAATGGATATCACTTATTATAATTTCCTAGACTAATATCAGTTCAAAGTTCTTTTATCATATTATCATTCCTTAAAAAATGCTTTTTTATAATGTTTAGTTCGTTGTTTAGTTTTTCTATGTGCTATATGTATAATTTCTTTTTGTAATTTTTTCTTACCTTTTTCAACAACTTGACTATAAGCAAATTTTTCTACATGATGTAATAAACCAGTACCAAATAATGTATAAACTCCAAATTTTAAACTAACATTTTTAAAAGATTTAGTAACATTTTCTAACGGATTATTAATAACATTAATAACTTTATGATAAGTTCTTATTATTCTTAATATTTCGCGATGCACCTTAAAAGCATCTCTTATAATCTGTTGAACAACTGGTGGCGCAAATGCTATTGTTTTTAATCATTTATTAGTATTAACTCCATAACCAATATATCAACCACTATTTCAGCGATATCAATGAAAAGGATGCACTTGTGTAACAAAAGTTTCTGCTTTAATAATAGTATCAATAACAACAAATGGCTTATATTTAGGATTACGGTGATAAATAGTAATAGCACATTTATCTAGTGATAATGGTTGAATTTTACATCCCATAAATACTGGTGAATTTAAAGGTATTAATTGTGCATGTTTAATTGCTTTTTTCTCAGCACTAGTAAATAAATCACTTGCTTTTTCTTTTAATTTATTAATTTTTGCTATTGCTTTTTCTTCTAACTTTTCAAATCTTTCTTGTATTTTATAGATTTTCTCTCGTAATTTTTCAAAATAAGGTGTATTTTTTCAAAATTTATTTAATCCTGTTCTTAAATAAAATCTAATGTCAAAATATTTAAAAGTTTTATTAGTTTTTAAAACAAATTTATGAATATTACTATTTTTAAAATTAAATTTTATTGCATTAGCACGTATTTGTTCTAAAGTTAAAATCAAAGTTTTACCCTTATTTTGTATTTGTAAAGTATGAACTAAATTTAATCATTAATGTTGGTTCATATTTAATACTTCTTTAAATTCAATATTATATTGTTTTAAAAAGTTATTTACTCTATATATATCTTTGATTTTAAATTTTGGAGTTAATTGTGGACTTAACTTTATTAATGTATTTTGTAATAACAAGTAATCTTTTAACTCTTGTTCTTCTAATTTTTTAAAATTATTATGAAATTGTCTTTGAGCAATATAACCTAAGTTTTGCAATATTGTTTCACGATTAGGTGCAACTGAATAGTTAGATAAATATCGTTGTTTACCAATAATTTTATCAGTTAAAATTTCTTTACCTGTTACTTGATTAATAACATCTTGTAAATTTTTTGCTTCTTTAATGCCAATTTTTTCTAATGTTTTAGTTTTTTGTGCTAATTTAATAAATTTAGTAGTACGAAAACCACGAGTAATTTTATTAAGTCCAGCAAACGCTGGTAATACATTAAAGAAAGTATTTAATTTTGTAACATTTCCTTTTAAATAATCATAAACTTGATTAATAGTAAAATCAGTTGCAAATTCAATACTTGTTGCACTAATACTAGCAAGCAAATCACTTGCACCTAATGTAAGTGCTATATCTTCACTTAAACCACCAGTAAAAGGAGCAAGGGCAACTGATATTACTTGTAAACTTAGCATTTCTAGAATTTCTAATCATAAACTTTTATTTTCTTGTTGTTTACTTATTCTAGTATGTTTTGGTTTATTTATGTTTAAAATTATAGCAGTGCTATTAGTACCAATTGGCATGGTATTAATTTCCTTTATTTAATCATTATTTTGATAGGATTTGTTGAGCCTTTATAGTTTAAGTCATTAACACTTGTACTAATAACTACATATAAGTCACCTGCTTTTTGTTTTTGACTAGTTATATTATTTTTACCTTGGGCATCACTAAAAAAAGTAATTATAGGATTTACTAAACCAGGATTTAAACCATTAACTTCTTTTGCATACATAATATTTTCACTTAATTCTTTATTTATTTTATCTGTTTTAGCAGTAAAATCAGTTGTTAAAGTTGTTAATTTAGTTTTTAAATCAGTTTTATCTGTTTTAATAATGCCACATAACATTCAACGTGATGTTGTTTCTTTTTTTGACATATAAGGAATTGATTGACCTAATACTTCACCACCAACTTTGTATGCTCTACCAACTTTATCATCAGCAATTTCTTGAACATAAACAATTGTTTGTTGTAACATATATCTCTTCATTGCTTTTGGTGTTGCTAAAATAAAAGACATAATTTCACTTTCACTTTTATCATTAGTAAATGTCATATAATCATCCATTACAATTTGACATAGTACACCTTTTATATATAAATCATTACCGTTTAATCTTAATTGTTGTGCTATTTGATTATCAGTAATTAATCCTTTATTATCTGCTAAATAAACAAGACTATCATAAAGACTATTAGTGATAAAGAAACGAGAATTAGCATTATTTCTTAATTGAAATAAAGTATTTCAAGCAGATAACATTGCTTCTAAATATTTAAGGCTTTTCTCCCTTTATGTACTATTTTTAAATTTTATCACATAAATGCTGAGAAAAGCCTATCTACGGACTTCTCCCCACATTTTTAAATTAAACATAGCATTACAGTTTCAAAACTAGGTATGTTATTGAATTTATATGCAGCTTCTTTTGCATATAAATGAATATGATGTTTTGCAACTTTGATATGTGTTTTAAATGTTCTTCGTATATGTTTTCATACTGACTCAATTTGGTTGGTATTTACACCAGTTTTTGAAACATAGCCATCTTGATGGTTAACTGTTTCATGCTTAGTGAAAACCGATTTCAAATCGCGATATCCTTTTCAAGAATCAGTATGTACATCACACTTTGAAGAAATGTGGTTTATTGCAAACTGCAAAATATTTTTACTGTTTGCGTTTTTCAATACTTTCACAATCAGATTGTTGGTTGTTTTTTCATAAATACCAACAATCAAGGTTTTGTTCAACAAGGATCTTCCTTGTTTTTTAAACCCATATGTGAAAGATACATTTCATCCATTTGCACTATGCCATCAACAATGAATTGAGGTTCTTGTTTAGCAATGGCACTTCGGATTTTATGACCCATTCTTCAAGCTGTTTTCAAGGTCACTCCCAATTCTTTTGCAACATCAGTTGATGGAATTCCATGTTTGGTGTTTATTCATCTAAAGATGAGATAAAACCAAGATATTAAAGGTGTTTGTGACTTTGAAAATATAGTGCCCGTGAGAATACTGAATGTTTGATGACATTTCAAACATCTCATTTTTCTTAAATTAGAAGTATTCAAATTAAAACTAGAACACCTAATACATTTGCTTTGTTTCAAACTTGCTATATATGCAAGACATTGTTTTTCAGTTTGAAAAGTATTATTGAAATCATTCAATTTCATTGTTTCCTCCACAAGTACATGTGGGGAAAAGTCCGATATTTAATTGCTTGCTCTTTTGGTTCTGTTGCCTTATCTATTATTACCTTAGTAGCAAATTGAGAAATTATATTAGTATCATCACTTGCCAATTTGTCTGCTAAATCATTTGCAACTTCATATTGCATAGTATCTAATAAATTTTGACCATTTTCTGCTAATAAATCAATAGCAGAAATTGTTTCACCTGCAACATATAATTTTTCAATTAATTTTTGAATTTTATCAGTTTCTGCATAACTAACAGCAAGTCTTGTACTTTTATCATTTCATGGAAGTACTTTAATTTTTGGGTCTTTTGGTAATTTAATAATAAACTCAATTTTAGTAGAATTAATCATTTCAATAGAAAAAAAACTTGCTCATGGACTATTTGATTGTTTAAAAAATTCAATGAATTCAGGAGCTTCTACTAATTTTTCTGTATTATTTAAGTTTTTTTGAATATTTACTGCCATTTTAACTTTCCTTTTCTATAAATAATTTTTCTTTTTATAATCCAATAATGGATTAATTTTTGTTGGTATTTGATTATTAATAATTGTTTGTTGATTACCGCCAGTATTCATTGGTGTTCTTAATACTGGCTGTTCTTTAATGAATTGCTTTATGGTATTTTCTATTTCTTCACTTTTAGTATCTTTTGTTTTAAACTTTAAATAATCATGAAATTCTTGTTTAATTTGATATTTATTAAAAATATTAATCATTTGTTGTTCTTTAAGTTCTATATTAATTTTATTTAACTTATTTTCTGCTTCACTAATTTTTTGATTAATTTCATTATCAGGTTGATTTTGTTCAGCATTATTTTCAGTTAAAAATTAATTTTGTATATTAGTTTCATTTTCAATCATGTTTTATATTTCCTTTCTTTATTATCCTAATAATCAATCTTTAACTACTTGTGGCATTTCATTAATTAATTTTTCATAATCATTAATTGCTTCTTCTAATAGGTTAATATCAGAAACTTTAAAACAATTATCAATACGTAATTCAAAATCCCTATCAATTTCGATATCATGGTTAGTATATTTTTCATTAAATTCATTTCTAGTCATTTTATTTCACTTCCTTACTTACATTTAACATTTTACTTTCATTTAAATTAAATGGAATTGCTAAAATTTGATAATGAATAATTTCACGATTAGGATAGCCGATTTTAGTAACTACTTCTTTAAAACCTAAATGAAATAATGTTGCTAATTCTAATGTTTCAAATGATTTATATTTCATATCATCACTTTGATTAGTTTTATACATTAACAAATAAATTTGTTTCATGTTAGTTGTCATGCCAATTTCATTATTTTCCATAATTATTTCACTTCCTTGTTTTGTCCTTTTTGCATAATTTTTTCTAGTTTTATTTGTTGTTTATTTAACTTATTTTCATGTTTTTTCATTTTATTATAAGAACGTACATGTTTTGGAGTTGTAATATATTTTTTTAAAATTACAATAATTTCTCTACAAATTAATGTTCCTACAGATGTTCCTATGATAATTAGTTCATGGATAAATTCTTTCATTTTATGTTTTCCTTTCTGTTATAAACTCATGTGATTATAATCTCAATTTAATGAATGATTATCAGCATGGTTTAATGGTACTTCACTCATATTATCACTACCATATTGACTAGTTGTTTCGCTATTGATGGTAAATTTATTATCAATATCATTATTAATTAATCTTGCTGTTTCATTAGTAAATGATGTTTCTTGCATTTCTCTATCATGATTTGTTTCTATTGGTAATAAATTATGAATAATTTCACTTGCACCAGCAATAATAGTAGGAATAGCACTTGCATTATCAAAACCATTATTAATACCAATAGCAACACCAATTGATATTAAACATCCACCATTTGCCATATTTGCTACTTTACGAATAGTTTCAAATTTATTAGGTATTAACTCTGTAATTCCTGCTATAAGATTTGAAATACCATAAGCATTTAATGAAATATAAGTATCTCAATCCATTAAATTATTAAGATTATTATTTTCGTTCACCATTAATGGTCATGGTGGTGTTTCTGTGGTAGTAGTTGGAATTGGAGTTGTCGTAATTGGTAATGGACTAGGAGTTGGATTAATATTATTTTCTATTCATTTAGTATAATTTGCTAACCCAATTGTTCCTAAACCTAATAATATTTTTTTAGAACTATTAATTAGTTTAGTTTTAGAAGAAGGTCTTTGATTTAAATTTCATATATCTAAACCTAATTTTTTACCAAATAATAAACTATTAATTGAACCTAATATTGGATTACCTATTAATTGTCCATAATAAGCACTAGTTCCAATCATTGCTGAAATTGGACTAATTCCAGTTCTTATTAATTTAGTTAATGTATAATTATTTGTTTCCATTTTTATTCTCCTTGTTTTTATTTTTTTCTTCAATTTCTTTAGTCATTATTTACTCTTTTATTTGCTTTTAACATTTCTCTTACAATATCTAATAAAGTATTTACTTGATATTCAAATAATTCAAATTCATAATTTCTAATTTTAATGTTTTCATATCATTCAATTTTATCAATTTGTTTTTTAGTTTCATTTTTCATTATTTATTCTCCTTTTAATTCCCTTGTTTTTTAATTCAAACTTTAACTCATCCTGGATAGACTTCATTATCACCAACTATTAAAGCAACATTATATTCGGGGTCAGAAATAACTATATGTTTTGATTTAACATTAGGATAATTGCTCTAATATCATTATGTGTATGAAGTGCCTGCGGAGATGGTGATAATATTTCAATCTCATCTTTATCTCCAAATAAAGTAGGTAGTATAATCATATTTATTCCTTTCATTTTTTAAATCATTTAACATTAATGGAACAAAATGCACGATTTTTTGGAATATTTAAAGTATTAAAGATTTGTCCAGTTACCATAATTTCATCATTTTTGTTTAATAAAATACATCGTTTATAAAATTTGGGATTATTAAAAATTAAGGTAACATAGTTTAATCCATTTCATTGAGCACGAACAGTATAATATAATTCTTTATTAACTTTCTCATGATATTTTGCTTCTATACTGTTACTAAGTTTTACTGTTAATTTAATGTAATTCACTTTATCTTTCATTTTTTTAGTTCCTTAAATAATATTGAATGTGCTTATAAGCATCTTGTTCATGTTTTGTAAATTTTATATTTCCATTATAATTTTCTATTTTATTTTTGTTTTTTGGTTCACTTTCTTGATAATCTCAATTCATTACATCTTGAATTAATACCATTAAAGCACCAATAATTTTCGGTGTTGCTAGGGGATTAGTGAATAATTGTTTTGAATTTAAAAAGAAATGGCTTTTCTCCCTTTATGTACTATTTTTAAATTTTATCACATAAATGCTGAGAAAAGCCTATCTACGGACTTCTCCCCACATTTTTAAATTAAACATAGCATTACAGTTTCAAAACTAGGTATGTTATTGAATTTATATGCAGCTTCTTTTGCATATAAATGAATATGATGTTTTGCAACTTTGATATGTGTTTTAAATGTTCTTCGTATATGTTTTCATACTGACTCAATTTGGTTGGTATTTACACCAGTTTTTGAAACATAGCCATCTTGATGGTTAACTGTTTCATGCTTAGTGAAAACCGATTTCAAATCGCGATATCCTTTTCAAGAATCAGTATGTACATCACACTTTGAAGAAATGTGGTTTATTGCAAACTGCAAAAGATTTTTACTGTTTGCGTTTTTCAATACTTTCACAATCAGATTGTTGGTTGTTTTTTCATAAATACCAACCATCAAGGTTTTGTTCAACAAGGATCTTCCTTGTTTTTTAAACCCATATGTGAAAGATACATTTCATCCATTTGCACTATGCCCTCAACAATGAATTGAGGTTCTTGTTTAGCAATGGCACTTCGGATTTTATGACCCATTCTTCAAGCTGTTTTCAAGGTCACTCCCAATTCTTTTGCAACATCAGTTGATGGAATTCCATGTTTGGTGTTTATTCATCTAAAGATGAGATAAAACCAAGATATTAAAGGTGTTTGTGACTTTGAAAATATAGTGCCCGTGAGAATACTGAATGTTTGATGACATTTCAAACATCTCATTTTTCTTAAATTAGAAGTATTCAAATTAAAACTAGAACACCTAATACATTTGCTTTGTTTCAAACTTGCTATATATGCAAGACATTGTTTTTCAGTTTGAAAAGTATTATTGAACTCATTCAATTTCATTGTTTCCTCCACAAGTACATGTGGGGAGAAGTCCGATTTAAAAAATAAAAATTATTATAGAGTATTCTATAATGGACGTACTAGAGATTTAATTACTAATATTGGGAAAGGTACACATGAAATAAAAGAATTTTATTATCAAGATAATGAAAATGCTTTTATGTTAGGTATTTTTAATATGATGTTAACTGGAATGCCTATGTATATTAAAAATAATGGAGTTAGTTTATATGCTGAAGCACGGATGTGTAATTTATGAAAATTAGAAGAATTACAGGAATAATATTATGAATAAAGAATTTACTTATCTTAATGAAATTAGTTATTGATTATTAAATAAAAGTGATTTTACTCATAGTGAATATAATCTTAGTGGTTCACGATATAGTAGTAAAACATATAGTATAGCAGAAGAATTAGCAATATTAATAGCTATTTCAATTAAAGTTAATAAATCAATTGCTATATATTGTTTTAGAAAATTAAATAAAGATATTAATGATTTAGTAAAAGAAATATATAATGCTTTAATAACAATAGGTTTAAATGATTATAAAGATTTTACTTTAAAATACCCTAATAAGCAAGCAGACTTTCGTTTTAAAGGATCTAAATCATTTATAAGAGAATGGGTGTATATAGTAATTCAAATGATAGAATACCTTTAAAGGGCTTTCTCGTAGTGAAATAAAAGGTTTTGATTTAGCAATTGAATGATGTGAAGAAGCAAATGAATTTACTCAGCAAGAATTTCAAGCAATAACATTTGCATTAGGTAATGCTAAAAAAAGAATAAAAATAAAAAGTTGTAATCCAGATAATATTTATCAATATTATATTGAATATATGAATAAAATTGTACCTTTTAATTTAGAAATAATGAAAGAAAAAAATGAACAAATTAAATCAATATTTGATAATAATATTTTTAAATTATTTCATTATAGTAATTGAAAAGTAAATGCTCATAATCTTACATTAGATATGATTAATGATTTAGAAGAATTAAAAGTATTAGATCCAATTAAAGCACAATCTTGATATTATGGTGTACCAAGTATTCTTACTGGTGCTATATTTGCAAGATATCTTGATAAAGTTGGTACTAAATTAGATTTTCAAGTACAAAGATTATCAGGTGGATTAGATATAGGTATGGCAACAAGTCCAAGTGGTCATCCTACAAGTGCTAGTTTATGATTTATTGGTGAAAATGATAATGGTAGAAGAGCACATAAAGAAAGTGAATTTTATAATAGTAATGTAACAATGCAATATAAAGATACTGATACATTAGCAAATGATATTATTAATTATTATATAAATGAAAGTAAACGTTATATAGCAATGTTATTTGGTTTTACTTGTTATGTTGATTATGGTAATGGTGGATTAGTATTTATTGATGTTTTAAAAAGTTGAGTTAAAAAACGTAATATAACATGATTAAAATTTATAGCAGTAGATAAATCAACTTTATATTTAAATGATAGAATTGATTTTACAACAATTTGTATGCTTAAAAATATTATTAGTTTTAATTGAGAAAGATTTCCAGAAACTAAAAGACAATATAATTTAATGCAATGATTATCTAAAGTAAAAATAGATACTAATAATAATCAACCAAAAATGTTAGATTTACATGATGATACTTGAGATAGTGATATGTATGCTTTAATGCATGAAATGAAATGATTAATTAATGGTATTAATAATAAATTAAATAAAGAATTAGGAGATAATGAAAATGAGCAATCATCAACTAATTCAATTAATGAAACACGCACATCTACATCTAAAGAGACAACAAGCAATAATTAAACGTTTAAGTCATTGAAAAATATTTCCATTTATAATTAATAATGGAGCAATACCTTTAACTGAAACTGGTTATAAACCTATAAATAGTAAAATTAGTGATTTTGGTCAATATGAATTAATACTTTCTGGAAATACTCCAGTTGTATGTATTTGAAAAAAAAGTACTAATATATATCAAAAAAATAAAGGTATTACAGATCCAACTACTCATAAAACAACAGGTCAAAATTAATATTATACTAAACAATATAAAATTGGTGATTATTGAAATGCTTATTTAATTGATGATACTAGTGGTGTAGATTTTGGTGGTTTACCTAATAATAGTTTATTTAAAACAATTTCTACTACAAGAAAATATACATTAGTTATGTTTGAAGAACAAATTACAGTAGATGATTATTTACAATTTTTTTGTGTATTTAATGATAAAAATGAAAATATTGGTGGTAATACAGATAAAAATCAAGATAGACAATTATTATATATTTCAAATGTAACTAATTATCGGACTTCTCCCCACATGTACTTGTGGAGGAAACAATGAAATTGAATGAGTTCAATAATACTTTTCAAACTGAAAAACAATGTCTTGCATATATAGCAAGTTTGAAACAAAGCAAATGTATTAGGTGTTCTAGTTTTAATTTGAATACTTCTAATTTAAGAAAAATGAGATGTTTGAAATGTCATCAAACATTCAGTATTCTCACGGGCACTATATTTTCAAAGTCACAAACACCTTTAATATCTTGGTTTTATCTCATCTTTAGATGAATAAACACCAAACATGGAATTCCATCAACTGATGTTGCAAAAGAATTGGGAGTGACCTTGAAAACAGCTTGAAGAATGGGTCATAAAATCCGAAGTGCCATTGCTAAACAAGAACCTCAATTCATTGTTGAGGGCATAGTGCAAATGGATGAAATGTATCTTTCACATATGGGTTTTAAAAAACAAGGAAGATCCTTGTTGAACAAAACCTTGATTGTTGGTATTTATGAAAAAACAACCAACAATCTGATTGTGAAAGTATTGAAAAACGCAAACAGTAAAAATCTTTTGCAGTTTGCAATAAACCACATTTCTTCAAAGTGTGATGTACATACTGATTCTTGAAAAGGATATCGCGATTTGAAATCGGTTTTCACTAAGCATGAAACAGTTAACCATCGAGATGGCTATGTTTCAAAAACTGGTGTAAATACCAACCAAATTGAGTCAGTATGAAAACATATACGAAGAACATTTAAAACACATATCAAAGTTGCAAAACATCATATTCATTTATATGCAAAAGAAGCTGCATATAAATTCAATAACATACCTAGTTTTGAAACTGTAATGCTATGTTTAATTTAAAAATGTGGGGAGAAGTCCGTAAAATAATTTAAAAATGAATAAAAAATATGGAATACGTTAATAATATAAATCCAGATTTGATTGGTGGAATTATAATATCAATATATATATATATATATATATAGTTGTGTTAGTTTTAACAATAATTTTTGGTGTGATAAAATGTAAAAATAATAATCCTTTTGGGATATTATTATTAACTATTTCTTTAAATATTATTGGTACTATAATCGGATGTGTTTTATTATATAAAAATCAAAATCCAGAATTTAGATTTTGAAAAAGTTTTTGAAATAAAATTAAAAAAATGTTTACATTCAAGATTAATTTCAAAAGAAAACCTAAAAATAATATTCCCCCACAATCTAATTAAAAAGTTACCTTATTGGTAACTTTTTTTATATTTACATTTTTGGTGAATTTGGTTTATATCCACTTGTTAAAGGCTGATTTTGTAAATCTATAGAATTTGTTTTATTAAATAAATTCATCTTTTTTTCTTCCTCTTGTTTCGAACAATGTCATATGTCTTTTTGATTAGCTTCTAGTTTTGTTTTTTCTTTTTGAATTTTATTTATTTTATTTTCTATAAATTTATTTTTATCATAACAACCAAAAGTAATAATTTTAATAAGAAAATTATTAAACTTACTTATTTTTTGTTTTTTTAAATTTATAATTTCTTTTTTTAAATTATCCAGTTGTAAATTATAATTAGCATGTTTTTCTAAATACGATTCATCTAAAATTTCCTCTAGTCTTTGCACCTCTCTCACTAATTCTTTTCTTATTTCTCTCATTTTATCAAACACTTTCAAACTATCCAATTTTTCAGTTTGCTTTTGAAGAAACCAATTAATATTATTTGCATCTTTTAAATTGCTTAATTTCTTTAATTTTTCTTTAATTTCTTTCAAATTTGAACGTACCTCTTCAAATGTTTTTTCAATATCTTTATTTATTTCTTCTTCTATAGATTTGTTCATTATTTATTTTCCTTTCAAATAAAAACTTATATTAAGTTTATGTTTATAATTATATACTTAAATTAGTAAAATATTATTAATTTTTAAAATTATTTCCATTATTTACTCCTTATTTTCATTATTAAGATATTCAATTACTTCATCTATTCTTTTATTTGTCATTTTTATTTTTTTATTAATGTTTAACATTTTATGAAAATGTTTATCTTGCATATCTATTATTTTTCTTAAATGTTTAAAATCTATATTTTGCATATAAATGAATATGATGTTTTGCAACTTTGATATGTGTTTTAAATGTTCTTCGTATATGTTTTCATACTGACTCAATTTGGTTGGTATTTACACCAGTTTTTGAAACATAGCCATCTCGATGGTTAACTGTTTCATGCTTAGTGAAAACCGATTTCAAATCGCGATATCCTTTTCAAGAATCAGTATGTACATCACACTTTGAAGAAATGTGGTTTATTGCAAACTGCAAAAGATTTTTACTGTTTGCGTTTTTCAATACTTTCACAATCAGATTGTTGGTTGTTTTTTCATAAATACCAACAATCAAGGTTTTGTTCAACAAGGATCTTCCTTGTTTTTTAAACCCATATGTGAAAGATACATTTCATCCATTTGCACTATGCCCTCAACAATGAATTGAGGTTCTTGTTTAGCAATGGCACTTCGGATTTTATGACCCATTCTTCAAGCTGTTTTCAAGGTCACTCCCAATTCTTTTGCAACATCAGTTGATGGAATTCCATGTTTGGTGTTTATTCATCTAAAGATGAGATAAAACCAAGATATTAAAGGTGTTTGTGACTTTGAAAATATAGTGCCCGTGAGAATACTGAATGTTTGATGACATTTCAAACATCTCATTTTTCTTAAATTAGAAGTATTCAAATTAAAACTAGAACACCTAATACATTTGCTTTGTTTCAAACTTGCTATATATGCAAGACATTGTTTTTCAGTTTGAAAAGTATTATTGAACTCATTCAATTTCATTGTTTCCTCCACAAGTACATGTGGGGAGAAGTCCGATAATTAATTATAATTGTTTAACAATTAAAAATGAGAGTATTATCTCTCATTTAAGTTCTTATTAATCTAACCATTAACTTGATACGCCCAAATAGTTAAAGTAATTATTTAATAATTTCAGTAACTTGTCCAGCTCCAACAGTTCTTCCACCTTCACGGATTGAGAATTGTGTTCCTTTTTCAAGGGCAACTGGGTGAATTAATTCAACAGAAATAGTTACGTTATCGCCAGGCATAATCATTTCAGCTTTTTCACCTTTGTTTTTAAAGTCATCCATACTTCCTGTAACATCTGTCGTACGGAAATAGAATTGTGGGCGGTATCCAGCATGGAATGAAGTATGACGTCCACCTTCTTCTTTACTTAAGATATAAACTTCAGCTTTAAACTTAGTATGTGGTGTAACAGATCCAGGTTTGCAAATAACTTGTCCACGTTGTACATCTTCACGTTTGATTCCACGCAATAATACTCCAACGTTATCTCCAGCATAAGCTTCATCTAAGAATTTTCTGAACATTTCAATATCTGTAACAACAACTTTTTTGTGTCCATTGTTAATACCAACAATATCAACTTCTTCATTTTTCTTTAAAGTTCCACGTTCAATTCTTCCCGTAGCAACCGTTCCACGTCCTGTAATAGTGAATACATCTTCAACGGCTAATAATAACGATTTTTCAGTATCTCTAACTGGAGTTGGAATTCATTCATCCATAGCAGTTAATAATTCTTTGATTTTTGCTTGTCATTCAGTTTTTCCATCAAGCGCTCCTCTTGCAGAACCACGAATGATTGGTGTGTTGTCTCCATCGAATTCGTATTTAGTTAGTAATTCACGAATTTCCATTTCAACTAGTTCTAACATATCTTCATCTTCCATAAGGTCACATTTGTTTAAGAAAACAACAATGTTTTTAACACCAACTTGACGAGCAAGTAAAATGTGTTCACGAGTTTGAGGCATTGGACCGTCTGTAGCACCAACAACTAAGATTGAACCATCCATTTGCGCAGCACCAGTAATCATGTTTTTAATGTAGTCAGCATGGCCTGGACAGTCAACGTGAGCATAGTGACGTTTTGTAGTTTCGTACTCAACGTGAGCAGTGTTAATTGTAATACCACGTGCTTTTTCTTCAGGAGCTGCATCGATATCAGCATATCCTTTAGAAACACCTTTGTACCCATCTTTTTCATGTTTTGAACAATAGTCAGTAATTGCAGCTGTTAATGTCGTCTTACCATGGTCAACGTGACCAATTGTTCCAACGTTAACGTGCGGTTTACCACGTTCGAATTTTTGTTTTGGGCCTGTAGCTGCAGGCTTTTTCTTTACTTCTGCCATTTTATAATTCCTCCTTGAATATACTAATTTTATTTTGATATTTTATTTATTTAACAATATAATTAAACACTACAGTAATTTTAAAGTAAAGTTAAATTACTTGCAATTAAATTATCATTATTTTTAAGAAATTCTTACTTTTTTATACTTACCAACAATTGTTTCTGTTACTGATTTTGGTGCTTCTTCATAATGTGAGAATGACATTGTATATGTTCCACGGCCTTGGGTCATTGAACGTAACTCAGTAGCGTATCCGAACATTTCAGAAAGTGGTACTTTACATCTAACAACTTTAGAATGACTTCTCATATCATCGCTAATAATTGTTCCTCTTTTGCCAGAGATTTTACCAACAATAGATCCGTAGTAATCTTCAGGGATAACTACTTCAACATCCATAATTGGCTCTAATAATACTGGTTTTAATAAGTCTTTATTATCTTGTAATGCTTTAGAAGCAGCAATATTAAAGGCATTTTCTGAAGAGTCAACTGGGTGGAATGAGCCATCATATAGCGTTGCTTTAACATCAATTACAGGATATCCAGCAATTAAACCATTAGCAAGTGATTTAATTAAACCAGATTCAACAGGTTTAATGTATTCACGAGGCACTTTACCACCAACGATTTTATCAACGAATTCAAATCCTTTATCAGGGTTTGGTTCAAATTTAATAATAACGTGACCATATTGCCCTTTCCCTCCAGATTGGTGAATATATTTACCTTCGGCTTTTTCACAAACTGCTTTAATTGTTTCACGATAAGCAACTTGTGGATTACCAACATTAGTTTCCACTTTGAATTCACGTTTTAGACGGTCAGTTAAGATATCTAAGTGCAATTCTCCCATTCCTGAAATAATTACTTGTCCAGTTTCTTTATCTGTTGCGACACGGAAAGTTGGGTCTTCTTCTGCTAGTTTTTGCAATCCGATACCCATTTTTTCTTGATCAGCTTTAGTTTTTGGTTCTAAAGCTAATGAGATAACTGGTTCTGGGAATACCATTTTTTCAAGAATGATTTCATGTTTTTCATCACATAAAGTATCACCAGTAGTTGTATCTTTTAACGCAGCAATAGCTGCAATATCACCAGCATATACTTTTTTAATTTCTTGACGACTATTAGCATGCATTTGAACAATACGTCCAACACGTTCTTTTTTATCCTTTGTTGAGTTTAAAATGTAACTTCCCGCATTTAGTGTACCTGAGTACACTCTGAAGAAAGTTAATCTTCCAACAAAAGGATCAGTCATAACTTTGAAAGCTAAAGCTGAGAATGGTTCACTATCACTTGATTTACGAACATCTTCTTTACCATTTGGCAAGATTCCTTTAATAGCAGGAACATCTAGTGGTGAAGGTAAGTAATCAATAACAGCATCAAGCATTAATTTAACACCTTTATTTTTGAAGGCACTTCCACATAAAACAGGGAAGAACTTAGCATCAATAGTAGCTTTACGAATTGCTTTTTTGATTAATGCAGCTGGTACTTCTTTTTCTTCTAAAAATAAGTTCATTATTTCATCATCATAAGCACAAAGCGCTTCAAGTAATTCATGACGTCTAATTTCAACTTCATCTTTTAAGTCATCGTGGATTGGAATTTCTTTATAGTCTTCATTAGGTTTACCATCAAAGTGGTAAGCTTTCATTTCGATAATATCAATAATTCCATCAAATGCATCTTCAGCACCAATTGGTCATTGAATAGCATGAGCATTGGCACCAAGTCTGTCTTTTAATGTTTGGATTGAATGTGCAAAGTCAGCACCAGTTTTGTCCATTTTGTTGGCAAAAACAATTCTTGGAACATTATATCTAGTTGCTTGGTTTCAAACAGTTTCAGTTTGTGGTTCAACACCTGTTTGAGCATCTAATACAGCAACTGCACCATCTAAAACACGAAGTGAACGTTCAACTTCAACAGTAAAGTCGACGTGACCGGGGGTGTCAATGATGTTAATACGGTAGTTTCTTCAAACAGCAGTAGTTGCTGCTGAAGTAATAGTAATTCCACGTTCTTGTTCTTGTGCCATTCAGTCCATAGTAGCTGCACCTTCGTGCACTTCACCCATCTTATGAATTTTACCAGTATGATATAACACACGTTCAGTAGTTGTAGTTTTACCAGCATCAATATGAGCCATAATTCCGATATTTCTAGTATGTGCTAGTGAATATTGGCGACCTGATATTTCTGACATTTAATTTTCTCCTTTATATTATTATCATTTATAATGAGCAAATGCTTTATTAGACTCAGCCATACGATGGATTTCATCACGTTTTTTGATTGATGAACCGTTACCTGTGTAAGCATCCATAATTTCAGCAGCTAATTTTTCTTCCATACTTCTTCCGTGTCTTGCTTTTGAGTAGGCAACTAATCAACGGATAGCTAGTGTTCCTTTACGAACTTCACTAACTTCAATTGGAACTTGGTAGTTAGCACCACCAATTCTTCTTGTTTTAATTTCTAGTTGTGGTTTAATGTTAGCAATAGCCTTTTCAAATACTGATAATGGTTCTTCTTTTGTTTTTTCGGTAACAATTTTAAAGGCATTGTAAACTATTCTTTGCGCTACACTTTTCTTACCGTCAGTCATAATTGCATTAATAAGTTGTGTTACAACTTTTGATTTAAATACTGGGTCGTCAACTAGTTCTCTTTTAATAGCTTGATTCTTACGCATTGATTTTTCCCTCCTTATTTTTTATCTTTTGGTTTTTTAGTTCCGTATAGAGAACGACTTTGGTTACGTTTAGCAACTCCTGCAGTATCAGCAACTCCACGTACTACGTGATATCTAACTCCGGGCAAGTCTTTTACTCTTCCTCCACGAATTAAAACAATAGCATGTTCTTGTAAGTTGTGACCTTCTCCTCCAATGTAAGCAGTAACTTCCATACCATTAGTTAAACGAGCACGAACGTACTTTCTTAACGCTGAGTTAGGTTTTTTTGGTGTCATAGTTCCAGCACGGGTAACTACACCTTTTTTTTGAGAACAACTAATTCCAAATGTTCTTTTTGATAATGAATTGTATCCAACATTTAATGCTGGAGATTTTGATTTATACTTTTTAGTTTTACGTCCATTACGTACTAACTGATTCATTGTTGGCATTAATTGCAAGCCCCCTTCTAAAATGTAAAGATTAATTATATACACAAGTCCTAGTGTATCAAAATTTAGTCCAATAAGTATAATAACATTTTTTAGGGGTAATAGTCAAATTATTTTAAAAAACGGACTTCTCCTCACATGTACTTGTGGAGGAAACAATGAAATTGAATGAGTTCAATAATACTTTTCAAACTGAAAAACAATGTCTTGCATATATAGCAAGTTTGAAACAAAGCAAATGTATTAGGTGTTCTAGTTTTAATTTGAATACTTCTAATTTAAGAAAAATGAGATGTTTGAAATGTCATCAAACATTCAGTATTCTCACGGGCACTATATTTTCAAAGTCACAAACACCTTTAATATCTTGGTTTTATCTCATCTTTAGATGAATAAACACCAAACATGGAATTCCATCAACTGATGTTGCAAAAGAATTGGAAGTGACCTTGAAAACAGCTTGAAGAATGGGTCATAAAATCCGAAGTGCCATTGCTAAACAAGAACCTCAATTCATTGTTGAGGGCATAGTGCAAATGGATGAAATGTATCTTTCACATATGGGTTTTAAAAAACAAGGAAGATCCTTGTTGAACAAAACCTTGATTGTTGGTATTTATGAAAAAACAACCAACAATCTGATTGTGAAAGTATTGAAAAACGCAAACAGTAAAAATCTTTTGCAGTTTGCAATAAACCACATTTCTTCAAAGTGTGATGTACATACTGATTCTTGAAAAGGATATCGCGATTTGAAATCGGTTTTCACTAAGCATGAAACAGTTAACCATCAAGATGGCTATGTTTCAAAAACTGGTGTAAATACCAACCAAATTGAGTCAGTATGAAAACATATACGAAGAACATTTAAAACACATATCAAAGTTGCAAAACATCATATTCATTTATATGCAAAAGAAGCTGCATATAAATTCAATAACATACCTAGTTTTGAAACTGTAATGCTATGTTTAATTTAAAAATGTGGGGAGAAGTCCGTAGATAGGATTTTCTCAGCATTTATGTGATAAAATTTAAAAATAGTACATAAAGGGAGAAAAGCCTTAAAAAAATAAAAAATTTTTCTTTAATTTTGTAGAAAAGTAAGTGTGATGTATTTTTAGATATAAAATAATACTTATAGTGTTATTTTAAGCAAATTTTTTGCAAATAATAAATCTTTTAAATTTGAATATTGGAAATAAATAACACTTTATTATAAAAACTATTTTTATTATAATAAATTAAATAAAATTTTAAAGTTAAAAGAGCACTTAGTTAACTAAGTGCTCTTTATTTTATTTAGTTTATTGCTTTATTTTACGTCAACAATATTGGTTTCAAAAACAATACTAGTAATAGTTTTAAGTGTAACGATAACTTTAATAAGAAACTGCTACTTGAAATAATCTACAGCATTTTTTGAGTGCTAGAGATTCTAGTTAAATTCTTACCTTGAACACCTGATTTTAAAGCAGTAATAATATCATCAACATCATTTGGTATTGTTCCTGGGTTACAACTGTAGGCTACTATGCCAGTTAAAACTGCATCAAATGTTTCAGACTTTGAACCAACTGTAACTATAACTCGAAGAGTGTTATTATCTATAACTAATCTAGTATGTCCATCACTTGGTGTAGCAAAAACAACTGTAGCATCAACTTTAATTTTTGTAGCTGCTGCTTGAAATAACATTAAACTAGTGCTATTTATGTTTAATTTATTGTGTTTATTTATGTTTACATTAACAATATTGGCGTTAAAAGCATTGCTAGTAATGGTTTTAAGTGTAACGATAACTTTAATAAGACTATCACCATTAATTAAAGGTGTAGTTGCATCAGCTGGTACTGCTAATGTTACAGTAGCATCTTTATTAATGTAAGTTGTTGTTGTTTGGAATAAATCTAAAGCATTTTTTGGGTGCTAATTCCACTAGTTATTTACCTTGAACACCTGATTTTAAAGCAGTAATAATATCATCAACATCATTTTGTAAGGTTCTTGCTTTACTACCACAAGCCACAACTGTTGATAGTGATGCTGTTGTTAATACTGTAGCACCTAATAGTCTAATTATTGTTTTCATGCTTTTCATAAGTTTTTCCTCCAGGTTTTTCATTTGTTAATAAGCAAGATAGTATCAAAAAAATCTTAAAAGTAAAGGGAAAAACTAATTTTCAATCTTTACGTTTTCATTACTATTATAGGAAATTCAGTTTTAAAAATTTCATTAAACACGGCTTTTTTGAAAAATGTTATATAATAATACTATCATTTAAGTTATTTTTAATATATTGATGATGATTGGTTATGAGGAAAGGGTTGAAATTTTTATGCAAAAAAAACAAATTATTAAAGTGGTTCAAAAAGAATTACAAAGTTCAGAAGCAGATTACAAGGATGCTTTAGAAACTATGTTTGAAAAAATTATCCTGACTTTAGAGCGGGGAGAAGACGTTACAATAAGAAACTTTGGAACATTTACGATTAAAACTCGTAAAGCCCGCAGAGGAGTAAATCCTAAAACAGGTGAATCAATTATGATTGATAAACAACGTGTTGTTAAATTTAATTCATGCAAAAAATTAAAACAATTAGTAAATGGTAAAGGAAAAAAATAGTTTAAAGGCACTTTGTTAATCAAAGTGCCTTTAACTTAATAAATTTTGATGCATAAACTCTTAATATAATAAACTTTTCTAATGCTATTGTTTCTACTATTTTTGATTCAGAATTATTTTCTAATGGCTTTTCTCCCTTTATGTACTATTTTTAAATTTTATCACATAAATGCTGAGAAAAGCCTATCTACGGACTTCTCCCCACATTTTTAAATTAAACATAGCATTACAGTTTCAAAACTAGGTATGTTATTGAATTTATATGCAGCTTCTTTGGCATATAAATGAATATGATGTTTTGCAACTTTGATATGTGTTTTAAATGTTCTTCGTATATGTTTTCATACTGACTCAATTTGATTGGTATTTACACCAGTTTTTGAAACATAGCCATCTTGATGGTTAACTGTTTCATGCTTAGTGAAAACCGATTTCAAATCGCGATATCCTTTTCAAGAATCAGTATGTACATCACACTTTGAAGAAATGTGGTTTATTGCAAACTGCAAAAGATTTTTACTGTTTGCGTTTTTCAATACTTTCACAATCAGATTGTTGGTTGTTTTTTCATAAATACCAACAATCAAGGTTTTGTTCAACAAGGATCTTCCTTGTTTTTTAAAACCCATATGTGAAAGATACATTTCATCCATTTGCACTATGCCCTCAACAATGAATTGAGGTTCTTGTTTAGCAATGGCACTTCGGATTTTATGACCCATTCTTCAAGCTGTTTTCAAGGTCACTCCCAATTCTTTTGCAACATCAGTTGATGGAATTCCATGTTTGGTGTTTATTCATCTAAAGATGAGATAAAACCAAGATATTAAAGGTGTTTGTGACTTTGAAAATATAGTGCCCGTGAGAATACTGAATGTTTGATGACATTTCAAACATCTCATTTTTCTTAAATTAGAAGTATTCAAATTAAAACTAGAACACCTAATACATTTGCTTTGTTTCAAACTTGCTATATATGCAAGACATTGTTTTTCAGTTTGAAAAGTATTATTGAACTCATTCAATTTCATTGTTTCCTCCACAAGTACATGTGGGGAGAAGTCCGTCTCTAATTTATTAATAGTTTCCATTTAATAGTTTCCATAGTTTGACCTTTGGTAGCATCAATAAAAGGTCGTGCTCTTCAAAATGTATAACCTAATAAAGGTAATAATACAGATGCTGCAAATAAATCAATAAAACCAACAAATAAATAAAAATAGAAACCATCACCAGTACTCTTGGCAACGACATACCCTAATCCTAAACAAATAATAGGCATAATAATAGTACGTTGCAGACTAGCAAATAAAGAAATTTTACCACGATTAATTGATTGATAAAAAATAACAGCAATATAATGTAATGTTGCTAACGGATAAAATGCAAATTGCATAATAATATAAATCTTAAAATGTTTAGCCATTGCTAAGTCAACACCAAAGAAATGCATCATATATTGACCTGCAATTACTACTAATAGTATTGAAGCTATTAATAATAAAATTAACAATAATGTTAAGCGTCACATTAATTGTCAAACACGACTAAAATCTTTTGTTCCATAGACATAACCAACTAATGCCCGTGCTCCTTGCGTAATTCCAATAATTGGCGCATTAATTAAAACTAATCATGGCATAATTCCACCATATAACTGCACATAAACTGGAATACTACTGTCACTATTATGATAATCTGGAGGTGGTAACAAATTTAAAATTTTAGTTGTAACCATAGCTAAAATACTTTGAGCAATATTTTGTAATAATGACGTTGCACCAATTAGTAAAATACCTATTACAAATGCTTTCTTTAATTTTAAGTGTACTAAATTAAATCTGATATTAGAACCACTATGTCAAATAATGGCAATAGCAATTAAGTTAATACTTGCTCAAGCAATGATAGTAGCATAAGCTGTCCCTTCCATTCCCATTTTACCAGGAATAACAAAAATAAAGTCTAATGATAAGTTTACTAAACAAGCAAAGACATTAATTAAGATAGTTCATAGCATCATTCCCTCACTACGTAGTAATGAAATTCAAAAATTAGCAAAAAATAAAAAAGGAGTTGCTAAAATTAATATTCTTGAAAAACGGACTGCCTCTTTAATAATGATGTCTCTAATAGCTGGATCAGTGCTGCCGTCAGCACTACCTGCCTGAAATTCAATAATACTTTGACAACTAAAGTACATAGTTATCATAAAAATAATAGAAATAATGAATGACAATAAAAAACCATTACCTAAATATTGTGACATGCGTTCACGTTTGTTTTTTCCATAGGCAATAGAATACTTAATTCCCGTTCCTGTGGAAATTAATAAAGCAAATGCTACCATCATTGCTGATGGAACTGCTGCATATGTTGTAGCAATGTTAATAATTTTCAATGCCTGGTCAGCTGAAATTGTTAAATTAGGATTACTATAATTATTAATAATATTATTACCACCTCATTGGGTAGCAATTCATTTATCAAAAATTTGATAAGTAGAAAAAATAATAATAGCAATAATGGTCGGAGTTACCATCATAAAAATCGCTTTTCATGGTTTAGCTGTTGTAAAAATTGCTTGTCGTTTTAATTTTTTAGCTAGATTTATAGTGGCTTTATTATTTTTAACTGCTGATTGAGTTTGTGTAAGTCTATTCATAATTTCTCCTTTCTAATTATAATTAAAATAGGCTTTTCTCTCTTTATGTACTATTTTTAAATTTTATCACATAAATGCTGAGAAAAGCCTATCTACGGACTTCTCCCCACATTTTTAAATCAAACATAGCATTACAGTTTCAAAACTAGGTATGTTATTGAATTTATATGCAGCTTCTTTTGTATATAAATGAATATGATGTTTTGCAACTTTGATATGTGTTTTAAATGTTATTCGTATATGTTTTCATACTGACTCAATTTGGTTGGTATTTACACCAGTTTTTGAAACATAGCCATCTTGATGGTTAACTGTTTCATGCTTAGTGAAAACCGATTTCAAATCGCGATATCCTTTTCAAGAATCAGTATGTACATCACACTTTGAAGAAATGTGGTTTATTGCAAACTGCAAAAGATTTTTACTGTTTGCGTTTTTCAATACTTTCACAATCAGATTGTTGGTTGTTTTTTCATAAATACCAACAATCAAGGTTTTGTTCAACAAGGATCTTCCTTGTTTTTTAAAACCCATATGTGAAAGATACATTTCATCCATTTGCACCACTATGCCCTCAACAATGAATTGAGGTTCTTGTTTAGCAATGGCACTTCGGATTTTATGACCCATTCTTCAAGCTGTTTTCAAGGTCACTTCCAATTATTTTGCAACATCAGTTGATGGAATTCCATGTTTGGTGTTTATTCATCTAAATATGAGATAAAACCAAGATATTAAAGGTGTTTGTGACTTTGAAAATATAGTGCCCGTGAGAATACTGAATGTTTGATGACATTTCAAACATCTCATTTTTCTTAAATTAGAAGTATTCAAATTAAAACTAGAACACCTAATACATTTGCTTTGTTTCAAACTTGCTATATATGCAAGACATTGTTTTTCAGTTTGAAAAGTATTATTGAACTCATTCAATTTCATTGTTTCCTCCACAAGTACATGTGGGGAGAAGTCCGATTAATTTTTTAAAAAACAAGCATATTAAGAATTCCTTTGTTTAAATTAATAATTAACATTATACTTTAATTTTACATTGTTATTAAATTCTTGCTGTTCATCATCCACGAATTGATAAAATACTACCGATTCCAAAAAAAATGGGAAAAATAATTATTAATAAAATAATTCCGAAATAAACTTGTTGAAATGGGTGACTAATGAAGGCATTAAAACCAGCATCATTATCAAATACATTTCAATTATTAAACAAATTGATAATTCCGTAGTACTTTAAACTTCAAAACCCATCACCAAGAAATTTATTATTGGCATTGTTAAAAAAAGCCGTACCAAATAATATTAAACTAATTATTATTGAAATTATTGCCACAATAATTAAAAACAAACCAAATTTTTGCCTTCAATCTCAATGTGATGAATTTTTACTTTTATCCATGCTTATCACTTACTAAATTAAGAATATAATCAGCGTTTAAAGTAGCCAAATATTAGTGATAAACCACTAATTCCAACAAACGTTGAAGCTAGAATAATGGCAAATACAACTCCTGCTGAAACTTGTGCGATTGGATAAGATAAAAATTTATTACTAAAATAGAAAATTTCCATTTCATTATGTCCATCAGCAGTTAAAAAATTATTAATACCTCAGTCAGCAAGTATATTAAAACCATTACCACTATTAACAGTATCTCCGCCTGATTTTGGTGTAAAATTAGCTGTTGCAATTAAAATTAGTCCTATTGCCAAGCATATAATACTAACTACCAGTGAGTAAAAGCCAATTTTTATTTCTCAATTTTGCTTTTTAAAACTATTTATTAGTTTTTTCATTACTGTCGTGCTCCTTTACCAATTTTTATTGTTTAACCAGCAAAAACAAAATTACTGGAATTATCACAATAAGTAAATTATATCGTAAAATATTTTCATTTAAAAATAAAATGTTAATCAAAACAGAAAAAAATCATTAGCAAAAACGAATTACTAATGATTTTTAAAATTAAAATTACTATTATTCTTCAATTAAAACTCTAATACTTGGTCCCATTGTTGTTGTAATACTAATATTTTTAATATAAGTACCTTTAACAGCAGCAGGTTTGATTTTTTTTAAAGTAGAAAGGATTGTTGTATAGTTATGTCTTAAATCTTCTGGTGTAAATGAAACTTTACCAAGAATAACATGGATATTACCTTGTTTATCAACACGGTATTCCACTTTTCCTTTACGAATATCTGTAATAGCTTTTTCAACATCCATTGTTACTGTTCCTAATTTAGCTGTTGGCATTAAACCCTTAGGACCTAGTACACGACCAATTTTTCCTAACTCACCCATCATTTCTGGTGTAGCAATGATTACATCAAATTCGAATCATCCTTTTTGGATTTTTTCAATCATTTCTTTACCACCAACAAAATCAGCTTGTGCTTCTAACGCTTCTTTTTGTTTAGTTGTAGTAATTACTAATACACGTTGGACTTTACCAGTACCTGCTGGTAACACGATTGAACCACGTAGCATTTGATCAGCATGTCTTGGATCAACATTTAAACGAAATGCTGCTTCAACAGTAGCATCAAACTTTAATGATGATGATTGTTGTGCTAATTCAATAGCATGGTCAACAGGGTAATTTTTAGACTTATCAATTAAGTTTGCTAATGCAAGATATCTTTTGCTTCTAGCCATAATTAAATACCTTCCTTTCCGTTTTCAACGGTAATACCCATATTTTTAGCAGTACCAGCAATAATTTTGATGGCATCTTCTAATGTATAAGCATTTAAGTCAGGAAGTTTAATCTTAGCAATTTCAGTAATTTGAGCTAAAGTAATAGTTCCTACTTTTGTTAATTTAGCGTTAGCTGAACCTTTTGTTAATTTTAACGCTCTTTTTAAAAGAAACGTTGTTGGTGTAGTTTTGATTTTAAAGTCAAAAGTTTTATCTTTGTATGCAGTAATGAATATAGGAATGGGAACGGGGTTAGCGTCATCTTTTAAATCTTTAGTTTTATCATTAAATTCTCTACAAAAACGAGGCATATCAATACCAAATGAAGCTAAACTAGCACCTGGTTTGGCACTACCTGCTGGTAATTGGATAATACCCTCACGATTAATATTTTTTTTCTCAGCCATGAGCAACTCCTCCTATAAATTGGGTCCTCACTGTGGTTCAAACGAATAATTTCTTCCACAAGTTTCAAACATAATTAAATACTATTTATTTGGATAAATAGCACTTTAAAAATAATAACATTATTATAAATAGTAGTCAATAATATTTTTGATTTAAGAATTAATCTTTTTACAACTATCATATTCTACTTTAACTTCAGTTTCACGACCAAACATATCAACAGCAACTGTTGCTACTCCTTTTTCGTCATCAACTTTAGTTACACGACCTTCGCGGTCTTGTAAAGCACCAGAAGTAATATTAACAAAATCATCAACTTTAAAGTCGCGATTAACTTCTTTTACTTGTTTAACTTTTGGTTGTACAGGTGGTTTAGAATTACGGTATAACATTTCATTAACTTCTTTTGTTGAAAGCGGAGTTGGAGGTACACCTTTACCACTAGAGCCAATAAAACCATTAATTCCAGCAGTATTACGAATATCATATCAAGTGTCTTCTGTTAAAATCATATGAACAAAAATATAACCAGGAAAAATATTTTTTTCAGTTACTTTTTTATCTTTATCAGTTGAAGTTTCACTAACAACGCGGACTTGAAAAATATTATCTTTTAGATTTAATTTTTTTTCAATTTTTTGTCTTAAACCAGCAGCTACTTTATCTTCATTACCTTTGTTACAGTTAACAATATATCATTGGGCTTGGGCAATTCTATTTTTATGTGTTTCTTCAACTGGTACAACTTTATTTAAAAGTTTTTCATTTTTCATTATTTTGACATCTCCATTTTTTGCTTTAATATTTTTTACATAATTTTTAGTAATGGTAATACCACTAGTAAAATACTTTCTATTGCATAGAAAAATAATGCTAGAACAGTAATGAATGCTACTGTGGTAAGGAATTTACTATTTAATTGTTTTCTTGGTGTTCAACGTGTTCTTCTTACTTCTCGTGATAAATATAGGAAAAAATATTTATGATAAGTTCTGGCTTCACGCTTATAATAATAGCGTTCTTCTAAGGTACGATTTTTACGTTCTTTTTCTCATATGGCGCTAATATCAACTTTTTTATTTTTATCAGCAGTACGAGGGTTAAATGTTTCAGTAGTACCTTCAAAAGTTCTTTTTGTTTTTAATGGTTTAATTTTACGAAGAATATTAAATTTGTTTTTTAAAAGGGCCACTTTTTCATGATTAATTTCGGATTTTTTTGACTTATTTTCTTCACTCATGAAAATACCTCCTATCGTGATTCTTTGTGGACAGTGTGTTGATGACAGTGTTCACAATATTTTTTTAATTCCATGCGTTCTTTGTTTTTAATTTTATTTTTATAAGTATGATAATTACGGTTTAAGCAAATGCTGCATATTAAGATTATCTTTTCGTTCATTATAAATTCACCTTGAAAACTTAACCATTTTTAATTATATTATTATTTAAAATAAGTGTCAATTTTTAAATGATTTTTTATATTAAGAAATGGTTAGTTTTATTTCTTTCTTTAATTATTGTACAAGAAAAAAAGTAATAATGGAAAAAAATATTCAAATTAACTAAGGCTTTTCTCAGCATTTATGTGATAAAATTTAAAAATAGTACATAAAGGGAGAAAAGCCATAATTAATTATAATTGTTTAACAATTAAAAATGAGAGTATTATCTCTCATTTAAGTTCTTATTAATCTAACCATTAACTTGATACGCCCTGAACATTCTTTATAGAAATATGAAATGTTTGGTTTTCTAAACTTGATATTGCATCTTTTACGTTATCATATTGTGTATTATTAGTATTTTTACACCCTGCAATATTAAAAGACAATGTTGAAAATAACGATAGAGTTAAAAAAATATTTAATATTTTTTTCATAATTTATGTACAAGCCTTCCCCTATCCCGTATAATTCTCAAACTTACCCCATTTTGGAATAAAAATAGTTACTACTTTCCCAGTTGGACCATTACGATGTTTAGAAATCAGAATTTCAGCAACATTACTTTCTTGAGCAGTACTTTCTTCACTATTTTTTTCTTTATAATAATCATCACGATATAAAAACATAATTATATCAGCGTCTTGCTCAATGGCTCCTGATTCACGTAAATCAGACATTAACGGGCGCTTTTCTTCTCTTCGTTCCACTAACCTTGAAAGTTGTGATAAACAAATAATAGGGACTTTTAATTCGCGAGCTAGAATTTTTAAACTACGAGAAATATTTGAAACTTCTTGTTGGCGTGATTCACTATCTCGTCCCGTTAATAGTTGCAAATAATCAATAACAACTAATTTAATATTATTTTCACGAGCTAGTTTACGTAATTTAGTCTGTAATTCTAAAACTCGCAATCCAGGAGTATCATCAATAATAATATTTTTTTGTTTTAATTGTTCAGCTGTTGCACTAATTCTATTTCAATCAGCTGATGTAAATTTACTTTTATTACGTAAACGATTAGCATCAAAATGACCTTGACAAGATATCATTCTTGTAATTAATTGGTCTTTTGGCATTTCCAAAGAAAATATAACAACAGCGTCGTCTTTATTTTCTTGTTCATTGGCAGCATTAAGGGCAAAGTTAAGGGCTAAAGCAGTTTTACCCATTGAAGGTCTTGCTGCTAAAATAATCAAGTCACCCTTCTGGAAACCACTTGTAACAATATCTAAATTGTTAATACCTGAGCTTACACCGGTAATATTAACAGTTGATTTTTGTAATTGTTCAATTTTTGTCACAACTTCATCAATATGAGCACTAATGGGTAATAATTCTTCATTATTACGCTCACTACTTACTTGCACAATTTGTGCTTCAGCATTAACTAAAATATCAGTAATAGATTTTTCGCCTTGTAGTTCTTTACCAATATTTTTTAAAGCACTTTCTAATTGTCGTTTTGTTGTTCTTTCAATTAGAATGTTAATATGTTCTTTTAAGTTGGCATCAGTAATATATTGGCCTACTAATGAAGACAAATATTGAATACCACCAATTTTATCTAAATTATTTTGTTTAACTAATTCTTCAGCAATTGTTGTTGTGTCAATTCCTGAATTATTACGATAAAGATTAGTAATAGTTTTAAATATAGTTTGATTGGCACTAATAGTGAAGTCATTTGATTCTAAAGAATTTAATGCGCTCTCGCAAGCAGGTGAGGATTGAATCATGGCACTTAGCACATTGATTTCGGCATTGTTTATATATTGATTATTATCACTCATAATTTATTCTCCTGTTACTTCCACCTTTAAATTAGCAGTAATTGTTATGTCTAACTTAATAGTAATGTTAGTTATTCCAATCTCATGAATAGGGCTAAATTTAATAAACTTATGTTTATCAATAATTATATTATATCTTTTTGCTAAAAATTCACAGATTTGTTTAGCAGAAATCGCACCTGACACTTTACCATTATTAGTTTTTAATTTAAATTGTAAAGTAATATCTGCTAATTGTTTTTTAATATTTTGAAAATTTGCTAATTGTTCATTACGCATTTCCGCATTTCTATTTTTTTCTTTTTGATTAATTTTTAAAGCTTCGTTTGTTGCCATTACTGCTAGTTTGTTTGGTAATAAATAATTTTTACCATAACCATCACTTACATTAACAACTTCACCACTTTTACCATAATTTTTTACATCTTTTAGAAGGACCACTTTCATTTGTGTCACAACCTTTCATTAATATTTTTAATATCGTTCTGTCAGACCACTTTCGCTACTGTAAGAACCACTTTCTATAATTCTAACTAGTTCATCATATAGTTCTTTAATACTTAATTTGCTACTTTGAACAGCAGAGGCACTAAAGTGACCTCCTCCACCAAGGTTTTCACAAATAATTTGCACATTGATTTCACCATTACTTCTTGCTGATAAACAGGCTCGACCATTTCGGTCATAAGCAATAGTGAAAGATGCTTTACAATCACGTAAATCTAATAGCATTTCTGAAATTTGCGCTAAATATGAAGTATGAACTTCTAAGTTTTCTTCAGCTAATACTACTAAAAAACCTTTTTTAATTTCTTTTGCATTACTAATTAATGCAAATTTTTCAATTAATTCATTTAAACTATTTTTCAATAGCCCTTTAACTTTAGAAGAAGAAGCTCCTCAATCAGTTAATAAACCGCAAGCTTCAAATGTTCTACGAGTTGTTCGAACTTGAAAATTATTAGTATCAATTAGAATTCCAGCAAACATTAAATTCCATAAAAATTCGGATTCGATATTATTGAAGTCATTATAATAAATAATTTCTGTCATAGCTTCGGCAGTAGAAGAAGTTCCAGCATCAATGTAAGAAGTAATAGTACTACTAATTGCTTCATCAGAAACACGATGATGGTCAATAACAATAATTTTAACAGCCTTACTTAAAAGGTCAGGACTATCAACTCGTTGGGGATTGTGTGTATCAACAACAATTAACAAAGTATTAGCATGCAGAAATTTTAAAGCTTGTTTTCCAGTAATAAAATTACGGCTAGTATAACTTTCAGGGACAAGTTCATGTAGAATTTTTAAAGTTCGTTCGTCGACTTCATTTTGATTAATAATATAATGTGCAGTTTTATTTAATGTTTTTGCTATTTCAACAATAGCAGTTCCTGAAGAAATACAATCAAAATCAGCAGCACGATGACCCATTACAAGGACATTTTCTGCTAACTTTATTTCATTATACAACGATTGGGCAAACATTCGAATATTAATTTTAGATTCTGATTGTTTTGCTTCAATTGTGCCACCAATAAAAACAGTATTACCACCAAATTCACGAATTACAACTTGATCACCACCACGATAAACAGCAAGTTCTTTACTTTCAATAGCTAAATCATATAAATCTTTACTAATAGCATTACCATAAGAAAAACCTGCTGATAAGGTAATATCAGCTTTAAATTTTTTCACGCCTTCACGAATATTTTTAATTAACGGAAAATTATCATTGCGAGCTTTGTTAAACTCATTTTGGTAAAGCAAAATATTATATCCATCTTCAATATTTCCTAATAATAAACCTGAATAGTTATTAGCAAAATCATTTAGTTCAGTTTTAATGAAAGCTTCAACACGAATTTGATTTTCAACTCTTAATTTTTGTAAAGAATTATAAAAATTATCAACACTAATCACACCAAATACTAATTTTTCTTGTTGTAATTTATTATATAAGAAATGATATTTAGTAGTTTCTTGCAATAAAATAGTACGCGTTTGAACTAAATAAATAGCATCATAAAGCATATCTTCAATTTTAAGCGTAATTTGAGTAATATTATTGCTAATAAGTTGTTCTAAATCGCGTGATAATTTAACAATTGATTTTCCAATTAAACGGCCTAGTCCTTTATCCTCTAAAAATTCACTTACTCACATAATTGATAAATCACTATCTAGAACAATCATTCCCACACTACCAAATGTTAGTGCTTGGGCATTATTTAATTTAATAATTTCAGCAGTATTAATGTAACGATGGCGAATCCATAGACTAAAAAGGAAAATATAAAGACAAACAATAACGAAGTTTCCCAAAACCAAACTTAAAATTACAGCAATAGTGACTGCTTGTCGCGATGTTTCAATATTAACAATAAAATAAGTTAAACCGATTAAGATTTCAACTACTAATCAAACAATCATTATTAAATGATAATTTCGTAATGATTTGAACACTTGGCCACTTCCTTATAAGATTACTTTAATTATACTATAACATTAACATTAAAAATAAGGATTACCTCTGTTTATTTCATGATAATTGCAATTACTTTTAATATTTATAAGATATCAAAAAAGTGGAACATTTTTTATTGAATTAGATAAATTTCATTATTGTTACATGAATTGTAAAAATTTAGTGAATATAGTAATTGTTGATTATTTCACAATTTTTAAATTTCATTTTAAAGCCAATAATTAAAAAAGTTAAAGCAGTAGTTATAAACGTGAAAATTGGTGTCAAAATTGTACAAAAAAATAACTCCACTTTGTAATTGAATCCATTGGGAATAAGTTCCATCATTTTTACTAACATAATATGCTGAATGACTTAATACATAATTTATGCTAGTAATATTTAATAATTCAAATCCATTTTTTTCTAAAATTACAAAATTTAATTTAGAAGCTTTGATAATACACTTATGAAAATTACAAAAACCTATAAAGATTAATCCTGTAATCATAATCAAAACAGTAGAAATAAGTGATATTATGGTTACTAATTGCAATTTTTTTATACTTTTCATATTTTAGTACTCCTTTATAAAAAATATATTCACTTTAAAATCAAAACAAAGGATAAACAACTTTATATTTTATAACGGACTTCTCCCCACATGTACTTGTGGAGGAAACAATGAAATTGAATGAGTTCAATAATACTTTTCAAACTGAAAAACAATGTCTTGCATATATAGCAAGTTTGAAACAAAGCAAATGTATTAGGTGTTCTAGTTTTAATTTGAATACTTCTAATTTAAGAAAAATGAGATGTTTGAAATGTCATCAAACATTCAGTATTCTCACGGGCACTATATTTTCAAAGTCACAAACACCTTTAATATCTTGGTTTTATCTCATCTTTAGATGAATAAACACCAAACATGGAATTCCATCAACTGATGTTGCAAAAGAATTGGGAGTGACCTTGAAAACAGCTTGAAGAATGGGTCATAAAATCCGAAGTGCCATTGCTAAACAAGAACCTCAATTCATTGTTGAGGGCATAGTGCAAATGGATGAAATGTATCTTTCACATATGGGTTTTAAAAAACAAGGAAGATCCTTGTTGAACAAAACCTTGATTGTTGGTATTTATGAACAAACAACCAACAATCGGATTGTGAAAGTATTGAAAAACGCAAACAGTAAAAATCTTTTGCAGTTTGCAATAAACCACATTTCTTCAAAGTGTGATGTACATACTGATTCTTGAAAAGGATATCGCGATTTGAAATCGGTTTTCACTAAGCATGAAACAGTTAACCATCAAGATGGCTATGTTTCAAAAACTGGTGTAAATACCAACCAAATTGAGTCAGTATGAAAACATATACGAAGAACATTTAAAACACATATCAAAGTTGCAAAACATCATATTCATTTATATGCAAAAGAAGCTGCATATAAATTCAATAACATACCTAGTTTTGAAACTGTAATGCTATGTTAATTTAAAAATGTGGGGAGAAGTCCGTAGATAGGATTTTCTCAGCATTTATGTGATAAAATTTAAAATAGTACATAAAGGGAGAAAAGCCATAAATTATTACCTGAATTGTGAATATATAAAGACTTGGTGTTCCACTAAAGTTAAAATTTGGTAGTTTATCATAGATTGCACGAAGTCTATTTAAAAAATACCTTTACTTTCAAGGTAATTAAGTTATAATATTCTATGAGTTAAATATTTAAAAAGCAAAACTTAATAATATATTTACTCCTTGCTCATTATGAGCCATATGCCCAAAAGGAGGTCTTCAAATAGTGGAAGATTTAAACAAAAAACATAATTATGAAATTATGTACATCGTTGATGATCAAAATCAAGAAAAAGCACAATTAATTAAAAAAGAATTAATCGCTATTTTAATTGAAAACGGTGGAGAAATTAAAAAAGAAGAAGATGCAATTCGTACATTTGCTTATGACATTAACAAAAAAGTTAAAGGTCATTACTTTATCATTGAAGTATCTACTTCACCAAAAAATATTGCTAATTTTAATCGTGTAGTTTTAATTAAACAAAAACAATTAGAAGTTATTCGTTTCCTAGTTATTAACCTTGATAGTGAAAAAATTAATAAATTTAAAGTAAAACGCCAAGTAGAACCTAACAATTATGTAAGAACAGCAAGACCTGGAAATCGTGAGCGTACACCATACAACCGTGAAGGAGACACAGAAAGAAAACCAAGACCAATTGCTGTTACTGAATCTGCTAGTCACCATCGCCCACGTAGTAATTATGTTCCTAAAACAAATAGTGCACCAAGTACTATTAAAAAAGACTAAAAAATTGGAAAAGTGAGGTATAAATTATGAATAATGTTTCGTTAACTGGTAGAATTGCTCGTTCTTTAGCGTTACGTAAATCTTCAACAGGAAAATCTTTTCTTTTTTTTACTGTTGCAGTTGGTAATGCTCAAAATCAAACTGATTTTATTCCATGTATAGCTTGAAATAAAGTTGCTGAAAATATGGCTACTTATCTTGTTAAAGGTTCTTTAGTTTCAGTTTCAGGTAGATTGTCAACAAGAAAATCCACATATGAGGGCAAAGATCAGTACATTACTGAAGTAGTTGCTCAAACTGTTACCTTTTTAGATAATCGTAAAAAAGAAGCTGCCACAGTTAATGCTAATTACTCAAAACCACAAAATGAACCAAAAGTTCAATTAGATGAAGCATTTAAAGTTCCTAATTATAACACTGATATTAAATTCACTAATGAAAACTCACTTAACCATATTACTTCTAATGATTCATCATTTGATGATGAAGAAGCAATTATCTGAGATTAAATACAAAGGAGGAAATAAAAATGAATAATGGGAAACCAAGAAGTTTTTCAAGAAGAAAATTTTGCTTTATTACTAAAAATCAAATCGCTTATATTGACTATAAAGATGTTGAATTATTAACTAAATTTATGGGTAGTAACAATAAAATTTTACCAGCAAGAACTACAGGAACTAATCCTAAATATCAACGTCAATTAGCTATTGCTATTAAGCGTGCTCAAATCATGGGTCTATTACCATACTCAAGATAAGAAAATATGTTAAAAGAAGAACTCATAATTTTTATTAATTTTGTGAGTTCTTTTATAATTAATTTTAACTCAAGAATGCAAATAATGGTTTCAAAGAAGAAGTATACATTTGCTTTGTTTCAAACTTGTTTTATATCCAAGACATTGTTGAACGTACATATGGAAATAAATACTTTCAATTAAATTACCCTACTAGTTAGCATTCTTATTTTTGTAAAAAACCTATTGTAAAATTTTAAAAATTTGTTATCTTTAATTATAAAATATAAAGTTGTTTATCCTTTGTTTTGATTTTAAAGTGAATATATTTTGGCTTTTCTCCCTTTATGTACTATTTTAAATTTTATCACATAAATACTGAGAAAAGCCTATCTACGGACTTCTCCCCACATTTTTAAATTAAACATAGCATTACAGTTTCAAAACTAGGTATGTTATTGAATTTATATGCAGCTTCTTTTGCATATAAATGAATATGATGTTTTGCAACTTTGATATGTGTTTTAAATGTTCTTCGTATATGTTTTCATACTGACTCAATTTGGTTGGTATTTACACCAGTTTTTGAAACATAGCCATCTTGATGGTTAACTGTTTCATGCTTAGTGAAAACCGATTTCAAATCGCGATATCCTTTTCAAGAATCAGTATGTACATCACACTTTGAAGAAATGTGGTTTATTGCAAACTGCAAAAGATTTTTACTGTTTGCGTTTTTCAATACTTTCACAATCCGATTGTTGGTTGTTTGTTCATAAATACCAACAATCAAGGTTTTGTTCAACAAGGATCTTCCTTGTTTTTTAAACCCATATGTGAAAGATACATTTCATCCATTTGCACTATGCCCTCAACAATGAATTGAGGTTCTTGTTTAGCAATGGCACTTCGGATTTTATGACCCATTCTTCAAGCTGTTTTCAAGGTCACTCCCAATTCTTTTGCAACATCAGTTGATGGAATTCCATGTTTGGTGTTTATTCATCTAAAGATGAGATAAAACCAAGATATTAAAGGTGTTTGTGACTTTGAAAATATAGTGCCCGTGAGAATACTGAATGTTTGATGACATTTCAAACATCTCATTTTTCTTAAATTAGAAGTATTCAAATTAAAACTAGAACACCTAATACATTTGCTTTGTTTCAAACTTGCTATATATGCAAGACATTGTTTTTCAGTTTGAAAAGTATTATTGAACTCATTCAATTTCATTGTTTCCTCCACAAGTACATGTGGGGAGAAGTCCGAAATTTATTTTTTAATTAAATAATCAGTAATTTTTTTAATTATTTCATCAGGAGTAATATCATTAGTGTCAATAACTAAAAAATTAAATTGTTTTTTTTCTCTTTCATATCATTGTTCATATTTATCATTTAATAATTTTCAATACTCTCTTGGAACATTTTTTTCTGACTCTCTACCACGAAGTTTAATTCGTTCAATAGCTTTATCAACATCTACCCTTAAATAAATTATTAAATCAGGTTTAACTTGTGGGTCAAAATAAAGCGAAGAAATAACAACATTGTTATAAAAATCCAAATATACTTGATAATCTCGATCACTCATATTATCTTGTACTTTTAATACTTCTACAAAAATAGGGTCTTCTAAAATACTACGATCAAAAATAACATTTTCTAATTTTTGTGAATCCTTTAATCGCTTACTCCGCGCCATTAACATAAAAATTTGCATCTTAAATGCATACTGTAAAGGATTTTGATAAAAATCATCTAAATAAGGATTATTTGCTACAGGTTCATCCATAATTTTATATTTTAATTGTTTGGACAATTGATTACTAACCGTGCTTTTCCCAACACCAACAACTCCTGATAATACAATTTTCATAATTTGTTACCTCCTTAAATACTATTTATGATTTTAAATTATAGCATTGTTTGACTATTATGTTTCCTTAATTTTGAAATAAACATAGTAACAAGAAATTATTTCATCATAACTTAAAGACTGAAATTTAATAGTAGGATGTAAAATATCAATTATTAAATTAATAACTAAAAACTAACAATAAAATAATACTTTTTTGAAATAATTATGGCTTTTCTCCCTTTATGTACTATTTTTAAATTTTATCACATAAATGCTGAGAAAAGCCTATCTACGGACTTCTCCCCATATTTTTAAATTAAACATAGCATTACAGTTTCAAAACTAGGTATGTTATTGAATTTATATGCAGCTTCTTTTGCATATAAATGAATATGATGTTTTGCAACTTTGATATGTGTTTTAATGTTCTTCGTATATGTTTTCATACTGACTCAATTTGGTTGGTATTTACACCAGTTTTTGAAACATAGCCATCTTGATGGTTAACTGTTTCATGCTTAGTGAAAACCGATTTCAAATCGCGATATCCTTTTCAAGAATCAGTGTGTACATCACACTTTGAAGAAATGTGGTTTATTGCAAACTGCAAAAGATTTTTACTGTTTGCGTTTTTCAATACTTTCACAATCCGATTGTTGGTTGTTTGTTCATAAATACCAACAATCAAGGTTTTGTTCAACAAGGATCTTCCTTGTTTTTTAAACCCATATGTGAAAGATACATTTCATCCATTTGCACTATGCCCTCAACAATGAATTGAGGTTCTTGTTTAGCAATGGCACTTCGGATTTTATGACCCATTCTTCAAGCTGTTTTCAAGGTCACTCCCAATTCTTTTGCAACATCAGTTGATGGAATTCCATGTTTGGTGTTTATTCATCTAAAGATGAGATAAAACCAAGATATTAAAGGTGTTTGTGACTTTGAAAATATAGTGCCCGTGAGAATACTGAATGTTTGATGACATTTCAAACATCTCATTTTTCTTAAATTAGAAGTATTCAAATTAAAACTAGAACACCTAATACATTTGCTTTGTTTCAAACTTGCTATATATGCAAGACATTGTTTTTCAGTTTGAAAAGTATTATTGAACTCATTCAATTTCATTGTTTCCTCCACAAGTACATGTGGGGAGAAGTCCGAAATTTATTTTTTAATTAAATAATCAGTAATTTTTTTAATTATTTCATCAGGAGTAATATCATTAGTGTCAATAACTAAAAAATTAAATTGTTTTTTTTCTCTTTCATATCATTGTTCATATTTATCATTTAATAATTTTCAATACTCTCTTGGAACATTTTTTTCTGACTCTCTACCACGAAGTTTAATTCGTTCAATAGCTTTATCAACATCTACCCTTAAATAAATTATTAAATCAGGTTTAACTTGTGGGTCAAAATAAAGCGAAGAAATAACAACATTGTTATAAAAATCCAAATATACTTGATAATCTCGATCACTCATATTATCTTGTACTTTTAATACTTCTACAAAAATAGGGTCTTCTAAAATACTACGATCAAAAATAACATTTTCTAATTTTTGTGAATCCTTTAATCGCTTACTCCGCGCCATTAACATAAAAATTTGCATCTTAAATGCATACTGTAAAGGATTTTGATAAAAATCATCTAAATAAGGATTATTTGCTACAGGTTCATCCATAATTTTATATTTTAATTGTTTGGACAATTGATTACTAACCGTGCTTTTCCCAACACCAACAACTCCTGATAATACAATTTTCATAATTTGTTACCTCCTTAAATACTATTTATGATTTTAAATTATAGCATTGTTTGACTATTATGTTTCCTTAATTTTGAAATAAACATAGTAACAAGAAATTATTTCATCATAACTTAAAGACTGAAATTTAATAGTAGGATGTAAAATATCAATTATTAAATTAATAACTAAAAACTAACAATAAAATAATACTTTTTTGAAATAATTATGGCTTTTCTCCCTTTATGTACTATTTTTAAATTTTATCACATAAATGCTGAGAAAAGCCTATCTACGGACTTCTCCCCATATTTTTAAATTAAACATAGCATTACAGTTTCAAAACTAGGTATGTTATTGAATTTATATGCAGCTTCTTTTGCATATAAATGAATATGATGTTTTGCAACTTTGATATGTGTTTTAATGTTCTTCGTATATGTTTTCATACTGACTCAATTTGGTTGGTATTTACACCAGTTTTTGAAACATAGCCATCTTGATGGTTAACTGTTTCATGCTTAGTGAAAACCGATTTCAAATCGCGATATCCTTTTCAAGAATCAGTATGTACATCACACTTTGAAGAAATGTGGTTTATTGCAAACTGCAAAAGATTTTTACTGTTTGCGTTTTTCAATACTTTCACAATCAGATTGTTGGTTGTTTTTTCATAAATACCAACAATCAAGGTTTTGTTCAACAAGGATCTTCCTTGTTTTTTAAACCCATATGTGAAAGATAAATTTCATCCATTTGCACTATGCCCTCAACAATGAATTGAGGTTCTTGTTTAGCAATGGCACTTCGGATTTTATGACCCATTCTTCAAGCTGTTTTCAAGGTCACTCCCAATTCTTTTGCAACATCAGTTGATGGAATTCCATGTTTGGTGTTTATTCATCTAAAGATGAGATAAAACCAAGATATTAAAGGTGTTTGTGACTTTGAAAATATAGTGCCCGTGAGAATACTGAATGTTTGATGACATTTCAAACATCTCATTTTTCTTAAATTAGAAGTATTCAAATTAAAACTAGAACACCTAATACATTTGCTTTGTTTCAAACTTGCTATATATGCAAGACATTGTTTTTCAGTTTGAAAAGTATTATTGAACTCATTCAATTTCATTGTTTCCTCCACAAGTACATGTGGGGAGAAGTCCGAAATTTAATTACATTAAAACCTGGCGATTTAGTAATAACAATCATTCGTGAAGATGCAATTTTCCCAACAAGAGGAATTGGTTTTATTGTTGAAGAATTAGATAATCAAAACTATGCTATCAAAATTGAAGATGAATATCTTGGTTCAATAATTGACCCAGAATTAATTAAAGCATCAGGAAAAGCCGGTATCATTCATAAACAAAAATATGAGTTAGAAAAGCCATTGGAACTATTTTATGAACAAATTGCTTATCGTGTTAGTAAAGCACTAGCTGTCAAAGAATCACCTAAAAATCAAGAATCATATTTAAAACTATTTTATGAAGAACTGAAATCATTAAACATTGTTCCAGAAGGACGTGTACTATATGGCGCTGGTAGCGACTCTGATGTTACTTTCTTTAATTGTTTCGTAATGCCTTTCATTCGTAACTCTCGAAGCGGGATTGCTACTCACCGCCAAGAAGTAATGGAAATCATGTCACACGGTGGTGGTGTTGGTTCTAATGGTTCAATGTTAAGACCGAAAGGTACTGTTGTGAAAACGGTTGGTGGTAAATCTTCAGGAGCAGTTTCATAACTTAATGATTTATCAACATTAACACATTTAGTTGAACAAGGTGGTTCACGACGTGGAGCGCAAATGATTATGCTTGCTGATTGACACCCTGATATTATTGAGTTTATTATTTCAAAAATGCAAAATGCCAAAATCTTATTATGATTAAAAGAAAATTCTAAATGCAACATTATCCGTGATGAAGCAAGTAAAAAATTAAAGTTTGAAACACTTTCAGAACAAGATCGTCACACATTTGAATCTATTCTAAGTAATGAACAATTATTTACAGAAGAAATTATTGAAAATGCTAAACATAAATTAGCACTTGATGGAACTTGACAAGTAATTCGTAGTGATTTTTAACTGGTACAAATATCTCTGTAACCATCTCTGATGAATTTATGAGTGCTGTAGCAAATAATGGTAAGTGAAACCTACGTTTTCCTGACTTAGATAACTATACAACTACCCAAAAACAAGGTTATGATGCAAATTGAAATAAAATTGGTGATGTCCACGATTGAGAAAAATGGGATACCCAATTAAAAATTAATACACTATTAACGCTACTGATTTATGAGATTTAATTAATTTCTGTGCTACCTATTCAGCTGAACCAAGTATTTTCTTCATTAATAGAGCTAATGAAATGACTAATGCCCAAGCATATGGTATGCGTGTAGTTGCAACTAACCCTTGTGGAGAACAACCACTATCTCCTTATTCAGTATGTAACTTATCAGCAATTAACTTAGCTAATTTTGTTGATAAAGAAACTAATACCATTCTTTATGATAAATTAACAAAGTGTGTAGAAACTTGTGTTCGTTTACAAGATAATGTTATTGATGCGACTCCTTATTTCTTAGAGGCAAACAAAAAGCAAGCACTTGGTGAACGAAGGGTTGGATTAGGAGTAATGGGTTTACATGACTTATTAATTTGAGGAAATTTAAAATATGGTTCAAAAGAAGCAAACAAAGTTGTTAATAAAGTTTTTGAAACCATTGCGACAACTGCTTATCGTGCATCAATTAATATTGCTAAAGAAAAAGGTAGTTTCCCATTCTTAAAATCACGTGAAGCATTTATCAATACTGGTTTTATGAAAACAATGCCAGAAGACATTAGACAAGATGTTCTTAAATATGGCATTAGAAATTCTCATTTAATCACTGTTGCTCCAACTGGGTCAACAGGAACCATGGTTGGAGTTTCAACAGGGTTAGAACCTTACTTTGCTTTTTCATATTTCCGTTCAGGACGTCTTGGTAAATTTATGGAAGTAAAAGCTAAAATTGTTAGTGAATGACTACAATATCATCCTGAGTTTAAAGAAAAACCATTACCAGATATCTTTGTTCCTGCTATGCAATTAACACCTGAAGCTCACGCTGATGTTCAATGTATAATTCAACGTTGAGTAGACTCTTCAATTTCAAAAACTGTTAATACTCCAAAGGGATACACAGTAAAAAAAGTTGAAAAAATTTACTACAAATTATACAAAGATGGTGCTAAAGGGGGAACGGTTTATGTTGATGGAAGTAGAGATAGCCAAGTGCTGTCTTTATCTGATGATGATAATCATATGCAAGAACAAGTGAATTTAGGTGATTTAGGAATTAGTGAAACTTTTATTGATAATGTTGATGAAATTCGTCCCATTAACCTGGATTTAGAAGTGATCGTCAAGATCGTAAAATTGGTACAGGTTTAGGTGACCTATGTACTATGTGTAAAGAAGGCGTGCTAGTGTTTAGTGCTGGATGTTACACTTGCAACAATTGTGGTATTCAATCTAAATGTGGGTTATAAAAGTATATTTCTAATTTAAAATAGTTAAGTAAAAACCATGAGTTCTAAAAGAAAAACATTCATGGTTTTTTGTTTATATTAAATTCTTAACAAAATTATAAAATCATTATGCAAGATTTCAAGTGTTTTTTACATCACCAGTATTAAATTCAAAATCAGCAGTTTTGCAACTTATTGTTAATTCATCTCCAACTTTTCAAGTTCCTAAACTATCCTTATTATTTATACTTTCCAACTGTACAATAATATTAAGGCTTTTCTCCCTTTATGTACTATTTTTAATTTTATCACATAAATGCTGAGAAAAGCCTATCTACGGACTTCTCCCCACATTTTTAAATTAAACATAGCATTACAGTTTCAAAACTAGGTATGTTATTGAATTTATATGCAGCTTCTTTTGCATATAAATGAATATGATGTTTTGCAACTTTGATATGTGTTTTAAATGTTCTTCGTATATGTTTTCATACTGACTCAATTTGATTGGTATTTACACCAGTTTTTGAAACATAGCCATCTTGATGGTTAACTGTTTCATGCTTAGTGAAAACCGATTTCAAATCGCGATATCCTTTTCAAGAATCAGTATGTACATCACACTTTGAAGAAATGTGGTTTATTGCAAACTGCAAAAGATTTTTACTGTTTGCGTTTTTCAATACTTTCACAATCAGATTGTTGGTTGTTTTTTCATAAATACCAACAATCAAGGTTTTGTTCAACAAGGATCTTCCTTGTTTTTTAAAACCCATATGTGAAAGATACATTTCATCCATTTGCACTATGCCCTCAACAATGAATTGAGGTTCTTGTTTAGCAATGGCACTTCGGATTTTATGACCCATTCTTCAAGCTGTTTTCAAGGTCACTCCCAATTCTTTTGCAACATCAGTTGATGGAATTCCATGTTTGGTGTTTATTCATCTAAAGATGAGATAAAACCAAGATATTAAAGGTGTTTGTGACTTTGAAAATATAGTGCCCGTGAGAATACTGAATGTTTGATGACATTTCAAACATCTCATTTTTCTTAAATTAGAAGTATTCAAATTAAAACTAGAACACCTAATACATTTGCTTTGTTTCAAACTTGCTATATATGCAATACATTGTTTTTCAGTTTGAAAAGTATTATTGAACTCATTCAATTTCATTGTTTCCTCCACAAGTACATGTGGGGAGAAGTCCGAATATTAATACCAAGCAAGTTATTTAGTGAATTAAATTCTTTAGCATTATCAGTTGCATTAGCATCACTTTTAACTGTAATAAACGCTCCTTTAACAGCATCTCAGCAGGAATTGTTTCACCATTCTTAATTTTATATTAGGATTAGTTTCTACATCAGTATCTGTAGCTACTAAAAGAGGTATAATACGTTGTAATACGGTTGTAACAACATCAGTAGTATTATCACGTTTTAAGGCAATTGAATATTTAGGACCTAAAACAGTACTATCAGATTTTTTCATAAATTGAAAAGAAAAATTACCTCCTAAAACATGATATCCATTACCAGCGACTAGTTTTAAAGTTGGATTAATATTAGTAATTTGCCCTTCAATATCTGCTAATACATCCTTATCAAAATTTTTTGTTCCAGTTAATGGTTGGACATTTAATGTTTTGGTAATGAAATCATATGAAGCATCATCTTTAGCTTCAGAATTAGTACCTGGTGTTTCTAATAATTGATTAGCTTTAATAGATGTTGTTGGAACACTTGCAGGAATACTTCATTCTATTTTTTCACCACTAGAAGTCAAGGTAGCACTTTGTAAACCATGCCCATCTCCATCTAATAAATCTAAATTTTTTGCTACTTGTTCATTCATTCTTACTTCAGTGTTATCTTTACTACCACAATAAACAACACTCATAACTGGTGTTGCACCTAAAGCAATAATAGAAAATAATTTTAATAACTTTTTCATTTTCCATCTCTCCTAACTATAACTTTTTATTTATAAACCGCGGTAAATTTTTCCTGTAGTTCCTCCTGAAAGAGTTGTACCTGCATAAATGCTCCATCTACTTTATCAAAACCAAGACCATAAACTATACCAGTAGTACCTGAAATAACAGAAAAATTAGAACCACCACTACTTTTATAAAGCGCTCCAATACCAGCTCCAGTTCTTGTGCCAGCATAAACGTTACCTAGAGTTCATCAGCTGCTAAATTATAAACTGAACCAATAGTACCTGATATTAAACTTCCAACATAAACTGTACCAGAACCATCACCAGTTCTTACACCAACAAAAATAACACCATTTTTATCACTTACTAAACTACGAACTTCAGCAAAACCAAGACCAAAATTAGTATATTTAACAACTACATAAATATTAGTACCACTACTATCAATACTTAAGGCTCTTGGAAGAGTATATTTAGCAAAACTATCTGCAGGTAACCCAGGAACAATACCAAATGATGAAATACCATCACTGACATAAACTTTACCTGATTGAATTGAAGTTTCAGTAGCAGCATAAACGTTACCATCTTTATCACTAACTAAACTTACAATAGCACCAGTTGTTCCTCTTAGCACAGTAAAACTTTGACCATTATCAGTACTCATATAAACATTACCATTGTATTTAGCATCATTTGTTCCAACAAAAATACCATTTGAGTTAACAGTAACTGCTCTTATTGCACCATGATTTCAATTTACAATATCTTCTACTCTTTTAACAGTAAAAGTAACATTTATCATCCCTGTATATTTAAGTTCATCTCCTACGATTGTTGCGCTTGTAGCAGTAATGTTTTGTACAACAACAGCATTAACATCTAAATTAGGATTAATACCATCATTTTTAAGTGCGGTTTTAATTTGATTAGCAACTGGTTTAGATTCAGCAGTAAATATATTTCCTAAATTTGTTTCAGTTAAAACTTCACTTAAATCTACTAATTGCACTATCGCAAAACTAATTTTTACAGAACCATAATAAAGAGGATTATTCCCCGTTACTACTGCAGTACTACTAGTAATACCATTAACAGAAACATAGGCAATATTAACATTGGGGTTAAATCTTGAAATATAGTTTTTACAAAATTTAAAAAATGTTATAATATAAAAGAAAATTTAAAGAAAGAAGGTATCTTAATTATGATTAAAAAAATTAATGATGATTTAAATCAATACATCAGTGAACATTTAAAATATCAAATGCTAAGTTTAAAATTAAGTAATGATGCTAACCAAAAAGGCTTTCCTGGCTTTGCTCATTTTTACCAAGTTGAAGCTGCTGATGCTGTTGTTCATATTCGTAAAATTGCTAACTATTTAATGGACCAAGATGCAGAAGTTGAAATTAAAGACATTAAAGTCCCAACATTTACTACAAAAAATATTGAAGAAACAATGAAAAAACTAAAGTCTACTAAAGAAGAGTTACTTGACCTTACTAATAAGTTAGTTAAAAGTGCACGTGACAATAACGACAATTTAACAGCAAAATTCTATGACTGATTTTTAATTGATTTCTATGAAGAAATTGCTTTTGAAAAAGATTTACTAGATTGAATTGCTATGTCAAATAGTAACCTTTATAAAATTGATAAACGTTTAGGTAAAACAGAAGAACCTGATACTTTAAAAGTTATTGTTCCGTTTTATGAACCTGAATAAGTATTAAAAAAATGAATGTCTTAAAAACATTCAATTTTTTAAGGCTTTTCTCCCTTTATGTACTATTTTTAAATTTTATCACATAAATGCTGAGAAAAGCCTATCTACGGACTTCTCCCCACATTTTTAAATTAAACATAGCATTACAGTTTCAAAACTAGGTATGTTATTGAATTTATATGCAGCTTCTTTGGCATATAAATGAATATGATGTTTTGCAACTTTGATATGTGTTTTAAATGTTCTTCGTATATGTTTTCATACTGACTCAATTTGGTTGGTATTTACACCAGTTTTTGAAACATAGCCATCTTGATGGTTAACTGTTTCATGCTTAGTGAAAACCGATTTCAAATCGCGATATCCTTTTCAAGAATCAGTATGTACATCACACTTTGAAGAAATGTGGTTTATTGCAAACTGCAAAAGATTTTTACTGTTTGCGTTTTTCAATACTTTCACAATCAGATTGTTGGTTGTTTGTTCATAAATACCAACAATCAAGGTTTTGTTCAACAAGGATCTTCCTTGTTTTTTAAAACCCATATGTGAAAGATACATTTCATCCATTTGCACTATGCCCTCAACAATGAATTGAGGTTCTTGTTTAGCAATGGCACTTCGGATTTTATGACCCATTCTTCAAGCTGTTTTCAAGGTCACTCCCAATTCTTTTGCAACATCAGTTGATGGAATTCCATGTTTGGTGTTTATTCATCTAAAGATGAGATAAAACCAAGATATTAAAGGTGTTTGTGACTTTGAAAATATAGTGCCCGTGAGAATACTGAATGTTTGATGACATTTCAAACATCTCATTTTTCTTAAATTAGAAGTATTCAAATTAAAACTAGAACACCTAATACATTTGCTTTGTTTCAAACTTGCTATATATGCAAGACATTGTTTTTCAGTTTGAAAAGTATTATTGAACTCATTCAATTTCATTGTTTCCTCCACAAGTACATGTGGGGAGAAGTCCGTTTTTTAATTTAATTTTTTGAAATGCAAAAACTAAAAAGCAGAACTTAAAAACTTTAATTCTTCTTCAATATTTAATCGAGGAAACAATAATTCTGTTTTATTAACTGTTTTACTAGCAATGGCATTTAAATCAACTTTAATAGACGGTATACTAATTTCTTTTAAACCTAATTGTTGGTGGATCTTCAAAGCACTATTAGTTAAAACAGGGCTTAACAAAGCACTACTAATAACTAAAATATTACTTAGTAGATTTAAAACATTATGCAATTCAGCAATTTTATTATTTTTAAATAAATCTCATGGTTTAGTTAAATCAATTAACTTATTACCTTTACCTATTAATTCAAAAACAGTATTAATACCATCTTGAATTTGATATTCATCCATTTGTGTATTAAAATCACTAATTGTAATTTTAATATTACTAATGATATCTTTTTCATCTGTTCCTAAATGTTTTAAGTTTAAACTAGGAATTTTACTATCACAATATTTTATAATCATTGTCACAGTTCTTGATAATAAATTACCTAAATCATTAACAAGATATGAATTATAACAATTTAAAAATAATTCATGACTATATTTAGCGTCATGACCAATGATAATTTCTTTCATTAAAAAGAAACGTAAGCCATCAACGTTATAGCGATTAATTAATACTAATGGATCAATAACATTACCTTTTGATTTAGACATCTTACCTTCTTCATTAGTAATTCAACCGTGCGCTAAGATTTGCTTTGGTTGACGCAATCCTAAAGCCATTAATAAAATTGGTCAATAAATCATATGAAAACGACTAATTTCTTTTCCTACTAAATTAACAATTTCACAATTTGAATCTACTCAAAATTTTTTAAAATTACTATCATCTGCTTGTAAATAACCTAAAGCCGTTAAGTAATTGCTTAAAGCATCAATTCAAACATAAACAATATGCTTAGGGTCTTCTACAACAGGAATTCCTCACGTAAAACTCGTTCTAGTAATACTTAAATCATTTAAACCATGAGCAATAAAATTATTAATCATTTCCGTTTTCCGGTTTACAGGTCATAAAAATAATGGGTGTTGGTCATAATAACTTAATAATTTTTTAGTATACTTGCCTAATTTTAAAAAATAAGTTGGTTCTGATAAAGCAGTAACACTGCCACTGCAAGTTTTACAAGTATTATTAGGTTTATTAATTTGCGTATCTGTGACAAATTCCTCACAAGATACGCAATATAATCCTTCATAATCACCAAGATATACATCATCTTGTTTTAAAAGTTTGGTAAAAATTTTCTGAACAGTTTCAATATGATTTTTATCAGTTGTTCTAATAAATTTATCATAGTTAATGTCTAATTTTACTCATAAATTTTTAAATCCATCAACAATATCATCAACAAATTTTTGTGGTGTTTGTTGATTGGCTTGGGCTTTTTTTTCAATTTTTTGACCATGTTCATCGCTACCAGTTAGAAAGAAAACTTCATAACCATGCATTTTTTTATAACGAGCCAGTGTATCGGCAATCGTTGTTGTATAAGCATGACCTAAATGTAATTTGGCACTAGGATAATAAATTGGTGTTGTAATATAAAATCTTCGCGTCATGTTGTTTACTCCTTATTTGTTATTAATTTATTATCAAAGACACGAGTAAAAATATAATCAATGTTTTTTAAAAAATTATCATTATTATAACATTGGTTTAACTGTTCTGGTGATAAATATTTATAAATATTGTTTTTTTCTAAACTAGTTTTAAAATCAACATGAGTTTTTTGCGCTTCTAAAGTACAATTTTGCACAAAATCATATGCTATTTCTCTTGTTATTTTGGAATTATTCTTAATAATTGTCAGTAAGATTGGTTGTGAAAAATAAAGTCCATTGGCTTTAGCAATATTACTGGTCATCGCTTCTGTATTAACAACTAAATTGTCTAAAATACTAGACATACGAGTAATAATAAAATCTAAACTATGATAAATGTCAGGAATAATTACGCGTTCATTAGAACTGTGTGAAATATCACGTTCATATCACAATAAATTATTTTCATATGCTGCACTATTATAACTACGAATTAAACGCGCTAATCCGCAAATATTTTCACTACCAATTGGATTCTTTTTATGGGGCATAGAACTTGAACCTTTTTGACCAGAACCAAAACCTTCTAATAGCTCATTAACTTCACTGCGTTGACTTAAACGAATTTCTAATGCTATCTTTTCAATAGTTGTGGCAATAGCGCTTAATTGAGTAATTAAAAAGATATGGCGATCACGTTGCACTACTTGCGTGGCACAACTATCAGTTTCCATATTTCATTTTTTAGCAACTATTTCACTAAATTCTGGATTAATATGAGCAAAATTACCCATAGCTCCAGTAATTTTAACTACTTCAATTTGCTTGCGTGCTAACATTAATCTAACTAATTGCCGATTAATTTCATCATATCATAATGCAAACTTTAATCCTAGTGATGTTGGTTCACCAAAAATACCATGACTGCGACCAATCACTAATTGCTTTTTATATTTAAAAGCCAAATCTTTTAACTTAGATTGTAAATCTGTTAATGATTTAACAATAACTTCATTTGCTAATTTTATTTGTAAATTTAAAACACTATCAACCATATCAGTTGAAGTTAAACCAAAGTGAATTCAACGACTTTCATCTTTCAAATTAGCACTTAACATACGTGTAAAAGCTACAACATCATGTTTAGTTTCTAACTCTAACTTATCCATTAATTTAATATCCAACTTAACGTTTTTTTTAATTAATGAAAAATCTTGTTTTGGAATAATTTTAAGTTGGTGCAATGCTTCACAAACATCAATTTGAAATTTCATTCATAAAGTTAAACGATTTTCATTATTTCAAATTTGTTTCATTACTGGGGTTTCATAACGTTCAATCATTGTTACTCCTTAATAAAAATTGTTTGCTTACGGTCTGGTCCAACAGAAAATATTTTAATTGGTACGCCTGTTAATTCACTAATTTTATTTAAATAATTTTGGGCATTAATTGGTAATTGTGCAAAACTAGTAACTTTAGTAATATCTTCTGTTCATCCTGGTATTTCAATAAAATGTGGTTCGCATTTACTAAAATCAGCAATTTGTGATGGAATATAATTAATCATTTCACTGTTTAACGTATAGTGAGTACAAATTTTTAATGTTTCAATATTAGTAAGGACATCTAATAAAGTAATAGCTAAACTAGTAAATCCATTAATTTGGGCGCTATATGTAGCAATAACGGCATCAAATCAACCAATTCTGCGTGCTCTTCTTGATACTGTACCATATTCTTTTCCTGTTTCACGAATATATTCTGCCACCTTACCAGTAAACTCACTAGGTAATATCCCTGCTCCAACGCGTGTACTATAGGCTTTAGTAACACCAACAATTTCGTTAATTGATTTTAAGGAAATTCCAGTACCAACTGGAATTGAATTAGCACAAGGATGAGAAGAAGTGACAAATGGATATGTACCATGGTCTAAATCTAATAATGTACCTTGAGCACCTTCAAATAAAATTGATTTATTTCTTACTAATTGTTCATTTAAAAATTGACTACTATCAATAATTAAATCTTTAAAGTGTGGTAATAATTCTAATAATTGATTACAAATTATTTCAGCACTAAAAGTTTTTTCATAACCATAAACGTTATGTAAAATTTTATTTTTAATATCTAAATTATCGTTTAGTTTTTCTAATAAACTATCACGGTCTAATAAATCACCAATTCTAATTCCAATCCGATTAATTTTATCGGCATAACAAGGTCCGATTCCTTTTAAAGTCGTACCAACTGCTTTATCTCCCTTAGCTTTTTCTTCACATTGGTCGAAAGCAATATGATAAGGTAAAATAACATGAGCACGATTAGAGATTCTTAATTTATCACAATTAAAGCCAGCGGTTTTTAAATTTTCAATTTCTGAAACTAATTTTTCTGGGTTAATAACGCAACCACTAGCAATTACACAATAAGTATTTTTATTGAAAATACCTGATGGAATAATACTTAGTTTATACAATTCATTATTAAATACGATTGTATGACCAGCATTATCGCCACCGCTTCAACGAACAACAATGTCAGAAGTTTGACTGTAATAATCAGTAATTTTACCTTTTCCTTCATCTCCCCATTGACAACCAATGATGGCTGTTGTATTAAATTTTTTTGTTGATATTATTTCTGATTTTAAGATACTTGTATTTTGGGTAATAGTTTTATTTACATCAATCGCTTTTGTTTTTGATTTTACTACCTTTTTATTTTTAACAACAGGTTTTGTAGTTTTAGTTACTTGTGGTTTAGCAACTGTTTTTGCTTTTGTTTTACTTACATCAACTTTAGTTTTCATTGTATCTCCTTTAAAGTTTTTATTTTTGATAAATTAATAATTTAATTATATAATTATTTAATAACAAATATAGAATTTTGTTATTAAATAAAAAAAATAAGGAAAAAATAGACATATGGATTGACGTAAAGCTAATGATGATACAATTGACCATGCAGATAGTGATAGTACACTTTGTCCAACTTGTCAAGAAAAGGCACTACAAAGAAAATTAGAGAAAATTAAATTTCTAAATGAATATCAACGTAGTCAAGAACATATCGCGCTTTTAGAACAAATAGAAAAAGAATTAGAACGTATTAAGAAAGAAAAAGAAACGCAACTATTAGTATTCTTATGTAAGAAACATAAGAATACTAATAGTAATAGTGTTTAGTTATTTAATACAAATAAACTGAATAAAGTTTTTTAATTTGATATATTGTAACTTTTAGTGTTATTATTAATAATGTAAATAAATTAAGGCTTTTCTCAGCATTTATGTGATAAAATTTAAAAATAGTACATAAAGGGAGAAAAGCCTTTATAAATAACTATCAGTGTTTAGTATAAACTAAGCACTTTTTTTATTATATTTATTCATAATATCTTCAAACTTATCATTAGTAATCCAACTAATAACACTTTCTATTAAAAAATCTTCATCATTTTTAATAGTAGTAAGTTCAACTTTACTAAAATTACTTAAAACCCAATCAGCAGTATTAAAATAGGGGTTTTTACCAACACCAATTCTTAAACGTTGATAAGTTTTAATATTTGTTTCATGAAAAATACTTTTAATACCATTATGACCAGCAGCACTAAAATTTTGTTTATACTGGAATTGACCAAAATTTAAATCAACTTCATCATGAATAATTAAAACATCTTGCGGTTGAATTTTAAAATAATTCATAAATTTACTAACACATATACCCGATAAATTCATAAAAATTAATGGTTTTAAGAAAATAACATCTTGATTGTTAACAACTGTTTTTACATATTCTCCATCAAATTTATTTTGACTAATATTAAGTTTTAAGTTTTTACAAACCATATCAACAATCATAAAACCAATATTATGACGTGTTAATTCATATTGTCGACCAGGATTTCCTAAACCAACCACTAATTTCATCTTTAACAATTCCTTTTTTATTTTTTATTAATTTTTTTTAATTAGTTCATTAGTTTTATCATCGTAAACTTTAGTTAATGATTTATTATTAACAGAAGCATCAATCATTTTAGCAATAAAATCAGCAATTGAAATAACTTTTAAACCTGAAAAATTTCTTTCTGCAGTAATTTCAATAGTATTAGTAATAACTACTTCTTTGACAATATCTTCTGCAATTGCTTGTTTTAGTTTTGTTGACGCTTCACCACTAAAAATACCATGAGTCGCTAAAATATAAACTGATTTTGCCCCATGCTCTTTGATAGCTTTAGCAGCATTAATAATAGTTCCACCTGTATCAATCATATCATCAATGATGATAGCGTTTTTATCTTTAACATCACCTAAAACAAATTTAACTTCACTTTTATTAGGTTGGGAACGTCTTTTATCAATAATAGCTAAAGGTGCACTCAAGTAATTAGCTAATCTTCGAGCACGTGTTACACCACCATGGTCTGGAGATACGACTACTAAGTCAATTAAATTTTCATCTATTAAATAAGATGCTAAATCTTGCGTTGCACGTAAATCATCCACTGGTACATCAAAAAAACCTTGTTCTTGTGGTGAATGTAAATCAACTGTAATCACACGATTTACACCCGCTACAGTTAGCATGTTAGCTACTAACTTACAAGTGATAGGTTGTCTTCCACCTTGCTTACGATCTTGACGCGCATAACCAAAATAAGGAATTACAACATGAATTTTTTTAGCAGAAGCGCGAACACAAACGTCAATAAAAATTAATAGTTCCATCAAATTATCATTTGTTGGTGGTGATGTTGATTGAATAATATAAACCACCTTTCCACGAACTGAAGTTATTGCCTGAATATTAAATTCACCATCAGAAAAACGACTAACTTCTACTTTACCAGGGTTAATTCCTAATTTTTTACAAACTTCTTGTGTAAATTTTTGACTAGCACTTAAACCAAATACTACTATGTTATCTTTACTATTCATTCCATTTTCTCCTTTACTTTCTTTGTTAACAAAAAACAAAAACTTTCATAATTTCATTATACAATTTTTATTATCATTAGTACATTCAAATAAAACTTATATAGAGTTTTTTAATCATATATTATAACTAATACCAACCATTAAAATTTAAAAAGCAAACAATCCAATTGGATTTAAAATTACTTTATTATTAGAGTAATTATTATTTAAGAAGTAATTACTATTTTTGTCACTAAAAGAAACAATAATACTGTCACTATATTTATTATAATCACCAAAAATTTTAGCATGATGGTCAATAGTAAGAGATTGCAACATATATTGTCATTGATAACCAATGTTAAAATATTTTAGCAAACGTTCTCCTAATAAATCCTTTTTAATTTTTTTATAGTTTGTCTCTGAAATTCCTTTAATTGTTATTGCATTTAAAGTTTTAGCAAAAACAGGTAATGACATTGATGTGTAGTAACCTAATTTAAAATTAGGATTTGCTAACATAGCAAAGTAAGGTTCATTAGATGAAACACGCATCATTTCAAAAATATGATATAAACTGATATCAGTAGTTTTTTCATCAGCATTTAAACTATTAAATTTAGGATTAGAAGCATCAAGAGTTAATTATTTTAATACTTTTTGTTCTTGGTTAGGGTCAATAGCCATTTTACTAGGATCATTACCAAGAATGTTAAGAACAACATTATAAAAGTGGATAATGTTTTTATTTCAATCAGCAATCATAGTTGGATTTTTAATTAATTCTTGAATTTGATTAAAATCAGTTTTTGATAAATTATGTAAAAAATAATCATCCATTTCCGCACTGTAGGAAACATTACTATAAGTAATATCATTACTATCATAGTTACTACTAATCATACTATTAATTGTTGAATAAGAAAAGTTAAAATACTAGCAACAACACCAATAACAATAGTTATTGCAACTAAAGTTTTACTAGTGGTAAATAGTGATATTAGCAAGGTAAGAACAAAAAATATTATTTGTAAAAATAACATAAAGGCAATTAAAATTAAAATCTTTGGTGCTAAGGCTTTATAAGCATTAGTACCAAAGATAAATAATGATAAACTAGCAACAATATTACTAATAACAATAAATAAACCGACAACTAGTTCAAAAGCCAAAAATTTTTCAAAAAATATTTTTGTTCTGTTAACTGGTTTTGAAACTAAAATTAATAATGTTCCATCTTCAATTTCATCGCGAAAAACTTGAGTTGTTTTAATGGCAATAAAAATAAATAAGATAATATCAATGAAAACTGCAAATGAAATTAAAATTCATGTGCTATAACTCTGGTCAAGAAAATCTTGAACAGTAAAATTACTTGGTAATTTACTACTAGTTAAAAATGCTGCTACTGTTAAAATTCCTGTTAGAACTACAGTACTAATAATTAATAAAATATATGATGAAGAGGATTTTAAAATTTTATTAAAAGAATAATTAAAAATTGGCATGATTGGCTTTTCCTTTGTTTTTATTTTTTTCCATCACAAATTGTTCGTAAATTTCTTGTAAATCAATTTTGTAAGGTTTAAGAATACAAAAAAATCATCGAAAATCATTAATAAAGGTATTTTATTTATAATCACTTATATTAATATGAATAACTAATTTTTATTAATAACATTAAATAATTCATAAAACATTGGAAAATCTAATTCTTCAGCTCGAATTGTTGAAGGTCAAGATAAGTCATTAATAAAATTAACGGCTTTTTCTTTATCATTTAAATAAACACCAACATTATTGGCTAATGTTTTTCTTTTATTAGTAAAACAACTGCGAACAAATTTTCAAAAAACTACTGGTTGCTCCAATTTCATTTTTGGATTAACTTTAAAATAAACAACACTACTAACAACATTGGGTATAGGAGTAAAACTAGCAGGACTAATTTCAAAAGCAATTTTAACATCACAATAAAACTGGCACATAATTGATAAATTACTGTATTCTTTAGTTTTAGGTTTTGAGCAAAATCTTTGTGCAACTTCTTTTTGCATTGTTAAAGTAAATGAAGTAAATAAATCAACATTTTCTAATAATTTTAAAACAATTTGCGAAGTAATATAGTAAGGCAAGTTAGCCACAACATGAATATTTTGAATATTTTTAAACTCATTGGTAATTATTTTTCTTAAGTCTAGTTTTAAAAAATCTTCATTAACTATCAATAAATTATCATGCTTACTTAATTGCGAATGTAAAACTGGAATTAATTTTTTATCAATCTCAATAGTTACTACTTTTTGCGCATGATTAACTAATTCATTAGTCAAATGACCTAAACCAGGTCCAATTTCTAATATCCCATCAGTATTGGTACAATTACTAGTTTTAGCAATTTTTATAATAATATTATTATCTACTAAAAAATTTTGACCAAACTTTTTAACAGCATGCAAATCATATTTTTTTAATAAAGTTTTTGGATTATCCATTCTTAGTCCCCCGATTCTTTTTTTATTTCTAATATACATACTAGTAATAACTAAACAAATGTTTATTTAATCATTGGAAATGCTAATTTCACTACTAGTAATTCTACTTGTGGTAATATTAACATATATCAACTTAATATATAAATATTAAATTGAATGGGAAAAGGAGATGATTTTTATATGGCAACAAAAAATGACGTTGCTAACGAACAAAATGATGAATTAATTAATATTGTTTCGCTAGACTTAGGAACAAGAAACTTAATTGTCAGAGTTAATGGTCGTGAAGTTTACAAACAAGCAGCTGCTATTGTTTTTGATACTGAAAATGGAGAAGTATTTATTGGAGAAGCAGCTTTAGTGATGAAAGAAAAAACTCCAGCAAATAAAATCTTTAGAGAACCTATGTCAAACGGAGTTATTAGTGATAATAATGCCCTAATTGCTCTACTAAATGAAATTTTTACACAAATTGTTGACGTGAAAGCAGAAAAAATTTGACAAAAATCAGTCGCACTTGTAGCTATTCCTTCTAAAGTCTTTAAATTAGATAGAACAGTTTTAAAGGAAATTCTTGAAGGTAAAAAAAGCGCTAAAATTCCGATTTTTAGTGATAAATTTCCAAAAAGATACTTACCTGTTGATAGTGACCTTGATCATAAAGAAAAACTAGCATTAAACTATTCAATGAATGCTGAAAAAGTAGTTATTGTCCCAGAAGTTAAACTAGCTGCTATTGGTGCTGGATTAAGTCTTTGAGATGCATCAGGAGTATTTGTACTTGATATTGGTGGTGGAACATCTGACTGTGCTATTTTATCAAGTGGTGAAGTTATTGTCCAAGATTCCATTCCAGTTGCTGGTAACGCAATTGAAGCTGGTATTAAATCTCACTTTGAAAAAATGCACTACATCACCCTAAGTTCTGAAGAAGCAGAAAAAGCTAAAATCGGTGCTGGAATTTGAATAGATGGGGACAAAGACAGTGAACACCGTCTTACTATTCATGGAAAAAGTACAAAAACTAAAAAACCTGAACAAATTATCATTTCTAAACAAGAAGTTGCTAAAGCAGTTACCGAAGCATTTGAACCAATTGTCAAACTATGTGAAGATATTATTGATAAAGCGGGTGCTGCCTTCTCAAAAATGATTATGGACAAAGGATTAGTAATCACTGGTGGTGGTGCTTTATTGCAAAACATTACTACTTATCTAAAAATACGCTTAAAAATGGAACATGTAGTTTCTGCTAATAGTCCCAAAGAATGTGTTATCAAAGGTACACAAAGCTACGAAACACATAAGCAAGATTTATATACTAATGGTTATATCAGACCAAGTAAATAGTTTTAAGAAACATAACAAAGGAGGATATAAAACATGGGATTGTTTGATAAAAAACCCAAAGAAAATTTAAATAAAAAACAAGGAATAAAATCTATTAACGACTATAATTGATTAGCTTTAGATGTTGGTACAGAAAATTTTAAAGCACGTTATGTTAATATTGGTCTTACTTACGATGCTCCAACTTATCTTGCTGAAGATTACGAAAAAAACATAATTTTATTTGGTCAAGATGCTAAAGATTTAATTGATAAAACTAATGAAAACGTTGTTATTAAACGTCCAGTTCGTGATGGTAACATTGCTGACCCTGATGCTTTAAAACGTATTCTTGGTAAAATATTTAGTGACTTCAGACTTGAAATTAAAACTGGAGACGCTGGAAAAGAGAAGAACCGTAACTTAATTGTTTTAATGGCAACACCAAGTGAAATTAACTCAGTTCAAAGAGAAGCGTTAGAAAATATCGTTCACCAATTAGGAGCACTTCGCGGATTCGTTCAAGAAGAAGTAAAAATGGCTGCCTTAGGTTCTGGACAAGATATTTTTGGAACTGCTATCATGTGTGTTGATATTGGTGGTGGAAGTACTGATATTGCTATTATTAGTAATGACTCAATTCTATACTCTTATACAACAAGTTGTGCTGGAGACTATTTAACTAACAAAATTAGTGAATATATCGCTTCAAAACATGCTTTAAAAATTGGTACTAAAGAAGCTGAAGATATTAAAAAAAATATTGGTTCATTATTGAAATATCAAGATGAAAAGCCATATACAATTTCAGGAGTTTCATTACCTAGACTAGATTCTCAACCAGGTGAGACAATGTCTATTTCTAAAACTATTGAAATCACACCAGAAGAAATTCGTGAAAATGTTATGCAAGTTCAATTTAGACTTGAAATTATTCCTGCAATTCGACGAGTACTAAGAACTTCAGGAGAAAGAGCACCTGGAAGTATTAGTGACTTAAAGAAAAAAGGTAAAGGAATTACTGTTTGTGGTGGAGGAGCTTATATCAGAAAAATTGCTGAATTCATTAAAGAAGAGTTGGCTAAAGAATACTTTATCGAAGTTACTGGAAAAGGCGGAACGAAACCAATTCGTCAAAAATACGAAGGAGATATTTTTGAAGTTCGTGTTGCTGAAAATCCTTTAGATAATGTTATTGATGGTTGTGTAAAATACCGTGATACAATTTACAAACAAATAATATTAGAACAAGACCCTAATCGTGAAACTCTTGTAAAAGATGAAGAAATAATGTAGATTCAACAAACTAATAAAAAATGAGTTCATTGAACTCATTTTTTATTAGTTTACATTAAATTAAGTATTAAATTTAATTTTTAATAAACGTTTTTGTTTAATAAAATATCCTATTAAAATCACAACTCCAGGAATTACAAATGAGGTTAGACTGATTAAACCTGTAACAAATAGTTGTCGTTCATGATTAAGATAACTATTCAAACATAACAAAAATGGCACTATTTGAAATAATCCAAAAATAATTATTAAAATCACATTAGATGAAAAATAACTAATGATCGTAACAATGCCATAAATGATACAGGTCATAAATATAACTAATGACATTATCATCCCTATTATTAAACCTAAAGAAATCATTTTATTTTTATTTAACATACCTATTCTCCTAATTTTAAAATAGTTTAATTTTTTCATACTATAATAAAAATTTATATTATCTTTTTTATAAAAAATATTAGTAAAATTGTTATAATATTATTATACTATTTTCTAAGGAGCATTCACATAATGCAAAAAATACAGAAGTTATTGACAAACAGCATTCTATCAGATGATAAAAATAAATTTTTATATTTTTACAACACAATTAGTTTCAAATTATATACTATTACCTACTATTACTATTATAAATAAAACAACTTGTTATGTTAATAAATTACATAACAAGTCTTAATTTTACATTTTCACTAGAGATTTTATTTAAAAATTTTTAAATGATAGTTAAGCCAAATTCAAAAACACACCCTACTAATCTACCAGTAATAATGTTACCATCAACAACTACTTTTTTTCTTTAAATCAATTTTACTATTATTCAATCCCATGTCTGTTCCTGGATAATTGAGTAATTGTTTTTCGGACTTCTCCCCACATGTACTTGTGGAGGAAACAATGAAATTGAATGAGTTCAATAATACTTTTCAAACTGAAAAACAATGTCTTGCATATATAGCAAGTTTGAAACAAAGCAAATGTATTAGGTGTTCTAGTTTTAATTTGAATACTTCTAATTTAAGAAAAATGAGATGTTTGAAATGTCATCAAACATTCAGTATTCTCACGGGCACTATATTTTCAAAGTCACAAACACCTTTAATATCTTGGTTTTATCTCATCTTTAGATGAATAAACACCAAACATGGAATTCCATCAACTGATGTTGCAAAAGAATTGGGAGTGACCTTGAAAACAGCTTGAAGAATGGGTCATAAAATCCGAAGTGCCATTGCTAAACAAGAACCTCAATTCATTGTTGAGGGCATAGTGCAAATGGATGAAATGTATCTTTCACATATGGGTTTAAAAAACAAGGAAGATCCTTGTTGAACAAAACCTTGATTGTTGGTATTTATGAAAAAACAACCAACAATCTGATTGTGAAAGTATTGAAAAACGCAAACAGTAAAAATCTTTTGCAGTTTGCAATAAACCACATTTCTTCAAAGTGTGATGTACATACTGATTCTTGAAAAGGATATCGCGATTTGAAATCGGTTTTCACTAAGCATGAAACAGTTAACCATCAAGATGGCTATGTTTCAAAAACTGGTGTAAATACCAACCAAATTGAGTCAGTATGAAAATATATACGAAGAACATTTAAAACACATATCAAAGTTGCAAAACATCATATTCATTTATATGCAAAAGAAGCTGCATATAAATTCAATAACATACCTAGTTTTGAAACTGTAATGCTATGTTTAATTTAAAAATGTGGGGAGAAGTCCGTAGATAGGCTTTTCTCAGCATTTATGTGATAAAATTTAAAAATAGTACATAAAGGGAGAAAAGCCTTTTTTTTTATTATCTAACAAATTTAATTGGCCAAGAATTTGTGGAGCAATACAAATAGCAACGATGATTTTATTATCTTTAGCAAATTCTACTCATTTAGATTTTAATAATTGATTTTTATTTAAATTTTCAACACCTAAATTACCACCTGGTAAAACTAGCATTTCATATCCAGTTGCTAAAAAATGACAACTTTCATTTCCATATTATTCAGTCTCATTATTTAATTTAAAAATATTAAAAGCGTTTTCACGAGTCGTATTAATGACACTGTCAACTTGTTTAGGAATATTTTTTAACTCAGCAATTTTTTTAACTGTAAAAATAATATTTTCTGGATTATTAACTGTTAAACCATGTTTAGGGTTTCTTCCTCTTTTTGGTTCTGGTGTTAAATATGGTGCATCAGTTTCAACTAAAATTCTATTCATAGGAATAGTTTTAACTACTGCTTGCAAATTAACAGCATTTTTATAAGTTACATTACCAGCAAATGAAATATAAAATCCTTGTTTGATAAATTTTTCAGCGATTTCTTTTGTTCCTGTAAAACAATGCAATATGCCGCAAGTAATATTTTGAGTTTTAATAATTTGAAATGCATCTTCAAATGCGTCGCGAATATGTAATAATACTGGTAACTGATGTTCCTTTGCTAGTTTTAATTGTTCAATAAATCATTTTTTTTGTTTTTCAGGAGTAGTAAATTTATGAAAATAATCTAATCCAATTTCACCAACAGCAATTACTTTACCAGTTTGAATTAATTTTTTCATTTCTAATATTACATTAATTTTTTCATTGTTTTCAAATTCAGCAACTTCTGTTGGATGGATTCCAACAGCTGCATAAAGTCGAGATATTTGTTCATCGTTTTCAAATTGACTAACTTGACTAACTGCATCTTGACTAGTTTTTAAAGTAAAACCAACATTTAAAATACTGCCTACGCCCGCCAAATAAGCATCTTTTAATAGTTTTGAAACCTCATCTTCAACATAATGTTCTGACATTAAATGACAGTGAGTATCAAAAATTCCATTATTTGCCATATTTTTACCTTCCTTAATTTCTATTTTCCTAAACAAAATCTTTTGAAAATTTCATCTAATAAATTAGTTTCAAATTTCTTGCCTTGCATTTCCAAAATTGTATTTCATGCTTTTTGTAAATGGACAATGATTAAATCAATTGAAATATAAGATTTTAAGTCTTCTAAAGTATTCTTAACACTAATTTCAATTTCATCTAAATACGCTAATTGTCTAGCATTGGCAAGGAGTAATTCTTTACTAAAGTTAATTTCGGTAGTTATAATTTTATCTTTTATATCTGAAATTAAATTAGTAATTTCTTTATTAATTGCACTAATTTTAACTACATTAAATTTATTTTTAACGTCTAATTCTAATTTTAACCCTAAATCTGTTTTATTAATAGCAATAAGATAATTTTTATTCTCAATTAATGCTAATAATTTTTTATCTTGACTAGTTAGAGGTTTTGAACCATCCAATACTAGTATTATTAAATCAGCATTATTTAAGGCATCATGTGATTTGTTAATTCCTGCTTTTTCAATATTATTTAATGTATTACGAATTCCCGCTGTGTCAATTAAATTTAAAGTAACATCACCTAAATTAATTTTACCTTCAACTAAATCACGAGTTGTTCCTGCTTGATTAGAAACAATAGCTTTATCTTCATTTAATAAAGCATTTAATAATGAAGATTTACCGACATTTGGTTTTCCAATAATAACAGTATTAATGCCTTCTTTAATAGTTTTTGCAATTCTACTATGCTCTTTAATAACTTTAATTTTATTTAAAAATTTTTCAACTAAAGGTATAACATTTTCAATTGTTGTCTGTTCTATTCCATCATATTCAGGATAATCAATATTAACAGTAATATTAGCAATTAATGTTAACAGTTCAGCAGACAACTCATTAATTAATATTTTTGTTTTACCACTTAAACTATTAATAGCGGTTTTTAAAGTAGTATCATTTTCTGCCATAATTAAATCATTAATCGCCTCTGATTCAATCAAATCAATTTTGTCATTTAGATATGCACGTCTCGTAAACTCGCCTCTAGTGGCCATTATCATACCTGTAGTTAGTAATAATTGTAGTATTTTTTGAGTAATCAAAACACCACCATGACAATTAATTTCAATTGTATCTTCACCTGTGAATGACTTAGGGGCACGATAACATGCAAGAACAACTTGATCAATTTTATTGCCATCATAATCAACAATATATCCGGTTTTTAAAGTATGACCTTTTTGTTTTAAAATATCTTTATTAAAAACTTTATTTAAAAATTCATAAGTATCTTTACCAGAAATTCTAATAATACTTATAGCTTGATTTAGGGGGGCAGTCGCTATTGCGACAATTGTTTCACTTAACATTTTTTTACCTCTTATGTTAAACAACCTAAAGATTTAAATCCTAGGTTGTTCTAAATTTTCTAGTTTGATTACCACATGACGTTCTTGACCAGTACCTAATGAATAACTTACAATTCCATCAATTTTCTTTACTAGTTCATGAATTATTTTACGTTGGTTATTGGACATTGGTTCAAAATGAAAGGGGGTTTAATTATATTTCATTTTTTTCATTATTTGATAAATTCTATTTTTAAGAACATATTTTTGATTATTTATATAATTATTGAGATTTATTGTTATAAAATAACGGACTTCTCCCCACATGTACTTGTGGAGGAAACAATGAAATTGAATGAGTTCAATAATACTTTTCAAACTGAAAAACAATTTCTTGCATATATAGCAAGTTTGAAACAAAGCAAATGTATTAGGTGTTCTAGTTTTAATTTGAATACTTCTAATTTAAGAAAAATGAGATGTTTGAAATGTCATCAAACATTCAGTATTCTCACGGGCACTATATTTTAAAAGTCACAAACACCTTTAATATCTTGGTTTTATCTCATCTTTAGATGAATAAACACCAAACATGGAATTCCATCAACTGATGTTGCAAAAGAATTGGGAGTGACCTTGAAAACAGCTTGAAGAATGGGTCATAAAATCCGAAGTGCCATTGCTAAACAAGAACCTCAATTCATTGTTGAGGGCATAGTGCAAATGGATGAAATGTATCTTTCACATATGGGTTTTAAAAAACAAGGAAGATCCTTGTTGAACAAAACCTTGATTGTTGGTATTTATGAAAAAACAACCAACAATCTGATTGTGAAAGTATTGAAAAACGCAAACAGTAAAAATCTTTGGCAGTTTGCAATAAACCACATTTCTTCAAAGTGTGATGTACATACTGATTCTTGAAAAGGATATCGCGATTTGAAATCGGTTTTCACTAAGCATGAAACAGTTAACCATCAAGATGGCTATGTTTCAAAAACTGGTGTAAATACCAACCAAATTGAGTCAGTATGAAAACATATACGAAGAACATTTAAAACACATATCAAAGTTGCAAAACATCATATTCATTTATATGCAAAAGAAGCTGCATATAAATTCAATAACATACCTAGTTTTGAAACTGTAATGCTATTTTTAATTTAAAAATGTGGGGAGAAGTCCGTAGATAGGCTTTTCTCAGCATTTATGTGATAAAATTTAAAAATAGTACATAAAGGGAGAAAAGCCTAAAATAATTTTTCCTAAACTTAGTTTCTAAATAAACAATAAGTAATTTTTGTAGAGCATTAATTATATGTTCTTCGCAAGTAGAAAAAATAGTATTACTTTTATCACATTTTATATTAACATAAACATGATTATTTTTAATAATAATTGTTTTTTTCAAATTCTTTTATTTCTAATTTTCCCAATAAATCATGCCATTTACTAATAAGATAATTTTTAACATCTTGTTCATTAAAAACAAATAACTGAGTGATGGTTCTAAATAAACGTTTTTCACTGTTTAAAACTATATAAAAGGTATTACTAGGCAAATTTTGAATAAATTCTTCTAAATGAACTATCTTTTTAAAGATTTTTATTTCCATTTTTTACCACCAAAGAGATTTTTAAAAACTATCGAATTCTTTTAGGCTGTACAGTTTCTGATTTAACAAATATTTTTTTAATTTTAGTTGAAAATGGAGTATTAATAGTTGCATTTTTCTTATAGCGATTACGTTTTTGTTTATTGTAACAATGGAAACTAATAGTTTGAATAATTTGTAATAAACCTGAAATAATTCAATAAATTCCCACTCCTGAAGGAGCAATACATACATAGAACACAAACATTAAGATAAAGATGCTTTGCATAATAAATTGTTTTTTTAAAGCAGCTTTTGATTCTTTTGTTTTAATTTTTTGGCGAGAACGATTTAAAAACATAGGAAAAAGCATTGAAACTAATTGTGTTGGTACATAAATTAAAATTATTATTAAATACATAAAGTGGCCTTGAGTAATCATTCCTCATGGTTGTTCAACTAACTGAATAGCTCCAACTGTAGTGTTTTTTAAAATATTTGTTGATTTCATAACATTATACATAGCCAAAATAAAAGGCATTGATAAAATCATAGGAATAAAGGCAGCCATAGGATTAATACCTTCTTTTTTATAAATAGCCATTAATTCCATTTGTTGTTTTTGTTTGGCACTTGGATCTCGTGAATGTTTATATTTAGCTTGAACTTCAGTAGTTTTCATTTGAACAGACTGCATTTTTTCTTGATTTTGCTGTGCTTTAAAAGTAAATACTAAAGTAATTAATTTAATAATTAATGTTGTAAAAATAATAGAAAAAATAATACTTACACCATTTGTAGGATCACCGTTACCACTTAAACCAGATGATATATTAACTAATAATCATGAAATTGGATAGACAAACATCCCATAAAATGGTGATTTAGTAACTGTTCATGCTTCTGCTCATGAACGAATACCATTAAAATCATATTCAAATATATTACCACCATTAATATGAAAAATATGATTTTTAGCTACATCTTGATTGCCAATTAAGATTTCAAAAAAGACAGCAGCAACATTATATTTTTGAAAATCATATGCTGAAGTAACTGTGCCTGTGGCAACGTTAGTATCACCCATAACCTGACCACAGCCTCAAAGTGTTGACATTAACAAAAATACACCTAAAATTATTTTAGATCATTTTCATGTCATTTTAACTCAAACATTTTTTTTCTGTTGCTTTTCTGGAAATAAAAATTTTTTATACTGCATTGTTATTTATACTCCCTTTAATGGTACTTTCATTAAAAGATTTAATAAAGAACTAGTATTTTTTTCATATGTATTAGATAAGTAATTTTTTCTAACCATTATGACCATATCTACTGGTCAGTCCTTTTTAACATCTATTAACATGCTACGCACCTGACGTTTAATTTTGTTACGCTCAAAAGCAAAGCGAACTATTTTTTTTCCTACTGATATTCCTATTTTTATAGTGCCAAAATCTGAACGATTTATATAATAAATATAAAATTGGCTATTTGAAAGATTTTTTCCTTCGTTAATTAAATATTTAAAATGATGATTTTTCAAAAGATGGTATTTTTTTTCCATATGTCCATTCACCTTAAAATATTTTTTAAACTATGCTGTTAATTTTTTACGCCCTCTTTGACGTCTTCTTTTAATAACATTAATTCCTGTCGCAGATTTCATTCTTGCAAAAAACCCATGGGTTTTTTGATGCTTCCTTTTGCTTGGTTGGTATGTTGGTTTCATCTTTATTCTCCTTTTTGTTAAGTTTTATTAAAAAATCAATAATAATATTCTAACAGAATATTATTTTATTCACAAATTAATTCTAACAATTATAAACAATTAATAGATAGATATATTTTACACAAAAAAATAAAGAAATAAAACATTTTAATGATAAAGAATGGAATATTTACTCATTCAGCTTATCTAAATAAAAACCTTAATAAGGTTAAATAATTTAAAAATTAAAATACCACCAATTACTCCTGAAAAAAATAAAGAAATTACTCCTGCTGGAATATTTGCATTTGCTTTTCCACGTAACAAATTAATAGAAAAAAATAATGGTAACAATTGTAATAGAGCAACAACGATTCAAAAAATAGCAGTAATTTTTTTAGTAGTTGCCACAACTTCGCTAATTCCTCCAGATGTTGAACTAGCAGTTTCAACCGAACTAAGAGCTGTTAATGTAATAATTGCACCAATAATTGTTAATAACATAATAATACCTGATGAAATGATTGATACGATACAACCTGCCTTGCATAAACCATCCATTTGTTTTTCATTCATTTTATTTCTCCTGTCTTTCATTTTTTTAATAACCACGCCTAATTTTACTTTAAAATATAATAATGATGATGATAATTTATTGTTAAATCCATTTTTGTGTGTAAATTTTTATAAGGTAGCTACTAACACCCAAATAAAAATTTTAAAATTATTGTTAGCAATATTAGTTCAACAAAAAAATAAATGATTTATAATATTTTATATAATACTTATTATTTAGAGATTAGAAAATAATAATACCTATATTAACAAGTTTATTAACAGGTTATCAACACTAATCCACAAGTTATCAACAAAGTTATCCACATGATAGCTTAAAAAATATTTATTACTGAGGTTTTTGCT